>JBOFPH010000068.1:0-141363 GCA_051659845.1 Fimbriiglobus sp. | reverse complement strand
ATCCAGGCTCGATAGAGCCGGATCGGACGGATGAGGGGTAACACGCTTCATCCAGAAAAGGTTCTCTTTCAAGCTCGAGCGCTGACCCCTCATCCGTCTTTGTAAACCCCTTGACGGAGTTTACAAAGCCACCTTCTCCCGCAAGGGGCGAAGGGATCGAGAAGACACATGCCTAACGGTTAAGACCAAGTCGACTGAATGCAAAAAGCCACGTTGTTCCCAACGTGGCTTTTTTGCTTGGTCCCAAGAATCCTGGGTAGCCGTCACTTCGCTGCGGTCTTGGCCAAGCTGGAGAGCTGCTTGCGGACTTCGGCAAACTTGGGGTCGTCGGCGAGGTTCTTCTCTTCGTTCGGGTCCGCGATCACGTCAAAGAGGATGGCGCCGTTCTTGCCACTGGTCCACTCGGCGTAGCGGTACTTGTCGGTTCGCACAGCGACGCCAAGGTTCTCAGGGCCTTGCCCGGCGATGCTGAAGGCGGGGTGCTCCCACTTGGCTTTGGCGTCGTTCAAGAGTGGCTTCAAGCTGTGGCCTTCCAAACCCGCGGGGAGCTTGAGGCCAGCGAGTTCGCAGAGCGTCGGGTAGATGTCCATCGATTGCACGGTCGCCGCTGCGGCCTGGCCGTTGGCCTTCATGCCAGGGGCGACGACGATGAGTGGCACACGGGTGCCGATCTCGAAGAGCGAGCCAAACTTGGCCCACTTGCCCATCTCGCCAAGGTGGTAGCCGTGGTCGCCCCAGAAGACGATGATGGTGTTCTCGCGCAGCCCCTGTTTGTCCAACTCCGCAATCACGCGACCGACGTTCCAATCGACCCACGAGATGCTCGCCCAGTAAGCCTGGATCATCTCACGGGCCTCAGCTTCCGTGGCGTCGCGTTTCACGAAGAGGTCGCCGTTGGGCTGGAGCGACAACTTCGGGAAACCCGCCGGCAAAGTCGGTTGAGCGGCGAAGCTGGATGGCAGCTTGATCTTGTTGATGTCGTAAAGGTCAAAATACTTCTCGGGAGCCGTCGGCGGGCTATGGGGTTTCAGGAACCCACAGGCAAGGAAGAACGGCTTGTGCTTGTTCTGCCCCAGGAACTGAATCGCTTGGTTGGTGGTCTTGAAGTCGATGTGGCCTTCGCCGTCGCCCGTGAGCTTTTCGATCTTGTCGGCCGGGTTGGCACGGGCCGGTTGCGGTGGGGCGGGAGGTTTCGGCGCGGGAGTCCCAGCCGGGGTTTTTGGCTGCTTCGCCCGCTCGGATTTCTCGGAGCCTTCCGTCCACGATTGGGCATCATCGATGCCGCCGTGGAAGATCTTCCCGGCCCGCAGGGTGGTGTAACCGTTGGCTTTGAAGTGCTCGGGCAGTGTCACGATTGTGGGTTTCAGCTTGCGGAAGTCTTGGGTGTTCCGCAATACCCCGGTGGTGGTGGGCAACTGGCCTGTGAGCATGGAGGTCCGGCTCGGGCAGCAGAGCGGATACTGGCAATACGCCCGCTCGAAGCGGACACCCGCCTTGGCGAGAGCATCGATATTCGGAGACTTCACCTGGGCATGGCCGTAACAACCGAGGTCCGGCCGCATGTCATCGGAGATGATGAACAGCACGTTCGGCTTCTTCTCTTCCGCGACGATCGGACCGACGCAGAGCGCCGAGAGAGCCAACACGGCAATGATTCGGGTCACAGGTTTTCTCCACTTCGTAGGTTCGACGTTCGAATGGGTTTAGTGTACCAGGAAGCGGCTAAAGACAGGATTCACCACCGAGCCCACAGACCGCTCTGAGTGAAAAGATGATGAGGTTTTGTAGTTAACTAGGCGGCATCAGGCGGAACCATAGCGACCCAGACAAGTAGTGGGCTTTGCGGACCGTCCGCAGTCGGCCCGAGGAACTCGCGGACGACCGCCCTGAGTTCCGACACCGGCTCGAACGCGCAAGCGAAGGGGAGTAACCCGCTGTTATCCGACACGAGGCTGAAACGGAGTTGACCAGCCTGGGCGTCGTGCCAGCAGTAGAGCCGCATCGGCCTAGAGCGAAGCCCGGTCAACCACCGCCCGCGAGCCGCCGCAATGGCCCAGATAAATTCCTCCACGTCGGCCACAGTTACGACCGCCCGTTCCTCGGCCGTGAGGTTGAACGTCCACAGGTTGCCAAGAGCCTCGGCGATGATGTCGTCGGGGCGAACCACGACCAGATCCGCCGCGACCTCAGCTAGCCAGCCATGGAACGGGTTCGCTATCACCGCCACACACAACCTCTCTTTCACAACGACGCAACTCGGCTGGAACGGCCTGCCTTTGCTCGCTACCAGAAACTATCCCAGCCCCACGGATGAGTTCGAACCTTGACCCACACCGGACGCCCGTCGCCCAGTTCGTCCATCCACACCGACACCACCTCGTGGAGCACCCAGCCGCCGGGGTCGAGGCGGGTCCACGCCTCAACCGTAGCCATGCCGAAGTACCACCACCCACCCGGTAGCGGCTGGGGGAGTTCTTCTCGGACTTTGGCCGCTGCGATTGGGTCGTCGATCAGAAGCGATACATCCTCGTCCAACCCAGTTTCGTCGGAGTGGAAGATGCGGAACTCATCGTCCGAGACGAGCAGTACGCCTTGGACCGCGAGGCGGTACCCTTTGATGAACGGCCTCGGGTTGACGAGAACCTCCCGTACTCTCAGCGTGATTGTCACTCAACCTCCGCCGAACGCTTCAAGAAGCTGGAAGAAAGAGATTCCGTGTCATTCTGGAACGACGCCCAGCGCCTCGACCAGTGAATCGAACCCAGCGAACACTACCCGCAGCCCGTCCCGCAAACGCTGCCACTCGCCTGGCGGAAGGGAGATCCCGATGTCGAACTCAGGAGTGGCCATGGAGACAGCTAGCTGGCGGCCGATCACCACCCGCACGCGGTCGCGGTACAACTCGACCCGCTCCACGCCGCCGTACCCGCCCCATCCAGTGCGCTCTGCGTACACAGAGTCCATGCCCATAGCCACATCCTGCGCATCGAACTCGTGCGAGCGTTGGAAGTGGAGGGAGTCGCGGCACACGCCGTCCTTTTCATCCGCGAACCCAACCAGGATGAACGATGGATCGGAGTCATCCACGACGACCGTATTGGCCTCAAAACGCACCACAGAATGCCCTCCACCAGCGAATGACCAAGCTCAGTGGCCCATGTGAAACGATCTCGCACAAAGGGGGCTGACTGAGGTATCTGCACCCACAATCCTAGGTCAAACCTGCGATCTAGGCCTCATTTACAAATGTCGCTTTCTGGAACGGTAGTGTTGGGGCAAAGTACGGTCTCAAATTGAGTGAGCCGCATTGCAGGATTCGTTCGGCCCCTGCCATCTGAAAGCTAGCGCTGCGGCTACGAGCGAGTCGATCTTCCGACCGCCAGAGGTTGTCGTAGTAAACGTGGCCGAAAAACGAACCATGCAGCCCTACATGAAGCAGCGGCTGGAAGCCGTCGCCCTCACTTCAGTGGGCTGATCGCGTGGAGTTGCTTCTTGAGCTGGGTCATGATCTCGGCTGACTTCGGGTCGGTGGCGAGGTTCGTCCACTCGTTGGGGTCGGTGGTATGGTCGTAGAGTTCGGTACCCTTGTCCCCGCCATCCCATTCGGTGTAGCGGTAACGATCCGTCCGCAGGGATTGGCCCAGGAACTTGCCTCGTTGCACCACCGTGACGGCCACTTCTTTGTGTTGGGTCGTGGGGTCGTTGAGGACGGTGCGGAAATCGGTGCCCTCGAGGTTCGTGGGGATGTTCTTCAACCCGGCCCGGTGGGCGAGCGTCGGGTAGAGGTCAATCATCTCGGTGATGGCCGTCGTGCTTTGGCCGTTGCCCTTGGCGGCAGGATCGCAAACGATCAGCGGCGTCCGGCAACTCCGTTCGAAGAGCGTGCTCTTGTTCCACCAGTCGCGTGCTCCCAGTTCGTAGCCATGATCACCGAGGAATACCACGATGGTGTTGTCATCGAGTTTGTGGGCTTGCAGTGCATCGAGGAGTTTGCCGACTTGGGCATCCATGAAGCTCACGCCGGCATAGTAGGCATGCAGAAATTCCCGGCGTTCCCGATCCGTGAACTGGTCGAAGGCCGTCTTAAACGCTCCGCCGCCCAAGGAGTGAGGATAGGGCAGCTTGTAGCCATTTGGGCTGGTGGGCAATGCGAGTTTGGTGCTGTCGTAGAGGTCGAAATACTTCTTCGGCACCACGAACGGATCATGCGGCCGATAGAACCCGACAGCCAGGAACAGGGGTTTGTCTCGCTTCTGCCCCAGCAACTTCACAGCTTCATCGGCCAGTTGGCCATCGGGCTGGTCGGAATCGGTGCCGTCAGCGGCGAGCCAGCGACACCAGGCAAGTTTGTCCCCGGTGAGGTTGCGGCCCTGACCTTGGTTACCGAGTGCCGTGGCTTTGCCATAAGCGACTCGATCGAAGGACTTCACATCGTCCATCTCTTGTTTCACGTCGTCCGGCGACAAGCCGCGATGGAAGACCTTCCCCAGACCCACCGATTCGTAACCGTTCTCACGGAACAGTTGTGGCAAGGCCATGACCTCGGGCATCCGTTTGCGGAAGTGGGTGTTGTTGTCCATGATCTGCGTCGTCGTGGCTCGCAGCCCCGTCAGGAACGACGTCCGGCTCGGGTTGCAAACGGGGTACTGCACGTAAGCCCGGTCAAAACGCACCCCGGACTTGGCCAAGCGATCCAGGTTCGGTGAGAGCACTTCCTTGTGCCCGTAACAGCCGAGATCGCAGTTGAGATCATCCGAGATGATGAAGAGCACATTCGGCTTTTGCCCCGGTTCCGCCGCTTGGACGATGCCCGTGAGCAAGGTCACGATCATGATCAATACAGTTCGCATCACTCGTCCTCGGGCCGATTTGGTACGTTGACAATTGAGGCCACCTCATCCCCCCAACCCCCTTCTCCGCATCGGAGAAGAGGGAGCAAATCCTTCCGAAACAGCCTGTTACTGAGACACTCTGGCTCCCCTCTCCGCTTCGGAGAGGGGTTGGGGGTGAGGTTGCATTTTATCTTCGAAGAAACAGCTCACTTGTCACTACCGATTCGATCAAAGACCGCAGGCCGTGGTTTCACTCGGGAAGTCTACAGGTAGCTGTTAGCTTGATAGATTTTCCAGAAAATTCATTCGACACCCACAGTTGATCACGTTTATGAAATACCAAGATCGCAGCTTGCAGGATTCGCTGGATTGCGATCTGTCGTCGAGTATCGCTCTCGGCGCGAACGAACAACTCTATTTGCGAGGGTCTTCGATGATAGGCACATTCACACCCGCGAACTCTGTACTTCTGCTGATCAACCACCAAGTTGGGACGATGAAGCTCATCAAAAACATCCCGCTGGACATCGCCAAACGAAATACGTTAGCACTGGCCAAGACTGCAAAGATTCTCGGCATGCCCGTGGTGCTCACGAGTTCTCAGGAAAAGAATGCCCAAGGCCCACTCATGCCTGAACTAGAAGCCATTCTGCCCGAGGCATTCGCTGCCCGAGTTCAGCGTGCTGGTATTGTGAATGCTTGGATGGACGACAAATTCAAGGTGGCCGTTGAGAAGACTCAGCGGCGCAATCTGATCATGGCGGGTGTCACGACGGATGTCTGCCTGGTTTTTCCTGCGATCAGCGCTTGCCGTGAAGGCTATCAAGTGCAAGCGGTGATGGATGCTTCAGGATCTCCCTATGACCTCTCTGAAGAGATGTCACGTCGACGGATGGAGCGGGAAGGAGTGGTCTTGACGGCGACCAACACCTTAATGGCGGAACTGGCGCAGGATTGGAGCCGGCCGGAAGGCGCCCAGTTGCTTGCCATCCTGTTCCAGGAAGTGCTGCCGAGCATGGCGTAAATGTTGTCCCTTCCCGTGAGTGGGGTCCAACCGGATACCCCACCTTCACAGCAAACTTACGCTTTGTGCGTTGGGAAGTCCGTGTAGCCCTTCGGCCCAATTGGCGAGTACCAATCGCTCATCGCGGCGTCTGGGTTCAACGGCCAGTTGTTGCGGAAGCGTTCGACCAGGTCAGGGTTGCTGATGAATGGCCGGCCGAACGCGATGAAGTCAGCATGACCTGCCGCGATGGCGGCCTCAGCGGTCTCCTTGGTGTATCCGCAGTTGCCAATCAGCGGCCCACGGAACACAGCACGGAAGTCTGCCAGTGTCATCGGCTCGCCGAGCTGGTGGAAGCCGAATGCCAGGCCATCCATCAGATGTAGATAGGCTAGCCCGTAGCCGTTCAACTGACCGGCAACATACAGGAACTGCTCGCGATAGTCGGGCGAGCCCATGTCGTTGAACTGGCCGTTGGGCGATAACCGCACGCCGACACGGTTCGCGGGCCACTCTTGCAGCACAGCCTCAGTCACTTCTTTCAGGAAGCGGTAGCGGTTTTCCACCGATCCGCCGTATCCGTCGGTTCGGTGGTTCGTCTTGGACTGCAAGAAGGTGTCAATGAGGTAGCCGTTGGCCCCGTGGATCTCGACGCCATCAAACCCTGCTTCGCGGGCGCGACGAGCAGCATCACGGTAGTCTGCCACGATGTCTGCGATCTCGGCCGCTTCCAAAGCTCGGGGGGTCTCGTAGGGTTGCTTGCCGGTCGGCGTGTGAATGGCATCGCCGTTGATCTTGATGGCCGAGGGGGCTGGAGGGAGTTCGCCGTTGTGGAAGCTGCTGTGCGAGGCGCGCCCACAGTGCCAGAGTTGTAGGAAAATTTTGCCACCGGCGGCGTGAACAGCGTCGGTTGTCAGCTTCCAACCCGCTTGCATGGCATCGTTGTAGATACCGGGCGATTGGTTCCAACCATTTGCCCGCTCGGAAATCACCGTCGCCTCGGAGACGATGAGCCCAGCCGTGGCACGTTGGGCATAATACTCGGCCATCAGGCTGTTCGGCAAACGCTCGACGCCAGCCCGAGAGCGGGTCAAAGGGGCCAGGACGATCCGATTCGACAAAGTCAAACCGTTGAGATCAAACACTTGAAACAACGCAGACATGAGATCTCTCAATTGTGGGTGATAGAGTCAAGTACCCGTAGTGAAGCTACAGGACGAGAAGCTCCGAAAGAGGAGCCAATCTGTACCTAATGGTACAGACTGGGCGGAGCGATCTTTCAAGACAACGAAATTATTTCAATAGGTCGATGGCCTGATCGCGAATCGCGTGAATCATGATCGCTGGCATCCCGGTGCGAGCGAGTACGCGGATGCCGAGGATGAGTGCTAACAGGACTCGAGCCACCCGCAACGAATCAAAAGACTCGGGCAGCTCTCCTTTCGCCACCGCCGCGTCGAGCGTTCGGCGATAGAGGCCGATGTGCCTCTCGAACATCTTCACGACCAGTGATTGGACTTCAGCATCTTTGGGAGCAAGTTCGACCGCAGCGTTGGCAACGAAACACCCTTTCTTTCCATCACAACCTAGAGTATCTTCGGCTATTTGACGTAGGTGTGATTCGAGTGCCGACCGGGGTGAATCCGCGTGAGGCAAAGCCTCCGCCGTTGCGAATCGCTCATCAATAAATCTCTGGAGAGCATCGAGAAACACTTCATGCTTACTGCCAAAAGTGGCGTAGAAGCTGCCTTTTTGAATCCCCATCGCATCAAGAAGCTCAGCCATTGATGTGCCTTCGTAGCCGTTCTCCCAGAACGCTCGTTTCGCTTTGTCGAGGACTTCCTGTTGGTCGAATTGTTTTTCCCAGGGCATAGAGCACCTCCTAGGGGAATTCTAGGCAGTCAGTACCGTTTGGTCAAAACTACGTCTCATCCACAGTTTCCTACTGACAACTAGCTCCTACGAACAACAGTGGTCGTAAGTCTGCAGCGAAATCGTCCTCCACCCCGTTTCTGATGGCCATTTCGGAGAGATGTGAGGTTGCAGTTTATCTTCTGAGAAACAGCTCGCTTGCCACCACGGCTTCGATCAAAGATCGCAGGCCGTGGTTTCGCTCGGGTAATCCCGCGACGAGCTTCTCGACGATCGGCTGATCCAACGCCTCGACGCGACGACCACTGCCATACGTCAACAACCGCTCCGTTAGCATCGTGGCGAACTGCTTTTTGCGCTGTTGCACGAGCAGTTTCTTGAGGCCCGCGATATCGGTGAACTTCTCACCGGTTGGCAACTCGCCACTGGCATCGATTGGGGTCTTGCCATACTTGGTTCGCCAGCCGCCGATGGGGTCGAAGTTTTCGAGGGCGAAGCCGGGTGGGTCAATCTTGCGATGGCAGCCGTAGCAGTTCGGCGATTCACGATGTTTGCTCAGCAGTTGACGGATGGACTTGGCTCCACGCACATCGGGGTCGATCGGTGGCACATCATCCGGTGGCGGTGGTGGCGGCGTGCCTAGGATGTTTTCGAGGACAAACACTCCACGCACGACCGGAGAGGTTTCGATGCCATTGGCGGTGACCGTCAGCACAGACCCCATGCCAAGCAGTCCGCCGCGGTTGGGGTTGTTGAACGTCACTTTGCGGAACTCATGCCCACGAGCCGGATCGCCAAGATCGCCCAGGCCGTAGTGCGTCGCTAGGGCTTGGTTGACGAAGCTGTAGTTGCTGTCCAGGAAGTTGACGATGCTCGCGTCGCGCTCGATGAGATCGCGCATGAAGAGCCGTGTCTCTTCTTTGAAGGCGTGCTCCAAGCCGTTGTAGTAGTAGACTTCGAACTCTTTGCGATCCGGTGGCATCCCCCCGAGGTTCCGGAGATTGAGCCAGCTATCCAGGAAGCCCGAAACGAAAGCCTCCGACTTCGGGCTTCGCAGCATCCGGCGGACTTGAGCCGTGAGCACCTCGGGTTTGAGGAGTTCGTTGCTTTTTGCCAGTCGCATCAACTCCGCATCGGGCATCGTGGACCAGAGGAAATACGAGAGCCGTGAGGCCAAGGCGTAACCGTTCAACCGTGGCCGGGCTTTGGGGTCCGCGTTGGGCACGACGTCTTGGGAGAGGTAAAGAAACGCGGGCGAGCAAAGGGTGGCTTTGAGAGCGGCTTTGTAGCCTTCGAGCGGCGATTGACCTTTGGCGATGCACTTGTCCGCGATGGCGGTCAGTCGATCGATTTCGTCTTTGGTCGCAGGTCGGCGGTAAGCCCGGTCCGCGAAGGATTGAAGCTGCTCACGCATCTTCTTGGCATCGAACGCACTCGCACCCAGAACCGCTCGCTGCGATGCCGGTGGCCAGGACTCGGCGAGTGGCCCGCGAACCTTGACTTCGTGCACGCGAATGTGGGGCATCTTGCCGTGGATGACCGCAACTTCTCGGGCATCACCGATCCCGAGTCGGCCATCCTTGCCGATTTCGTAGCCGGTCCAGCGATCCTTGTGGTAATCCGCTAGCTGGAACCAGGATTTGCGGAAATTTTTTGGGCCATTCGGAAACACGAATCGCAGTGTCTGCCCCGCATCGAGCCAGACTTTCATGGTGTGCCAGGTGGGGTCGCCATCCCCCATAACCGCCTCCGCCAAAATGGGCTGGAGGGCTTGAGGCAAATCCAGCGGCCCCGCTTTGAGGTCGCCCGGGATCAACCCGAGGCGATACGGCACCCGCGGATCGATGCCAAAGATGGCTTGGTTGTAGGGGTTGGTTCGGTGCATCGCGTGGGCCAGCACCTGGACTTCGTAATAACCATCGACTGGTACTCCAGCTTTGAAGTCGTTGATGGTGGAGTAGCCCCCTTCGTGAACCTCGGTGTCCATGCATTCGTAGACGTTGAGATAGCGGTTGTCGTAGTCCCGCTGAGGCCGAAGTTTCTTGGTCTTAGTTTGGAAATTCTCCCGGAAATGCCAGGTCCGTTCGGGCACTGGCTTCTGTAATGCGAAGACCTTCTCAACCACCACATCCGCCGCATCGAGATACTGGTCGAGCAGATATCCCGAGGTCTGCAGGACATCGCCGAGGTTATCCATCTGGTGCTCGGTCTGATCGCGTGGGAACTTCGTCGTGGGGTCAAAGGCCGCCATGTTGAGTGCGAACAGGTCGCCGATGGTGTTGAGGTACTCGCGTCGATTCAATCGCCGCAAGACGGTGCTGCCTCCCGTGCTCGCGAGTCTCTCACGGCCTTGGGCCATGGCTTTCGTGACTTGCTCAACAAAGCCCTTGGACTCCGCCGCGGTCGGTTGCGGAGCTTTCTTCGGCGGCATCTCGCCAAGGTGGATCTGGTCGAGGATGTCTTTCAAATCCACGAGGGTGTCGGCTTTGTGGACCGGAAGCACCAGTTGGTCAAAGCGCCGATCTGCTTTCTGCTGCTTCGGCCCATGGCAGTCGTTGCAATAGGTCTTGAGGAACTTCTGGATCTGCCCCCCATCATCCGCCGCGGAGAGGGGACGCACAGCACTCACAACCACGAGCAGGGTGAATAACCATGACTCGAAACGCATTGGAATTGACCTGGTAGAGTGACTGTTGTGGCTCGCTCTGAGCGTCCCATCGAACAGTTAGGTTATCACAAACAACGAGACTTCTCATGAACCGTGACTGTTCTTGGCGAAGTCTTGAGATCTACGAAGGATCCAGGCCGCCGCGGCTGGCGCAGGTGTAGGTGGCGCCGAAGGCACTCATGCCGATGCCAATGCCGCTGAAGAGTTTGGGTCCTCGAAAGGTCATGGTGAGCAAGCAAGCGGCTCCAAAGGCGGCTCCGAACGCGGCGGCAAAGCTGGCCCAAGGGCGTTCGTTACCGCGACCCATCCACCAACCGACCGCGGCACCCAGCCCGCCACCGAGGCCGCCCAAGAATGCGATGAACAAGAAGTAAATGATCACCACCGCGTCGGTGCCAGTAGCCGTGCGACCGGAATGTTGTTGATCCACGAGGAAGAAGGCGCTGTAAAGGAACAGGCTGGACGCATTGCCGAAGAAGCCACCTAAGAAGCCTCCGGCGGAGGCGATCAGCATCATGATCAGCCGCTCGGTGCGTGGGCTGACCGTCCGTTTCGGAGCATCGACATACTTCACCTGGGCCTTGAGGCTACCAACATACCCCGGTGGCCGTTTCACGGAGACCGCCCAGGCTTCGACCGCCCACTTGGCCTCTTCGAGAGGGATATTGAACTTGGCTTGCAGTTCTTTGGCGAGCCGGGCAATGATGCGATCGACTTCGCCCAGATTGGATTCTTCCAGCAAGTTTTGCGGCACTCCGGCATTCATGGCCGCGCTGAGGAGCTTTCGTTCTTTGGGGTAGGCACCGAGATGCTTGGCCAGGAACATGTCGCAGGAGGTTGGCATGCGAAACGCCGTCCGCCCGACTTCGTCAATCATTCGCTCAAAGGCGAATGCTGCCCCAGGGTCGATCCCCTCGGGCTGAGTAAACAACGGCACTGCACCCACCGGCTCCGCAACTGCAGCCATGACCTGCCCCTCTGAGTTCGCCGAAAGCGTAGTACACGTTTCAGAGGGTGTCGAGAAATCGGGCGTGACGCTCGACTTTCTAGCGGATCGTTTATACCCATGTGCTCTTTTCCCTTCTCCCCTTGCGGGCCCGCGGGGGGAGGAGGGTAAAAACAGCCAGGAATCTCAGTACTGCGGTGATTAACGCTGTGCCGCTCGCCCAAACTTGTGAAGCAGTTTAGCCCACGGCATTCCGCTTACTTGCCCTTGTAGATAAAGGCTTGGTAGGCGGCCTCGCATTGTTCGAGTGTCATTTCGCCTTTTTGAATCCAGAGGCGATACTTAATCTTTAACGGGATTTTCGGTGTGATGTCATAGACAAAGTAGGTGCCAAAGCGACCATAGTCCCGTTCGGAGCTGCGGGCTTCTTTTGGGTTCTCGGGGTGATCGAGGTAGAGGGTGGTGTAGCGAACGTCGTTGACCTTGAAACTCATGGCATTCCAGGGTTGATTGACGGGGCCTTTCTTGGACTTCGGGTCATAGTTGCGGGTCTTGCCAGGTTCGTCTTTACCGTCGGGGCGGAGGTAGTAAGTTTCTTTGGCGTATTTCTTCGCTGTCTCCATCGCCGCGCGGAAGTGGAAACCCGCATGTTGGGGGTCGCCATCGAGCGTGACCTTGGGAAGCTGGGTTTTCACGAGACTTTCGAAGTCAATCAGCGTGCCATTGGCGTAGGGGTAAGCATCGAGTTCGCGGGTTTCCTCGGCGAAAAGGAGTCCATCACGGCCATACCAACCGATCTCCGCCCGATGCCGACCCACGACTTGGCCCACTTCCGTGAAGACCATTTTGTCGTGTTGCGTGAACTCGCCATTGCGGCCATGCCAGTTATCGACTTGCTGGTTGGCTCCGTAGGTGATCTTCATCCAACCCAGGTAAATGCCTCGGTGGTGGGGGAACATGAGTTCCTTGTTCGCGGCCAACCCAGCGCCGTTCGTCAGGAGTGTTTCACCCTTCTCAGGATCGAAGACATGGTGAAATGGCTTAAAGGTGAGTTCGTGTTGTTCTTTGCTGCTCGTGTCGTGTGGCATATTCATGTAACGGAGAATTTTCTTCTCGCCCACCACGAGATCGACATGTTTCTTCGGTTCTTCAATGAACTGCATCGTCGGCTTCGGTTTGGCGAGGTAAATCGGCGTGAGTTTGAGGGTCTCGCCGGCTTTCAGTTTGGGCAACACGAAGCGTAACACTTTGCCATCGGTCTTGCCGCTGAGCAGGTCCGCGCTGCCGATTTGGGCGGGGAGTTTGGTAGTGTCGGGGTATTCCAGGGAGTTCGTGTTCGCCGGGGCGTCCGCCGGCAATGGCACGACCATCACGGCAGCCTCAAGGTCGGTCTTGCCGCCAACGATCACAATTGGCTCACCTGCGAGGGCAAGTGGCGTGAGAGCCAGGACACAAAGAAACGCACGAAACATGGAGAGGAACCTTTCGAGGAACGAGAACAAGAACAAGTACGCAATCCGTGGCACGGGCTTCCAGCCCGTGCGGGCCAGCATGGCCAAGATGGCCATGCCACGAAAGCAGCCGCGGTTCACCGTGACACAGCTTTAAACCTTGGTACCGTATACGAACTTTTTGGGGTTGCCAGGGGCGAGGCTGGTGTCGGCTTCTGGCCGCCAGAGGAGAGCAGCTTCGATCTTCTGGGCCAGGTCAAAGTCTTTATCGGTGATGCCCCCCGCGTCGTGGCTGCGGAGCTTGACCCAGAGTTTGCCCCAGGTCACGGCCAAATCCGCATGGTGCCAGGCCGCTTCGCACAGAAAGCCGACCGCATTCACGGCCATGAGCGTCTGCGGCCAGCCATCGGTATAGTATTTGCGGCGAATCCAGCCATCTTCCAGATACCACTCCGACAAGCCTTTTTCTTGCAGCATTTCGAGCACTTGAGCATCGGTGTAAGTCGGCATGATGATTCTCCATTCCTGCGTGAGAGGGAGTTCATTCTACGCTGATGGCATCGCGGACATTCATGGTCCTTTGAATTTTGGACGTCTGGATCCTCCGCCAATGTCTCGACTGTGAATGGTCGAACTCGGGCTTGTCAAGATCGTGGGTTTGCGTTCCAATGTGCCTTGCGAACTAGGACGGGTTCGTCGAACTTGGAGCGGGATGCTCGCGGATGCAGCCTTATCTTACCCCACGATTACACCATCTTCCTGCGGCGGAAACGCCGTCGTCTGGGGTGGCGCTCGAAGTCCGGCTCGGCTCGGGCCGACCGGCTCGTTATGAACTCGATGGCACAGATTTCCTCATCGGCGGGGCCGCGAACTCGGACATCCGCCTACCGGGGCCGAACAGCCCGGCGACAGTCTGCCGGTTGATCCGCACGCCAGAAACCCTGGCGATGCAACGCCTTGACCCCGCATTTCCAGTCTTGTGGAATGGCAAACTGATCCCCGGAAACTCCGCTGTGCGGCTGAGCCACGGGGACCGCGTCGCGGTTGGCCCGATTGACCTGACGATCGAACTGGCCGGCATTTACCTGCACCCCGAAGCCCACACGCCAGCACCACCCAGCCCCGAAGGCACCCGCCCCTTCCGCCCTGAGTATCAACCCACCGTCACAGCGCCACGCCAAGAACCGCCACCGACCTACGGCCCGGACATGACCGCTCTGGCCAACGAGCGCGAGAGCTTAAAGCGCGAGCGTGCCGAGTTGCAGGCGAAGGCGGAGGAACTCGAAGCCGACCGGGCCTTGTGGTACAAACGCCGGCAACAGTGGGAGCAAGAGTGGAATGGCGGCGGTGAGCGCGAAGCCGCATTGAATCAACGGGCTGCGGACCTGGATCAGTTCCAGGCCGAGTTGAGCAGTATGCGCGAGCAACTGGCCGCTCAGTACGATACGCGCCGCCAGCAACTCACTCAGATGCAAAACATGCTGAGCGGCACGACAGCCGACCTCAATAGCCGCCGCGAACAGCTCGAACGCGAAGCCGCGGACCTCGCCCAGAGACGGGTCGAACTCGAAGAGGCCCACCGTGTACGCCTGGCTGCGCTGGAGTACGAAACGACGCAGTTCCGCCAGCAATTGGTGGAAACCGAAACGCAGAAGATTCAACAATCGCTACTCTCGACTCCCACCATCAACGGCAAGACCCTGGCCGAGCGCGAAGCCGAATGGCAACGTGACGCCGAGGATCTGAAGCGTGAACGCGAGCAGTTCAGCCAGGAACTCTTGCGGTTCGAACGTCGGCAAACAGGCTACGAACAACGTCAGCAGGAAGTCGAGGCCCGCACACTCGAACTCGATCGGCGAGACGATCAATTCCTCCGCGATAAGCTCGCCATCGAAGAGCGCGAAAAGCTACTCACGAGCGAAGAAGCCCGGCTCAAAACCTTGGCCAGCGAACAGGCTCAGAAGCAAGCCGAGCTGGATGCTCTGAGTGCGAACCTGGCCGAGCGTGCCGGGCAAATCGAGACGCAACAAGCGCGCCTGGCCGTCGTGCGGGCGTCGCTCGATCGCCAGCAAGAAGAGATGAAACAGACCGCCGAGAAGCTCGCGGCGGATCGCATTCGACTCGATGAAATCCAGCATCAACTCGATGACCGGCTCCGGGAAGCGGAGAAGGTTCGTGTGACCTTGTTCCACCAAAAGGACACGCACGAGACCGAGAACAAAGCCTTCGCCGAACGACAAAAACTGCTCGAAGCGACGCTGGCGGAGCTGCACGAACAGCGGAATCAGTTGGTCGCCGAGAACGAACGGCTACAAGCCAAAGACCACGACATCAACGGCCGCACGGCCCAATTCGCCGAGCAGACCGCGACCCTCCAAGCCCGCGCGAAGCAACTCGAAGACTTCCAAGCCCGCCTCGAAGCTGACCGCACGGCCCTCGAAGCCCGCGTGAAAGCCCTCGCGGAGTCCGATACGGCCCGGCAGACCTTCCAGGAGCAACTGCGTCGCCGCGCCGAGGAACTGGCCGCTCGCACCAAGGCTCTGGATGAATCGACCCAACGGCTCACGGCTGAAAAGTCCGAGTTGGATCAACTCCGTGGGGAACTCGGTCAACAGAAACAAAGCCTGCTGTCGAGCCATGCCGTGAGTGGTGAAGAGTTGCAGAAACAACTCGCGGACATCGCGGGGCGAGAGAGTGACTTGGTCGCCCGCGAAGCCAACCTCGAACGGCAATCGTTGAGGTTGCGTGAAGTCGGCAAAGTCGTCGCCACGCAGAAGCGAGACTTCGTCACGGAGCGGGAGACCTGGGCCACGACCAAGCAAGCGGAGTTGCAGAAAGAAGCCGCCGCACGTCAGGACTTCGAAGCATTCCACGCCCAGGCCATCGCGGACCTCACGACCTTACAACAGCAGGCGCCGAAGCTCTACGACCAAGCCCGCGACACCATGCAGAAGCTCACGAGCGCTCGGGACGTCATCCGTGGCCACCTCGGCGAACTGCATGGCTACGCCGGTCAGACTCGCCAAGAGTTGGAGACGGCTCGTGCCGAACTTCGCGCTGAGGCTTTGAAGCTCGACGAACGCGAACAGATGCTCGAAAAGGCTCGCGCCGAGCATCGCCTGGCCGTGGCCGAGTTCCGCCAGCAAGCCCTCGAATGGCAGTCGAAGATTCTCAGTGCCCGTTCGTCGATGACACGCAATGAGACACAACTCGAATCCCGCCAAGCCGAGATTCAAGCCGCGGCCAAACAAGTCGATGCCACCACCATCAAGCTCGCTCACCAAGCCGATGAACTGCGTGTCGAGAAGCAACGAGTTGCGGAGCGTCGAGGCGAAGTCGAGCAGCACCTCAGCGATCTGCGTGAATGGTATCGCCGCAAGTTGAAGGAGATCGTTGGCTCACGTGGTGGGGACAACGAGCCGCCCGTGGTGCTACCACTCACGGGCCGTGAAGAACTCGACCCCGGCGATAAGCAACTCGGCGAACGTTTGAGGTCATTGGAACTCGTGGACTCGGAGACGCTCAACACCCTCTGGGCTGAGGCTCGTCGGCAACGCCGGCCACTGCGCTCAGTCTTGCTCGCTGGCGGAGCCGTGACGTTGTACCAACTGGCGATGATGGAAACGGGCAACCTGAACTCACTGATCCTCGGTCGGTTCCGCGTGATTGATCGCCTGCGTGTCACGCCTCGGGAAGTGGTGTTCCGCGTTGTTGACCCCGCACGATCAGGCGGAGTCTTTACACTGCGGCACCTTGCCGAAGCCGAGATGGAAGATGCCGTGCGGCCTGACGAGTTCCGGCAGATGTTCAGCGCCGCCCGAGACTCGGCCCACCCGAACCTCGCCGCCACGGTCGAAGTGCTCGAAGTGCAGAACCGCCCCGCCGCGATTTTGGAATACGTCCCTGGGCTGCCAAGCTCCGAGTGGCCCGCCGAGGCCGCGACGCCCGGTGCTTGGGTCTGGCTGCTCTTGCAAGCGGCCAGCGGCCTCGATGCCGCCCATCGGCATGGCCTCGTGCATGGTCGGTTGTCGTCCGATACGTTCCTGATGACGGCTGACGGCACCATCAAGCTCGTTGGCATCGGCGAACCGATGTGGCTCGCCACCGGCATGGCCGCGACCTTTGACCCCACCCCCGAAGCCGATCTGCGAGCCTTGGGCCAGGTCAGCTACGCCTGGACGCAACTGTCGCAACCTGCCAACAAACGCCGCACACGCTCAAAGAGCTTCCCGGAATCGCTGGTCGCCGTCATCCGTCGCCTAGAAGCCGACCCCGAAACCCCGATGGGCGACACCGCCCCCGGCGCCATGCCCTACCGCACCGCCGCCGACCTGGTCGCCGACCTCACCCGCCTCGCCAACATCTTCCCCTGCCCCCCCGAAGCCAAAGCCGCGCTATTGGCTGCCGCCACCCCTGACGCCCAACCCGGAGCACGCCAATCGGCGTGATGTGCGTGGGCATGTGTTGAGACTCAGAACTCCCATCCAGTCGGGAGCCAATGCGACCTGAAGCAGACGAGTTGGCCTCGGTCCTTGCAGAAGGAGAGGTACAAGCTCCCTGTCGGCTGCTCGTAGACTGCTGTGTTGGCATCGGGATACTTCTGCTGGAAATCCCACCGAGGTGCGCCGTAGTGCCCCTCCCAGCGGTGGGTCGGTGATCCAAATCGTTCGAGAATACTGTCCGCGGTGTGGCCGGCGAAGTCTCCCGAGGCGAATGTCTCGCCCTCGACTGATTGTGGCAAATCGTTGCTGGGTGGCCCGACCGGCTCTCGTGTGAGAATCGGCCACATCGGGAGCAAGTACCCAACAACCAACACTCCAGCGATGGTGACCAACAGTCGTTTCGTGGCCTTGTGCATCCAGTATCTCTCATTGACCAGCTGGCTACTCGGGCATCGGTTCTGGCTGGGTGGGCGATTGTGCTGTGGGCCGTGGGCGAGGCAAGGCGAAGCCAATGTTCTGGCTCTTGACGCCGGGGCCACCTTGATCCACTTTCTTATCGCCTAGGCTGTAGAGTCGATAGCCTTTTTCGGTCAGGGTGTAGACGAGATCTTGACCCGTGTGGATATCGATAGGCATTTTCTCGATGAACTTTGGCTTCAGATCTGAGAGCGTCATGGGGTACTGGCCAAGGACTCTCCGGTAGCGTGCAAGAGCGAACGACGTGCGAACCATGTCCGTCATCATCTCTCGACCATCCGAGTCGGTCATGAAACGATCGAGTCCCGGCATCGTGACGGTCGCCAGTTTGCCCGCCAAGGACTTGGCATCAATCGCTGGCGGGAAAGTCCGGTCGAGGAACCTTGCGACTGCATTCCCAGGTTGATTTTGACCCGCTGCGGAATCGACTTCTTTCATAAGAGCTTGAAACTCGACTTCGCGCTTCTTGGCATCTTGGAGCTTAGAAATTTCTGTGATTTTGTCGTAGACAGCATTGGTATCACGATAGGTGATGTTCCAATCGATTTCCTTCGTGGTGAAGATACGCCTCGTCCCCTTGGGACCGAGCCATTCGTTCTCGTCGAACTTCCGATCCCGGCGAATCCACTCGAGGAGCGAGAGCGCCATCATCCGCTGGCTCACGTGAATATTGTCAACGATTGGCCTCCAGGGTGAGATGCTTTCCCACTCCAGCTGCCTCGCTCGCAATTCGGCTTCACTCCACGGTGCAGCATCCAAGACCTCGGCCATGATGTGGCAGGCCGTGACATGCATTGCCAACACAAAGGCCTTCTCGATCAAAGATTCCGAGTGGGACATCAGGGCCGTCAGACGTTGCAAGGTCATGGCATCCGTCCAGGCGCTCTCGAAATCCCCTGCCATGATGCTCAGCCGAGCACGCACCGACAAAGCCGAAGCGATCGAACGCAGCGTCTTGACGTTTGGCAACAACCGCCCACCCAGAGGCTCTTTCTGGCCACTGGTCGGGTTGCGGGCGATCACAGGGTTGTAGTACCGGGGCTTCAGGCTCGCTTGGCGGACCAATTCGAGTGGTGCTGTCTGGGACTTCAGCCAGAGGGTAATAGTGGCTTCATCTTCAATGTACCATCTCCCGAAATACGCTCGACTTTCTAGATTCAACATCTCTTTGGAAGCGACTGTCAATATGCGTCCATCATTCTTCCAAGTCGCCAAGCCTGTAAAATACGGGCCTGTCAGAGGGGGTTCGGGAACACCAAGAGCGGCCCAGTAATCCGGATGCAGGGCGGTGCCGTCAGGCCTTGGGCCTATCGCTTGCCAAAGGAGAACGTTGGCATTCTCTTGCGGGGGGACTTTGAGGCGGTCGTGGAGAGCCACTTCGAAATCGAGGAAACCATCGGCATCGACCGGGCCAGTGATGAAGGTGATATCTTCGCGGATTTGAAATGGCGGCGGTGAGCTTGAAGCCGACCACCACACGACACCGATCGCAGCGGCCAGTACCAGGACGCAACCGAGAATCAACTTCCGCCGCCGTCTGAGCATAAACCCGACTCCGTAGAGCAACGCCACTACTCTAACGACGCCAGCCACTCGTTGACCCACGAATCACCTGAGTTATCAGATCGTTTTCATTCTTGTAGCCGTTACGGATGTATCAGGCGCGAAAATTTGGAATATTCAACATACAAGATGTCGTTAAATTTCGATGGTTCAAAATGGTATCGATTCGACAAACTGCCAACACATCTCTGATTTGGGATTTGGAATAGCATAGCTGCGAGAAAGTGCTCTGGAAGCTGTAATCCCCAGCCACCGGGTGGTGGCTGGGGATGGGGTTGTTGGCTTAGTGGCCGTGGTGCTTTGGCGCGGAGACGTCGAAGCGGTCGAGGTTCATGACTTTCGTCCAGGCGGCGACGAAGTCGGTCACGAACTTCTGTTGGGCGTCTTCGGCGGCGTAGACTTCGGCGATGGCTCGCAATTGCGAGTTCGAGCCGAAGACGAGGTCGACGGAGCTGGCTTTCCACTTCGCTTGGCCGGTCTTGCGGTCGCGGCCTTCGTAGAAGTGCTCACACACCGGCGACACTTTCCATTCCGTGCCCATGTCGAGCAGGTTGACGAAGAAGTCGTTGGTGAGGGCTTCGGGGTTCTTCGTGAACACACCGAGTTGCAGGCCAGCGGTGTTGGCGTTGAGCACGCGGAGACCACCGACGAGGACGGTCATTTCCGGGGCGGTCAGGGTGAGCAGGTGAGCGCGGTCGATCAGGTTCTCAGGGGCTGGGCGATCGAGTTCACGTGGGAAGAAGTTGCGGAAGCCGTCCGAGGTTGGCTCGAGCACGGCGAACGAGGCGACGTCCGTCATCTCCTGGGTCGCGTCGGTGCGGCCTGGGGTGAAGGGGACTTTGACGACTTGGCCGGCTTTCTTGGCCGCGGCTTCGACGCCCACGCAACCGCCGAGCACAATCACATCGGCGAGCGAGACTTTCTTGCCATCGGCCAGGGTCGCGTTGAAGTCTTGCTGAATCTTTTCGAGCATCGGCAGGACTTTGGCGAGTTCATCGGGGTTGTTGACTTTCCAGTCCTTCTGTGGGGCCAACCGAAGGCGAGCGCCGTTGGCTCCGCCGCGTTTGTCAGTCCCACGGAAGCTGGAGGCCGAGGCCCAAGCTGTGGACACGAGTTGCGAAGTTGGGATGCCAGCGGCAGCGATCTTGGCTTTGAGGGAGTCGATTTCGGCGGCGGTGATCAGCTTGTGCTCCAGGGCAGGAACAGGGTCTTGCCAGAGTTGGGCAGGTGGCACTTCTTTGCCGAGCAAGCGGCTCACAGGCCCCATGTCGCGGTGGGTGAGTTTGTACCAAGCCTTCGCGAAAGCGTCGGCGAACTCTTTCGGGTTCTCGTGGAAACGCTTCGAAATCTTGGCGTACTCGGGGTCCATCTTCAGGGCCATGTCGGTCGTGAACATGATTGGGGCATGTTTCTTGGCGGGGTCGTGAGCGTCTGGCACGAGGGTGTTCGCGGCTTCGTCGGTGGGGATCCACTGGATCGCACCGGCGGGGCTTTTCGTCATCTTCCAGTCGTAGCCGAGCAGGTTGTTGAAGTACCCATTGGACCACTTCGTCGGGGTCGAGGTCCAGGCGCCTTCGAGGCCGCTGGTGATGGTGTCGCCGCCTTTGCCTTTGCCGAACTTGTTGATCCAGCCGAGGCCTTGGGCTTCGAGCGGTGCGGCTTCGGGTTCTGGGCCGACGTTCTTCTCCGGGCTAGCGGCGCCGTGAGCTTTGCCGAAGGTGTGACCACCGGCGATGAGGGCGACCGTTTCTTCGTCATTCATGGCCATGCGGCCGAAGGTCTCGCGGATGTCCTTCGCGGCAGCGAGTGGATCAGGCTTGCCGTTCGGGCCTTCGGGGTTCACGTAGATCAAGCCCATTTGCACGGCGGCGAGGGGCTTTTCGAGCTTGCGGCCATCGCTATAGCGCTTGTCACCGAGCCACTTCGATTCTGGGCCCCAGTAAATGTCTTCTTGTGGTTCCCAGAGGTCTTCCCGGCCACCGGCAAAGCCGAAGGTCTTGAAGCCCATGTTTTCCATCGCCACGTTGCCTGTCAAAACCATCAGGTCGGCCCACGAAATCTTGTGGCCGTACTTCTGCTTGATCGGCCAGAGCAATCGACGGGCTTTGTCAAGGTTGCCGTTGTCAGGCCAGCTATTGAGTGGAGCGAAGCGGAGCATGCCGTAACCAGCGCCACCGCGACCATCGGTCACGCGGTAGGTGCCAGCGCTGTGCCAGGCCATGCGGATGAAGAGCGGGCCGTAGTTGCCGTAGTCAGCTGGCCACCACTCTTGCGAGGTCGTGAGGGCGGCGTTGATGTCTTTTTTGAGTGCGGCGAGGTCGAGTTTCTTGAATTCTTCGGCGTAGCTGAAGCCTTCGCCCATGGGGTTGGTCTTGGACGAATTCTGAGCGAGAATCCCGAGATTCAACTGGTTTGGCCACCAGTTCTTGTTACCCATCGCACCTTGAGCGGTGTTGCGGTAAGGTTCCGGTTGACCCATGATCGGGCATTTTGCTTCTGCTGGTTTGGCTGCCTCAGCCGCCTTGGGTGGGTCCGCCGCGAACAGCGGAGAGGTGAGAATCAAAAACGCCGGTAACGCCTTCTTCAACATGACCAATCCTCAAAGTGGGGGGAACCCCATTCTAGGTGAGGCTAAAAGAGGATTTCCAAGTCAGTTGAATGCAAACTTTTTGAACGGACGGAATGGTCACCACCCTACTGGCAGTCTTTCGACGGCTTGGGGGAGAGGTGACAGGCCCAGACTATGGGCGATGATCGGGGTTGTGATGAGCGCCGAGACCTTGTGGGATTGTTTGCCGAACTTCGGGATGCCGTGGCCAATAGCCAGGATGGGCACGTGAGTGTCGTAGGGGTGTGGCGAGCCGTGCGTCGTGCCGGTGCTGAGTTTGCCGAGCGGCAAACAGCCGGGCTTGGCCACGAGATAGACATCACCTGAGCGGTCGGGGTGAAAGCTGCGTTGCACCATCTGGCCCAGGGTCGAATCGAGGGCCGGTCCTGTTAACGCTGTCCGGCTGAAGGATTGCTCAGCCACAGCGGGTCGGTTCGCGGCCCACTGAGCCCCGACTTCCTCGACTTCGCTCGACTTCAATTTCTGAGACTGAATCAGCCGTCGATTAAGATACACCCAAGGAAACTCCAACTTCTCGACCCACGGCCCGGGGCCGAACTTCTCGACCAAGACCGTCTCTAAGCCCGAATACTCAACGCTGGGGTCGAAGCGAACCGCTTCGGATGCTGTGGCACGCTCCGGCAGCGGGCAGACGCCATGATCGGCGGTGACAATCAGAGTGAAGCGTCCTGCGCCGAACTTTTCAGTGAGGCTTTTGAGTATCACTTCCATCAAGCGATCGGTCCGAACCGTCGCATCCATGACTTCATGCGAATCGGGACCAAAGGCATGACCGATCGGGTCGTTGGCGGAGAGGCCTAAAAAGAGTAAATCGGTTTGCCCCGTCTGGCCGAGCTTCTCTTCTTGAATGCAGTTTTCAGCAAGTTTCCAGACCAGTTCATTGGCCATGGGTGTGGCTTCGAGGTTGGTGTAATAGGCTTCGCTGGCCGTGCCATCGGGGGAAATCGTGTGCGGGAAGGTGTGCTCTTTGCTGGTGATTCCGGCTCGTTCACCGGGTGCATCGTCGAGGCCGAGCGGAACGTATTGCCCCGTGGGGAGAAGTCTTTCCCAGGGCTTCAAAATCCAGGCATCGACGTGACGGTCGCGGTTGAACTGCTCGACCCAGCCGGGAAGTCGTTCACGGTAGAAGGTGCTGGTGATGAAATCGCCGGTGAGAGGATCATAGCAATAGACCCCGTCAGGATTCTTGCCACCGAGGAGTACCGCGGTCCGGTCTTTGATGGCCAAGCTGAAGGTCCGGCCCTGTTTGGAGGCCACGAGCACATCACCGACGGTGGGGATCAACAGCCGCTCGGGAGCGAGGCCGCCATCAACCAGCGGCTTGGGGGCTCGGCCCAAAGGCACTCGCTCGTAGGCCCGGTCCCCGGTGGAGCAGATCACTTTGCGACCCCGTCCTGAATCGTACCAAGCGTTATCGACGATGCCGTGAACACTCGGATCAGCTCCCGTGGCGATCGAGGCATGTCCCGGGCCAGTGAATGTGCTGGCGAATGGCACATGAGCTTGCGAATACCAGACGCCTTCCTGCTTCAACTTCTCGAAACCGTCGTTGGAGAAGTGCGTGGCAAATCGTTCGAGGTAGTCCGCGCGAAGTTGATCCACGACCACCACGACGACGAGTCGACCTTCCGGAGAGGACTCGGGAATCGGCTTTTGGTATTGGCTAGCCAGAAACCATATCCCAGCGCCGAGAAGTGCGAACGCTGGGGAGAGAAGGAGTAGCGGTCGGAGGATTCGCCAGAGCATTCGAGATCACCTGGCTTGGGGCAGGCCGGTGTAATCTTCGGGGTAGACCACATCGACGGTGCTCGGGGCGTAAGTTCCCGATTCCACATCCGCACCCTGTGGCTTGGCCTCCGAGGTGGCCTGGACCACGGCAGCATCCGCTTCGGCCTTGGCATCCTCACGCATCGCCTGGGCTTGATCAGCGCTCAAGGCACCCAAGTCAATGAGTTTCTGCTCGAACAGGGCCAGGCAATCTGTCTCAGACCAATTCCGTTGGGCACCACTCGACGAACTGTGACCATGCAACCGGCTCACATTCGCTTCGAGAAGGAAGGGTTTCTTCTGCTCACGGCAATATCGCATGGCCCGATCGATCGCGTTCCAAGACGCGACAGGGTCGTTGCCATCCACGGTTTCGTGCTCAATGCGGTAAGGCAAGGCCCGATCCGAAATCCGTTTGACGTTGATCTGGGTGTTCAGTGGCGTCGAAATCCCGAATTGATTGTTCGTGACAATCATCAATACCGGCAATTCGTTGCCCGGTCGGCTCGACCAGAGCAGGCAACTTTCAAAGTCCCCTTCCGCCGTCCCGGCATCGCCGCCCGTGACGATGGTAATGCCATCGCTGCCGGAGCGTTTCTGCATCAGGGCTGTACCTGGGGCCATGAGGTACTGCACTTCGATGACACTCGTCACCGGGATCACGTTCCAGTCCGCACGGGCGTAATGACCGACGAAGTTTCGCCCGCGGCTAAAGGGATCCGTGACAGCCATCGCTAACTGCCGGAAGTGATCGAGCATGGGCATTCCCATCGCGATCAAGGTGGCGGAGTTGCGGTAGTGAAGGTGGAGGTAGTCGAATTCGATTCCCGAACCGCGACGGACTTGCATGCCTAAGCAGGAGTTAAACGCTTCTTCGCCCGGCCCGCCGATCCAGAAATAGGCTTCCCCGGACTTGGACATTTTGATCGATCGCTCTTCGAGCGCGCGAGCTTGAACCATGTAGCGATAGATGGTCAGGGCGACTTCAATCGAGATCGTCTCTCGCCCGGACTTCGCCACTGCTGTGGACTCGCGTCGCCGCAACGGGCCAGAAATGCCTTCCGGGGGTTCGATCATCGCAGCACTCCTGATTAGTCTCAGTCAATTATAGCCGAGGGCGGAGAGAAGAATCTTTACCACATTTCCACAAAAGAAAAAATCAGAATCCTGCGAGGGGCTGTCACCTGTCACCGAACTGGGGTTGACAGTTTTGTCGCGGCTGAGCCATGCTAGAGTGATGAAAGGGACTTCATTCGCCTCTCTCACGGGGCCACTTTTAGAAACGTTGACACCAAGTCTGGGTACGACACAAGCTGGGGGAACTTGGCAAGTCGAGGCCCCCGAGGTCTCCTGGTCCGGGCCACTGGAACTCAAACCGGGCTGGTATGAGATCGCCGTGGGCGTGACGTCGTTGTCGCGGTTTGCCATCCGCAAGAAGCTCGAAGTCATTCTCGAAGAGGAGTCAGGCCGAGTCTGTCTGCGGGAGTCCTTTTCCTGGAATCAGAAAATCCGCGAGAAGTTCACCATCGAACTTCCCCGTGCTGCCACCCGAGTCCGACTCAAGTTGAAGCACGGCGAAGGGCCACAGGCTTGGGATGAATTCTCAATCCGCGAGATTGCGAAACAAGAGATCGTTTACAAAGCCATCCGCGAAAAAGTCCGGCTGACGCTTTCCTATCGCTGCTTCGGAGGAGCTTTGAAGCGCGGGGCCAAGATCTTGCTCGCAGGCAAGTTTGGCGAGTTTCGCAAGAAGATGATGAAGGGCCTCGTCGATACCCGCGTCATGCAACTTGGCTCCGTGGAGCAAGCGGAAGTCAACGGCGCCTGGTGGCGACGCAATGCTCTCCCTGCTGACGAAGCCGCTCGCGTCCAGGCCGCGATCGATGCCATGATCGCCCCGCCGCCGATCTCCATTCTGCTGCCCATCGACAACCTACAACTCGACCATGCCCGGCTCTCGGCTCACTCGGTGCGTCGGCAACTTTACCCGCACTGGAACCTGTTCTTGGTCGCCGCAGGTGGCAGTGAGTTAGACGATCACCTCGAACGGCTACTTGGCCCCGATCCCCGCGTGACCATCATTCGCTTGCCGAAGTGGGCTGGACGAGCCGAGGGGATCGCCCAGGCCGTGTCCCGTGCTCAAACGGAACGAATGCTCGTCTTGCCGCCCGGCATCGAGCTGCGTGAACATGCCCTCTACCACCTCGCTGAGTCTGAACGAAAACAACACACTGACCAGGCTTTCGGCCTGAAGTTGGCTGTGGGCATCAGCGGCAAAAGTGAGCAGACGATCTGGTCCGTGCCGACGCGGCGATTCTCGGATGCTCCACCGCACGCCGTCACGGTCACGGCACTGGGGGACTGGGCGACGAAGTCCATGCTCGAGGAAGAACGCCAAGTCCTCGATACGGACTTGGCATTCCCCATTGATGATCGACCACTGCTCGCCAAACGCGGTTCTGCGAAAAAGGCCCAAGCCACCAAGCCACTCTGGATCGGCGCGGACGTTCGTGGCATCGGTGGTTACGACCATGTCACGTATGCGTTCTTGAAAGGGCTGCCGTCCTTTGGCCTCGACTTGAAACTGCATCCCACGGCCCTCGTCCGATCGGACCTCGTGCCCCCAGACCTGATGCCACCGATTGTGAAGCGGATCACGGAGCCGATGCTCGTCTGCGGGCCACCATTCCTGGCCCCACGCTTCGGGCTACTGGGTCGCACCGCCGTTTACACCATGTGGGAGACGGATAAACTCCATCCCAAATGGATTCCGCAGCTCAACGACGCCAGCCTGATCATCGTCCCCAGTGCATGGCAACGCCAGTGCTTCGCCGCGGATGGCATCACCACCCCCATCGCCGTGGCTCCGCTCGGCTTTGATCCTTTGGTCTACCACCCGAAGAACAGCGCCCCCGAGATCTGCACTTTCGGCACCGCCGGGGCACTGTCTTCGGGCGGCTTACGGAAGAATGCCCAGTGGGTGGTCGAGCAGTTCCGCCAAGCGTTCCCCGACCGTCAAGACGTGCGATTACGTGTGAAAATCACCCCCGGTTCGCCGGGTGTCGAGACCTACGACGACCCGCGTATTGATGTCATCCGGGCCTACCTGCCACACCACGAACTGGCCGAGTGGTACCGCTCTCTCACAGCCTACATCAACGCGAGCTACGCCGAAGGCTTCGGCTTACACCTGATCGAGGCCATGGCCTGCGGACGGCCCTTGATCTCGACGCATTTCAGCGGGCTGACGGCCTTCTTTGATGCCGAAGTGGGGTACGTCGTCAAGCATCGGCTCGTGGAAGCTCAGAACGACATCTACCAAGGCCAGTGGGCCGAGCCTGTCGCCGAGAGCCTCATCGAGACGATGCAACAAGTCGCCGACAACCCCGCAGCCGCGGAAGCCTTCGGTCAAGCCGCGGCCATGCGAGCTAAGGAGTTCACCTGGAAAGCCGCTGGGAAACAGCTCGTCGCGGCTCTGAAAGAGCACGATTTCTGGGAGGAGTCCGTATGAACATCGCTATCGCGCTCCCCACACTCGTCGAAGGCGATGCCGTCGGCAACGATGTCTTCGGCATGACCAAAGCCTTACGCAAACAAGGCCATGATGTGCAACTCGTCGCGTGGTATAGCCGCGTCAATGAGCCTGTGCGCACGCCGGATGAGTTGCCGAAGATTCTGCGAAACCCGAACGATGTGCTGATTTACCACCACTCGATTGGCTGCGAATGGGCCGTGAAAGCGGTCGAGAAATTGCCGTGTCGCAAGATCGTGAAGTACCACAACGTCACGCCGGCGAAGTTCTTTGCCAACGCCAACCCAGAAGTGGCCAAGGGCTGCGAAGAAGGTGTTGCCCAGGTCCGGCGGCTCGCTCGCTCGGGCGCCGAACTCTGGGCGGACTCGGAGTTCAACGCTGAGGATTTCCGCCTGGCCCGCGCGGGTTCGAGCGTCCAAGTTCTGCCGCCGTTCCACCATGCCGATCAGCTCTTACAACTCGAACCGGACGCTCATGCCGTGTCTGGGTTAGACGACTGGTCGACGAACATCCTCGTCGTTGGTCGGCTCGTGCCGAACAAGAATATCCCGCTCGCCGTGCAGGCGTTCGCCGAGTTCCGGGGCCGCCACGACCCACACTCTCGGCTCATCATCGTCGGCGATAGCCCAGTGCCGGAGCATGCCACCGAAGTCCACCAGCTGATGGAAGCCTCGGGCCACGCCGACTCGATCGTGATCACTGGCAAAGTGACCACCGCTCAACTCAAGGCCCTCTACCTCACCGCCGATGTGCTTCTCGTCACCAGTTTGCACGAGGGGTTCTGTGTGCCGCTGATCGAGGCCATGGGGCTGATGTTACCCAGCGTCGCGGTGCCGAATGCGGCCATCCCCTCGACGGGGAGCGACGCCGTGCTTTACGCTTCCGCCGATCCGAAAGCCATCGCCGAGAAACTCGCCGAAGCGACGCAGAACCGTGATCTTCGCCGAGAGATGATCCGCCGAGGTCGCGAGAGGTATCTTCAGCACTTCGACAACGCCGCCATCGAAGCGCGGTTCTTGGAGCTATTTGGGGGTTGATATCAGCAGAACACGCGTTCGACAGGTGATGATTGACCCACTTCGGGCTCAAAATGCAACCTCACCCCCAACCCCTCTCCGAAACGGAGAGGGGAGCAAGAAATTGCGAAAACAGCTTGTTTTCAAGGGTTTTCCTCCCCCTTCTCCGTTTCGGAGATGGGGATTGGGGGGATGAGGTTGTCTTTGGAAATCGGAGATGTGACCATACCCAAGGTTTCGGAGAAGGGGCTGGGGGTGAGGTTAGCTTCGCCAGTTACGGAAACAGCACCCGCACGGGTTGGCCGACTCGTAGTGGTGGTTGGCCAGGTGGGGTCGGGTCGGTGACTTCGACCAGGCACTCCAGCACTTTCGTCGGCGTGATGGCGAGGCTTTCGAGTTGCGAGCGTTTGGTCTGGTAGGCGGTGCCCATGCGGCGCATCGTGCCTTCGTAATGCAAACTAAAGTTGCTGCCGTCGGTGATCGTCACCTTCTGGCCTTCTTTGCCTGCAATGCGTGGGGCGAACTCGGGTTCCACTTCGACGCGGATCATCCGCTTACCGTTGGGGATGATCCACATGAGTGGTGAGCGGGTGCCTGGGCCGACGGTCTGGCCGGGTGTGGCCAGGACTTGCTCGACGGTCCCCGCGACGCGAGCCTTGATGGTGCAGGCGGCGAGGGCATTTTGAGCCTCGGCGAGCGTGGCTTTGAGTCGGTCGATCTTGGCCTGAGCCGCGAGGATATCGGCGTCGACAGGGTTGCGTTTCATGGCACTCAGCTTCAACTCTTCACCTTGAATCTTGGCGATGAGGTTATTCACCATGTTGTCCGCTTTGCGGAGGTCGAGATTCTCGCGGCGACGGGTCTCTTTCTCATCGGTAGTCAGGAATTTGCCCGTCGTGAGGTCGCGGTCAGCATCCAGGATTTTGTTGTAAGTCGCTTTGGCAATCGCCAGGGACTCTTGAGCTTCTTTCAAATCGGCTCTGAGCGTGTTGATCAGGAGTTCTTGCCCGGTCAAGGTGTCAGCGTGGTTCTGCTTCTGAACTTGTGCCTTCACCAGGTCTTGCTCGGCGGCGAGCAGTTCGGCCTTGGCTTGTTGCGGCTTGTGGACCAACAGCGAATCATCGAACTGAACCAAGACTTCCCCGGCGTTGACAGCCTGGCCATCGGTGACCAGGACTTTGTCCACGACCATGAGCGGCGCCACTCCGGGTGGGCCGATCGGCATCTCGGGCGGATCACTGATGACGACACCCAACACCGTCACGCCACCTTTACCGTTGGCTACAGGAGCAGCGGCGGGTTTGGGAGCCGATTTGCCTTCGTCCGTCATCAGGGTGTTCGCGCCGACCAGCGAAAACGCCAGCAGTGCCAACCCCACCGCCCAGGGCCATGCTTTCCATCGCATCGTCAATCTCCTTGGCTCGAAACGGAATGCGAGCCGGGTTCGATGGTCATCTCCGTCAGGGCACCGTCTTCCAAATGGTAGGCCACATCCACGAGCGGCAACATGCGGTGATCATGGGAAACGACGAAAATCGTCGCCTCATTCTCGTGAGCTTCACGCCGCAGTAGCTCAATCACCTTCTGGCCATTTTCCCAGTCGAGGGCTGAGGTCGGTTCATCGGCGAAGATGAACTTGGACCCCTTGACCAAAGCCCGGCCAATGGCCACGCGCTGTTTCTCGCCGCCCGAGAGTTGGGCGGGCTTCTTGTGCAGTTGGGCTTTCAGACCCAAGCGTTCGAGCATCTCTTGGCTGCGGCTGCGAGCTTCCCGGCTGCTGGCATTCTGCCCCCATTGCAACACGATTTCCAGTTGTTGCAGAGCGGTGAACGCCGGGAAGAGGTTGTAACCCTGGAAGATGAAGCCGACCTGCCGCAGGCGGAACGCTTCGCGTTCCGTCTGGCTCATGGCCCACATGTCTCCGTATTGGCCCTGTTCCCACGCCTCGACGCTGCCCGAATCTGGCGGCAACAGCCCCGAAAGGATCGCGAGCAACGTGGACTTGCCCGATCCGGATGGCCCCATCAACAGTGCGAGTTGGCCTGAGTTCAGGTCCAGGTTGACGTTCTGCAAGGCGACACGCTGGCTGGCACCATCGCCGAAGGTACGCCGGAGGTTGCGGGTGCGGAGTGCGACGCGGCTCATGATCACCTCAAAAGGCTCATCGGCTCGATTTTCCGCACCGACCGGAGTGCCGAAAAGCCGGAGAGAAGCGAAGTGATCATCGTGACGACCGCCGCCCCGACGAGGATTTCCCAACGCAACACGACCCGCCCCCCGGCCCTTTCCGCGAGGAACGCCAACAGAAACACGAGCGGAATCGACAGCGACACTCCCATGACGCCAACCCAGAATGATTGGGCCATCACCATGCCGTAAATCTTCCGGCGCGGAATCCCCAGGGCCAGCAGCGTGGCGAACTCTTTGGCACTCGCCATCGTCGCGGTGTAGAGCGTCTGAGCAGTGATCACAGCCCCGACCATGAGTCCCAAGAGGGCCGCGTAACCGAGGGCCACGCCGGCTTTCGTCCGGAGGAGCCAATACATCCGCGATTTGGTCGAGAACTCGGAGGCCGTGTACACGGACATCTCTGGGTACTCCGCTTGCAACTCCTTGGCAATCGCCGTGGCCCGTGACTCGCTCTCACACTTGGCCAGCAGGTAAGTCACATGGTCGGTGTACTTGGGGTTCTGGGCGGAGAGCAATTGTCGGGCTGTCGATTGCGAGCAGAAGATCCACGGAGCCGCGAGGCTCTTTAACCCCGAGACGGTGCCCACCAGCCGGACTTCTTTGTCGTTGACCTTACCCCGGTCGCCGATCTCTTTCATGCCAAGTTTGCCGAGGTCGGAGACGTCGACGACGATGGTCATGTTCTCGGTCAAGAGTTGGCGATGTTCATCGGTGAGCACATCGGCACAGCCCACATGCTCGCGGGTCATGCCGCTGCCGACCACCATGCACATGTTCGAGCTGCCGGACATGCGGGTGAAGTTGGCAAAGTTCATGTAAAACGCTTCGGGCATCTGCATCCCGGGTTTGTTCAACCGACCGACATAACTGACAGGAATTGGTCGGCCCAGATCGACGCTTTCAACATCGGTCGCCCCGATCCAGAGGTCCGCCGAGGTCCGGTCCACGGGGATCGACGTCAATTCAAATAGCCCAATCAACAGCCCGACCTGAAGCGCAATCAACATGCACGAAAACAACACTGCCCCCACCCCCGCCATGTAGCGCGAGCGTTCGTGAATCAGGGTCAGCAGGGCGTATTTCGTGGGTGGCTCGCTTCGCTCGCAGGGGTCAGGGTTCGGGGGTCAGGGTTCAAAAAACCTTGCAGATACTGCATTTTCTAGAGGTTTTGTCCCTTCTCCCCTTGCGGGAGAAGGTGGCCGATCCAGGCACGACAGTGCCGGATCGGACGGATGAGGGGTAACGCGGTTGATGGGAAGAGGGCATCTTCCCCGACACGCGCTGACCCCTCATCCGTCTTTGGAAACTCGTTGAACGAGTTTCCAAATCCACCTTCTCCCGCAAGGGGAGAAGGGTTACAAAGGCACACAAGCTACAGACACAGGATCAATTTTTCCTCGGCTCTTTACTGTTTTAATTCCGCATTCCGAAATCCGCATTCCGCATTTCGATCCATTGTCGATGCCACAACTGCGTGGCCACCACAGCCGTGAGGCCCATTTCGAGGCCGGTTTTGCCGGGGGCACGGCGGCGCATGTTGCGCAGGCGTTCGATGCCAGCCTTCACGGCGACCGGGTCGAAGTAGCCTGTGTGACGGAGGTATTCTTCGGAGAGGACTTCCTCGACCCAACTGGTTTGCCCTGCGGTCGCGGTTTGAATCCAGGAGTCCATCGGGGCGCGGAACATGAGTTTGCGCCGCCAAGCGATCTCTTTCGGCAGCCAGCGCTCGGCGACTTTGCGTTCGACGAACTTGTCGCGGAGCAACCCGCGGAGTTTCCAGCGAGGGTGCAGCTTGGCCATGTAATCGGTCACGGCTTCGTCGAGGAAGGGGTAGCGTGTCTCGACGGAGTTGTGCATGGCGACGCGGTCGCCCTTACAGCTTAACAAATGCCCGGCGAGCATGATGCGAGCACCGAGGTACATTTGCCGATGGAATGGATGCCAGCGGTGCAGTTTGGGCGTCAGCTCAAGGTCGGAGTAGGGGGATTTCTCCAGGACTTGGTCAATCATGCCCTTCGTGAAGAAGCGGAGTTTGTTCAGGCTCATCATGCCGTACGCATCCACCCAGCCGTTATGCCCGCCGACGGTCTGTTGCACGGCCCGCACGAGATGTTTGGGGTAGACCGGGTCCCGGGAAACGTACTTCAAAAACAACCGGCGTGCCGAGTAACCGAGCGGTAATCCAGGAATTGCGTCGAGCCAACTCGTCGCACGATGCAACTTGAACCAGGGGTAACCGGCCAGCCATTCGTCGGCTCCCTCGCCCGTCAGGGCGACTTTGAAGCCATTCGCACGCACACTCCGAGCGAGGTGCATGATCCCCAGGCAAGCAGTGTCGATCACGGGGAACTCAGCGGCGCGAATCAACTCGGGGTAACCCGAGCGCAGTTCGTCATGGCCACACGGCACCACAATCGGCGTGCAGCCCAGGTGGCGGGCCGTCTGAAGGGCTTCGCTTTCCTCGTTTTGCCCGGCCATGTTCACGCTGACGGTGAACGTCGGGATCGGCCGACCGAGGGCTTTGGAAGCCATCGCCACCACCAAGGACGAATCCACGCCACCCGAAAGGTACGACACCACGGGCACATCGGCCCGGAGTCGTCGTTCGATGCTCGCGTACATGACCTCTTCAAAGCCTTTGATGACCCGCTCTTCATCATGGCCATAGTCTTCCTGGCCTTCGTCGGGGTAGTTGACTTCCCAATAAATCTTGCGTTCGAGGAGCTTCTCGGGGCTTCCTTGGCCGGGCTTGAAGTGCAGGAACTGCCCTGGCGGGAGGAGTGTGATGCCTTCAAACACCGTCAGTGGGCCGGGCATGGCAAAGAAGGTGAAGATGTGGTTCAGACCCTGCACGTTCGCCTTGGGCTTCACCAAGCCGGACGCGAAGATCGCTTTGATCTCGCTGGCGAAGAGCAACCACGGCCCGCCGTCGTCGGTGTAAGTGGTGTAGTACAGCGGGCAGATCCCCGCACGATCCCGGCCTAGCAGATACTCGTTGGACTTCGAATCCCACAAACAGACCGCAAACTGCCCCCGCAGATGCTCCCACAAACCTGGCCCGTATTCCTCCCACAGGTGTGGCAGGATTTCGGTATCTGTATGGGTCCGGAAGGTGTGCCCCTTGGCTTCGAGGGCTTTTCGTTTCTCGGGGTAATCAAAGAACTCGCCGTTAAAGACCGTCCAGACGGTGCGGTCCTCGTTGGCGATCGGCTGCTGACCATCCGCTAACCCGACGATCGACAGCCGACGGTTCGCTAGGTGATGGCCTGGAGAGGTGTGTTCGCCGTCCTGGTCGGGGCCACGGTGCAAAATCGCTTGGCTCATCCGTGCCACGACCCCCGCCGGTGCTGTCCGCCGACCGGCTGAGAGGTCAATCATCCCCGCAATTCCACACATCCGCAAGTCCGCCCACATCCAGGAAGTGCGGGCATTTTAGCGAATCCCGCAAAATCCTCCCAGGTGGATTGCGACTCACGGAGTGTAATCACATGTGGCATGGGCTTCCAGCCCATGCGTCGAAAAGTGCCGCTCACCGTCAGCACGGCCAAGATGGCCGTGCCACCAGAGAATCTAGCTGCAACCAACTCACGGGATGCCGAGGGCGTTCCGGCGATGTTGATCGCGGGTTGCGGCGGGCAGCTTGGCATCCAGGGCTTTCCAGGCGGTGCTCACTCGTTCCATCGCGGTCTTGGCGATGGTCGGTTGGGCGAGAAGGGTGCGAAGTTCGGTTTCAAGGGTGGTCATCCGTTCGCCTTGGTCGGGCCAGCGCAGGACCGTCACAGGGTTAACGATGTTGAGCGCCAGCCCTTTTCGCATGGCGTCAGCGAGCTTTTGGCTGCTGGCTTGGTCGAATTTGTAGCTGTGCCAAATGGCGTCGCGGGTTTCATCGACATGCTCGCGGCGGAACGGGCCGCTACCGAGCTTGGGGTCCGAGAGACTCGCGAGACTGCCAGTCATGTTGCCAAGTTCGGTCAGGAATTCCCAGGCCGCGTCCGGGTTTTCACAGGTCTTACTCACCCCACTAATGTAGGTGTCGCTACCCAAGAACGGCACGTAGTTCCCTTCGCCAGAGGCCACTTGCGCTTTGCCCTCGGCATCGTAGTAAGAGCGAGTGCCAGGCAGTGGGCTGATCGCGAGCTTGGTGGGGATGGCCCCGGTGTTGGGATCGAGGGCCAAGCGAGCGACATCACGAAGCGAGTAGATCCCTACGACGGCTGTCCCGGATTCGATCGCAGCGACTGGGTCTTCGGTGGAGTCTGGTTTTGGGCGGTAAAGTTGTGTAGCCGCGAGCCACTCTGCGGCCGCGAGGAAGGCAGGCTGTGTTAACCGCGGGTCGCCGGAGTTGGCATCCAGTTGGAAGGAGAGGAAGGAATTGGGGTTTTTGTTGCCAAGCCGGGAGGCGTCGAGTTCGCCGATGGCTTTGCGATCGTAACACGCGGCGAGCTGTTGGAATTGCCAGAGAAGCATCGGCGAGCTGGGTGGAAACGCGGTCAGGCTGGGTTTGCCATCACGGGCATGAAAGAATGCGGCGATGTCACGGATGTCTTCGTAAGTCCTTGGTGGATTGAGACTTCGGCCCGTCTGCTGTTGAAAGGCCGCACGTGTCGCGGGATCCGCGAAACGGTCCGCACGGTAGATCATTAAGAATCCATTTGATTTCAGTGTAATTCCCTGGACATCGCCTCCCCAATTGGTTAACGTGTCGCGATAGACCTCAGCAATCCGGCTGCGTTGTAAGGGATGATCGTTCGTCTTCAACGACGCAGGCATGGAGCGGAGGTCGGGTGCCACTTTTCCAAACTCGCTGGCACTGACAACAACAACATCGGCCTGTTTCTCACCAGGTTTTGGTTCTGAAGCCCCGGTGACGAACTTAACTGTGGCTCCCGATTTGCCGGACCACGCGGCCGCTTGTGCTGTCAATCTCTGAGCTAGAACTGGCTCCGAGCAGGACACACTCAGATGAACCCCCGCTAACGGCTTGCCACCTGGCGCCGTTGGCAATGTCACTCCCGACGAATGGCCTGAATCGCAACCTGACCCCAGCAGTGCCAGCATGACGAATGCCACACTCAGAGTCCGATGACGACAGGGTAGGCCGGGTGGAATGAAAAACATTGTTCACGAACTCATGGGTGAAAGTACGATTCTAGAAGCCATACGGACCAATCCCAAACTGGGATCGTTCGATTTGGAAATCTGGACCTCGGCTGGATGATTCCTGGGTTTCTGGGCAAACTGGATTCTATAATACAGATGTAGTGGTTACTCTCCCCCACACGACCGATGCGTCCGGAGGCGCTCCGCCCATGAAAGTTGTACTCGTCGTCGCCACGGGTGTTCATACTGGCAAGGAAATCACCTTGGCCGGAAACTCGTTTGTGATTGGCCGCGACGAAGGCTGCAACCTTCGCCCAGCTAGCCCGGCCATCAGCAAGAAACACTGTGCGGTCTTCATCCGCGACAATAAAGCCTTCGTCAAAGACATGGGCAGCACTAACGGCACTTTCGTTAATGACGAACTCGTCACTGGGGACCGCGAAGTGATCGGCGGGGAACGGCTCCGAGTCGGCCCACTTGACTTCACGCTCCGGGTTTACGCCCCCAAAAGCGATAGCACCCCATTACCGAATCAATTGAAAGCCGTCTCAGCTCCAACCAGCGAGACGACTTCCGCGGTCACCAGCTCGACTCTGACACCTGGTGCCCAGAAGCCAGTCCCCAAACCCAGTGGCACCACGACTCCTGCCTCGAAGACAGTGACTCCTGTCGCCAAAACTCCATCCGCGACGACCACGGCCAAAGCTCCATCACCAACCGCGCCCGCACCCAAGCCGAAGCCTCCGGCCAGCGACGCCAACGACGACATTGCAGCGATGCTCCTGGGCATGGACGACGAAGATCCACCCGTTGTCCCTGAAGGCAGCACGGTGATGGAGATGCCAGCAGTCAACATCCCCACCGTGGAAAAGCCTGGCGAAAAGAAGAAAGAAATCCTGTCGCAAGCCGACTCCTCCGCCATCGCCAAAGACCTCCTCGCCAGGATGACCCGGCGCCCACGTTAGTTCCTGCCCACTCACCTGGCGCTCACAGGTGAGTCACCCATTCAGGCCGAAGATGACCGTCGATTCGTTGCCGGAACTCCGCCAAGCGCTCCTGGCTTGGTTCGCTGAGCACCGTCGTGACCTCCCCTGGCGAACCACCCGCGACCCCTACCGCATCTGGGTGAGTGAGGTCATGCTTCAACAAACGACCGTTGCCGCTGTCGTGCCTTATTTCCACAAGTTCCTGGCTCGTTTCCCCACTCTTCGATCGTTAGCCGAAGCGGACGAACAGACGGTTCTCGCCCATTGGCAAGGGCTGGGTTACTATCGCCGTGCTCGGCACCTCCACGCGGCAGCCCAGCAGCTGGTCTCGCAATATGGCGACGACATCCCCTCTGATCCCGCCGTCTGGGCCGAGTTGCCGGGCGTGGGTCGATACATCCTCGGTGCGGTAATGTCTCAGGCGTTCGAGGCTCAGTTCCCGATCGTCGAAGCGAACAGTCTGCGTGTGCTGGCCCGCTGGTATGCCTACCCCCACGACCCCCGCACTGGCCCGGGCCACAAGTGGGTCTGGAGCGCCGCGGAGGCTGTGCTCCCTGAAAGCCAAACGGGAGACTTCAACCAGGCCCTCATGGAACTCGGCTCGTTGGTCTGCACGCCCAAAGCCCCGAAGTGCGACGAGTGCCCCGTCGCCAAATGGTGCCAAGCGAAGCAACGAGGCCTCCAGGCCAGCATCCCACCACCGCCTGCGGCCAAGACGATCACCGAAGTCACAGAAGTCGGCGTACTGCTCTTCGTCGGAGAGGGAGTTTTACTCTTCCGCCGACCGGACGATGCCACCCGCGGCGCCGGTCTTTGGGAGTTCCCCCATGCTGATCTCCTGCCGGACGAAACCGAAAGCCAAGCCCTCAAGCGACTGGTCGCCACACTCACTGGCCTCAAGGTGAAACCGACTCAGACGACCACAACCACCCAGTACAGCGTCACCCGCTTCCGCTACTCCCTCACCACCCACTTCGCCACCGCCCAAGGCACCTACCGTGGCCAGGCCTACGCCGACTCCGCCATCATCCCCTGGGACAAACTCCCCGACTACGCTATCAGCAGCCCCCAACGAGCCGTCTTGAAAACTGCGCAGAAATCCTGGCCACGATAGTTGTGATCCGCTGGACGGTGTTTAGACTTTAGCTGTGCTGAAGGAGTCCCCAGAGTGAGCAAACCTCGTCAATTGACTCTACCAAGCACATCAATCTTTAAGCCGGATGGCTTCGTTGAGTTTGGGTTTGAGTGGTCGGATGCACTTCTGTTTTGGAAGGTCATGCTTGCCATTACCGTGCGAGACAAAGCGATGTCGTTTCATTTCCACCCTTGGAAATCGAGTGGCGAACTCTGGTACGTCATCGAGAGGGAACGAATTGGTCTGACACCGCCAGCACCTGAGATGGCCCGCATGTTGGCATTGGCCGCAGGCGCACTTCTGACAGGGTCACTCGGAGGCTTGATACGCCGTCGGCTCAACTGGCCGATTCGGGCCGGTGGCCAATTGTGGACAGACGGTGAATTCGGCCCAGCGGTTTTCACCGGTGTGGTCTGGGCCGAAGGGGGCATTTTTGGAGTCGATTGGCACCGACTCGATCTCCGGCAGTATCTGACAAAACCTCCCAAGTTTGGCGAACCCATTCGTCCAGGAGACAAAGTTCGGATATTGTCCGGGGCCTATGAGGGAAACGAGGGGACAATTCTCAGTTCTGCTGAAGCGTTGGCCCGTTGGCCCGATTCGCCCACCGTTCCTGCGGTTGATTGGGGTGGATTAAACTGGGTTCTGACCCGAAGTTCATACGGTGACAGCTTGGTTCTGATGGAGCCAAATGAACTTGCTCCGATCGATGACCCAGAAGTTCGAGACGAGATATCCCATGAATGATCCGCCGTTTCTGATCGACATCGAAGGATTGGATTCCATCCCTTGGAACGAGTACGACCATGCCTACGGGCCGGCCTCCGATGTGCCGCGGGATATTCGTGGGCTGGTTTCCTCCGATCCAGAGATCCGCGAGGAAGCCGCGTGGAATCTCTCCGGATCGATCTATCACCAAGGCACTCTTTACCCAGCAACCACGATCGCTGTGCCGTTTCTGGTGGGTATTGCGTCGAATGATCAACTACCTGACCGGGTGCCTTTGATGCAACTTCTGGATGCCATCGCGGAAAGCACCTCCATCGATCCTGACAGCATTCGCAAAAACTGGCGGATACTTCAGAAACACCTCGGCGAGAGTTTCAGGAAGCCGACCGTGGACATGGCTGAAGACCAGATCACGACAAACATGGAAGCCCGGAAAGCGATGTTGACCCATCATGCCAGTTTTCTCTCACTCGCCACGGATCCTGATGCCGCGATTGCGAAGCTGGCCGCATCGATCGTAAACCATCTCGACATTCGGAATCACTGATCTCCGTCGGGGTGCTGCCGTTGACCAGCCGGTGGAGAAAGCCAATAACATCGAGTGAGCGACACATAAACTACTCCTATCTCCCAAGGACATCGTTTCGGGCCTGGAAAAAGAAATCACAAACTTCTCGAAACGAAGTCGCTACTGACCTCGGAATCTCGGAAGGCGGGGGGTAAACTCTCCTCCCATCGAAGACCATCCGGCGAAGTAACCACAACAACGAAAGAAAGTGACGACATGGCCGAAAACGGACGGGATAGCAAAGAACTCAAAAATGCTCTCAGCCAGATCAGTAAGGAGTTCGGCGAAGGGGCTATCATGTCGCTCGGCGAATACGCCGCGACGAATGTCGAAGGCATCTCCACCGGGGCGATCAGCCTGGACTTAGCCCTCGGTGGCAAAGGGATTCCACGCGGGCGGATCGTCGAGATTTACGGGAACGAATCTTCGGGTAAGACCACCATTGCCCTCCACGCGATTGCGAGTGTGCAGAAACTCGGCGGCGTGGCGGCCTTTATTGATGCCGAACATGCCCTCGACCCGACCTGGGCCAAACGTATCGGCGTCGACCTCGATTCACTCCTGGTTAGTCAGCCGAGCTACGGCGAAGAAGCTCTACGAATTGCCGAAATGCTCGTGAAATCCAATGCCGTGGACATCATCGTCATTGACTCTGTGGCCGCTCTCGTGCCGAAGAACGAATTGAACAACGAAATCGGCGACCCTTCCGTCGGGATGCAAGCTCGCCTGATGAGCCAGGCTCTGCGTGTGTTGAACCCAGTGATCTGCAAGACGCGGACCTGCATGGTCTTCATCAACCAGATTCGCCAAAAGATCGGCGTCATGTACGGCAACCCCGAGACCACGACCGGGGGCCTCGCGCTCAAGTTCTACGCCTCAGTGCGGCTCGAAGTCCGCAAGGCCGCGGTGATCAAAGATGGCGACGAACCGATCGGCTCCGAAGTGAAGGTGAAGGTGGTCAAGAACAAGATCGCTCCACCATTCCGCACCTCCGAATTCAACCTGATGTACAACTACGGCATCGACCTCGAAGAAGATGTGCTCAAAGTCGGTGTTGAAGACGACATCCTGACCAAAGCGGGCGCCTTCTTCAGCTACAAAGACCAACGCCTCGGCCAAGGCAAAGAGAACGCCAAAGTCTTCCTGCGCGAGAACCCCACGATCCGCGAGACCATCATCGCCGAAATCCTGGCCAAGCACGCGGCCGCGAATGCATACAAACCCCAGGTCGGCGGCGAAGAGGAGGCTCTTGAAGCTCCCGAAGAAGAACCCGAAGCTCTCCCCGAACCCGCTCCGAAGAAACGCGGCAAGTCCTCCGCCGCCGCGGCCCCTACCCCAACAGCGAGCGAGTGAGCTTGTGCCCGGGTGTAGCTAATTTCTCTGGGGCCATTTTCTCTCGAAATCTCGAAATCATCAGGAATCAATCGTGGCATGGGCTTCCAGCCCATGCGTCAAGCGACTGCCACTTCCCATCCGCACGGCCAAGATGGCCGTGCCACCAGAGAATTTGGATGCACCCTTGTGCCCAGCCAGGGTTCCGCCAAGCGAACCCTGAGGGGACTTCTTGCTATAATGCCTTTTTCTTGTTGGGGTAGGCGATGGCGTTTCAGACACACAAGCTGCCGAATGGGTTGGAGATCATTGGGGAAACTCTGCCCACGGCGCGTTCCGCCTCGGTCGGCTTCTTCGTCATGACGGGATCACGCGACGAGGTCGGCCCCGAAACTGGCGTCTCGCACTTCCTCGAACACATGATGTTCAAAGGCACGCCTCGCCGCACGGCTCTGCAAGTCAACCTCGACTTCGACAAAATCGGCGCGAACTACAACGCCTACACCAGCGAAGAGACCACCGTCTACTACGCTTCGCTCTTGCCCGAGCACCTCGCCGATGGCGTCGATATCCTCGCGGACATTCTCCGCCCGAGCCTGCGTGACGAAGACTTCACCACCGAAAAAGAAGTCATCCTCGAAGAAATCAAAATGTACGAGGACCAACCCGGCTCCATGGCCTGGGACTACGCCAAGCAGATCCACTTCGGCAGCCACCCGCTCGGCCAGTCGATCCTCGGCACCATGGAAAGCGTCGCGGCTCTCACCCGCGACCAAATGGCCGACTACTTCACACGCCGATATTCGCCGTCGAACATCGTTGTCGCGGTCTCAGGGAACATCGACTGGCCGAAGTTCGTGGAACTCGTTGAAGGCAAATGTGGCCACTGGACCAACACGCCGTTCCCGCCTCGCCGCCTCGACGACTCTCCCGGTGCGCCGGGCCTGAAGTTCGTCACCAAACCGAACTCCACCCAACAGCACTTCCTTTTCCTGAGCCGCGGGCCATCCGCCGAGAATCGCTTACGTTACGAAGCCTCGGTCCTCTCGATGGCCATCGGCGACGACTCGGGTAGCCGCATCTACTGGGAACTCGTCGACCCCGGTTTGGTCGAATCCGCTGGGGCCTCCACCGACCAATCCCAAGGCACGGGCTTGGCCCTCGCCATGTTCTCCTCGGACACCGAGAAAGCCAGCGAGAACCTCGCCAAGATGCAGCGCATCTTCTCCGACGTGCAGAAGAACAACATCACGGCCGAGGAACTCACCAAAGCCAAGAACAAGATCGCCAGCCGCATCGTCCGAGGCAACGAGCGCCCGATGGGCCGGATGCGTTCGATCGCCGGAGCCTGGATTTACAACCGCGAATACGCCAACGTGGACCGCGAGATGAACCGCTTCGACGAAGTGAACCTCGACACCATCCGCCGCTACCTCGACGAATTCCCCATCGACCAACCCACCATCGTCGCCTACGGCCCGATGACGCGCCTGTGACAGTGAGGAATGACGCACATTCCGTCTAATTCGCTTGACACTCCGACGTAGTGTCGATTAGAATCACGGTCATCAAAGTGATTCTGCTGCGTGAGCAGGATCGCAACCAAGTATTCGACCGAATGCAAGCCGAATGAGACCGAATCCCTTCTGTCTCATTCCCAAAAAGCCGAATCGCATTCTGTCTAATAACTAGTTCGGCGGCCGGAGGGCTTCGCGGCGTGCTGCTTCTGCTCGAAGACGACGCCGAGCGTTTGGAGCGGTTCGCGGCCGTGATGCGGTCGCTCGCCCCGGAACTGCCGGTCCGCATCTGGCGGGACGCCCACGCGATGATCCGCGAGGCCGGGCCGCTGCTGTCTTCGGCCGCTCTGATCTCGCTCGACCACGACTTGGTCCCGGAGCCGGGCGGCACAGACCCGGGCGACGGGTACATGGTCGCGCAGTGGCTCACCGCCCAGCCCGTCATGCAGCCGGTCATCGTGCATTCGAGCAACGGCGAGCGGTCGTTGTGGATGGCTGGCGAGTTCGACTTGGCCGGGTGGCGGCACTACCGCGTCGCCCCGCTCGGCGACGACTGGGTGGAGGCGGACTGGAGGCGGGTGGTCCGCCGCCTGCTCAAAAGGCACGCCGAACCACGTGCTGCAGCAGACCCCCGCCGCAAAGCCGGCGGGGGCAGGTGAGCTTTCTGGGATTCGTAGCTCACTCAGCCCCCGCCGCTGCTGAGCTGTGTCGTTCGGCGGCGGAGGGCTTGCGTAGGTGGAAGCGCCAGTGCCGGATGCCGCAGCCCGCGACGCCATCCGGCACTGGTCGCGGTTGCCAGAGTTGGCCGAGTTCGCCGCCCGTCGGCATGGGTTCGGGGATAGCGACGGCGGGTTCGGCATCACCTACCCCGGCGATCTTGACGACTTCGACCGCGCATCGGGCGAGTTCATCCCCGACGGGTTCGTGCAGGTGTACGGGTTCTGGGGTCAACCCGAGGGGTACGAGGTGCTGGTGCCAGAGCTGCTCTACCTCGCCACGCTCGCCGGCGTCTTGTCGGCGGCCGGGCACGCTGCCGAGGCGGCGCGGGTGCAGTCGCTGGCCGAGCAAAGGTACGCCGCCCCAGGCGCAGCAGCAGACCCCGCATCATAGGTCGTTTTTTCGGGTTCAGCTCCCTGGCGGGGCTGAGCTTGCTCGTTCGGCAGCGAAGGGCGGAGCGTGGAGCTTTACTGGCGACAATTACCTTTGGCATGGCTGGCGTTCCACCCTGACCACGCCGAAGAGCTGGCCGACCCGCTCACTCGGCCAGTCGATGCACCGATCCGCGACCTATGCGTACGACTGCTCACGGTGGGTGGCACGCGAGTCGCAGTCCAATTTGCGGACGCTGGGGCGTGCTGGTGGATTCTGCGAGACGGGCGGGCACTCAGTCCTGATGGGCTGACCGTACTGCCAGGTCGGGGCAATCACTGTCACACCAATAGTGCTGCAGCATGGGTGGCCGAACCCGACCGCTACCGTATTCAGACTGGGTTTGGGCTGCGGGGTGGTGTTTGGCGGCGGCACACGTGGTTGCTTGACCGCGATGACAGGGTGTTTGAGACAACCGTGCCCCAAGAGTTGTACTTTGGGGCTGTCCTTGATGCTGAGCAGGCGAGGTCATTCGCGGAGTTGAGTTGAGGCCGTTCCAGGAAACTTGAATCTCGGGTGAGTGGATGAGTGGGCATATCGCCGTGGAGATGAGTCGCGGCTGATGTATCGGGGCAGCGAAGAGGCCGTACAATTCGCTGCAGCAGACCTCAGTTTCGCCTATTTGCGTGAAGTCGTTCCACGCGAGCCACTGGGCTTGGTCGTTCGGCGGCAGGAGTACATCTGGATGGCACGGCGTCGCACGACCCCAGAACTTTCGGCCGATTTCCTGGCCGTACACCGTCCGCGATTAGACGCCATCGGCGCGTGGACCATTGATGCGTACGCCAGCTCCAACGGCGGCCAACTGGACATCGACTGGTTGGCCCCGCTTGCCCTCCGCAACGACTGGGTGCCGCTCACCCTGCAGTTCCGCATCGGCAACGAGGAGTTGCCCCCAACCGACGACCTCTACGACCCGGACGAGACGATGTTCGCGTTGTACGACCTCTTCGTGTCTCGGCGGAATAAGTTCATCGTCCAGCTCCGGGCTGTAGTGGCCGAGACCGAGCAGATCGCCGGGCCAGTGGAGCGGGCCAAGGTCAAGGTGTGCCGTTCCCGCCACCCGATCGAGCACATGTGCTTCTGTGACCTCCAGGTCTGGCTCAAATTTGCCGACGACAATGGGCACAGTTGTTACACGACGTACCACCCGGCCGCCGACAGATTCGGCAACCTGGAGGGGTGAGCCAAACGTTCCAGGAACTTGAGTCACGGGCGACTGGATTGGTCGACAGTTTTGTCTGAGGTCGGCCAGCAGGGTGGTTAGGGCATGGTGGCGGAGGGTTTGTGGATGCGGCTCGCTTCGGAAGATGCATTCGCCACTGCGACACCGGCGTTCGAGCGGCTCCGGCCGGAACTCGATGGTTACCGGGCAGAACTGCTGGACGACCCAGTGGCCGGTTGGTGCCTGCGGAACTATGTCCTCCTGACCGAGCGGCCAGAGTTGGTGAGCGGTCCGACGTTGTCTGAACAGGAGTTGCAATGGAGCCGGTACTACTGGCTGTTCCGATTCACCCGCGTGTGGTACACGGTGGGCGGGTACGACGCCGGGATGGAGCAGCAGTTGTTCAAGTTCATCGAGTACCCGCCCGAGGGGACCGACTGCTGGCCTCTAGAGGAGATCGAGGAGATGGCCCGGCAACACGCTGCCTCGCAGTTGCAGGCGGCGGGTGTTTCGGAAAGGTACGCTGCAGACGGCGGGGCATGAGGCGTCCACCCAGGGAATGCCCAACAGGCGATAGTCGTCGATGCGGTGCTGCTAGTCGCGGGTCAACTCGGCGCCAGGCTCACATGGGGGCAAAGTAAACGCCCGGCGATTCGATTTCTGTGTAACAAATTGGCACGTCGCGGGTTGATCACTCAGCCCAAAACTCTCACTCCTGGTGACATCCATGCGACATGCCTTTCTCTTGTTCTCACTCCTGCTCACCCCACTCACCTTCGCCGCTGATGCAGAGGGGAAGAAGGCCAACTGGAAAGTCGGCGGAGACAACCGCAACGCTCTGATCTTCGCGCCTGAGAAGGCGAGCAAAGAGCCGGCCCCACTGGTGTTCTGTTGGCACGGGCATGGCGGTACGATGGGTCTCTCTGCAAAGGCCTTCGCCTTCCACAAAGTGTGGCCGGAAGCGATCGTCGTGTACCCGCAGGGGCTGAACACACCGGTGCCGCTCGTGGATAAGGAGGGTAAGAGGAGCGGCTGGCAGACCCGCGTCGGGGACCAAGAAGACCGCGACTTGAAGTTTTTCGACGCGATGCTGCAGACGGTCAAAAAGGACTACATGGTGGACGGCAAGCGGGTGTATAGCACCGGGCACTCGAACGGTGGAGTGTTCACCTACGTGTTGTGGGCCGCCCGCGGTGACAAACTCGCGGCTGTCGCACCGTCGGCCGCCATCCCGTCGATCGACTTCAAGAACGCTAAACCCAAGCCTGTCTTCCACGTCGCCGGCGAAAAGGACGACCTCGTCAAGTTCGAGTGGCAAAAGTCGACCATCAATACGTTGAAGAAGTTGAACGGCGTTGAGGCCGAGGGCAAAGAATTGAGCAAGTACTGCACCGAGTACACTTCGAAGTCCGGCCCTCCGGTCGTCGCGTTCATCCATCCGGAAGGGCACAGCCGGCCGCCCCAGGAGGCGATCACCGGGATCGCCGAATTCTTCAAGGCCCATGCGGCGAAGTAACACGACAATGAAAACACTTCCTGAGGGCGACACAATTCCTGGTGGCGTCCGAATCGAGGTCTTGGGGTCACTGGAACGACTGGTTGAGGGGAACTCACCTTAAGCGAGTGCTGGCGGGCCTGCACAGCTTGCTCGTTCGGCAGTTGAGGAGTGCATGGTGGAAGGGCTTCTACCGTCGGTTGTTATGGACAAGGCTTCGCTGCGGGGCAACGAGTACGCTTGGCCGCTCGCCGACGTGCCCGAGGCCATCGCCGCCGCAAAAAGCCTGGGACTGGCCACGCTCGGCGGACAGGTCCAGTTCCGCACGCCTGAAGGCACCTGCGAGTTGTACTGGCTCAACGCGGACACTACAGATCGGTTGCCGGACGAGTCCTGGGTAGCATTCGTCGCCCGTAGCGCCGACCAAGTATCGCGGGGTGTTGCTGGGCTGGTCGCGGGCACCGACTTCGTGGCCGAGGGTGTCAAGAACTTCGGCAACCTCGCGGAGTTGCGGGCGCGGGGCGTGGCCCTGGACGGGTTCCTGTGTTTCGTCCTCTATTTCCAACACCCACAGTCCAAACCAGGCGACGATGCAGCACACGGCGGGGCATGATTTGCTATTCTTGACCATAGCTCACCGGTGGCCTGCCGCTGGTGAGCTGGGGCGTTCGGCGGCCAAGAGGAGAACTCTGATGCGTAGTCTTTTCATGCTGGTGACAGTGTTTGCCGGTGTCTCGCTGGCCAGCGAACCTGACGCGAAGAAATTGCTGGAGCCGTTCCAGGGGAAGTGGGAGATCACCAAGGCCAGCGAACGGGGCAAGCCGGCAGACCCGGAATTGCTGAAAAAGCACCCGGTGATATTCGATGGCAACCAGATAGAGATGATCTACGAGGGCGGCAAACGAATGAAGTGGACAGTCACTGTCCGCCCCGACAAGAAGCCAGCTGAGATCGACACCGTGTTCCCCAAGGATGTGGAGGATGGCAAAGTGATCCGGGGAATCTACAAGTTCGAGGAGGGCGTCCTCACGATCGCGCTGGGCCTCGACAAGAATTCTACGCGGCCAACGAAGTTCGAGTCCACCGCTGGCCAGAAGCCTTCGTTCCTGATGGTGCTGAAGAAAGCAAAGTGAGTGATCGTGATCAATCTCGGGTGACTGGATCAGTCAGCAAACCTCAGTTCTGCCTTCATGCGTGAAGCCGTTTCACGCGGGCCACTGATTTTAGTCGTTCGGCGGTGGAGGGCGGGAATCACCGGCTTACAACTACTACGCGACGAGCGTTTCTTCGCGGGCTGGACCGAGTTCGTGCGAGCGGACCGGGTGGCTGGCGGCATCGGAGGCCAGCGGCTGGATTTGTACCATCGATCACGCGGTCACGTTGTGTGGGTTCGAGTGCGACGAGGACTGGATCGACCGGGACTGGTGAGGCCCCCATACGCCGAATAACCAGTACTGTAGCAAAGACCAAGCGGTTGCGGGCTTGGGCCGAAGTGTGGCAGAGTGTTCTAGGCTAACGACCCACCAGCCTTCTGAGTGCCAGAAGACTAGTGGAGTGTTTCTGGTCAGAGAGTGGCCAGGCTTCTGGGTTGGTGTTAGATTGCAGTGTAGGTATGCGGACATGCAGTGAAGAGGCCGAACAATTCGCTGCCCTGGACCCACCTCAGTTAGCCCTTTTGTGTGAAGCCTATTCACGCGGGCCACTAAGCTTGGTCGTTCGGCGAGGGAGGGTTTGCGGATGGATAGTACCGAAGCTGATATCGCGACTCGAATCGAGTCACTTGACTTGAGCTTGTTCGATACCATTCCATCAGAATCGTATGCAGGCGACCGTCAGACCTGGCTTGCCGTTCAGCGCTCGCTCAGAAGGCAGAGAGAGTACGTCTACCTAGAGATCGGTTCTCATCTCGGCGGCAGTGTCCAGCAACATTTGATGGACCCCCGTTGCCGGAGGATCGTATCCATCGACAAACGGCCTCCTAGCCAGCCCGATGACCGTGGTGAACGCTACGCCTACGATGGGAACTCCACTGCTCGGATGTTGGACAAACTCCGTCTGGTTTCGCTGACCAACTCGACAAGATCACCTGCATCGACGCGGACGCCAAAGATATCGACCCCGTCGGTCTGCCAGCCGCCGACTTCTGTTTCATCGACGGGGAACACACGTCCGCCGCTGTGATGTCCGACTTCGCCTTTTGCCTCAGGGCTTGCACGCCAAACGCAGCAATCTGTTTTCATGACGACTACGTTATTTCACGAGCTCTTCTGACGATCATGTCTGACCTCCGTCGGCAGGGTGTCCCGTTCACGGCTTACAAGCTGCCCGATGTGACCTTTGGCATCTTTCTCCGCGACTGCCCGGCCATCCAAGACCCATTCCTTTGTACCTTCGCCGGCCACACCACGGCGTGGCTTCGGCAGCGACGGTTAAGCTCTTGGGTGCCAGAACCACTCAGGCCTGTGGCGCGTCGGGTCGCGAGTTGGTTCCGCACAAGCAAATCGTCCACCGCCCCAGGAACTTGAACCGCCGAGTGTGTCGACGGTTTTGGCGGAATCTGGCGCGTACTTTCTCCGGCAGACCGTCGAGTGTCGCGGCTGGTAGTCGATGTATGTGGGCATGCAGTGACGAGGCCGAACAATTCGCTGCTGTGGACCCACCTCAGTATGCCATATTGCGTGAAGTCGCTTCAGCCGGGCCACTGAGCTTGGTCGTTCAGCGGTAGGAGGGCTTCGGATGACTGAGTTCGACTCATGGCACTTGGCTTTACTCGCCGCTCACCGGATGGCTGTCGGTGACCCCCGCCCTTGCTACCACCATGAGAATCGACCCCTAGTTACAGTATGGCCGTACCGCCAAGACGGGGTGTGCCGCGGCGGTATCGATACCGCTCCGCTAGAAGAGGTTCCACCGGGGGTCCGACCTCTCACCGTCCCGGCCGACCGAGTTGAGGACGTTCGGAGGGCGATGAAGTGGCCAGCGGATCGCCCGGTGTACGTCCTGTTGGAACCGCGGCTGCGGATCTGGGCACAGGACGACCAGTGGTTCGTCGATGATAGCAGTCAGTCGCCGGGCGGCCCCTGGCGTCGCTCGTTCGTCTGGTCCTTCGGGACGTTTACGGATGCAGTCGCGGCCATCGTGCGGCAACTGGGATCAAAGTACAGCGATGCTCCAGGCGCCACCGCAGACGGCGGGGGATGATTCGTCTATCCTGACCATAGCCCGCAGCGACACCGGCTGGCCCAAGAAAAGCGCGCCCGGAACGGCAGCGAACCAACCCCAAGACGTCGGTTGGAGCGACTGGAATATTGAGTCGATAGCATCCGCCTCCATACACCGCTCCTCCGCTGTCGCTCCGGCTTGGAACGGCCTGCCTCTGCTACCTACCAGCCGCCCGGCGGAGGCTGGAGCCGGGTCTTGAGGAACGCGAAGTACTTGTCCACACCCTCGAAGATGTCCGACCCGGCACCCATGTACGCGCGAGCCAACTCGTCCGCCGCCCGGTCCAGGTTGCCTAGCTCGAACTGGCACTGGCCGAGACGCAGGTGCAGGAAAGGGTTGCCGATGGCGTCCGGGCAGTGCATCGCCATCGATAGGTTGTCCCGCCCGGCCGTGTAGTCGTCGCTGAGGAAGTTGGCATCGCCGACGGCGGCCAGAATCCAGGTGGCCGCCTCCCAGTCCGTCTGCGGCTCGGGGAGCAAGTCCCACGCGGCCCAGTATTGCTCCAAGGCAGCCGGGTAATAGCCCTTTTCGGCGAGCACATCACCCTTCTTGCAGAGGGCTTGGATACGCTCATGGGCTTCGTCCGAAAGCTCCGCCATCCTCGTCTCCTGCTGCCAAACGCCCCGCTTAGTGGCCCGCGTGAAATGGCTTCACGCTAAAAGGCCTGCCGAGGAAAACACGCCGACCCTTCGCCAAAACCGTCGACCGATGCACTCCCAAGGTTCAAGCGGCGTGCCTTTTCGTGCGAACTCGGAGACCTGCACGATAACATCTTCATTTGCCGTCGTGCTGTTGTGGCCGACAGTCGCTTGGAGCCGCGGTATTCGTGGGCCGCATCGAAAAATGGCGTGGCGATTCATTTCGGTTTCCGAATAGCAAACAGCTTGTCGGACCTCGTTAGGTACAATGTGCCGTTCGCGTAGATCGCCCCCGCTTCAAAGGGGCGATCCTCCGTCTCCACTTTCTTCAGCAGCTTCCGCTCTTTCCCGTGCGCGTAAATACACGCATTGCCGTCTAGGGTCGTCACGATGACTTTCCCGTCGATCCACAATGGCTGTCCGAAGACGTTGGCCTTCATGTCATCCACCCAGTAGAGCTTGCCAGACTTCGCGTCGAAGCAGTACAAGAAACCCATCACGTCGGCGGCGTACAGCAGGCCGTCGTGGACGGTGACGCTGGCGGTCGTTCGGCAGAAATAGAAGTCGCGGTCGCGGAGGAGATCAGACTTTTTTTTGTTCCCGACTTCGACCCGCGGGGCGTCATCGGGCACTTTGCGAGGCGTGTGCCAGACGACCCCCGAGTTTGGGTTAGGCTTCCCCTGACGCGGACCGTCCTCCAATTCCAGACTGATGTCGCCTCTCTTCGTCGGGTCGATGCAGAATAGGGTTGCGGGGCCGGCAAACCACTCAAAGTGTCTCCCCGTGCCGACGTAGATTCGCCCGTCGTGAAAGACGGGCGTGGCGACCATGTAGTTCCGCTCGTCTTTGAAATCGACGAACAACCTACCTTGATCTTCACGCCACCACTTGGCATCCTTCCAGTTTAGGTCGCATTTCCAGATCAGCTTGCCGGTCGCGCCGTCGAAACTTCGCAGCCACCCGTCCCCTTGCCCGACAACCAGCTGGGGCTTGCCGTTGACCTCCACGATCAGTGGGCTGGAGTGCTGCGATTCCAGGATTCCTTTTCCCGGTGAGCTGTCCTTCCAGACCAATTTGCCGGTCGCTTTCTCGAGACAGAGCAGGCTCGGTGCGTCCGGCGACGGGACTCGGCCATCATTGGTGCTCGCGCTGTTGCGGGTGCCGACGTACAGATAATCCTTGTACCCGCCAACGGACGGTCCGAATCCCTGAGTCGAAGCCACACAGGCTTCGACTTGCGGAAAGACCTTGAACTCTTTCCGCATGTCCAGCGCCCACACGTGTCGTGGCTCGGCGATCCCATTCTTGAGCGGGGCGATGTCGTAGCAAACGACCTCGCTGCGGTTGTTCACGTACCACAATCGGTCACCTTCGATCAGTGGGGCGGAGCCGATCGGGGAGTATCTAGCGTCTTCGTAGTCCCGAACTCCTCGTCCCGACAACCGCGGCGTGCGGTGCTTCCAAAGGAGTTTCCCGTCGGCCTCGCGGAAGCACATCAGGACGCCGCCGCCCCAGTCTTTTTCGGGAATCTTTTCCTCGTCCCCGTCCGGGTTTCGGGCGTTGGTGCAGACCCAAACGAGGCCGTCGGCGACCACCGGAGGGACGAATGTGCGGGTGCCGAGATCGGCCTGCCACGCGATGTTCCGCCCAGGGTTGGCCGGCTTTCCATCCTCACGGAAGGGAAACGCGAAATCGAGAGATGGATTCTTCTCCGGGCTGACGGCGTTGCGACAAGCGTCGCGCCCCCATTGCGGCCAATCGGAGGCGGTGGAGGCGGTTGATAGGAGTAGAACGAGCAGAATCGTCGCGGAGAAGCGACGCGTGAAGTCGCTGCTCGCTCCACCGTAAGTCAAACACATGTGAAACGCCCTCCGTTGTCGAGGAAAACACGCCCCTAACTCAGCCAACCCCGACCGATCACCCGAGACTCAAGTCCTTGGGGCGGTGTTAGGTGTCCGCGATGAACAAGATCGCTCGGCCCTGGTCTGCAGCCCGGCTGTAGAACGCCGGCAGCCGAGCAAAGTTACTCCAAGTGTACTCGAACTCATCGTCGTCGATCGGGTAAGAGGTGACCACCTTTGTATCGAGCCGGAAGAACCGCTTCCGCAATCCCGCCTTATCGATCTTCGCCAACGCGTCGGCCACCTTGAGGACTTCCACGGGCTTCACCAATGCAACTATGTGGTGATCCTCCTCGATCAACTTTACTCCGCCAAGGACGCAGAGCCGCAAAGGTCTTCGGCCGGCATTTGGGTTTACCATTCCGTCAGGCGTTTGGTCCCCGGTCAAGCACCGATGGATGGCTTCCCAGGCCTTGTCAATATCGAAGAAATCGGGGGACGCGAAGTCGATGGTTTCCTCGATCCGGGACACCGCCTCCATGATCGCCTCATCGCACGCCTCGTCATCGAGGCCCGACTCATAGCGGATTGCAAGGAGGCGTTCCATCTGCTCCGGCATTATCGCGTTGAAACCACCACGTCCGGCCATCCGCTGGGCCCTCCTGCCGCCGAAAACACAGCACGATGCTCAGAAGTCATGATACCCCTTCTTCTCCGAACCTGAGGGGAAGGAGAAAAGTAGGAGAACCGAGCCGACTCCCCAACCCCAAGGCCAGAATATGCCTGCGAACCATAGCCCGGTAGACACGATCAAGAAGAGCAGGGCTACCCCGGCTCGTAACCACCAAGGAAGCCCAGCCCACCACTCGAACATGCTTCGCCCTCCGCTTGCTGAACGACCCAGCCACGTTTCTCGGAGCTGTACTCCCAGAATAACTTATGAGGCGGACTACCGAACGCCGCCAGCCTGCTCCAACAGCTTGATGACACGCTTGCGACGATCCTTGATCGGAGCACAGCACTCGATCAAGCCTATGGCGGTTAGCCCGTCCGGCGTGCGGTGGTTGACATCCGCGCCCGCCGCGATCAGAAACTTGAGCAGGTCCAGGTACGCATAGACAGCCGCGTGCTTGAGGGCCGTGAACCCGTCCTGGTCGGCGGCGTGGAGGTCGGCCCCGGCCGCGAGCAGGGTCTGGACAATCGCCAGCGCGGTCGCCTCGCCGTTACAGGCATACCGGACAGCCATCTGCAAGGCGGTCCGGTCCCACGGGTCGGCAGTATTCGGGTCCACCCCGCGAGCGAGCAATTCTTTGACGCGGGCCAGCCGGGTCAAGCTGACAGCAGAGAGGAATGCCCTCGCCTGGTTCTCGGGTGACCACTCCACTGCAAACCCTCCACCGCCGAACGACCCAGCTCAGTGGCCCGCGTGAAACGGCTTCACGCAACCCGATGGCTTGCCGGGGAAAGACCGCCGACTTCAGCCAAATCGTCGAACGATGCAGTCATCTGAGACTTAAGGTCCTGGATACCCCAGACGATACTACTTGTCCACATAGCGAACAAGTTTGGAACACGCCAGATCGCGGTACTCCGAGGCCACAGGACGCAGCACGCTGTCGTCTACCACATACTCATACACATAGGTCCGATTACTTTTATGGAACGACAGCTGGATTTGTTGCTTTCCCTCCGCCAGTTGTTGCACGGAAATCAACACCGTTGAGTCGCCATTGCCCGTGGGGATCTGCCGCTGAATGGCAGTCGGGTCTCCAGGAATGAGTGCCCGCGACCCTGAGGTGATCGCCCGCTCGGCCTCTGCCAGGGTCACACTCCGGACGTTCGCCGGGCCATCGTCGCTCAGGTCGAAGACAACGACCTCAAATCCGTCCGTGTACGCTGCCGACAACGGCGAAGTCGCTGTCTCATTCACGCGGTTGCAGGACATCAACAGCGGAAGCACCGTGACTGCGAAAACCACCCGGATGATGTGAAGCAGCATGACGATACGCTCCCCTTCCGCCGCCGAACGACCCAGCAACCCCGCTTGAAACGGCTTCACGCAAAAAGGCGAAACTGAGGGCGGGTCCATTGCAGCGAATTGTTCGACCTCTTCGCTGCAATCCCACTAGTCAACTTTACGCCAACCGTCACTGTGAACAAGACACGAGCCAGAAACACTCCGCTTGGCCAACTTGAACTTCCGCTCCAACGGCAAGCGAACGAAGCGGTGAATAAGTCAGAGCCTCTTCGTGAAGTGCCCCAAGCGATCGCGACGATGTCGCTCCAACTCCGACCGCAGTGACACCGCCATGTCACTCGCTGAGCCGAAGGTCCAGGCTGCGCTCACTGAAATCTCAGCCAAGTGAAAATGTGAGTCGATGATGGAGAAGTATCGTTGATACAGGTTCCTGAAACGGCTTGCTTTTAAGACCGAACCGCCCCTCAACCTGCTATCCGCCGCATGAACCATTCCAGCGGGCCGTACCGGAAGATGGAACGCCAAGCCCACGAGAAAAGTAACGCTGAACCGAAGAAAGCCAGCCCGTACCCCACCCCGACCGGCAACGACGCCGTACCCACGATGCCAAGTGCGACGAGGGTGCCCAACCCGACAATGATGTGTGCGAAGTACCAGGTCAGCGCCAATTGACCCATTGCAGAAAATGGTCGCCAAATGCGTCCAGGCCACGCGGCTGCCGCCAGAACGCAGAGAGTGATGGTAGCCGTGGCCGTCCCTCCGGCGGAGAGCAGGAACAGAGGCAGGGAGGGCATCGATCCGGTGCCGAAAAGCGCGTTGATGGTTTCAGCGTCCAGCCCGTCAGTCGGGTGGGCCAAAAAGTGAGAGACCAGCAAGCGCGACACGATCTCGGCCCCTGTGGCAGTCACGGTTGCCGCGACCAGTACCCGTCCGCCGATGCGGCGGTCTCCCAGGTCGAGCCGGCCAAGCCAGATGCCGAACAGAATGAACCCGGTCCACGGCAGGACGCTGCGGAATCCATCGTAGAAGAGGTTTCGGACCACGCCAGTCGGGGTCCAAAGGTTGCGGTATGTCAGTGTTCGCCAGTCCCAGTTCTTCTCAAAGTCGCCGACCAACACCAACACCGTGAACAACAGCGCGGAAGCAGCCGCGAGAGCAAGGATTCGGCGACTTGACACCATGAACAAACGCGACGCCAGCAAGAGAGACACACCATAAACACGGAGGATGTCACCCGGCCAAATGGTGAGATTGAGAAACCCGACGACGAGGAGGAACAGCCCACGACGCACGAACGTACTGCGTGCTTTGGCGAGTGAAGCAGCGTCGCCATTCACAATAGCCCGACGGGACATGAGAGTGAGGCCGATTCCGGCGAGGACAACGAAGGTGGCAGCGGCACGCCCATCCAAGAAAGCCAGGACGCCGGCCAGCCAAGCTGGTGTGGAGCGATCCGCGGCGGCTACCAACGAGAAGTGGACAACGATCATGCCGAGCAGAGCAAGGGTCCGAGCGACGTCATAACCGACGACTCGCGGCGCTGCGGACCCGGTGGCGGGTGCGTGCTGTTCGTCACTCACCACACCCATTTAGGAAACCTCCGCCGCCAGACGCCCCGCTCACGGCCGCCGGAGTGACGACCAAAGACAAGGGAAGAAGGAACTTTACGCCAGCACCGGGTTTGGCGTCACCGAGCAATCCCAACGATGGCCAGCACCGCGATCGGTATGAGCAGCACCCATTGCATCAGGAGGGTCGGCGGTATCCGCCGCCAGATCGTTAACCCGATGCTCAGCCCTCCCGACCCACCAGCTAAACCGGCCATAGCGAACACCAGTGGTTGGTTCCCCGGATCGTATGCCGCGCAGTATCCGAGCGCCAGCGCCAAGACCGCCAACTCCAGGGAGACCATGTGCCAAACGAAGTAAAGAGTCTCCTTCGGCTCGCGGCACAGGGTCTCGCTGGTGAGTAGCGGACGAACGACATCCACTCCTCCAGCGAAGAGGTGGACACCGAACGTCACGGCTGCCACGATCGCAGACGCTGCCAGCCATGGGTTCACGGTCATTCTCCCCGTTCCTTGCTTTGCCGAAACGACCCAGTGAGCAGTGGTCACGATAGACGAATCATGCACCGCCGTCTTCAGCAACGTTTGGTTCGGCCTGTCTTGACTCGGACAGCAGCTCGGCCGCTCTCGCCCGAACGCGATCCGGCGCGAAACGCGAGGCGAGCTCAAGTACCCGCCGGCCGGCAAGAATGTTGTCTGCGACCCAGTACGCCCAATAAATGGCCGAATCAGCGACCAACTCAGGCCCGCGGACGGCAGCCTCAACCACCCGCACCTCGCGATCCGAGGGTGGCGGATTGCCGCGGTCCCCTTCGCGTAAACGTCGCAGCGTCTCCACAGCCCACTGCCGCGGTCCGTCTCGATCCCCCTCGGCCACGTCGAGCGCGGCCGCGACGACCACGGCCCGATCCTGCCGCAGAAGGGCGTGTGCCCCGTGCGTGTAGAGGCCGAACCCGTCGCCATAGCCGAACGCGGCGAGCAGAGGGCGGATGTACTCGGGGTCTGGAGGAGCCGTGCCGATACGATCCACGATATCCCCGAACTCATCGAGTTGCGACTGACTGACCGCCGTGTCCTCCGGCAGGGGGCCGAGACGGGCAAGCCGAGCGAGCAAGTCGCGCTTTACTGCATCGCCCACTGGCTAGCCCTCCGTTCGCCTAACGCCCAAGCTCAGTGGCCCACGTGAAACGGCTTCACGCAAAAAGGCGAAACACGAAGCCGCGACTCAAATCCGATGGCTTGCCGGGGAAAGACCGCCGACTTCAGCCAAATCGTCGAACGATGCAGTCATCTGAGACTCAAGGTCCTGGATACCCCAGACGATACTACTTGTCTACATAGCAAACAAGTTTGGAACACGCCAGATCGCGGTACTCCGAGGCCACAGGACGCAGCAAGCCGTCATCCACCACATACTCATACACATAGGTCCGGTTACTTTGGTGGAAGGACAGCCGGATTTGTTGCCTTCCCTTCGCCAGTTGTTGCACGGAAATCAACACCGTTGAATCTCGGGCGACTGCATCGGTCGACGGTTTTGACGGAAGTCGACGTGTTTTCCTCGGCAGGCCTTTTAGCGTGAAGCCATTTCACGCGGGCCACTAAGCGGGGCGTTCGGCAGCAGGAGACGAGGATGGCGGAGCTTTCGGACGAAGCCCATGAGCGCATCCAAGCCCTCTGCAAGAAGGGTGATGTGCTCGCCGAAAAGGGCCATTACCCGGCTGCCTTGGAGCAATACTGGGCCGCGTGGGACTTGCTCCCTGAGCCGCAGACGGACTGGGAGGCGGCCACCTGGATTCTGGCCGCCGTCGGCGATGCCAACTTCCTCGGCGGCGACTACACAGCCGGGAGGGACAACCTGTCGATGGCGATGCACTGCCCGGACGCGATCGGCAACCCTTTCGTGCACCTGCGGCTCGGCCAGTGCCAGTTCGAGCTAGGCAACCTGGACCGGGCGGCGGACGAGTTGGCTCGCGCGTACATGGGTGCCGGGTCGGACATCTTCGAGGGTGAGGACAAGTACCTCGCGCTCCTCAAGACCCGGCTCCAGCCTCCGCCGGGCGGCTGGTAGGTAGCAGAGGCAGGCCTTTCGTGGCCCAGCGGTATCGGAGGAGGGACATGGAAGCGGATGCCATCGACTCAATATTGCAGTCGCTCCAACCGACGACTTGGGGTTGGTTCGCTGCCGTTCCGGGCGAGGCTTTCTTGGGCCAGCCGGTGTCGCTGCGGATAGACACCCGCGATGTGCCGACCGACGAGCCGCCCCCGGCACCGAATCCCGGCGAGGTCGCGCTGGCGAGGCTGGTGTTGGCTGGCCTGACAGAAGTGCTGGCCCAAGCCGAAGAGCAGTACCGGACCTACCACCGCGAGGTGCCGGACGCGGTCCCGCTGGCGCATGAGCCGCACGTCTGGTTGTCGCGCAGCGGGATGGCCCTCGACGGAGCCGACCGCTGGCAGTTCGTGGTCGGCATCCAGGGGTCCGAGGACTACGGCACACACGCCGAGTTTACCGGGGTCTCGTACGTCGGCATCTGGTCCGGCGACTGACCGCGGCCAGCCCAGAGGCGGAGGGCTCGTGGGTTTGTGGCGGTCGGTGGGGTTGCCTTGACGTCGGGGATGCGTCTGGGTAATGACTGTACCTAGGAGGCTGTGCCCTTGCTTGGTGCGGACTCCCGGTTCGTGTCCAAGCCTCCTCCTACAAACCTGTTGCTCCAGTTCGTGGACAACAAATTCGACGCCTGGAGCATCTCCAACCGGGTCAACATGCCGTTCGGGGTCGTGCAGGTCGAGGTCGCTCCCATGCCGCGGCGAGCCGGCTGGTAGCCTGTCCCAGTCAGTTCGCCTTTTTGCGTGAAGCCGTTACACGCGGGCCATGTTTGTTGTTCGGCGGTGGAGACGATAACTTGAAGCACACTTTTCGCTGCCTGATTCTCACGACACTATTCGGTGTTCTAACTTGCGTCGCCGCCGAGCGGCCTTCGTTTGAAGTCGTCCTCGTGCCCAATGGGGATCAGCAAATGGCACCGCACGGCCGCGGCAACATCTACGCGCCCGACATCCTTATTGAGGAAGGCGTTCACCGCATGTGGCACGGCGGGCAGGGGAAGGACGGTCACGACCGCATTCAACTGGCGGAATCCCGCGACGGGGTGAAGTGGACCTTGAAGGGGGTTGTGCTGGAAAACGCGGACGCCAACCACGTCAACGACCCGTCGGTCGTCAAGGTCGATAAGACCTACCACATGTACTACACCCGGGCCGGGTCCGACGTGCGGGATGTCATCGCGCTGGCCACGTCCACCGACGGGGTCAAATGGACCAAAAAGGGCGTCGTGTTCAAGCCGGGGGAACCCGGCACCTGGGACTCACTCCTCGTGGGGCGGCCGAGCGTGCTCGTCGAGGATGGTGTCTTCCGCATGTGGTACGACGGCCGAAAGGACCTGCCGCCCGACGCCCCGGCGAAGGATGTACCGAAATCGGATAAGTCGGTTCGGGCGGTCGGGTACGCCGAATCCCGCGACGGGGTGGAGTGGACCCGCCCCGAGAAGGAACCCGTGTTCCGTGAGGACGCCGGAGGCGTTCACGTCGCCCGCATCGGCGACACGCTGGTGATGGTGTACGAGTCCCGCAATGGGACGCGAGTGGCTTTCAGCTCGAACGGCCGGATCTGGAAGGACGGCGGCATGTTTGCGGGGCGATCGGGCACGGACGCAGACAAGTTCGGGCACGTCACCCCATTTTTGCTCGTCGGCCAAACGAACAAAACGGTGACTCTCTTCGTGGGGTCAGCCCAGGCCGAGTCTTGGGACCAGAACGCGATCGCTCGGATAACGCTTTCGGAAAAACAGCTTAAGCTCATAGGGAAACGGTAGGTGATCGAGTCTTGGCTGCGATTCCAGTCGAGACAGCTATACCTTCGACTCAGCGAGTGACATCGTTACCAGTCAGCTCAATTTTTCGCCAGCCATTGGCCGAGTTGGGTGGTGATTTGGCCGGTGTTGTCCATACGAGGGACTTTGTTTTGGCCGCCGTATTTGCCGCGAGATTTCATCCAGTCCGCGAAGCCTTCCGGGCGGACGATGATCACCTCAGGGCGGAGCATCGTGAGGTCGTTGACACGGTGGGCGGCATAGTCTTCGTTGAGCCGGGATAGCTCGGCATCGAGGGTGTCGATGAATTGGTTCAGATTCGCGGGGGCTGGGCCGCGGAACTCGACGTAGTAGCGGTGATGGCCAGGCTTCGCAGGGTCAGTCGGGAAGATCGGGCCGACGTGGTGATCAACCGTCATGACGCCGCAAGTCTTGGCGGCATGTTCCATCGCCCGGTCGATCTCTTCTTGGATCAGGTGCTCCCCGAAGGCCGAGAGGAAGTACTTGGTGCGGCCGGTGAAGCGGATCAGCGGCGGGTTCACGGACTCGAATTCGATCGTATCCCCGACCAGGTAGCTCCAGACGCCCGCACAACTCGTCAACACCACAGCATACGGCACCCCGACCTGGACATCTCGCAGTGTCAGGCGGGTGGGTGATGGGGAATCCAACTCGCCCACGGGGATGAACTCAAAGAAGATACCGTGATCGGGCACGATACGGAGCCGGTTGTACCGGCCATCTTCCGTGGCGATGAAGCCTTCCGAGCAAGGGTAAACCTCGCAGAATTTGACCAAGTCCGAACCGATGGTCTGCTTGAATGGCTCGCGGTAAGGGTCAAAGAGCGTGCCGCCGTGGATGACCAGACGGAAGTCTGGCCAGGCTTCAGCGATCGTCGATTTGCCGGAAATCTGCCGGACGACATCAAACACTTTCAGCATCCAACTTGGCACACCGCTGATCGCCGTGATCGGCTCTTTCAGGGATGCCTCGGCCAGTTTGCGGAGTTTCACGTCCCAGTCGGTGATGTAGCTTAACTCGGTCGGCGGGAAGGTGAATGGCCGCTGGAAATCGAGCACTTCCTTGGCGGCGATGCCGGAGAGGTCGCCCGCGAAGCTGCCGTCGGCTTGGGTGCGGAGATCGGTGCTACCGCCGAGGAAGAAGAACTTGCCGGTGAAGGTCTTGGCCTGCGGGTAAGCATGGCGAAACAGAGCCATCGTCGTGATCGCGGCCTTCTTATTCGAGGCCACCATCTCCCGGCTAATGGGGATGTACTTGGTCGTGCCCGAGGTCGTCCCGGAGGAGAGAGCGTAGTACGGAATCTTCTCGGGCCAGGTGATGCCGCCGAGGTTCGGGTAAGCGTCCTTCCAGAACTCGGTCCAGAAGGCATCGTAATCGCGGATAGGGACTTGTTTCTGATAGTCCGCGACGGTGCGAATGAGGTCGAAGCGATGTTGCTGCCCGAACTTGGTGCCAGCGGCCCGGCGGACGAAGTCCAGGAGCGTGCGTTCCTGGACCTGCGGGACGTTGAGCGAATCCAGTTCCCGAGCACGGCGATGAGCGATTTGAATGAAAGCCGCATCGGCGATGCGACGCGAAATGCGGTGATCAACAACTGGTGCGAGCCAACGTGTATTGAGTGCCATAAAGCGATCTTCTCGACAATCTACGAATCCACCTTTTGTACGAGGTTCACTCGCTGGGGACGACTTCCCCCGCCGCGCGAGTGCTCAGACCAGTCAGCGTCGAGAGAGGTGTTTCTGTGCGCAAGAAGCGCACCGAGCCATCGGCCATCGCAAAGAGTGCGCCGCCTTGGTGCTCGCTGCCATAGGCTCCAAGGCGATCCCAGGCGATGCTTTCGAGCGATCCCCAAGGCACCGGTGTTGGCGGTGGGGAACCAGGACCAGTAGGCGGTTCGTAGCGGGTCGGGAAGGTGAAGTTGATCGACATCGTGCCGATGAGAAGTAAGCCGGCTCCTGCCGTTGGCCCGAGCGGCGGTGCCCAGGCGGTATAGTTCCACGAAGAGAGCAGAGCGGGCGACGGAGCGGGTTGTAGGGTCGCGGTCTGGTAACTATCGAGGTTGCCATCACCTAATCGTCGTTCGCCGAACAGGATCGTGTTCGAGGTGCCATCGGTGACGTTGACGAGGGCGACTTGGTTGCGAAAGGTCGCGGTGCTGTAGCCAAATAGCCCATCCGAGGTGGCTCGCCATTGGGGGAAGGCTTTATTACCACCATTGCCGCCGTAAGTGGTGATGCCCAAGGCAAAAGTGCCAAACGTGACCGGGTTCTGGTTGAACTGCGTCGACGGGCAAACCAGGATCTTCAACACTGTCGAAGCCGGTTTGGGTACCGCACCGAAGTTGTTGTTGGGGTTCGTGTAATCCCAGCGATCCGCGAGCGGACCTTGCTCCAGGTTTGGGAGCAACTCCACGAACAGCGAGGTCCAGCGGTTATTAGGCCCAGGATAAGCCACCCCCGGCGGCATGACGCCTTGAGTGTCGTGGTAGTTGTGGGCCGCAAGAGCGAGTTGTTTCAACTGATTCTGGCACGCGGCTCGGGCCGCTGCCATTCGTACCCGTTGAACCGCAGGCAACAGCAAGCCAATCAACACCGCGATGATGGCGATGACGACGAGAAGCTCAATCAGGGTAAAACCACGTCGGTTCATATCACTGATTTTACGAGAGCCACCCGCTGACCGCAACAGCCTACACGGGAATAGCTCCCAATCGCTCAACCACACGCACGTACAGAGCGATTGTGATGCGTGCCTCACTGGGCCACGTGGCTAGCCTTTCCGAGGTCGGTTTTCGCGTGACTGCGACCGATAACCATCCGGAACCGCCGTGTTCTCTGAGAAGTGTCAATTTACATCTTTGATGTGGAGTGCAATGATGGCAAAACCCTTCGATGCCACACTGAATTGCTTGATCGATGACCGACTGACAGACTGGGCGAGGTTTCTCGCGTCACGAATTCCTGCAGCAGTCGGGGTAGTGCACCCGCTCGATACGGACCTCTCGGCGACAGTGCAAGCGGATCGGCTATTTCATGTCGATGGCCCGACACCTTACGTTTTGCATCTCGAACTGGAATCTGGCAGCCGGCTTGGTATCCCCCGAGACCTCTTGAAGTATAATGTCTCGGTGTATCACCAGACGAAGATACCAGTTCATTCGGTCTTGGTGCTGCTTCGACCTAAAGCCCATGCCAGTGACCAAAGTGGTGTGTTGAGCATCACGGGTGCGAATGGAGTCGAATATCACCGTTTTCTTTACACGGTGATCCGCGTCTGGGAGGAATCGGTCGAGAATCTCTTACAAGCCGGACCAGGAATCGCTCCCCTGGCTCTACTCACCAACGAAGCCAATGAAAACTTGGATTCCGCTTTTGACCGCTACTTGGAGAAACTGCGTGCCGAATCGTTGGACCGTGGCGAAGAGCAAAATCTCCTTGGCTCGCTGTATGTGCTCTGCGGCTTAAGACATAGTCCTGAGAAAATCGAAACTCTTTACCGGAGACTGAGTATGACCCTTGAAGACTCTAGCACATACCAACTCATCCTCGCACGCGGAGAAGCTCGCGGAGAAGCTCGCGGAGAAGCTCGCGGCATGGCTCGCGGTGAAGCCCGGGGCATGCTGCGACAAACGCAGGCTATGGTTTTGCAGCTTGGAGCCAAGCGATTCGGAGCCGCGTCTTCGGCAGTCGAGGCGTCGGTGCACAATATCTCCGATGCGGAACGACTCCAACGGATCGCTGACCGCCTCCTTGATGCTTCCGATTGGGATGACCTCCTCGCCACCAACTGAGCTTATCGGCGTTCGTCAGGAGTTGCTGGACGGCAGAAACATGGGGATTCGCGTAATGAGCCGGAAGAAGAAGTGGGTGATTGGGTTGTCGCTGGTGGGGCTGATTCTGGGGTTGGCGTATGCTCTCGATCCGAATCGGACGCTCGCAGGGGTCTTGGGACAGGAGCCGTTCTTCCAAGGGCGATCGGCGTCGGGCTGGGCCCAGGCACTCAATCAGCGCGATGATGCGGCCCGAAGCCAGGCGGGACAATCGCTCCAGAACGGCGGCTCGGCAGCGATGCCGGTACTCGTCCACATCTTGCGGAACCAGGCCAATGGCGACGTCCGAACCACCGCCGCGGACGCCATCGCTCGCATCGGCCCGGAGGGAATGAGTGCCGTCGGCGACCTGCTGGACTGCCTCGGCGACCCGGACCCGTTCATCCGGATCACGGCCTATAAAACCCTCAGTCGATTCGCTCCGAAACGCGGCGAACCACTCCCGGACATCCTGGGGGAGGTCGTCGGTCGGCTGATGACGCATTACCCCGACATCGAAGCCATCCGCGTCACGGCGGATTACAAATCTCATGCGTCGAAAGCGTTGCCCAAACTGGTTGGCCTACTCAATCATGAGAAGACCGAGGTGCGTTGGAATGCCGCGAGGACCATCGGCAAGATTGGCGAACACTCGCCCGCAGTCAGCGATGCCATTTGCCTGCAACTGACGGACCCCGAAGAAGCCGTCCGCGAACACGCCGCCGAAGCCCTCGGCGACCTCGGCCCAGCCGCCGCGGAGACAGCCCCAAAGGTTGCCCTGCTCCTACGCGACCCCAAGTGGAAAGTCCGCCGCGATGCTGCCCGCGCGCTCGGAAACTTCGGCCCCGCCGCCAAGGCCCACCTCCCCGCGATCCAAGCCCTAAAAGCCGACCCCGAAGCCGAAGTCCGCTCCGCCGCCGCTCTGGCCGAGCGGAAGGTCAGCCCAAAGTGAGGGGTGGAATTGCGGATTTCGGATTGCGGATTTCGGAATTGTTCCGATCTCTGGGCTCTGAGGTGAATCCTGTTTTCCGGTCATGAACTTCATGAGAGGAAGAGTCAGTAGAGCTAATGTCTGAAAACATTTTTTACCACAGAGAACACGGAACACACGGAGAGAGAACAAGAGAGAGATCAATACGAAATCCGGTTACATCACCCTGTCAGCGATGACTCTGTATTTCTCTCCGTGTTCTCTGTGAACTCCGTGGTGAATCCTGTTTTCTGATCCCCTCAACTCTCGGTTCGGGCGCGGAAGAGCCAGTAGAGGATGGTTTTGATTTCGAAGGGTTTCAGGTCGGGTTTCAGGCTCAGGATGCGGGCGGCGATGCCCGCGAGGTGGGGAGTGGCCCAACTGGTGGCGGGTTCGCGGGAGAAGGGGCCGAGGTAGCCACGGGAGTGGGCTTGGAACTCGATCGACTCGCGGAGGACGTAGGCGAAGCGTAGCGGGTCATCGAAGAGGGCTTTATCGACGGAGATCAGAGGCGGCGAGAACATCGCCGGGTAGCTGCGGGTCAGAGGGTGTTCGTTGTGGGCTGCCGCGAAGACGAGGACGTCTTTGAAGTAGGCTTCTTCGATCGCTTTGAGCAGCGAATTCCGCCGTGGCAGTTGTTGCAACTTGGATTCGGGGACGCCTAGCGACAGGTTGATGACTTTCACTTTCCAGACGTCGATGGCGTGGCGGAGGGCCGCAATGACGGTCTCAACTTCGCAGGCTCCTTGGGGGCCGAAGACATCCGCACTGTAGAGCTTCACTTCGGGGGCGAGGGTCAGGATGATGTCCGCAACCGTTGTGCCATGCGGGCTGGATTGCTGGCCGTCGTAGGGTTGTGGAGCTGCGATTCCGGGGCGGAAGATAACGCCCTCGATTGGCTCCATGCCGAGGTGCTTGTTCGTGAGCAGTTCACGGTCGACACCGGAGTCGATGACGGCCACCGCGACGCCTTGCCCGGTGGCACGGGGGTCACGCAGCAAACGATCGGGTGTCAGAGCGGCGAAGATTTCGTCGAAGACGGTCTTCGGGTTGGTGAGCATCATCAGGCATCCGTTCCAGTCAGGCCGTCGAGAAGTTTGCGGAGATTCTCCACGAGAACCACACAGTGATCGACGGCGGGCGTGCCGTGACGGATGGCGAGTTGGCGCACCGCTTCGATCAATTTCAGCCCCGTGTCCGGATCCATGAGGGCATTCGGGTCCGCGGCCAAGCCGACTTTCAACCGTTCGAGGGCCGCGACCGAAGCCGCGTTCTCCGAAGCAGGGGTGAGGCTGCGGCTGATCTCGTCGCTCGCTTGCAAGGCCGCCGCCACGGCGTCGAAGAGCAGCGAATGCGATTGCCGTTCGGCCAGGGCCTGGCGTAGCAACTCGGCACCGAGATCCGACGCGACCGCAACCAGCCGGCGATCTTCATCCGTGAACTCAGGCTTATCGAAAAGCTCCAGCACCACATGCGTGCCTGTACCAACACGCACTGGAGCGGCCAGGATCGACTTTCGGCCCACTTCGAATGGCATCAAATCCATCACACCCACGGCTTCAGGGGCGAAGTCGTTCATGATGCAAGGGTCTTGCAGGCTGACGACACTGGCCGCCAATGAGCGTGAAAACGGCACCGACGGCCCCGGCAAGGCTTGGCCTTGGGGGTCGTAACAGACGGTGTGGTCGCTGCCGTCGGCGGAGAGTTGCCGGACGATCAAGGCACCATCCGTGGCCCCAGTCGCTCGAAGTAAGAAGCGAAATAGCGAATGCACGGCGACGGGCAACGGCACCGGATCGTGGAGTGTTGCGGACGAGCGAACCAGCGGCAAGATACCTTCCACGGCTTCGCGGAACGACTTCAACTGGCCGTTGAGTTCCCGTTCCCGTTTGGCGGGGCGGATTTTGATGAGTTGCTTGTTGATGGCCGCTAGGAAGGTCTCGCGGTTGAGGTCTTGGTTCTTATCGAGGTAATCGCGGACGCCCATTCGTAGGGCTTCGAGTGGAGTCGCTTGACCCGCAAAGCCGGTCACGAGGATGGCGACGATGTCCGGTTGGAACTCGACCAAGTCTTCCAGCAGCCGCAAGCCATCGGTGCCAGAGCCAAGGTTCCAATCGAGGACAGCGAGGTCGATCGGCTCTTCGTTGGCGAGCCGCAAGGCGGCTTCGCTATCCGCGGCAACGAGGACTTTGACGCCTGCCTGGCGGAGCCAATCCGCGAACGTGCGGCGGATGCTCTCTTCGTCGTCGACAATCAGGATGGTGTCATTCATGGGCAGCACGATAGCAAGCGTAAGCCGCAGGGAAATCCCGGTTTTGTAAGTGGGCGATCGCTTGCAATCGAGCCAGGTCAGTCCCTGGCCGAATCACCGCCGCCGATGAAAGCGAACGCAACGCCTCGGCGAACTTGCCCTCGGCGATCGCATTTTTCGCCGATTCGATCCAATGGCCACGAGTCGCCTCGACCGCGACCACCAGGGACAAATCCGCTCGGCAACGCCGACAGGCCGCGTTCCCTGGCTCATTCCCCGCTCGACAAACCGGACACATCATCAGCACAACCCTCAAAACCCAGACAGCGTTATCATACGCACTCCGCATAGCTCCTGATTGGCTTCACGCGATGGCCAGGGTAGAATGGCGACATGATTTCGCTTTACTCGTTTTACAGTTCAGAGAAGTCCTGTAGTTACTTGCCTCGGGAGCAATCGCGGCAACGGTACATCATGGTGTCGGAGTTATCTGAAGACGAATACTCCAAACTCATGGTTGGCGGCTGGAGACGATTTGGGTATCTCTTGTTTCAGCCTGTTTGCGATTCGTGCCGGGCCTGCCAATCGCTCCGGGTCGTGCTGGGGAGTTTCAAGCCCAACACGAGCCAGAAACGGGCCATCAAAGCCAACCATGATCTGCGCCTGGTGATCCAAGAACCAAGTGTGTCGGTCGAGAAACTGGCCCTTTACGATAAGTACCACAGCTTCCAAAGTGGCACGAAAGGCTGGAACCACGACAAACCGGAGACCGCCGAAGCCTACATCGATTCGTTCGTCGACAACCCCTACCCCACCCAAGAATGGTGCTACTACGTTGACGATAAACTCGTTGGCGTGGGCTACGTTGATGATGTCCCAGCGGGGTACTCAGCGATCTACTTCTACTACGACCCCGACGAACGCCCACGCTCCTTGGGCACGTACAACATCCTGCGCATGATCCAAGAAGGTCTCGCCCGGCAGGATGAACACCTTTACCTCGGCTACTACGTCCGCGATTGCATTTCCCTCGCCTACAAAGCGAACTTCCGGCCGTACGAAGTCTACGTCAATAGCCACTGGCAAGAGGTCTGAGGTGAACTACAAATCGAGGTCAAATTGCACCACCACCCCTTTGTCCGTCCCCGCGAGAGCCGTCAGGCCATCGGGAGCGACTGCAATTGAGCGCATCCGTCCTTGGCCAAAGTCATAGTCCCGCACAATCTCACCACTTGCCACATCCCACACCTTGATCGCCGCATCATTACTCGCTGACAAGAGATAGCGACCCGTGGCGTCGAAGGCGATTCCCGTGAAGTTCCGGCGAGTCGTGTTCTGGAACACCCGGGGTGGTTTGGCAATCGCCGCGGTCTCCCAGATCAGGATCTTCGTGGTATTTACCCCTGCGAGGAAAGCTTCGGTATTCGACGCCGTTAAGCTCAGCAATGTTTGAAAGCTGCTCTTGGCTTCGAGAACTTTTCGAAATGACGTCGAATCAAAGAGATAGAAATTGAGGACATCATGGGCACCATCGACAATCATCAGTGAGTTGCTTTCATGGAAGTAAAAACCATCCACGAAGGATTCGATTTTTTGCCCGAGCAACCGGCGAATCTCCAGATTTGCTTCCTGAGCTGGATCGAAAACCACAGCCCCCACGTCGTAGCGGAACCCGATCATTTTGCGAGTTTCAGGATCAAAGCCAAACAGGTGACAGGCCGGGAGTGCCGTTGAGCTGTCTGTGATGAGGTCGTGAAGATGATAGTGAGGATAGGAATGGGCTTTATTGAGTCCAGATGTGATTCTCTCGGCATAAAAGAGTTCGTGATCATCGCGGAATAGCGGCTTTGTGGTCATCTGGTGATATTTGCTAAAAAGCAATTTGCTATCTTGAAAATCCCACACACTGAGGATGTCCTCATCTTCCAAGACAGCATATCGTCCCTTGGGGCTGGGAGTGATTCGCCGAATTTGCTTCAGTCTCGTAGGGATCGTCAACATCGCGTCGCTCGACCGGCATAGGATCATTTGGGGTAGCATAGTGAGTATCACAAGTCGTGTGATGCGATCTACTGCCGCGATGGTCGTGATTCGATGTCGGTTGGGAGAAGCCGTTATGCGTTCTGTGATTTGTTGGCTCTTCATGAGCGGGTTCGTCGTCGCTGCGGACCCGGTGCCGAAGTTGCCATATTCGAAGGAGAACACGTTTTTCACTGGGCCACTCGATGCCGAGGGGTGGTTCGATGGCCATCAGTTTTACCTGAAGCTGATCACGGACGGCGTCACGCCCCAAAACAATGCCTACGCCAAACTGCTCGAAGCCATCGGCCCTAAGGATGGTAGCTACCCACGCCCACAAGTATTCTTTGATCGCTTGGGTGTCCCCGCACCGCCTGAGATGGGAGACTACTACCAGAGCTTTTACCAATGGTTCAAGGCACGAAACCCCGACGCCGATGCCTCCAAACTCTTCGAGCAAGAATCGGGTGCGAGTGACAGACTTTGGACCGAAGACGATTACCCCTTGCTCGCCGCGTGGCTCAAGGATGTTTCTGGCCCGCTCGACATCGCACTCGAAGCCGCCGAGCGGCCGAAGTGGTTTGTGCCGTTCGAAAAACTCATCCGGGGTGAAGTGAAGATCTCTCCCTTCGACTTCGGAGGTGGGTCCGATCTCATGATCCTGCGTGAGTATGCAGGGGCCTTGGCGGTTCGCAGCAACTATCACCTCGCCCAACGGGACTACGAAGCCTCGTGGAAAGACATTCGGACGATGTACCGCTTCGCCGCGATCCCGATGGCCTACCAGAACAGCGTACGGGTGTTGATTGCCGTGGCGATTCAAGCTCGTGCGGACGCGGCCTTCGTACAACTCATCAACGCCCCGAAACTCGATGCCAAGACATTGCAAGCCATCGAGGCGGAATGGCAACAATGCACATTGCCGAAACTGGATCCCAAACAATACCTCATGATGGAGCGGTGTATCGCTCTCCATTCACTCAGCGACGCGCTGCGTTTTGAAGCTAAGAAAGATGCGAAGTCTCAGGCCGCAGTCGAGAAATATCGTACCAGCCCGGCCTGTCTGGCTATGCTCCGCAGCATGCAAACGAACATCGGCCGAGTCGAGAAAATCCTGGCACTCCCCGATCATCAAGCTCGTGACAAGATGATGAAAGCGATCGACACACCTTCACTTTTGGATTCTCTGAATGTGCTGGGCGAGATGCAAGGAGCCGCCGTCCCTGGTATCGCGGGACTCACCTTGGACATCACGCAGGTGATGCCCAGAGCGATTTTGAAAGTGCTACTCGCCTACGATCGTGGTGTGCAACAGCGACGGAATATCACCGTGGCGATCGCGCTGAAAAAATATCAACTTGCAACAGGTCGATTCCCCGAAAAACTGGACGACCTGAAGCCGACTTATCTCATAGAAATTCCCAACGATCTCTTCATCGAAAAGCCACTGCAATACACCCGCACCGAAAAGGGTTACAAGCTCTACAGCGTCGGGCTAAATCACAAAGACGATGGCGGCGTCCTCGACAATGACAAGAAAGCCGACGACATCACCATCATCCACCCCTGATGAGCAATCGATCCACGGCAGGAGCACAGGATGTTGAATGCACCGATCGAATGTCGGCTTTCACATGTTCCGTTTGCACAAGACCACCCGCATCACACATTCCCGACCCGCGGTGAGGTTGAGTTGGTGAACACGTCCTCCGTACAGGTGGCGATCGTATGGGACATGCATCCGTTTCAATACCTCGACTTGGTGGTGACGGATTCCGAGGGTCGAGTGTGGTCTTCGAGCCACTACGGTGGCATCTTCTCCCATACTGGTTACCTGCAAGAGCTACGACTCAAAACCGGGGAGTTTTACCGAGCTAGCGTTGGCCTACTGACGACCCTCCCTCGCCCATATCCGGCGGGCCGATACATCATCCGGGCGGTCTTTGGGTATGCTAAGTGCTCATGAATATCTTTTACGCTCATGCCGACATGAACCCGCGCATGATGACTCAGTATCTTCTTGACACCAACGCTGTTGCCGATTGGATGAACCATCGCCATGGTCTTGAAAAACGAGTGAAAGCAACTCGTCAAGCTGGGGCTGTGATTGGAACATGTGAACCGGTCGTCGCGTAGTTGTTTTTGGGTGTCGAGAAGAGTTCAACTGCGGAGTTGAACAGAAAGTTGCTGATTCGCCATCTGTCTGAATTGAGGACATGGCCTCTCACACGAGAAGCTTCCAAAGAATTCGGTCGTTTGATGGCACTCAGCCAGAAACGTGGGTTGAATATCGGCGCGATGGATGGCCTGATTGCCGCTATCGCACTGACGATCACTGAATGTGTAGTTGTCTCAAAAGACACGGACCTGTTCCGAATACCGGATTTACTCGTCGAAAACTGGGCCGAGACACCAGTATGATGTGTCCCGCCAGCGTGGACAGTGGCTCGTTCGAGCCGGGTGGCTGGGGAGGGCCTATAACGTCAGCATCGTTTCTCTCCAGGTGATTTATGGACCTCGCGCTGACTCTCGATTACGGCAAAACGGGCTTACCGGTCACGGTGCCAAGCTCGCAACTCATTGCCCCGCCACTCAAAATCCAAGATGCGGAGCCACTCGCGGACCCCGTGACGGCGATCGCCGATGCACTTGCTCAGCCGATCGGCTCGAAGCCGCTCGCGGAGTTGGCGGCTGGGAAGCGCTCGGCTTGCATTGTCATCTGTGACATCACCCGGCCTGTGCCGAATGAGATGATCTTGAAGCCCATGCTTCGCATCCTCGAAGACGCTGGGATTCCACGAGCCGGGATCACGATCTTGATCGCGACCGGGTTGCATCGGCCGAACGAGGGCGAAGAACTCGTCGAGCTTGTCGGCCGGGACATTGCCACAAATTACCACTGCGTCAACCATCATGGCAAAGTGCAAGAAGAGCACGATTACCTGGGTGTCAGCACCCACGGCGTGCCGATCTGGATTGATCATCGCTACACTCGAGCCGAGTTGAAGATTACCACGGGCTTAATCGAGCCACACCTGATGGCGGGCTACTCCGGTGGTCGCAAGTTGATCTGCCCGGGGATCGCGGGCCTGGAGACCGTGAGCGCGTGGCATAGCCCACGCTTTTTGGAGCATCCGCGGGCCGACTGCGGCATCGTCGATGGTAATCCCGTCCATGCCGAGAACACCGAGATCGCTTTGAAGACTGGGTGCGATTTCATCGTCAACGTCTGCATTGATGGCGCTCGTCGGGTGACGTGGGTCGGTGCGGGGGACATGATCCGCGCCTGGGAAGCGGGTGTGGAGTTTTGCAAAGCCCACGTCCGGGCCGGGGTGCCCGAGGCGTGTGATGTGGTGGTCACAAGTTGTGCCGGTTACCCCCTCGATACCACCTGGTATCAGGCCGTCAAAGGGCTGACCGGAGTGCTCGGCATCATCAAACCGGGCGGCACGATCATCCTCGCGGCCAGCCTGACCGAGGGCCTCGGAAGCCCGGAGTTCGTGGAGAGCCTGCAACAGTACATCGACCAAGGCTTCTTCCAAGCCGCCGCACGTGCGATGCGCGACCTGAAGCAAACCGCAAGCCCTGCCAATGGCCCACTCCCGGGAGCCGGAGATCACTGCGAAATGGACGAGTGGCAATTGGTGATGCTCAAGAAAGTACTCAGCCGCTGCAAAGTGAAAGTGGTGAGCGGTGCCCCGTTCACAGATGTGCTCAAACAGTGCGAGATCGAACCGGCCCCGACGGTCGAAGCCGCACTCGCCAGCTCTCTCGCTGAGTACGGCCCGAAAGCCAAGTACGCGATCATCCCGAAAGGGCCGTACGTGCTGCCGTACATCGCGGGGTAATTGGGTTGGCTCAGGGCCATTCCTTTTTCGCTCGCCGACCTTCTCCACCACGACTCTTCGGGGTAGACTCATCTCACTTCTTTCCCCTGGAGTGTGATCATGCGTGGGTTGTTTTTGGTGATGGTGATGACGGTTTGGAGTATCAGCTTCGGTCTTGCTCAGGCGGAGAAGAAACCTGTCGAGAAGAAGGGCGAACCGAAGGCGGCACCCAAGAAAGTTGAGCGGATGGCACCGACGCTCGCGGATGTGTCTTACGGCACACACCCACGGCAGAAGTACGATTTCTGGCAAGCCAAGTCCGACAAACCAACCCCGCTCATGCTCTTCATCCACGGCGGCGGTTGGGTCAACGGCGACAAAACGAGCTTTGGCAACACATCGATTAAGCCCTTCTTGGATGCAGGCATCTCGGTTGCGGCCATCAACTATCGTTTCATTCAGCACGGCATGGAAGACAAGGTTGAACCACCCGTGAAAGCGTCCTTGCATGATGCGGCTCGCGCACTGCAACAGCTTCGCTCGAAGGCCAAGGAACTCAACCTCGACAAGACCCGTGTTGCCTCGAGTGGCGGCTCGGCAGGGGCTTGCACCTCGCTATGGCTGGCCTTTCACGATGACCTCGCCGACCCGAAAAGCGACGACCCCATCGCCCGGGAATCGACCCGGCTGACCTGCGCTGCGGTCAACGGTGCTCAGACGTCCCTCGACCCCAAGCAACTCCGTGAGTGGATGCCAAACGCCTCGTATTGCGGCCATGCCTTCGGCTACAAAGCCGACAAGCGAACGCGACCCGAGGAATTTGAATTGGCACTGAAGAACCGCGACAAGATCCTGCCTTGGATCAAGGAATACTCGCCGATCGAGCTGGTCACCAGCGACGACCCGCCGGTGCTGTTGACGTATGCCACCCAAGACAAGCCAGTCGAAGTGGGTCAATCACCGAAAGACCCGACTCATGCTGCGATCTACGGCGTGGAGTTGGCGAAGGTGATGAAGAAGTACAACATCGAGGCCGTGGTCACGTGGCCGGAGAACAAGTCCGCGAAGTATGCCAACATCGCGGACTTTGTGATTCCCAAGCTGAAAGCGAAGTAACCCTTTGGGTGCGTCCAATTTTTATGGTGGCACGGCCATCTTGGCCGTGCGGGATTGGCAGCCGCTGGACGCATGGGCTGGAAGCCCATGCCACGAAAAGGTAAGCTCTACTCGGCCCGTTCGCGGCAGACTTCGGCGTAGCGGGCTTCGAGCTTCTTGTTCAACTCGGGCAGCTTGTCCATGTAGCGTTTCAGGGTGCGTGGGCCGCGGCGAGTCATCGAGTATGCCGTGATCAGCGGCAAGGCGACGGTGCTATCGACGTAGCAAGTCACAGTGCCGGGCAGCTTGTCGGGGTCGACTTTGCCCCAGGTCATCGCTTCGCTTGGCGTGGCTCCCGAGAGGCCACCGGTGTCAGGGCGAGCATCCGTGAACTGCAAGAAGTAGTCGTGCCCGGCTTCTTGCAACCCGAGCACTTCTTGAATCTGTGGCTCGGTTTGCAGCATGAAGTTCTTGGGTGAACCTCCCCCAAGGATGAACACGCCACTCGTGCCGCCCGTGGCTTTCGCCTCCCAGACGATGCTCGCGGTTTGGTTGATGTCGCGTAATGGATCGATGCGGAGCTTCGAGCCTTCGAGCATGAGAGCCGCGAGGTTCATGCCAATCGAGCTATCGCCAGGCGAGCTGGTGTAGATCGGCACGCCGGCACGATAAGCCGCGGCGAGCAGCGATTTGCCTTTGATGCCGGTTTGCTGTTCACGCTCGTTGAGATACTTGCCGACGAGGTTGTGGAACTCGGCGGTGCCGAAGGTCTGTTGGAAGGCTTCGCCGCGGCAGAGGGTGCGGTAGAACTTATCGGTGCCGAGCAGGTTCTCGTAATCAAAGATGATGTCGTAGATGCGGATGACCTGATTTTCACGCAGTTCTAAGTCCGGCAGGTTTGGCCCGGATTGATACAAGTCCATGCCCAAGGCATAGTGGGTATCGTGGTAGAGATTGGCTCCTGTGCTGATGATCCAATCGATGAAGCCATTCTCCACGAGTGGCACGAGGCACGCTAGGCCCAGCCCGGCGGGTGTCAGGGCACCGGAGAGTGCGAGGCCCACGGTGCAATCGTCCGCGAGCATCCGTTGGGTGAACAGCTTGCAGCCTTCACGCAAACGGCCACCGTTGTAGCTGATGAAGGCCGTGTCGATGAGGTCCGCCGCACTGATGTCCTTGGCCACGGCCGGGGGATCGATGCGATGTTGGCTGATGCGCTTCAAAAAGGCTTTGTTCTCGGTGGACCCAGCGTGGCGGTCGTAGTGCGGCTTGTGGGGATGCATCGTGTGCTCAGGGTGGAAATACCCAGGGCGATGCCCTGGGCTGATGGTTTCCCCAGGGCGTTGCCCTGGGCTGACAGAATGGCCTCTTCAGGGCCAGGTTACCCAAGGCAACGCCCTGGGATCTTGTTATTGGCCCTGGGAGCTTTTATTGATCGTCGATTTGGGCCAACGACTGGAACTTCTTGCCTTCGACATACGCCAGGAATGCGCCACCGCCGGTACTGACGTGCGTCATCTGGGTGTCGAAGCCGAACTGCTCCACGGCTTCGGCTGTCTCGCCGCCGCCGACCACGGTCACCGCGGCTGACTTGGCCATTGCCTCGGCGACACCCTTGGTGCCGCCGGAGAAGGCGGGCTGCTCGAACCAGCCGACTGGGCCATTCCAGATCACCGTGCCGGACACGCCGATCTTCTCGGCGAACATCGCGAGTGTCTTCGGGCCGATATCGACGCCTTCAAAGCCCGCGTCGATGGTGCCTGAGAAGACTTTGGTGACGCTCAGGTCATCAGACTTGGCCGCGAGGTAATCGACAGGCAAGGTGATCTTGCCACCGACGTGGGCCAAGAGTGGCTGTGCCGCATCAATCTCTTCTTGGGCCACCCGCGTCGCGCCGACATCGACGCCACGAGCCTTCAGGAAGGTGTAGGCCATCTTCCCGCCGATGATGAGGTGATCGACTTTTTGCAGCAGCACATTGATGAAGGCGAGCTTATCGGAGACCTTGGCCCCGCCCATGACGGCGAGCACAGGCCGCTTCGGTTGGCCCATCAGCCCTTCGATGATTTCCAACTCCTTGGCGACGAGCAAGCCCACCGCGCGAGGCTTCCCAGCAGCCTTCAGATTCGCGGGCACGGCCACCATGCTCGCGTCTTTGTCGTTGTGGCAGGTGCCGAAGGCGTCGTTCACGTAGGCGTCGCCGAGGCTCGCAATCGCCGCGGCAAACTCGGGGTCGTTCTTCTGCTCACGCGGATCAAAGCGGACGTTTTCGAGAAGCACCACATCGCCCGGCTTCATGGCTGCGACTGCCGCCGTGACTGCCGGGCCGACGACATCGTTGGCCGCCTTGGTGACTGGTCGCCCGAGCAACTCGCCGAACCGAGCCGCGACTTTGTCCATGGTCAGGTTGGCCCGCTCTTCGGGTGTCGCCTTTTCAGGCCGCCCAAGGTGGCTCATGGCGATGACCGAAGCCCCGGCTTCCAACAGAGCCTTCACAGTCGGCAATGCCGCCCGAATCCGGCGGTCGTTTTTGACCGCGCCGGTTTTCTTGTCCAGAGGGACGTTAAAGTCCACTCGAATGAGGACTTTCTTCCCCGAGAGATTCCCAAGATCCGCAAGTGTCTTCTTTGGCATGTCTGACCTAGTAGGTGTAATGAATGAAACGCCTGAGCTGGCTTCCGCTCCTGACTCAAAGCCCCCGAATCACTGGCAAATCCCGGTGAATATCGAGGAGATGCTCAATGAGATCTTCTAATGTTTGGCCCTGGGTCCAGTACTCCGGAGCATCCTGAAGATACCCCAGCCACATGTCTCCCTCTTGCCAGTGGATGAATTTCACGGCAGTCATCGCATGGCTCGCACACATTGAGTTACTTTGTCATTCTATTGCTACCCAGTAGTCGGGGAATACCGAAGCGAATGCTTCAGTTCGAGTGCTGCGGCTGGCTCTCCTTGCCTATAATCATCAGCGAGATGTGCTTGGGAGGGCGCATGGCCACACCGACGGAAACGCTGCTTCGTTATCGCCCCTGGCGTGGGGATCTGCAAGGCCCGGCTTCGGGTTCACTGGCGATGGCCAGAATCTCGTTAAAACTCATGATGCGGCGCAAGCTATTCTGGGCACTCTACGCCCTCGCGGCCCTCATCTTCTTCTTTTTCTTTTACGGCCAGTATCTCGTCGTCTGGATTCAAATTCAGACGGCCAACCAGTCCGTGCCGTTTCTCGGGGTGAGAATCCGGGTCGCGGAACTATTGAAGTTCCTGGATAAGCTGAACCTCAATGGCTCGGCCCACACCTACGGGAACTTCATCTGGTTCCAGGGCTACATCAGCATGATTGTGCTCGCCCTCGCGGGGTCGGTGCTCGTGGGCAACGACTTCCATCACGGCAGTTTGCCATTCTACCTCTCGAAGCCGATGGGTCGGCGGCATTATGTCTTGGGTAAGTGCCTTGGCGCCGGGATCTTCGTGAATCTGCTCACCACCGTGCCAGCCCTGATTCTGTACATCCAAGCGGGCTTCCTTTACGACTGGCAAACGTACTACTTCCAGCACGTCCGGGAGTTGGTGGGCATTCTGGGCTATGGGCTGATTCTCACAGTGACCTTGGGTCTGTTTCTCGTGGCCTCGGCGGTCGCGGTTCGACGGACTGTGCCGCTCGTCATGATCTGGGCGGGTGTCTTTGTGCTCTGCCGGATGGTGGGGAGTTTCTTGGTCGAGGGGCAGCGCTTTCAGCCGGGTTGGAAGCTCATGGACCTCTGGAACAACCTCTATCTCGTGGGGCTGTGGTTCCTCGGGGCTGATCGCCGAGAAGAAACCCCTGGGATGCAACCCGAGACCTGGCAGGCGTTCCTGGTCATCGCCGTCGTCTGCGGTGTCTGTGCGGTTTACTTGCGTCGGCGTGTGCAAGCGGTGGAGGTCGTATCGTGAGTCAGCCATCGCTGTTGCGGTTTGAAGATGTCTCGAAGTGGTATGGGTCCGTACTGGCGCTCAACCAAGTCTGGTTCCCGTTGAATGCGGGCATTACCGGGCTAGTTGGCTCGAATGGCGCCGGGAAATCCACACTCATCAAACTGGCCACCGGCATGATCCGCCCGACCTTGGGCCGTGTGACCGTCTCTGGGATTGATGCGAACACCCCCGAGGCCCGTCGGCTCGTCGGCTACTGCCCAGATCATGATGCCTTCTACGAAGACATGAGTGGCCGGGAGTTCGTCCGCATGATGGCCCGGCTCTGTGGCTTCTCCCGCACTGTGGCGAACCAACGAACCGAAGCCGTGTTGAACCAAGTCGGGATGTTCGACCGGGCAGACCGCAAACTGCGCGGCTACTCCAAAGGCATGCGGCAACGGGTGAAACTCGCCCAGGCGTTGCTGAACGATCCCCAGTTACTCATCCTCGACGAGCCACTTTCCGGCGTCGACCCGATTGGCCGGCAGGAACTGCTCGAACTCTTCCGTGCCCTGGCCCTCGCAGGCAAAGCCTTGTTGATCTCGAGCCATGAGTTGGAGGAGTTGGAAAAGCTGACGGATGAAGTCATCATCATGGCCCGCGGCCGGATCGCTGATCGCGGGACCGTCACCGAAATCCGCGACCGGCTCGAAAACTTCCCACTGACGATTCGCATCCAAACCGACCAACCCCGCCTGATGGCCCGAAGACTCCTCGCCGACGACTTCACCGAAGTCCTGGGCTGCGAGCTTGCTGACCCCATCCACGAGACCCTACTCGTCCGCGTCCAGCGACCCCGGCAGTTCTTCGCCCTCTTTGGCCGCGTGGCCAGCGAAGAGCGCTGGAACCTCCAAACCTTCGAACCCCTCGACGACTCCGCCCACGCCGTCCTCGGCTACATCCTCGGCGGCTCCGGAAAGACATAGAGCACGCGGCTCGCGTTGTTCTAGATTTTTCCATCCTGCGAATCAAATAATGTATCTATCAGACAGGATGATCAGGATTTACAGGATAAATGAAGTATCTCACACTTTTCCATACTGCGCATCCTGGGCATCCTGTCTCAAAATCATGTTCCTATCAGACAGGATTCCCAGGTTGATTTCTGGATTTTTCCCATCCTGTGAATCCTGGGCATCCTGTCTCAAGATGAAGTATCTATCAACGGGCCGTTTTGTAGGTCGTAGTCGAGGAGTCTTCGACGAGGCTCGACAGTGCACAGACCCATCGAGTTAATACGTCATCAGGCTGTAGATGTCGTAGTTCGGCAATTTTTTGCGGCCTTCGAGGAAGCCGAGTTCCACGAGGAAGGCACAGCTCACGACTTCGCCACCCGCTTGCTCGACCAGTTGGCACCCGGCGGCCATCGTGCCACCGGTGGCGAGCAAGTCATCCATCATCAGCACCTTGGCCCCTGGAGCGACACCGTCGATGTGCATGTGCAATTCGGCTTGGCCGTATTCGAGATCGTACTTCAGGCTGTAAGTCCGGTACGGCAGTTTGCCAGGCTTGCGGAGGGGCACGAGGGGCTTTCGAAGTTGCAAAGCCAGGGGCGCGGCAAAGAGGAAGCCACGGGCTTCAGCCGCGGCGATCGCGTCGATCTTGGTCGTGGAGTAGTGGGCCGCGAGCTTGGAGATGGCGTACTCGAAGGCGTCCGGTTGGGCCAAGAGTGGCGTAATATCCTTGAATAGGATACCGGGTTTTGGGAAGTCCGGGATGTCTCGGATATAACGGCTCAAGTCCATGGTCTTCGTCTCAGGAATGTTCTGGGGCAATCGGGGCCATCGTAGCCCGTCAGTGGAGTAGAAGCAACCGAGATGAACCGAATCATTCGCCCCGCCACCCCTGCGGACCTTCCCGTGCTCCTCGACTTCAACGCACGCCTCGCCTACGAGACCGAAGGCAAGACCCTCGACGAAGCCATCCTGACCCGGGGCATCCTCGCCGTCTTCGCCGATCCGCATAAAGGGTTTTACACCTTGGTCGAAGAGGCTGGGATCATCGTCGGGCAGTGTATGGTGACCTTTGAATGGTCCGATTGGCGCAACGGATACTACTGGTGGATTCAAAGCGTCTATGTGCGAGCCGAAGCCCGTCGGACGGGTGTCTTCAGTTCGCTCTACGAACATGTGCAACGCCAAGCCTGTGCTGCACCCGATGTCATCGGACTACGGCTCTACGTTGAGCGCGACAACACTCGCGCCCAAGCGACCTACACCAAGCTCGGCATGACCGACGAAGGCTACCACCTCATGGGTCAATACCCACTCCCTGGCCGATCCTCCGCGATCGGCCAGGGGTGAATCGATTAGAAGCCGACATAAGTCGTGAACCCGTTTGGCTCGATGTAGGAGTATCCTGGCAGAACCGTGAGCCGTTGTTCCACCTGATCGACTGGGATGCCGTCCACCTTCACCTGCACGAGGCCATCGATCCCGAGATATCTGATCGCCTTGATCTGCGTCAGTCCTGCGTCGTCGAGCCGTGTTTGAATCGTGCTCACTTGCTCATCCGGCGTGCCCGTGACGCCGTCGACTCTGAGAAGCCACTCCCCGGAGCGAACTGTGATTTCTTGGCCTTTCCAGATGATCCGCTCGGTTCCTTCCTCCAGTGGCACAAAGGATTTTTGCTCACCGGTTCGCCGATTGGTGGCGTAGACCGTGACGAAGTTGTTCCAGCTATTGATGGATCGAGACAGCGCCACTCCGTTTCGGTCATCCACGTTATCACCAATGAACTGATCGATGAATGGACTCTTCCGCGCAAATTCGACGCCGGTATTGAAGAGCTTGCTGCCGCTCAGGACCGTGAGCCGCGGACCACCGCCCGGACCAGCACCAATGTAGAGATCAGCAATCCCGTCACCATCGTAATGGCTCGTCGCGATGCTGACGCCGTTCGTGAGTCGGGAGTTGTCTTCACCTTCGTAGGCAAAGAAGTCGGCCATCATCTTCCGTGGACCTGTGGTGAGCGTAGCACCATCATAGACTGCGATCCGCGGCCCACCACCGGGGCCGGCACTCACGAAGAGGTCCATCTTGCCATCACGGTTCAAATCCGAGAGGGCGATGCGTGAGCCGCCGCGGAAGTTCGGGTCGTCGATGCCGAAGAAGTTGGCCACTTGCACAAATTTGCCAGCATCAAACTTAAAGACCTGAATCCGGGAGGATCCACCCACATCCGGGGACACGATCAGTTCTTGAACGCCATCGCCATCGATATCCGCTGCATCGACGATGAGACCACCTTTGTAAGTGTCTTCGTAGGGTTGCAATTCGAATGAACTTTCGAAATTGCTGACCATGATCTTGCTCGGGCTGTTACCGTCTTCCTGAGCCGGGTCGAACGTGACCGTGTAGATGCCGCCACCGCCCAGGTTCACGTTCTGGAGCACCCCCGGAGTCGGTAGAACCGGCTGCGCTTCCAAGATCGGATAGTTCGGTAACGGCGGTAACTGGGGTGTCGGCAGGTTGAGATCGATCCGGGTCGAAAACAGTTTCTGTTCGCTCTGAGGACCAGATCTATGGAAGCTACCGTACGCCACAAGACGCCCCTGGGGGTCGTAGCTGAATGTCGTCGTGAAAGAACCCCACGGTCCGCCCTTGACAGGCTGGTCGGTTTGCAACGGGTTCTGGATTCGGAACGGAGCGTCTAGCACCGCCAGACCGGCTGGGCCAAAGTTGGAATCGGGAGCCCCTTGAGCCGTGAGTTTCTGGAGCACCAACCCCGAATTCCCCGTGGCGGTGATCAAGTAGCCCCCTTTCGGGTCGGGGAGAATCTGGATTCCCTGGCTTCCGAGGAAATACTGCGAGTCAATGGTGAAGATGCCGTTCGTGCCAAAGTTCGTGTCGAACTGACCGTTTGGCAAGATCCGGAATGCTGCACTCGGTGTGAAGTTAGGCACATACGCGGGTGTCTCATCGGCTGCACGGGACGCAAGGTCTGACGTGGAGAAACCTGCTGTCGCACGCCAGATCGGACCAGATACTGCACCTTGTTGCAAAATCCCGATGACGCTGCCGTCAGGCTGTGGTAGGAGCGAACTCGTCGTGGCGAGTATCGGTGGGGTCAGTTTTTCGGGGCCACCGTTGTAGGGGTCTTTGGCTAACATCGGCAAAGTGATGCCAGGAATGTCTGGCCAAACCACCCGACCATCAGTCCCGTAAGTCCGATCGACTTCACCTTGTGGAGTGAACTTTGTGCTCGTCGCGATCAACCGGGAGGTTGGGAACCATAAGTCTTCTCGGGTGTTTGAATAATCCCATTCGAGACCCGCTACTAAGATGGACCCATCGGCAAGCGTTTGAAATTGTAGGTTCGAGAATCTGTAAAGATCGATGGACTTCAACTCAAGGCCATTCTCACCACCGAACGATGTGTCAATGTTGCCTTGCGCGTCGATCCGAGTCACTCTGGAGCTGTAGGGGAGAGTATCATTGGACCGTTCCGTGGATAAGAGGTAAACACTTCCATCTTTCCCGACAGACCAGGTCCTTACGTTTCCATTGTCAATACGAACTGAGGAGATCCCTTGATTTCCGAACGTAGTATCGAGGCTACCATCGCTTTTAAACCGGATGATGTTGAGATCCTTTTGTGACTTCTGGGTCGGCGCAGAAAGCCTAATCTCTGTGTACCAATTTGTCTGGATTTGAGCGTACCAAGACCCGTCGGGACCTGGTTTCAATTCTGTCGGAAACAGATGGATGAAAGAATCGGTTTTGGGCAAACCAAGATGTGTGAGGAGAAGGTTGGTCAGGCTGATGGCCCCATCACCATCATAAGTGGTGTCCAGTGTGCCGTTTGCATTCGTCCGTACAACAAAAAAATCAGGGCGGTCTGTGGAGTTCCAGGAATAAAGGGTCTGATCTCGAGTTAGTGACAAGAACTGCCCATTCGTGGTCGTTACGGTTTGGAACGGGATGCCAAACTCTGGTGTCGTGGGATATGTCAGTGTGCCGTTCTGCCCGAAGGTGGGGTCGAGGGCAGCGGGGACTTCGCGGGCTTCGAGAGTGAAGTTGTCTTGGCCGAGGCGAACACGGGACTGGGGCATGGATTGATTCCAGAAGGGTGGGGTACAAAACCAAGACGAACGATCAGCCGTTTTGTTCTGTAACATCCACCATTTTCTCGAATCTTCATTTCGACGTCAAGCGACACTGCAAAATGCGAGAAGCCCCACGGTTTGCGGGGCTTCTGTCGGTGATCGGTTCTATTACAGGGTTACCACTTGGACTGCCGACCTTGGATCGGGTCGATGACTTCTTGAGTGTTCGGTTTCGCAGCCTCAGGCAGGACGCCGATCGGCCGGAGACTCAGCACCCAGCCCCAGAAGAAGTCGACCACCATGAGGAACACGGTCATCAGGATCACGAAAACCAAGACCACGATCGTGTCCTGGATGAGCCGTTTGCGGCTGGACCAGGAGACCTTGTACATCTCGGCTTCGGTGGCGATCAGGAAGTCCGCGAAGGCCGGCATATTCACGACACGCCAGGAGAGCCAGAACACAACCAGGCCAAGAGCCAGTGGCAGGCTGTTTCGCAAATCCGTGAGGAGAGTTAACGCGATCTCGGTGTAGGGGACGTTGACAACCCAGTTGCCTTCGAGGACCGATTGATTCGTCAGGGAGTAAATGCCCGTCACGCCGATGATGATCAACCCGATCATGGTGAAACGACGTGCTTTGATGCCCTGGTTCCGTTTGTAATTGAAGAGTGAGAAGATGCCTTGTTCTTCGATCGTCACCATCGTCTTTTGCCCACCGACCGAGGTCAGGTAACGGTAGCTGAGGCCGAGGAGGCCACCCAGCACAACGAGTGTTGCGAGTGGGCCGATTGGCGGCTCGAAGTTCATCCCGACAGCTCGGACGATGAAAAACAGGCCGACGACCATGGCCAAGATCATACCAATGGCCCCGCGGGTGCCCTTGGCGGGATTCGTTCCGAGGGTCATGTTGCCGAGGGCGACGAAACCCGCGACAACGCTCAGCTGAGCGATGAGCTTCAGAAAGGTGTCCACCGATCTGAAAGCAGCGAACAGCGGAGTGATGGTCGAGTTCCAGATTTGTGGGAGACCGTACAGGGCCACGAACAGCCCGGCGAGAATCAGCACAGCGCCAGTGGCACCGTTCATGAGTGGGTTAGCCGGTTGAACCGGGGTCGAGCTTTTTTGGGTTTCAACGGCCGTTGCCATGGTCCATCCTTCTTCACGCCATCCGAAACAGCCAGTATCCTATCGCGCGGGGGGCGTGTTGTCGCCCGCAAGTTGTTCAATGAGGAAGCCAGCGCGAGTGCGCTGGCTTCGAATCAAGGCTTCGAGAACAGGTGCGTCAGGAATCGAACCTGAAACCTGCGGTTTTGGAGACCGCTGCTCTACCAGTTGAGCTACGCACCTAAATCGATTTCGGATTTCGGATTGTGAATTTCGGATTTAAAAACATGGGACACCAAGTGTGGTCGATGTCGCTTTGTTTTGGATTCCGCAATCCCCAATCCGCAATCCGAAATGGGAATTTAGTCAAGAATCTTGGTCACGACGCCGGAGCCGACGGTACGGCCACCTTCGCGGATGGCGAAGCGGAGACCGTCATCCATAGCGACTGGCATGCCGTCCATGAGTTCAACGGAGACCTTGACGTTGTCGCCAGGCATGCACATTTCGACGCCTTCTGGGAGCTTGATCGAGCCAGTCACGTCCGTGGTGCGGAAGTAGAACTGTGGCTTGTAGCCCGAGAAGAATGGCGTGTGGCGGCCACCTTCGTCCTTCGAGAGGACGTAGATGTTGGCTTCGAACTTCAGGTGCGGCGTGATCGAGTTCGGCTTCGCCAGAACTTGACCGCGTTCGATACCGTCACGTTCGATACCGCGGAGGAGAACCCCGACGTTGTCGCCAGCAATGGCGCTGTCGAGGGTCTTCTGGAACATTTCGATCCCGGTGATGGTCGTCTTGACCTTGTCCTTGCGGAGACCGATGATTTCGCAGTCGTCGCCGACTTTGGCCGTACCGCGTTCGACGCGACCGGTCGCCACGGTGCCCCGACCCTTGATCGAGAAGACGTCTTCGATCGACATTAGGAACGGCTTATCTTCTTCCCGTTGTGGGAGTGGGATGTAGCTGTCGAGGGCTTCCATGAGGGCGTCGATCGACTTCGAGCCTGGGCCGTCGTTGTTGCTTGGGTTTTCGAGAGCATCCTTCGACTGACCGCGAATGATCGGGGTGTCGTCGCCAGGGAACTCGTACTTGTTGAGGAGTTCACGAACTTCGAGTTCGACGAGTTCGAGGAGTTCAGGATCGTCAACCGTGTCGCACTTGTTCAAGTACACCACGATCTTCGGCACGCCGACCTGCTTAGCGAGCAACACGTGTTCGCGGGTTTGTGGCATTGGGCCGTCGTTCGCGGCGACCACGAGGATCGCGCCGTCCATCTGGGCGGCGCCGGTGATCATGTTCTTGATGAAGTCGGCGTGGCCTGGGCAGTCGATGTGGGCGTAGTGCCGGGTGGCGCTGTCGTATTCGACGTGCGACACAGCGATGGTCACGGTCTTGTTCGCATCGCGAACCGTGCCGCCCTTGGTGATTTCGGCGTAGCTTTTCACCGCTTGTTTGTTCTTGAAACCCTGACGCGCGACGATCGCGGCGGTCAAAGTGGACTTGCCGTGGTCAATGTGGCCAATCGTCCCGACGTTGACGTGCGGCTTAGTCCGGTTGAAGTTCTCCTTCGCCATTGCAATCTCCGAGAGGTCTACTCGCCTCGATACACAAAACACCTTCGGGGGTCTTGTCTTGAGTTCCCACAACCCAAGGGACCATCGCCGAGATTACCGCCAGGATCGATCCGCCGACTACCGATCCTAACGATAGTGCCGACTCGGGACGACAGGAGGGCAGGGTTCTCAAGCTTACCGACAGCTAGAAACTTCTCCCGTGTCTCCACCGAACCAACACCCCCTCAGTAAGGGGAGAAGGACGGGTGACTCACCCGCCCTTCAAAAGCTGTTGATGGGAATTGAACCCATGACCTCTTCCTTACCAAGGAAGTGCTCTACCAGCTGAGCTACAACAGCAAAAGTCTCGATAGTAAACCGCGTCCGAAGGACATTCTATCCGCGTCCGCAGTTTCACCAACCCGAAAATCCGTCGCGTCCTGCATCACGGTCGAGAGGTTAGTACTTCAACTTAGGCGCGTCCTCAGAAACCTTCAAGATGAAACGACATCCGTTCCACGATGAAGGAGCGAAAAACTCTCCGCCAGGTTCTCGTGATTCCACCGTTCTCGCAGAAAATTCCGTCGTCTTTCAGTTCGAGTGGTTCCAGGGGTTCGAGTCGGGTTTCCTAGAACTCGGTTTAGGTTGAAAAGGGACGAACCGCCAAGACGCGAAGACGCCAAAAAAAGCCATTTTGGCTTGGTTCAATTCGAGTGCACCACGCAAAGGCACAAAGCAGGGAAAGGTTGCAAAGCAGAAAAACACTTTCCTCTCCGAGTGCCGAACTTTTCTTCTGCGACTGCGACCCGACTTTGAGCCAAGCCGAATTTGTATTTTTGGCGTCTTCGTGTCTTGGCGGTTCGAGTGAGGTCTGCCAATTCCTAGCTAAGACGCCACGAAATGCCATTTTTGAAATCATGGCGTCTTCGTGTCTTGGCGGTTCGAGTGAGTACGTCCGGGGATTCTTCATCAAGTCTTTGCAAGCTTGTCGCGGATTCTACTTTCTCGCCAGCTAATTATGGTTGCTGTATCTCATACATCTAGGGGTTTCCATGCGAAAGTTAGGTCTACGAGCCGGGTTCACCCTCATCGAATTGCTGGTGGTGATCGCCATCATCGCCATTCTGATTGGTCTGTTGCTGCCTGCCGTGCAAAAAGTCCGCGAAGCGGCTGCACGTATGAAATGCCAAAACAACCTGAAGCAATTAGCACTCGCTTGCCACAACATGGAAAGCACCACGGGTAGCTTCCCTCCTGGTATCCCGCACTTCGGCGAACAACTGAACGTTGCTCCGAACAACATCAATGCTTCTGGCGCGTCATTTGTGCCTTACTTCTTCGTCGCTGGTTCACAAGGCGGCCCACTTGGCTCGCAGACGCGCTGCTACGGCCCATCTTGGGCGATGCATGTTCACTCTTACATGGAACAAAATACACTCGCTCAGCGTGTTGATACGGGTGTTTCCACCGCTTCCGGTGACCTCGACGAAGCTTGCCCCTGGGATAACCTCGACGGTCTCCCGTGGCGCCGCCCTGACATCGACACCCAGACCTTCGCTCGCAAATACATGGAGTGCCCAAGCGCACCACAATCAGACGTCATGTACGCCGACCACTCCGTTGAAAACAACCTGAAAGCCAACTATGTCGGCTGTTTTGGTGGCGGTACGATGCGTGATGGTACCCCTCGCGGCAATCGCGCACTATCCGGTATCTTCACCGTTGTTACCAGTGTCAAGAAGTACGATTACGGCGAGCGCATGGGTGTCGGTAAAGGCACCAAGATTGTTGGTATTCTCGACGGCGCCTCGAATACTGTGATGATGTCAGAAATCCTCGCCAACCATACTGCAGATGGTCGTACCAGCAGCAGTCACCCAGCCGGGATGAACCGTGACGTTCGCGGGTCGATGCTCTGCCCAATGATGGGTGGTAACATCTTCTCCGGCGCTTTCCCACCGAACTCCCGCGCCACTGACTTCATCATGGGTTGCCCTGCGTCTGGCGATCCTGCAGCCAAGCCGGCAACGGACCCGATGTTCTGTACTCGTGACTTGACCCTTGATGCTGCAACCGGTGGTCAATGGCAGGCCGCTGCACGAAGCCAGCACACCGGTGGTGTGAACGCCGCTATGGGTGACGGTTCGGTTCGCTTCTTCCGCGACAGCCTGCCTAGGGCCACATGGTCGGGCCTCTGCTCGGCTCAAGGTGGCGAAGTCGTCGCAATCGACTAACCCAACTCAGAAGCCGCAGAAACTCACATTTCTGCGGCTTTTCCTTTTTTCAGAGATAGATCCTACGATGCACTACAAATTGACCCTGATTGCTTTTCTCGCAGCCCTTCTGATCGGTTGTGGTGGTGATACGACAACGAAACCGCTGGACCTGGGTGGTCAAGATGGTACGGCTGTTGCTACACTCGTCGAAGACATGAACGATGCCATCGGTAGCCCGAAAAAACTCACGGACCTGTTCGTATCTGGAGCCAAACTTCCAGAAACTGCCAAGTTGAAAGGCCTCGCTTTCACCATCGTCGGTAAGCCGACCGTGAACGGTGCGACAGCAGAGTGTAAAGTCAGCATCGAAAAGAACTCCACCGCGGCAGGCGAACAAACTTGGACCTTCGAGAAAGTAGCGGACAAGTGGAAGATCAAAGCCGCACCACTCCCATAAAAGGCTGGCTCATTTCTCCTACTTTCGACCTGTTGTTCGTCACTAACTGGGGTTGGGTGTTACTGCTCATCCCCGGTATGGCCTCGGAAACTGGTACTGTCGTTGATTTCTGGCAAGTCTACTTCATCACATTGCCACATCGCTGGATCACCTTGATCCTCGTGATCCTTGACCGAGACCGTCGCGCAGGCCAAGAACGAAAACTCATTGGTGTCGCACTCATTGCCATCGGCGTCGTCGGTGGTGTGGCCTGGTTCACAGGTGGCTTGACCTGCCTGGCCCTCGTCGACTTCGCCTGGAATGCCTGGCACTTTGGCTCGCAACATGCGGGTGTCGCGCGAATGTATGGTTTGAAGGCCAAGGCTGAGCGATCGAGCGTCGAACGCTGGACCATTCGGCTGTTTGTCACCTACACACTCCTCCGCACCGCAGCGTGGGCAGTCGGTTGGACGGTCGATCAACCGAGCTACGAGCTGGGGCTTCAAATCGCGGACTTCGGGATGTTGGGGCTGGTCGCGTTTTGCCTGGGGAAAGTGCTCACAACACCCGGCCTGAGCCTTGGGCGCATCTCCTATTTGTGCAGCGTCTTTGGCCTCTACACGGCCTTGTTGATCGCCTTGATGACCGAGGCCTCGCGGTTTGTCGTCCCGCTCACGGTGGCGACGTCACTGTTCCATGCCGCGGAGTATCTGGCGATCGTCACCATCTATGCAAAGAAGCGTACCCAGGTCGGCTCGCCGGGGTTTTTCCGCACGCTGTCGGGTCAGTGGCCCGCGTTTCTCGGCCTTTATGTTGTCTCGCTGGGCACACTCGGGATTCTGCTCGAAGCTGGTAGCCTCTCGGTCTTCTGGGGCGGGGTCAATCTCGGGATGGCGTTCATCCACTACGCCTTCGATGGCCTGATCTGGAAACTGCGAGTCGCGAGCACCGCACAGGCTCTGGGAGCGACATCATGATCCGACTGCCAATGCCCCTGGCACTCGCTGTCGCCGTGGCGGCCCCGACGCTCCTGCTGCACCTGATGGCGAGCGAGGACCGCAGCGAAATGGGCCTGACCGTGGCCCCCTTCGCTACGCCTCGCCTGCTGATCGCCCACATGCTGGCCGCGTTGCCGTTCGCCCTCATCATGCGGCAACGCCTGGGACTGAGCCTGCATTCCGGTGTGCAGTTTGCCGTCATGGCTGGGGCCAGTCTGTGTGCTTTGCTTTTCGTTCCCGCGATTTCCGACATCCTCGCGGACGGCTCTGCCTCCTTTGGCGTCCGGGCGATTTTTCGCAGCCTGATCGCCCTCGCGTTGGTCAGTGCCTGGCTGATCTGGCTTTGGCAACCGCAGGCTTCCTCGCCGAAGCCGTTGGCCTGGTTGGCGAGCGTGGCATTGGCGTTCATCCCACCTGCCGTCTTCGCGGAGCGCCAACGGGAAGGCTTTGCTAAAGAGTTTCCTGGCCATCTGCAGAGCCAGCAATTCCGAAAAGCTCAAGCGGACCTGTCTGCCGCATCGGACCTGGGCGATGCACTGACATCCGGCAAACGCACCAGTGCCGACACTCGGGAACTGCTCAACAAAAAAATCGAGTCACTCAAAGTGGCTGTCGCCAAGCCTGTCAGCCCAACCGCTAGCTCGCAAGCCAAGCTCGAGCGAGTCATGCACTACTTGAGCCTGAGTCGGCCCGACGATGCGGAAAAGATCCTCTCGACGCTGTCTCCGGATTCTGTCGATGTGCAGTTGTTGCGAATGGCTGTGATGAAAGAGCGGCAGGATTGGGCAGCGATGGAACAACAAGCCCAGGCGATCCTGTCGACGAGCACCGATGCTAACCTGAAGAGCTTCGCCACGAAAAACCTGATGGAGGCCCTTCGCAAACAAGGGCGCTGGGCTGAAGTGGAGGCAATGCTCAAGCAGCTGATCGAAAGCGAGCCGAAAGAAGCGGGCGCAAGTTATTTTCAATTGGCGTTGTTGGCAGCCGATCGTGGCAAAATCCACGAGGCCTTGGAACACTTCGACATGGCCGAGAAGTTAGACCCATCGCTGATAGAGAGTATTGCCGTGCCACGTAGAAGAATCAAAGCGAACTCGTTCAGTTGCTTTCAGAGGTGAATCAGTTCTAAGAGCGGGAGACGGGATTTGAACCCGCAACAGCTTGCTTGGAAGGCAAGTACTCTACCGTTGAGTTACTCCCGCAAATCGATTGCGGATTTCGGATTGTGGACCTCGGAATTCAAATCCAACTCGACTTCAACAACAGTCTTTCGATTCCGCATTCCGCAATCCACAATCCGAAATTCTTCACCGAGTGGGTAGAGAGGGATTCGAACCCCCGTACTCCGAAGAGGGCAGATTTACAGTCTGCTGCGTTTGACCACTCCGCCATCTACCCGAAATTCGTCATTACAAGGCACAAACTCGTTCGCCCGCGTTTGTTTTCTTGCTTCTGCCAAGAGCTATAAGCTCACAGCTGAGAGCATTTTGAAAAGCCCGAGGAGGGATTTGAACCCACGACCTACGGTTTACAAAACCGTTGCTCTACCCCTGAGCTACACGGGCAAATTTTCAGAGCCTCGCACAGGATGATTACATTAGGCGCCGTTCCTCACCCCTTCAAGGCGAAATTCTCTGACATCGTTGGAGAAGAGATCATCTGCCCGTCCCGAGGTTCGCGCCAGAAGGCAAGATAGGGGGTAAAATGGGTCGGTTTCGTGGGCTGGAGTCACATTGATGACCAAGACGATCCTGGCTTTGGGGGAAGTGCTTTGGGATGTTTTCCCCGATGGGCCACGCTTTGGCGGGGCACCAGCGAACTTTGCCTGGGCTTGTGCTGGTCTCAGCGAGGATCGCGTCTTCCTGGCCAGTGCCGTGGGTGACGATGACTTGGGTCATGCGGCACGAGAGCGGCTCGGCGTTATGGGCGTCGATCTCTCCCATCTCGTGACGACCACATTGCCGACCGGGCAAGTCCTCGTCTCGTTGGATGCGAACGGCCAGGGGAGTTACCGCTTCATCGAGAACCCCGCCTGGGATGAGGTGCCACTGTCCGCAAGTTTGTTGCAACTCGCCCGTGAGGCCGATGCGATCTACTTCGGTACACTCGGCCAACGTGCTGAATTCTCTCGTACCACCATTCGCACGATCCTCCGGGCCGCGAAGCCCGAGAGCCTGCGGGTTCTTGATCTCAACCTCCGGCCACCTCACTGGACTCCCGAGATTGTGCGTGAAAGTTTGAGTCTGGCGAATGTCCTGAAACTCAACGACGACGAGTTCCCCATCCTGGCCGACATTCTCGGACTCAGCGGACCCGTGGAAGCTCAACTGGACCAGTTACAGAAATCGGCTTCGCTCGAACTGATCGCCCTGACACGCGGCGCCCGAGGCTCACTGATGCTTCGGGAAAATGGCGAGCGTGTTGAGCACTCCGGCACGCCCACGGACGTGATCGACACCGTCGGGGCCGGTGATGCCTTCACAGCCGTGCTGACGCTGGGGCTTCTCCATCAGCAACCGCTCGAAGCCATCAGCCACGTGGCTAACCAGGTCGCCGCCTACGTCTGCACCCAACCCGGCGGCACTCAGACCTTCCCGCCTGGGTTGAAATCAGGTAGCGGTTTCACGAAACCAGGCGTCAGCGAATATGTATCCTAATGGGGAAATCGAGGAAGCTGGCATGACTGGGCGTGAGCGGTTAAGGGAATTGTTCTTGGCACGAGCCGTGGCCTTCGGTGAGTTCAAGCTCGCGTCGGGGAAGATGAGCAACTACTACATCAACTCCAAGAAGGTGCTGTTCCACGCAGAGGCGGTCACAATCTTGGGTGAACTGCTCGCCGAGGCGACCGCAGACTTGGAGTTCGAAGCCATCGGCGGCTTGGAAGTCGGGGCGATCCCGATGGCCGCCGCGGCACTCACAGGGTTCCACCGCAAGGGCCTGCATCGTGAAGGGTTCTTCGTCCGGAAGAAGCCCAAGGATCATGGCAGCCAGGCTCTCATCGAAGGCGAGGTCAAAGCCGGGGATCGCGTCGTCGTCATTGATGATGTGCTGACCACCGGCGGCAGTGTCGTGCAGGCGATCCAAGCCGTCGAGGCCATCGGGGCCAAGGTCGTGCGGGTGATTTGCATCTGCGACCGCCTCCAAGGCGCACGCGAGGCCCTCGCCCAGTACGACTACCGCCCGCTCTTCACCATCCACGACTTCGGCATCACGCCAACGACCTGACTTGGCGAGCGGCGTTGCGTAAGCACGCCGTGAAAACCAGTCCTCCACGGCACGCTCACGCTGTGCCGCTCGCCAAAACATTGAAAAGTGAAAAGTGAAATTCTGCCTTTCTCGCGCTACCGAGTTTGCAGCCGCTGCGCGCGGTAGCTAGACTCTCCCTAACTTTCACCAAAATCTTTGGGGTTGGCCCATGATCGAGATCGATGAAGCCTACGTCGATGCGGCGGCGCCGAATGCGGATGCGGCCAAAAATGGCCGCGGGCTAGTGGTCAAAAAGAAGTTCTTGAACTTCCACATCTCACCCGATGGGAACCTGCTCTTTGGCGAATGCCAGGGCAGTGGTAAGTCCCCGTATGTTTGCTCCGCGGACTTCGTGCGACCAGAAGTACCGACGTATCGCTGCAACTGCCCGAGCCGGCAATTCCCCTGCAAACATAATCTGGGCCTGCTGTACGCATACGCTCAGAAGAAGGCCTTCACGGAAGCCGAAGTCCCCGCGGACATCCAGGCCAAACGCGAAAAGTTGGCTGTGCGCGTCGAGAAGAAAGCCGAAGAGGCGACCAAGCCGAAGCAGGTCAACGTTGCGGCTCTCGCCAAAAAGATTCAGACGCAGATCGAAGGCATCGACACGCTCGAAAAGCTGACCCACGATCTCGTGCGCATCGGCATCGGCAACATGAACACCAAGCTCAAAGACCAAATGGAGCAGCAAGCTCGGCGGCTGGTCGATGTCTATTTGCCCGGTGCGCGTGCGGCGGTGTTTGCTTACACACAACTCTTCACCTTCGAGGATGGCAAACTCATCGCCGGGAAGAGTGCTGCTGAGACGGAGCGCGTCTACACGGAAGCCTTTGACCAACTCGGTCGGTTGAATGCGATCATCAAGCAAGGCCGGGCCTACCTCACCAAACGGCTCGAAGATGCCAACCTGGCCGTGCCCACGGATACAGCCATTGCCGCTTGGCTGGGCCACGCCTGGCAACTGGTCGAACTCAAGGCCGCGGGGTTGGTTGAACCTGAAGTCGAACTCGTGCAACTCGCCTTCAACTCGCACTACGACACGGCCCGCGAAGAGTACATCGACACCGGCATCTGGGCCACTCTCGGCTCGGGCAAAATCCGCATCTCGCAAACGCTTCGCCCGCTCAAGGCCGCCAAGCACATCAAGAGCGAAGACAGCTTCTTTGCCGTGGCCAAGATCAAAGAATTGTGCGTCTACCCGGGTAGCGTCAACCCTCGCATCCGTTGGGAAGGGATGCTCACCCGGCCCCTCGAGCCGAAAGATTTGCAAGGCATCCGTGACCAAGGCCAGAAGGATTTCGCGGCAGTCGTTAAGGATGTCAAGAACGCCTTGAAAGCCCCACTCGCGGATCGCATGCCGATCTACGCTTTGAACTTCAAAACCCTGGCGCAAATCGAAGGCGAATACGTCATCGAAGATGCCAAAGGCGAACGCCTCGTGCTCACCGATCGCGGCATGGCCGAGGAACCATCGAGCCTGCCACTCTTGGCTCTCTTGTCGAAGGCCGTGTTCGCCGACCAAACTCTGATTGGCCGCTTCTTCCACGACCTGGATACCCGCCAACTTCGCGTGAAGCCGCTGAGCTTCGTCACCGAATCGTCCATCATCCGACTCACCCTTTAATTGGAGTGAAGCGTTCGGCAGGGTTTGATCGGTTGAAAGAATTCGAGTCGGATTGCTGAGTGTTTTAAACCCTTCTCCCCTTGCGGGAGAAGGTGTCTGTAGAAAGCCTTTTAGGCTTTCTACAGACGGATGAGGGGTGGGCTTCCTGTGAAAGATGGCCCTTATTCTGGTAGTAGGTTTTCACCCCTCATCCGTCTGATCCGGCTCTTTCGAGCCTGGATCAGACACCTTCTCCCGCAAGGGGAGAAGGGTTCAAAACACCCAGAAAAGCAGGCTCGAATCAGTTTAGCGATCACAAGTGGAACGCATCATCTGGAGCTAACCATGAGCATTGCAATTCTCACGCAGGTTTACACGGAAGCCCGGCGACTCGCGATTGCGGGGAGCATCGTCGCACCCGGCGATTTCCGACTGAAGAAACTCATTCCACCGCTCGAACAGGCGGGCAAGCAGGCCCCCGTGTTTGCCAAAGTCGCCCAGGCCGCGACGGCTCTGATCGAAGGCACCGAGGCCAACTCGGCCGCGAATCTCTTGGAGCTGACCTCGATCGTCAACGCCGTCCTTTACACCCAAGGCGAAACGGGCCTCGCGGGCAAACTCGCCCCGGTGGAGACGACCGACCTTGGCGGCAGCGTCGTGCAGACGAGTGCCCGCGAGCTGAAGCCACTCCTCGAAGCCCTGACCAGCACCGGCTCTGGGCGGATGGAGTTGATTGACGAGGCTGAGAAACGCGGCCTGTTCCGTGATCTGCGGCTCGTCAAACCGGCGCTTGCAGCTCTCGATGATCCCTACTCCGAAATCGCCGAAATGATCGCCAAGAAAGTGCTGCCAAAGTACGGCAAAGCGATCTTGCCGGAAGTCGTCGCGAAGTACGACCAGAAAGGCACGAAGGGGCATCCACGTCGACTGAAGCTGATGCACGAACTGGCCCCCGAACTGGCCCGGGAGCATATCATGGCAGCCCTCGACGCTGGCTCGAAGGAAGTCAAAGTCGCGGCGATTTCATGCCTCGGCACCGACCCGAAAGATTTGCCGTACCTCGTCGAGCAGGCCAGTGCCAAAGCTCAAGATGTCCGCGATGCAGCCTATCATGGCCTCGTCAAATGCGAACAACCCGAAGCGATCGCGACGCTCAAAAAAGCCCTCGCAGGCAAGGATTCTGACTTTGCCGCCTCGGCAATTCGCACGACGAAGAACCTCAAAATCGCCGAGTTGACCGTCGCGGAGATTCGCGCGAACGTTGACGAATTGCCGAAAGCCAAGGACAAAAAGAAGATCAGCGAACTGGCCGCTCGGGTCTTTCGTCTGATGTCTGCCTTTCCGCAACTCAAGTTCCCAGCCGCCAATGTGTTATTGCTGGATCTCTTTGGGCGACGTGCAGAACTGGCCAAGATCAAAGGCGATCATTTCGGTGGTTCTGATATCAATGAAGCAGTGATGCAACAGATGATGCAGAGTGATGTTTCGGTGCAAAATGTGCTCGTCGATTCTCACAGCGAACTCAGCCCTGAACATCTCCGGTATGCCTTCACCGCCGCACGCGAATGCCTGACACCTGAGAAGCTCTACGACACGTTCTCACCTTACATCACGGCCAAACCAGAAGGCAAGAAAAGGCTGAAATTCAATGCGAGCGACACCATCATTGGTGGCATTGGCCGCCCAGACCACTGGCGATACTGGTACTCGGATGAAACGGATGATGACGAAGATGAGAAGACAAAACCACTCGACCCACGTTGGCTCGATCTGGCTGTGAAGACCGAACGCCTCGACTTCATCGAAAGCGTTGTTCGCCCAGGGCACGCTGGTGCGCTAGAGTTCGTGAAGAAAGCCTTCGATGCCGCCCTCAAGAAGGCCAAACAACCCCACGATGTTTCAACAGAACTTGAACTGCTCTTCCGCCTGGAACACAAAGACATTGTCGACGCATTCTTGAACGCCTTCTCCAAACGATCCAAAAAGGGCCAGCATTATTTCGGTTACTGGTTTGCCCGTTATATTCCGAAGCTCCCCAAGGAAGCCATCCCACGCCTCGAAGAAATCGTGCCAACGCTCGAAGAAACAGAAGCCGACGTTTGGCTCGAATCGATCCACAAATTGCGGGTGAAACCATGATCTCATTCGCCCTCATCACCGTCGGCTGGCTCGGTGTGGGTGAGAGCGTTTCGTTTGGCTTGGAAGTTCGCGTAGGCGATCTCGTACTCACGGGCTTTGCGGATGATGGTGTAGCCTTGGTAAAGCAAAAACATCATCGGCACCGAACTCATCGAGAAAATGATAAACGGAATGAAATTCGTGCCTGCCACCGTCATCGACATGAATAGATAGACTGTGATTCCTGTCACAAACAAAAATTGCACAATCCCCATGACGATCAACATGATGCCTTGGCTGCGTTGTGGGGCGGTTTTGCTGAACTTTGTGCCGATCATGTACTTTTCACGTGTGACTTCCCACTCACGGTCGAGTTCGGCGATCTCACCTTGGAGGCGAAGCTCGGCCAGTTCTTCTTGAAGCGCTTCCGAAGCAGGATCGGGCTTGGCGAGCAGCTTGGCTTTGGCTTGCGCGAACTCGTCGTCGGTGAGGCCACCGCGACGCCAGAAGTCTTCGAGTTTCGTGAGTTCATCGACAAGATTCATGGGAAGCTCGGATTAATGGAATTCATGCTCAGGGCCAGGGAACTTTCCGGCTCGCACCTCTTGCGCATACGTCCGAATGGCGGTCCGGGCTGAGTCTCCGAGTTCGGCGTAGCGTTTCACGAACTTCGGGCGGAAGCCATCGAACAGCCCCAGTAGGTCGTGCATCACCAGGACTTGGCCATCGCAATCTGGGCCAGCGCCGATGCCGATCGTGGGGATCGAGAGTGTGCGGGTGATCTTGGCGGCAATCTCGGACGGCACACACTCGATGACCACGGCAAACGCCCCAGCCTCGGCGATGGCGATCGCGTCGGCGAGGATTTTCTCAGCATCACGTTGCACTTTGAAACCACCGAAGCGATGCACCGATTGTGGTGTCAATCCGACGTGCCCCATGACAGGAATCTCCGCCCGCACACAGGCGGCAATCGTCTCGGCCATGTGAACCCCGCCTTCGAGCTTCACCGCCGCACAACCTGTTGTTTTCACGAGTTTGCCGGCATTCCGCACCGCTTGTTTCGGGCTGACCTGGTAACTCAAGAATGGCATATCCGCGATGACGAGAGCATGGGTCACCCCACGCATGACACACTTCGTGTGATATTGCATTTGTGCCAATGTTACAGGCAATGAAGTACTTTCGCCTTGCACCACCATGCCAAGCGAATCGCCGACGAGAATCGCATCGACTTCCGCAGCATCCGCGATCTTGGCCCCGGTGAAATCGTAAGCCGTGACGACCGCGAGCCGTTCTTTGCGGCTTTTGGCGGCCAGAAAATCCGGGACGGTCACAGGCTTAGGACGCGACACTGACATGGAATACCCCGAGAACATCACGCTGTTATGCGGGTAGTGATTGACCCATTCGCTGCTCGCTTCAGTGTCTTTTGATCCCTTCGCCCCTTGCGGGAGAAGGTGGATTTGGAAACTCGGTTTCCGAGTTTCCAAAGACGGATGAGGGGTCAGCGCTCGCCTTGGAGACAGCCTTTTCTGGGTCCAACGTGTTACCCCTCATCCGTCCGATCCGGCTCTATCGAGCCTGGATCGGCCACCTTCTCCCGCAAGGGGAGAAGGGAAAAACAGCAGATAACAAGTATCTCTGATGGGTAATTCAACTCCTGCCTAACGCTTATTGTAGCAGATCGTACGGCGACCCTGGCAGAGGTTCGCTAGCTGGCCTAGGATGCCCGCTATGGGGATTCATATCTCGGTGTTGCCGAAAGAGACGTTGGCACTGCTGGCGCCGCGACCTGGTGAGCTGTTCGTCGATGCCACGACGGGGTTGGGAGGTCACACCTTGGCCATCGCTCAGGCCGTTGGGCCGACGGGCCGAGTGCTGGCCATCGACCAGGACGAGACGATGCTCACCATCGCCCGCGAACGGCTCATCGGGCAATCCGTGACTTGCATCTGTGCCAATTTTGAAACCCTGCCAGACCTGCTCGCTCGCGAGGGTTTGACGCAAGTCGATGGCGTACTCGCGGACTTGGGCTTTTGCTCGGATCAGGTCGCGGATGCCAACCGTGGCTTCAGTTTCCAAGCCGATGGCCCCCTCGATATGCGGCTCGATCCGCACTCGGGGACGACCGCCGCGGACCTCGTCAATACGCTTTCCGAAGGTGCCCTCGCGGACATCTTCTTCGAATACGGCGAAGAACGCAAAAGCCGGTGGGTGGCGAAGCGAATCGTGGAACGCCGGGCGACGAAGCGTTTCGAGACCACCAGCGATTTAGCCGATTTGGTCCGCCGGACGGTGCCTCGCAGTGGCAACCTGGACCCGGCAACGCGGGTGTTTCAGGCGTTGCGAATTGCTGTCAACGAAGAACTAGGAGTGCTCGAACGCTTGCTGGCCTTCTTGCCGAAGATCGTCAAACCGGGTGGCCGGGTGGGGATCATCAGCTTTCATTCGCTGGAAGATCGCTTGGTGAAGAATGCACTTTACAAACAACCCGATCTCTGGGAACCGCTGACTAAGAAGCCGGTCGAGGCGGGGGATGCCGAGGTCTCGGCGAACCCCCGTTCGCGCAGTGCTAAGCTCCGCTGTGCTCGCCGGGTGACACCAGGTTCAGCGTGACTTTGCGTTTCGGCATGTAGGTCTTCGGGAACGGAACCTCGCGGGCTTCGCCGCCTTGCTGCTCGCTGACGATGATGTCGCCGTAGAGTGTGAAGCCACCCGCATCGGTGATGTCCAGATCCACGAGTTGGCCGATGAGCCGCTCGGTGCCGTTGAAGACGGCGATGTGGTCGGTCATGGTGCGCCCCGTGAGTTGCTTCACCGGGCCAGTCTCACGCTCGCCATGCCGGCTCGGGCCTTCGACGAGCACCTGGGCTTTGTGGCCGATCCACTTGCGGTGGTCTTCCAGGCTGTTGGCATTCTGCACTTCCAAGAGGTCGTTGTTGCGTCGGCGTTTGACGACTTCGGGGATGTCGTCCGGGAAGCGTTCCGCGGCTTTCGTGCCTTCGCGTTCGCTGTATTTGAAGATGAACGAGTTCTTGAACTTGCCGATACGGCAGAGTTCCATCGACTTCGCAAAGCTCTCTTCGCTCTCACCACAGAAGCCGACGATGAAGTCGCTCGAAAGCGCCGCCCCCGGTAAGCGTTCGCGGCAACGGTGGAGCATCTCCATGTACTCCTCGACCGTGTAGCCACGCTTCATCCGCTTCAGGACTTCGTTGCAACCCGATTGCACGGGGACGTGGAGATACTTGCAAATCTTGGGCAAATCGCGCACGACATCAAGGACGTCGTTGGTCATGTCCTTGGGGTAGTTGGTGACGAACTTGATGCGGTCGATGCCAGGCACGTCGTGGATCTGGGCGAGCAAATCACTGAACCGCGTTTGCCGACCATCGCCACTGCGGAAGACGTAACTGTTGACCGTCTGGCCCAACAAAGTCACTTCCCGGGCACCCTGCTCGGCCAGGAGTTTCACTTCGCGGACGATGTTCTCGGGAGACCGGGACTGCTCTGGGCCACGAGTGCTGGGGACGACGCAGTAAGTACAAAACTTATCGCAGCCGATCTGAATACGGACATATGCCTGGAATGGCGTGGGTCGCATGTCGGCGTCTCGGGTGGGGTCGTAGCTTTCGAAGCTCGCTTCCACCTCATGCCGCCCTGCATCCGCGCGCCCGAGACTCAGAGCATATTGTGGTTCGCCGGTGGCTCGGACTTGGTCGATGAGCTGCGGCACTTGGGCCAGTTGACCGGTGCCCACGACGAGGTCCACGAACGGCACCCGCTGGCGAATCGCTTCCTTTTCCTTCTGGGCCATGCAACCCAGCACACCGATGACCTTCTCAGGGTTCAGCTTCTTGAGCGGAATCACCCGACCGAGCGCCGAGAAGGTCTTCTCCTCGGCATTCTCACGGACACTGCATGTGTTGAAGAGCCAGACGTCGGCTTCCGTAGGTTCGGGGGTGAGAGTGTAGCCTTGCTTTTTGAGAGCACCGATGACCAGTTCGCTATCCAGGACATTCATCTGGCAGCCAACGGTCTCGATGTAAACTTTCTTCGCCGACATGGATCGGGTTCTCCGCTATCAACGGGGCCGAAAAGGGTCAGCTATCAAGATAAGCCCCCCACACCCGCCTCGGAAGCCCAGAAGCCATCTCCCCGGTTTTGTCTTTCACCTGATGGTGACCACGGATTTCCCGAAAAATTAATAAAAATCTCACAAAGCTCGCCTTCCTTCAAGATTGGCACATAAAATCTACCCGAGATCTTCTCTCCTACGATCTGTTATTTCCATTCTATTTCTCGGAGGTCCAGCGATGATTTCGTTGCGTCAGCGGTCAGGGTTTACGTTGATTGAGCTTTTGGTGGTGATTGCGATTATTGCGATTCTGATTGGTTTGCTTCTGCCGGCGGTGCAGAAAGTGCGTGAAGCAGCCGCTCGGGCGAAATGCCAGAACAACATGCGGCAGATTGGCCTCTCCGTGATGAACTACGAGAGCGCCAATATGCACCTGCCACCGGCAGCCGTCAATACAAGCGGTGCGGCTGGCACTCTTCCGACGAACATGTCCGAGTACATCCTCACCGCGAACACCGGCTACGCCCGGCATGGCTTCATGTCGGTGATGTTGCCTTACATCGAGCAAGCCAACGTCCTTGCCGCCGCGGCTGGAGGCTACAACTTCCGAGAACATTGGTACGCGACGCAGAACCGTCCGGCGGTGGCGGTTCGTATCCCGACCTACGAATGCCCCTCGGCGACGACAAACAAGACAGTGACTGGGCCGGTTATCATTAACAACGTGACGGTAGTCGCTTCAATGACGTCGGCAACCTCCGATTATGGAGCTGTGACTAGATCAAGCAATGTTGCGGCAGCCTGGACAGACATGGGTATGACTTATCCTGGAAACTCCGCGGTCAATAGTGTTCTCGCGGTCAACCAAAAGACAACAATCGGAGCAACAGGCGACGGTCTGTCGAACACCATCATGATCGGCGAGTGTGGCGCGCGGGAAGAAGGTTGGAGCCTCGGTCGCAAGTATGCTGACATCACGAACCCTGCAACATGGGGAACTCGTGGCGCTTGGGCACAAGAGGCGAACAACATCGTCTGCGCCGGAACCCGTGGGCCTCTGACCGCAGGAGCCACCCCAGCGGGCAAGGTCAACGGCGCGGGGCAAATCCCGACGGCTCTTACACTCAACGCCTGGAACCAAGGCGAACTCTACTCGTTCCACAGCGGCATCTGCAACGTCGTGATGGGCGATGGGTCAGTTCGCTCACTCCGCGCGAGCATCGACTTCCGCACCATGACCCTCCTGGCCGCGGGCAATGACGGCCAAGTCGTGCCAAGCATCGACTGAGTCACGCTCTCACGTGGTGCGAGTTTTCCCACGTGAGGATCTGTTGCATTAAGTCTGCCGCATGAATCCACCGGGTCGGTAGCGGCCAAGTGAAGCGTTCGACCGCGGCAAGCTGTGTGGCCGAACCCCGTGTCCGGGGTTCGATCCAGAGTTGAACAAAGCGGCTGATGGCTTTCCCACGTCGGGAGAGCCGGAGTACCAGGGAATCCGCCTCGGCGGGACTCTTCGCCCCTTCGATGAGCAGTTCGGCCCAATCCACGAGCCAATCGACGAGCATTCGCCCTTCGACATCATCCAGCCCACGAGTCAGGGACTCATCTCCCACCATTCGCCGAATCGACGCCGTTGCCGCATCGCCCACAATCGTCCCAACCATCCGCAGCCCCCCGCTTCCTGGCAAGCCATGTTCCCCCATGCCCACCAGGTCGGCGACGCATACCCGATGCTCACCCGGCTGACAAGGGAAGAAAGAGGAGCGAAAGCGAAGTGAGAAGACAGGAAACGCATGAGACCTGGGCTAAGGTTCTTGGCGTTCTCGGGCAGCCTGAACTTGTGGGGCGATGGATGCTGCTCGTCGCTCCAACTCGTCAATCGCAGACGTGAAGAACTGACGCAAACAAGCGATCGAGCAGAATTGAATCTGGAGCATGTCATCGTTGACCTGGGTGGCTTGAAGTTCGGCAAGCCGCACCGTGGCTCCGAGAGCGCTTCGGCTGAGTGGTGATTTGGAGACACCGGAATCCCAACCCAGGAAGAGATCTCCGGTCATCAATTCGCTTCCACCTGAATGATCCCAAACAGCAAACGACAGGCTAGCCGTTTCAGGCCGTGGGGTCGAAGCGGGATTCGACCCTGGTCCTGTGACTTTGCAAACAGGACAGCGCTTCTGGCGACTGGCTTTGACCGGGAAGCGTATAGGCACACCCGATCCCTCAGCAGGCGTCACAGTTTTTGGATCACAGCTTGGGTGAACTGGGTGGTACTCGCCGTGCCGCCGAGGTCTTGCGGGCGGACTTGGCCGGCGACCAGGACGGTTTCGATCGCCTGGCGAATCCGTTTCGCGGCATCGGCGTGGCCCAGGTCTTTGAGCATTTCGAGCGTTGGCAGGATCAATGGCAATGGGTTGGCGCGATCTGGAAGCACGGCTTCATGGGTGGCACCGTAGACCGCTTCGTAGACTTTCACACCCTCGCCGATGTTGATCGCCGACGTCGAACTGATGCCACCGACCAGCCCGGCGCCCAAGTCCGAGAGTAAGTCACCGTACAGGTTCCCGGCGGCCATCAACTCGAACTGGTGCGGCTTGGCGACGAGTTGCATACAGGTGTTATCGACGATCATCTCTTTGGCCGCGATCTCCGGGTAACCGGCAGCCACCTTGCGGAAGCATTCGAGCGTCAGGCCATCGGCCATCTTGAGGATGTTGGCTTTGTGGATGCAGTGGATCGTCTTCTTGCCCAGGCGTTTGGCGAGTTCGAAGGTGTAGCGGAAGAACCGCATACTGGCCGCCTCGGTGACGATCTTAAAGCTCTGGACGACACCCGGAACGATCTCATGCTCGGAGGCGGTGTAGAGGTCTTCGGTGATCTCACGGACCAAGTGAAAATCGACGCCCGTGAATCGGCTCGGTAGCCCAGCCAAGTTGTGGACCGGCCGCACCGAAGCGAAGAGCCCCAATCGTCGGCGGAACTCGACGTTGAAATTGGTCGGCATTTTGGGGCCATGAGCCGTGGGTGTGCCGGCGCCGAGGGGTTGCAGGAGTTTGGTTTTCAAGGCGACACCGTTGGCCTTCACCGCGTCGATCACAGGTTGCGGGATGGCCTCCGAGCCAGTTTCGAGCGCCGCTCGCCCGGCCCGGTGGACCTCAAACTGGAGTGGCAGCCGTACTGCTTCAAGAATCTGCCGCACGCTCGATTCCTGATCCAGCCCCACGCCGCCGCCTTGAATCAACAGAATCTTCTGCATCGCCTGTCCTCCCGGAAACGCCCATTCTCAGTCTAGGCACGGACCACTTGCGACCGTCGAGATTCGGCCGAGGAAAGCCTGATCAAATCGGTCCGAACGTTGCCAGACCCAGTATCCCGGAATCTTATGGCAACACTTCCGAGACTTTTAAATCACCCACATCGAATACCGGGACACTGTCCACATCGCTGTAAGTGACTTGTGATTTGTAGCCGGGCTTCTTGCCGCCTTTGGGCTTCGTGAAGACGTGAATCTGCCGATGCGGGATGTCCACGACCCAGTATTCCGGAATCTTGGCGAGGGCGTAAGCGGTGAGCTTGTCGCCGAGGTCTTGGGCTAGTGACGTATCCGAGACTTCGACGACGAGATACGTTTGGTGGGACTGGGGGTGCCGTTCGAGATACAACGTATCCGGGGATTGGATCAGCATCAAATCTGGCTCAGGCACACTATCCACCAATTCCAACGATGCCTGCACACGCCATAAAATCTCTTCAGGCAACAGTCCGACCAAAAGTCGAGCCAGCCGGGAAAGAACCAATTCATGCGGAGCGTTCCGAGACATTTTGGCCACGATCCTCCCTTGAATCAGCTCGAGCTTGTGGGCATCTTTCAATGTGCCAGCCGCAATGATTTCTAAATACTCAGTTGGCGTAAACAACCTGACAGGTGGCATCGCACTCATGGCAACACCTCCGAGACTTTAACTTCGCTTACATCGAACACCGGGACGCTATCCACATCGCTGTAAGTGACTTGGGATTTATAGCCTGGTTTCTTACCGCCTTTGGGCTTGGTGAAAACATGAATCTGGCGATGCGGGATGTCCACGACCCAGTATTCCGGAATCTTTGCGAGAGCGTAAAGCGTGAGCTTGTCGCCGAGGTCTTGGGCCAGTGACGTGTCTGAGACTTCGACGAGAAGCTGGATATCGGCTGCTGTCGGGTGAGTCGTTGTGAAGTCTCGCTTCTTGCCGCGGGCAATGATGATATCTGGTTCTGGGACGCTGTCTTCCAAGATGATGGCACTGGGGCAAAAGAGACAGAGGTCGTTCGGGAGCAGTTCCCGCAAGAGATCGGCCAGCAAGTTAGTGACTAAATTATGAGGGCCATTGATCGACATCTTCTCAACAATCCTCCCACGGATCAACTCCACCCGATCCGCAGCCTTGATATGTCCCGATTGAAGTGAAGCCATGTACTGCGTCACAGAGAGGATGGAAGCGGGTCTCACAGTCATGGCAATACCTCCGAGACTTTTAACTCACCTACATCCAACACCGGGACGCTATCCACATCGCTGTAAGTGACTTGTGATTTGTAGCCTGGTTTCTTGCCACCTTTGGGCTTCGTGAAAACGTGAATCTGGCGAAGCGGGATGTCCACGACCCAGTATTCCGGAATCTTAGCGAGAGCGTAGGCAGTGAGTTTGTCGCCAAGGTCTTGGGCCAGTGACGTATCCGAGACTTCGACGACAAGAGTCGCGTCTTTGCCAGTCGGGTGAGATTCGCGGTAAAGTCCTCTCGGACCGCGAACAATGGCAAGATCGGGGTCCACGAGACTGTCCGGCAACTCTAGTGTGACCTGACAGCGAACGATGAACTCTTCGGGGCAAACTGCACAGAGCCAGCCCATCAGGTAGACCAAGACAAACTCATGCGGTGGGTTCTTTGGCATTTTGTGAACGATTCTCCCACGAACGAGTTCGAGCTTTTCTGTTTGAGGTAAGATGCCCGTTTCCATGAGTTTGAGGAATTGAAGCACGGTGAATCGCAAGTCATTCGGACGCTCACTCATGGCAACACCTCCGAGACTTTTAACTCACCTGCATCTAGTACAGGGACACTATCCACATCGCTGTAAGTGACTTGTGATTTGTAGCCTGGTTTCTTGCCACCTTTGGGCTTCGTGAAGACGTGAATCTGTCGATGGGGAATATCAACGACCCAGTATTCCGGAATCTTCGCGAGGGCGTAGGCGGTGAGTTTATCGCCCAGGTCTTGGGCCAGTGACGTGTCCGAGACTTCGACGACGAGAAGTACTTCGGCAGCACGGGGATGTCGAGAATCGTAGCGTTCTTCGGGGCCTTGAGCGATGAAGAAGTCTGGTTCGGGAACGCTATCCGCGAGCTCCAAGGATCCCTGCACCTGCCAGATGAGCGACTCCGGTAACCACGCTACCAATCGACGGGATAATCTTCGCAAGGCACTTTCATGGGGGGCGTTCCGAGACATTTTGGCCACGATCCTCCCTTGAATCAGCTCGAGCTTATGGGCATCTTTCAACGTGCCTGCAGCAATGATTTCTAAATATTCAGTTGGTGTAAACAATCTCACAGGTGGCATCGCACTCATGGCAACACCTCCGAGACTTTCAGCTCACCGACATCGAATACAGGCACACTATCCACATCGCTGTAAGTGACTTGCGATTTGTAGCCTGGTTTCTTGCCGCCTTTGGGCTTCGTGAAGACGTGATTCTGCCGGTGCGGGATGTCCACGACCCAGTACTCCGGAATCTTGGCCAGGGCGTAAACCGTGAGCTTGTCGCCCAGGTCCTGAGCCAGTGACGTATCGGCGATATCGATCACCATAAGGGCTTCCGAGGCACTGGGGTGCTGGTGAAAATAGCTCGATTCGGAGCCTGTGACGATGGCGATGTCTGGCTCAAGGACACTCTCTACGAGCACCATCCCAAGCTGGCAACGGACGCCGAGCGACTCAGGAAGCATCTTGTAAAGCCGGCGGAGAAGAGCTTGGATGGAGCCGTCGTGGGGTTCGTTGCGAGACATTTTCTTGACGATCCGCCCGCGTAGCAATTCCAATTGATCGGCATCAGGCAGGATGTTCCGATGGATGATTTCCAGATACTCACTTGGGGTAAACAATCTCGTTGGTGGCATGGCACTCATGGCAACACCTCCGAGACTTTGACTTCGCCCACATTACATACAGGCACACTATCCACATCGCTGTAAGTGACCTTGGATTTGTAGGCTGGCTTCTTGCCACCTTTGGGCTTGGTGAAGACGTGAATCTGCTGATGGGGAATATCCACGACCCAGTATTCCGGAATCTTGGCGAGAGCATACAACGCCAGTTTTTCACCGAGATCGTAGTCCAGCGAAGAATCGGAGACTTCGACTAAGAGGCAGACGTCTGAGGCGGTGGGGTGCTGTTGCGCGTAGCTTGACAGTTGCCCAGAGGCAATGAGAACATCGGGGATCACAACGCTGACATCGAGTTCCAAGGTGCTTTGGCAGCGGACTGCATACTGGGTGCATAGCAGTAGCAACATGTGCATGTTGACGAGACTCACCGTGGCATCGTGAGGTGGGTTGCCTTCCATGTCACGACGCACCTTTCCTTCAATCAGCTCGAATTTCCCCTTGCCTATGAAAAGCGTGTCTCGAAGAGTCGCAAACTCCGCCGGAGTGAATCGGTACTCCGAGGAGTTTTCACTGATGCGTGGCTGTTTCAGCAGTCTGGTCATGCGGCACCTCGACAGTTATCGTGCCACATTGTACCCGGGACTTCAATAGCCGATGTACTTGGCGTACAGGGTTCGGGCACGATCGGTGTCGTCTGTGCCTTTGATGATGGCCCGGCCATCGGGGAAGACCGTGAACTCGTAGGCTTCGCCCGCATCGGTGATGGTGAACTTCATCAGGAACTTGTTGGCCATCACGGTGGTCGTGGCTTCGAGTTGCTTCTTCAAATCGGCGAAGCTCAGGGCACTCGAGCGGCGCTGAGTCACCTGCACGGCATTCCGGCCACAGAGGCTCGTGGTTTGGGTGCCGTGCTCGCCTTCGAGCCATTCGAACTTCCGCAATGCACAACAAGGGCATTGGCCCTTGCGGCCTTTCAGCGGGGCGATTTTCATCCGGCGCGAGGTGTTTTCCCAGATGTTCATCATGTAGAGTTCGTGGTTGATGGCGTCCGTTTTGCCCGCGAGGATTTTCAGAGCCTCGGTGGCTTGGAAGCTCGCCACGATGCTGACGATCGGCCCCAAGACACCTGCCGTTTCACACGTCCCCACTTCGCCAGGGCCAGGGGACTGCTCAAAGACGCAACGCAGGCACGGCGTCTCGTTCGGGATGATGGTCATGGTCATCCCCTCGACGCCGACGGCGCCGCCGTAAATCCACGGCTTGCCAAGCTTGATCGCGGCATCGTTGATCGTGTAGCGGACTTCGAAGTTGTCGGTGCCATCCAGGATCAGGTCAGCCCCTTCGCAGAAGGCTTCCATGTTGGTGCGGTCAATATCCGCGACGATGGCTTCGACTTCCACTTCCGAGTTGATCGCCCGCATCTTGGTGGCTGCGGCCTCGGCTTTGGGCAGGTTGTTGATGACGTCCGATTCGTCGAAGAGCACCTGGCGTTGCAAGTTCGATGGCTCGACGAAGTCCCGGTCAATGACGCGGATAAAACCGACACCGGCCCGTACGAGGGTATTGGCGAGCACGGTGCCGAGTGCCCCGACACCACAAAGTGTCACACGCGAAGCGCGAATCCGCTCCATGCCCACTTTGCCAATACCAGGGACACGCATCTGACGGGAGTAACGATCGGGGAATTGCATTTCGGGTATCGGGTGTGGGGTATCGGGTGTCGGGTATTGAGTGGCTAGTAACTAGTGATTAGTGACTAGAGAAGACACTCAGAGTGTGAATGATTGAGTGGTTTTTCCTAGTCACTAGCGACTAGCAACTAGCAACTCTGCGATAGCAACTAGCCACTCTGAGCTGGCAACTAGCCACTAAATGGGTTACGGTTCCACGCCCACCTCGCGCAAGAAGTCTTGCAAGAAGCGGGTCTGTTGCTTGGGCCATTTTTCCATCTTGGCGTAGCCGGTGAGGGCTTTCAGGTCTTCACGGGTGCGTTTCAACTCAGCGCCTTCGAGGCGTTGCAGATAGTTGACGATGTACTGCATCGCTTCCTCGGCGACGGCTCCGTTGAGCACAGCCGGGTCGCTGCCTTCGAGGAAGACGTAGGCGTGCAGCATGGCGAGGAACAGCGGATGGATTCCGAGTTCTGGCGGAATCTCGGGGAAGACCGCGGCACCCTCGGGGGCTTCGCCGTCCGCAAGCGGGCCATCGTCTTCGCCATCTTCGTCGTCTTCATCGTCGTCAAGGTCCGCGTCGCCGTCGTCGGCGAGGGCTTCGTCGAGGTCGTCATCCTCGGGGTCAGCGGGGGTTTTGGGATCAGCCACCGGCCACCGCCGGCACCAGGGCCACGATCTCGCCAGATTTCACGGGAGTCTCCAGTTCGTCGAGGTAACGAATGTCTTCGTCGTTGACGAAGATGTTGATGTAATGCCGGAGCTTGCCACCATCGAAGAGCTTGGATTCGAGGCCCGGATATTGCTTCACCAAATCCGCCAGCGCGGCTTTCACCGTATCACCGGCGACTTCCACATAATTCAGCCCGCCCGCCAGTTCCCGCATCGGCGACGGGATTTCTATTTTGACTGCCATAATATCTCACTTGATTTGATAAATGCATTTTTCACCACGGAGAGCACAGAGAAAAGACATTCATAGCGAGAAATACAATTCTCTTCGTTGCTACTACTCCGTGTTCTCTGTGCTCTCCGTGGTGAATCATTCTTCTCTGTTTTTTTGAAGAGCCGCGACCGCCAGGGAGCGGCTGCGACTTGTTTGTTCCTGACGCTCCCTCGCGGTCGCGGCTCTTCTTGGTTACACCAACACGGCTTCGCCCATCTCTTTGGGGATGCCCACGTCCGCACCCAGGTGGATGGCGTCGAAGGCGTCGATGTTCGGCTTGATGATCGATGGTTGATCGACGGCATCGGCGATGGCGTCTTGGGTTTTCAGACCGTTGCCCGTGATGCAGAGGACGATCTCCTCGTCGCGGGCGATGCGGCCTTGGGCGATCAGCTTCTGGGCCACGGCAACTGTCACTCCGCCCGCGGTTTCGGCGAAGACGCCTTCGGTGCGAGCCAACAGCAGCATGGCCTCGACGATTTCATCGTCGTCGACATCCTCGGCCCAGCCTGCGGTGGTGTGGATGAGGTTCTTGGAGAAGTAGCCGTCGGCAGGGTCGCCGATGGCGAGGCTCTTGCAGATCGTGTTCGGCTTACGGACGGGCTTATGCCGGTCGCGGCCAGTCTTCACGGCATCGGTGATGGGGTTACAGCCAGTCGCTTGGGCGCCGTGCATCTTGGTCGTTGGGGCTTCGCTGACCAAGCCGACTTTGTAAAGCTCTTCGAAGGACTTGTGAATCTTGCCAATCAAGCTACCACCCGCCATTGGGGCGACGATGTGCTGCGGGAAGCGCCAGCCGAGGTCTTCGGCGATTTCGTAACCCATCGACTTCGAGCCTTCGGCATAGTAAGGCCGGAGGTTGATATTCACGAAGCCCCAGTTGTACTTGAAGGCCACCTGAGTACAGAGCCGGTTGACTTCGTCGTAAGTCCCCGTCACGCCGATGACCTTGGCGCCGAAGACACTAGTATTCAGGATCTTGGCTTTTTCGAGGTCCGAGGGGACAAAGATGATCGCTTCCAACCCGGCTTGGGCGGCGTTCGCGGCGACCGAGTTGGCGAGATTCCCCGTGGACGCACAACCGACGATCTTGAAGCCGAACTCACGGGCCTTCGAAAGTGCCACGCTGACGACACGGTCTTTGAAGGAGAGCGTGGGGAAGTTCACGGCATCGTTCTTGATCCAGAGCTTCTTGACTCCCAGTGCTTCCGCCAAACGGTGGGCGCGGATGAGTGGCGTGCAGCCGACTTGATGGCCGACAGTCGGTTCGCCATCGATCGGCAGGAGTTCGCGGTAGCGCCACATGTTGCGGCGACGGCTTTCGATCTTCGCCCGGCTGATGTTCAGCCGAATGGCTTCGTAGTCGTAGACGGCTTCAAGCGGGCCGAAGTCATCGGTGCAGAAGTTGATGGGGGATTTCGGGTAGAGCTTGCCGCAAAGTTTGCACTGCAAGCCGGTCGAATACCCAGCGGAGGAGGTAGCAGCAGACATTCTCAGTACACCCTAAATCGTTAGGGAGACTATCCATCCAGGTTTGCCGCGAGGTTTGAGCGGGTGCCCAAAGTGCGGCTGGTGAGATAAGAAACGGCGAAGAAGTTGTGGTTCGGTCGCCTGTATCTTATCTGCCCCAACTTTCACAAGGACCATCCTTGCAGTCGTCGGGCAGGAGTTAGCACCAGCATCGAATCTCGAACGGTGATGTTCGATTTCCGACCGGTTGCTGCGGCTTCGTCGGGCCTGAAACCCTCGACCGCTCTGGATAAGATACTCACCAGTCAAATTTTTACCCGCCTAGAATCCCAAGCAGGTTTGGGAATCATAACCCCCGAACACCCCTCCGGCAACGGGGCCAGTGGAATTTTCCCCAAGAACATTGCCGCGAACCCAATCCCACGAGCCAGATTCGACACACGATCAGGTCTTCATGAGACGATAGCGACCGACTTTCGCTGGCAGCGAAAACTGATTCGGCTGATGGCTGATTTTCAGCTTGGGCTTGGGGATTCTGGGGATTTTTTGACACGTCTGGATCACTGTGTCGAACATCATCAACTAAACTTTGCCAGAGTCTAAAACGCTAGCGTGAGTGATATCGGATGATGACCGACAAAATGATGGAAACATGGGCTACGACTCCTCACCAGATGATCTCCGGTGGGAATCTGGAATCCTGTTTAGTGCATATCTACCCGAGTGGCCCGAATATGGGCAAGCGCTACGCCCTCGGCCAAAATACGTGGGTGCTGGGCCGGGGCGAAGGCTCGGATATCCGCCTGGATGAGAACTCGGTGTCCCGACGCCATGCCCAGATTGACCCGTCCATCCAAGGCTATGTGGTCAAGGATTTGGAGAGCACCAATGGCACCTACGTCAACGATATTGCCGTGGGCCGGGAACAAGTCCTGCAGGACGGCGATTACCTCCGCGTGGGGAATTGCATTTACCGCTTCCTAACGGGTGGCAACATCGAGGCCGAGTATCACGAGGAAATCTACCGCCTGACCATCATGGATGGCTTAACACAGATTCACAATCAGCGCTACCTCCTGGACTTCCTGGAACGAGAACTCGCCCGCTCCGTGCGGCACTTCCGGCCATTGTCGGTCATGATGATCGACCTCGACCGTTTCAAATCGGTCAACGACCAGTTCGGCCACCTCGCCGGGGACCATGTTCTCCGCGAACTGAGCGAACGCATTCGCCACAGCGTCCGTCGGGAAGACCTGTTCGCACGCTACGGCGGTGAAGAATTTTGCCTCGTGCTTGTTGAGACACAACTGGACGCGGCCCTCGAAGTCGCGGAGAAAATCCGCCTGAGTGTCTGTGAAAAACCTTTCCGCTTTGACAACAAAGAACTGAACTGCAGCGTCAGCATCGGCGTCTCGACCACGCAAGGCGAGTCGCTCCTGATGCCCAAAGAACTCCTCAAGAAAGCAGACGTGCAACTCTATGCCGCCAAACGCGGTGGCCGAAACCAAGTCATGGCATAATCGCCTAGCCGCGAACGGCGCTGGCGGGTAACGTGGTCTTCAGGGGAGTGCCATGTTAAACGATGCCGAGCGACTGTTGGTCCAGACCATGAAAGCCGGTGGGGCACCTGCTCAAGCAGCCTACGCCCAACTCGTCGAGGATTACGAAGGTCGGATGCGTGCTTACGTCCGGCGACGGCTCGCCGATCCTGGGGCCGTGGATGACGTCGTCCAGGAAGTCTTCATCGGCTTCCTTCGTGGCATCAACAACTACGACGAAAACAAGCCATTGCAAACGTGGCTCTTCACCATCGCGTCCCACAAAGTGACCGATCAACTCCGCCGCATGGGCCGTCGGCAAAGCCACGCCGGGATCGATGCCGACGAAGAAACCCTCGACCGCGAAGAAGACGAACGGCAACGCAAAGCCAGTAGCATCGCCCGCTCCCATGAGCAGATGGAACTCGAAGAGGCGGCGATCCGGCGAGCACTGGCTGAGATGATTGACGAGTTCCGTAAGCAAAATCGCTACCAGAGGGTCCTGGTGCTCGAATTGCTTTTCGTCAAAGGCATGCCGAACTGGGAAGTGGCCGAGAAACTCGACATCTCGGAACAAGACGTGGCCAATTACCGTTTCGCTGCTGTGCGGAAGCTCAACAACACCATGAAAGCCGCCGGCCTCCCCACCGACATCTTCCCCGAACTGGCTGATGAAATCGGAGATGATTAACCGCCAAGACGCGAAGACGCCAAGACAACACATTTTTGGGGCTGGTTCAAAGTTGGCAGAAAGAGCCGCGACTGCTAAGGAGCGTGGGGACCAAACAAGTCGCAGACACTCCTTGGCAGTCGTGGCTCTTTAATTGAACCATGCCGAAGGTAGGATTCACCGCCAAGACGCGAAGACGCCAAGGAAACCACTCTTTTGTATTCTTGGCGACTTGGCGTCTTGGCGGTTCGAATCATGTTTGCTGGCGTAAGCAAGGCTAGCAGGAAGCGTTTCCATGGAACTCTTTGCGGTGTTGCCGTCGTTTGTGGTGCTGGGGCCGCTGATGTTGCTCGCGGTCTTGGTGCCGTCGGTGGCGGCTTCGTTGCTGACGTTCACGGCACGTTGGCGGGTGTGGTTGTCGCTGACCAGTCTTGTGAGCACTTACGCCATCATCTTGCACTTTCTGCCAGTGCTGCCAGCTTGGCCGGTCGTGGTCTTGGGGTTAGTTGCTAGCGGTCTTTCCTCGCGGTATCGGGCTGTAGTGGTGGGCGGTGCTGGGTGGGCTGGTTTTGTCTGTTTGCTGCTCGTCGGCTGGCTGTTCGTGGCCTCCAGGTTTCACGCCGATTTTGGGTCGGCGCCACCCCTGCAAGTCTTTCTGGCCTTGGCTCTTGGCTGGGTGTTAACCGTGATCCTGACGGCTTGCAAAGTTCGGTACGCGGAACTCCTCTCGATCCTGACTTTCGTGCTGGTCGTCAGTGTCATGCTGTTGACTCAGAGGCCACGGCCAGCTTCCACTCCAGCGATCGAGATTCTTTGGCAGAACCCGGATTACGACGAAGTCCTCTCCGAAGTCAGCCCAGGCCCGGAGGGTTCGCTCGCCTTCACAGCGATGTCGCGGCGCGGGTTTCGGGAGAAGGGGGCGGTGTTTGTCGTCGATTCCCACGGCCAGCCCATGGATCAATTCACCGCGGAGGGGACCTTGAAACCCGTCTTTGGCCACTTGAACTGGCATGAGGGAGTTTTACATTTCGGCGAAGGTCTCCATGAGACCCAGTCCGCGCGGCTTTTCGCTTGGCAGCCTCGGGTGGGGTTACGCTGGCCTGGGGTCGAAGTGGCAGGGCATCTCGAAGGGGGTGTCACGGTCGCAGGGCGATGGCGTGTAGCTCCTGCCGGGCCAGTGGGGGTCGTGGCCGTCGATGCCGAGACGGGCCGCCTGGCCTGGACGCAACCTGGCCCTGGCTGGCATGTCGACACCCCGCTCGCCGACGACGGCAACACTCTTTATGGAGGCTCGGGTTACGGACCGCGTGAGGTCTTCGCACTCGAACCGGAGACTGGCAGAATTCGTTGGCGGCAGGCGGCGCCGTTGCGGTCGTTTGGTCAGCCAGTTGTTTCGGGTCAGGTGGTTTACGTTGGTCTTGGCACGGGGAACCTTCTCGAACCGCTCAACCACGAACCCGGCGAACCCGTCGAGACGACACCTTCGGGCTTGGTGCTGGCACTGGACAAGACCAACGGCGCCGAACTCGCCCGCTACACGTTGCCGTCGCCCGCTCATGCTCGGCTCGCGGTCTCGGGGCAAACACTGCTCGTGAGTACCCAGACTGGCGAAGTCCTCGCACTCACGATGCCAAACTTGGAAGTCGGCTGGCGGCATCACTGCCAGGGGAAGTTGACTGCTGGACTCGCAGTTCACGACAGCCAAGTCTACACGATCACCACGACTGGCGAACTCTATGGCTTCGATATCACCACCGGCGAGCGGACCACCCACCTGGATCTCGCCTCGCACTTCGGCAGCCCGGTGCAAACCCTCATGCCACTCCGCTGGCACGCGGACCGTCTCCATTTCGGCGGGCAACTGCGCGGCCAAGCGACCGTCTTCCGCGTGAAGCCGTGACATGCTGCGATGTGTAGAATGGTTTCATGTTACTTTCTGACGAGCCGAGGGTGTTCTTAGTGGGAGCCGGGCCAGGCGATCCGGGCCTGATGACGGTCCGCGCGATGGAGTTGCTCACCTCCGCGGATTTGGTGCTCTTCGATCAACTCATCCCGAAACGGCTGCTCGACTTCGCACCGGCAAAATCGGAGAAAATCTGCGTCCGTGATTTGCCGAGCCAAAGCCCCGACAAGTACCCGCACATCTACGAGAAGATGCTGACCGCTGCGCGGAGTGGTAAGCGCGTTGTGCGACTCAAGGGCGGTGATCCTTTGGTCTTTGGTCGCGGGGCTGAGGAGGCCGAGATCTTGCGGCAGTCTGGGGTGCCGTATGAGATTGTCCCCGGTGTCACGGCGGCCCTCGCGGCGGCGGCTTACCTGGAAATCCCACTCACCCACCGACACCAGGCGAGTGCCGTCGCGTTCGTCACGGGGCATGAGTTGCCGATGAAGCCCGGAGGCAAACTCGATTGGGAGGCGCTGGCTCGCTTTCCCGGCACACTCGCCATCTACATGGGCATTGCCCGTTTGCCGCTGATCATCGCGGAGCTGTTGAAGTTCGGGAAAGACCCCAACACCCCGGCGTCGATCGTCGAACGGGCCAGTACGGGTGATATGCGCTCGACTTTCTCGACGCTGCAAAACCTGGAGTTCGCCCGTCGGCAAGCGGGAATGGAATCACCGGGGTTGATCATGATCGGTGAAGTGATTGACCTGCGAGCCGCACGCTCGTGGTTCGAACACAAGCCCCTCTTTGGTCATCGGGTGCTGGTCACACGGCCCCGCAAGCAAGCGGATAAGCTCTTGCGTCGCATCGAGCATCTCGGCGGCGTTCCTGTTTACTTCCCGATCTGCGACATCGAAGCGGTTCACGACCCGGAACTGTTTCAGCAAGCTCTCGACCAAATCTTGGCCGGAGCCTACGACTGGCTCGTGTTCACGAGTGCCAACGGCGTGCAGTCGTTTATGAATGCTTTCTGCCGGTCCCACGATCTCAGAGCACTCGGCAAGACCCGCATCGCGGCTATTGGCCAGGCCACGGCGGAGGCGTTTGAAGAGTATCGTGCTCGTCCAGACTTTGTGCCGACGGATTCCGTCCGGGCGGAGGGCTTTGCCCAGCAACTGAAGCCGCTGGTCCAGGGCCAGAAGCTTTTGGTCGTCCGTGGTGAGCAAGCCCGTGAGACATTGCCCGAGATGCTCAGCCAAGTGGCTGAAGTCCAGACGCTCACCGTATACACGCAAACCGATACGCTGAATCCGGAGCATGATGGCATCATGGCGATGCGACGTGGGGAAGTTCGCTTCGTGCTTCTCAGTAGCAGCAACATCGCGAGAGGTTTTTTAAGCATCCTCGACGAGACGATTTTGGGTCGCATCGAGCGAGCGGAAGTCCAGTTGGTCGTGATCAGCCCAGAGACGGGAAAAGTGTTCGAAGAAGCCAGGATCCCCGTCGCCGGTGTCGCCGACCCACACACGACGGAAGGCATGATCCAAGAGATGATTCGGTTGAGCCAAAAGGCGGTTACTTAAGCTCTTTCATCGCCAGGAACCCGAGATAACCTACGACTCCACTGGCAAGGATGCCAAAAATGTCAGGGAGCATGAACGGCCCGCCGTTGATGCCTCCACCAAATGGGAAACCTGCAACGAGGTCCACGAGGAAGAGCAGCCCCATGAGTCCGGCAACGCCAAGCGCACCGTAGCACATGTACTTTTCCATTCCCCAACCTTTCCCGAAGTCGTGACCCAGCGAGCGCACACTCTGCGTTGGGGTAGTTTAGCGAAACTCTACAGGCGAGCAACTCTGCAGTCCACGGTTAATTCGAGAAGTCGATTTCTCCCCCAGCATACTCGGCAGAACGGGATTAAGGCTCAGACACGCGCCATTTCAGGCACTCCAAAAGAGTTCCCGAAAATCTCGAAAAAACTGGAACCTGTTGCTCGCTTTGTCTCAGGGGCTGGATTATAGTCGGATGAGGAGGCTCGCATCTGAGTCATCCACATCTCGCATCTATTCTTTCCATGTGAGGCTCTCATGACCCTTTCTCTCCCGGGGCGAAGCCGATCGGCGTTTACTCTCATTGAGCTGTTGGTGGTGATTGCGATCATTGCCATCCTGATCGGTCTACTTTTGCCAGCCGTTCAGAAAGTCCGTGAAGCGGCGGCCCGCTCGCAGTGCCAAAACAACCTCAAGCAAATCGGCTTGGCCATGCAGAACCACCACGACACCCTGGGCCTCCTGCCAACCGGTGGGAACCACTGGTCGACGGCTCCAAACTACACTGGTGTCGGCACCCCCGTGGCTGGGAAGAATCAAGACGGCGGTCTGTTCTTCCAAATGCTCCCTTATATGGAACAAGACAACGTCTCGCGTGGTGGCGGTGGCACGACCATTGCCATGTGCCAACAACGGGCGATGAGTTCCAAGATCAAGGGCTACTTCTGCCCCTCCCGCCGTGGCCCACAAGCCTTCAACACGGGTGGCCTCTGGTATGCTCTCGCCGATGGCAGCTACCCCAGTATGGACATGGCTCAGACGGACTACGCAGGTTGCGGTGGCTTGACTGGCACCGGCGATACGGGCGCTGTCGCCCGGGCTGAAACCACCAATCGTCGCACGGTCAACCTCGTTGGCATCACGGATGGCACCTCGAACACCATCTTCGCTGGCGATAAGCGACTCAACCGTTTCTACCTGGGCCAGTTTCAGGGTGACGACAACGAAGGTTACACCTCCGGTTGGGACCATGACGTGATCCGCTGGTTTGCCGCGGCACCTGCCGAAGACCCGACCCGTGCCGATGCGGGTGATGGTGGTCAGCGCTTCGGTTCCTCGCACCCAGGCGGCTTCATGGCCGTCTCCTGCGATGGCTCGGTTCGCTTCTACCGTTACTCGGCGCCACTCGGTACCTTCCAAGCTCTCGGCACCCACAAGGGTGGCGAAGTCGTCAACTTCGATTGATCTTCCACCACTCGCTCACCGGCATCACCGGTGGGCTTCTCTCCAGGACACAATTGATGTTTCGTTGCTCTCTGTTCGCCCTCTTCACCAGCCTGACCGTAATCCTCGGGTGCGGCGGTGGTTCCGGCGAAGAAGTTTATTCCGTCAGTGGTAAAGTCACCAAAGCTGGCTCGATGTGGCACCCGAAGGACGAGATGGGCAAGAAAGCCCTCCCCCCGGGTGACGCGGGCTGCACGATCATCTTCGAGAAGAAAGGCGACAAGCCGGATTCGTTCAACGCCGTCTTCAATCCCGAAACAAGCACATTCCACATGCCTGGCATCACGGGCAAGGGGATTCCTGCGGGCGAATATGAGGTTCGCGTCTATCTTGGCGCTGGCGGCGGCGGCCCCAACGGCCCAGGTTCCGGCAACAAAGAGCTACTGAAGAAGATGATGACCATCCCCAAAGGGGGCGCCAAAGACCTCCACCTCGAACTGCCAGCGAAGTAAACCATCGTCGTCTCATCACGGAATCGAAGAAACTCTAAACATCGCAATATTGTGCATGGAGGTTGATTGTAACAAGCCACTCGTGCAAAAAACGGAAATCGCCGATACTCGTCTTCTGTGTAGGGTAGATTTTCGGTTACGAGGTGTGACTCATGAAGCGTGACGCAATCAAACTCGGCCAGGATGGCATCTCTCTCGAAGCACGCGAGGTTCCGGCAGGCCTCGATCCCACGTTTGGCAACAACGGCACGTCGATCTTCGGCGACGACAATTCATCGTCTCCGACTGTGTATCAGTCCACGGCTGATGGGCGAATCCTCACGGTCACTAGCAACTACATGAGTGATGATGGCAATGCCGCCGGGAAGCTCAGCATCATGAGGCTGCTCGAGAACGGCCAGCGGGATACAAGCTACACCGGCACTGGAAAGATGGGGCTGGATGCGATCCTGAAATCCAAGCGTAGCCAACAATCCCAGAACAACCCCACGGGTTTTTACTCGGTTCTGAATGACTCCCTGGTCGCGGCACCGGGTGGTAAGTGGTACCTAGTCGTCAATTACGTCCAGTATGAGCAGTTTTCCACTCGCCCTGAACCCCACAACGGGGCCGCGGACCTGAGCATTCCAACGACGCCGACAATTTACACCCGCCAGATCCTCCGGCTCAACAACGACGGCACTCTCGACACCACCTTCGCGGATGGTGGCGTTGCCACAACCGAACTTCCCTTCACTGACGTCAGTCATTCGACAGAATACGGTGTCACCACCGGGCCTGACGGCTCCATTTACCTGCTGCGCTCGAACCTGAACTACCCTGTGACGTTGCCTGCTGCCAACTCGACGACTTCGGGAACCGCGACGCGATTCGACGAGCGCGTGAGCATCGCTGGCATGACCGCGTCGTCGACCGAATCAACCCAAATCGCCAACCCGATCCTCTTCCCAGACATGCGGCCACTGCCCATCGATGCTGTGTTCACGGTGACGAAGTTGCGGCCCGATGGCACAGTCGACACCAGCTTCGGCACCAACGGCAGTAAAGAGATCAACAGTGGCCTGAAAGTCAGTGCCTTTTCCAGCTTCACTCCGAACGTCCAGGTCTTGGCCAATGGCTCGATGATTCTTTCTGGTCTCGCATCGATGACGATCGATGAGCAAGAAACGATGCAAGCCTACATCGTGAAGATCAACGCCGATGGCAGCCGCGATACCTCTTACGGTACCAACGGCCAAGTGGTCTGGCCGACGATCGCAGGTCTCACAGAGCGGATGCTCAACCCCTCGCTGAACGGCCGTGGAACGAGCCCGCCGGTGTTCATCGGCCACGCAGGTGCGCCGACCTCGACGAGTTTGCCTCCGCGCTACCTACCAGAGAACGTCGCTGAGTTCGTGACACCGTCGATCAACTACATGAGCACTCTGCGCCCACAGGCCGATGGCACTGTGCTCGGGGTGCTCTCGGCGGACCCCTATTTCAACGACGGTATGGGCAAGGCTTACGCGTTCCGAGTCCTGGCCAATGGCCAACTCGATCGCAACTTCGGTGGCGATGGCCTCGTCGAGATCACCTCGAATTACTTCCTCTCGACGTCTTACAACACCATCGGACAGGTTGAGTTGATGAACGCGCCGGGTGGTGGCTACTTACTCGCAGGAAACACGGCAGCAGGATACGCCTTCCAGAAGTTGACTGCGACTGGTGCCACCGACACGAGCTTTGGTCGCGGTGGACTCGCCGTTCTCTCAGCACCGTTCTACATCTACGGGCCACCTTACAACCAGACTCCGAACAAACCTTCGGGCGGAGCCTACGGACGCTTCCAATTTGACAGTGAGGACCGGCTTCTGATCGGCGGCTACCTCGATAAGAACTTCGGCACGCCTTCCAGCAACCCCGTCTTCCAAGCCTTCTTCACCCGGATCGACCTCGACGCACCGACCCCAGAACTCCCGAGCGCACCGACGCCAACACCACTCACGATCAGCGACCCGATCACTGAGCAACTGGGCGGAAGCAGCTTTGGCGAATTGAGTGCGGACTTTGATGGCGATGGAACCCTGGACACCATCCGCTACGAGCGCAACCGCGTAGGTGGCGTCGAAAGTCGGCTGTCGATCATCAGCGGGGCGACGGGCAAAGTCATCGTCTCGAACTTCCGGCCTTACGAAGAGAGCTACATGGGTGGGTTGGTCCTGGCCGCGGGCGACGTTGATGGCGATGGCAAAGCGGAACTCGTCGTCTCGCCGGATGTCGGCGGCGCGGCCCGGATTCAAGTCTTCAAACTCGAAGCCGGTAATCTGCGCCAAGTGGAAAACTTCTTCGGTATCGAAGATGTCGACTTCCGCGGCGGTGCCCGCGTTGCTGTCTCGGACTTGAACGGTGACGGTAAAGCCGATCTCATTGTCAGCGCTGGGCCAGGCGGTGGGCCGCGGATCGCCGTGTACGACGGCGCCACGATGGGCCTCGTCGCCGATCCTCGCAAGCTGATGGCAGACTTCTTTGCCTACTCGGGCCTCGATAACATCAACCTCCGCAACGGCGTCAACATCGCCACCGCGGATGTCAACGGCGACAACGTCGGCGACTTGGTGATCGGTGCTGGGCAAGGGGGTGGCCCACGGCTGACCGTGCTGAACGGCGCGGTCCTTGGTAAGGACGGCTTCGAGAAAGCCCGCAGCACGCCACTTGAAGACACCTTCCTCGGTGACGATACCTCGTCCCGCGACGGCATCGCCATCTTCCAGAACCCGAACTCCCTCGACGAGCTAGTGATCGTGAACCGCGCCAACAACACCCGCTTCAACCGCGGTTGAAGCGAGATGCAGTCGCTTGGAAAGCCGCAGGCTTTGTAGCCCGACCTCTGTGAGACTTCGCAGAACGGGAAAGTTGGTGTCATCTTTCCCGGGAAGCGAAACCGGCCTCACAGAGGCCGACTTGGAAACTTTGTCCAGATCACGCAAAGACATCATGAGCCTTCCGGCTTCATGTTCAGTCGTCGTCGGCTTTGGGTTTGGCTTTGGGCATCGGTGGTGGTGGCGGGGGTTCCGTGAAAGGGTAGCGAGCCTCTCCGAGGATCACGGCAAGCGGGTTTCCCATCGCGGCGGCATGCGTCGTGGCTTCGTAGCTCTTCCACTTCATGATCGCTCGGTATCGCTTCTGCTCCGCCGAGAGCTTGTCATCGGACATGAAGTAATAGGCCGTCGTGTTGTGCTTCGCTGCATCGTTGTTGTTGGTCGTCCCGAAGCCGTAGTCGGTTTGCTTTTGCCCGGTCAGATTGATCGCCACGGAGAGGGCATAGTCTCCCACGCTGAGATCGTAGCCACCAATCGCCCGCTGGCGGATGTAGACACGATCGTCTTTGATGATCTTGACCACATGTGGCAGGGCTTCGGTGATGTTCGTTCGACTCAAGTTATTGAGGATGTTGACTCGCTGGCTGGCGCCTTGATTCGGGTTCGTGAGGGCGCGGATGGTGTACTGGTTCACCAAGTCATTGTCTTTCAGGATCGTTTTCGCATGGAAGGAAACAGTATGCTGTTGATTGGCATCGATGCGGGTGTCGAACCAGAGCTTGGCCAGCGAGCGAAAGGCGGTTCCTCGGCCTTGAGTATCTGCAATTAACTGCTGACATTCGGGGGTGTTGAAAAACACTATGAGTTGATACTGCCTTTGCATCGCAACGATGAGTTGAGGCATACTCTCTTCGGGAGCGAAGCTCTCCGCCAATAACAATGGCACGATATCCACGAGCTTGGCTGAGCTTTGGGGAACTGGCCGGCGGAGCACATTATTGGCATCGCCGAGGTTTTCCCGATGAGCGACGACGACTTTCCAGATTTCCCGTTTCGGCGGGGTCTCGAGGTTGAGCGTACTCATCGCGCCACTGAGCGCCCCCAGCCCTGGAGTGAGAGATTCGGAAGCCCCTTCTAGGCTCTGCAAGATCGGCCAATTCTGGCGATTCCGCACGACCTCGGTGAACAGCTCTCGGCTCGCCGGGGTGCTCCCGACGAAGAGCCGATACTTGCGCCAACCGGGGATTTCGTGGTGATATTTTTCTTGATCATCGGCCAGGAAACTGTCGATGCGGGCTTCCATATCGGCGATACAAGCTCGTTCGTAGAGCGCGAGTACCCGTCCTTGCACTTCTGGATCAGGGTCGAAACGGGCATCTCGCAGAGCGTTTAAAGCTCTCCGTCCCATCTCCGAAAGCTGACGAGCCTTGCGTTCTCGGGTGAGGAAATCCGGGTCGCCGAGGCCAGGGATGAGGGCTTTGGCTTTCTCGGTGTCTGTTGGGAGGATCCGCAGCCCAGCCGGGTCCGGCGGCGCCGACCAGACGACCCCCAACGACATCAGCACCACAGCCATCGCCACAAGTCTCATCTCAGACCCTCCAGCCCCATTATGGCCGGACTCTAGCCTCGGATGCAACCCGTATCACCCTCGACTCAAGCCGGGGATCCAGAGGACGTCCGCTTGGCCATTGTTGTTGGCGACGCGGCCCAGAACGAAGAGCAGGTCCGAGAGGCGGTTCAGGTAGATCATCGCGTCCGTGTTGATGGGCTCGGAGTGTTGCAGCGTCACTACGTCCCGCTCAGCACGACGGCAGACCGTACGAGCCATGTGCAGCCAAGCCGCGGCAGGGGTGCCACCGGGCAGAATGAAGCTCCGCAGGGGTTCGAGCTTTTCATTCAATCCGTCGATCGTCTTTTCCAGACGCTCCACTTGTTTGGGGACGATCCGCAACTGGTTTTCTGTCGCGGGGCTATTCTCCCGTGGCAACGGCACGCAAAGGTCGGCACCGAGGTCGAAGAGGTCGTTTTGGATGGTCTTCAGCGGTGCGAGTTGCTCGATCTCGGGGCAATAGCAGACCAACAACCCCAAGACGGCATTGAGTTCGTCCACGGAGCCGTAGGCGGTGACGCGGGGGTGATCTTTCTGCACCCGCTGGCCATCGCCGAGGCCCGTTTCACCTTGGTCACCGGACTTGGTGTAGATCGTGGAAAGGAAGACCATGACAGCAACTCTCATCAACTGGGGAAGCCTGGCAAACCAGGGAATGGCTCATCTATAGTCGCTGGGGAAGTTTTTGGTCTTCTGAGCGATCTCGGGTGAATTTCCCTCAACCTCCCCTCGGGAGCAACCGATACATTCGCTAGTCACGGATGAAACCGTCTGACTGATGCCATCGCTGCGAGCGGGTTTGCCACGAAGACTTGCCTAGGTTCACAAGACCGGCGTCCGGGTGGGGGGAACTTACCCAAGGCTCTCAGCCTACGGCATCACAAGGACAGGAGATTGTCGCTCGCCGACGATACGGGGGAAGTTATCATGGCAAGGTTTCGCAAATACGGATTGCCGGTCGCGGCGATGGTCTTCGCTCTGAACTCAGTCGGCTGCGTGCAGTCCTGGGTCTCCCAGCGAATGGAAGACAAGTATCAGCACAATAAGGACTTCACGACACCCGTGATGCCACCGCTGCAAGATGGCAAACCAGCACCGGTGTGTGAAGATGCTCCGAGTGACTTAGAAGTCTTGCGGGCCTTGCCTCGTGGGATTCGCGGGATTCCGTTCATCTACGAAGAGCACCGCGACGGCATCGAGATTTCGAAGAGCCGGATTGTGGACAAGATCGACCCACCCCGTTTCTTCCCTCTCGTTGGCCCAGCCCAACTGCATCATTGCCACTGGGAATGTGTGGTCCGGTACAAAGAAACGGTCCAAAGCGATCACCCGATTCCATTCCAGACCCAGAAGTCACGAGTTCAGGTGGTGTACATCGACAAGGATCACCTCCACCTCTACGTCGGCCCGAACCCCGACATGCAGCGTGAAATCCTGAACGAGATGACGAAGTACTAACATCTCAAACCAAACCGTGACCCTCTTCACCCGGCGACCACCTCGCCGGGTGAAGACGTTGGTTACGCCTCAAGCACTCCCTCGCGGTCGTGCCAAAAGAGACGCGACCGCGAGGGAGCGTTGCGCCTCAAGCACTCCCTTGCGGTCGTGCCAAAAGAGACGCGACCGCGAGGGAGCGTTGCGCCTCAAGCACTCCCTCGCGGTCGTGCCAAAAGCGACGAGACCGCGAGGGAGCGTTACGCTTCAAGCACTCCCTTGTGGTTGTGCCAAAAGAGACGCGACCGCGAGGGAGCGTTGCGCTTAAGCACTCCCTTGCGGTCGTGCCTCTTCCAAAACTAAGCACTCCCTCGCGGTCGTGCCAAAAGAGACGCGACCGCGAGGGAGCGTTGCGCCTTAAGCACTCCCTGGCGGTCGTGCCTCTTCCAAACCTAAGCACTCCCTCGCGGTCGTGTCTCTTCAAGCTCCCTCGGCTGTTCACTTCGTGCGTTGCTAAGATGACAGGGCTGCGGTTCTTGAGAGTAGGAATGCAGGTTTTCGTTTCCGGGAGTTCGTCATGGCGGACCGCGTCCGTGTGGGAGCGGTGAATTATCTCAACACGAAGCCGTTGATCGAGCGATTGACGAGCTTCGGATCTGCCATCGACCTGTCTCTCGATTTGCCCAGCCGCCTCGCGGACCAAATGAAAGTCGGCGAATTGGACGTCGGGCTGATCCCGGTGATCGAGTTCTTTCGCTCAGAAACATACTCCTTCATCCCCGGCATCTCAATTGCGTCGCGTGGGCCGGTGCTGAGTGTGACGCTGTTTAGCCGCGTGCCGTGGCGAGAGATTCGCACACTGGCACTCGATGTTGGCTCACGAACCAGTGCCACACTCGCCCGGTTACTCCTGGCTTACCGGCATGGCGTCGAGCCACAACTGGAGCCATTGCCGATGGACGTCCCGGCGGATGATGTCACCACGGATGCCGTGCTGCTCATCGGTGATCGGGCCATGCACGCTTGCTTGCCAGGCTTCCGCTACGCCTACGACCTGGGCGAAGAGTGGACGAACTGGACCGGCCTACCGATGGTCTTCGCCCTCTGGGCCGTGCGGGATGGCGTGCAACTGGACCCTGACACGCTCAACGCCTTCCATCAGGCCAAAGCTCATGGGCTGTCGCATGCGGGGGAACTCGCGGCCCGCGAAGCCCAGATCATGAACCTCGACGCGGGCTATTGCCGGCGTTACTTCACCAACATCATTCACTATGACCTCGGCGAGCGGGAACTGGCAGGGTTACGCCGGTACTACCACCTCGCCGTCGAACTGGGCCTCGCGCCCGCAGGGGTGTCCCTTGATGTCGTCCATCGACCGCATCTTATCGAAAGCCGTTGACGGCCACCGGATCAGCTTCGCCGAGGGCGTCGAGCTGATGGAGTGCCGCGATTTAATCAAACTCGGCCGCGCGGCTCACGCCGTCACCACGCGGCTGCATCCGGAGCCGTACCGTACTTACAACATTGACCGCAACGTCAACTACACCAACGTCTGCGCAGCAGTCTGCGACTTCTGTGCCTTCTACCGCAAGTCCGGCGATACCGATGCCTACGTCATCTCCCGCGAGGAGCTTTACGAGAAGATCGAAGAGACGATCGCCCTCGGTGGGGACCAAATCCTCATGCAAGGTGGGATGCACCCCAATTTAAAACTCGAATGGTACGAAGACTTGCTCCGCGATCTGCGAGCCAAATTCCCTTCCATCAACTTGCACGCCTTCAGCCCACCGGAGATTCACCACTTCGCCAAGATCAACAAGCTGAGCTTGGTTGAAGTGCTCACCCGGCTGAAAGCCGCAGGCATGGGCAGCTTGCCAGGCGGCGGCGGCGAAATCCTCGTCGACCGCGTTCGCAAGGAACTCACCAAAGGCAAGGCCCTGACCAACGACTGGCTCGAAGCCTCCCGTGTCTGGCACCAACTCGGTGGCCGTTCGAGTGCGACAATGATGTTTGGCCACATCGAGACCTACGCCGAACGCATCGAACACCTCGACCGCCTCCGCCAACTTCAAGACGAAACCGGCGGCTTCACGGCCTTCATCTGCTGGACGATGCAACCCGGCCACAAGATGGCCGATGCCCCCGCCGCCGGTTCCTACGAGTACCTTCGCACCCAAGCCATCGCCCGGCTTTACCTCGATAACATCCGCAACATCCAGTCTTCGTGGGTCACGCAGGGAGCGAAGATCGGCCAGATCGCGCTCTTCTACGGCGCCAACGACATGGGTTCGCTCATGATCGAAGAGAACGTCGTCGCCTCGGTCGGCACCGTCCACTACCTCACCCTCGAACAAATCAAATCGAGCATCCGCGAAGCTGGCTGGACCCCGCGGCAACGCAACGTCTACTACGAACTCATCGAAGAACGCCCCGCCGTTCCCTACACCCCCAAACCCCGCGACGGCAAGAGCCTCACGCTCGTGGGGTGAGCTGATTTACGACCCCGAGCCGTTGGCTCGTAGGCGTTTCGGCTTGAAGGTGGAGTCTTGGGTTTTGTGCAGGAATTTGAGCGATTGCTTGAATTCGCCGCGGGCGTTGAAGTGGATGTGCTTGGCCCAGTCGGGGTGCTCTTCGCCGCGAAACCATGCGAGGTGAGCGAGAGCATAGCCAAACATCGGCGGGGACATGTACTCGGGTTTGATAAGGTCAGTCCCGGGCCACTTCTTATTGTGGCTGTCCCAGTTCCGTGGGCAGTTGGCCAGGAAGATCCCGAGGCCGAAGAAGACCACGGTGAGATCCGTCAGTAACTCGTTGTCGTACTCTTCGCTCATGCAACGATTTTCGCCGAGTAGCCGGACGTGAGCCAGTTCATGGGCGATCGTGCCGACCAATTCCATCGGCTCATGCAATTGGGATTTGTCGAGTTTGATAATGAACTGCCTGAAGCCCTCTTCGTAGGTGCCCGCTGCGTGCGGAAGGTATTGCCCCGCTTCGTTCACGAGCCAGACTTTGCCTGCGTCCTCGACGAATCGCAGCGAGATCCAGTCCGGGTCGACGTCCATGAAGCCACAAATGTGGTCGAACAACTCCCGAGCCGCCCGCTCCGAGCCATCGTAATTCTGGGGAAAGAACTCCGGGGTTGGCAGCACCAGCCGACGGCCATTGAATGCATGGTCGTCGAACTCTTCGCTCAGCCATTGCAACCGCTCTTCCACCCACTCCTTAGCCGCCGGGTCACAAGGGCACGATGCAGGAAATAGCCAACCGAGCATGAGTCACCTCGGGTGTCGGGTATCGGGTGTCGGGTATCGGGTGTCGGGTATCGGGTGTCGGAGGACAGCTTTATGATATTGGAGGTTCGGGGCCCATAGCTGCGCTATGGGCTAACAGTGGTGTCGCTCCTTCGGAGCTGGTGGTGTGCCACTCGGGTTCGGTCATCATGCTCACTTCCGATCGGTAGGAATGGCCAGAATCTCACCCCAAAAAGATCCTGCGGCTCGTCGGCGGGGTTTCGTCGGGGTGATGAGCGACTTGCAGGATCGTGAGGTCACGCCGAGCTTGCTCGTGTTCGAGGAGCCTGAGCATGTCGGTTTGGGTGCTGGCATCCAGAGCGTGGAACGGTTCGTCAAGTAAAAGCAGACTCGGTTCCCAGACCAGAGCACGGCCGAGAGCGAGCCGTTGGGCTTCGCCGCCACTGAGATCGCGGGCCGAGTCCTCAAGCTTGTGAGCGAGATGCAAGCGTTCCGCGAGGGCGGCCACGAGCGTGGTGGGCCGTTTGCGGATGGTCAGGCCGAAAGCGAGATTCTCGAAGACGGTTTGCGAACGGAAAATCGCGGCATCTTGCGGCACGTAGCCGATGCCACGCTCGGCAGGCGGAAGGTGGGTGACATCACGACCTGCCAGCCAGACGCTGCCGGAGGTGGGTAACCGCAAGCCGACCAGCACTTCGAGGATCGTGGTCTTGCCACAACCGGTTGGCCCCATCAAGGCGACATGTTCGCCTTTCGCCACCGTCAGTGAGTAGTCGGTTAAGGCAAATCGGCCCTGGTGAATGGTGATGGAACGCAGCTCGATCATGGCTCCTCCCGCAAGAGCCAACGCACGCTCCCTGCGACCAAGCAGGCCACGCCGAGCATCACGAGTGCCACGGCCAGGGCGGTTTCAATTTCGCCAACGGAGAGTTCGAGGTAAATGGTGGTGGGCAGGACTTCGGTTCGCTCGCGGGTGATTCCCGCGAAGATCAGCACGGGGCCGAACTCGCCGAAGGCTCGTGCCCAAGTCAGGGTCAGCCCAGCGATGAGGCCCTGACGGGCTTCGGGGATGGCGATGCGCCAGAAGGCTTGCCACGGAGTGCAGCCCAGCGTGAGGGCAACGTTCTCAGAGCGTGGGGAAAGCTGCTCGAAGGTGGTCCGTGTGATGCGGATCATGTAGGCCGCACAAACGCTGACTTGCGCGAGTACCACCCCTGCCGGAGCATAGAGAAACGGCACGACTTCTTGAATCGCTCGCCCCACGGACGACCGCATCAGCAAGACCAGTGACAACCCCATAACAATCGGTGGCAACACCATCGGCACATCGACCAAGACCGCAATCAGCCCCCGGCCCCAGAAGCGTGCTCTCGCCAGTAAGTACCCGAGCGGTACCCCGACCACCGCACTCAAAAACGTCGTCGTGGTGGCCGTCAACAAACTGAGCCAGAGGGCGGCACGAATCTCTGGTCGGCTGAAGACCACACCCAGTTTCTCGGGCGACGTGGCCCAAAGATCGACGACGACCAACGCCACAATCAAAAGGAGATAGACGGCACCGAAGAGAGCCAAGACCCCGTAAAACCCCCGGCGATTCAAGGCGTCGGCTCCGGGAAACCATGTTTGCGGAAAATGGCCCGGCCTTCAGGCGACGTGAGGAAGGCCAGCAAGTCCTGAGCGGCTCGCTTTCGTCGCGAGCCGCTCAGCACAGCCCCCCGGACCTCGGCGCGAATGCCGGCCAACTCCGGCAATGGGCTGGTCACGAGCGTCGGGTGCAGTCTCGCGGTCGCATCCCAGACGATGGCCGCCTCGACGCTCTCCAGTTGCACGGCATTCGCCGAAGAACTGACCGTATCGGTGTGAGCGATGATCCGCGGCTGCAACTCGGCCCATTCACCAAGAGTCTCCAGGTGAGCCTTCGTCAGCAGGCCGATGGCGGCTGTGTTGGGTTCGGCGAGAGCCAGTGTCTTCGTGCGCAGGTGAGCCAAGTCCCGGATCGGTTCCCGTGCCAGGGCCACGGCTTGCATGGTCGTGATGGGTGGGCTAAGAGTGTCGTGCGGCGCGAGTTTCATGAGGTAACTGGCATCCGCAGGCAGGAAGATATCCGTGGGGACGATGTTCTCTGTGAGCCGGATTTGCGCGACCAACTCTTCCGAGCCGCCCCAGCGAATCTCAAAGCCACCGGGGTAGTTTTGCTCGATGTCTTCGACGACGGGGCGTAAGCTCGCCGCCGCGAGGACCATGAGTCGCCCTTCGGCCGGCCCCTGGCCGCGCGGCACCGTCCAGGCCACCATCAGCCCGACGGCCAGCACCACTGCCACCCATAAACCACGCTGCCGCAACGCTCACCCTCGCTCATCACTTCGATGGCAGTTTTCTTGGAAATTCACCTGAACACCGACAAGCCGACAGAAGTACCGGAAAGCAAGAAGCGAGGCTGTTGGCCTCGCTTCTTGAGTTGTTCAGGCTAGTTCAGGCTTAGATGCCTTCGCTGCTCTTCTTCTTGGTGTCTTCTGGCTTCTTCTCTTCCTTGGCCTTTGGCATTTCCTTGACAGGTTCAGCCGTTAGAACTGGCGTGCTGGTCACAGGTGCTGGGGTTTCGGAGATCGTCACCACGCCACCGACGCAGCCGGTCGAGGTGATGGCAGGTGCTGCGCCGCAGCAAGGTGCTGGAGCGGCAACAACCATAGGTGCTGGTGCGACCACGGTGCCGTGGCAGCCGCTGGAAATCACGGTGCCGTGGCAGCCGCTCGACTGGAAGTGTGAACGCAGGCCGAGGAAGCCGCTGCCGTTGCAGCCGTTACCGTTGCAGCCGTTACCACGGAGGAGGCCGAGGCCGAGGAAGCTACCGTGGCAGCCGTTGCAGCCAGCGGCGGCTGGGGCAGCGCCGGTGCAGCCAGCGAACACAGGAGCTGGTGCAGGAACTGCACCGGTGCACCCTGCGGCAACCGTGACAACGCGAGCGCCGTGGCAGCTACCGCCGAGGAGCTTACCATTGAAGCCTGCGGTGTCCGCTGAGCCAGACATCGCCATCATCATAACCATCGTGTACATCAAAAGCCTCCCGATCCTGGTGAAGGACGTGGTGAAGAAAAAACCGCCTGTCAAACTCGTGACAGAGTTCTCGATCCATCTGTGCAGTCCACCTGGCTGCCTGATCGAAACATGAGTGACCGTCTTACTCGCAGAATTTGGGCAAGCGAGGGAAGTTTCATGGTGAGAACTATTGGCGTATTGGGATGTTAGGCAGGCAAAGAAACGGCGTCAACGGTAAAGCAGGGGATGTGGGTAGTTTTCAGAATTCTTGCCGCATGGGCAATTTGAGGAATCTGCGGCACTGATTCCACCCTTCTTTTCGCTCCAAATTCGCAGTCCATTCCTGCCAAATTCAGTCGTCGTGGTTGCATCGGATGCGGCGAGTGATTTCTCGGCGGTTTCCAGGATCGTCGCACTTGGTGCCTCACGAAATGGCTTGGAATCGGTTATGCTCATGAGTATTGAAAGCATTCTCTTAGTCTCAGGAGGGGACGAATGGCGGCTACTGCACTTCCACTTTCGCACCCGGACGCTGCTGAAACTCTGATTCCACCACTCCCCAAACAGGCCGTGGCACGCCTGGGCTTGATTGGCATGGGCCTTGTGGCTTTGGGTGTCGGTTTGGCGATTGTTGGGATGGGTGATTCTGTCGGCTTTGGAGCCACCATTCGCCTTGTGCTCGTCAGTTTTGGGATTCTGTTCTCGGCCGGGGCCATCACCCATCGACCGACATGGCCCAATGTCTGGTTGATTGCTTCGGGCACAGCCTGGCTCGCCACCTATGCCTTTCCGCCGCACTGGGATTCCGCCCGGTTGTTGTTGAGAGTGTTGAGTGTCGTTTCACTCGTCGCCGGAGGCTTGCTGTTGCTGCCGATCGGCTTGAGGCGATCGTTCATCATCGCGGGTGTCGGCTTCCATGCTAGTTCGCTACTCTGTGCTACCACTTGGCCTGACCCAACGCCCTGGTTGACGAACCAAGTCGGCCAACGGATCTATCTGCCGTTCATGCAGTTTGTTTACTTGCGGAACGCCTACCACTTTTACTCCCCCGATCCTGGCCCGGCGTCCCATGTTTTCGTCCTCCTGACGTATGAAACACCCGAGACCGACCCGAAGACAGGCAAGCCCAAAACCATCAGCGAATGGGTGACATTCCCCCGACGTTACGAGCAGACCAAAGATCCCCTGGGCCAGACGTACTATCGCCGGTTGTCGCTCTCGGAGAGTGTGGTCCGGTCGTATGGTGACGGCTCGATAGGCTACGACGAGCGCCAGCAAGCCCGTACCCGACGACTGGATGTGGCCATGGGGAACCTCGCCGGAGTGAAGCGGATTCCACAATGCTCGCCCAACTACGAACTCGAGATGCGGTGGTGCATGCCCCCGACGGCAGATATTAGCCGGTATATCTTGCCATCATTCGCCAAACACATCGCGGTGGAGAACTCCCATGGCATACATAAAGTCGTCAATGTGCGGATTTATCGGGCTGAGCATCGCATCGTGACGAGTCAGTATTTCGTCAAAGAAAAAATGGATCCGTATCACCCCTCGCTATACCGAGTCTACTTCCTGGGAGACTATGACGCGGAAGGGCAGTTGAAAGACTCACAAGACCCGATGCTGTATTGGCTCATCCCCATTGAGCCAGACTTGAGCCAACGGCACGACTGGAACAAACCCTCCCCGGATCAGTACAAGGATATGCTGACCGAACACGCTGGATTCGAATTCCCCTGGAGTCAACTTCGGCCATGAGCAGGATGCGTACCACCGGGCAGCGATTCTTGGATTTCTTCTTCGCGCCCTCCGACCCGACCACAATGGCCTTCATCCGGATCGTCACCGGGTCATTGATTGTCTACACCCACTTGGCGTACAGTTACGATCTGCAAAACTTCTTCGGTGAGCATGCCTATTATGGCTTGAAGTACATCGACCGCGAGCGGAAAGAAGTCCCGAATTTTGTACCACCAATGGATTGGGAAGATCCGTATTTCCCGCTTCGCCAGGCTCAGATTCCCGAGCAACCGCATCGCCGAAAACCGATGATGCAGTATCTCACCAAACTCGTGGATGTCTCGAATCCTGCGGATTTCGACCGGAAAATCGCCTACCTCACTCGGCTCCAGAAGATCGACCAAGATCTGATCACCCGCCGGCTCGGGGACGGCAAACTGGCCGCCGATGGGTTGCGTTATCTCTCCGAACTGGCGACCGATCCCAAGGATCGCGCGAGCCAACTGGCCGTGCTCGCCGAGGAGAGCTTACGCGAAGCGATGCGACAGACCCGCGAGCCACCGCTTCCCATCCCAACCTCTCCGCGTGCCATCAACACCATCCCCAATGAAGCGAGGATGGCGTTCTCCAGTGAAGCCGATGAGTTTTTCCGCACGCTCCCCGCGGACTTCGATCACCGAGCCATCGTGCTCATGACCTGGAACGAGATGGACTACGGACAGCGTGAAGCCTTGCTCAATATGCTCCGCCGCATCGCCAAGCTCAACCCCGAAGAACGCGCCGTCGAACTCGATTACTTCAATTACTGGAACGTCGACCGCGGACTCGCGACCCGGCTCGGTGCCCCAGTCTTCTCACTGTGGTTCCATGTCACCGACCCGACGGAAATGCGTATCGCCCACACTTGTATTCTCATCGTCTTCGTGATGTTCACCATCGGGCTGTATACCCGCATCACTTCCGTGCTCACTTGGCTTGGAATCTTGACGTACATCCACCGGAGCCAGCAGATCGTCTTCGGCATGGATACGATGATGAACATCCTGATGATTTACTTGATGATCTCTCACTGTGGTGGAGCACTGTCGGTCGATCGGCTCTGGAACCGTTATCGGGCTGTCAGGGCGAGCTTGGACCGCTCAGGCAAACTCGACGCCATCACCTTGGAATACCTCCAGACCCCGACGCCAACCGTGGCCACGGGTTTCGCTCAACGGCTGTTGCAAATGCACTTCTGCTTCATCTACATGGCCGCGGGGATGTCCAAGCTCAAAGGCAGTTCATGGTGGAGCACCAACGCCTACTGGGATACGCTCGCCAACCCCGAGTTTACGCTCGTGTATTACGAGTGGTACGAGAACCTGCTCCGAGAGATCGTTGCCGTCCGCCCACTTTACGCGGCACTCGCAGCCGGTGGCGTGCTCTTCACCTTTGTCGCGGAGCTTGGCTTGCCCTTCTTAGTCTGGACACGGCTTCGCCCTTGGGCGGTGATGATGGGCGTGATGCTGCACTTCGGCATCGGATTCTTCATGGGCCTGATCGTCTTCAGCTTGTTCATGATGACGATGCTCTTGAGCTACCTTCCTGGTCAAATGATTTCCAAGGTGCTCTTCACCACGGTCCCCGGAGTGGCTCGGCGCAAGCTCATTTACAACCCCAACGACCCGGCCCAGGTCCACGAAGTCGCGGTGCGCATCGCTGGGGATTTCTGCAACGAAACGGCCGCGGAACCCCAACCGGGAGCCGCTTTGCAAGAGATCGTCCTGCAGCCGAGCGAGAGCAAGTCTGGCCCGTGGCAAGCCATCTTGCGATTGCTGACGTTCCCCGCCCGGAAACTCGGCGTATAACTGGCCGATATGAATCCTCCGATCAATGTCGCTTCTTGGCTCCAGGTCATGGCCCAGCGCTCACCTGGAACCGTTGCACTCATGGAGCCTGTGGGCCGCGTCCGACCGGGCCGTGATACCCCTTATTCCATGCTGACTTTCGCGGACTTACACTCCCAAACCGACGCGCTCGCAGCAGGCCTCGCCTCCGTGGGCTACGCCCGCGGCATGCGTTGTGCCCTGATGGTGCCGCCGTCCTTGGAGTTCTTCCGGCTCACGTTTGCGATGCTCAAACTGGGCCTCGTGCCGGTGATGATTGACCCTGGCATGGGCTTGAAGGGGTTGAAGAAATGCCTGGCCCACGCGGCGCCAGAAGCCTTCTTCGGCATCGTCAAGGCTCACCTCGCCCGACGCATTCTCGGCTGGGGGAAGGGGAGTGTTCAGCGGACATTGAATGTCGGTGGCCGTCGCTGGGGTTGTCAGCACTCCACGCAGGAGTTGCGGGAACTCGGGGCCAAGTCCACATTCACCATGCCGACATTCACAGCCTCGGACATGGCCGCGATCCTGTTCACGAGCGGCAGCACAGGCCCAGCTAAGGGCGTCACGTACACGCATGGCATCTTCGCAGGCCAGGTCGAGATGCTGCGGCAAACCTACGGCATCACGCCGGGCGAAGTCGATCTCTGCACCTTCCCACTCTTCGCTCTATTTGGCCCCGCCCTCGGCATGACCTGCGTCATCCCGGACATGAACCCGACCCGGCCCGCAAGCATCAACCCAGCCAAAGCGTTGCATCAAGTCCGCGAAGTCCAGGCCACGAACTTGTTCGGTTCGCCTGCGGTGTTGCGTCGGCTTTCCGAAGTTGATGACAGTGCTATGTCACTCAGTTCCTTGAAACGCGTCATCTCCGCCGGAGCACCCGCACGAGCCGATGTGCTGGCCAAGCTCTCCGTGAACTTACCCGCAGCCACTGAGATCTTCACGCCGTACGGTGCGACCGAATCTTTACCGGTGGCCAACATCGGCAGTCGGGAAATCCTCGGCGAAACCAAGGCCCAGACGGACGCTGGCCAGGGCGTCTGCATCGGGCGGCCCGTGGCCGGGGTCGAGGTGCATATCATCCCCATCTCGGATGAAGTCGTCAGCGAGTGGTACCCCGGTTTAGAGTTGCCCGCGGGCGAGATCGGCGAGTTCGTCGTCCGTAGCTCTGTTACGACCCGTGAATACTTCCGCCGACCGGACGCCACAGCCCTCGCCAAAATCCGCGACGGGGACACGATCTTGCATCGTATGGGCGACGTCGGTTACCGCGACGAAGCCGGCCGCTTGTGGTTCTGTGGCCGCAAAAGTCATCGGGTGGTGACCCGGCATCGAACTTACTTCACGGACCAAGTCGAACCCATCTTCAACACGATCGACGGCGTCTTTCGCACGGCCCTCGTTGGGGTCAAGGTTCTAGGGGAAACGGTCCCTGTGATTTGTGTCGAGCCGCTACCTCGCAAACACCACGCCGGCTTCCCAGGCGCCTTCCGAAAACTGGCTGAGCCGTTGGGCATTTCGGAGTACTTGTTCCACCCAGGTTTCCCGGTCGATGTCCGGCACAACTCCAAGATCTTCCGTGAGAAGCTCGCCGTGTGGGCACAAAAGAAGATGGAGAAACTGGCATGAAAGCACTCGTCACCGGCGGCGGCGGCTTCCTCGGGTCCGCGATCGTCCGGCAACTCCTGGCCCGCGGCATCGAGGTGCGCTCTTATTCCCGCACCCCCGCGAAGCTCGAAATCCCGCAGTTTCATGGCGATTTACGCGACACCGACAAACTCGCCGAGGCCATGACCGGCTGCGAGGTCGTCTTCCACGTCGCGGCCAAAGCTGGGATCTGGGGCAAGTACCAGGACTTCTACGCCACCAACACCCAAGGCACACTCTCGGTCCTCGCGGCTTGTCGCCAAGCGGGTGTGGCGAAGCTCGTTCACACGAGTACGCCGAGTGTTGTGCATGGCGGCGGTTCGCTGGAAGGAGTCAACGAGTCCGCACCCTATCCGGCGCACTTCGAGGCCCCGTATCCTGCGACCAAAGCCCTCGCCGAGCAAGCCGTTTTGCAGGCCAACGACGCGACGCTCTCCACGGTCGCCCTACGCCCTCACCTCATCTGGGGGCCAGGCGACCCACACCTCGTGCCCCGCATCGTGGCTCGCGCCAAAGACGGGAAACTGAAACGTATCGGCACGCACCCGGTGATGGTCGATGTGACCTACGTCGACAACGCCGCCGCCGCCCACCTCGTTGCGTGCGACAGCCTGAATCCCAACGCTCCGTGTGCTGGCCGGGCTTACTTCATCACCAACGGCGAACCGGTCGAACTCTGGGATTTCCTGAACCGCATCCTGGCGATCCACAACGTCCCGCCCGTGACTCGTTCCGTCGCCGTCTGGAAAGCGAAACTCGCGGGCCAAGTCTGCGAATGGCTCTGGCAGTTCCTCCCCGGCGAACCCCCGATGACCCGCTTCGTCGCCTCGCAACTCTCCACCAGCCACTACTACGACATCACCGCCGCTCGCCGCGACCTCGGCTACCACCCCACCATCACCCTCACCGAAGGCCTCGACCGCCTACGAGCGGGGATGTAGATGATTGAGGAGACGCGACCGCGAGGGAGCGTTAGACCATGGAAGCGGGAAGCACTCCCTGGCGGTCGTGCCTCTTCAAGCCTTGAAAACAGGGAGTTCAACTTGGGCAACCACCTGCCTGAACCAAGTCGATCTCTCCCATCAGCATCAGGGTACCGTGCCTCTACGGAAAGCCCCGTTACCCTTTCCGCTGATTGAGCCACAACAATCACCCACTCACGAAATGGGCAAGTCCAGGTCGAAGCGAACTATCTCACCTACTCCGCGATCGATTCCTGGCACCGTGGCCGTGGCCTCGATCAATGTTGGACGTCGCCTATTTCTTGTACTTCTTGAGCATCCGGACTTTATGCTTGCGGTTCTTGCGGATCCGCTTTCGGTTCGTCCGCAAGGTTTTGCGGCTATTCATCACTCGCTTGCCCATCAGTCCATCTCCAGAAGAATACGACGTCACAAGCTGATATGATAGCTGAGAACCAATCCCTCGCCGAGATGAGTTTTCGACTGCCAGCAAAAGCGGTTAACAGCGTGCTGCCGAAAACTTCGACAGTCTCAGAAAATGGGGATCGGGTTTTTATTAAACCTGGCTTCGAAAGCACGGTAGCAGAGCACTCTGGTGTTAAATTGGAGTACACACTCTGTCTTGTGCCAAGGAGAGCTTCTTGCGGCCTGTTCGGCTGATGACGTTAGACCCGACTCATTTCCACGCCGCCCTACTCACTCAGCGACGTGTCGAAGGGGTTCACCCACGCCTATACGTGTATTCAGATTTCTCGAAAGAATTACTCACTTACCTCGAATGGATGCAGGTCGGGAATTCCCGTCTCCCGCATGGCCAGGGTTGGGAGATGGACGTCCGAGCCAGTGACCGCTGGCGGGCGCGGGCGTTTCAAGAGCAGCCTGGCAACACCGCGGTCATCACCGGGGCGAATCGCTCCAAGATTGACCTCATGCTCGACGCCGTCCGCGCGGGTTTGCATGTGATCGCGGACAAGGGCTGGATTGTTGACCAAGCCGATTTCCCGATGCTCGAAACCCTGCTCAGCGAAGCAGAACTCCGAGAAGTAATCCTCTGGGAGATGCTTCCGCTCCGCCACAAAATGGGGCACCGTCTGCTTCGGGAGCTTCTCTACCTTCCTGAGGTCTTTGGCGAACTCCTCCTCGGGTCACCGGACGAACCTGCACTCACGATTGACTCCACGCAGTTTCTGCGGAAGTCTCCCATTGGTCTGCCGGTGATCCGGCCCATGTGGTGGCTCGACCATCATATCAGTGGCCATGTGCTCGCCGATTCCACGAGTTATCTCGTCGACTTGGCGTTGTGGATACTGTTTCCGGGAGAGCCAATCCTCCACATTGTCGATGCCGAATGCCAAGACGCGACTGGCTGGGCGACCCCGGTTAGCGAAGAGCAGTTCCATGCCATCACGGGCATCAGAAAAGCTCCGGAAATCTTCCGCTCGAATGGCCAGATCATGCTGGAATCCAATGGCTTGATGGCGTTCACCGTGCGCGGGGTCCACGCCCGGACGAACTGCCAGTGGGACTTTGACTCCGAGCGGAAGGCGGGGGATATCCATGATTTCGTCGTCCGTGGCTCACGTTCTCGGATCACCTTAACCTGCCCCCCAACACCGACCGAATCTCCCTGGGAATTGCTCGTCACGCCGAACAAGATTGAGGACAAAGCCGCGATCAGCCGGGCGATGCAACAATCCCTCACCCGTTGGCGCCCGCACCACCCTGGGCTATCGCTTCGAGAACATGCGACCGCGATTGAAGTGGTGATCCCGAACTCTGAAGTCAGCGATTCCGTCTCGAACTTCGAGGAAATTCTCAGCAGCTTCGTCAACGCCTTCCGCAACCCGCGCTCCGTCCCCGGCTGGGAGATCACCAACAAACTCGCCCGCTATTACCTCACCACCCGCGCCGCCGAAATCGCCGAGAAAAAGCGAGGGTGACCCAGGCATCTTGTTCCTTGGCAGGGTGTTGCTGGCCTCCCTCTGATCTGCTAACGTAGGCAAGAATCCATCATGCCTGTGAGTGGCTCAGATGTTCCAAGACCATCTCCATCCTCATCCAACGACCAATGGTCTCCAGTATCTTTTCACTGCCAAACACCACGGCGGCGGTTCGGTGACGGATGCCCAGTGGGCACGTGATCTTTCCGAGGCAGATGAATTCGCAGTCTTTCGACTTGGGGTGGAGAATACAATCCTGGATGAAAGTGGTGACTGTTTTGGAGTTTCTCCGAGTGGCTCGACGTTGAAAATCCTGGGAACATGGCAACAACAGATTGCAAAATTCCCGAACCCAGGCGAAGGCATCGTCTGGCATGGGTATCCCGTCTGGGCACTCAATCAAGAGGTACCGGACAATCGCAGTGGTGAGAAGATGCGACCAAGCAAGATGGTGTTTTCGAGATTCCAGCTCCTGGGCCTCATGACGCGAAGCCAAGTCAAGCGTTTGATGAAAGGGGACCATGTATGAGCTTCCAGCTTCGTTTCGGTCCGGATAGCAATGGGCTCTTCATCCCGAACCCCAAGATCACCTGGGTCGGGCCAGGTCGTCAGTTCGGTGAATTCTGTCTCGGCACCGAAGATGGCGAGTTGCTGGAGTACGACCTACAAGGGCGTCTCTTGCGAACGATGCCGAACGCCTCTTTCGAGAGCGGACCGATCAATGGCGTTGTGTTTCAAAAGAATCATTTCGTTGTCAGCTCACCTGATGGTAACGTGATGTGGAATGCCCGCGGTGATTCCGGAAAAGCTTCCAAGCAAGGAAGTCATGGAGTCATTTCCGGACTCAACGACGACTACTATCTGCCATGCGGCCTATCGAATTTCGGTCACTATCGGGAAGTCAACGGTGAGTACAAGCTTGCCCATCATGTCGATGCTGTAAAGCCGATTTATATTTACCGATTCTGCATGATGACTCACAGCTCTCAAATATCACTCTTGACTGCGGCCCTAAGAACTAGTGGTTTGGGTGTCATCAACTTTACCGACGCAGGCCTGCAGATATCATATTATAGAGAGACAGGCCTCGATTGCATTGATGTTGTGGTCTTTGATTCCTCAGAAAGAGACGATACTCTCGCAGTACTCGATCGTAATGGCTCTGTATCCATCGCAACTTTGTCGGCAGATCAGGAACTTCGTGCTCTGGGCCAAATTTCTCTGCACGGAGAGCCATTTTATCAACTCCAATCTTGGAGTGAAATGCTTGTTGTACTCGGCTCAGATAGCCTGCAACTCATCGATCTCAGCCTACTCTCGGCGCGACTGAGAGATGGTCATGTTGTGGGTTATTACCGTTTCCCGGTCGAAGCGAGTGAGATCAACATCATCGACAATCGCTGGCTAGCGGTGGTCGTGGATGAAGGCGTTCAATTCCTCGATCTTCCAACTTTGAAATCACAACTGACGATGGCCGAATCCTACGAACTGCAAATCCCACCTGAGATGACATTCACCCGGGTCACGAGTTCTCAGGAGCCAGTCCTCGCGCCTTGATCCTGATCTTCGTCACGGCAAGAAGGAGGTCAGCTTCTTCGGGCCTTTGGGAGGTTTTGGCAGTTGGCTGAAATCGGGGACGAACTCGAATCCTGGCAAAAGCTCAGGTTCCGGGGTGGGGCTGGAATTGGGTTTTGGTGCTGCTGCTGGGGTGGGCGTCGGGGTTGGGGAGGCAACGGTCGCGGGTTCGGGAGCTTTGGTGGTCTTGTTGGCTTTCTCGCGTTGAACCACGGCTTTCGCGGCCAGTTTGTTGGCTTCCATTTCCATCTTCGAAAGCATCGTCGCCGCACTCAACTTGATCTTCTGATCCTGGCTTCGCGTCAGTTGGCGGAGTGCGGCTTTGGCTTCCATCGCCATCTCCGCTTCGAGCAGCGGTTTCAGGTCGGCGAGAGCCGCCTTCCAGTCCTCAGTCTGCATCACCGGGAGCAGTTCGAGTTCACTGACATTGAGTTGGAGTTTCGCCGCGATTTGCTCCCAAGACTGCCCTTGGATGCGGAACCAGACGACCTTCCGAAGTGTTGGAGTATCCATCGTACGCCCTTGGAGAATAAAAGTGTCCACAGTATACGCTGTGTCATTTCTCCTGGTCAAGGGCCGTGATCGAAAAATTTCCGCCGGCTCAGCCTTACTCCGGAATCAGGACCGTATCCCGGAGTTTGCCTTCGCGGACGTAGAAGGTCTTCAGTGGGCTGAAGGTCGCCACATCCTTGTGGTTGAGCACGTAGTTCACATTCTCTTGCGTCAACGATTCCCAGTGGTGTAGGCCTATCAGGATGTCGCCTTTGACAAGTCCTGCACGTGCTGCTGGGCTACCCGCGACGACTTCTTCCAGGAACATGCCGCCACGCAGTTGACGATCCACACGGGAGACCACATCCGGTCCGACGGGTACGAGCTTCGCACCCAACCGGCGAGTCACGGTGTCAGAAGCTGGCGTGCTGATGGCTGTGGAGACGGCAAGCGGCTGGTTGTTCGAGAGGCTCAGTTTCAGGTCTGCGGTCTCGAGTTTGCCATCGCTGCCGAGGCGGCGAACGCGAACTGGGATCGCCGAGTTCCAGGAGCGGTCCAGGAAGCCGCGCTCCAGGTCGATGCTCGTGGCCACGGCCACATCGCCCAGGCTTTCGATCACATCGCCGATCCGCACCCCAGCATCGGCAGCCGGGGTACCGGCTTCGACACGGACCACCCGCAGAGTGCGACGCAGCCCGGCTTCTTCCGTCTCGCGCTCGGCCAGGTCCGTCACCACCATCCCATGACTCAGCCCTGTGCGGCGCTTCAGGCTGATCATCTCCGAGGCTTTTTGAATCATCGTGTCCACGGGGATCGCGAAGGCGATGTTCTGCGCCCCAGCGCGGATGGCAACATTCACGCCGACGACTTCACCGAGTTTGTTGATGAGTGGCCCACCCGAGTTGCCGGGGTTGATCGGCGTCTGCGTTTGAATCAAGGACTTGTACGAAATCTCTTTGTTCAACGTGACATCTCGTTTCATTGCGGAAACGTGGCCGATGGTCACCGTGTGTTCGTAGCCGTAGGCGTTGCCGATGGCGATGACGCGTTCAGCGAGCATGAGGTCCGTCGCGGTGCCGAGGGGGAGCATGGTGAGCGGTTTGGTGGTCTCGATCTTGATGACCGCGAGGTCCGATTCTTTGTCGAGGGCGACAACACGAGCGGGGTAGTTGGTCTGGTCGACGAGGCGAACTCGCAAGCTCTTGACATCATCGACGACGTGATAGTTGGTCACGATGTAGCCTCGTGGATCAATGACGATCCCTGTGCCCATGCCGTTGACACGCTGCGGTTGCATCGTTCCCGTCCGGAACGGATCTTCGCTCGAAGAGGTGAGCCGTTCCGAGTGGATATTGACCACCGCCCCTTTGACGCGATCGACCACCAAGACCATCTCATCACGCCGATTGTTGTTCGGCTTCTCCGTCGCGGGTAGGCTCGCAGCACTCAGAATGAGTAAGGAAAGGGTCAACAGAACGGGCCGACGCAACAGAGAAGCGGATCGCATGATGCCTCCGAATTCACCAGCCGCACAAAGTGCAACCGGGCCATCCTTGGGGTGATGTGATCTGTTTCGGATGTCGCGCAAACTCGCCTGGAAGCTCCGTTTGTGGGTGGTGAGAATGAGCACGATTTCGGACCCGGTCGCGCCGGACAGGTGTAATGCTCAAGCCGCGCGAATTGATCGGAGCTTAGCGAAAGCACCCACCACACCGCCTGGATGAGGAGATGGGAAAAGACTCCGATCAGAACGTGAAGTTTGACTCAAGAGTCGGCCCAGGGTGATGCGCAGCCCCAGGGTTACGCTACGCTTCACCCTGGGCTAGAGGCAAACGCCGCTCCGCGGCTAAGAGTTTTCGGTTTTCAGCCACGGAGTGGCGTCTGCTCCTAGCCCAGGGTTACGCTTCGGCCCAGGGTTCGCTACGCTTCACCCTGGGCTAGAGGCAAACGCCGCTCCGCGGCTAAGAGCTTTCGGTTTTCAGCCACGGAGTGGCGTCTGCTCCTAGCCCAGGGTGAAGCGTAGCGAACCCTGGGGCTGCGCATCACCCTGGGGCTGCGCATCACCCTGGGGCTGCGCATCACCCTGGGGCTGCGCATCACCCTGGGGCTGCGCATCACCCTGGGGCTGCGCATCACCCTGGGGCTGCGCATCACCCTGG
>JBOFPH010000067.1:0-1840 GCA_051659845.1 Fimbriiglobus sp. | reverse complement strand
CCCGCCAGTGCACATGCCCGTCGGCCGCGACGACGAACTCGTAGTCTGGGCCACCGCAGTATGATCCGCGGGCAATCACGTCGCCGTCGGGCGGGTCCAGCACCACGACTTCCACCCGCACGCCCTCTGCTGCCGAACGGTCAAGCTCAGTGGCCCGACTCAAGTTCCTGGGGCGGCGTGACTTGACTATTGTGGGCCAGCAATCGCACCATCAGATTAGCTTGTTCGCATCCACCGGATACCCCGCAGCCTTGAGCTCACGAACCAGTTCGAATCGCCAGTTGCCACTTGGATTGTCGTATGTCGTGTAGACGACACCGCTGATATCGCTGGGCATTTCAAGCTCACCGAATTTCATCACGAACACACGACCCCGACCGAGCTTGGAAGCGAAGTACCCCAGTTCCAAAACTACATTCTGACGCGCCCGCAACCGTGCCGTGTCCGGGGCAGCTTTAGTAGAGTGTGCCTTGTCGTCAGGAGAAAACAGGATGACTGCGAAGCCAACTTGATCGGAGCTGGACTCGAATTTCTCGATGATCGTCCGCCCTTCATTGGCTTGCTCGGAAAGGATGACAGGATCGAGGCCAAGTTTCGAAAGAGCCCGTGCTGCCGCCTGCTGCATGCCCTCATCATGACCGTGAACGATAAAAACATTGTTGTTCTGGTTTGTCGTGATGGTAGCTCGCTCAGGCCGGGGCGGTGCAGCAGCTTCCTCTTCACCGAGAACGGCAAGTTCGATGACAGCATCCAGATGCGCGAGCAGGCGAGCTTTCGCTGCTTGCGCGATGTTGTTGTTGGCTTGGCGCTCCCTCGCATCGACATCTGCGTTCTGATTCGGCCCACCGCCTGACACGACAACCCGCGGAAAGAAAGACCAGCGTGGTTGCAGAAATTCGTCAAACTTATCCACTTGTTCCGGGAAGTATTGCTTCAGTACCGGACGAGTTCGTGCGTGCCACTCAGTAACTTTTTGCCACGACGGATACGTTACTGCCAAGCCATCTAGCTCGATCCGGCGTTGCCGCAACATTTCAATCACTTTTGAAGACATTGATGACCCCGAGGAAAGGTGTGCTGCTCAGCCGAGACAGCACTTTCGCTGCCACCTTTGGCTCGTACTACGTGGGAGCGGCGTCTCTTGCCGCCGAACTCGTTATTAGACAGAATCGCATTCTGCCTAATCTGGACTGTGATTCTGTCTAATCCGACTTGGAGGCTCTCTCTGGGTGCCAATCGTCGCCGGATTAGACGGAATGTCGATGAGAATAGCAAACTCGTACGCAGATCGCCAAGGAAAATCTTCGCGAATCGAACCGCAGAGCTTCTTGACTTCTTTCTTGATTCACCCGTACAGTATTCTGAAATTTACTTGACACGTGGTGATTTATGAAGACTTCCACCCTCAAACTGGTCGTTTGGCTACGCCTCTCGGGCAAATCTTGGGATGACATTGCTGAGAAGACGGAAATCCCCAAAGACGACCTGCAACTCTTGCCCATGAAGTACCCCAAAAAGTGGGTGCAATACCTCGATCTCTACACGCCGATTCTGACCCGCGAGGCACAAATCGAGAGTCTGACCGTGATGCGGCGGCAACTGCGTGACATCGACGACAAAATCAAATTCCAGGCGGCCAAGGAACTGCTGCGACACAGCGTGGAGACGCGAAAAATTGCCCTCCGAGAAGAGGCGGCCAAAGCGGAAGCGGCGCCCGAAATTGATCCGATTTTCTACAAGTGGTACGAAGCGGCGACAGGATCTTACACCGAAGCCGAGTGTGAAGAGATGCTGAATCGCTGGGATCAATACGCCCGCGAAGACGCCGAACGCTACTCCC
>JBOFPH010000066.1:0-171620 GCA_051659845.1 Fimbriiglobus sp. | reverse complement strand
GAAAGACCTGCCCTTGTTACACCTACTGTCGAAGTTGGATGAAGAACTCAAGCCCTCTCTCGAAAAGCCACAACCCAAGCCCCCAAAAACCCTTAGGTGAGCAGGGAATTTGGTAACTACTGTCGCGGTCGCGGCTCTTTGGTTGACTCTTTGAGTGAAATTTCAAAGTGGGTTGACCACTTACTCGTCAATGTTGACAACTTCGCCGCCGCCGCGGGTGATCAGAGCACGGAGCGTGTTCATGTTGATGGTCTTTTTCAAGTAGCGCACGGAGCCATCGGCGATGACGACATTGCAGCCGTCTTCCCCTTCGCGCTCGAACATCAGGAGTTTGGTCGGATCGGCTTTGGGGTCGAACATCAGCTCTTCGGGTTTCGTCCAGGGGACACTCTTGGCTGCCGTGGCGATCAGGAGGGTATTGGAGGTGCCATCGGTGAAGTCTAAGAGTCGTGAATTTCGCAAAGGCTCGAAAGCGGCGCCGTTGCCGACGAAGACGCGGAAGTAGGTCTCTTTGGAGTCGTCTTTGGTGATCCCCGGCAGACCAAAGACTTTGGGCATCGGGTTATCCTTCATGACTTGCAAGTTGTGCTCGCTGTCCCAGGCTTCGTCCAGCTTGAACTTCTTGTAAAGCTCGTCGTGTTCGACGTAAGGCAACACCAAGACCCGCCAACTGAGGAGTGCCTTGCCCTTTTTGCCAACGATGGCTGGGGGTGGCATGTGGTTATGGGTGCTCTCGTAGTTGTGGATCGAGAGGCCGAGTTGCTTGAGGTTGTTCTGCGTTTGGGCACGGTTGGCACTCATCGCCGGGCTGCTCTTGCCCATGGCTTCGAAGACTGCGGCAATCGGCAGATCGGTGGTGACGCTCATGGAAGCGACGGCGTCTTGACCTTCGATACGAATGCGAGCCTTCGAGAACATATCGATCCCCGCTTCGACGAGCGGGACGAGCAGTTTGTCAGCAGGCTTCTTGGTCTTGTTCAGTTCCACCTTGGCGACTTGCAACAGCGAGGTGAACAAGCCTTGCATGGCCCCCAAGGACTTCTCCGAAGCGATGCGATTCTTGTCGTCTTCGCTGCGAACACGGGCCGTGATGTCCATTTTGTCGCCAGTGATTTGGCCGGTCAAGAGGACGGAGTCGGACTTGAGCAGGGGAGCGAACGGCCGCACTTCAGGAGGAAGGTCTTCACCACGAATCTCGGGCGGGAAGGCGGCAAAGTTCACACCGATGACGATCGTATTCTTGGCACTCGCAGCAATCGCAGCTTCCTGGGGGCCTTTGGCAGACTGCTTGTCCCGATACTTGGCCGCAGCATTCGAAAAGATAGTGACCGTCTTAGGTGTGGAGAAATCGATCACGGACACTTCGTTGAGCGGCCGCTCTTTGAGAGGGGTTTTCGCTTTTTTCTGGTTGAACGGCGTCGGGATCAGACCACCGAAAGGCTCCGTGATCAGTTTCTTGCCATCAAGGGCGTATTCGATCTTCTCGGCCTTGAGCATGGCCTCAACTTTGCTGAGGTCGATTTCTTTTTTCAGGGTTGCGGTGACGATCGAAGTGCTGAAGCCTGAGGGATCCATGATCGCGGGGTAATAGGCGGACATGGTCAGGAAGTCGTCCTGTTCGAGGGCGAGCATCTTGTAGTACTTGTCGACCTGCTCGGTGCCAGGAACCTTCATCTTGCGGAACTGGTCGCCGAGCTTGGATTTGTAGATGGCGGCGAAATCAAAATACATGAAGACCGCCGCATCCCCAGGGGCAAAGCCCTCGGGAGCTTGGGCCTGGCTGGGTCGGGCGAGGCCGAGCGAGCCGATGGCCAGTAAGAGCAAAGTCAGGTGCCGGAACATGGGGGAACCCTCAAGACAATGGGATGCGATTCTCAGGGCAAGAGTGCTTGACTCTCGGTTACAATACCTAAGACGCCCACGGCCGAGGAGAATTTCAAAAGTTTATGCCTGAGACTGCATTCCCAGACACCGAAACAGAAACCAACACGTGGCAACTGCCACCGTATGCCGTGATGCTCCACAACGACGACTACAACTCGATGCCCTTCGTGGCCTTCGTGCTGAAGTCTGTCTTCGGTTACCCGATGGAAAAGTGCGTGGAACTGATGCTGGAAGCCCACGAGACGGGCCAGGCCGTCGTCTGGGTGGGGAGCTTAGAAGTCGCGGAGATGAAGGCCGACTTGATGGTCGGCTTCGGCCCGGACCCGAGCAACGAGAAAGCCGAGAAACTCCGAGTCACGGTCGAACCGGCGTAAAATTCCGGCTGCGATTTTCCAAAAGACCTCGCTTTTCCCTACGAATGACCTGAGGCTAATCTTTCTCCTGGAGGGCCTATCATGGCCGATTGGAAGCGTCTGGCGAAGAATCTCGTTCTGGCCGATGGTTACATCGAGCGCAAAGAAACAGACATCATCAAAGCCGAGTTGCTCGATGATGGCGTGATCAACAAGAGCGAAGCGGAGTTTCTCTTCGACCTCCGCAGAGCGGCCCCGAAAGCCGTGCAAGAGTTCCACGCTTTCTGCTTCGAAGTGGCCAAGAAAGCGCTACTGGCCGACGGCAAGATCGACGCCGACGAAGCGGCTTGGATCATCAAATTCCTCCTGGCCGATGGCGTGGTCGATGACGCCGAGAAAGCCTTCCTGAAAGACCTCAAAGCCAGCGCCAAAGCGACCTGCAAAGAGTTCGACGAAATCTACGACAAGTACGCGAAGTAATCGAGATTTATCAACGATTGCTACATGCATCTTGTGAAAAATTTTCTGTAGCTGGCCTCTGTGAGGCCGGTTTCGCTTCCTGGGAAAGGTGACATTCACTTTCCTCGCAAGTCGCACCGGCCTCACAGAGGCCAGCTACAGAAAACCCAGTCTTCCATCCTGCAAATCGTGTCCATCCTGTCCCAAAGAATTGTGTGTTATCAAACAGGATGATCAGGATTGACAGGATCGAAAAAGAAGAGAGTTCTCACGGAAAGCGATATACATCATTTGAAAAATCTTCTGTAGCAGGCCAGCCCACGAACAATCGCAATCCGTGAGTAGTCTCCCCTATCCCTAGTGGGATCCACGAGGGGAGATTCACGGCGTCTTTCGCAGAGTATAGGTCGTAGTCCAGGTGTGGGACTTGCCGGGGGCGAGGTCGCGGATGGTGATGAACGGCTCGGGGCAAATCGTGCTGCCGATGCCCCAGATGCGGATCGACGACATCGCTTGATCGGAGACGACGTCCATCGTCAACTTCGAAGGCTTGTGCCGGAGGGTGAGCGTGTACGGTTTCTCGGTGAAGCCTTCTAACTCGGAGTAGATGTACTCTTTGTCGAGTTTGTTGGTGAAGGTCATTTGCCCCTTATTGATGCGGATCAGTTCGGCGAACCGGCCGGTCGGCTCTTTGGCTTGCACATCGAAGGGGAAGTCGATTTCGTAGTTCGGGCCGACCATGTCGCTATCGACGTTGAAGAAGTTGTGGTTGTAAACAGTCGTGGTGATCGGCTTCTTGCCGGTGTTCGTCAGTGTCGCGGTGAGCATGATCTTGGCTGTGTCGGCGGTATCCTGCGAGGCGACGGTTTTCAGGAGTTTGTACCCGTAGCCCGTGGCCGTGCTTTCGAGTTCGTGAGTGAGGTGATGGACGCCATCTTTGACTTGATAGTCTCGCTTACCGGCGTTCACGAGGCGGTAGTTGGACATGAACTGGTATTTGTCTTCCTTGGGCTTCACGAGTTCGCCAACGCCGATTTTCACGAAGGTCTCGCCCGGTTTGACTTCGTCGTAGCCAAGTGGCGAGTGGGTGCCGAACTCTTCACATGGCCCGGTGATCGAGTCCGCGTCGTTGGGGTTGGTCGTCCGCCAGGGGCCAAAGAGGGTGTGGCCGTTGAACTTCCAATCCGCGATGACCCCGGCCCAATCGAAGCGCTTGCCACGGTAGGCCCCATCGATCGCATCGGGGACATGTAGTGTAAACTCCGAGGCTTTGCCCTTCACCACGACCCCAGGGCGGGTCTCAGGAACCTTGGCGGTTTTCGCACGAATCTTGACGTTGCGAATGGCGAGCGGGCCGTGGTCCGCTTGGATCATGAACGGGCCTTTCGGCGTGTCCGCCCGGACCCAGTTGGCCCCCGTCGGCGTGAGCACCGGGGCATTCTTGTGGATAACCTTGCCGTTCATCACCGCTTCGAGCAACACCCCTTCCCGGACCTTGACGCCCTTCTCGAAGCGTGGAGCCATCCAGGTCGCGGTCAGCGTGTTCCACTCACCGGCGGGCTTCGCGGCATTCACGAGCGGTTGTGTACCGTTATCAAGGTAGCCATACGGAGCCGAGCCACGAGCACGGGGGTAGATGCCACCGAAGCTGTTTCCCGTGGTTTCTTTGCCATCGAGGATTTGGATCTCGTACAAACCATGGAATTTGATGCCCGCATTCGAGCCTTTGGCGACCACGAAATCGAGACTCACTTCGCAATCGTCGTACTCGGCCTTTGTGTACAAATCGGGTAACCGCCCTGGCCCGTTGACCCAGATCTTGCCACCGTCGACGGGCTTGGCCGTGAGCTTTTTCGGGTTGGCGGGGTCGAGAGTCACTTCGTTCGTGGCGATCCACTTGTCATCGAACTTCTTCCACACCTCGGGCGTCATCAGGTCTGTCCAAGCCGACTCCTGCGCGACGAGGTTGAAGGAAACCACCAGCCACACGAGACCGAGGAGAGAGAATCGCTTCACAGGGCACCCAGGACGAAACGGAGAGGTCGAAGATTCGAAGCCATTTCACCACGCAGAGCAGAGAAATCCCATGAAAAATGGCTTTGAATTCTGATTCTCGGACAGGATGAACAAGATTTACAGGATGAAATCCAATTGTTTCCATCTTGTAAATCCTGGCCATCCTGTCTTGGATCAGCTTTGAATTATGGTTGGTGGTCAATAAATGGTTTTGGATTCTGATTCTCGGACAGGATGAACAAGATTTACAGGATGAAATCCGATTGTTTTCCATCCTGTAAATCCTGGCCGTCCTGTCTCGGATCGGTTTTGAATTCTGATTCGTGTGATTCGTGTGATTCGTGGTGGAATACTCTTCGACACTTACTTCCGGCTCTTCGCGTGGCGGAAGGGCAACCAGGCGCCGTTTTGCTGGCTCGACGCCACGACTTGCGTGATGAACAGCATCCCCTCGACGCCGTCGTAGACGTTCGGGTAGAGGGTGTTGACTGTCTCGATGGTCTTGCCGCTGGCCTTCTCGATCATGGCATCATACGCCGCGGTGTAGACGTTGGCGAAGGCTTCGAAGAAGGCTTCCGGGTGGCCCGACGGCAACCGCGACGAGGCCCCAGCCATCGCCCCCAGGTAAGGCCCGCCGGCGCGGGTGTAGATCTGGTGCGGCGAGCCGTTCTTGCGGACGATCAGCTCGTTCGGGTTTTCTTGCCGCCACGAGAGCGCTCCCTTGGTGCCGTCGATTTCGATGAAGAGATCGTTCTCCCGGCCATGCGATATCTGCGAAGCGGTTACGGTGCCGAGTGCGCCGTTTTCGAAGCGGATCAGCGCGGTGCCATAGTCGTCGAGTGCCCGGCCGGGTTCGAAGATTTTGAGATGCCCGGAGATTTCCGCCGGCAACAGGCCCGTCATGAAGCGGCCGAGGTTGTAGGCGTGGGTGCCGATGTCCCCGAAGCAACCAGCGATGCCCGATTGGCTCGGGTCGGTGCGCCATTTGGCCTGCTTTTGGTCCGAGCTTTCGAGCCGGGTACGGAGCCAGCCTTGGATGTAGTTCGAGCGAATGGCGTTGATCTCGCCCAGTTCGCCTGCCAACACCATTTCCCGAGCCTGGCGAACGAGCGGGTAGCCGGTGTAGTTGTGCGTGACGGCGAAGACGACGCCCGACTTCTCGACGACCTTCACCAACTCCTCGGCCTGGGCCAAGTCAAAGGTCATCGGCTTATCGCAGATCACGTTGTAACCGGCTTCCACGAACGCCTTGGCAATCTCGAAGTGCGTGTGGTTCGGTGTCGCGACGCTCACGAAGTCAATCTTGTCCGCCCGCTTGGCCTCGGCGGCCGCCATCTCCGAGTAGCTTGTGTAAGCCCGTTCGAGAGCGATGTCGTAGTCCGCCGCGGACGCCTTCGCCCGCTCGGCATTGCTCGAAAGCGCCCCCGCGACGAGCGCACAACGGTTATCCAACACCGCCGCCGTCGCATGAACCCGCCCAATAAACGACCCCTGACCACCACCCACCAGACCCATACGCAACTTGCGATTCAAAGGAGCATTCGTCGGCATAACAACCTCAAGAAAGGAGAGATTCGGGAGTTCTGGTCATGATAGAAGCCGGTTCGAAGAAGCAACCCTCCAGGCCGCGAAACAAGCCCTTACTACTGGCAAACTCTCATGACTCCGATCTTTGCCAAAGTATTGTCTCTCAGCAAGGTCGGGTGAGCCACTTGTAGAGTGCCGACTCATAACGCAGCGAATCGTTACAGTAGGCAACGACTAACTCAGCCGGTTAATCTTTGGAATTACGCACGAATTTGCTCTTTATAATCCTGCTCTGCTGATTAGAATATCTCTGCAGGTTGAGACAATTGGAGCCACTTGATTCATGGCCACAGCTGACAACATCGCGATCCGGCAGACCTGGATCGAAGAGCACACGACCAAACTCGCTACTGAGCTTGAAGAATCAGAAGACGACGCTTTCCTCTACTTGGCAGCCTCGCTACTTCTAGGAATCTCGCCTGAAGAGATCGAGGCAGAGGACATTGTTGACGGTTTCCAGGACAAACAGGTTGACTTCATTCACATTGAAGACAACTCGGATGGCGAGACCGAGATTTTCATCATTCAGTCGAAGAACACGCGAGGGTTCAGCTCCAACACACTGATTCAAATCCGTAACGGTCTCACCTGGATTTTCGAGAAGCCTCGCGCACAGCTCTCAAAACTGCAGAACGAGTCGTTCAAGAGCAAGATAAACGAAGTTCGCCAAGTCAAGACGGAGTACGGGCCTTCGAATTTAGCCGTACGCGTGTTTCATGTGTGCAACGGGGATGCGTCCAGCCTATCCGTTGAATACAAGCAAGAAGAGCAAGCACTTCGCGACCAGTACGCGAACGTCGGCTTCAGTCAATTCCAGTTTGAACCCATCGGCGCGAGTGAGCTCTTCGACCTCTTGAACGAAGGTGATCGCAGCAAGCGATCAATCAACCTTGACTTGCCCATTCAATACGACGTCAACCGCCCGTCGATCATGGACTTCGCCCAGGGCGACACCAAAGCCCTCGTGTGCACTGTCAGCGGCGCAGACATCGCAAGGGCCGCGCAAACCCAACCGCGAGATTCGATATTTGACCTAAATGTTAGGCCGTTCTATGGCACGAAGGGAAAGGTAAACCGAGACATTCTGACGACCGGCACCTCAGATGAGGCTGTCCGATTCTGGTTCTTGAATAACGGCGTGACGATGGTGTGCGATACTTTCGACTTCAACCGCGACCCGGATGAACCAAGGGTTAAGGTCACCAATGCTCAGATCGTCAACGGTTGCCAGACAACAGTTGCCATACGGGAAGCGTTTGAGGCCGGCTCTCTTGATCCACGAGTAAAGCTTCTTCTTCGTGTGTACGCTACGAGCAACCCAGGCTTGGTCGAGAAGATTACGCTGACTACCAACAATCAGAACAAAATCACCGACCGCGACCTCCGTGCCAATGATCCGGTGCAGCGGGACATCGAAAAAGTGATGTTTGAGAAGTACGAGCACTACTATGAGCGAAAGAACAAGCAGCATCGCGCCGTACGCGGCCGAGCCAAGAAGAAGATCGTGCCCTCTCCAAAGGCAGCGCAGGCATACCTAGCTGTTGTTCGCGGGAAGCCGTCGAATGCTCGGGGTTACCTTGGCGCGATCTGGTCTGACTTTTACGAAGAAGTCTTCAAGAATGCGTCGGTCGCCGATCTCCTTCTCACGTACAAGCTGCTGCACTATTGCCGCGAACAAGCAAAGCTCGCGAAACGCGAGTCCGGGTTATCGGCACGAGAACTAACGTGCCGCGTCTATGGTGCATTCCACATCGCGCGAGCGATGGGCGCCATCTTGATGAGCGACAAGTGGGGCCATACGAATCTGGCCGCTGTCGAGAAAACGCTTCGTTCGCTCAAGCCGACAATTTTGGCTCCGATCTATGCGCAGGCGTGTAAAGTGGTGGTTGAGCTTAGGAAGAAAGACGAGAAGACACACAAAGTCCCGGCCATGTATTTCAAGAACTCTATATCTCAGCGAAAGCTCAACGCAGCCCTCGCCCGCCGGCTTTTGTTCTAAGGCGATGGCTCTACTACCAGCGATCCTTTCCTTGTCTCTAACTCCGCTAGCTCGTCTGCTCGCTCCTCGTCATTATGCTTCTGTAACTCCCTGCCAAGTCGGCGGTCGGGTGTGCCGGGGCGGCAGCGATCTGGCGGGTCGTGGAGTTGAACGTTTGTCGCAAAGCCTGTCTTTTCCATCACTTCCACGCATCCCACGGTTCGGGCATGAGAATTGCAATGTAGCTCCGCAGATCACACTACGCGGAGTTTGCGGACATGAATTTGAAACCTCTCGGTGACCGGATCGTGGTCCGGCGGGAAGCGGCGGAAGGCAAGTCGGCGGGGGGCATCATCCTTCCCGAAGCCGCCAAGAAGAAGCCCCAACTCGGGACCATTCTCGCGGTCGGCCCTGGTAAGCCCAACAAGAAGACGGGCGAGCCGATGGGTATGCAACTCAAGACAGGCGACAAAGTCCTGTTCACGAGTTGGGCCGGCGATGAGTTCAAGACCGACCCCAAAGTCGGCGAAGTGCTGATCATGCACGAAGAAGATGTCCTCGCCATCATTGGCTGATGGACGTCTTTTGTCTTTCATTCTGAATTCCACAATCCGAATTCCGAATTGCAAAACAGGAATTCTTCTCAGGGCGTGATCTCCGGTATGAGCATGTACCCTGAATGATTTCCGATGTCGGTGAGCCGCATTCAATCGGGTGCGGCAGTTCTTTTTAGAGGTGATGATTCCATGGCAGCTAAGCAAATTGCGTTCGACCAAGAAGCCCGCGAAGCGATGAAACGCGGTATCGGCAAACTCGCACGGGCCGTCAAAGTGACGCTCGGGCCAAAGGGCCGCAACGTCATCATCCAAAAATCCTTCGGCTCGCCGACGGTGACCAAGGACGGCGTGACCGTCGCCAAGGAAATCGAACTGCCCGATCACTACGAGAACATGGGCGCTTCGATGGTGAAAGAAGTCGCCTCGAAGACTTCTGACGTCGCTGGGGACGGCACCACGACCGCAACCGTGCTGGCCGAAGCCATCTTCAACGAAGGCCTCAAGGCCGTCGTCGCGGGCACCAACCCCATGCTCATGAAGCGTGGCATGGAACGCGCTGTCGAAGACATCACCGAAAAGCTCAAGAAGATGTCCATCCCCGCCAAGACCAAAAAGGACTTGGAAAACGTGGCCACGGTGGCCGCGAACGGTGACGCTAAGATTGGCGGTATTATTGCGGAAGCCATGGACAAAGTCGGCAAAGACGGCGTCATCACGGTTGAAGAAGGCAAGTCGATGGAGACCGGCCACGAGTTCGTGGAAGGCATGCAGTTCGATCGCGGCTACCTCAGCCCGTACTTCATCACCAACGAAGCGATGGAAGCCGAACTGGATGACCCTTACATCCTGATCTACGAGAAGAAAATCTCCTCGAACCGCGACCTCGTCCCCGTCCTCGAAAAAGTGCTGCAACAAGGCAAGCCGATCTTCATCATCGCCGAAGACATCGACGGCGAAGCTCTGGCGACCCTCGTCGTCAACAAGATGCGTAACCCAGCCGCGTTCAAAGCCTGTGCCGTGAAGGCTCCTGGCTACGGCGATCGCCGTAAGGCCATGCTCGAAGACATCGCCATCCTCACCGGTGGCAAGGCGATCTTCGAAGACCTCGGCATCCCACTCGAAAGCGTCACCCTCGCCGACCTCGGCAAGGCCAAGAAGATCAAAGTTGACAAAGACAACACCGTTGTGATCGAAGGTGCTGGCAAGAAGGCCGAAATCACCGCTCGCGTCGGCCAAATCCAACGCGAACTCGATAAGTCCACCTCGGACTACGACAAGGAAAAGCTCTCCGAGCGTATCGCCAAGCTGCAAGGCGGCGTCGCCAAGATCAACGTCGGCGGGGCGACCGAGTCGGAAGTCAAAGAGAAGAAGATGCGCGTTGAAGACGCCATGTTCGCTACCCGCGCCGCGAACCAAGAAGGCATCCTGCCTGGTGGTGGCGTGGCTCTGCTGCGTGCTTCCGAAGGCCTCAAGGCGAAAGACCTCACGGCTGACGAAGAAGTCGGTTACAACATCATCGTCCGTGCTTGCAAAGCCCCGATCAAGCAGATCGCGGAAAACGCTGGCGAAGACGGTAACGTGATCGCCAACGAAGTGCTCAAGCACAAAGACCAAAACCACGGCTACGATGCCCGCGCCGGTGAATACACCGACATGGTCAAAAAAGGCGTCATCGACCCGACGAAGGTCGTTCGCAGTGCCCTCCAGAACGCGGCCAGCGTGGCCACCCTGCTCCTCACCTCCGACGCCCTGATCGCCGACGAACCGAAAGACGGCGAGAAGAAGAAAGTCGGCGGCGGCTACGAAGACATGGACTAAGCCGGAATGACATCCCGATGTCACCCGAACACCCACGGCGCTGCCGTGGGTGTTTTCGTTGATTCACGATGGTTTCGGGCACTCGATCGTCAGTGGCGTTTTCGAGAAGGGGTGGGTCAGGGTCAGGCGGTGGGCGTGGAGGGCGATGGTGCGGTCGCGGGGGAGGTCGGCGGGTGGGCCGTGGGGGGTGGTGCTGCCGTAGAGTTCGTCGCCGTGGATGGGGTGGCCATGCCAGGCGGCTTGGGCACGGAGTTGGTGCATCCGGCCAGTCAGGGGTTCCAGTTCGAGGTCACATTCCGTCTCTCGACGAGCGAGGACGCGGAAGCGGGTGCGAGCGAGTTTGGCACCAGGGTCGGTCGGTTGGCACGGCTCGACACGAGCTTCATCGGGCACTTTGCGGAGGTGGCTTTCCCAGATGCCTTCATCGTTTAACACGATACCCGCGACCGTGGCGAGGTAGAGCTTTTCAATGGTGCGGGCTTCAAACTGGGCCTGGATTTTTTGCGTACACTTCGTGTTCCGGCAAAAGAGGATGACACCGGTCACCGGTCGATCGAGGCGATGGGGGACACCCAAGTAGACGCCACCCGGCTTGGCGTACTTGTCCTTCAGATAGGCTTTCACCAGGGCTTCGAGATTGGGCACGCCTTCGGGGGCTTGGGTCAACAGTGGGGCCGGTTTGTTGACCGCAATGAGGTGATGGTCTTCGTAAAGCACGGCCAGCATTATTGTCGGCTTTTCGGTGGGCCAAGGATCTCCGCGAGAGCGATGGCCACAGCTGGGCCTTGTGGGGATTTCAACAGCCGGGCGAGTTCGGTGATCGGGGCCGCGACGCGGCCTGGATCGGTGGTTTGGCCAGCTCGGCTGATGGTGCGGATGGTCGCAGGTGTTGGGGGTGCGGGTGGCTCGGGGGGAGCCGCAGGGCCACGGGCCTCGATTGTTGGCACCACGGCCACGGGGGTGGCGACAGGAAGCTCTTCGAGCTTGCGTTTCGGTTGAACGGTCGGGACCGAAACGGGTTGAGCCACAGGCTTCGCACGCTTCGGGACCGGCTTCCGTTCACGATCCGCCGACAGTGGCTCACGGTCTTTGGGCTTCTTGCGAAGGCGTTCGATCTCCTCGACGTATTTATCAAAGGCGTCGCCTTTGGTCTCCGCGCGGTTGGCCCGGCCACTGGAACGCTCCCGGGAAAGTCGCTCTTGCTCCGCTTCCTGCTGCTTGCGAAGCCAACGGGTGATCGAGCTGATCACAATCGTGACCACGAAGACCGCAATGAAGATGATCAATCCGTTGGGCATGATGAATCTCCTGTGGAGCTAGGCGTAGGGAATAGTGACGGTTAAAGCCACCTCATCCCCCTAGCCCCCTTCTCCGATGCGGAGAAGGGGAAAAAACCTTCGAAAACAGGCAGGTTCCCCAGAACTCTTTCACCCCTCTCCGTTTCGGAGAGGGGCCGGGGGTGAGGTTGCATTTCCACCTTTATTTCGATTCGCTGCTGGGGCCACCCATGTTGCCGATGTTCGAACGCATGGTGGTGTCGGCTTGGAGGTTCTTCATGTTGTAATAGTCCATGACGCCAATCTTGCCGGCTTTGAAAGCATCGGCAATGGCCATTGGCACTTGGGCTTCGGCTTCGACGACCTTGGCGCGGTTCTCTTGCACGAGGGCCTGCATCTCCTGTTCGCGGGCCACGGCAGCAGCGCGGCGTTTTTCGGCTTCGGCCTGGGCGATGCGCAAGTCAGCGGCGGCGCGGTCGATCGAGAGTTTGGCGCCGATGTTCTCGCCCGGTTCGAGGTTGGCGATGTCAATGGACACGATTTCGAACGCCGTCTGGGCATCGAGACCTGAGTGCAACACGGTCTGCGAGATCAGGCCAGGATTGGCGAGCACTTCGGTGTGGTCTTGGGCCGAGCCGATGGCCTTCACGATCCCCTCGCCGACGCGGGCGATGATGGTTTCTTCGGTCGCCCCCCCGACGAGCCGTTCGAGTTTGGTCCGCACCGTCACGCGGGCTTTGGCCAGAAGCTGAATGCCGTTCTTGCACACGGCATCGAGGTATTGCTTGCCCTTGGTCGGGTCTGGGCAGTCGATGACTTTGGGATTCACGCTCGTCCGCACGGCTTCGAGCACATCCCGGCCTGCGAGGTCGATGGCAGCGGCGGTGCGCCAGGAGAGGTTCAGGTTGGCCTTGTGGGCCGCGATCACAGCGGCGGCGGTGCGTGGCACTTTGCCACCGGCGAGGAAGTGCGATTCGAGGTCTTCGGTGGTGATGTCCACGCCAGCTTGCACGAGTGCGATCTTCTGGTTCACGATCATCTCGTAGTTCACCCGACGCAACTTCATGCCGATCAGGTTGAAGATGGAGATATTCGCCCCGGTCATCAGCGACTGAATCCAGAGCCGGATAAAGCTGAAAAAGAGGAACAAGAAGATCAAGAAGACAAGAGCCGCGACGCCAGCGAATACGATGTAGACGATGGTGACAGGGTCGGTTTCAGCGAAGATCTGCATAACCTAGTGAGCCTCGATGAGGATTTCGGGGGGGTTGGGTGCTGGGGAGTTTTCAAAGGTCCGTCAGCACCGAAGTTACTTCTAGTTTACGCACGACAACTGTTCCGGCGCGAACTTCGACACATTTGATCGTTTCGCCGGGTTCGAGCATCGGTCCCTGGGAGACCGCGTCGACCCGCCGACCTGCTAACTCGACGATACCCGCAGGTCGCATGGGGGAAAGGGTTTTCCCGACCATGCCGACATACTCATTCAACTGGGCAATCTCAGGCACGTCCGCGAGGGTGGTGAGGGTGTTGTCCGCATCCAGAGAGGACTTAAGCGCCAACCGCTTCCAACCGGAGAACATCACGGAGCCAGCGACGGGTAAACCGATGCACAAGCCAACTGTAGCGATGATCCCCTCCAACAGTGAGCCACCGTAGAAGACCACGCCGACAGCACTCGCCAAGAGACCGACCGCCACGACGACGAGAATGCCACCGGTGGGGAGGAAGAATTCGAGAAACAGAGCCAGGATGCCAATGAGAACCAGCACCCCAGCCAACAGCAGATACCACTCCATCCGCAAAGCTCCCGTCACGTCACGCGACTCAGGCTTTTTCGATCTTGGTGTTCTCGTCCAGGGCGATGCTCGCTAGTTCGCCGTTGGCCTTGGTGAAGTGCACCGTCGGGACAACGATGTCATCTTCCGCGAGGCGATCCGTAGTGATACCGGTCGAGAGGTAATTCACCCCTCGAAACGAACCACTCGCTTCGGCCGTCCACTTCTTACCACCGACGCGAACGAGGTGGGTGATCTTGATGCCGTCACCTGTTTTGAGGCTTTTCAGAAGATCGACGACCCCGGCTGCCAACTGCTTCGAAGGCAGGACGATTTTCTCCGGTACGCTCATTCTTCGCCTCGGGGTGAGGGGTTTCCACGGACGAGAGCGATGCGGCCTGTGCGGGCCAGTTCGAGAATGCCGTAAGGTCGCATGAGGTCAATGAAGGCTTCGACTTTGCCCTCGCTGCCGCTGATTTCGACGATGATGTTGGCCGATTGCAAATCGACGATCCGTCCGCGAAATGTCTCGGCCAAGAGTGCGAGTTCTGCACGCTTCTCTGCAGGGCAGTTGACTTTGATGAGCATCAGGTCGCGTTCGACGTAGTTCGAAGCGGAGATGTCCTCGACTTCGACGACAGTGATAATCTTGTCGAGTTGTTTCCGGAGTTGATCGATGACATTGTCGTCCCCACGGACGACGAGCGTCATCCGGGACATGTCGTGATGTTCGGTTTCACCGACGGCAAGACTATCGATGTTGAAGTTTCTCGACGCTAACATCCCGGACACCTGGGCCAGCACCCCAGGTTGATTCTGCACCAAAGCTGACAAAACATGCCGCATTCCGCCACACCCTTCCGCGCGTATCGTTGTTCCCCACACATCTTAGGAAGCCTGCGAGTTTTTGAAAAGCAAACTCACCCATTGTGAGCAGAAACACACTGCCGAGAGTGCATCTCAATTCTCTGGGGCCATATTCTCTCGAAATCATCAGGAATGAACCGTGGCATGGGCTTCCAGCCCATGCGTCGAGAAACTGCCGCTCGCCGTCAGCACGGCCAAGATGGCCGTGCTACCAGAGAATTTGGAGACACCCACTGCCGGTCCCAGTGTCATTTTGCGAATCACTCTTGTCCGAACGAACAACCAGGGCTAACATAGTATTACGAAATAAAATCTTATCCTGCCGGAGCCGTTTGGCATGGCCCAACATCAGTCCAGACCCAGTTTGCGGCGCTCGGCAGCGGAGTTATTCGATCAGCAGATGTGGTGCCTCGGGCAAGACATCGTTCATAGCCACGGCAACATTCTCCAAGACTTGGGCATGTGCCAATATCGCAGCGACAAAGGAAGCACGCTCTACACAGCCGAGATCGAGCCAGGCGGCAGCCTGTTTCTCTGGGGCTTCGGAGCCATGTACTGCGAGCCGGGGTGTGGCTCGGTCTTTGTGAAGCGTTACGATTTCGCTCCCAAACTGACTCCGCTGCAATCGGGGTTGGGAATCCACGATCCAAAATCGCTAAACGTCCGCAAAACCCGCACGCCTCAAGATGAAGCCCAGCTCCGACACCTCACCCCGTCACTCACAGGTTGGTTTGCTCGCTACGAGCACTGGATCGCGGAGAACTACGGCACCGAGTACCGCAACGAATGCCTGGCGAAGCGTGGCCAGTCGGCTCACGTCTCGGCCCAATCGATGGCCGAGGAGTGGGAAGCGATCGCCAAGAAATTCCAGCGTAACCAAGACTGGGACTCAGGCACTCGGAACTTCGCCTGGAAGCCGCTGTTGCAGGAGCTTCGTTGCCGGGTTCGCTTTGCGTCGTCGAACCATCTCACTCGGAGCCGGTCATGAAACGTGTTATCTGTGGCTTCGTGTTGCTCTTTCTCGTGGGTTGTGGGGCTGAGAAAGTGCCTTTGACCGGTGTCGTGACACTCGATGGCCAACCGCTCGCGGATGTCGAGGTGCAATTCATCCCTGAGCCAGACGGCCAGAGCGATGCTCCGACGGTCTCGGTCTACACCGACAAAACCGGACGCTACGAAGTCTCCACTCGCGATTCCGTGAGCCTGCAACCAGCGAAGTACCGAGTCTGCATCAACGATGCGACGCTGATGATGCCTCGTGGCAACGCCGATCCCGCGTCCGGCGAGCCAGGTCGGCAGACCGTCGCTGAGACGAAGCGTTCACGAGTCCCCGTGGCTTACAGCGACGTTACCAAGACGCCCTTTCGAGACATCCTGATTTCGACCGCCCAGCCCAATCATGATTTTTCACTTGTTTCTCGACCCTAATTCTTTGGACTGGATTTCATCATGAGACAGCGAGCGTTCACCCTCATCGAGCTGCTGGTGGTCATTGCCATCATCGCCATCTTGATAGGCCTTCTCCTTCCAGCGGTGCAGAAGGTCCGCGAGGCAGCGGCTCGGGCGCAGAGCCAGAGCAACTTGAAGCAACTGACATTGGCCTGTCACTCGTTCCACGACATCAACTCGGGCTTTCCCTCGGCAGCGTTTTTCCCCGTCCCCTCGAATCCGCTGACCACCTACGGAACCTGGATCATCCCGATTTTGCCTTACATCGAGCAGGATAACGTGCATCGCAGTTGGTACGCGAACCCGACTGCTGCCGCGCAGTACAACGGGCCGAACGCACCCGCAGCAGCCGTGATCAAGGTGCTGTTGGCCCCGAACGACGCGCTGGGCACCACGGCCTTCGAGCAAATGGCACCGGGTGTGAACCCAACGTTCCCGAATGGCCGCTACGTCGGCTTGACGAGCTACGGTTGCAACGGTGGCACCGCCGCTCCGCTGGCTCAGGTGAAAGATGGCGTCTTCCACTACGACACTCGCGTTCGCCTCACCGACATCGTTGACGGGAGCAGCAACACGATTTTGCTTGGCGAACGTTACGGCATGGATCGCCACTGGGCGGCCCTGACACGCCGAGCGGATAACGACATGCGGCCGTTTTCCTCTTGGTCCGGTGGGCCATTCTTCGCCTGGCGATCGACACTCAGCCCGATCAACTATCGCCTGCCGGATAGCGTCGGCACCAGCCCTCCGGCACTCTTCACCCCCGCGTACTTTGACCTCTACTACCGTCGGCTATTCTCCTTCGGAAGTGCCAACTTGTCCGGGGCGAATCTCTCCCTCTCCGACGGCTCAGTCAGGTTCTTGGCCACAAACACGAACCTCGTGACCCTGCGAGAACTGAGTACGATGGCCAGTGGCAACGTCGTCAACTTGGATTGATCCCACCTTCGAGGACTTGAGATGACCCGTTTACTCGCCTGCTTTGTGATGCTGTGGACGGCCTTGGCCACCCAGGCCGCGGAACCATTCACGACCGATTCGCTGGCTCTCAAGATCCTCGATAGCGAAGCGCTTTACACGACCACTGCGGGCCTCAAGCCCCTCAGCGATGGCTTCTGGCAAACGCGATTCCCCGCGACCCAGAACACCTCCCCCGAGGTCGACGCGGCCCGCGCGAAGCTGAAAGAATTGCCACTCGGGCCAGACCTCGAAGCCGGTGTGTTTGTCTTCGCCACGGATTTCCAAGGGAGCAAATCGGCCTCGGCTTTCATTCTGCATCGCCCGAGCTTCGCAAGGCTCCTGGCACGACGTGGGGACGTCTTCACGCCACTCGGAATCCAACCGACGACGCCTGGCCAAGAGATCCTCGAAAAGATCGACCGTGCCCCGCGTGCCGCCCGCTGGCGAGCCTTCGGACTGGCGTTCGGTTACCCAGACTATGCCGTGGAGTTCTTTGTTGAAGCCGGTGAGAAGCAAGCTGAGACCAAGAAATTCGTCGAGCGGGATTTCCTGCAACTCCCCACCCAAGCTTCCAACGAAGGGCGATTCGTCTACGCCGTACCGAAGGGCCACGAGAAACGAGCCGAAGACTTCGAACTGTTCCGAGAAACCCAAGACCACTTCGCCCGCTACCAAGCCTGGCGGAAAGTCTACATCCACGAACTGAAACGCAGCCCCACAGAACTCTTCAAAAACTGGGTCACGCCACCCGTTGTCTCCAATTCATTTTCAAACACATCCATGCCCAACAACTCCATTCTGAGGTGATATTCCGCTTGGGGATTCGGGGGTTCAGTGATAGAACTAATACACGAACTCCGGCGAACATACAGAATTGGTGGCAAGTGGCTCTTCCGATAGTGGCGATTGTGGGACGGCCCAATGTGGGCAAGTCCTCGTTATTCAACTGGCTCGCAGGGCGGCGAATCAGCATCGTGGACCCCACCGCTGGGGTCACCCGCGACCGCGTGGCCACGACTTTGACCTATTCCGAACGGCACTTTGACCTCGTGGACACCGGCGGGATGGGCATCGTTGATGTCGATAACCTGACCGAAGATGTGGAACGCCAGATTGCGATTGCTCTGCTCGAAGCTGCTGTGATTCTCTTTGTCGTCGATGTCCGCGATGGCGTGGTACCCCTGGACGAGATGGTCGCCGCGCGATTGCGGGGCATCGAAAAGCCCGTGATTTTCGTCATCAACAAAGTCGACGATCCCAAGTTCGACCTTTCTTCGAATGATTTTTACCGGCTCGGCTACGGCGATTCGATCCTGGTTTCGGCCCACCAAAAACGCGGCAAGGAAGAGCTATTCGACGCGATTCTGAAGCATTTGCCTGCGGATGCGGATAACACGCCACCCAGTTCGATTGAGCTGAAAATCGCCATCGTCGGTCGGCGAAACGTCGGCAAGAGCACGTTCATCAACAGCCTGGCCCAAGAAGACCGCGTCATCGTCTCCGAGGTGGCTGGGACGACGCGGGATAGCATCGATGTCCGCTTCGAGCGCGATACCAAAACCTTCCTGGCCATCGACACCGCCGGGGTTCGCAAGAAGAAGAGCCTCGAAAGCAACATCGAGTATTACTCGCTGCACCGAGCCGAACGCTCGATTCGCCGGGCCGATGTGGTCTTGCACTTTTTCGACCCCCGCTTGCGGATCAGCCGGGTGGATAAACAGCTCACAGAATATATTCTCGAAAACAATAAGCCCGCCATTTTTGTCGTCAACAAATGGGATTTAGCGAAGGATAAAATCGTCACCGAGCGTTGGGTGAAATATCTGCGTGATGTCTTCTCCATGCTCGACTATGTCCCCGTGGCCTTCATCACCGCCAAAGATGGCAAAAACGTCTTCCGGCTCCTGAACTTGGCTCAGCAACTGCACAAGCAATCGGGCCGCCGGGTTAAGACCGGGGAACTCAACCGCGTCGTCCAAGAAGCCGTGGCCGCGAATGCTCCACCGATGCGGCTGAACCGTCAGGGCAAGATCTACTACGCCACGCAAACCGACGTCCACCCGCCGACGATCGTGATCATGACCAACGGGCCGGAACTCTTTGACCCGCCATATGTTCGATACATCACCAAAGTGATTCGGGACAGTTTCCCATTCCGCGAAATCGCATTGAAAATCATCCTGCGTGACCGCAGCGACCCTTCAACGAAACGCGAAAGCCCCGCGGACACGATCGACCTCAACACACTGCCAGAACCAACGGGCGAAGACACGATGCCGCTCCCCAGCCTCATGGATGAAGCGATCCCCGAGGATGGCGATAACCTACTCGAACAGATGATGATCGATGAGCCGCCGCCACTGAACCGGCCTGAAAAACCGGTGAGCAAGCCGAAGCCAAAACCCAAGAAACCGAAGAAGAAACCCAAGGGCGAAACCTGGGATTTCTAACAGTGTTAGGAGAGAATACGATGTCACGCAAATGGCTTGTGATATTACTACTCACCTGCGCCATCACCCCATTCATGATGGGTGATGATGCCGCCTTCCGTGCGGCCCAGGATGCCTTCCGCAAAGAGGACTACAAGACGGCACGCGACAAAGCGACCGAAGCGACCAAAGCCGAGCCAAAACGCATCGAAGCGCATCTGCTTTTGGGCCTCGCTTGTGGGCAACTCCGTGAGCACCAAGCGGCCATCAATGCCTACACTGATGCCCTAAAACTCAACGACAAGCTCGCCTCGGCTTACGACTACCGTGGGAATGCGAAACTGAAACTCGGCCAGTTTGCCGAGGCCGTGAAAGACTTTGACGAGGTGCTGAAGCTCAACCCCGAGTTTGCTCCGAAGCACTGGCGCCGTGGGATCGCCCTCTACTACGTCGAGAAGTATGCCGAAGGTGCGAAGCAATTCGAGACGCACAAAAAAGACAACCCCGAGGATGTCGAGAACGCCGCCTGGCATTACCTCTGCAATGCCAAAGTCATTGGCGCTGCGAAAGCCCGTGAGCAACTCATCAGCGTCACGAAGGACCCGCGAGTGCCGATGCCTGAAATCCAACAACTCTACGCTGGCAAGATGAAACCCGAAGAGGTCTTGGCCGCTGCCGAGAAGCAAAAGGCGGACTCAGAACTTGGCATCGAGGCCCGCTTCTATGCCAACTTGTATGTCGGGCTATACTACATCTCGGAAAACGATACCGAAAAAGGCAAAACCCATCTCACCACCGCTGCCGAGAAATATAAAATCGGGCATTACATGTGGGATATTGCCAAAGTCCACGTCGAGCTATTGAAGGCCAAGAAATAACATGCCGGAATTACTCGATCGCCCGCCGCTTAACCCGAACTATCCCCCATTCTCGGTGGCGGAGATTCTGTCCCCACAGAACCCCCCTACCCCGCGAAAACACAAAATCATCGCCGTTTTACCGGCTTATAACGCTGCCAAAACGCTCCCCGCGACACTCCACGACATCCCGCCTGGGAGTGTCGATGAGATCCTGTTGGTCGATGATTGCAGTAAAGATAACACCGTTGAAGTGGCCCGCAGCATGGGCATCACGGTGATCCCGCATGTCAAGAATCGCGGCTATGGCGGCAATCAGAAAACTTGCTATCAATACGCTCTCGAAAATGGCTTTGACATCATCGTGATGATTCACCCGGATTATCAATACGACTCCCGTGTCATCCCCCATGCGGTCAGCTTCATCGAACTGGGCATTGCCGATGTCGTTTTGGGTAATCGCATCCGCTCCCGGCCCGAGGCTCTCGCCTGCGGGATGCCGTGGTGGAAGTACGTGAGCAACCGTGGCCTGACACTGTTCGAAAACCTCATGCTCGGCCAGAACCTCGGCGAGTTCCACTCAGGCTTCCGGGTCTACCGCCGCTCGGTGCTTGAGACTATCCCCTTCGAACGCAACTCCGAAGACTTCGTGTTTGACACGCAGTTTCTAGTGCAAGCCGTCCGCTTCGGATTCCGCCTTTCCGATGTGCCCGTGCCCGTCAGATACTTCGAAGAAGCCAGTAGCATCAACTTCAAACGCAGCACCAAATACGGCCTGGAAACCGTGAAAACTGTGCTGCAATACTGGCTCTGGAAATGTGGTCTCCCGAATCAACTCTTTCAACCCAAGACAGGAGCAACGAAATGAATCTACTTCAACGAGCCGGTGGTGCTGGAGCCGGAGCTGGGGCACCCGGCAAACTGGGCGACCTAGAGATGGCGATGATATTCGGGATTCTAGGCGTGATCTGCCTTGTGTTGCTTATCTTTTTTGTGATCCACATATTCTTTACTCTCAACATCTCAAAAACACTGAAGCTTGTCTCATCCAGAAATCGCAAGATGGAACCCGGGATGGTGTGGCTGATGTTTGTCCCACTTTTGGGATATGTATGGATTTTTATGGTGGTTCTAAAGACTGCTGAGTCACTCGACGAAGAGTTTTATGATCGTCGATTGCGCTCTGAAGGGGACTTCGGAAAGACAATCGGGCTGATATGGGCAATATGCTCTGTTGTTGCGGCGTTCCTTTCACTGTGCTCCCCACTGTTAGGTATTTTGCCAGGGGTTCCAGCTTTTATCTGTTACATCATGTACTGGATCAAGATGAGCGGATATCGCAAGCAACTCGAAGGCAACTCGAAATACAGCAGCCGTGATGAAGTTGAAGAAGATGAGGAACGCAAGCCTCGACGGCGTCAGCGTGATGACGATGATCAAGATGAGGATGAGGACGATAGCTCTCGTCGTCGCAGCTAGGCTGTGCCTGACTGATAGGCGAGGAGCCTCCGCGAGATCGGAGGCACTTTTACTGGTCAAATTCGCCGTTTGATCCAAACGGCGCGAGCCTTGGGCAGCCCCGAGCCGGATAGGAGCAACAAAATGAATGTACTTCAACGAGCCGGCGGAGGTGCAGGAGCTGCCGCGGATTTCGAACTCACGTTGACGATGATCATGTTGGCTATCTTCTGCGCGGCCTCCATTATTGGTTTTATGATCAACATTTTTTTCTTATTGAATTTGTTCAAAACACTCAATCTCTGCTCCGAAGAATCCCGCACAATCAATCCAGGCTCAGTTTGGCTGGGTTTGATTCCACTTTACAACTTGGGCTGGAACTTCGTTGTTGTCATAAAGACAACAGAGACACTCGAAGAAGAGTTTTACCAGAGAAGAATGCGTTCCGAGGGAGATTTTGGGAAATCCTTGGGTATGATTTGGTGCATTTGCACGGCCGCCTCTATCGTGTTTGGTATGCTCGCGGCGGCGCCTGGTCTCATTTGTTTTATACTATACTGGGTCAAGATCTACGGATATCGCAAGCAACTGGAAGGCTACTCGAAATACAATGACGAAGACGATGCCGATGATGATTACGAAGATCGTAAGCCTCGCCGACGCCAGCGTGATGATGATGACGATCAATACGAGGATGAAGACGATAGCCCTCGTCGTCGCCGCTAGGATTTCCGAGAAGAGGTGACCGATGTCGGTGGAAGTGCAATGGATCGATGAGAACCCGCTGACAGGCGAAAAGCGTTTCGTGCGAGTCGAACGCTTCGCCGGGAAGTGGGAGTTCGCGGTCCGGGCGAAGCGGCGCGAGCCGTGGGAAACGCCTGCTCACATCAGCCGCGATATGTGGGAGACACTTCTCGACGCCATCGAACGGCGGTACACTCGTCGAGAAGGCGTCAGCGAAGCGGATGTGACCAGCCTGAAGCGCATCCTCGCTGACTACCGTGAGCCACCCATCGCGGAGTGATCATGACCGAAGACGACGTTTCCTACGACGCTTGGCAAATCGTCCACGAGGCCGAGACCCTGCCACATGGCGCTGGGCAAATCGCTTTGCACGAGCAAGCGATCTCCCTCGCCGATCAATCTGGGAACCAAGAACTCGCATTCTCGCTCCGGGAAAATGCTCTCTGGCCGCTCTACCATGGCAAGCGGCCCGACCTTCTTTTTGTTCACTTCAGTTGGTGCGTGGCCTACACCGACAAGCACCCCGACACCCCAGCCGACGACCTTCTGTGGACCTTCCGCTGGGTCTTGGATTCGATGCCGTGGTTCCCTGAAATCACACTCGGGCAAATCCAGCAAAGCACGGAGGACATGAAACGCCGCTATGAGCGCGAAGGCTGTTCGCTGCGGCCCTACTGGGTGCTCAAACGCCGCAACGCGGACAAGATGGGCCACCTCGACGAGGCCAAAGATGCGAATATCCGATACAAGCGATGTCGGCGTGATGGATTCTGTGATGATCCAGAAACGGAAGACGCTTTTGATGTGTATCATCTCGAATATCTCAAGCAATACAAAGCGGCCATCGCACGGGCTGAGCCATTCCTCAACGGCACCTACACCGAAGCTCACTTTCAGATCGGCATCAGCGATACTTTGCTCGTTCCCCTCGTAAGATTTGGGCGAATCGATGAGGCCAAGAAGCTCCAGAAGAAGTCCGCACGACTCGTCTCGACCCGGCCAGAGTTCTTGGGCACCGCGGACAATCAGATTGAATTCTTAGCTGTGATTGGCGATTTAGCAGGTGCGGTGAAGTGCTTTGATCAACATATTGATGCGGCCTATCATATTCCTGGCAAGTTCGACTTCTTCTCGACCCTGCTTGCCGTCAAACTGATGATCACCCGGCTGAAGCGAAAGCAGAAGCAAGCGATCCTATTGAAGGTACCCGAAGAGATGATCCCGGGCCACACGGAACGCTTTGCACCCCTGGAAGCCTGGGAGGCTTGGGTCACGCCAGAACTCGAGCGACTCGCTAGCTTAGCGAACGAGCGCAACGGCAACACATTCTACAGCGAGCGCATCGCCGAACTCGACGAATTGAACCACCTCGCGGACCAAATCGCCTCGAAGTGAGAATCTCCTAAAATTCACTTTGCATTTCAAAGCCCCGGCGATACACTCCCTGGGGAATTCACTTTGGAGTGCAAAGCATGTCAGCGTTGAAGGTCATGGATCGCATCCTGCGAAACGAGAAACTACAAGATCAGGGCGTCACGAGGCGAGAGATCCTCTCCTTGATCGGCTGGGTCCTTGTGCTCGCCGCGAGTTATGGAGTCTGCATGGGCCTCTTCGGCTGTATGCGAGAAGATGGGCCAGAGTTTCGCCAGGTCGTGGCTTGTGCGATCAAGGTACCTTGCCTCTTTCTGCTAACGCTCTTCGTCACCTTCCCGTCGCTCTACGTCTTCAACACCCTCCTTGGCTCGCAAGAACGGCTGCCAGAGCTAAGTGAGTTGGTTGTCGCGGCGATGGCTGTCTTGATGGCGGTGCTCGCGGCCTTTGGGCCGATCACGGCGTTCTTCTCGTTCACGACGCCAAACTACCCATTCATCCTGCTGCTCAACGTCTTCTTCTTCGCCCTCGCAGGTTTCTTTGGACTCGGTTCGATTCTGAAGACGCTTCGAAGCATGCCCATCAATCTTGATTCGCCTCGGCCACGACGACGGGTCATTTACGGCTGGATGGTGTTGTTCGGCATCGTCGGCGCACAAATGGGCTGGGTACTGCGGCCGTTTGTGGGTTCGCCGATGGTGCCCTTCTCCTGGTTCCGCCCGCGGGAAGCATCGTTCATCCAGGGTGTCATGAAGTCCTTGGCGATGCTCTTCGATGTGGGGTCACGCTGATGTGGCTCTTTCGAGCACTCGAAGACGTGCTGCGCATCCAAGGTCAGCCCCTGGGTCTGCGGCGGTCGCTTCTTTGGGTCGTGTTGGGCGGCATGATCTACGGCGCGACGATGGGCAGCTATGGCGGTTGGTCCGGCGAGCGGGTATTACAGATCGTGTACTCGTCGTTGAAAGTGCCGGTGCTGCTCTCGGCTTCGATGCTGCTGGCGTTGCCGCCGTTCTTTGTGCTGAACATGCTCTTGGGCTTAGCCAAGGACTTCCCACAGGCTCTGCGGGCAGTGGTCGCGGGACAGGGATTCGTGGCCGTGGTGCTGGCTTCGCTCGCGCCGTATGTCACGGTCTGGTATGCAACGGTCTCGGATTACCAAGAGGCGATTGTTATCAACGGCTTCCTGTTCATGGTCGCCAGTCTGACGTCACAGGTGCTTCTGCGTCGGCAATACCTGCCACTCATTGCAGACAACCGCAGACATCGCTGGATGCTTCGGCTTTGGCTGGTGATGTATTGTTTCGTCGGCGTGCAGATGGGTTGGGTGCTGCGGCCGTTCGTGGGTCACCCCGGCACGCCCCCGACTTTCGTGCGAACGGAAGCCTGGGGCAATGCCTATGTGATGCTGTATCAAGCCGTGCTCGGAGCACTTACATGATGCCGCCGTGGATTCGCTCAGGCGTCATGTGGCTTGGCTGGTCGTTGAACCAGAAGCGGCGCCAGATGCCTTCGATTTGGCGCAGGTCTTCGGATTGGTTCAGGAGTTGGTCCATCCGGGTATTCGGGTTGCCCGAATACTGGTTGAACAAACAACCCGTCCCTGAGAGGCCGAGAGTCGTTGCGGCCATGATGCCCATAACCAGGCGTTGGATTCGCTTTTTCATCGCCGCCTCCGTGCGGTTGCGCTAAGTTCGTGATCCGTCGCCGGAATAGATCGGCGGGGTACAGTCGAACTTATCGGCACAACCATCACGGAGCTTGAAGTAAAATCCGAAAATCTTGCCCAGGCCGGAGAATCGCTACGGCTTACCGAGGCTTCTTGGGGCGCTCCGAGGTCTCCACATCATCGTCTTGTGATTCGAAATCGGAGCCACCGATGCCAACAGGTACCAGGGACTCCTCAGGGTCTTCATCGACGAGCAAGCGTGGCTTGCGCTTCCGGGACTTGGCCTGGCGGACCTTCTCTTCCATGACTTTGCCGGGTTGGAAGGTCACCACGTTCTTCGCAGGAACCTCGACTTCTTCGCTGGTCTTCGGGTTCCGAGCAATGCGAGCTTTGCGGGTCTTCACTTCGAAAACACCGAAGTTCCGCAGTTCAATCCGGCCTTCTGTCACCAAGGCATCGATGATCGCGTCGAAGGTCATTTGGACGATTTCTTTGGTGCGAAGTTGTGTCAGGTTCGCTTGTTCCGAGATCTGTTTTACGATTTCCTTTTTCGTCATGTCAGCCATCCTCCATCCGGTGGTGGTTGGGAGAGTTCCTATCCACTTGCGTCATACGGTCAGGTTGGAAGTCTAAGTGGGGTAAGGAGTAAAGTCAAGCATCCAAGTTGTAAGTCTTTCAAAGAGTTGTTGCGGTACGGGCGGTGCTGCGAAGAAGTGCTGCGATGACCAAGACCACCACTGGTGGGACTAGATACCATTCTGGGTTGGCGAAGAGATAGGCTTGAAACCCTCGCCATTGTTGCCGGAAGCTCGCTTGCGGGCGAGCGGATGCCAGTGAGTTTCTCAGCCCCTGTTCTAAGGCGTCGAGCTTGGCTTGGCCAGTCGCCCAGTCTTTCGCCAAGCGGTATCTTTGGCTTGCGTGGAGTAATCGAATCACGGCCAGAGGTTGTGGTTGCTCAAAGACCCCGAACACAATCGGGGCTAGGCTCGCCATCAAATCTTGATTGTAACCCCGGTGTCGGAGGGCCGATTGCATTTCCGAAGCTCCTTCGAGCATCGTCCAAACTTGGCCTGGAGTCTCGATCCGGCACGACGGGCTGGCACAGGCTAACCGCACCGCCGACCAAGCCCGACGCATCGCTCGCAAGCAGGCCAATTGGCGGTAGATGATCCTTCGGCTTTCCCCGGCGAGGCCATCCGGCAGTGCCAAGACAGGCACCTCGACGGCTTCGACGACTGGCAACTCTTCAATGACCACTTCGGGTGACGACACCACTTCGACATACTGAATCGCAGGAGTTTCCGGCTCAACCTCGGCATCTTCTTCCTCGAACGCCACCGGTTCCGCATCGAGGATCACCGGGCGAGCGACGGGTGCGGGGGGAGCGACGGGCTTTTCGCCGGGATCCAACTCGACGACTTCGTAACGAACTTCGACCTTGTGTGCTGGGGGCGGTGGTGCTTTGGGAATGGGGCGTTTGGGAACCGCGGTCTCGGGCCGGTGTGAGCTGACGGAGAGCATCGCCTGAGCGAGGCGGTTCATGCCAACGGTGACGAGTTCGGGGTGCAGCAACTGATGCGGGCGCAGTTGGCCCATCAGCTTGAGTGCCCGGCGTTCGGCTTCGCTCGGGTTGATCGCTCCAGCAGGAAGGTTCAACAGGGTGCGGTCGTCCGGTGGCCAGGGGGTTCCTGACGGTAATCCTAACCACTGACAGAGCAAGGCCGTATCCATCTTGTGAGAGGCTCCGGATTCTGTTACAAAGCGCTGAATAAATAAGAGGTCATCGTTTCACATTTCTGATGTTTCTGACCCTTCTCCCCTTGCGGGAGAAGGTGGCTGATCCAGGCTCGATAGAGCCGGATCGGACGGATGAGGGGTTCGGCTTGCTGAGGAAAGTCGCTCGGCACATGGAGTCTACCCCTCATCCGTCTGTGGTAAGCCCGTGATGGGCTTACCACAGACACCTTCTCCCGCAAGGGGAGAAGGCAAATTGGAACCCGTTATGGTGAGCGACGATTCCTCATTGATCGAGTCATGAGCAACCGACGAAACGAGGCCGATGCGTAACTTTCTCCAGGCATTGCGATACTCCTATCCTCATCGAGCGAAGCTGATTCTATCGCTTGTGGCGGCGTTGTGTGTCGCGGCGCTCTGGAGCTTCAATCTTTCGCTGATTTACCCCATCCTCAACATCATGTCTTCCGATCAGAACCTGCATCAGTGGGTGGATCAGGAGATTCGAGAGTACGACAAAAAGGCCAAGGACGAAGTCCGTTTACAACACACCGCTAACCTCCGGCGAGACATCGAGAGCTATCGCAATAACCCCGACGAGGGCGAAAGCGATACCTCGATCCGCAAGAAGATCCAAGAACTGGCAGCCCTCGAAGGCCAACTCCACGACATCAACACGAAGCTCATGTGGCGGGAGCGGCTCAAGGCTTACGTCATCGTCTGGATGCCGCAAGACCGTTTCACGACGTTCGCGCTGATCGTCGGTGTGGTCATCGTCGGGCTAGCGATCAAAGGCTTCTTCGAGTTCTGGCAAGAATCGCTCGTGGGCAGTGTCGTCGCCAACACCATCCTGACGCTTCGCAACCGCTTCTATCGCGCACTCATCTACAAAGACTCTCGGCAACTGCAAAAAATCGGCACTGCGGAACTCATGGCCCACGTCACGAATGACGCTGAGACTGTGGGCAACGGGATGAAAATCCTGTTCGGCAAGATGACGGTCGAGCCACTGAAAATGGTCGGCTGTTTGGCGGCCGCTTGTTTCATTTCCTGGCAATTGACGATCCTCTTCATCATCCTCGTCGTCCCTGCTGTCGTATCGCTGACGCGGATTAGCCGGATGATGAAAAAAGCCACCCGCAAGGTTTTGGAACAAATGTCGGGCCTGTACAAGATTGTGCGTGAAACGTTTGATGGGATCAAGGTCGTCAAAGCCTTCACCTCGGAGCCCGTCGAACGGCGTCGTTTCCAGAAAGCCAACCTGGACTACTACAGCCGCACCATGCGAGTGATTCGGCTGGATGCTTTCACGGGGCCGGTCGTCGAAGTCTTGGGGGTCGCAGCGGTCAGCTTAGCTCTCTTGGCGGGGGCTTATCTGGTCATGACCGGGCAGACGCGCATCTTCGGCCTCAACATGATCTCCGAACCGATGAGCTACCAAACCCTGATCACGCTTTACATGTTCCTCGGCATGACCGCCGACCCTGTGCGCCGGCTCTCGAGCGTCTACACCAAGATTCAAGCCGGGGCTGCCGCGGCCGATCGCATCTTTGCCGTGCAGGACCGCGAGAACCTGATTCAACCCAACTCTGGCGGACCACGGTTACCGCGGCATAATCAGTCGGTCGAGTTCCGCAACGTCTGCTTCTCGTATGTTCCTGGTGCCGATCCGGGCACACTCTCGGGGGTGAATCTCAAAGTCGAAGCTGGGGAGACGGTCGCCATCGTCGGGCCGAATGGCTGTGGTAAATCGACGCTCCTTGGACTGTTGCCTCGCTTCTACGATCCCGATCACGGAGCGGTCTACGTGGACGGCGTCAACATCCGCTCGGCGAACTTGCGAAGCCTGCGCCGCCAGTTTGGCCTGGTGACCCAGGACACCGTCCTCTTCAACGACACCATCTTCGCCAACATCGCCTATGGCCGGCCTGGAGCGACCCGCGAAGAGGTCGAGGCGGCAGCGCAGAAGGCCTTCGCCCATGAGTTCATCATCGAAAAGCCGCTCGGCTATCTCGAACTCGTCGGCGATCACGGCAACCAGCTCTCCGGCGGCCAACGGCAGCGCATCGCCTTAGCTCGCGCGATCCTCCGCGACCCGGCGATCCTGATTCTCGATGAATTCACCAGCCAAATTGACGCCGAGAGCGAAGCCAAGATTCAGCAAGTGTTGCGCGAGTTCGTCAAAGGTCGCACCACGTTCCTGATCACTCACCGCTTCTCGACGCTCGAACTGGCGGATCGCGTCGTCGTCATGGATGCCGGGCACATCCTGGCCATCGGCACGCACCGTGAATTGCTCAAGTCCTGTGACCTTTATCGCCGGTTGAACGAGGCCTCGGGCGAAAGCCCCCGTCTGGCCGATACCGCGGCGTGAGCGTAGCCTGCCTCTGTTCGATCATTTCTGATCTGGAGGCTCGCCTGTGGGAATTTTCAATTGGTTGCTCAGTATGCTTTTTGGTTCCGGTGGGATGCAAGGCAAAGTCTTGGATCTCATCAAAGGCCAACTGCTCGGCCAGGGGAACTCTGGGTTGGGTTCGCTCGTCGAGGGGCTGACCAAAGGTGGCCTCTCGAAACAGGTCGAATCCTGGGTGAGCACCGGCAAAAACGAAAAGGTCTCTGGCGACCAGATTGGCTCGGCACTCGGGCAGAACAAGCTCGAAGAGCTTTCGAAGCAGTCCGGTCTATCGCCGGACATTCTCAAAGATCAACTCGCCAAACTGCTCCCGGGCATCATCGACAAGCTCACCCCCGGCGGCAAACTTCCTGGCTAAAAGCCGCGATCCTCGAGGTTGGTGACGCTAAATGTGCTTGATTTTCGACAGTTCTCACTGAACACGAGTTTTCCTCAAAGAAGACTGGGTTTTTCTGTAGCTGGCCTCTGTGAGGCCGGTGCGACTGGACGGGAAAGTTGGTGTCATCTTTCCCAGGAAGCGAAACCGGCCTCACAGAGGCCAGCTACAGAAGATTCTCCACAAGATCCAAGCCGAGTTCGGTGAGAAGTCTCTTGATTTTCGGCAGTTCTCACTGAACGCGACATACATCTTGCGGAAATTCTTCTACAGCTGGCCTGTGTGAGGCCAGTTTCCCTTCCTGGGAATGCTCTCGATGACGAGACTGCGATGCTCACGGAAGACATCAAGTCAGTATGTCACTCTCGTGTCTCGTAGGTGGAAAAGCGAACGCCGTTTTGTTCCGCTATCTCACGGAGAATGCGTGAAAATCGCCGAATCTTAGCCACCTGATCTTTATTGACAATGTACTCCTCGCCGTCATTTTTCCAGATATGAAGGTAATACTCTTTCACACGAGGGAGAAAGTGGCTGACCACACCCCCATCGTTCAGTGGAATGGGTACTTTTTCGTAAGCGATCTGTTCTTGAACAGACTGGATTTCATACCATAGAAAAACAATTCGCCTTCGATATCGCCTTACAAGCAATCCGCCTGAAAAGATCGTGATGGAATACAAAGACATGTATACGCTATACAGTAAAACGACAGAAAAAACGCTAAGAACGAGTACCGAAACGCCTAAGTATGCAAAGATTGAGGAATGTCCTTTTTGATGCAGATGAACAAGACCCAAGAAACCAAAGAAAAGTATTAAAGCAGCGAGAAAGTAGCCTGTGAAGATCGCTAATCGGCTTGGCTTGAAGGTCTCGATCTTGTCTCCGAGGAATTCAGAAGTGGGACGAAGTGTACTTGGTTCCATGACGTGCCCTGTCGAGAACTGAAAGCCAAACTGAATGGCGAAGTTTCACTTCGCCATTCAGTTTGATCGGGCTTACTTGATGAAGAGCATTTCGCGGTACGTCGGGATTGGCCAGAGGTCATCGGCGACGATCGTTTCGAGCTTGTCACCGGCGACGCGGAGGTCGGCCATCTTCGGCACGATGGCATCACGGGCGTACTTGGCGTGAGCGAAGGCATCGCCTTCGGCGTGGTGGTGCGTGACCTTTTCGAGAGCGCTGATCGCGGTCGTGAGAGCGTTCACGGAGGTCGAGAGTTCCTTCAGCGACTCAGTCCCGGCGGTGCAGTCCGCGCCCGCGGCTTTCGTCGAGGCCACCGTGCTCGCCACTTCGCCTTGGTAACGCAGCGCGGCGGGGAGGATCATCGTCTTGGCCATCATGAGCATCATGTTGGCTTCGATGGTGATCGTCTTGAGGTAGCTTTCGGAGAAGATCACGTAGCGGCTTTGCAGCTCTTTTTCCGTGAAGACTTTGTACTTCGTGAACAGGTCGATCGAGTCCTTGCGGATGATCATCGGGATCGCGTCGATCGTGGTCTTCAAGTTCGGCAGACCGCGTTTCGCAGCTTCAGCGTGCCACTCTTCGGTGTAGCCGTCGCCGTTGAAGATCACCTTCTTCGAAGTCTTGAGGATCTCAGGCAGCAGGTCGTTGATGGCGTCTGGGAGTTTCTTGCCCCCGGCGACAGCCTTCTCGAACTCGGTCGCGATGTAATCCAGCGACTCAGACACAATCGTGTTGAGCACGGTGTTCGGGCCAGCGATCGAGAAGCCCGAGCCGACGGCGCGGAACTCGAACTTGTTGCCGGTGAAGGCGAACGGCGAGGTGCGGTTACGGTCGCCAGCGTCGCGGGGCAGCTTCGGCAGGACGTTGACGCCCAGAGACATTTCGCCGCCTTGGATCGTGGACTTGAGTGCCCCCGATTCGAGTTGGTCCATGATGTTTTGGAGTTGGTCGCCGAGGAAGATCGAGATGATCGCCGGTGGGGCTTCGTTCGCACCCAAGCGGTGGTCGTTGCCGGCGCTCGCGACGCTGACGCGGAGCAACTCAGGGTACTTGGCCACGGCGCGGATCACCGCGACGCAGAACACGAGGAATTGCAGCTTCTGGTGAGGTGCTTCACCCGGTTCGAGAAGGTTCTCGCCGATGTCCGTGGCCATCGAGAAGTTGTTGTGTTTGCCCGAGCCGTTGATGCCGGCGAAAGGCTTCTCGTGGAGCAAGCAAACGAGGCCGTATTTCTCAGCGGCTTTGCGGAGCACTTCCATCGTGAGCTGGTTGTGGTCGGTGGCGAGGTTCGAGTCTTCGAAAATCGGGGCGATTTCGTACTGGCTCGGCGCGACTTCGTTATGGCGAGTCTTGACCGGGACGCCCAGTTTGAAGAGTTCGGCTTCGGCGTCGGCCATGCACGCGAGAACGCGCTCCGGGATGGTGCCGAAGTATTGGTCTTCCATCTCCTGACCCTTCGGTGGCTTCGCGCCGAAGAGTGTGCGACCGGTGTTCAAAAGGTCCGGGCGGCCGTAGAGGAAGTTCTTGTCGATCAAGAAGTATTCTTGCTCGGGGCCAACAGTGGTGAAGACTTTCTTCACGTCGTGGTTGCCGAAGAGCTTCAAGATGCGGATGGCTTGCGTGGAGAGCACTTCCATCGACTTGAGGAGCGGGGTTTTCTTGTCCAGGGCCTCGCCGGTCCAGGAGACGAAGATCGTCGGGATGACGAGGGTCGAGCCATTCGGGGACTCGCGGATGTAAGCCGGGCTGGTGGGATCCCAGCCGGTGTAGCCGCGGGCTTCGAAGGTGGCGCGGATGCCGCCCGAAGGGAAGGAGCTAGCGTCCGGTTCGCCTTTGACGAGTTCCTTGCCGCTGAACTCCGCAATGGCCCGGCCGGTGCCGGTCGGCGAGAGGAAGCTATCGTGCTTCTCGGCGGTCAGGCCCGTGAGCGGCTGGAAGAGGTGGGTGTAGTGGGTGGCGCCATGCTCGATGGCCCAGTCTTTCATCGCGCTGGACACAGCATCAGCGACGGTCGCATCGAGTGGCACGCCGAGTTTGATGGTCTTTTGCAGGGCTTTGAAGACAGGCTTCGGGAGGCGTTGCTTTTGCTCTTCTTCGCCGAAGACGTTGATACCGAACAGGTTTTTGATGTGTGTCGTGCGGAAATCCAAGCGGCCCAGGTTGTGGGTGGTCGAAGCGATGGTTTTGATCGCCTCTTGTCGAACGTTACTTGCCATGAGAGAACACAACTCCACGAAAAGGAAGGAAACAGACCGAGAGTCCGCACGACGGTGGGACATATCTACCGGGAGAGATAAGCGAATTGAATGCCCCACGCTCAGCGCTGGCAAGTCCAGCGTGAAGAATCCGCGACGACCGCAGCTCCCCAGGGTTCCACTTCGCTTCACCCGGGTGGAGCGAAGCGGAACCCTGGGCGGTCATGTCGAGCCTTGTCGCAAAGGCTCGCCGACTGAAACTCACTCCCTTGACTTATGCACGCCTATAATCGGTGTTGTGTCGTTTCTGGGGATGGGGTGAGGTATGGCGGGCGCGGAGAAGCCGCAATCGATTAAGAAGGATGGCGACGGCTTTCGGATCGTCTGGGCCGATGGCGTGAGTACGTTCGTTGCCTTCCGGACTCTGCGTCAGAATTGCCCCTGTGCGGCCTGCTTGGATGCCAAATCGAAGCCGGTGAACCCCTTCAAGGTTTTGAGTGCAGCGGAGGTCGCGGCGGGTGATCCGATTCCTGTGGCGATGAAGCCGGTCGGCCATTACGCCTATCAAATCACCTGGAACGACGGCCACGACACTGGCATTTTTACTCTTCAAGCTCTCCGTCAGTTGAGCCAACAATAAGGAAACTGTTATGCCCCCTCCTGCGATGATGCCTGGGGAAAAATTCGCCCTGCCGGGTGTGAAACATGTCCTGGCCGTGGCCAGCGGGAAAGGTGGCGTCGGCAAATCGACGGTCGCCGCGAACCTGGCGGTCGCCTTGCAGATGTACGGCCAGCGGGTCGGGCTGATGGACGCCGACATTTACGGCCCGTCGGTGCCGCTCATGTTCGGGCTGGGCGTCGTCGACCAAACCCGGACGCCGTTCCCGATCGAGAAATTCGGCATCCGGCTGATGTCGATGGGCTTCATGATCGATCCGGGCAAAGCGGTCATCTGGCGTGGGCCGAAGGTGGCTCAGGCCGTTGGTTCGTTCCTCGCGGGCTACCCGTGGGGCGACCTTGATTTCCTCGTCATCGACTTGCCCCCCGGCACCGGGGACGCCCAACTCACGCTCTGCCAGCAAGCTCCGCTGACTGGGGCCATTGTGGTAACGACGCCGGGCGAGGTCAGCCTCATTGACGCCCGCAAGGGTGTGAAAATGTTCGAAGAAGTCCGGGTGCCGGTGCTCGGGATCGTCGAGAACATGAGCTACTTCACCAGCGACGATGGCAAGAAGCACGCCATCTTTGGCACCGGTGGTGGCGAGAAACTCGCGGCGGAATCTGGCGTGCCATTCCTGGCCGAGTTGCCCATCGATCCGCAAGTCGCCACGTGTGCGGATGCGGGTGAACCGATGGTCCGCAAGCACCCGGATTCCCAGGTGTCCAAGCTCTACATTCAACTGGCCCAGAAAATTGTCAACGACATGTTGAGCCGGCCGCAGGTGAGCGAGCTACCGACGGTCGAGCTGTAAACAGCCCGGGAGATTGCCGTTAGGACTGGCGCATTCGCGCCAGGAGTTGCCATTGAGGCGTGTCTTCGGGAATTCTTTTCTTGAGGTTAAAGCCAGAAAACTTACAATCGGCAAAAATACTCCAACCTCGTCAGGACGAGTCCGTTCTTACGTTACGCTCCTGAAGACGCTCCTTGAGACTCCACCATGGCCAAGTTTTACTCGCTCGAAGAATCAGCCGCACGACTCGGGATTCCGGTCGAGGATTTCAAACGTCGCCTGAAGACCGAATGGACCTCCATTCGCCCCTTCCGCGATGGTGCTACACTCCGTTTCCGCACCTCGGATATTGACGAACTCGCCCGCAGCCTCGGGGCCGCGAGCGATCCTGGCCTGACCCCTGGCCCCGTCGGCTCCAGTGCCCTCGAAGATTCGGATGAACTCAGCCTCGCAGGCAGCGACCTCGTGGCTCCGCTGCCGACGAAGAAGCCAAAACCTTCCGATGATGATGAACCGCTTCTGATCTCCGAAGACGATTCGATTTTCAGCTCGAAAGCCCCACCAAAACGCAGCAGCGATAGCGACGTCCGCCTGGATTTCAACTTTGCTCCGAACCCGAACAACCCCGAACTGACGATGCCGACGGAGGAAATCTCCATCGACCTCTCCGGGCCGTCGAGTGCGATCATCAAGCCGAGCAGTGCCTCGGGCAAACTCTCAGCCCCCAAATCGGGCACCAAGCTTTCTGGCCCGGAATCGGCGAAGATTCCCAGCCCGATGAAAGGCTCTTCGAAGACCACCAGCGACGACAGCAGCAGCGAATTCGAACTGAGCCTGGACCCGAGCAACGATTCGCTGGAACTCGAACTCACTACCGATAGCTCCGAAGAAATCGACCTCGGTGGCTTAGAGCTTTCGAACGACCCTCGCTCGGGCCAAAGTGGCATCAACCTTGGCAAACCAGCCGATAGTGGCCTTTCGCTCGAAAAGAAAAGCTCGAAGACCGGGCCAATCAACTTCGCAGCGACTCCCGACGACTCCAGCGACGAGTTCGAGCTTTCCCTGGATGCGGCTCCGATGAGTGGCAAACTCAGCGGGCCAAAGAGCTTCACCAATCGTTCGACTGGGCCAAACTCGGATAGCGAGTTCGAGCTGACCCTGGATGAGAATTCCGGCATTGTCGATGACCTCGCCAACTCCCTCCAAGCGGACGCTGATGACGATGCCGATAGCCAAATCTTCGAGACGGACTTTGATGTCCCCTCGCTCGATGATGACTCTGGCTCCGCCGTCGTGGAAGAAACCGATGTCGAAGGTGGTATCGACCTCGACATGAGCGACCTGGAAGAAGTCACAGACGACGATAGCGCCAGCCAAGTGCTGGTCGTCGATGACGATGCTGAGCCGATCCTCGAAGACGACGAGGCTCCCCGCAGCAAGAAGAAGCCACGGTCGCTGTCGTCCGCATTGGATGCCATCGGCGATGAAGACCTCGAAGAAGGTGAATCGGCGAGCGGTGCTCTTCGTGGCGTCCGCCGTGGCGACGATGATGACGACGATAACTACGGCAGTGCTCCGGTCCAGCAAGTCGTGGCCGCGCCAGCCAAGTGGGGTGCGTTGCCTGGGATCGTGCTACTCCTGACGCTGCCGCTGATGTTCCTCGGTGCCTTGATGAGCTACGAAAGCGTCCGTGGGATGTGGGGCTATCACCAACCGACCCAGCCAAGCAACTCCCTCGTCCGCGGCATGGCTGACCTCGTTGGCTTGAAGACCGGCGACTGATCAAAGTCGACTTTTCACCTCATCCCTTCTCCGTCTCGGAGAAGGGAACAAGTTTCCTTGAAGCACTTCCTGCTGATCTGCTCCGAAGAGCGTAGTGACAAAGCCGTGACAATCCAGGCAACAGCTTCTGGTATATTCAGCTAAAACTTGTTTTGGTTGAGGTGCCTCGATGAAAACCGCTTTGACCTCTCTCGCTCTATTTCTCTCGTTCTTGGCCACGTCAAGCTGGGGCATGGCGTTGATGGAGATTGAAGTCATCTCCAAAGAGAGAGCGAAAACGCTTGGTCTGGAGGTCCGCTCGCAAGCGGCTGGACCGGAATTGCTACGGGTGGAGATGGAGTTCCCAGTGACAGGGGAGTTCAAGAGCTTCACCCGGGTCGACCTGGAGATTCACGAGGGTGGAAAGCTGCTTCCCACCTCCACGCTCAAATCGGACCATTCCAAACCTGGACGGGTGCTGGTCGGCTTTGCTGCAGATCGTACCAGACTCGATCAGTTCACCCTGCGACTGGTGACCCAACCCGGCACGCGGACGATGGTTGGCTACGACCTCCCAGTGAAAGCTTTCGTTGAAACAGCCAAGAAAGAAGCTCCCATCGGCAGTGTTCAAGGTTATGTCAGCGATGTCGATGCCAATGTACAGCAGGGGAGATCCGTGCTTGTGGCGACGGTGAGCAGTGGGAAACTCGGGTCAGGCGAGCAGACCCAAGTCCTTGCGACCGATCCACTCCTGCAAGCCGCCCTGATGAGCGCTGCTGAGCGACAATTGCTCGTCGAAGTGCAATATAACCCCAAGGCGGTCGGTACATCTGGCCCAGCAGATGCTTCTCACAACAAGGTCATCCGCGTACGGCTCCTGGATCAACCGCGGTATCAACGCCAAAGAGCGTTGACGTTAGCTCCTCCAAAAGCTTCACGAAACATCGATGGTGTTTCCTCGACGTTCCCTGCAAAATCTGCCGTCGAAGGGGGAATGCTCGCCTTGGCGACGCTGGAAGCCACGCACCATTTTCAATGGCCCAAGGACAAACCACTGAGCATGACCGACTTCGAACAGGCGAGGAGCGGCAACCATGTCCACTTTGTCTTTGGCCATCCGATGAAGGTTGAGTTTGGTCAGAACAAGATCGAGATCACGGAGTTGGTCTACTCGGAAAAGTCCGGCTTATTGGTTCTCTCCGGGGAGAAAGTCTACTACGCCACGAAGATCCATCACGAACCCCTCGACGCCTTCCAGAAGTGGTATCGAGCACCCGAGTGATGAACTGAGCATAAAAAAGAAACGCCACCCAGTGAATCGGGTGGCGTTTCTTTTTTGATTGATGTTACCATCACAGCGAGCAGCCCAGACCAGCTTACTTCGCTGGCAGGGCAAAGTCCATCGGCAGTCGGCGCCAGGCACTGTGGATGTGGTTGGCGGGGTTATTGGCTGCATCGCCTTGGACGTTCAAGAACTCGACGACGAACGTCGGCCCGTGAATGCGGTACGTGTAGGGCGAGCCTTTCTTCTTCGGCTCAATCGCATACGCAAACAGCACCTTCTCTTCGCCAGCTTCTTTGACCCGTGCCAGCTCTTGCTTCGCGGCTTCGGGCGTCAGGCGGTTGGCGTAGGCTTCGATCAGCTTTTGCAGCGTACCCCGTTGGGCGGCAGTCATCTTGGCCATCGGCAAGCCCACCGGTTCACCGACACCCACGTTCGGCTGGCCTTCTTTGATCTCCGGGAATTGCTTCTCCTGCTCGGCGAGCTTCTTCTGCTCATCGGTGAGTTGACCGATGAGTTCCTTGGCGAAGTCTTCCGTTTCGGGCAGTGGGCGAAGACCCTTCTTCGAGCCGTTCATCACGTTCGCTGGGTTCGAGGCAAACAAAAGCGGCGTCGAGGAGACGATGGTCCCTTTCTCGATCATGAAGTTCACCGACAAATGGTGTCCTTCAAATCGCCAGCCCCAACGGCCCGTGGCACTCGGTTCGCCGAAGATGCTGACGAAGTACCACTGCGGATTGCGGGTGTTGGCTCCGTTCTTCTCGAACTCGTTGAGCAAGGTTTCCAAGCTGATGATCGTGCTGGCCTGATCATAGCCCTTGGTCGAGAGGCCGGACTTGAGCAACTCGAACGCCATCTGCTTTTGGGCATCTGAGAGCTTATCGAGCCGAAGCCCTTTGCGTGTCGATTGCTTCTTCTCTTGCTGGGGGGTGAAGTACCACTTGGTGCGGTGTTCATCGTCGTAATCAAAGAGAGCCGATTTCTTCTGGTCATCCGAAAGCGAGCCGACGAACCGCGTCGCGGAGTCCGTCATGGACCCATTCCCCGGCGGTGCTTGATTCGCCAGCAGGACCACCACCGACAGGGCCGCACAGACGCTCGTGATCAACATCATTCGACGTAACATGGAGAGACTCCTTGAGAAGAGTGGCTAGTCGCTAGTGGCTAGTGACTAGAACAGCATAGCGTGAAAAAGGCACGGCGAAGATCGCCATGCCATTGGAACTTAGTCACTAGAAGCTAGTCACTAGCTACTACTTCGTCGTCAGCGGTTGGTCGTCGGTGCGGAAGGGGTAGGCGGGGAGGCCGGCTTTGTTGAAGAGGTTGAGCGTCGGCTTGGCGAAGTTCATCCAGCCGAAGCGGACGTGGACGGGTTTCGTGACCTTGTCGGAGGTCAGCACGACGTTCATGCCTTCGATTTTGGCGGTCGCGGGGAAGAACTTGCCATCTTCGCCAGCGAGCATGAAGCCTGCGACTTCGTCGCCCTTGGCCATGAGGCCGTTGGCGTGGTTGAAGCTGACGACGACTTTGTCCCCCTCGACCTTGTGGGACTTGTACTCTGGCCCCTGGTACTCGACCTTTTCGCCGTAGACCATGTTGCGAGCCGCGAGAGCGAGACGCTCGCCGACGGGTTGCTTGCCTTGTGGGTGGATGTCGGTTTCATGGCCGACGTCCGTGATCACAGCGATGCCGACGTTCTTGAGCTTCTTAGTCGTGGCGTATTGAGCGTCGCGGAGTTCGGCGTACTGGACGTTGTCCCATTTGCCGTTACCGAACGGGGCGAGTTGCACCATAAAGAACGGGAAATCTTGGCCCCATTGCTTACGCCAGTCTTGGATCATCGTCGGCATCAGCGTGCGGTATTCTTTCGCGGCCCCGCTATTCGACTCGCCTTGATACCAGATGGCGCCCTTGATGGCGAACTTCTGGATCGGGGCAATCATGCCGTTGTAAAGAGCGGTCGGGCTATTCGCGGTGACACCGCCTGGGCCAGGCTTCTGTGGAGCGCGCGGTTCTTTCTTGCCTTCGGCTTTGGCCTTCTCGACGGCCTTCTTCCAGTTCTCCATGTCGGCTTGGTACTTGGCTTCGACGAGCTTCGTGTCTTTGTGAGCTTCGAGGGTCTTGTCCAGGTTCTCGATGTAGTAGTTGAGAACCTTCTCGCTCTTCAGCCCTTCGCGGCTCGTCCAGGCTTGGGCAGGTGTGCCACCCCAATCGGAGCAGAGGAGACCCACGGGAACCTTTTGGTTCTTTTCAATATCCCGGCCAAAGAAGAAGGCGACCGCGGAGAACTCGATGGCGATCTTCGGATCACAAACTTGCCAGAAGCCTTCGGTCTTGCTGACAGCGATGGTAGATTGCGGTTCGGGGAATGGCTTATTCGGCACTGAGAAGTAGCGGATGTTGGGGTGGTTCGCGGTGGCCGCGACCGTTTCGCCTTGTTTGTTGTCTGGCAGTTGACGCAGTTTCCATTCCATGTTGGACTGGCCGGAGCAGAGCCAGACATCGCCGAAAGCCACGTTTTCGAGCGTGATCTTGTTCTTACCTTCGATGGTCAGCGAGTAGCTCGTGCCAGCCGTCTTCGGTGGGAGTTCGACGACCCAACCCCCCTTGGAATCTGCTGTGCCGGTCCCAAATTGGACAGAGATGGACTTCTCGGCGAGGTAAACGGTGATCTTTTCGCCGGCGTCAGCGGTGCCCCAGATCTTCGTCGCCATGTCCCGTTGGATCACCATGTGATCCGTGAACAAGGGATGCAGCTTGACATCGGCACGGACCGCGCTTGGCAACGCCAAGACTGCGGCAAGAAGCAAGAGATTCCGGATACGCATCGTTCGAACTCCTGGAGAGAGAAAGAGGATTCACCTCGGCTTCAAAGACCGAGTATCACTGGGCGGGTTACACCGATCGAGTGTGTTGTAGGAGCAAACAGGCAGGCCACGGACAATCTACGACCCGGCTCGCATTTTGGCTTGTCAACTGTCATTGTCGTGGTGCCGAGCCTCCGGCATACTGGGGAGATGGGTGAGGATTGCGGATGACGGTGTTGCCGGAAGGCTTGATGACCGCAGTACGACAGTACTGGGGTTTCACACAATTGCGACCACTCCAGACTCAGGCCATCGCGGCGGTGTTGGAGCGGCGCGATTCGCTCGTCGTGTTGCCGACCGGCGGTGGCAAGTCGCTCTGTTACCAAGCTCCTGCGGTGTACCGTGGTGCAGGCGAGGGGCTGACTCTGGTCGTGTCGCCGTTGATTGCTTTGATGAAAGACCAAGTCGATTCCTTGCAACGCATCGGCATCCCGGCCGTCGGGTTCAATAGCACACAAACTCAAGCCGACAAAACTGAGGGCGTGCGGCTCCTGCGGCGGCAGGAAGCGAGCCTCGTGTTCGCCTCGCCGGAGCGGTTGGGGATCGAGGGGTTCACGAGCTTCTTGCAAGAGTTCGGCGTCCAGGCCATCGCCATCGATGAAGCCCACTGCATCAGCCAATGGGGGCACGACTTCCGCCCCGAGTACCGCAAGCTCGGCAAACTCCGCGAGCTATTCCCTGACGCCACCTGGCACGCCTACACCGCCACGGCTACGCAGCAAGTCCGCGATGATATCGCCCGCCAACTGGGCTTAAAACACCCCGATGTCATCGTCGGCTCCTTCGACCGACCGAATCTCACTTACCGCGTCTGGCCACGTAAAGAGCCGTTGAAACAGGTGCAATCGATCCTCGATCGGCACACCGGTCACGCGGCCATCGTCTACTGTGGGCGACGGCTCGATGTCGAGGGGTACACGATGAAACTCAAAGCCGCGGGGTATCCGGCCATCGGCTACCACGCGGGGATGTCCAACGAAGAGCGCCGCATCGCCCAGGAGACTTTCATCAACGATGAAGCCCCCATCATCGTGGCGACGGTCGCCTTTGGGATGGGGATTGATCGGCCTGATGTGCGTTGCGTCATCCATGTGGCGATGCCGAAATCGGTCGAGAACTACCAACAAGAGGCGGGCCGGGCGGGCCGGGATGGCTTGGCCTCGGAGTGCATTTTGCTGCACAGCAATGGCGACATCGTCATGCAACGAAAGATGACCGAGAACACCGTGAAAGAGGCCAAAGAACGCGGCGAACCGGTGGCCCCGGATTACTTCGCCAACACCATGCGGCACCTCAATGCCATGGAGAGTTATTCTCGCACGAACCAATGCCGGCATCGTGCACTCGTCGAGCACTTTGGCCAAAAGCTCGCCGGCGAGAATTGCGGAGCCTGCGATATCTGCTTGGGCGACGTCAGCATCGTGCCGGACTCGACCAAGACGGCACAGAAGATCTTGTCCTGTGTCGCGCGGGTGAAGGAGAGTTTTGGCATCGGCCATGTGGTCAGTGTGTTACGCGGGGAGATGACCGACGGCATTCGCCAGCGAAATCACCACGAACTCAGCACCTTTGGCTTGCTTGCGGGAGTCAACAAGGCCGCCGTACGCGATTGGATCGTGCAACTCGTGGCTCAGGAAGTGCTCGAACAAGTGGGCGATGAGTACCCCATTTTGAAACTCAATGCCCGGTCGTGGGCCATCATGAAGGGCCAAGCCGAGGTGCGGTTGATCGAGATGGTGAAGTCCCGGCCCGAGCCGCGACAAGAACCTGGCAAGATGCGCGCCTTACCCGGTGCCACCGCGGCGACCTTGGATGCGGACCTGTTCGAGAAACTCCGGCAACGCCGACGCGAGTTTGCGAACGCTGAGAAGGTTCCCGCGTACCGGATTCTCCCAGATGCCGTGCTGATTGCGCTCGCCGTGAGTCAGCCGAAGACCCTCGATGCAATGCGGCAAATCTCGGGGATTGGGGATTTGAAATTGAAGTCGTATGGCCTTGATTTCCTGGCCGTGATCCAAGCCCACGAGTCCAGTGGCCGCACCGCAACCGTCACGGCCGCGCAACCCAAAGTCAGCTCCGCGGACGCCGGGCAACGCAAGAAACTCGCCTACTCGCTTTTCCGCGATCAGACCTACATCGAAGATGTCGCCCAACAACTCGGCGTCTCGCGCTCGACCGCGGTCGGCTACCTCGTCGAGTACATCCAGTTGGAGAAGCCGAAAGACATCAGCCGTTGGGTGCGGAACGAAGACTATCTCGAAATCGCTGCCGCCGCGGACAGTGTCGGCCGGGATAAACTCAAGCCCATCTTCGATGCCCTTGATGGCCAAATCCCCTATGACAACATCCGCCTCGTGCTCATCCACCAAGACTGCCAACGGGGATAGCCCGTGGCGAGCGGCGTGAGTCTTGGCGGGCGGCGTGACGTGAGCCACCGCTTGAAACTTGGGAATGGCCTGACCCATAAAACATGCTGTTTTCTCCCTTCTCCCCTTGCGGGCGAAGGTGGCCGATCCAGGCTCGATAGAGCCAGATTGGACGGATGAGGGCTAAACGCAGCATCCAGAAAAGTTTCTCTTTCAAGGTCGAGCGCTGACCCCTCAACCGTCTTTGGAAACTCGGAAACCGAGTTTCCAAATCCACCTTCTCCCGCAAGGGGAGAAGGGTAAAAACTCACTTTTTTGATCCTGTCAATCCTGATCACCCTGTCTGGTAACACAATTCTTTCGGACAGGATGGCCACGATTTGCAGGATGGAAAACTGAGGTTCTTTTCGAGGCTTTTCACACGTATTGCCAAGTTGTTTTTGGAAATTTCGTTCACTTCTGTTGATTTGAAATCTTTCTTTGCGTACACTGTGGTCAATATTTAACTCATTGGGGGTCCATCATGGACGCAAAATTAGTACGTATTGCGGCTTACTTCCGTGCCCTGGGCCAAAGTTGGGATCAGATCGCCATGGGGATGGGCGTCAACGCCTTCGAGTTGGAGGGCTTGCCAGTCACGAACCCCGTTTCTTGGCAGATGGCGAACGAAGAATTTGAACCGATCATCCTCCGCGATGCCAAGTATCAGGCGATTGCTGCGGCGAAATTGCAAGTCCGCAGTACGAACGAAGCCATTAGCCTGAAAACGACCTTGGCGATGCTGAAGTACGATGTCGAGGTCAAGAAATTGGCCATGAAACGTGAAGAGATGCGGCTACAAGAAGAGAAAGCGAAACAAGCCGAGGCGAAAGCGAAGGCCAAAGCGGCCAAGTCCCATCCGAACCCACCACCAGCACCTCAGTCCCCACCAGCATCGGAACCCATCAAGAACGAGACGCCACCAACGGGCGACGTGCCAAACTCCAAGCCACCTCTCGAAGCTCCCAAAGCCCAAACTGGCAAGCAAAATCCACCCCTGACTCCCACCACGCCGCCAGCTCCGCCCCAGAAGACGGGGTGATTGAGTCAAGATTGGTCGCTTTTCAGGACAAAAGGGTAACGCGAAAATGATACTCCGTCTCGATCTTTCGAGCCAATACCTCAGACTCAGCATCGTGGGGGTCGTCATTCTGCTGGGCTGTTTCGTGGCATTCCCAAGTCAGCGGCTCTTTTGGATGAGCCATTCGATCTTGGCTTGGTGTGTGGGGTTGTTACCGTTTTTGGCGATGGTGATGCTCGTCACTCGTCGTTGGGGATGGCCTTGGACTGGCTGTGTCGTGTACCTGTTTGCCGTTTCCTCCATTCTGCTCTTGTTGCCGAGTGGGGGTTGGTCAGGGCAGTGGAACTGGCAAGGGAAAGTGCTCAGCACGGCGTTCGGGTTGATGTGTCTCGCAAGATTAGGGATGTGGAGAGAGGCCGGTGTCACCGCTCCGCTTCGACCGGGTTGGTGGAAGCTCTTTTTGCCGATGACACTGCTGTTTGGTGGCTTGCGCTGGTTCTTCACCCAGATTCCGACGCCACCCACGTGGGAAACGATCGCCTTTCAAGCCACGATGCCTGGCCTCGAAGAGGAACTATGGTATCGGGGCATTTTGCTGTGCTTCTTGATCCGGGCTTTCGGCCCAGGGAAAGAATGGCTGGGGCTACGCTGGAATGGCGCGATGGTTCTGACCACGATGCTCTTCGCGTTGGTCCACGTCATCGAAGTGGACCAACGCTCGGGCAGTGTCGTGATGCATTACCGCCGCGGGACGACGCTCGTCCTCGGCTTGGCAATGTGGGCGATCCGCGAACGATCTGGGAGCATCTGGCCCGCGGTCGCCTTCCACAACATCTTTAACACCGCTGGCTACCTGAACTCTGGCTGGCCAGCCGAATGACAAACCCACGGGACTTGAACCGCTGCGAATAGCTATGCTGATGGTGCATGGTTCTTGGGGAGAGTGTGATGGCCCATCCTTTGGATGAGCGGGAATTTGTGTTGAAGATGCAACTCGTGCGGACGCTCACGGTCGGCATGATCGTGGTGCTCACGGTCGTGTCGGTAGGCTTTGCGATGGTGGTGTTCTACGCTCTGGAAGGTGTGCCGCTTTTGGGCAATCGCTTCACCTACGAAGGCGTGTCAATCCCGGCGCTCGTCATCGCCAGCATCACACCATTCGTGCCGCTCTTAGCATGGTGGCACGGTCGACGCAAGCGTGCCATCGCACTCAGTAAGCTGCAATCGACACACCCGGAGATGGTCAGCCCAAACCACGACGCGGGGACGTTGTTGAATGCTTTCTTTGCCGGGCAGTACGGCGAATCGGCGGTGCTCTTTGGCGTCAGCCTGACCTGGGCGATTCTTTTTCACCTGATCTCGTCACCGATCGTGCTCGGCTCGATTGGCTTTCTGATCCTGTTTCTGATCCTGCGGATGCCATTCACATGGCGCGTCAAAGGCTGGTTCGATCGGGAGTGGCCGAAGTTCGCAGGCCGTCATTCCTCGGCTTCGAATTAATTGGCAAACAACTCGAACCGCCAAGACGCCAAGTCGCCAAGAATACAAAAGAGTCTCTACTTGGCGACTTGGCGGTGAATCCTTCCTCAACCTGACCACCGAAACTCAGTTCCAGCAGGATTTGAACCATGCCAAATTCAGCCAGAAACTAACTCTTCGCGCGGCATGCTGGGCTTCGTGGTGCTAGGTTTGTATCATAAACTTCCTGCCGAAAGTGTGACGATTTACCAGGTTAAGGGCGATTATGGGCAGTGTTCTGCTAAAGGTTCCAGAATCGCTCCCGTTGTCCGCTCAGGCTTGCCTCTCGATGGCCGCCCTCGCGGGGGGTTATGATGTCTCCCCGGCACCGACCCAGCATCACCTCCAGGACAACATCCTGACGCTGACCAAAGAAGCCAACGAGAGTGGCTACCTCGCCATGCCCTGGCCTGGCCCGCAAGGTCATCCGGAAGTCTGCCTCTCGGCCACACTCCGCGAACGTAGCGAGCCTTACCATCTGCTCATCGAACTCGCCCGAGGCAAACTGAATCAACTCCGCTGCCAGACCCACGATTGGCAAGCAATGGGTTTGGTGGTCGATGATCTGGGGCTGATGGAATCGCAGGAGATCACCCGGCTCTTTGGCAAGGCAGTCCGCGATCCGGACGAGCCGGAATCGAGCTTGCTCGCCATCCAGGCGCTCGAGCGTGCCCACCGGGCTGGCGAGCGACTCAGTGCCTCCTTCGCGGAGCAACTCCTGGAAACCCGCCTCGGCGATGGCGGCCCGATGGAGACGCGCCTGACCATCACCCTGACCAAGCTCCCCGCTCCCGAAGTCCGTGACGAAATTGCGCACATCTTCACCTCCGTGAAGCTCATTCCGAACTGGAGTGTCCTGGAACCGAAGGAATCCGAGTACGCTTGGGAAGAGTTCGATGCCCTCGTGACCTGGGCTTTCCAAGCGGGGCTGGATGTCTCGATCGGGCCAGTCATTGACCTCACGGCGAAACGCTTCCCCGCCTGGATTCAAGGTTGGACGGGTAAGCTCATCCACCTCGTCACTTTCTTGGATGACTTTGTCAGCAAGATTGTCAACCGCTACAAGGACCGCGTTCGCAGTTGGCAGATCTGCGCGGGCTTCAATTATCAAGACGCCCTGAGCCTTGGCGAAGACGAGCGGCTCAACCTGGCCGCGAAGCTCTACGACACGGCTCGCAACCTCGACCCAGACTGTTCCTGGAGCCTCGGGATCGCGCAACCCTGGGGCGATTACCTTCGCTACGAAGACCATACCTACAGCCCGCTGGTCTTCACGGATAACCTCATTCGCAACGGCTTCCAGTTCCATTCGCTCGAACTCGAAGCGATGTCCCGGGAGCGCACGCCGAGCATGGGCTTCCACGACTCGATCAGCCTCTACCGGCTGACCGAGCTTTTTGGTTTGCTCTCGATCCCACTCGATGTCAGCTTCAGCGACACCGCCGACGCGGACGCCGAGCCGATCAATTTCTCGATCCCCGCGGCACTCTCGCTGTCTTTGCCGCAGATTCGCAGTGTGATCTGCGATTTCCCACTGCCCAACGGCGAACGCGACGGTACCGGCATCCACCCGGACATCCGCCTGACGCTCCGCGAACTCCGCGCCCGCTACTTGGCGTAAACCGTTGGGTTTCCTGACCGTCTCGCGGCTATCGTGAAGGTAAGGTATTCCTGGAGCGGATTGATCATGAAGCGTATCGGCATTCTCACGGCAGGCGGGGACACGCCAGCACTCAACGCCACCATCTACGGAGCCGTGACACGGGCCAACCAACGCAACACGGAAGTTGTGGGCTTCATCAAAGGCTTCAGCAGCCTCTTCAATCCCCGTGTGCCCCACATCTTCTTGAATCGCCTCTACTCCACGATCCCCGAACTCGACCCGACTTACGGTGGCACCATCCTCGGCGCTTCACGAGACTACGTGGATGTCGATGACAAGAACGCCATTGACCTGATCACCACCCGGCTCAAAGCCCTGGGCATCGAAGGGTTGATCTGCGTCGGCGGCGATGGCACTTTGAACGGCATGCAGGCTCTCAGCGAACATCTCCCCACGGTTCTCGCCCCCAAGACCATCGACAACGATCTGGGCCTCAACTACCGCAACGAACCCGATGAATACATCCGCCACGGCGAGTGCTTCCCCGGCCAACCGGCACCGACGGATCCCCAGGGCTTAGCCGTGTTCGAGAAAGGTGGCTTCTGGTACAGCCGACGTGAACGTGTTGGCCGCTTCGACCTTGACCAAATGGTGAACTACGCGACACCCGGGTATGCCACCGCTGTCTTCGTCGCGGCCACGGGCGTCCAACGCATCCGCACGACGGCCGAGAGCCACCGTCGCATTGCCATCGTCGAGTGCATGGGCCGACACTCAGGTTACATCGCCCTCGGGGCTATGTACGGCCAACCCGATTTACTGCTCGTCCCCGAGCATCGGCTGAACACGGACTTACTCGTCGAACGAGTGAAGCAGATTTACGACTTGCAGAAACACGTCGTGATCGTCTGTGGCGAAGGCGTGATTGATGAGAATGGCCAAGAACTCGGAGCCGAACGCGCGACCCACGACCCCGCTGGGAACGTCGTTCTCTCCGGTGCGAGCGAAGCTCTGCGGAACATCCTGGTCCAGCGACTCGGTGACAGCTACTTCACTACGAAGCGTCGTAACGAGTCCGCGAAGGCCGCAATCTTCACCCGGAAAATCGGCCACATCCAACGTGGTGGCCGCCCGGTGCTCTTCGACCGTCATCATGCCGCGATGCTCGGTGGACAAGCGGTCGATTTGCTCCTCGAACGCCAGATGAATGCCGTGGCCGTGTTGAAGTATGGCAGCGACGATGGGCTGTCACTCGATTCCGTTTACGCCAATGAATTCCGCGACCGCTGGGGGATGATCCACGCCCGGCAGATGCACCCGAGCTTCTACGACCCCGAAGGCATGCGGCCCTCGCAAACGGGTATCGATTACCTCGTCCCCATTTTCACGAACGCGATTGGTGCTGACGACCTCGAAGTCCTGCGTACCGACCTCTTCGATGCCAACCACCTGATGATGCCCTACCACTCCGTCAACACGGATGTGAGCAAACGCATCAAGTATCTGAGTTGAACTGTGTGTCCATTTCAGGCCGTCTCGACTTCGGGACTGGTCAACTTCGTTGGCTTCAAGCAAAATGACCGAAGGCACGGATTGCCGTTTCGGATTCACCTGGACACAGGAACTTGACCATGTTGAGCAGTATTCTCCTCGCCGCCGCTCTGACCATGACGCCCGGGCAAGGCGAAAAGACCCTGAACATCACGAACGTCCGCTCGACCTACGGCGAACTCGGTGGCCCACGCCCGATGGCACCGCTCGTGCCAGGAGACTACCTGTTCTTGAGCTTCGACATCGAAGGCATCTCGATCGACGACCAAGGCCGCGTGCAATACTCGATGGGCATGGAAATCCTCGACTCGACCGGGGCGACGAAGCTGAAGCCTGAGCCGAGTCGCAAGGTCGATTTCGTGCCACTGGGCGGCAGCAAGATCCCAGGCCGGGCTTTCACCTCGATCGGCCTGGAACAGGCTCCCGGCGAATACACGCTCAAAGTCATCGTCACCGATTTGATCACCAAAGCCACGAAGACGATGGAGCAGAAGTTCAAAGTCCTGCCGAAAGAGTTCGCCATCATTGCCGTGTACACCTCGATCGACGAGCGTGGCCAAATCCCGATGCCGACGACCGGCTTCGTTGGCCAAGCACTCTTTGTGCAGATGGGCATCGTCGGCTTCGGCCGCGGCAACGACCCGAAGAAAAGCCCGAACCTGGAAATCGAGATGCTCCCCCTCGACGAGAAAGGCAACCCGACCCTCGGCAAACCGAGCCTGCTCACCGTGAATAGCGGCGTCGACGAGAAAGAAGCGGGGATCACCATCCGCTACTTGCTGCCACTCACCCGCACGGGCAAGTACGACGTGCGGCTGAAAGCCACGGACAAAGTCACGGGGAAAACCTCGATGTTTGTGCTGCCCGTCAACGTGTTGCCTAACAATTGATCGGGATGGGAACTCCCTGGGTGTGACTGTTCTTGGTTGAGTTTTCCTGACGGAAGACTGGGTTTTCTGTATCTGGCCTCTGCGAGGCCGGTGCGACTTGATGGGAAATTTGGCTTCATCTTTCCCTAGAAGCGAAACCGGCCTCACAGAGGCCAGCTACAGAAGATTCTTCACAAGATGCCTGTCCCGTTCCGTGAGAACTCTCAAAATAAGCCATCGGCCACCTTCGATTACGAAAGACGACATGAGTTCTGCACAAGACCGGATTGCTCAGTTCCGCAAGATGACGACGGACGATCCCGAGAATGAACTCGGGCACTTCCGCCTCGGCCAGCTTTTGCTCGAAGACGGCCAGTTCGCGGATGCGGCGACCTCGTTCGAGACGACTTTGAAACTCTCCCCCGAGTTCTCGAAAGCCTTCCAACTTCTCGGCGACGCCTACAGCAAAGCCGGCGACAAAGACAAAGCCATCGAAGTGCTGACAAAGGGTTACAGTGTCGCCGACGTACGTGGCGACAAAATGCCCCGTGACGCGATGGCCAAAGCCCTGGTCGGCCTCGGGGCAACCCCGCCCGTTCCAGCGGCCACTGGCCCGGAAGACGATGGCCCTGAGACAGGTTTCAAATGTCTCCGGCCAATGTGCACCTTTGGCAAACGCGCTCATCCTCAAGTCACGCCGCCAGTTGAGGGGGAAATGGGTCTGCGGATGGTCAAAGAGATTTGCATCGGCTGTTGGGATTCCTGGAAGAAAGACTTCTCGATTAAGGTCATCAACGAGCTTCGCTTGGACCTCAGCTCGGAATCTGGCTCCGCCGAGTACGACCGCCATATGCGAGAATTCATGGGCTTCGAGGACGAAGCCTCGTGACCCGCTTCCTCGCACAGTATGGCTTGCTTGCTCACGTTGGCCAGTTCCACTCGGCCCGAGCGGATTACGCACGTGGTGAGCAAGTCCTGTTGCGAACCCCACGCGGCGCCGAACGGGGCACGATCCTCTGCCCTGCCCCGGACTCAAAAAGCGACGACGATGGCGAAATCCTCGCCGAGGCCATCACCGAAGCGAATGACGTTTTTCAGCGCGAGATGCTCGACACCATGGCCAGCGATCTCGCCAGCCATCCCGTGACTCTGTTAGACCTTGAGATTCTGCACAACCGCTCCGCGGCCATTCTGCACATCCTGGCCCACGATACTTGCGAACTTGACGAGCAAATTGCTGCTTGGTCGGAGAGGTTTGGCCTGCCTGTTCGTCTTCTCGACATGTCCGTGGTGCGCGGCCCGAAAGACCCTGCGCCGAAAGGCTGCTCGAGCTGCGGCTCAGACAAAGGCGGCTGCTCCACGGGTGGCTGCGGCACCGAAAAAGGTGGCTGCTCCACGGGCAGTTGCTCCAAAGGCTCGGTGAAGAGTGCGGGTGAACTCACCAATTACTTCGCGGGCTTACGCGAGAAAATGGAAGCCGAAGTCCGGCACCGCCACCCGCTGCATTGATTGCGGCGAATCCTATATGACTAACAATATTTTCACTGAAGCGTCTTGCACTACAGCACCCATGTTTCGTAAACTGAGCTGACGGCGTTTGTCAACGTACCCTAGATGAGGTGGCCATCATGTTTCTCAACCCACGGAAGCTGCTGTTGATTGGCTTCCTCCTCTGCGGAGCCTCGGCCCGCGCGGACCTGAAGTCCGACTTGGCGGTCCTCGCTGGTGCTCCGAAAGAGGGCGCTGGTAGCAAAGCCGCCGGCGATGCCTGGGATCGCGTCGTCGCGGGAGGTGCGGACGCACTTCTGCCCACGCTGACCGCCTTTGACCAATCCACCCTCACGGGGTCGAACTGGCTTCGCTCCGCCGCCGGGGCCATCGTCGAAGCCGAGAAGAAAGCCAAACGCCCCCTGCCAGTCGCGGCGATTAAGGCGTTTGTGCAAGATGAAAAACGCAAACCGATCGCACGCCGTATCGCTTTCGAACTCTACAAGCTCGAATCCGCGACCGATGCCGCTGATCTACTCGCCACACTGATCAACGACCCCGAAGCCGACCTTCGCCGGGCGGCGATTCAAGAGCGGCTGGACCGAGCCGAGAAAAAAGGCAAAGCCGAACTTCTCGCAGCCCAGAAAGAGTTGATCACCTTCGCCCGAGACGATGACCAAGTCGATGCCCTCGCCAAAGCCATCGATGCTCAGAGCGAGAAGAAATTCAACAAGTCCGAGCACTTCAACATCATCGGCCAGTGGGATATCATCGGTCCATTCGACAACACCGACGGCATAGGCTTTGCCAAGGTCTACCCACCCGAAGAGAAACTCGAACTCGAGGCCTCGTACCCTGGCAAAAAGGGTGACGTGAAGTGGAAGGCGATGCAAAGCTCCGAAGTCATCGGCACGATTGACTTCAACGAAGAAATCGGCAAAGTGAAGTTCGCTTTGCTCTACGCCTCGGCGGTTGTGTTGAGCGAGAAAGCGACCCCGGCGGAAATCCGCATCACCAGCCCGAATGCGATTCAGATTTTCTTGAACGGCAAAAAGCTCCACGCCCGCGAAACCTATCACAACTCCCGTAGCTTCGATGCCCACGTCGGTGTGGGTGAGCTGAAAGCCGGCAAGAACGAAATCCTGATCAAGATCTGCCAAGACGACAGTAAACAACCTTGGGCACAGGGTTGGGAGTTTAGTGGCCGCGTCTGTGATGCCACGGGTGGCAAGATTCCGCTTCAACAAGTGTTGACCATCAACGGCGCCGAAAAGACCGTCCCACTCGCTCAACTCAAAGATGGCCCAGCCAAACCGAAAAAGGAGAAGAAATGAACCGTCTCAGACTCGGCTTACTCGCCTTATCTCTCTGTTCGCTTGGCGCGGACTGGCCTGGTTTCCGTGGCTCGAACAACTCGGGCACGTCCACCGAAAAGAACCTGCCCACGAGTTTCAGCGAATCCTCAGGGCTTCGCTGGAAAGCGACCATGCCGGGCCGTGGCGTCTCAGGTGTTGTCACCGTCGGCGACAATGTCTACGTGACCTGTAGCCATGGCAACCGGGATGATCAGCTTCATGTCCTGTGCCTCGATGCCAAGACGGGTGAACAACTCTGGCACCGCGAGTTCTTGGCCACCGGCAACACCACCGCCCACCCTGATACCTGCATGGCCGCCCCGACCCCGGTCGCTGATGCGAATGGCGTCTACGCCCTCTTCGCCTCGGGGGACTTGGCCGCGTTCACGCCAAAAGGCAAGCTCCTCTGGTATCGCTCGCTCGTCGATGACTACCCGACCATCTCCAACCAAGTCGGCATGGCCTCTTCGCCACTCTTGGTCGATGGCAAGCTGATCGTCCCCATGGACAACGCTGGCGATTCCTTCATCGCCGCCATTGATGTGAAGACCGGCCAGAACCTCTGGAAGACCTCACGGCCCAAGGAAGTCAACTGGGTCACGCCCATCGCTCGCAAGCTCCCGACCGGCACCGAAATTCTCTTCCCAGGCCGTGACCTCAGTGCTTACGATCTCGAAACCGGCAAGAAAACCTGGAACGCCAAACTCCCAGGCGGCAGCATCCCATCGCCGACGCTTATCGGCGATCTGCTGATTGCCCCCGGTAGCGGCGTCGTTGCCACCAAGCTGACCGGCAACGAAACCAAAGAACTCTGGAAGTCCGCACGGTTGCAAACCGGGATGACCTCGCCGCTCTTCTACGAAGGCAAAGTCTACGGCATCTCGTCCGCTGGCGTGCTCGTCTGCGTCGATGCCAAGAATGGCCAACAAGTCTGGGATATGCGGGTGAAAGGCAAGTTCTCGGCATCACCGATCGCTGCCGATGGCAAGCTCTTCCTCTTCAGCGAAGAAGGTAAGCTGTACACGATCAAGCTCGGCGAAGAACCCGAGATCATCGGCGAAAGCGAAACCAAAGAACGCGGCCAAGCGACCCCCGCCATCTCCGGTGGCGCGATCTACCTCCGCGGCACGAAAACCCTCTTCTGCGTCGGCTCGAAGTAACCGCCGCGAACCTACCCAGGGATTTGCTTCTCTGGGTGGATATGAATCAACAATGCGTTTACTTGGTCTTTGGCGATCTTCATGGCCGGATTCTCCCGGCGTTCCAGTTCGCCAAAGCCTGGTCTCAATGGAACGAAACACCTCTCGCAGGTCTGCTCCAAGTCGGTGATTTGGGCTACTTCCCTGACATCAACAAGATCGACAAAGCCACTCTGAAACATGCCAAAGACGACCCCCTCGAACTGGGCACTCTGGACATCATCACGCCCAATGCCCTCGCCGACCAAGTCTTTCACAGTACGGACTTCAACCTCTGGTTCACCTCGGGGAATCACGAAGACTTTGACCAACTCGAAGCCCTCGCGCGAGCCGCCGGTCGGGCGAACGACTTCGCCGTCGATGCGTACCTTCGCGTCCGAGGGATCCGTGATGGCCGGGTGATGGATCTTCCCGGAGGTTGTCGCGTCGGGGCAATCTGGGGTGTCGATGGGGAATCCGAGAATCGCCGTAAGAAGCTGCCCCCGCGAGGCTACATCCACGAAAGCAGCGTCACCAAGCTCTCCGCCGAGCGATTCGATGTGCTACTGACACACGACTGTCACCGAGATGCGATGATCCCGACCGCCGGGAGCGAGTATGTGCAAATGCTGCTGGAATTGGCGAAACCCCGCTTCCACTTCTTTGGCCACTACAAAGGCCCCGGCCACGAGGTGCCGAGCCACACGACGACCCGAAGCTACTTCATGACTGGCTTCGAAATGCGAGGCAACACCGACTCGCCCGAAAGTGGTAGTGTCGGGGTCTTGGAGTGGGGCGAAGAGCCGACGTTCGAGTTTGTCCCGAGGAAGCAACTCAGTCACTTCCGCAGGGAGAATTGGAAGAAGTGGTAACGTTTAGGGTGTAGGGTGTTGGGTATAGGGTATAGCAGAAAGTGGTTCTCAAACCCTTCTGCTATACCCTACACCCCATCCCCTATACCCTACACCCATACCCATACCCCATCCCCTATACTCTCACTCAGACCAAAATCCGCCGAATCTGGGTCTGCAGCGCACCGCCGGTGACGTGGACCTTCTTGTCTTTGTCGATGTAGACGTTGATCTCGCTGCGAACGCCGAACTCGGGCAGATAAATGCCTGGCTCGACGCTGAAGCAGGTGCAGGGCATGACGAGGCGTTCTTCGCGGGTTTCGAGGCCATCCATGTGACAGCCGTTGCCGTGGACTTCTTGGCCGATGTTGTGGCCAGTACGGTGGGTAAAGTATTCGCCGTAGCCGGCCTTCTCGATCACTTCCCGCGTCGCGGCATCGACCATCCAACCCTGCAGTTCTTCACCCTTTTCGAAGGCCCGCTGGACCCGAGCAATCGCAGCATCACGGGCCGCGATGACGACTTCAAAGACTTCCTGAATCTTGGCCGGGACTTGCTCACCGACATAGGCCGTCCGTGTGAGGTCTGAGTACACAGCCCGAGGCTTGTTCATCTTGGCCCAGAGGTCGACGAGCACAAAGCTGCCTGGCTCGATGCGGCTATCGATGCTCGGGTCGGGCGAAAAGTGCGGATCACCGGAGTGCGGGCCGACGCCAACGATCGGCGGGCTGTAGGTCGTCAGGCCGTTGTCGGCGAAGTGCTTCATGATGCGGGCTTGCACGGCACATTCTGTCGTGTAACCCTGCCGGGCAATCTCCGAGCTGATGAAGGCCCACGTGACGCCGTAGGCAGCATCCGTGTGCTTCGCCGCTTCGAGGTGCATGGCCCACTGGTCATCATCCCAGGTGGCTTCGAACTGTTGAATGAGATTCCCTGATGAGACCACTTCAACACCGAAACCACGCACCAACTCAATGGTCCCTGCATCCACACGGCTGATATACATATTGCCGTTGCGTGGTGAGTATTCCATCGCTACTGTCTTAGCACCTGCGAGCAGTTCGCCGATACCCGCTTCGAAGTCTTGCCAACGGACGTAAGCCGTCTTCTTGGCTCCCGGCAGATGATCCAAGGCGGCAGGTTCGATCTTGTGAACCAGTTTCTTTGGCTCACCTTTCGCAGGGACAAAGTAAGCCCAGCGACGCGAGAGTTTCTTCTCCGTGGTCTCCGCGACCCGGGCCGCGAGAATGTTCAGCCCGCGGAAATCATACAAGAGCCAGCCATCAACACCTTGTGCTGTGATAGCCTTCTGAATGGCAGCAATGTCAAACATGATGGTTCCTTAAAATCATAGTGAGTTGGTATGAAACGTGATGCTTGTTTTCGAGTCTTTTCTCCCTTCGCCCCTTGCGGGAGAAGGTGGCCGATCTAGGCTCGACAGAGCCAGATCGGACGGATGAGGGGTAACGCGCTTCACCTCTGTAAAGGTTCTCTTTCAAGGTCGAGCGGTGACCCCTCATCCGTCTTTGGAAACCCCTTGAGGGGTTTCCAAATCCACCTTCTCCCGCAAGGGGCGAAGGGATCAAAAGACACAGAAGCCAAGAGCGAATGGGTAAAACAGTATATGCCGAACGCCTTAGCGCTTCTCGTTCCATGTGGGATGAGTGTATTTATCGCGGACGAGGCTAGCTCGGAATTCTCGCTCCGTCGCCGTCCAGTCGTCCGGTTGTAACTCACATCCCTCGGCCTCGGCGATTGCGGGAGCCAGTTTCGCGGCTAGGGCATGCGCCGAGATCAAGACGCCGTTGCGTTCTTGCAGCCCCGGCAGTTCTGGTGTGTGCGGGCTGGTGGCGAGCAAGATGCCGCCATGCTGCAGGAGTGCGCCATGGGATTTGCGTTGAGCACTACCGACGACTTTGGTGCCGTCGGTGATCAGGTCGCCAGCGGTTTGGTGCTCGAAGCACAGCACCTCGCCGAGTTTCTTCTCCCGACCACAGACCACCGGGTCGGCCTTCGCACCAAAGCCAGCCAGCACCGCCGCGATGACATGATGCATCCGGCAGAGCCAGCTCTCGCCCGCTTGCCACAGTTTGCCGGCGGGAAGTGCGATTGCGTAAGTGAGTTCATGGTGATGCACGAGCATCGCCCCACCCGTCGCCCGGCGAACCCAGGGCAACTGGGCGTACCTTTCCCCACGAATGTTGGCCGATTGGAAGTAACCGAGACTGACAGTCGGTGTCGTCCAGGTGTAGAATCGAAGCGAAGCTGTTTGGCCATCCAGAGTAGAGTGCAACAAGGCCTCATCGGCGGCCATGTTCTCGGGGCCAGACAGACTTTCCAGAGGCAGTAAACGAAGGCGTTTCATAGGCTCATTGTATACCTGATTTCCCGCGAGAAACCATGACTGTCAACGACCTCACTCGACCCGATCCAGCACCGGTTTTGAACCTCTTGAATGCGTACCGTGAATCGAAGATCATGTTCGCCGCCTCGAAGCTCGGTATCTTCGATACCCTGCAAGCCCAACCGATGACTGCCCCGGAACTCGCGGCCAAACTCCAGCTCAACACCAACGCCCTCGAACGCCTGCTCGGTGGCTGCGAGATGCTCGGCCTCCTGCAAAGCACGAACGGCCAATATGCCAACACCCCTTCGGCCACGGCTTACCTCACCAGCAACAGCCCGAACCGCATGCTCGGCTACGCCAACTACTCGGACACCGTCCTCTGGCAGCTTTGGGATCACCTCGATGATGCCATCCGCGAGGGAACGCACCGCTGGAAGCAAACCTACGGCTGGGATGGCCCGATCTTCTCGCACTTCTTCAAAACCCCCGGAGCCAAGCGCGAATTCCTTTACGGAATGCACGGCTTCGGCCTGCTCAGTTCGCCCGTGGTGGTGAATGCCGTCGATCTCTCGCCGTTCAAAACCATCGTCGATCTCGGCGCCGCCACTGGCCACCTGACGATCGCCGCCTGCCGACGTTGGCCCAACCTCACTGGCGTGGTCTTCGACCTCCCCGACGCGATTCCGCTCGCCGAGGAAGTGATCTCCGAAACAGACGTCAAAGATCGCATCCGCACCATCGCGGGGGACTTCTTCACCGACCCACTCCCCGCTGGTGACCTCTACGCTGTGGGCCGGATCATCCACGACTGGACCGAAGAGAAGATCGACAAGCTCCTCGCCAAAGTCTTCGCCGCACTCCCCGTCGGCGGCGGGCTACTGATCGCCGAAAAAATCCTCGACGACGACAAAGCCGGCCCGCCATGGGCCGTCCTACAGTCGCTAAACATGCTCGTCTGCACCGAAGGCCAAGAACGCACACTCCCCGAGTACGCCGCACTCCTGCAGAAACATGGCTTCCGCCAAGTCACCGGCGTCCGCACTGGTGCCCCCGTGGATGCGATCCTGGCCGTGAAGTAGTTACTTTTCGGAGTTGTTTAACCACGAATAACACGAATAACACGAATCAAAAACCATTACACTCTAACGGATAGCCACAAGCTTCTCTCCCTTGGTTTGATTCGTGTTATTCGTGGTTAAACTCTTCGTCATGGGAATGTTTCAAGGCTTGTTTTGCCAAAAGCCTGAACATCGACAGAGGACCACCGTGACAACCCGCATTCGGTCTAGCGACCATATATCGCTGAACGACCCTCCGAGCCAGGAGGAGGGCGACAATACTATTGAGATCGAATTCGACCGCGATGAACCGCTCACAGGGTTGAAAAAGGTCTGGGTTTGCTCGATGCTTATAGCCCTCAAGGACAAAGCCAGCCGGTTGACGTTCCGCTCGTGTGAGATCAATGGGGTGATACGCACCCTCTGGTTCACGATGACCATCGGCGACAAAGAAGTGGACCTCGTGGTGCCGCCCGCCGAGTTTGTCCATCGGTTCGTGGACGCCGCCCACGCCCTCATTGCCCCCGGTTGGCTGAATGGGTTGAAGTGGCGATTTGGGAAGCAGCGGGTGGTCACTGCGGTCGTGGACCTTGAGTTCGACGAGAACCTGCTCTTCCGCTGGTGCGGCGTCTGCTTCCGATCCGGGTCGGAGTTCGGTGCGGAGTTCGTACACCTCGGCTTCCCATTCGAGCCGGATGAGATGAGGTCCCGAACTACACTACCAAAAGGTGGCTAGACGGCCGTATTCGTCGAACTTCTGCTCCAGGGCTTCTTTTCAAAAAAGCCTAAACATTGATCGAGGTCCAGCGTGACAACTCGCATCCGGATCGACGACTATTTACCGCCCATTGGCCAGAAGGGCGACGAGAACCCCTACGAGTACAAGATCGACCCCGACGAACCGCTTCTAGGCTTGAAAAAGATCTGGGTCTGCTCGATGCTCATCGCGCTACGGGACAAAGCCAGCCGGTTGACGTTCCGCTCATGTGAGCTGGACGGGGTTGTTCATACCCTCTGGTTCACCATCAAGATTGGTGATGAAAACGTGGACGTGGATCAGCCGCCCGCCGAGTTTGTCTATTTGTTCGTGGATGCCGCCCACGCCCTCATTGCCCCCGGTTGGCTGAATGGGTTGAAGTGGCGATTTGGGAAGCAGCGAGTGGTCACTGGGGTCGTGGACCTCGAGTTCGACGAGAACCTTCTGACCCGCTGGTGCGGGGTCTGCTATCGATCCGGGTCGGAGTTCGGCGCGGAGTTTCTCCATGTCGGTTTCCCGCTCGAGCCGTACAAGAAAACCACACGGGCTATACCACCGAAGGGCGACTAGCCAACCAGTATTCCAAGCCGCTTTTCTAGCTACAAGCGTCTCTGCCTTGGTTTGATTCGTGTTATTCGTGTTATTCGTGGTTAAACTCTTCCCCTTCTTTAACGGCTTCGGCTGGGGCTTCCTTCACATAGAAGGCGAGGTAGTTGCGGCCATATTTGCGGATGTCCCAGGCGGCGGGTTCGGGGAGTTCGGCGAAGGGGAACTCTTCTTCGGTTTGCAGAGTGATGACCGATTCGAGAGGTGCTTTGGCGATCAAGTCGATCACCATCTTCATGAACGGGCCCACGCGGTCCGGCGTGATGTCTGGGAAGGGTGGGCTGAGGAAGAGGTTGATCGGCTGGCCTTCGAGTGGGGTGACCCAGCGTTCGGCCCAGCGGTAGGCATCGGCGCGGAGCATGAAGGCTTTGTCGGCGATGCCGAAGCGTTCGATGTGCTTCTGGATTTCCATGGCTTGCTTCGAGTCAAACTCGATCAGGTTCGCCCGTGTCGCGCCGCGGCTAATCGCTTCGAGACCCACCACCCCTGTGCCTGCGAAGATGTCGTAGAACACCCGGCCAGGTACGGCATTGCCCAAGATGCTGAACAACGCTTCGCGGACGAGTTGAGGCGTCGGTCGCAGACCAGGGTGAACGAAGCAGGTCACCTTGCGGCCACGGAGTGAGCCAGCGACGATACGGACCTCCGTGCGGCCTGACTTGTCGTCTGCAGCCATTTGCCCCGGCTTCACGACGCGTTCCGGTTCTCCATCCTTCGACTTCTTAGCCATTTCTCTTTCAATTTCTCTTGCAGGAAGGTCAACTTCTTCGTGGCACGGCATCTCGGCCGTGCGTGTCTTCCACGGTGATTTGAAGGATTGTATCAGACACCGTGTCCCAATATCAGGTTCATTTGGTCTTTGGGCGGATGATGTCTTTGCCGACCCACGGCCGCAAGACTTCGGGCACCACGACGCTGCCGTCGGCTTGCTGGTAGTTTTCGAGGATCGCCACGAGTGCTCGAGTGCAGGCGATGGCCGTGCCGTTGAGCGTGTGGACGTACGCCGTCTTCTTCTTTTCCTTGGACTTATAGCGGATGTTCAAGCGACGCGATTGGTAGTCCGTACAGTTCGAAGTGCTCGTGACTTCGCCATACTCCCCGGCCGTGCCGCGGCCAGGCATCCAGGCTTCGAGATCGTACTTTCGATAAGCGGGCCCACCGAGGTCGCCGGTGCAGGTATCGATCACGTGGTACGGGATGCCGAGGCCTTCGAAGATGCGTTCTTCAATCGCGCGAATCTCTTCATGGATCGCGCTCGATTGCTCCGGCGTGCAGAAAGCAAACATCTCGACTTTGCTGAATTGATGCACGCGGTAAATGCCACGGGTGTCACGCCCAGCGGCGCCGGCTTCGGTGCGGAAGCAGTGGCTCAAGCCCGCGTACTTACGAGGCAGCGTTTCTTCCTCGAAGGTTTCATCCATGTGCATACCACCGATCGTGATCTCGGCGGTGGCAATGAGGCACAAGTCCGTATCGGCGATCGTGTAAAACTGGCGGTTCTCGGGGTTCGGATCCCGAGGCATGTAGCCCGTGCCTTCCATGACGGAAACGCGAGCGACATCCGGCGTGATCACCGGCACGAAGCCTTCTTTGACCAACAGCGAGACCGCGTACTGGATGAGTGCCAACTCCAGGAGTGCGCCTTCGTTCTTCAGGAAGTAGAACTTCTGCCCGGCAACTTTGGTCCCCGCTTCGAGGTCCGCGAGTTCCAGGAGTTGCAGCAGGTCCACGTGATCCTTCGGCTTGAAGTCGAACTTGGTCTTCTCGCCCGAGACCTTGACGACCTTGTTATCCTCCGCGGTTCCACCGACGGGGGCATCCGGGTGCGTCATGTTGGGAATCGTGAGAAGTGCTGCTTTCAACTTCTCTTCGATGACCTTCAACTCAGCTTCATAAGCCGCGAGTTGGTCCTTCATGCCGCGGCTCTCGGTGACGAGCTTCTCCCGCAGAGCCGCGTCTTTGCCGGCTTTCTTGATCTGGTCGCTGAGTTGATTCTGAGCCGCACGCAACTCATCGAATGCCCGCTGCACTCGGCGGCGATCATCGTCCTGCTGGACCGCCTCGTCGACGAGGGCATTCTTGACCCCCCGATTCACCGAGTTGGTCTTCACAGCATCCAAGTTGTCGCGAATAAATCCCGCATCAAGCATGAGTCAAAGTCCTAGGCCGAATGAGCCGGCTGAAGATCCAGAATTCTTACCAGGCGATCACTCATGCCCGGAAAGAGTTTAGCATAGCCTTCTATTGTACTACGAATTGCGAGCCAGTCTTCGGAGGCTACTTCACGAGAACAGTAGCTTGGGAGATACTCCAAGACGTCGGCAAGGTGTGCGATCTGTTGGTGCGAGTCCCCATCTTCAGCGAGGGCACGCAATTCAATGAGGCCCTCTTGCAGTAATTGCAGCACTTTGGGTTCTGGGATCATGAATCTCTCCTCAAGTCAGTTTCACCAAAGCGAGCGGAGTCAGTTTATCTCGCTGAGATTCAGAGTGGATCTCGCTGATTTCGATCGCGGGAGGTGACATACCAAGCGTGACGGTTGGAAACTCTGTGTCACGGATGAAACGAAAATCCCGGACGATTTCAGGCTTGGGTGAATAGAGATACTTCAATTCTACCTCAATGGATTCATCGGAGTGTCCTGGGCGAATCAAGATGGCTGGAATACATGACATGCCCGCCATTCGAGCCGCAACGGCTCGCCTGACTCCGTTTCGTATCCGGAACCCCAGGTTCATGACCGATCCCCAATCCGACATCTCGAATCAGACTCGCTTTTCGAGCGGGGTGTACGAGACGTCGTCTGGGCCGGTGTAGATCTGCTCGGGGCGGAAGATGCGGTTGCCGACAAGTTGCTCGTTCCAGTGGGCGAGCCAGCCGGCGCTGCGACCGATCGCGAAGATCGGGGTGAACACATCGGTCGGGATGCCCAGGGCTTGGTAGACGACGCCCGAGTAGAAGTCGACGTTCGGGTAGACGCCCTTCGGACCGTAGATTCCTGCGGTGACGCGTTCAAGTTCGAGGGCGGTGTCGTAGTTCTTTGGGCGGCTCGATTCGAGGAATACGTGCTCGGCGAGTTCCTGGATGACGTTCGCGCGGGGGTCTTTGACCTTGTAAACGCGGTGTCCCAAGCCCATGACCTTGAACTTCGGGTCCGCGGCGAGTTTGGCGTCGAGCCAAGGCTTCACCTTCTCTGGCCCGCCGATGGTCTCAAACTGGCCAAGGGCTTCTTCGTTCGCCCCGCCATGCAGTGGCCCGGAGAGCGAGCCGATGGCCGAGGAGATGGTGGCATACGGGCTAGCGAGCGTGGACCCGGTCACACGGGCGGTGAAGGTCGAGGCGTTCATGGTGTGCTCAGCATGGACGACGAAGCAGGCATCCAGGACTTTGCGAATCGCGGGCGTTGGCTCTTTTTCGAAGAGCATGTAGTAGAAGTTGCCGGCGTGATCGAGGTCTTCCCGAGGCTCGAGAATCTCTTCGCCCCGGCGAACTCGAGCGAATGCAGCCACGAGTGTCGGCATCGCGGCGAGGATTCGCAAGGTGGCGTCCCAATTCGAAGCCGCATTCGTGACACTGCGAGCCGGGTAGAACATGCCAAGGGCCGAGATCGCCGCTTGCAGAGCATCCATCGGGTGGCCCGAAGCGGGCATGCAGCGGATCATGTCCTTCAGGCGGTAGTGAATCTTGCGACGATGGCGGAGGTCTTGGTCAAAGTCCACGAGTTGCTTTTGGGTTGGCAACGTCCCTTTGAGAAGCAACCAGGTTGTTTCTTCGAAGCTGCTTTCCTTAGCGAGCACTTCCACAGGAATACCGCGATAGTTCAGCCTCGCCCGTTTGCCATCAATAAAGCTGATCGCCGATTTCGCAGCGGGGACATCTTCCAAGCCAGGGCGGTATTCGGGTTCAGTGCTCATGTTGGACTCGTGCAAACGGGGAATTCGGTGAGTTCGGCCGAGATTCTCGGCATGGGGACATGATAGGAGGGAAACCTTTCCAGGATCGAGATTTAGCCCCGAGATTCGGCCCAGTTCAGAGTTGGGTAGCAGTGGTTGCAAAAACAAACAAGAATCTCACGCAGAGCCGCGGAGACGCAGAGAGACTCGGAGGAAAAGTGGGATACTGAGACAAGACGCTCAAGAAAAGTGTTTTCCTGTTCGTCGAACTTCTGCGTCTTTGCGACTCTGCGTGAGAAAATGTCTTTCAAATCCGGAACCTGGAAACCACCAGGATTAAACCAAGCCCGAGATTCTTATGGCGGAACGTCTAGAATACATCCATGGAGGGCTTTGATGGCGACGATGGTTCAGGCTGTGCGGATGGCGTTGCATTATGGGGAAACGCACCTCGGAGTGACGGACATCTTCGGCGAAGATGTCGGGCCACCGCTCGGTGGCGTGTTCACAGCGACACAGGGGTTGAAAAAGGCGTGGAACTCGCCACTCGACGAGCGAGGTATCATCGGCACGGCCATGGGCATTGCCTACGCTGGGGGTAAGCCAGTCTGCGAGATTCAATTCTGTGATTACGCTTTCAACACGATCGACTTACTCAAGGTCGCGGGCAACCAACGCTGGGCGGGGGCTGGGAATTATGCGTTGCCGATGGTGGTGATGACGCCTTCGGGGGCGGGGATTCGCGGCAGCCTCTACCACTCGCATAGCTTCGAAAGCTGGGCCTCGCGGCTCGCGGGGTGGAAGATCGTCATGCCCTCCAATCCGCTCGATGCCTACGGCTTGATGCTCTCGGCGATCGAGGACCCGAACCCGGTGATGGTGTTATTGCCTAAGGCCCTTTTGCGAGTCCCCGCGACGAGCGAACAACGACTGCCCGGTGAACCCGAAGACCTCGAAGAACTGGCCCGGCGTATCGATGCCCCGATCGGCGATCGCTCGCAGTGGGTGCCGCAATGGCCGGACTTGAAGCCTCACTTTGTGCCCATCGGCCAGGCTCATTTTGCCAAGCACGGCGAGATGGTCACGGTGGTGAGCTACGGTCGGCACCTCACGATGTGCACAAAAGCGGCGGAGGAATTGGAACGTGACCTCGGGCTGACCTTTGACGTCATCGACTTGCGCAGCATCTTCCCTTACGACTGGGCGGCGATCTCCGAGAGCCTGCAGAAGACGGGCCGACTCATGATCGTCAATGAGGATACCGAAGTCACGAACTTCGGCGAGCACCTGCTTCGCCGCGCGATCGACGAGCACTTCTACGACCTCGTGGCCAAGCCGGTGCTCCTGATGGGCAAGCATGTTCCAGGGGTCGGGCTGAACCAAGAATACGAGCGTAACACGGTGCCCCAATACGCAGGCATCCGGGATGCGATGCGTGAACTCGCCAACGAACAAATCTGAGGACTGCATGGATTTTCCACTGCCACCCGTTGGCGAAGGGCTGCTCGAAGTCGAGTTGTTGCGTTGGCTCGTCAAGCCAGGCGACCAGGTGACGCGCGGGCAATCCCTGGCCGAACTCATGTCCGACAAGGCCACGATGGAGCTGCCGTCGCCGTTTGTCGGCGAAATCCGCGAGACCCTCGGCACCCCGGGCAAGAAGGTCAAAGTCGGCGAAGTGATCCTGCGTTACGAAGGCGCCGCGGCACCCGCGATCGCCGTCCCCGAGACGCCCACCACCGTCGCTCCGGCTGCAGTTATGCCCACGGTCGTGGCGACCACGGCCAGCAAAGTCGCGGCTTCGCCCTCGATTCGGCTACTCGCCCGCAAGCTAAACATCGACCTCACGACCGTGCATGGCACTGGCCCAGGCGGCCGGGTGTTACTCGAAGACGTGACTGCTTTGATTTCTTCCAAGTCCGAAGCCAAAGCAAAGCCGATCGAACGCCCGGCCTTCGATTTCGGCAAGGCGGGTACTCGGGTCAAACTCGTCGGGTTGCGGCGGAAGATCGCCGAGCAGATGGTCGCCTCGGCGAGCACCATTCCGCACTTCTCGTACATGGATGAATGCGATTTCACGGCCCTCGTGAACTTGCGAAATCAACTCAAAGACCCCATGAGCACAGCAGGGGTGAAGTTGACTTACTTGCCGTTTCTCATCAAAGCGGTGACGCGGGCTTTGAAGGAAATCCCGATCGTGAATAGCACTTTTGACGACGCCTCCGAAGAGATCACGCTCCACGACCGTTACCACATCGGCATCGCCGTGGCGGCCCCAACGGGGCTCGTGGTGCCGGTGATCAAAGACGCGGACCAGAAAGACATCGCCGCCATCGCTGGGGAGATCGAGCGGTTGAGCCGCGAGGTGCGGAGTGGCAAAGCGAAAATCGACGACCTTCGTGGCAGCACGTTCACCATCACTTCGATTGGCAACATCGGCGGCTTAATCGCGACACCGATCATCAACAAGCCCGAAGTCGGCATCGTGGCCATGGGCAAGCTCGTGAAGCGGCCCGTGTTCGATGCCGCGGGGCAAATCACCGCCGCCGAGATGGGGTACTTGTCGTTTTCCTTCGATCACCGCATCGTCGATGGCGCCGTCGGGGCGATGTTTGGGAATGCTGTCATCCGCCGGTTGCAGAACCCCGCTGCCCTTTTACTAGCAGACCGGTTGGCCTCGTGAGAAGTTGGCGGCGAAAAAACAGCCAAGATGCATGTCGCATAACACACAATACTTTGGGACAGGATCACTACGATTTGCATGATGGAAGACTGGGTTTTCTGTAGCTGGTCTCCGTGAGGCCAGCTACAGAAGATTTGATAGTCGTGCTTTCAGAGTTTTTCCGTGACTGCAAGATCATCTCCGCAGTGCAAAAAACTACTCGACCGTGAGCTTGAATTCGTTAGGCCCAGCGGCGGTCACTTTTTCTTTGATCTTCGGTGCTCGGGGGTCTCCGTAACGGCCTTGGAGCAGGTCAGGGCTGGTCGAACCTTCACCGCCGAGGGAGAGCTTCGGGGCCTTGGATGAGCCGTTCCAGACGATGGTGACGCCGTATTCACCTTCCATGGCACCATCGTTTTCTGCGTAGGTCTGCAGGACGAAGTTGCCTTCTTTGTCCGTGGTGGCCACGGGTTTGGCGTCATTCACCCGGCTCGGGTCGAGTGGGTGAAAGACGACGAGGGCATTGTCGCAAGGCTTGCCGGACTTGGTCATCACCTTGCCCGAAGCCTTGTAAACCTTGGGCTTAGATTCCCCGCAGCCGAGGATCAAGAGAAGGCCAAGCCCAAAGACGGTGAACCAGCGATTCATCAGGAAACCCTTGAAGATGATGGAAAATCAGTCGGTGTTTGGTGAGGTCTCGGCTGCGGTCAAGCCGCCCCCTTGAGCCGTGATCAGCGCAGCGTACATCTGCGGGGTGATGCTTTCCCGGATGAAACGAACGCTGCCATCGACGAACGCATGGTTCGCGCCACCGCTGTGGAAGGCGTAGGTTTCGTTGTCGTTGTGGCAGTTGATCACACAGTTGCCTGGGCTGGTGCGGACGGTCTTCGAGAGAGCACCATCCAAGCCGTAATCGTTCTCGTGGTGGCCCCAACCACCGTCATTGTTTTTGCCCGTTTGCAGTGTCCCACCGATGTAAAAGTCCGGGCGACCAGCGCTTTCGCAGAGCAGAATCGTGTTCGAGGTGCCGTCCATGATCCCGACAATCGTGCTTGGCTCCGAAGCCTGAGCGCCGAGAGCTGCGAGACCACGACCACGCAGCGATGGCCGCATGGCACCGTAGGTCGTGACCTGCGTTGTTCCCGATGGGTAGCCGAAGAAGGTGATCGAACCAGGGTTGATGCTGCTGTTCGTAGCGTAATCCGTGACCGCCAGGTTGGAGTACGGGAATGCTGTGCCAAAGTTGAAAGTGCCCGAGACCGTGCGGCTCGTGCCACCGGGAGCCGAAGGGCAGACAAAGGTCTTGATCGGAGTTCGCAGAGGAGCGAGGTTATCGACCGTGCCTGGGATCACTGCGAACCAAGGAAAGTTCACGTTGTAGAGACGGAAGACGTTGTCCTGCTCGATGTACGGGAGGAAGTTCGGTGCCCACGAGTGCACAATGGCGGGGAATGGCGAGCCAGGCTGGCCAGGGCCACCAGGAGGTGCGCCAATGTCGACGATCAGGCTAGGTGGAACGCGGCCCATGGCCGATTCGTAGCTGTTCGCTGCGATGCCCATTTGTTTCAAGTTGTTCTGGCAGGTGGCGCGAGCCGCTGCTTCGCGGACCTTCTGCACAGCTGGGAGAAGCAGACCAATCAGAATGGCAATGATCGCGATGACGACCAGAAGCTCAATCAAGGTGAACGCCGAGCGAAGGGAATAGAGTCTCGATTTCATCACAGCTTACCAGCGAGTATTGGGAATGAAGCAAGCCACCCCACCATCTGTAAGCAGGTCAACAGCCCATGACGAGCGAGTCCGAGAGGATAGTCACAGTCTTCTCAGAGCCTTAGCATAACCCTCATCAAATGCTCATTCCATGAGCGCGGGGATGAAAAAACTCGCGGTCGTCATTTGGCGACCGCGAGTCAGTGTGTCAGTGAGTTTTCATGATGGGGTCAGGAGTTAGTAGCCACCATCATCACGGCCACCACCGTAGCCGCCACCGCCGCCGTAACCACCACCGCCACCGCCGCGACGGCCACCGCCACCGCCGCCGCCGCCGTAACCACCACCGCCGCCGCCACCGCCGTAACCGCCGCCACCACCACCACGACGGCCACCGCCACCACCGCCGCCACCACCACCACCGGATTCACGGGGCTTGGCGATGTTGACTGTCAATGGTCGGCCACTGTAGGCCATGTTGTTGAGGGCTTCGATCGCTCGGTTCGCTTCATCTTCGGTAGACATCTCCACGAAGCCGAAGCCGCGGGAGCGTCCGGTTTCGCGGTCGGTGATGATCTGGGTCTTTTCCACTTGCCCGAAAGGCGAGAAGAGTTCGACGAGGTCGTCCGTCGTAGCGGTCCAGGGCAGGTTGCCCACATAAATGTTCGTGGCCATAATCGTGCAGTCTCGGAGTTTCGAGCTTATTTCTCAAGCCCTCGCCAGCATTCCCAGGGACACCCGCGGAAACAGTTGATCTGCCGGCCAGTCGAAAAACAAGCACCCGATCCCACGGGTGTAGTTGGTATCGTAAGCCGACGATTTCAGCGACGCCAAGGAATTCCGTCAAAATCGGTACGATTTCCAAGGTTCTTCACAACTTCATGGACCGCTCAGACCAGATTTTGAGCAACTCCAACACGGTCTTGACGTTGGTTTCCAACTCCTCCAAGCAGACCCATTCGAGAGGCGAGTGGAAGTTATGTTCGCCGGTGCTGAGGTTCGGCGTGGGTAGCCCTTTGGCCGTGAGATGAGCGCCGTCGGTGCCGCCGCGGATGCTGCGGAGTCGAGGTTCGAGGCCCACTCGGCGCACGGCTTCGAGAGCATACGGCACCGCCTCGGGGACACGGTCCATGCCGTCCCGCATGTTGCGATATTGCTCCGTGATCGCCACATCGATCTTGGCTTCAGGGTATTCGAGCATGATTTGCGCAGCGATGTTGCGCAAGAGCTGCGCGTACTCGGCGAGCTTGGGGGTATCAAAGTCTCGCAGCAGAATGTGAATCGTGGTCTGCGGCACACCACCTTCGATCATGTACGGATGCAAGAAACCCTGGCGGTCGGCGGTGGTTTCGGGCGTGAGGGCTTTTTGGGGCAGCCGGTCGAGGAATTTGCCAGCGAGCCGGACAGCGTTCGTCATGCGGTCTTTGGCAATGGCCGGGTGGATGTTGACCCCCGTGATCGTGACTGTCGCTTTGTCCGCACTGAAGGTCTCGCCCTCGACTTCGCCAGTGCCGACGCCATCGAGGGTGTAGGCGACGTGGGCACCGATCTCTTTCGGGTCGAGGTGATGGACTCCTTTGCCGATCTCCTCGTCGCAGGTGAAGACGACCTTCACCGGGCCGTGTGGCAGTGTTTTGTCTTCCGAGAGAATGCGGGCCATTTCCATGATGACCGCGACCCCGGCTTTGTCGTCGCCGCCGAGAAGTGTGGTGCCGTCGGTGGTGATGATGGTCTTGCCGAGGAGTGCCATGAGTTCCGGGGATTCACTGACCCGAATGACGCGGCTCGTATCCTTGGGCAACACGATGTCCCCACCGGGGTAGTTGCGGATCACTTGCGGATCGACGTTCTTACCGCTGAACTCTGGCGAAGTGTCGACGTGGGCATTGAACGCCACGGTCGGGGCACCGGGGACGTTGCCTGGGATCGTGGCATGGACGATGCCGTACTCCGTCATCCGGGCATCGGTGTAGCCCATCGCCAGGAGTTCGTCTCGAAGGAGAGCCGAGAGGACGAGTTGCCCAGGAGTGCTGGGGTAGGTGGTGGAACGTTCGTCCGCTTGGGTATCGATGCGGACGTAACGGAGAAAGCGATCGAGCAAAGTTCGCATGTTGGCATCCGAAAAGATTCATGAGCTTGGCCAGTTTAGGTCTACCAGTCCGTGGGTCTCTGGCCATCGGCAGGTTCGATCAGGCCTCGCAAGTCCGCTTCGGAAATGCTATCGCGCACGAATCTCACTGAGCCATCGGCCATCGCCACATTGAAACCACCCTTTCCAGGGACTCCGAGTTTGGGCAGCGGAGTGGTTTTGCTGTAAGCCAGCTCTTGCGACTTGGCCCACGGCACGGTCTCACTCGCTTGGACGAACAGGATCGTGTTTGAAGTGCCATCCGGGATGTCCTGGACTTTCACCATTTTTTCGTTCGACTGGAAAAGAGCATCGGGGCCAACGAAAAAACGATACGGAGTCAGATTCGTGTTCATTGTGTTCTGGTGCATGGGATCGTGGTAGAGCTTGATCATCATTGAACTGTAGGGAAGGTTCCGTTGGCTATCCCACGGCTGACTCAAGTCGAACTTCCGATACAGCACATCTTCTTCAATAAACATCAGGAGGTGGACTCGATAACTATTCTCAGTCGAGGGTGGTCGGCTGAAACCAGCCAGGGGGAGTCGCCATCCACCGAAAGTGTCATTATCGTTATGCATCGCGACAACAATTCGTTTCATGTTGTTCTGAGCGGCTGTTCTCTCAGCGGCCTCTTGAACTTTGCTCTTCGTGTAAAAAATCGCGTAGACCAACCCACCCCCGCAGACGACGAAGAGGATGCCGACAATACTGCCGACGATCAGAAGGATTTTGACCGTGTTGTTCTTGGGCCGCTCACGAGGCTCGTCGCGGTCGTCATCCTCCCGTCGACGACGACGCGGGCGTTCGAATTCATCATCTCGTTCACCGTCACGATTCTGTGGCATGGGTTGACTCCGGGAATGAGGTCGTTGGGTTAATTGTGGTTAGAACGAGCCGGATTTCAACGAGTCAACGCGCTGATCTCCCAGTTCAAGGCCATCGAAGGCCATCGACCATTGGCGATTGGGTTTCCCGATTCTTGAGAACCTGGTATACCTTGGGAATCCAAATTCTGGGGAATGGTCGAGTGAATCGGCAGGAAGTCTTGTTGGTACTAGGGCTGGTGGCAGCGTATTGCGGTCTGGCCGCTTGGCTGCCACTCTTGGACGACGAAGTCTACTACTGGTGCTGGGCACAAACTCCGCAACTCAGTTACTTTGACCACGCCCCGCTCTCCGCTTACATGATCTGGGTTTCGATCCAACTCTTCGGCGATTCGGCCCTGGCCGTACGGTTGCCAGCAGTCCTGGCTAGCGTTGTCGTGGTCCTGGTGATTCGCCGATTGATGATGCCCACCTGGCTTTGGCCTTGGGTGCTGCTCACGCCGCTCTACACCTTCGGCGCCATTCTCATCACCCCGGATACGCCGTTTCTCTTGTTCTGGACACTTTACCTCGCCTGGTTGATTTCTATCCACGACCGTCTCACCCCACCCGCTGGCGTACCGATTCGCATCGAACCGTGGCGATGGCTGGTCGGTGGCTTGTTCTTGGGCCTCGGAGCGCTCGGCAAGTACACGATGGCACTCGCGGTGCCCTGTACGCTGATTTCGTTTGTTGTCGCGGCCCCGAAAGCCTGGCGCATCTGGTTGCCAGGATACATCGGGCATGGTGTGGTGTCGTTTCTGGTCTTCTTGCCGGTCGTCGTGTTCAATGTGCAAAGGGATTTCGTGTCGCTGCGGTTCCAGTGGGAGCATGCCATGGCCACGGAGCCAGGCCAAGGAGGCTTCAAGAGCTTCGGCGAGTTCGTGGCCGTTCAAATCGCACTCTTCGGCTTGATGCCCTTCGTCGTCTGGGCTTGGAGCATCTGGAATTGGCGGCAACTCCGTCAGACTTCGCTGTTCCGAGTCGCGGCGGTGTTCTTCGTTCTGCCATTTACCTTCTTCCTGTACAAAGCCTGGCGTGGCCCACTCGAAGGGAACTGGGCACTTTCGGCTTACGTCGCTTGCTGGCCGCTCGCGGCTTACTGGCATGGCGAACGTTGCCCTGCTCGCTGGCGTCGGCCGGTGCGTGTCGTGACCTTTGGCGTACCCTTCTTGGTCGTCGTCGGTTTGGCCATTCACCTCATCTGGCCGCTGCCATTCTTCCCGGTTCAGCAAGATCGTATCTCACGGCAGTCGCCACGGATGGAAGCGGTCCGCCTGGGTGTGGAAGCGGCTAAGAAGGATGGTTTGAAGCTCCCGATTTTCACGCCGACCTACCAAATGACGGCGCTTCTACGCTTCGCCGGTGGCGATGCTCAGCAGATGGCGGGCGTCAGTCGACCGAGCCATTTCACCATGACACCGCAGTATTTCGAGGAGTGCGAAGAGTGTTACGTCTGGAACGAAACCGCTCTCCCCTCACCACTCTGTGATCGCTTTGCCGCACCACGGCTTGTGGGGTCGTTCCCCGTGATCGTGCGTGGTGAGGTCGTATCGGGTTACCATTTGATGCACTACCGCAAGCTCCGCCCCGGTGAGCCGCAACCTGCGACTTTGCCCTTGGATCATCGTTTGCAGAAAGGTGCCGATTGGTTCTTGAAATCGTCACTCCGCTGACCTGCGTCAAATCTCTGCCTATGATGATGGCTTACTGCCCAAGTCCACACGCCAGAATGCCGTATGCCGCCCCGCCGTCGATCTGTTGAAATCTCGTCGTTGCCGGAAGAGATCCTGACGACTCCCCGGGATTACGATGCCTTCTTGGATCATCTCTCTCAATGCCGCGTGATGGGCCTCGATACGGAGTTCGTTGGCGAGGAGAGTTTCCGGCCCGAGTTGTGCCTGGTGCAGGTCTCGACGCCAGAACGGCTCGCGCTGCTCGATCCCTATGTCCTGGGGGACTTGCGCGAGTTCTGGGAAATTGCCGTCTCACCCGAGCGAATGGTCGTCGTCCATGCCGGGCGCGAAGAGACCCGCATGGCTCACTATGCTGTCGGCAAGGCACCGGCCAACCTCTTTGACTTGCAGATCGCTGCGGGATTGCTGGGTTTCACGTATCCCATCGGCTACGCGGCCCTGGTCGCGGAGATGACCAAAATCCGCATGAACAAATCCGAGACGCTCACCGATTGGCGCCGCCGACCGCTCACCACCAACCAGATTCGCTACGCCTTTGACGATGTCCGTTATCTGCTGCCAATCTGGCGTTGGATGGGTGCTCAACTGACGAAGATGCAACGGATGACCTGGGCGAAAGAAGAATTCCACGAGTTCATTCGCGGTGCTACGGGCAACGACCCCACGGTTGAGCGTTGGCGAAAAGTCAAAGGTGTCGGGGCGCTCAACCGCCGTGAGCTAGCGGTGGCACGAGCCGTCCATGAATGGCGGGAATCCTTCGCCGCACGGATCAACCGCCCCGCGCGGGTGCTGATGCGAGACGACATCATCGTCGAGATCGCCAAGCAAGGCGCGACCAAGAACTTTGACCTGAACTCCATGCGTGGGCTGCCTCGCGGCGAAAACGAACCGATTCTCGCTGCTGTGAAACGTGCCAATGCCTTGCCACTCGCGCAGTGTCCCGAGTTGGCCAACCGAGACAACGACTCGGCCCCCGTGAACACCGTCGCTGGGTTGCTGAGTGTTGCGCTTCAAGAGTTCTGCCATCGCAACAAGATCGCCCCGGCACTCACGGCCACCATGTCGGACTTGAAACAACTGATCCGCTCCCGCATCCGCGACGAAGAACTCCCCGCCGATTGCTCCCTGGCCAGCGGTTGGCGCACCAAGCAAGTCTTGCCGTATCTCGATTCGCTTCTCGATGGCAGCATGGTCCTTCGTGTCGCGGAGTTGGCGTCTGAACACCCCATCCGCATCGAACGACTCCGAGATTCCAGCTCCCCACCAAGCGATGAGCTATAATCCTCACAGTTCGTTTTTACTCCAGGATGAGTGGCTTATGCCCGCGATGAAGTGCCCGAACCCGGTCTGTGAGTTTCGTTTTGATCCTTCACGGGTTCCAGCGGGTGTTGTCATCAACTGCCCTCAGTGCCAGATGAGGTATCGCCTCCAAGACATCATCGGCACCTTCGACCCTGGCCAGCACCCGAGCATCCCTGCAGATCATCAGCCCACGTTGCCCATCGGCTCCGCGACCGTCAACACCCCAGCACCAATCGGCTCATCATCTCGCTCCTCACAGGCTGCAGCACCGGTACGTCGACCTGGTAACTCTGGAAGCTGGAAGTTCTTCCTGGCCATTGCTGGCTTCATCACGCTGATGGTCGGAGTCATTCTGGGAGCCGTGCTGCTCAAGAAGACCATGCGACCCTCGGAGAACAGTTCGAGTAGCCCGGAGTTGCTCGTTCCCGATCGGAACTTTGCCTTTAAACCTCCTGTCGGGTGGGTGAAAGATACCGACATGCAAAATAGCCTGGGTGTCAACGCGATTGCACTGCAACGCGAGAAAGCCCCCCATGGCTGGATGGCCTTGCATGTCATCGACTTTAAGGAACGCAACGCCTTGACTGCGGAACTACGCGAGGAAATGATGCGGGTTTTGAATCGGCAGTTCCAATTCATTCCACCCGACCTCAACTTTGAAGACACACTCTGGGGATCGCTTCCCGCCCGCAAAGCCGCCTTCCGGGGCGAACTGAAGACGAACAACGTCGTTTGCGTCGGCGAGGTTCATGTGCTGAGCCACAAAGGCCTCGGCTACTGGCTCTACACCTTCGCAGCCGAAGCTGAAGCGAGTGCGCTCGCCACCGACTTGGGTTCCATGCTTGGTCAATTCCGCGTCTTGGAGCAACGGGCGAACTGGAAAGAAGCGGTTTCGAACGAACTCGTTTACCGAAGCCAGAAGCCGAATGGCATCTTCCGCATCAGCAACTACGAAAAAATCTGGACCAACCGCGACACCGAGCTGGCCTCTGAAGACCCGAACGCCGAACTCGTCCTCCGTGGCGTGCTGAAGGGCAAAGGCCGTCGAGATTTCCACCCCGAAGCCGATCTCGTGGTCATGGTCGTCTCGAACTCTGGAGCGGATGCGATGCGAGCCGCGAAAGAGTATGTCAGTGCTCGCTACACGAAAGACCCCGAGACCTTTGGCAAGAAGAACGTCACCGAGGTGACAACCCAGCCGAGCGGGGACGAACAGATCGGGCCGGAATCGAAACAGGCTCCTGTGATGCGGCTTCAGATCAGCCCCGCAGACGCAAACATCTCCCGAGCTTCAGAGAAACTCGTCGTCTACTCGGCGATCATCGTTGGAGACAAACTCGTGATCGCCGAGGCGAGTTGCCCTTGGCCTCAGCGGGAGACCTGGGAAAAACGCCTGATACAACTCACTGGCAGCCTTCGCCCATAACGCATTATGAAAAAGAATGATCGATGAAGCCGTGAGGTCACGGCCGTGTTCCTCTTTTCAATTCGTGAGTTGCTGTGTAGGATTGGTTTATGTGACGGATGCGTCCGTTAAACCATCACGAGAACTCCGACGATGCCACGATCGGCAACAAAACCGTCAAAGCCATCGCTCCCCAAATCTGGGAAAGCAGGACGACCTAAAAACCCAGAATTGGAACAACGCCGCAAAACGGAAATCCTGGCTGTCGCCGCAGAAGTCTTTGCCAAAACCGGATACGCCGAGACGGACGTGCAAGTCATTGCTGATCAACTGAACCTCGGCAAAGGCACCATCTATCGCTACTTCCCGACGAAACAAGAGCTTTTCCTCGCCACGGTGAACCAGGGCCTCGCTGAGCTTGTCCAGGAAGTCGATAGTGTCATCCTGGACGAAACACGAGCACCCCTCGACCGCTTCGCCGATGTTGTCCGTGGGTATTTGGCCTTCTTCGCTCGACGGCCTGAGATGGTGGAGCTTTTTATTCAGGAACGAGCCACATTTCGTGACCATCATCAGCCGCGCTATTTCGCCATGCAGGACGCGGAGCTTTGCAAACCCGAAGACGACTTCTTGACGCAACTTCTGGACGCGGGAGTTTTACGGCCCTTGGGCCTCGAGCAAATCAAAGGAGTCATCAGTGATTTACTCTATGGCACCATCATGGCCAACTCGTTTTCCGGTCGCCCGGCCTCGCCCATCAAGCAGGCCAACGACATCCTGGACATCCTCTTTCACGGCATCCTGAGTGAATCCAAACCAAAAACTCAGAAGCGGAATTCATCGAAAAAATTGGGGAAAACCAAATCATGAGACGCACCTTTTCTGTGCTCGCGGTGGCATGTCTAGTCGCGGGTTGTGCTCCGAAAACGACCGTTACAACGACCAACAACGAACTCCCCACCGTGACGATCACGACCGCGAAAATTGAAGCCAAAGAAGTGCAGCGATCCGTGAACGTGGTGGGATCACTCACTGGTTTTGATGAAGTCATTTTGTCACCAAAGGTGGACGGGCGCGTCAGGAAAATCTGGATCGACGTCGGCGATCGGGTCTATCCTGGGCAAACCGTGCTTGAACTGGATCCGGTCGATCTGCAACTCGAAGTGGATAGTGCCCGACGCGCGTTTGAAGCAGAACTCGCCCGTCTCGGACTGGAGCAATTGCCGGAAAAAGAGTTCCGGCCACAGGATGTGCCCAGCGTGGGCCGTGCGATCATCGTTCGCAACAACACCAAAAACGAACACGACCGGGTGAAAAAACTCCTGGACTCCGGCTCCGTCTCAACGCGCGAGATGGACACCGCCACTCTCGAACTAAAAACCGCAGAGGTGAACCTCAAAGACGCCGAAACCCAAGCTTTGGCCACACTCGCGGCCGCTCGGTTACGCAAATCCAACCTCGAAGCCAGTGAGCAAAGATTGCTCGATGCCAGGCTGATGGCCCCGATCCCCGAACTGACCTACGCCTGGGGGGCCGCGGTCGGTGCTCCGATGAACCCCGTGAGTTATGTTGTCTCCGCTCGGCTGATCACCGAGGGCGAGTTCGTCCGCAGCAACCCCGTGACCAATGCCTTTCGTCTCGTCATTGACATGGCGGTGAAACTCCGGACCACCGTGCCAGAACAATTCTCAGGCGAAGTGAAAATCGGCCAAGCGGTGAACGTCAAACTCGAAGCCTACCCGAATCTCGTCTTTAACGGACTGGTCAGTCGCATTAACCCAACTGTTGATCGTGAAACCAGAACATTTGCCGTGGAGATTGGCATCCCCAACTTCGATGGCAAACTGAAACCCGGCAGCTTTGCCCGAGCCGAAATCTTGACCAAGACCGAGTCCGTCAAGGTGCTCACACCGGAAGCACTGCAAACCTTCGCGGGTGTCAACAAGGTCTTCGTGATCGATGCGAACAAAGCCGCCGTCCGGGAAGTCAAGTTGGGTGCCCGCGGCAAAAACTGGATTGAACTTCTCACCGATCTGCCCATCGGTGCCACGGTCGCCACGAGCGGGTTTTCGCAACTCGTCGAAGGTAGCCCCATTTCCCTCCGCAAGTAACTGGAATAGCCATCATGAGTCTCTGGGAAATCTGTATCCGCCGACCCGTCTTCACGACGATGCTCGTTTTGGCCCCCGTGGTCCTCGGCCTCGCTTCCTACACCCGCTTAGGTGTTGAACTCTTCCCGAACGTCGATGTGCCAGTCGTCGTCGTGGCGACGACATTAAAGGGCGCAAGCGTCGATGAAATGGAAGTCGCGGTCACCAAACCGATCGAGGAAGCGGTGAACACCGTCTCCGGGATCGATGAACTCCGCAGCACGACCCGCGAGGGGGCGTCCGAAATCGTCGTCGGCTTCAAACTCGAAAAGAACGGCGACCAGGCGGCCCAAGAAATCCGGGACAAGATGACGCTGATCTCGAGTCAGCTTCCACCCGGCACCGAATACCCGAAGGTCGAGAAGTTCAACCTCGACGCGGCCCCAGTCATCACGCTGGCGGTCTCAGGCAAACGAAACATCCGTGAGATCACGGAGTTGGCCAAAAAGCTGATCAAAGAAGACCTCGAAGGGAACGTCTACGGCGTCGGTGCTGTCATCCTCGCAGGGGGTCAACAGCGAGCGATCAATGTCACCGTGGACCCGGAAAAGCTGCGGAGCCGCAAGCTCAGCATCGAACAAGTTCGCCAGGCTCTCTTGCAACAAAACATCGAACTGCCGGGTGGCCGCGTCGATTCTGGCCGACGTGAGGAAGGTCTGCGTACACTCGGCCGGGTGCGGAGTGTCACGGACTTTCCGAACCTCACGATCACCAATCGTAACGGCCACGCGGTGCAACTTTGGGAGGTGGGCCAGGGTCGTGAAGGTGGCGTCGAAGATGGCATCGAAGAACCCCGCGGACTAAGCCGTCTGGATGGCGACGCTGCCGTCAGCTTGATTATCCAGAAACAGTCCGGTGGGAACACAGTCAAAATTGCGGATGCTGTCAAGGCTCGCCTCGAAGTCATCCGGCGGACGCTTCCGTCCGATATTCGTGTCGAACTGATCCGCGATCAGTCGAAGTTCATCAAAGGTTCTATCGAAGAGGTCAAGTTTCACCTGCTCTTGGCCGCGGGTCTCGTGAGTGCCGTGCTTTTGCTGTTCATCCGAGATTGGCGCACCACGATCATCGCTGCACTCGCGGTGCCCACGTCCATCATCGGCACTTTTGCCTTCATGGATTTCATGGGATTCTCCTTGAACAACATGACGCTCTTGGGCCTGATCTTGGCCGTGGGCATCGTCATCGACGACGCTGTGGTGGTTCTCGAAAACGTTTTCCGGCACATGGAAGAATACGGCAAAAGCCCGTGGGTTGCGGCCCGTGAGGCAACGAGCGAAATCGCCTTAGCCGTGCTCGCGACGACGCTTTCGCTCGCGGTCATTTTCGCACCGATTGCCTTTATGTCTGGCCAAGTCGGGCGATTTTTCAATAGTTTCGGCTTCGTGGTTGGGTTTGCAATCATCTTGTCAATGGTCGTCAGTTTCACGCTGACACCCATGCTTTGTGCCCGCTTTTTGAAACCTTTGAAGCATTCGCACAACGACACGCAGAAGGGTTTCTGGGGCTGGTTCAACCGGCGGTACATCGGTCTTCTGCGTTGGTGCATCGGCGGACGCTGGGGCTGGCATCGCATCGTTGTCGTGCTGATTTCGCTCGCGGTCTTCTGCTCGACGCCTGTGTTGTTCATCTTGGTCGGAACGGACTTTGTGCCGAAAGATGACCAAAGTGAATTCGAAATTGCACTGACTCTCCCGGCGGGAACGACACTCAGCGAAGCCGATGGGTTGTGCAAAGAACTCGAAGGCAAGTTGAAGACGGTCCGAGGTGTCACGAATCTCTTCACGACGATCGGCGAGACCAATGGTCGCTCAGCAAAGGGCCAAGGAGATGTCACGCGCGTCGGGATTTACTGCCGGATGATCGATCTGCGCGAACGAGACTATGCCCAGAAGGATTCGATGCAAGAAGCACGCAAGGTCTTGAGTCAATATCCGGACTTGCGCGCCGCTGTTCAGGAAGTGAAGCTCTTCAGCAGCAGTGCATTCAAGAATGTGCAACTCGAAGTGGCTCTCACAGGCCCTGATTCCGGTGTCTTGGAAGTCGCCGCTGACAAGTTAAAGCGGCGCTTGAGTCGGGAAGCCGCCTTTTCCGACGTCGATACCACGCTCAAGGAGCGTAGCCCAGAATTGCAGGTGAGCATCGATCGCCGCAAAGCGGGGGACTTAGACGTCAGTGTCCAATCGATCGCTTCGACATTGGGTGTCCTCGTCGGTGGGGAGCCGGTCAGCAAGTACAAGGAAGGCGCGGATCAATACGACGTCTGGCTTCGCGCTTCTCTGCCAAGCCGGGATCGGCCCGAGGCAATTGGCTCGCTCACCGTCCCTGGGCAGTCGGGCAAACTCGTCGAACTCCGTAACGTGGCCACGATCTCTGGCGAGCGTGCCCCGGCTGTCATCGAGCGATTCAATCGGCAACGCTTCGTCGCCGTGCAATGCAATCTCACCGAAGGCGAAGCCCTTGGGAAAGTATTGCCTGTGGTCGAAGAATATGTCAAAGAACTCGATCTTCCGCCAGGATACCGTTATGAGTTTCTGGGTGAAGCAAAACTGATGGCCGATTCAAACTCAAACTTTGCATTGGCCTTCCTGCTAGCTTTCATCTTCATGTATATGATCTTGGCGGCTCAGTTCGAAAGCCTGGTTCACCCAATCACCATTCTCGCAGCGGTTCCACTCACTTTACCCTTTGCTCTCGTGTCGCTTTTGATCTTGCGGACACCACTCGATGTATATGCCATGATCGGGTTATTTATGCTGTTCGGTATCGTCAAGAAGAATGGTATTCTGCAAGTCGATTACACCAATGTCTTGCGTGCGAAAGGATTGCCACGTGATGAAGCGATCTTGAAAGCCAATGAAGCCCGTCTGAGACCGATTCTGATGACGACCATCATGCTCGTCGCGGCCATGATTCCGATTGCCACGGGTCAAGGACCAGGGGCCGGTGCGCGGGCGAGCATGGCGAAAGTCATCCTTGGTGGGCAGTTGTTATCGTTGTTGCTCACCCTCGTCATCACACCGGTGGCCTACTCCTTGTGGGATGATGTGAGCCGGATTTTCTTCCGTGTCATTGGCTATCAATCGCCTTCCGAGGAGGCAGTCGTGGAGTTGCAACCCGCGACGACGAGTGAACCCATAGGATGACTCCGGTTCCCTTCACTCTCCGGAGATGGCTATGTTTCGCATGTTTCTGAGTCTCGCCCTCCTGGTTGGCGTCGCGCTGACGGCGAGCGCCGGCGATAAGTTTTACACGTACTTTGGCGGCTACACGGGCGGGAAGTCCGGTGGCAAAGGCATCATGGTTTCTGAATTCGATGCCGCGACCGGCAAGCTCACGGAACCGCAACTGGCCGTCGAAGTCGGTAGCCCGTCGTTCTTGGCTCTCGCCCCGAACGGCAAGACCCTGTATGCCGTCGGTGAGACGTCGGGCAAAGATGGCGGCGGGGTTTTCTCTTACCGCGTCGATCCGAAAACGGGCAAGCTGAAACTCTTGAATATGCTTACCTCCGGTGGCAGCGGGCCATGCCACATCGCCACCGACAACTCAGGTAAGTTTGCAGTCGTCTCGAACTATGGCGGCGGCAGTGCCGCGATTTTCACCATCAACGATGATGGCAGTCTCAAAGCCCGCACGGCGTTCGTGCAGCACGAAGGCAAGAGCATCAACCCCGGCAATCAGCAGGGGCCGCACGCTCACTGTGGCTTCTTTGATGATAGCGGTGAGTATGCCTTGATCGCCGATCTGGGCATCGACCAAGTCGTCATCTACAAGCTCAACCGCGAGAACGGGACCATCGCGCCTCATACCACACCCTTCGTCAAGATGCCTCCCGGCACTGGCCCACGGCACTTGCACATTGATGGCAAGAACAAGCTGATGTTCGTCAACGGCGAGATCAACTCGACTGTCAACGTCGTGTCACTGGACTTGGCCGCGGGTAAGGCTGAGGTCACGCAGACGCTCTCCAGCTTACCGTTTGCCGTGAAAGGCAACTCGACCGCCGAGTGTCGTATTCATCCGAATGGCAAGTTTGTGTACGTCTCCAATCGTGGGCACAACAGCGTTGCGGCCTTCAAGCTCGAAGGCAAGAAGCTGACAGCCATTGGCCACGCGAAAGGGGACATCAAGATTCCACGGAACTTCAACATCGACCCCACAGGCAAGTGGATGCTGATTGCCTCGCAAGATGGCGACCAAGTCGGGGTCTTCTTGATCGGTGAGGATGGCGTCCCAACCGAGACGAAGGAAAAGGTTACGGTCGCAAAACCCGTCTGCGTGAAGTTCTTGGCGAAAGAGTAAGGCTGGCCTGCCCAGGGTTACGCTTCGCTCCACCCTGGGCTAGAAGCAAACGCCGCTCCGCGGCTCAATGCTGTCCCTGCCCTTTTCTTAGCCACGGAGTGGCGACTGCTGCTAGCCCAGGGTGAAGCGAAGCGTAACCCTGGAACCTTCTGGGGCCTATTGTGCAGCCACAGCCGCGGGCGGGGGATCGAAGGCGCCCTCGTCTGCGGTGATGATCTCGACGCCGGTTTCCGTCAGGGCGAGTGTGTGCTCGACGTGGACGCTCGGCAGCCCATCTTTCGTGACCACGGTCCAGTGGTCGTTGAGGGCCTTCACATCAGCGCGGCCCATGTTGACCATCGGCTCGACGGCGAGCACCAGTCCGGGTTCTAAGCGGAAGTCATGCTTCTTCGTGTCGCGGTCCACGAAGTTCGGCACTTGCGGGTTCTCGTGCATGTTGCGACCGATGCCGTGGCCGACATAGGCTTCGACCATGCGGAAGCCATTGCGCTCGACGTGACCCTGCATGAGCGCCGCGACTTCGCTCCACTTCTTCTTGCGTGGTAGCTCTTGAATCGCAATCTGCAACGATTCATTGGCGACCTTCACGAGGCGAGCCCATTCGGGGCGAATCTGGCCGATCGGAATCGCCATCGCACGATCCGCACACCAGCCATTGAGGCGGCAGGCGGTATCGACTTTGAGCAGATCGCCTTCTTTCAAGACGCGGTTCCCTGGGATGCCGTGGACCACTTCGTGGTTGACGCTCATGCACGTGACGGCAGGAAAGGGCACGGTGCCGGGGTAGCCTTTGAAAAGTGGGGTGGCGTTGTGCTTGGCGTAAAACTCCTCGACGACTTGATCGATTTCGATCGTCCGCACGCCAGGCTTGGCCATGTCTCGGCAAATCTTGAGAGCCTGAGCGACGAGCTTCCCCGCTTCGCGCATCAAGAGGAACTCCCGAGGAGATTTGAACTCGGGTGGTTTGTATTGTGTCGCACGGACCATAGCGAACCTTCAACGTCAGAAGCAAAATCCAAAACGGCATTATAGCAAGATCAGACCTGGTTCAATTCCGGGTATGAGTTTGCAGGGAAGGCATTTTCTCACGCAAAGTCGCAAAGACGCAAAGATTGACCCAGATGAGGGACACGTCGCGGGCTGAAAACGATTTTGATTTACACTTTGCATCTTTGCCAGAAAGACCCCAAGGTTTCCATCCTGATAATCCTGGCCATCCTGTCATAGATCATCTGTTTCGCGGACAGGATGAACAGGATTTTCAGGATGAAGAAAAGGCATTTTCTCACGCAAAGACACAGAGATTGACCCGGACGAGGGACATGTCGCTGGAAACGATGTTCCGATTTTGTTTTACACTTTGCGGCTTGGCGTCTCTGCGTGAGATTCTTGGTTTTGAAGGACATCTCGTTGCTATCCCACTTTGAACCTTGCCGAAGATCAGACCGCGACTTGTTCCGCTGCTTGGCTCTCGGCATCGTCGAGTTCGTGTTGTGGGGGGAACATGTAGCAAACGCCGATGCCGAGCATATACAGGCCGAACATGGGCACGAAGAGGTACATCATCGTGATCACGTCCGGCGTCGGGGTGATGATTGCCGAGAAGACGGCCAGGATGATCACGGCATACCGCCAGCGGGACAGATAATCTTCCCAGCCGAATGTGCCGAGGCGATTGAAGAAGAACATGACAAGCGGCGTCTGGAAGGAGATGCCGAAGACAAATGGCAGGATCAAGGCAAAACTGAGCCACTCGTTCATCCGCAGATCGGGGTCGAGGTCAATGAACTCGTTGAAGCCGATGAGGGCTTTCACAGCACCGGGTAAGACCACGAACTGGCAAAGCAAAACGCCCGTAAAAAAGAGCGCAATACTCGGCCCGAGGAACTTGTAGACATAGGCTCGCTCGTTCGGGTACAGCCCCGCGGCGATGAAGGCCCAGAGCTGATAAAAGATCCACGGGCTAGCGACGATCGCGCTGACGAGAATCGAGACCTTGAAGTAGACGACCATCGCTTCCTGGGGGGATTGCGTCTTCATGAAGTTGCGGTTCTCAAGAAGGGTTTCCCCCTTGATGTTCAGGTAGTTGAGCTGAGCCGGGTAGATCTTCACATCCATTTCGATCTCGGTTTTCGTGGGATCTTTGGCTTTGATGTTGAAGTGCTCTTCGAACTGATTCACTGAGAAGATCCATTTCATCGGCTCCGGCGCACCACGGAGGATGTTCAATTCGCTGGTCGAGAGCGCTGAGTTGTCCCGCCCATTGAGGTCATATTTTTTTCGAACACGTTCGACTTCGGCGGGGTCCGATTGAGAATCTTGGAGTTTCTTGAGAGCTTTTTCGTTCCGTCTCTCAATGAAGGCTCGAACTTGGCTTTCGGCAGGTTCGATGATGACTTTCAGCATCGGTCGTCCAACACCGAGCCAGGGGATACCCAGTTGTTGGCCAATCTGGTCGAGGACGAGTCCACCGAAAAGGACGACGAGCAGGCCGTAGATGGCGCGCAACAGATACTTGCGGAGTTCTTCGATGTGGTCGCCGATGGACATTCGGCTTTCGGCGAAGATGTCTTCTGACGACTGACCGCGGTCTTGGGGAAACAACATGGTTCAAATTCCTGGTAAGACCAAAATCCTTGCGTGGCACGGCCATCTTGGCCGTGCAGAGAGAACCAAGCAATCTCTGTGTTCACGGGCTGGAAGCCCGTGCCACGGTCAGTTCTTGTAGCCCCAAGGCGAAGGCACGGGTGTGTTCGGTGGGCGTGTTCATCTCCCACCATCGTAGGAGTGCTTGCCGAAGTCTGCAAGCCACTCAGGAGGCAGTTGCCGGGCCATCGAAGTGGGGGCTTGTGGGGTCGTCGGGGTCCAGCGAAATGGGTCGAGTGGTGGCACCCGTCATCACAGTGGCAAAGACCGCCGGCAAGGCGAAGAGAGTCGCCAGGGTCGAGGCGATCACGCCACCGAGTACCGCCCGGCCCAGGGGTGCCGCTTGATCTCCACCTTCACCGAGACCTAAGGCCATCGGCACCATCCCCGCGGCCATGGCACAGCTCGTCATCAGGATGGGGCGCAGTCGGCTCGTCGCGCCGAGGCGGGCCGCTTCGCGGGCGTTGCCAGTCACCTTGCGTTCGCGCTCGGCAAAGGTCACGAGCAAAATCGCATTCGCCACCGCGACCCCGATGGCCATGATCGCCCCCATGAAGGATTGCAGGTTCAGAGTCGTCTGGGTGAGTAACAAAGCCAGCCCGACGCCTGCCAAGGTCGCGGGCACCGCGGCGACACTGACCAAGGCGAGCCGCACCGATTGGTAGTAGGCCATGAGCAAGAGTGCGATCGTGACCACGGCCATGCCTAAGCCGATGGCCAAGTTGCGGAAGATGCCGTCGAGGGTTTCGATCTGGCCGCGGAGATCGACGTTGACGCCTTTCGGTGGATCACCGGCGGCTTTGATGGCGGCCTTCACATCTCGCCCCACCTGGCCGAGGTCCGCCGTCGTGATGTTGCCGGTGATCGAGATCATACGCCGCATGTTGTAACGGTCGATCTGGCCGGGCGTCGTGGTCTCGCGGATGGCCGCGACATCACGCAAGAGCACGGCACTCGTGCCACCGGTCGGCTCGGGTTGGAACTGTTCGCCGCGGATCGGTACGAGGCCCACTTCGGCGCTACTCAGCATCCGCGGTGGCGGGATCTGCACTTGGACGATGTAGCCCTGGCCGCTGCCTGGATCGCGCCAGTAGATGGGGTTCATGTACCGGCTCGATGCCGTCGCGGGGATCATGGCGTTACTGACTTGCCGAGCACTGAGGTTCACGAAGGCCGCTTTCTCACGGTCGAGGTTGATGTCCACCGTGGGGTAATCTTGGGTCTGCGTGATTTGTAAGTCTTTGAGGTTGGGCACACCGCGAAGCTGTTCGAGGATCTTCTTGGCATGGGCGAGATTGTCCGCCGGACGTGGGCTGGTGATCTGCACTTCGATCGGTGTCGGCGAGCCAAAGCTCATGACCTCGCTGACCAAGTCCCCCGGTTCGAAAGAAAGGCGTAACGTCTTCTTGCGGGCTTCGATCGTGATCGCGGGGACGTTCTCTTCTTGCCAACGCTCCGCGAGCCAGTTTTGCAGATGGGCTTCGAGCTTGTCCCGCAGGCGGGCTTTGAGATCTGGTACGGAGATGCCAAGAGATGGATTCAAAGCGACTTTCAGGATCGCCTCATCTGGTCCGCTCGTCCATTGATGCACGGCTTGAATGGGGTAGTTGGTCGGGAACATGCCGACGTAACCCACGGTCGATTTCACGCCACCTTCGCCCGCTTCGGCCTGGATGAACTTGGTGGATAGTTGGGTGAGTTCTTCGGTGCGTTCGATGCGGGTGCCCGGTGGCGCTTTCAAACGCAGCGTAAACATGCCCTGATCGGACGGAGGGAAAATCCCGGTGCCGACGACTTGGGTCAGCAGGTAAATCGCCGCAGCCATCCCGGCGAGATAGGCGGGCAACGCCAGCCAACGCAGGCGAAGCAAGCCGCCAAGGGCCAACGTGTACAGCTTGAGGATGCCGCCAAAAATCGGGCCATGAGAATCGCCGTGTGGCATCGGCTTCAACAGTTTGACGCACAACACCGGCACAAAGGTGCTGGAAAGTAAGTAAGACGCGATCATGGCAAACCCGACCGCCAGGCTCAGTGGAACGAACAACTCTCGGGCCGCCCCTTCCATGAAGAACGACGGGATGAACACGGCCAGGATGCACAGCATGGCCAGAAGCCGGGGCACCGCCGTTTCCTGGTTGCCGCGCCGCACAGCCCGCGCGACACTCGGCGTGTGGGCCATTTGGGCATGGATGTTCTCGACCTCGACCGTGGCTTCATCAACGAGAATCCCCACGGCCAGTGCTAGCCCACCGAGGCTCATCAGGTTGATCGTCACCCCGGTCACCCAGAGAGCCAGAATCGCGGCCAAGAGTGCCAGCGGGATATTCAGGACCACGACAATCACCGAGCGCCAATCTCGCAAAAACAAGAGCACCATCAGCCCCGTCAGCAGTGCCCCGATGGCCCCTTCCAACCCGACGCCGAGCATGGCATTGGTGACGATCGGGGATTGGTCGAAGGCGAACTCGATGTTCATATCCGGGGCCGCGTCCCGCATCTTCGGCAATGCCTTTTGCAACTCACTGACAACGCTCAACGTCGAGGCATCGGATTTCTTCGTGACGAGCATGTACACCGAACGCCGACCATCGACGAGCACATAACCCGCGGTGATATCCGAGGAATCGTCAATGGTGGCCACATCGCGCAAGAAGACAGGGTTCTCGCCGAGTTTCACAGGAATGCGGCCCAGTTCTTCCTTGGGGTTGGTACCCACCATCGCGTTCGTGTTGACCAAAAACATACGGTCCCCGAAGCGCAGGTTCCCCGTCGGCGAAACCGTGTTCCCTTGCGTCACCGCGTCCGTGATCTGGTCGAGGGTCACCTGTTGAGCACGCAGCTTATCGGGGTCCATGCTCACGACGATGGCACGCTGATTGCCCCCGAACGCTGGCGGGCTGGAGACCCCCGGAATGCTCGCAAACATCGGGCGAATTTTTAACGTGGCCTGATCTTGGATGTCCTTGATGGCGAGTTTGTCGCTTGAAAGCACCAAGTACCCCACTGACGCACTGCCGACATCGAGTCTTGTCACAAACGGTGGCACCGTGCCTGGCGGCATCATGAACCGTGCCCGGTTCACGGCGGCCACCGTCTCGGCCATCGCCTGAGCCATGTCCGTGCCGGGGTGGAAGTAGAGCTTGATGAGCGTCATGCTCTGGATGTTTTTGGATTCGACGTGATGGATGCCGTTGACGTAGAGAAAGTGGAACTCGTAGTAGTTGGTCAGTAGCCCTTCCATCTGCTGCGGACTCATGCCGCCGTACGGTTGGCAGATGTAAATCACCGGCTGATTGAGGTTCGGGAAGATATCGACTTTGACACGGGACATGGCTAAGAGTGAGCCAATGGCCATGGCCATGATGCCCACGAGAATCGTCACCGGATGTCGAAGCGCGAAGATAATGGGGTTCATGCTGCTAGCTTACAGATCAAGGTGTGAAGAAGGCGTGTAAACCGGATGGTGTCGAGCCTCGTGCTACCGCCAGCCCACAAAATCCCAGACGGAGACAAGCCCTAAGCCGCGGGCGGCGACCTCGCGGGTTTCGCCTTGGGCGAGATCACCGAGCATCTCCCAGGCTTCGGCGGAAAGAGAGACGCGACCTGGGAGGCCGTTGCTCTCGATGCGGCTCGCAGCGTTGACCGTGTGACCCCAGACGTCAAAGCTGAATTGCGTGCGGCCCAAGATCCCGGTCACCACCGGGCCGATGTGGATGCCGACGCGGACATTCCAACTCGCCGGGTGCTGCCGGGCATCTTCGAGGAAATCAAGGCCACAACGCAGCAAGGTGAGGGCCGGGTTGGTCGGCTCACCCATCAACCCGACGACGCCCATGAAGGCATCGCCGATCGTCTTGATCTTCTGCACGCCATGCTTCGCGGCCGTGATCTCGAATTTCTCGACCAGGCTCTGCAAGAGTCGGATGACTGGTGCGGGGTCGTTGCGGTATTGCTCGGCGAACTTCGTGAAGCCCACCACATCGAGAAAGAGCACACCCACCATCTCGTGATGTTTAGGGGCGATCGTGCCAGTCTGTTCCCACTCACCAACCACGGCGGCGGGGATGATCGCTCGAACGAGTTGATTGATGCGATCCCGTAACCGTTTCTTTTCGAGGCTGGCGGTGATGCGAGCGGTGAGGAGTTCCGCGTGAACGGGGCGGGTGAGGTAATCCTCGGCGCCGGCGGCAATGCAGGCGAGGACCGTGTCGTCTTCGCCCAGTGCGGAGACCATGATCACTGGCAAGTCACGTGTCTCGGGGTTGGTCTTCAGTTGAATCAAGACCTCGGGACCCGACAGCCCAGGCATCATGACGTCGAGCAGAATCAGGTCAATCGGCGGGCCAGGGTTGGCCAGGCGATCGAGGGCCGCTTGGCCGGTGGAGGCGAGTTCGACTTCGTGGCCTTGCTGGCGAAGCATTCGCTCGACCAAGTCGCGGCCAAACTCATTGTCATCGACCAAGAGCACACGCCCGGTGAGGCCCGTCTGCTGAGAGGTTTTGGCGATCGTCTTCGGTAACTGAGCGAGCATGGCTCGGACATCCGCGGGGACGACCGTCGACATCATCGGGTTGCGGCCCGAGTTTTGGAATTGCTCGATGAGTTTGATGAGTCGCCGAGCCGCACTCAGTGTGCGGTCGAGATCGACATCCAGTAAGGAGAGAATTTCGGGAGGCGAGGCTTCGCGGATTTCTTCGCACGCCATGATGATAAATGAAGCCGCACCGCGGAGGTCATGTCGGATACGGCGCCACATCTCGCGGTCAGTGGAATCACTTGTCGCCCCAGAGGTGATCTTCTCGATCTCCGAGACAAGGTACTGGGCCCGATCCGCCAAGCGGTTCGCATCTTTGCGGGTGAGGTCATCCTGGGACTTGGTCGCGTGGGACTCCAGTTCGCGGGCATACTCCACGAGAGCCTGTGCGGGGGCGAGCAACTCCTGCCGGATGTAGGCGGATTGAGCACGCCCTGAGAGCGTGTCATTCGGTGGAGTGGTCAAGGGTTGTCCTCGGGTACCCAGATTTCCAGTTGTCCGCGAACCTCGAGGAGCTTCAAACGATAAGGGAAACGACCACGAGCGACGTCTGCTGAGTGATCCGCGCTGTAGCATCCCACTCGGACTTGCGAACGTGGCACACTCTTCCAACTCGATGCCGTTGGATCGCAGCGAAACGCGACTCCGTAGCAACAGTGTCCCTCAGGGTAGTACTTGCAATTGAGATTCCAGATCGCAACCCATGTCGGCCAAAAATCCCCAGCGATATGAGTACAACCTAACTCGGCGAAACTCGTGCATTTGCCCCCACCTATATAAAGGGTGGGATCGTTGATGTGTTCTCGGCTCGGTGGTTCCCAGTTCACCATGATGGCCCCGATCAAACTCAGCCCCGCGATGATGATCCGGATCAATTCTGCCCGTAATGAAACTTCACCGAAAAAAACCTCCGTGACAGCGACAACCGCGGCCAGATGCATGAGCACCAAGGATGGTGTGGCATATCGCCAACGGCCATCAAAGCAAATCATCATTAAGACCACATAAGCCAATGAGCCAAGCGAAACCGCGAGCAGTGTCAGCAAGCCCCGTCGCACGGAAGTTCGCCACCTTGGAATCAGAAGCTGACCCACAGCCAGCAGCGTTAGCAACCCGAAACAAAGGTAGAACGGGCGCGGCTGAATTTCGCTCCAACACAGTACAACAGGCCTCACCAACAGTTCCCACCATTGATCAAAAGGCGGGATTTTTGCAAATGTGCTCGGGTAAGGCGCCAGTTTTTGCATCACCATGTTGATCATCTGGCAGATGACGCAGAGTGCGACCATTTCGATGAGCCGTCGTGCACTGCGTGGGGTTTGCACAAGCCAAACGAGAACCACGAGCGGCAGTAAAAAAAGCCCCAGAGCTGCGTTGACCCAGACGCCGAGTAACATGGCTGCGAAGGCAAGTGGGTAGCGGAGTTTTGCGGAGCGGGTGCGGTCGCTCAGCAGGTTCAAGGCTGCAAAGCTGAGGGCCAGGGACGTGGCGAACACGTTCACCGTCGAGAGGTACAGAAACTGGAACAGTGATGGTGACGCAAAGATAAAGAGTGCCGCGGCGAACAGTCCCACGGAAAGTGGTCGGCGCGAGCCGAAGAACTTGGCTGCGAGTGGGAATACCGCCAAGCCACACCAGATGGTGATGCCATTTTGCACGAACAAGTTCGTGAGTGGGTTCTTGAATGGCAGGGCCAGCCCCGCGACCAACATGCCGAAGCGGTTTTGTTCCCAGTAGTAGAAGGTCCACTTCTGGGTGCTCACGAGGATTGGGATGATCGAGTCGGCGTTATGTAAACGATGGAACGCCGACAGATCAAGTACAACAGCCGAGAGGCTCAAGAAGATGAGCACCAGGGCGAGTGGCCAGGCCGAAGGGCGACTCGTCACGTTAGAAAGCCTCAGTAGGAGTGGAACTTGTGGTTGGGTTCACTGCCGCTAGGACTTGGGTTTCCTGAGCCGAAGTGAGTTTCTTGGTTCCCTTGCATTTTGGGTACTTCGTGCAGCCCAGGAAGTAGCGACCGCCGCCGAATCGAGATTTTTGCAGGCGCATCGGCGATTCGCACTCGGGGCATTTCTCTTCGAAGGTAATGTCTGGGACATCGGACTTGGCCTTGTCCGCTTTCTCGGGCATGGCCGGGAGGATGTCTTTCAACTTCTCCTTCAACTCGGCATTGATGGACTTCGCATTTCGGCAGGCTGGGTAGCCACTGCACGACAGGAACGGCCCGCGCCAGCTTGTGCGGATGACCATCTCCTTGCCACACTTCTCGCACTTGATGCCAGTTTCGGGTGGCTTCACGGGGTTGCCGTCGGCATCGGCATCGACCATGTACTTGCACTTGGTATCCGGGCAACCGAGGTACGATTTCCCAGCTTTGCTGCGCTTCAGAAGCATGTTGTGCTTCTCGCACTTCAAGCAGACGTTCTTGGTCGGCAACGCCGTGACGACGGGCTTTTCGTCCGCGCCGAGGTTCATGAGCGTTGGGCAGTCCGGGGCACCTTGGCAGGTGAAGAAGACGCCGAAACGACCTTCCTTTTTCACCATGAACTTGCCGCAGGCGGGGCAAGCGATGTCGGTCACCGTCGGCTCGGCTCGCTCGGCCTCGCCTTCGCCAGGCTTGATGTAGCTGCACTTCGGATCGTCTCGGTAACCCGAGCAACCGATGAACGGCTTACCGGTCTTGGCGCTGAAGAGTTGCAACAGTGGCTTCGAGCAGCGTGGGCAGTTCTCACCGACTTCGATGCCACGCAGAGCGGGCATCTCGACTTCGGCTTTTTTCAAAGCTTCGGAGAACGGCGTCCAGAACTCATCGAGCACTTCCTGGTACTGGAACTTGCCGGTTTCGATGTCGTCGAGTTCTTCCTCGAAGTGGCTCGTGAACTTCAAGTTCATGATGTTCGGGAAGTGGGCCACGAGCAAATCGGTGACCACTTTGCCCACATCCGTGGCAAAGAAGCGGCGATTGTCCTGCCGGACGTAACCGCGGTTCTGGATCGTCTCGATGATGCTGGCGTACGTACTCGGCCGGCCGATGCCTTCCTTTTCGAGCATCTTCACCAGGCTCGCTTCGTTGAAGCGTGACGGTGGCTGGGTGAAGTGTTGGGTCTCGAAGAGATCGAGCTTTTTCAGCAGCATCTTGTCAGTCAGGTTCGGCAGTTCGCTGTCTTCTTGTTTGCCCGCGGGCGGCATCACTTTGCGGAAGCCATCGAACTTCAGAATCCGCCCCGTGGCTTTGAACAGCCCAGGGCCGGCGGTCACTTCGACGTTCGTGACGGCGAAGATGGCGGGGTTCATCTGGCAAGCCACGAAGCGGTTGTAGATCAGCGTGTAAAGCCGCAACTGATCACCGGCCAGGCCAGCCCGTTCGGCGCGTTCGGGGGTCATGGTCACATCCGTAGGCCGGATGCACTCGTGGGCTTCCTGAGCGCTCTTGCCGGAGGCGAAGAAGTTGGGCTTCGCAGGCAAGTAGGCTTGGCCGTGCGTCGTCTCGATGAAGCTACGGACGTCGTTGAGCGCCGTCGGCGAAATCCGCGTCGAGTCGGTACGCATGTACGTGATCAACGCGACCGTGCCTTCGTTGCCGAGGTCGACCCCTTCGTAGAGCTTCTGGGCGGTTTGCATCGTCCGTGAAGCACTGAACCGCAAGCGGATGTTACCCTGCTGTTGCAAAGTCGAAGTCGTGAACGGCCCCGGTGCCCGCTCGGGGCGGTCTTTTTGCTCCAGTTTGGAGATGGTGTACGTCGCGGCGGCGAGACCAGCCACGATCTTGTCCGCGTCCGCTTCGGAGGCAAGCAGGGGATCGGCGCCGTTCCATTTGGCGAGTTCCGCGAGGAAGCTATTCGCAGGCGGTGTGGGGATGCCAGCCTTCTCATTCGCGGAGGGGTTGACTTCTGCATCCGGCTTGGCATCGCCTTCGGCGACTTCGGGCGTTTCTGTGTCGACCGGGTCCGCGTCGTCCTTGGCGTCCTCGGCTTTTTTGTCGTCCTTCTTCTTGGCGAAAATCTTCGTCTTTTTCGGGTCCGAAGTGTACGAGACCTTCGTGCCATCCGGAGCGAGAAGGGCTGTAATCCGCCAGTATTCCTGGGTCCGGAAGGCTTCGATCTCCCTTTCGCGGTCCACGATCACCTTGACCGCAACCGACTGCACCCGACCTGCCGAGAGGCCACGAGTCACCTTTTCGCCGAGGATGGCGGAAAGCGGGAAGCCCACGATGCGGTCCATCGCCCGGCGGGCTTCCTGAGCACGCACCCGGTTCAAGTCAATCTTGTCCGCCGCTGCCAGAGCTTGTTGGATCGCAGTTTTCGTGATTTCGTTGAAGCGGACGCGGAAGGTCGATTGTTCTTCGAGTTGCAATTCATCGGCGATGTGCCAGGCGATCGATTCCCCTTCGCGGTCAGGGTCACTCGCCAACAGCACGCGCTTGGCTTTCTTGGCGGCATCACTGAGTTCGTCCAGGATGTCTTTTTGGCTGCGTCGCATCCGGCCTTTGCTGGCCTTGGCTTTCGCTTTGGCCCCGGCATCGACCAGGTAACGCAGTTTCCAGCCTTCGCTGATGCGAATGCCCGAGACTTCCTCGCCCGTGGCCCGCCGACCAGTCGCCAAATCGCGGACGTGGCCGTAGCTGGCGAGGACCTTGAACTTGGCGCCCAAATATTTGCTAATCGTCTTGGCCTTCGCCGGAGATTCGACGATGAGAAGATCGTAATTCCCCGAGCCATCCGGGATGAGCGGCGGTCGTTTTTCTTCGCCGGGGACCGGTTTTTTCTTCGGCGCCGCGGCCTTCCGAGGCTTCTTGGACGCCACTTGGACGCTGGTGGAAGCCGTCGTCGCGGCCTTTTTTGCTGGGGTTTTGCGAGGCTTCGCCGTCTTGGCGCTATCGTCATCGGGTTTCGTTGTTTTCTTGCGTGAGGCAGCCACCTGAGAACTCCGTGTTGCGGTTGTTAGGACCCGCAGATTTCGTACAATTCCATTTCCACCCTCCTACTATAGAGGGGCGGAAACCCTTTCACACTTAAGGCAGTCCTAGTGAGGCTGTCAAGTGTGACGACTTCCGACAAGGACACAAGGTCCGTTGTTGGCCGAAACGTAACTCAGGACAGAGTCATGGCTTTCAATCCTTTTGATATTTTTCGCCGGAACCAGAGAATTCTCTTCTCGATCCTCACGGTGATCGTGATGTTCATGTTCGTTTTGAGCTTCGGCCAGGGCGACATTCTGCAACAGATTCCGCAATGGTTGGCCTCCAGATCCCGCGGTGGGGATGAGATGGCCGTCATCGACGGTCGAAAGGTCTACGCGAGTGAACTGGCTGATATCGAAACCCGACGCGCACTGGCCAACGACTACATGACCCGCGCCTCGGAATTCGCTCTGCAAGGGAACCAAAAGTTGCTCAGCGAGAAAATGCCCAAGGTCAGTGCCGCCAACAAAATGACGCTCAGCCAAGCGACCAAGCTCTTCAACCCGCAAGCTCTGCAGCAGGAGATGCGTCAAATCCCGGAACAGTTCCAAGAGCAGTATTACATGGGCTTGGTCGAGGCCTCCCGTCGGGGGCCTGCGGAAGTGCTCGGGTCTACGAACCCACAACCTGAAGACGACCGCCAAGCGGCACTCGCCATCCGCCGGATTTACGAACTCATCGAACGCATGGGTGGCAGCCGGAGTGAAAAACGGCACTACTTCGTCAACCAGCCTGCGAACAACCAGAAAGACTCGCTCGAATTCCTGCTCTGGCTCAAGAAAGCGGATCAACTCGGCATCAAATACACCGACGACGACATCTGGGAAATGACCCGCCGCGAGTTCTCGGACATTCTCATGCCGAGCGAATGGGCGACTGTCAAAGAAAGCATCAACCGCGGTAGCCGCGTGTCAGCGGGGATGGGGATTCTCGCTTCACTGGGTGATGAGTTCCGCGTCCGGGCTGCTCAAGAGATGGTCATCGGAGCGAAACTTCGCCACTCGGATTCGTTGGAGTTCAACCCACCGATTCAATCCTTGGATTACTTCAAGAAAGCCACTAGCCCCGCTCAGTACCGTGTCATCGCGGTCCCCGCGGCGAACTTCGAAGAGAAAGTCACCGGCACGGTCGACGACATGACCCGCCGAGAGCTTTTCCAAGCCGGGAAAAACGACGACCCGAACCCGGCGTTGGCTCGCATCGGCCTGCGCGAACCGCGAAAGCTCAAGCTCGCCTACTACGAAATCCAAGAAAACGAGCCGTACTACAAAAAAGGCGCCGCGGAACTGACCCAAAAAGCCGACGCCCTGGTGGCCCTCTCCGCATTCCTCACCTCGAACGGTGCGGGTGCCGGGTTGTTCGAAGCCATCGCCGCGACGAGCACCTTGAAGTCGAACCTCGTGGCCGCAAGCCTGTACCAGACTTACAAGAGCGACCACGCCCGCACATCGACCAATTCTTGGGGTCTCACGGATCGCACACTGCCGGACACCGTGCTGCCGCTTCCCACGAACGTGGCGAGCCTCGTCGCAACGCTCGCCGCAGGGCCGAGCTTCGCGTCCCCATCTGGCTTCCTTGGAGCCGCAGTGCTTGTGGATCGCAAAACTCGTTACGCGACCCTGCCCCCGGCTCTCGTCGTCCCGATTTTGCCCGGCTTCGGGGAATTCGGCACGATGCTCGCCATGGGCCAGACCCTGCAAAACGCCATGACGCCGCTGCCACTCGAAACCGTCAAAAACAGCCTGATGACCAAGTTCGAAACGAACTGCGTGGAGACCTTGTCCATCGCTGACTTCAAGCAACTCACGAAGAGCATTGCCGAACTGAAGGAAAACAAAGACGCCGAAAGCAAGAAGCTCGTCGATGCCTTCATCGCGGCTCGTGGTTTCAAAACCGGCGCTTCGAAAGAGTTCCAAGATCGCTACAACCTCGCCAAAGACGAAGGCTTGAAAACCCTCAGCGAGAAGCCTTTCGCCGACCGCCAGAACATGATGGCTCCTCCGAAGAAGCTCCCCGAACTGGCGTTTGCCAGCCGATTTTTCGACAGCCAAGACAACAATGGTCGCCTCGTGCCAACAACAGGTCTTTACCGTCCTGAGCCATTCTTCGACATGAACAAGCCTTGGTTCTTCGTGTACCGCACGGAAGAGACGACGCCAGAACCACTCCGGGACATCAACAGCCTCGTGGCCAAGGCGAAGGTCGAAAATGCTTGGCGCCGCACCGAAGCCCGCAAGCTCGCGAAGAAAGCCGCTGAAGACCTCGCCAAGAAGACGGAGACACTCGGCAAGACCTTCGCGGAAATCGAACCGAAGATGACCCAACTCCACAAGGACTTTGCGGCCCAGTTCGCAGCCCCAGCCCAGAGCCGTGTCAAGTTCTTCCCCCTGGAAGACGTGGCCCCGATTGTGATGGCACAGTCCGTCGGGTCGATGCCACGGCCCCGCGCTCAGCCTTACACCATGTCTCCGAGCGAAAACATCCCTCACCCCACCACGCAACTCGTCACCGAACTGGCCCGCAACAGCGACAAGCCCGTTTCCACGACGCTTGTCCTGCCGGATGCTGCGGGCGATGTCTACTACGTCGCGGTGCTCGTTTCGCGGCTCGAACAGAGCGTGGACGACTTCCACTCCAAGCGCCACGGGCCGCTCGCCAGCACAAGCCCTTATTACGATTTGGTCAGTCGCAACGAGCGCGAAGAATCGCGGGCGAAAAATCGTGACTGGGCCGTCTCGCTTTTGAAGTCCGAGTTCGGGTACGATAAAGAGAATCCAATCGTGAGTAAGAAATCCTCGGACTTCAACTGATGCCGGACGAACTGCCCGACGACAACAACACCCTCGAACCGCGTCGCGCTCGCCCCGTGCCAGCACGACCGATTCGAGACCCGATCTCCCCCACCGACCCACCTGTGGTTCGTCCACGGGCGGTCGAGAACGACGATGAATCCCCCTATGGGATGATTCCGAACGAAGACGAGATCGAAGTGGAGCCACCCGCTCCACGATTCCGCACCCGCCGTAGCCCTTCCCGTCGGAGACGCCCCGCCCGGCACGACTACTACGACGACGATTATCGAGACTACCAAGATCCCCTACTGCCACCACGGCCCTCCTACGGCCCGATTCTGCTGTTGATGCTCACTTATGCGGGCATCATGGGCGTCTCCTTCAGCCAGCTCGTTTCGGGACTCTTGATCGACCAAGGCCGTTACGCCGATGCCGGGATCAAGAAGCAACTCATCTACGACAACCTCGTGCTCGAGGTCGTCGATGCGTTGATCGTGATCGTCGGCGTGGTCTGTGCGGGGGCACCGCTCGCTCGTGAGGCGGCGTGGAAGGTCATCCCCACCTGGATTTGGGCGATCCCGGCCTTCTTCTTTGCGATCTGCATGAACTTGGCGTATCACGCCCTCTTGGTCTTCATCTTCACCGATCCTGATGCCCCAGTCGTGAATAGTGACGACGATATTGGTCTGAAAGATGGCTTCTGGGCGATCTTGTTGGTCTGCATTCAGCCGGCTCTGATCGAGGAGCTATTCTTCCGCTACGGACTACTCGGCCATTTACGCAACCACCTGGGGCTGCATGGCTCCGTATGGCTGAGTTCCGTGCTCTTCGGCATGGCCCACTTGGGGAACGTCCCTGGTTGGCCGATCTTGATTCTCCTCGGCGCTGGCATGGGCTACGCCCGGGTGCTCACTGGTGGCATGGCATTACCGATTATTTTGCACTTTTGCCATAACTTCTGTGTCCTGGTGGTGTCCCACTTCGGGGGCTGAGATTCCCCACCGGCTCCAGCCAGGTAGAATGCTGGGACTGATTTCCAAGGACCATGAACCCAGAGGTCATGCTTGTTCTCGGCGGCTGTTTCCCTTCTCCCCTTGTGGGAGAAGGTGGCCGATCCAGGCTCGATAGAGCCGGATCGGACGGATGAGGGGTGAACGCAGCATCCAGAAAAGGTTCTCTTTCAAGGTCGAGCGCTGACCCCTCAACCGTCTTTGGAAACTCGGAAACCGAGTTTCCAAATCCACCTTCTTCCACAAGGGGAGAAGGGATCAAAAAGCACTGATGCCAAGAGCGCATGGTCAATAGCAACTGGCGAATCAGCCTGAGTTCATGAGGTGGAATGTGGCACCGTTGACGTTTGAATTTGATGTGGTTGTGGTCGGTGCCGGTCACGCAGGCACGGAAGCCGCGATGGCCGCTGCACGGCTAGGCATGAAGACCTGTTTGCTGACCATGAACGCCGACGCCGTCGGGCAGATGAGCTGCAACCCCGCAATCGGTGGTGTGGCGAAGGGGCAGATCGTCCGTGAGATTGATGCCCTCGGTGGCGTCATGGGCCGTTGCACGGACGAATCAGGGATCATGTTCAAAATCTTGAACTCCTCCAAAGGCCCCGCGATGCACTCGCCCCGAGCGCAGTGCGATAAGAAGCTCTACCAATTCACGATGAAGAAGTGGGTCGAGGAACAGCCGAACCTCACCCTCCGGCAAGAACTCGTCGAAGGTTTGCTACTCGAAGACATCTCCGATTCCGGCTTACCGGCGACCAAGCGAATCCGTGGAGTCGTGGCACGCGGGGACACACACTACCTCGCCTCGGCTGTGATCCTGACCACGGGGACGTTCTTGAAAGCCATCATGCACACCGGCGAGGCCAAGACCGTCGGTGGCCGAGCGGGGGATGCCTCTGCGGAGCGGATGTCCGAGACACTCGCCTCCTGTGGCTTCGAACTCGCCCGCTTCAAGACTGGTACACCCTGCCGGCTCAATGGGCGTACGATCAACTTCGATGGCCTCGCGGAAAGCCCCGGCGACCCAACACCGCGGGCCTTCAGCTTTCGCACGGACAAAATCACTGTGCCGCAAGTCGTCTGTCACATCACGGAGACGAACGCCGCGGTTCATGCACTCATTCGGGAAAACCTCGACCGTGCTCCGATGTACTCTGGCCAGATCCGCTCGTGCGGGCCACGCTACTGCCCGAGCATCGAAGACAAAGTCGTGCGCTTCGCTGAGAAGGAAAGCCATCAACTCTTCCTCGAACCCGAAGGGCTGAACACGCACGAATACTACGTCAACGGCATCTCCACGAGCCTGCCGAAGGATGTGCAACAACGCATGCTCGGGATGATTCGGGGACTCGAGAAAGCCGAGGTCATGCGCTGGGGCTACGCCGTCGAGTATGACTTCTCCCCACCAACGCAACTGCACCCCACCCTAGAGACGAAGCCCGTCGCTGGGCTGTACTTCGCGGGTCAGATCAATGGCACGACCGGCTACGAAGAAGCCGGGGCACAGGGCTTGATCGCTGGGTTGAATGCTGGGCTAAAAATCCAAGGGAAAGGCCCCTTCATCCTGGACCGTTCGCAGGCTTACATTGGTGTCTTGATCGACGACTTGGTCACCAAGGGCGTCGATGAGCCGTACCGGATGTTTACGAGCCGAGCAGAGTATCGCTTGGTGTTGCGCCACGACAACGCCGACCGCCGCCTGACACCCCTGGGCCGCGCCATTGGCAGCGTCGACGACGACGCCTGGAACCGCCTGCAAACCAAGGAAACCAAGATCGCCGAGTTGCAAAACCAGCTACGAACTACCAAGTCCGACGGCGACAACCTCGGCACCTGGCTTCGCCGCACCGACACGGACTGGGACGCTCTCCAAGCGCGCTCCCCTGGCCTCACCGAGTGGAACCAGACGCCCGAAGTCGTCGAGCAAGTCGTCTTGGAAGCCAAGTATTCCGGCTACATCGATCGCCAAGCGAGCGACGTGGAACGCTTCCGCAAGATGGAAGGCAAGCCGATCCCGATAACTTTCGACTACCAAGCTGTGCCGCAGCTCCGCAAAGAAGCCCAGGAGAAGCTCTCGAAAATCCGCCCAGCGAGCGTCGGCCAAGCCAGCCGCGTCAGCGGCATCACGCCGGCGGATCTCTCCGTACTGCTCTTTTACTTGGACTGAAAGGCCCTCGCTCCCTAGCGGTCGCGTCTCTTCAAGAACCTCAAGTATTGAACCAGCTGATCAAAACCGCCATAAAACAGCCCCATGAAGACAGTGCAAATCATTGGCGGTGGGTTGGCAGGGTTAGCGGCGGCGGTGGCGCTGGGTTCGCGGGGCTATCGCGTCACGGTGCTCGAATCCCGGCAACGGCTGGGCGGGCGAGCAGGTTCGTTTACGGACCCAACCACCGGGCAGATGGTCGATGCCTGCCAGCATGTCAGCATGGGTTGTTGCACCAACCTCGCCCACTTTTGCCGGGTGGTCGGTATCGAACACCACCTCGAACCCCAGCCAGTGCTCTACTTCCAGACGCCGGATCGTCGGGTGAGCCGCTTCACCGCCGACCCGTGGCCCGCACCCTTTCACTTGGGCCGAGCACTCTTGGGTGCGCATTACCTGACGGTGAGCGAGAAACTCCGGATCGCCTACGGCCTGGCTTGCCTGCGTCAGCTTGACCCAGCCGACGACCAGCCGCTGATGGCCTGGCTCGAAGCCCATCGCCAGACGCCGCGGACGATTGCGAGGTACTGGGCCATCGTTTTGGTCAGTGCGTTGAACGAAAGCATCGAGCGGGTCGGGGTCAAGTACGCTCGGAAGGTCTTCGTCGAAGGCTTCATGGCCCACCGTGACGGCTTCCGTGTCGAGGTGCCAAAAGTGCCACTGGGCAGGCTTTATGGCGAAGAACTGCGAGCGTGGTTCGTCCGGCATGGTGTCGAGTTGCGGGAGAATGCGGGCGTCAAGGAAATCGAGGTTGAGCACGGCGAAGTGAAGCAACTGCATCTTCGAGACGGCTCGACCCACAGCGCCGACGAGACCATCCTGGCTGTGCCTTTTGACCGCGTGACGGCCCTGCTCCCCGAAGCCTGGCGTCGGCAAGTGCCCTTCTCTCTCGCGGACCAACTCGAGCCATCGCCCATCACTAGCGTGCACCTGTGGTATGACCGGCCAATCACCGAACTGCCGCATGTGGTGATGCTCGACTCTGTCTGCCAGTGGCTCTTCAGTCGCGGCGAATCATCGCCGGGCGAGCATTACGTCCAGGTCGTGGTCAGTGCGGCAAGGGAGTTGCGTGGGCTGGGCCGTGAGGAGATCGAGAGGCGTGTGATCCTGGAGTTGCAGCAGTTCTTCCCCATCGCGGCCACTGCCAAACTCATCCGCAGCAAAGTCGTCACTGAGCATACCGCCACCTTCAGCGCCATCCCCGGCATCGACGCCATCCGGCCACCACAAGCCACGCCGATCGCTGGCCTCACTCTCGCCGGCGACTGGACCCAGACCGGCTGGCCCGCCACCATGGAGGGAGCCGTCCGCAGTGGCTACCTCGCCGCCGAAGTCATCCTGGCCTACGATCGACGACCCGAAAAACTCGTGCAGCCGGATTTGGGGTGATGTGTTTTGAAGAGTTTTTCACCACGGAGCACACAGAGAGAACAGAGAATAAGAAAGAGTCACAAAAGCTCAGTGACACCACCCTGTCAGCGAACCACTCTGTTTTTCCTCCGTGCTCTCCGTGTGCTCCGTGGTAAATACTGTTTTCCTGACTGGAACCGCCACGCTACCACGGCTTACCCAGGGTCTTGCCGGCGAGGTCGTAGCCGTCGGCGGCGGTGATCTTGACGCGGGTGAAGTCGCCGGGTTCGAGGTTTTTGCCTTTCACGCGGATCAGGCAATCGATGTCCGGGCTATCGGCGTACGTCCGGCCATGGAAGTGGCCGGGCATCTCGGGGTCTGGGCCATCGATGATGACGGGCATTTCTTCGCCGACTTGGGACTCGGCAAACTCGAAGGCGATCTCTTGCTGCACGGCCATGAGTTCATCCCGCCGGGCCGCTTTGACCTCCTCGGGCAGGTGGCCTTCGAGCTTCGCGGCGGGGGTGTTCGGTTCGAAGGAGTACGGGAAGACGCCGCAGCGTTCGAAGCGGGCTTCTTCGAGGAAGGCCTTCAGTTCCTCGTGCTCGGCGTCCGTTTCGCCGGGGAAGCCGCTGATGAAAGTCGTCCGCATGGCGAGGCTCGGGATCTTCTCACGCAGCTTGCCCAAGAGATCGACCGTCTTCGCCCGATCGACCCGGCGGACCATCCGACGCAGAACATTGTCGTTGATGTGCTGTAGCGGCATGTCCAGATACGGAATGATCCGCTCGGACGTGGCCAGGACATCAATCAGGTCGTCGCCAAAGTGCTCGGGGTAGGCGTAGAGCAGGCGAATCCACTGCAGGCCATCGACTTGGTTGAGTTCGGTCAGCAGTTCCGCCAAGCGTGCTCGGCCGTAAAGGTCCATGCCATAGTACGTGGCATCCTGGGCCACGATGATCAACTCCCGGACGCCGTCGTCGACCAGCTCGCGGGCTTCCTTCAAGACCTCTTCCATCGGCTTGGTGACGTGCTTCCCCCGCATCTTGGGAATGGCACAGTACGTACAAAGCCTGTCGCAGCCTTCGGAGATTTTCAGATAGGCATAGTGTTGTGGGGTGATTCGCAGGCGGGCCGTGTCTTCGAGGGCACGCACGGGGACTGGGCGGAAGATGCTGCGTTGCTCGTCGATCTGCTTGCGGGCGCGGTTCACTGCGTCCGAGATTTCCTCGCGGCCAAACACGCCCACGATTTGATCGACTCCCGGCACCTCTTCGAGGAGCATTTCCCGGTTCCGCTCCGCCAGGCACCCGGCCACGACGATCGACCCCACCCGACCCGATTCTTTCAGGGCCAGCATCTCCCGAATGACCGACAGCGATTCTTGCCGAGCCGGCTCAATGAACCCACACGTATTCACAATGACGACATCCGCCCCCTCAGCCCCCGCCTGGAAGGTGTAGCCATCCTGGGCCAATTTCCCGAGCATCCGCTCGCTATCGACCGTATTTTTCGGGCACCCGAGCGAAATGAAGGCGTAAGTCCCCTTGCCATTCTCCGCCGACGGAGCAGCACTTCCTACAACCAACGGCAACGAACGGCCCATGAACAGCTACCCACGACTGCGAATTCAAACAGAAACCCTATTATTACGCTGGCTGGCCCCACGTCAACCCTCGGTCACTCGTCACGGTAGGGTTTCTTGGCCCGATACAACTCCAATCGTGCCTCGGCTTGCTTCAAGTCCTCCACATCCGGGGCCTTCTCGGCTTTCAGCATCTCGATGGCTTTTCGCTGCTCGGCCACGGCCAACTCGAAGTCGCTGGCCTCAGCGTAGGCCATAGCCAGCGCGTCGGCATATTGCCAGTCGGTGTCTTTGCCGGCCTTCTCGACGGCCTTTTTCGCCAACTCCACCGCTTTCTTGCCGTCTCGGTACTTGGCCTCCGGGCAGTTCGCTCGGAACTTGGCATAGTTGCGGTGAATCCAATCCATCGGATCGAGTTCGATAGCCTTCTCAAACCCGGCAGCGGCTTCATCGTACTTCTTGAGCTTGGTGTAGGTGATCGCCCGGTTTCCGTGAGCGTAAGCGTCATTCGGGTCGAGCTTAAGGGCTTCGGTGTAGTCAGCGATGGCTTTGTCGTATTCCTTCTTGTCTTTCCACGCGTTGCCACGGCCGCTGTACGCAAATACATACTTCGGGTCGAGCTTGAGGGCTTCATCGTAGTCGGTGCTGGCTTTGTCGTATTCCTTCTTGGCTTTCCACGCGTTGCCACGGCCGTTGTACGCGTGCACATACTTCGGGTCGAGCTTGAGGGCTTCATCGTAGTCGGTGATAGCTTTGTCGTATTCCTTCTTGCCATACCACGCGTTGCCACGGCCGTTGTACCCGTTCACAAACTTCGGGTCGAGCTTGAGGGCTTCGGTGTAGTCGGCGATGGCTTTGTCGTATTCCTTCTTGTCTTTCCAAGCGTTGCCACGATTGCTGTGGGACGAGGCACTGCTCGGATTGAGGCGTATGGCTTCGGTGTAGTCGGCGATGGCTTTGTCGTATTCCTTCTTGCCATACCACGCGTTGCCACGATTGTTGTAGGACGAGGCACTGTTCGGGTTGAGCTTGAGGGATTCGGTATAGTCGGTGATGGCTTTGTCGTACTCCTTCTTGGCATGCCACACGTTGCCGCGGTTGTTGTAGGAAGGACTCGAATCGGGCTCCAGACGGATCGCTTCCGTGAAATCCTTGATGGCGTTGTCGAACTCCCCTTTGCGGTACCAGCTTATGCCCCGCATGTCCCAGCCGTGGTAACTGTTCGGATTCTCTTTCACGGCCTTGTCGAAGTATGCCGGGGCGTCTTCGGCCGTCACCATGTCGTCCTTGCTGACCCAGCCTTCGCGGCGGCCGTCGTAGACGCGCAAGAAGCCACCACGATCTTCGCGCACAGTGCTGTTCAACAAGTTGTGCGGTGTCCACGTTTCCTGTTTGCCGTCGACCCAGTCGCCAATCTGGATCGTGTCTTCACTGCGCTTCGGCAGCACCTTCTTGCCGAACCAGCCGTCGGTCTTCACTTTTTCGCCGTCTTTGAGCGGCTTGGGGAACGGCGTGGCGTCGGCGACGGCCTCAGCGTCGATGCGGAAGATGAACCCGCCTTCGAGTTCGAGGTAGGTATCGTCGGAGGCTTTGACGCGGTAAGTCTTGCTGCTGTCGAGCGCTTCGCCGTCGCGGACCAACCCGCCGCCAAGCTTCCGCCCGAGCTTGAGGCCGTTCTCTTTCACTTTGATCGTTTTGCCGGTCCAATCATCCGCCTGAAGTGACGTGAGAACCACCAGCGACATCAGCAGAACCATCCATCGGCACATGGCACAATCCCCATCAGGAACCGAATGTGTGTTTAATTTGCACATGGACCAATGCGATTGCAAGCATGGAATCGGGAAAATCGGGCCTGACTCCTACGTCATCATTCCCGCCGCTCGAAGTCGTTCGGTGGCCCAGGCGAGAGCGGGGCCACGTAGTGGTGGGTCGGGGGGTTGGGTGTAGTCGACGAGGTTGCGGTAGCGACCGGCCTCATAGGCGTGATCCAGGATCGATTGCAGTTCGACGTTGACGGACGGGACGCCCTGATCCAGCATGATGCCGATCGTTGGCAACGGCTTGGCAAGATCCAGGACAGCCCCATAAACTTGTGGCGGATCGCCTGGCCGAGTCGCGCTGATGTGGTAGAAGAAGTCCGGCGTTCCTAACCGCTCGAGCCATTCCCGTGGAGCGAGGGTCGAGTGCAAGCCAGTGCGAAGTAAGTCGATTTCGACGATGTTCACACCCCCGGCGAGATACTCCTGCTGCTTGGCCAGGTAGGCCGCTCGTCCCGTGCTTTTGTTCGCAACACTCAAAATCTCCACGACAGTCACCAATCGTCGCCCTTTGTTCGACAGGATTTCGAGGTATGGCTCTTCCATCGATTCTGCCAACGGAACGCCCCCTAAAAGCTGCAAGCCAGACATGGTGCTCAGAGTCGCGGTGCCACCCGAAAGGGGGGGATGATCCTTCCCGAAGACACTGACATCCGGATCACGGCGCTGGACATCGTCAATCCAAACGCGGTTCTTGCTGATGGCCGTGTACTCTTCGGGCATCAGCAGATTGAGTTGGTCACAGATCCCCATTAAAAGACGGTCATGGAGATTCGGGAAAATCTCTCCGTCCTCGAGCCAGGGGTCCATGCCTGGGAATGGTGATGGCATCAGTTAGCTCCTATGCAATGATCCCCGCCGCTCGCAGTCGCTCATTGGCCCAGATGAGGTCTTCGGGGGAGAGTTTGGGTTGCGGTGGTTCGGAGTAATCCATAACGACAGAATACCGGCTGCTGTCGTAGGCTTGGGTGAAAAGCGTTTGCAGGTCGATGGGCACGGGGGCATCTTGTGGCAAGAGCGGAATGCTGATGCGCGGGAGCGTGTCCTCGAGGCGGATCGCGGCCATTTCGTGGCGATGGGGGTCAAAGGCCGTGACCGCGATGTGGTAGTGAAAATCATGGGGCACTTTGGCCTTGAGCGCCGGACGTCGGATCGCGGTCACATGTTGGCCTGCTCGCAACCAATCGATTTCGACCAAGTTGACACCTGCGGCCAAGAACTCGGCTTGCTTCTCACGGTAAGCATCGAAACCAGCATCCCCACGAGTCTTATTCGAAGGGCTGAGAATCTCGATCGCCGTCACCAATCGACGAGACTTGGCATCCAAAATCTCGACATAGGGCTGTTCGATTGGCTCCTCCGATTGAGTCAGTGTCAGCAATCCTTCGTACTCCTTGCGGACGCTATCACCGTTTTCGGTGTCGCCGTAGATACTCGCATCGGGTTCTCGCCTTTGGTCACTCCCTGACCAAACGAGGTTTTTGGTGATGGCCGAGTAGCCTGCTGGCAGAACTGCATTCAGAGCCTGCTTCACCAAGAAGGCCAGGCTCGCGTGAAGGTCAGGAAAGAGGTCAGACCTTTCCAGCCAGGGGTCCATGCCTGGGAATGGTGATGGCATCAGTTAGCTCCTATGCAATGATCCCCGCCGCCCGAAGTCGCTCGTTGGCCCAGGCGACGTCTTCGGGGGAGAGTTTGGGTTGCGGTGGTTCGGTGTAACGAACGAGTTTATCGAAACGGGCTTGGTCGTAGGCTTGGCTGAAAATCGTTTGCAGCGGGATGGTGGGCGGCTCGATGCCAGGGTCGAGGGGAATGCCAAAGGTCGGCAGCTGGTCGGCGAGTGCCACGGTGACACCGAAGAACTGGTCGTCGCTCGGATTGCCCCAACAAGTCACCGAAATGCTGTAGGCAAAGGCCCGATTCGAGAGTTGGGCGAGGCGGTCACGGGGGATCATCGAAGCATGTGTGCCGCGTCTGAGCAAATCGATCTCGACGATGTTCACCCGACCCAACACGAACTCTTTCTGCTTCATCAAATATGCCGCATGTCCATTCTCGCCAGGTTTCTTGTTCGAAGGACTGAGGATTTCAATGGCCGTGACGAGCCGTTTCCCTTCCGTTGAGACGATCTCCAAATAAGGCTCTTCCCAGGTATCCTGCGGCACATAAGCCCCCAGACTCTGCAACCCCGGCATCGTGGCGACGGCCGAAGTCCCTTCATCCCGTGGACGCCAAAGCCGCTGATTCAACACGCTGATATCCGGGTCCCGCCGCTGCACATCATCAATCCAGACGCGGTTCTTCAGCGTTGCGACATACGGTTCTGGCAATGTGAGGTTGAGAGAATTCCGAATTCCCATGAGCAGCGTGTCATGGAGGTTGGGGAAAATCTCTTCGCTTTCCAGCCAGGGGTCCATGCCTGGGAAGGGTGACGGCATCGGTAGCTCCTCGGGAGTCTTGGCAAGCGGTGCGGGTGAGATCATCGTCGCCGACTCGTTTAATGTAGATGGTGAGCGATAACGGTGGAATGCCCAAGCTTCGCGAGGTCACGTGAGTTTGGTTGAGTGATCTGTGCGGTTTTCGGTTCGTCTCGAGCCGACGGATCGGCGAGATGCCTTCGCTGGCACTATTCAGGGTGTGCGGGGGATGCTAAAATATCACAAGTGCCTCGGCCCTGCCTGAAGCAATGAGGTATCGATATGCCACCCGAAAACGAACACACGAAGCCGCCATTTCTGCGTCGGGTCAAAATCCGCAACTTCAAAAGCATCGAGTTCTGCGATGTCGAACTCCACCCCCTCACCATCCTCGTCGGCCGCAACGGCGCTGGCAAAAGCAATTTTCTTGAGGCGTTGGCCTTCGTCAGCGATTTGATGACATACCCTGTCTCCGAGGCTGTCAAACGACATAGAGGCTGGAATGCGATCTTACGTCGCAACAGTAAAAGTCTAGAGATCGAATTTGATCTGAAATTCGAGCATGACCAAGGTTCGGAATTGGAGGCGCGTTTTGGGTTCACGCTGCAGAAAAATCACAGAAACATGAATATCAATATCGCCGAACTATTCCGCCTGTCGATTGGCGATGATTTTGTCGAATTCAATCGCAACGAAATTCATTTCAACCTTACCAGATCAAGTATTTACAAAACAGCTATTTTTCACGAAATTGAAAAGCTGACCAAGCATTGTGCAGAACTCTTTTCTATGAATCACCATATTTTTTCTGATTCACTGATCATTCCAATGTTTATAGATATACTATCAGACAACATCAGACATAAAATACGAAAATACTCTTGCTATAGTCTGATGCCGCGTGAGCTGAGAGAACAGAGACCAGTATCTAACGAAATCCATTTGGAGCAGTATGGTGGCAATCTTGCAGGCGTGATCCAAAGACTTCATCAGGCTGATCCAGATACCCTCGCGCGGATTCGCGATTACCTCCGAGCGATCGTTCCGGATGTGGCGGATTTCCACCATCAGACTTACGGGGATTACGAAACGATTCGCTTTGTGATGAAATCGGCTCCTGGGGAGAAGCCCATAGAGTTTGATGCTTCTGGAATGTCCGATGGGACGTTGCGAGTATTGGCGGCTTTAGTAGCGGCGTTCCAGAATTCGGGCGCGGGGTTCATCGGCATTGAAGAGCCTGAGACGGCCTTGCATCCAGCAGCTATGCGGGCGCTCGTCGATGCCTTGGATGAGGCCACTTCGCGGACGCAAATCTTGCTGACGACCCACAGTGCCGACCTGCTCGAGGGGCGGGATATAGTGCCGGGCCAGGTGCTGGTGGTGCGTAGCGTCAATGGCCAGACGCGGATTACACCCGTCGATGCGGCCAGCAAAAAGATGGTCGAGGATGAGCTTTACACGCTTGCCGACTTGCATCGAATGGACCACCTCGATCTCGACGAAGCCGACCTCGCACGACAAGATCGGCTCCAAGCGGAGGGGAAATGAGATGCCCCTGCGAGTTGTGGTGTTAGTGGAAGGTCATGGCGAAGACGGAGCGATCCGCGGATTGCTGGAAAGAATTTGGTACTCGATTTGTACTACCGACACTATTGATGTTATTCCTTGGCGATGCAAACAAGGTGATATGTTGAATCCGGACAAATTCAAGAAATTGATCGAAGCCTCGGCCATCAAGTTACTCGCCAATTCATCGTCAGATCTGACACGCTTGCTTCTCGTAATGGTGGATTCCGAAGGGAATCACTGCCCGAAGACGAAATCCGCTGAGCTACTCGCTTGGGCCTGCGAAGCGCGTGCGGACTTGGCGAAGGACATCGCATGTGTCTTACCGAATGTCATGTTCGAGACTTGGTTCGCTGCCTCTGCGGAGTCATTGCGAGGATGGAAGAACCTACCAGCCGATTTACCCAAATCCGCCGATCCAGAAGGCGAAGGTTTGGGGAAACCCTGGATCAAGAAGCACCTACCAAGAAAGTACAAAGAAACCGTTGATCAGCCGAGTTTCGTCAGTCAGATGAGTTTGGAAGAGTGTGCGGTCTCTTCACGGTCGTTTCGTAAGTTGTTGAGCGTCTTGCGGTCCCGTCTGCCGGTTGTTTCTCTTGATCCGCCAGCGGTTGGGGATGAGACTACGGCTCATTGACCCTTGATATACCATCGCTGGCACTATTCAGGGTGTGCGGAGGATGCTAAACTAGTGTTTTGAACACATTGAGTAGGTGCCTCGACGATGCCGACGCCGACAGCGAATATCCGGAACTTCTGCATCATTGCCCACATTGACCACGGCAAGAGCACGCTCGCGGATCAGTTCCTGTTGAAAACGGGGACCATCTCTGAGCGGGATATCCGCGCGCAGACGCTCGATTCCATGGACCTCGAACGAGAGCGTGGCATCACCATCCGGATGCACCCGGTCACGATTTACCACGACTACAAAGGCGAAAAGTACGAGCTGAACCTCATCGACACCCCCGGCCACGTGGATTTCAATTACGAAGTCTCGCGCAGTCTGGCGGCGTGTGAGGGGGCGGTTCTCCTGGTCGATGCCTTCCAGGGTGTGCAGGCCCAGACGGTGGCGAATGCCTTCTTGGCGATGGAAGCGAATTTGAAACTCGTGCCGACCTTGAACAAAATCGACTTGCCACACGCTCGGCCGGACTTCGTCATCGGCGAAATGGAACAGGCGGTCTTTACCGAGCCTTCGGAAGTCATGAAGGTCAGTGCTCGGGCAGGAATCGGCATCGAGGATCTGCTCGGAGCCATTATTGACCGTGTGCCAGCACCGGCGGGTGAGACTGAAGCGCCCCTCAAAGCCCTGATCTACAACTCGCACTTTGACACGTACAAAGGCGTCGTCGTCTACATCCGCATGATCGATGGCCATCTCAAGATGGGCCAGCGGATCAAGATGATGCGGACGGCTCGTGAATACGTCATCACGGATATGGGCCAGTTCCGCCCAGGCATGACCAAGTGCGATGAACTCACCGCGGGCCAGGTCGGGTACTTTACCGCCAACATCAAGAACATCGAAAACGTCAACATCGGCGACACCGTCACGGATGCCTTCAACCCCACCACCGAGGCGATGGCTGGTTACAAAGAGCCGAAGCCGATGGTCTACTCGGGGCTTTACCCCGTCAACAACAACGAGTTCGAAGACCTCCGCGAAGCCTTGGGCAAACTCAAACTCAACGACTCGAGTTTCACCTTCACCCCCGAAGTCTCGGATGGCTTGGGCTTCGGCTTCCGTTGTGGCTTTTTGGGGATGCTCCACCGCGAGATCATTCAGCAACGCCTCGAGCGCGATAGCGAACTGAACCTTGTGCAAACCGCACCAAACGTGACCTTCGAGATTCTGAAATCGAACGACGAAGTGGTCATCATCCATGGGCCGCAAGACCTACCGGATGCGGGCTTGATTCGCCAGTTCCGGGAGCCAATCGTCAAAATCAGCTTCCTCATCCCCGCCACTAACATCGGCGACCTCATGAGCATGTGCACGGAGCGCCGCGGGACATTCGTTCGCCTCGAACACCTCAGCCCACAACGGGTGATTTTGGTCTTTGAAATGCCGCTCGCGGAAGTCATTTATGACCTCTACGACAAGCTCAAGTCCGTCACGCACGGTTACGGCACGATGGACTACGAACTCATGGGCTTCCGTGAAGCGGACCTCATTCGGCTTGATATTCTCGTCCACGGCAACAAGGTCGATGCCCTGTCGATCATCGTCCACCGCTCGACCGCTGAACGTCGTGGCCGCAAGGTACTCGCCAAGCTCCGCGAGGAGATTGACCGGCACCTCTTTGAAGTGTCGCTCCAAGCCGCGATCGGCGGGCGGATCATTGCTCGGGAAAACATCGCGGCCATGCGTAAGAACGTGACCGCGAAGTGTTACGGCGGCGACATCACCCGCAAACGCAAGCTCTGGGCCAAACAGGCCGAGGGCAAGAAGCGGATGAAGCAAATCGGCCAAGTCGAAGTGCCGCAAGAAGCCTTCATGGCCGTGCTCGAATCGGATGACGATTAACAAGAGCGACACTTCTCGCAGAACGCGACTGATCGCTGACCCGGGCTGCTTCATAGCCCCAGAAAGCCTCGGCAATCGCTCTCCCAGAGCGGTACGCCCCATGGGGTGGGATGTTTGCTGAGGGGAAAAGTAAACGGCGTTGTGTGAGAGATCACACAACGCCGTTTGTGGAGTCATCAGGATTCAGCACTATTATCCAACGAAGACACCACCGGTGAAACCAGGTTGAGAATCGAAGTTGAAGAGCGGGGTGGTGTTGGTCGCGGAGTAGGCGACGACACGGGAGCCGCTGCCTGGACCACCCCCGGTGAGGAGATCGGCTTTGCTGTCATTGTCCAGATCTTTGACGGCGAGCCGGACACCGTTGGTGTTATTCGGGTCGCCGGCAAAGAAGTTCGCAAGCTGAGCGGCGGGGATGTTGTCGATGTTGGTCAGTCCTGGTGAGAGTAAGCTTGGACCATTGAAGATTCGCACGCGGGGGCCGCCCCCAGGGCCACCACCAAAAACGACTTCCGCACGGCCATCGCCGGTCATGTCTCCCGAAGCGACGAAACTACCGTTGGTCAGACTGGATTCGAAGGCGAAGAAGTTCGCCAGTTGAATCTTCGAACCAGTCAAAAGTTGGGCGCCATCCCAGATGGTGATGCGCGGTCCGCCACCGAAGCCTGCCGCGACGATGACTTCCGCTCGGTTGTCCCCGTTGATGTCGCCGATGGTGGAACGAGCACCGCCCCGGAAAGCGGGGTCGTCGATGCCGAAGTAATCGGCGATCTGACCGAAGCCGTTGCCATTGAAGACGCGGATACGAGGCCCACCGCCTTCGTCAGGCGTGATGGCCAGTTCGGGTCGGCCATCGCCGTTGACATCCCCCGCCGCGACATAGACTCCACCTTTAAATGAGGCCTCAAAAGGATCAATGGTGAAGATCTGGCTCAGGTTCACACCACTCAGGATTCGCACCTGTGTCGGGACACCTGGCCCCGTGCCGACGACGATATCGGCGATGCCATCACCGTCAAAGTCAGCAGTTGCCGTGCGCACCCCACCAGTGAAGCCGGGGAACGGAGTCGTGGTCTGGCGAACCGAGCGATCTTGGTTGTAAAGTGTGACCGTGCCGCCGCCCGAGTCCAGGCCCACCGCGAACTGTTTCGTCACGGCGCTGCCCGTCGTCGCTGGGAGGGCGTTGACGGTCACATTCACGGTCGCAGAGGCCAAGCCACCTTTGCCATCGTTGATTTGGTATGTGAAACTGTTCGCGCCGGTGAATCCTGCGGTCGGGGTGTAAGTGACGGTCTTATCGCCATTCACCACCACGGTACCGTTGGCCGGGTTGGTAAGGATGGTCACCGTCAGGGCGTCACCGTCGCCATCGCTATCGTTGGCCAGCACGTTAATGGAGGCAGCGCTATTGAAAGCGGTCGTTGCTGAGTCGTTGACCGCGACCGGTACTTTGTTGCCCACCGAGCCGAACTCGAATGCGCCAATGTCCACGGCAGTGCCGGTCAGTCGGTTGAAGCCTGTGCCGCGTTGATCGGTCGTGAGGGCATCCGGGTTCACGCCTTTATCAATAGGGAGCCCCCCAGCTTGGAGGGCGTGAGTCTGGGTCGGTCCGCCATTGTTAGCGAGAGCATCCAGCGACGGACTGCCCACGAAGATCGTGGTGGGATCCGACGTGGCCGTCGTTGTCAACCCAGCCGTATTGCTGATGACAACCGTGCTGACTTTGGCTGTACCGGAAACATCCGGGAAACTCCCCGACGAGCCGACGAGGTTCCCCGCGACGATGGAACTGAAGATTTCCGCAGTGCCCAAACCGATTAGGACACCGCCGCCTTTGCCGCCGCCCGAGTTGTCGCTATCGGCTTTGTTGAGCGTGATCGTGCTGTTCTTGATGACCAAGTTACTAGCGGTGTCAAAGAGTACGCCGCCGCCATTCTTGCCTGCGTTGTTACCGGAGATGGTGCTATTCGAGATCACCACATTCCCGTTAATGGAGCTGACTCCCCCTCCATTCACGTTTGAGGAGTTCCCGGAGATCGTGCTATTCTTGACGTTCAGAGTGCCAAAAAAGACCGTCACACCGCCGCCCGAGAATGTCGATTTGTTGTTGACGATCGAAACGCGATCCAGCGTCAGGGCTTCGAGGTTAACGATGCCCCCGCCGCCGTTGAATAGCCCTCCCTCGCCCGCGGCACCATTTTGAATGGTCAGGCCGGAGATGTTGACCGCATTATTCGTGGGGATTTGGAAATCCGTGAGAATTATCACCGCATCGCGGCTACCGCCGTCGATCGTGAGGAGATTGGCCCCTGGACCAGCGATCGAAACGGAAGCCCCGGTCAGCAAGCTCCCTTGGTTCAGCGTGATGGTCTTGCCGTTCAGTGCGGGGGCAAAGGTCACGGTCGGGGCACCACTGCCTGCGAAGCGGAGGGCTTCACGCAAGCTGAGATCGGCGGCATTGAAGGTCGCGTTGTTACGATCGACTTGCGTAGTGACCACGAGCGGAATATCGGCTTGGACTTCGTAAGCCCCGATATCGACGCCTGCGCCTGAAGAGCGCAAGAACGGCCCGCCACGGCCATCGGATGTCGTTGCGGGCGCGGGGTTTGAACCCGTATCGATCGCCGGGCTGGTCGCTTGAAGCGGGATACTGGTGATGATGCCATTCGTGACTGGGCTGAGCAAACGGGGATCGATCCCTGCGAATCCACCCACTTGGTTGCCGTTCGCATCGGCATTCGAGATGCCGACAAGGCCCGTGCCGAACGTGATCAGGTTCTTAGCACTTGTGGCATCGACTGTGCCACTGACCTCGGCATTCGTGCCAGTCGCTCCGATTTCGTTCTTGCCAACAAGCGTGCTGAAGAGCTTAGCCGTGGCCCCAGCGTTGACGAATAGCCCGCCCCCGCTGCTGGCCCCTGCGCCGTTGTTTTCGCCCTTGTTGAAAGCAATCGTCGAGCCAGTCGAGATGAACGTCCCGCCGCCGACCGCTACCCCGCCACCGTTGCCGTCGGCTTTGTTGCCCGTCACGGTGACGTTACGAATCGAGACCGTTGTCGCACCCGAAGTTTGGACGCGTAACCCACCACCATCGAATGTGGCGCTGTTGTTGGTGATCGACGAGTTCTCAATGGCAGCCGCCGAGTCCTTAGTGTAAACCCCACCGCCGAAAGTCCCGCTGCTATTGATGAACGACGAGTTCCGCACGTTCAGCGTGCCGCCGTCTTGATACAAACTTCCGCCAAGAGCGGTCGCTGTGTTTCCGCTCATGACGGTCCGGTCAATCGTGGCGATCCCACCGGCGACATCGACAGCACCGCCATCATCCCCAGAGGAGTTCGCGATGAGGAAACTATCCAACAGATTCAAGCTTCCATTGGCGATGCTGATTGCCCCACCGTCGAGTGTGGCGTTGGAGCCTTCGATTACCAGCCGCGAAAGTGTCACGTTGCCGTTGGTGATCAGGACCGCGCCGCCATTGCCTGTGCGCTTCGTGTTTGTGATGCTGACATCACTGATCGTGACGTTGATACCTACCATCGCGGGGTCGTTGATGGAGAATCCGGCTTTAGCATTTCCCGAAATCTGCACCCCAGCCCCGACACCCTGAAGATTGACAGCTTTGGTGATCGTCGGCAAATCGTTCTGAAGGGTGATCGTCCCGGCGAGAGTCGGGCTGAATTGAATCGTGTTCGTCGCGTCCGCGGAGCTGTTCAAATCACTGATCGCTCGCCGCAACGAACCGGCAGGTCCGGTGGCCGTGGCATCGTCGTTGGTGTTCGTGATCGTCAGAGTTGCCGGGACGGCTCGGTCTTCGAGCGCGAGCAGCCGAAGCGTCGTGACTTGGGCTTTGCGTTGTGCCCGCTTGGATTGAAGAACTTCTGGAAGCCAGCGTAAGAGAGACCGCATGACGAAATCCTCGCAGAAAGTGAGAAAGCACCAGGTCATTCGCCCAGCACATTCCCTATTCTCGGAATTGACAGCATGAATTCAAACGAATTTGCCATTTTTTTGGTATCAGAATCACTGAGCTACTCATCTGAGTAATTCAGTGATCTGCATGTTCCCTGAACAGCACGAGAGTGACACGGCCTTTTTAGGCGGTGGAGTGGTCCGTGATGCCTCTGGATGATGGCGATAGGTTCGAGGATAAGGTCCACAGCGTGGCGAAGATGTTCAGACATGCAGGATATGGAGGTCGTATCGGCGTCAAAAAGCTGTAGTATCGCGACAAGCCTGCCACCAAGCCAACGGCTTGTGTGGCTCGGGCCAACCGATCTTGTGGGAAGTCGAAGTGCCGCCGGGTGTGCATGCCGGAGATCGCATCTGCTTCATGGGTATCGGCGATGCCAGCAATATCAGCGATCTGTACCCTACAACACTTACACAGCTTGGGCGGGGGTGAGCTTCTTGGCTTCGTGGTCTTGGCGGATTTCGGCGGACATCTTCGCGGTCAACCGGAGCACGAGGGCCATGTCGCGGAGCATGTTGGCTTCGACAGGGTTCGGGGTGATGCGTGGGAGAGCGGTGCTGGTGCGGGTGGTCGTGCGAGCGGTGGTGGTGCGGGTCATGGCTTTGGTCCTTTATTGCGTTGTGAGGTTGGTTTCGTTTCAACGCTGGATACATAAGCATGTCGCGTGCCAAACCCTGGTTTGCGACTTCAAATCACGGTTTTCCTAGAAATTCACCCCCTGCACCCCGACCCCGGAAAACCCACCGGAAAACTTGAGAGAAAGCGTACAATCCTCACCAGCACTTTTGCTCCACCCCCGGCAAGACTTGCAAACTTGACCGGTAAAGTTGACCGATGACTGGGTTTCTACAAGCATCCGCTTCCCTATAATCTGCAGGATCGGACCTGTTTGGGGTCTTTTGTCGCCTGTCCGGAGTTTGTCCGCATGCGTTTACGCCATCTTTCGGCTTTGGCCGTCCTTGGGGCCATCATGAGCACTGCCTCGCCACTACTTGCTGATGAGGGGATGTGGCTTTTCAATGCCCCGCCTCTCAAGCAACTCAAAGAGAACTACAACTTCGAGCCGACGAAAGAATGGCTCGAACACCTGCAGAAGTCGAGCGTGCGCTTCAACTCCGGCGGCTCGGGGAGCTTTGTCTCCAAGACTGGCCTCGTGATGACCAACCACCACGTCGGGGCGGACGACCTGCAGAAGCTCTCGACCCAGGAAAAGAACTACCTACGGGACGGCTTCCATGCCAAGACCAACGCCGAGGAACTGCGTTGCAAGGGCCTCGAACTGAACGTGTTGCAGTCGATCAAGATCGTCACGGACGAAGTCAACGGCGCCGTGAAGATGGGCATGGCTCCTGCCGAGGCGTTCAAAGCTCGCCAAGGCAAGATCGGCGAGATCGAGAAAGCGGCCGCGGACCCCAAGAACAACATCCGCGCGGACGTCGTCACCCTCTTTGCCGGTGGTCAGTACCACCTTTACATCTTCAAGAAGTACACGGATATCCGCCTCGTGTTCGCCCCGGAAAAAGGCATCGCCTTCTTCGGCGGCGACCCGGACAATTTCGAATACCCTCGCTTTGACCTCGATGTCTGCTTCTTCCGCGTCTACGAAAACGATAAGCCGATCACCCCAGAGCACCACCTGACCTGGAGCGAAGCGGGCACCAAACCGAACGACCTCATCTTCGTCAGCGGACACCCTGGTCGCACCACCCGCCAGAACACCATCGCCGAACTGCAATACCAACGCGACACTGGTTACCCTGCACTTCTCTCACGCTTGAACCGCCTCGAAGTGCTGATCGGCTCGTGGGTCGAACGCAGCGAAGCGAACCGCCAAAAGGGCGAAGACGAACTCTTCGGCATCCAGAACAGCCGGAAGGCCCGCATCGGTGGGCTGGGTGGTCTCCTGGATCCGAAGCTCATGGATCGCAAGGTCAAGGAAGAAGAGCGACTCAAGAAGTTCCTGCGAGAAATCCCTGTCGATTCGTCGAGCCTGGAATTTGCCAACGACGCAGTCGCCGCCTTCGAGAAGATCGCCGCGGCGGAAAAAGTCCGGGCTTCGATGATCAAAGATGCCAACCTCTGGAGCAACGGCACCGCGTTCAACAGCTCGCTCTTCGGCATCGCCCGCACGCTCGTCCGTGCCGCCGACGAGAAGCCCAAGGCCGCCCGTGATCGCCTGCCGGAGTTCGGCGACTCCCGTCTGCCGAGCTTGGAATTCGGCCTCTTCTCCGATGAACCGCACTACGCCGACTTCGAGACTTTGAAACTCGCCGATAGCCTCACGATGCTCGTGAATGCCTACCCGAACGATGAACTCGTCAAGAAAGTCCTGGCTGGCAAATCCCCACGAGACCGCGCCTTTGAACTGATCTCGAGTACCAAAGTCGGTGATGTGGCCTTCCGCAAGAAGATGTACGAAGGCGGTAAAACGGCCATCGACGAAGCCAAAGACCCGATGCTCGAACTGGCCAAACTCGTCGACACCAAGGCCCGCGACATCCGTAAGAAGTTCGAGACGCAAGTCGACGAACCGAAACGCCAAGCCTATTCCCTGCTCGCCAAGGCCCGCTACATGATGGACGGCGACAAGACCTACCCCGATGCCACCTTCACCCTGCGCCTCAGCTACGGCACCGTCAAAGGCTACAAGGAAAACGGCAAAGACATCCCTGCCTACACAGACTTCACCGGCCTCTACGAGCGCAGCAAAGAGCAAGGCAACAAGTACCCCTTCGAATTGCCGAAGCGCTGGGACGACAAGAAAGCCAAACTCGACATGAAGACACCGTTCAACTTCGTCAGCACCGCGGACATCATCGGTGGCAACTCTGGCTCACCGGTTGTGAACCAAAAGGGCGAAGTCGTCGGCTTGATCTTCGACGGCAACATCCAATCCTTGGTCCTCGACTTCATCTACGACGACACCGAAGCTCGCGCTCTCAGTGTCGATAGCCGAGGCATCATCGAAGCCCTCGCCAAGGTCTACGACGCCGATGGCTTGGTCAAGGAACTGACAGGCAAGTAGGGAGGAATTTCGGATTTCGGATTGCGGATTTCGGAATCAAAATCTTCGCTCAAGTCAGCCTCGAAGATTCGACCACGACCTACAAACTGTAGGTCGTGGTCGTCTTTGCGACGAGGCCCGACACCACCGGCAACAACCTCGCCCTCGCTATAGATCGCTCACCACTTGGGGCACTCAGAGATGGAAATCTTCAGCAAATCGTCGAGCCGGGCGGAACTGCGTTTCCAGGGGGAGTCTGGGCAGATTGTGGCGGCTCCCTCGGTGAGCTTTCCGATTGAGATGGCCGTGCGCAAGCCCACTCACGAGGCAGCACTGATGGCGGCAAGGCAGTTGCTCGCGACCCTGGAAAAGGAAGCCGGTGGGCTGGGAGCAGGGGCCGTGGTGGTTGTTGTCGATAGCATTCGCTTTGAATTCGAAGTGAAAGGCTTGATGTTACTTCAACTCATCGGCAGGCTGACAGTCACGATCTCGCCAGGTGATTTCTGGCCACGCACGGAGTCGGTGGCCAAGCTGTTGGATGTGATTCAGAAATACTGCGACCCGAGTAAAGAGCGCGCCGATGTCGGGATGCAAACGGGTCGTGCGGAACTGGCTTACGTGGAGACGAAGCCAGTTTCGTGATGCTTTCAGTGCTGTTCGTACTTGGTGATCTTTTCGAGGCGGCGAGCATGGCGGCCGCCTTCGAAGGGGGTTTGAATCCAGGTCTTGACCATACGCTCCATCGCTTCTTCGCCGAGGAGATCGGCCGAGAGACACATCACGTTGGCGTCGTTGTGTTGGCGGCTCATCTCGGCATCGACCATATCGCGGACGTTGACGGCGCGAATACCGTGAATCTTGTTGGCCGTGATGCACATGCCGTGGCCCGTGGCACAGATCAAGATGCCACGATCGGCTTGTTGCTTCGCCACCGCCTCGGAGACGGGGATGGCGAAGTCGGGGTAGTCCACGCTTTGCGGGGTTTGGGCGCCCATGTCGAGCACTTCGTAACCAAGTCCCGCGAGAAGGGTCGCCAGCCGTTGCTTGGCAGCAACTCCACGGTGATCATTCCCGATAGCAATCTTCATAATCCGCACCGCACGCATCAGTTTTAGTGGATTAACTTCTCTACTTTAGTGGCTGAGTCAAGTCCTACAAGGATCAAGGCGCCGCAATCTCGCAGGTCGTGCCGTCGTTCAGCCCGACATACAGTTTCTGGCCCTTCGGATGGAAGCCGACGGAGAGTGCCGGGGCACCCAGTTTCCACTCTTTCAACAGCTTCCCCTCCAGGCTATAGAGCTTCACCTGGCCGGTCGTAAACAGGACAGCCAGTTGATCCCCCGCCGGTGAGAGTGCCAAACTGGAGGCCGAGTTCCCCACGTCGAAGGGCTTGCCCGCGGCGCGGTCGGCAGTCGTGGCGACTTTCACTTGGCCTGCACTACTGACGGCAATCAGGGTCTTGCCATCACTAGAGAGAACGACGTCGCGGATGTCCGTTTCAAAGAGCGGCCAATCAGCGCCTTCTTTGGCTTTTGTCTTGAGATTCCAGAGGGTGATTTTGCCATCATCACTGGCACTCGCAGCGAGTGTCAGGTCTTGGGAGATCGTGGCACAGGTGAGCTTGCGGTTTCGCTCGGTCGTGACTCCCAGGCTTTTGCCACTGGCATCGAAGAGTTCAAAAGCGGGGTGCTGGGCACTGTCCGAGGCCGCAACGGCGACCTGGCCCGACTTCGTATTGCTGAAGAGCATGAACGGTGGCCAGGCCGTCGGGGTGCTCTGGAGTTCTTTGCCCTCTTGGTTCCACCAGCGAATGCGCCCATCCTCGCTGCACGAGACCAGCTTGTCGTCACTCATCCAACTCAGCCCCGTGACAGGCCCGGTTGAGCCGCTCACGTTTGCCACGAGTTGGCCTTCTTTGAGCGACCAGATTTTGATGAGCGTATCACGCCCCGCCGTGGCGAGCCGTTCGCCGTTCGGGCTGACGGCCACCACGGTCACTGGCCCCGTGTGAGCCGTGTTGAGGTTCGTTGTCGATTGCGGGATTTCAAAAACCCGCACCGTCTTGTCGACCGAGGTAGCGAGGATGTTCTGGCCATTGGGGGTGAAGGCCACTGAGGTGATCCAATCGGTGTGGCCGCGTAGCGTCTGGGTTTCGGAAACGCTCGACAAATTCCAGAGACGCAGTAACCCATCGGATCCCGCCAAGCAAGCAGTGCGACCATCTGGCGACACTGCGACAGTGGAGAGCGGGACGAGCACAGTCGGGGTGTTGGGAGCAGCTGTGGTGCGCGGTTCGAGGCGTGAGATCAGTTTCGGCAGACCATTTTCGGCCATATCCCAAAACCGACCCAGGCCATCACCACCGACCGTGAGTAGTCGCTGGCCATCGGGGTGCGATGTGATGCAGGCGAGACCATTCCCGTGGGCCGAGATCGCGCCGAGCCGGGTGAGTTCGCCTTTGTCGCCGATGCGAAGAGTCGTCAACATGCCGTCGGCGGTGCCAACGAGTAGGAGTTTCTTGGCCGGCATCACGGCAACAGCCATCACGATGGAAGGCGCCGTCCAGGTGCTCAAGGAGGCTCCTTCTGCATCCCAAACACGGACGGTTTTATCCACACCTCCGCTAAAGATTCGCTCGCCACCGACAGCCACGGCTAACACCGCCGATTGATGGCCGACCAAGTCCTTGGCTTTTTCGCTCTTCAAATCCCAGAGTTTAAGCAGCCGATCCCCAGACGCTGTCACGAGTTTGTCGTTGCCGAGAAAGGTCAGCGTGGGGATCGCCGATTGGTGGCCAGCCAGTTTGGAGACGAGTTTCGTCGTCGCGGCATCGTACACCCGCACGACTTTATCCACCCCAGCACTGGCAAACCGCTTGCCATCCGGGCTGACCGCGACACTCCAAAGGAAGTCTTGAGACTCCTCGATTTTCAGGTGCTCATCCTGGATGACGATCGGCCAGAATTGAATGGCCCCTTCCACGGTACCGGAGACGGCAAAGCTGCCATCGCGAGCGATGGCGACGGCGCTGACACCCATCTCACGGTTGTCATTCGGTGCTGGAAGTGAAAGTGCCGAGTGTTGACCAAGTACACGTCCCGTCGCTGTGTCCCAAATCCGTACGGTGCGATCGGACGCCCCGGTCACGAACTTCGTGCCATCAGCGGTCGTGGCCAGTGCGTACACCTTGCCCGTATGGCCTCCGTAGCTTCGCAGCGGGTTGCCCACCCCGCTGATGCTGCCAGCGTTGGGGTTCGGGCCGACGGTCTGCCGAATCAGATTATTGCCACCAGAGGTGAGGAAGTTCCCCGACTCGCCGAGGTAAGAGATGGCGTAGCAAGGCTCTTGGGCATGCATTTGCCCGATATTCATGAGCGCGGATTTGGCTTCTTTGGCCTCCGCTCCCAGCGGGTAGACCGTGACTTGCCCCGTGGTCGTCAGCACCGCGAGCATCCGCCCTTGGTGGGAGATGCTCAACCCCTCGACCCGGCTAACATGCTCGGGAAACGTGAACTTCGGCTTGGCGGTTTCTAAATCCCAGACCACGACTTTGCGATCATCTCCGCCGGTCACCAGTGTCTTACCATCGGGTAAAAACGCAAGAGCACGAACCGGTGCGGTGTGACCATCGGCCAGGACCGTTTTCCGTTTGCCATCGACCGGATTCCAAAGGTGAATCGTCTTCCCACCGCTTGACGCGACGAGTTTGCCATCTGGTGAAAAAAGCACATTCGGCACACCAAAGACATTGTTTCGGTCGATCGGTTCGTCGAGGTGGCCTTTGTAGGTCAAGAGTTCTCGGGTCGTTTCGACGTCCCAGATACGCACGGTGCGATCCCGAGACGACGATGCTAGTCGCTGATTATCGGGCGAGATACTCAAGCCCGTGATGCGGTCTCCGTGACGGAGGCGAGAGCTGCCGAAGATACGGTTGACTCCCTCAGCCTTCGCCCCACCGACGACGGGCAAGATTCGCCGCGCGTCCCGTAAGAGGCGTAGAGCGAGAGTTGTGTTCCCCGATTTCTGGGCCGCTTTCGCTCGCTCGACCATGGCATCCGCGGCCACGAGTTCCGCCGCCCCTGCCGGCACGAGTTTGCGATCCGCTTCAAACCCTGTGACCAGAGTTTCAAAAGGCGACTGTGCTGACAAATTTGAAGTGACCCAAAGCAAGCAGAAGAGTGTGACCACGACTCGCATTCGTCAACCCCCATAAACGTGGAGTGTAGTATACGCAGTCCCACTCCGAGGGAAATCGGCAATTCCCAAATTATTGAGCGACTGGGTGCATCTAACTTCTCTGGTGGCACGGCCATCTTGGCCGTGCTGACGGGGAGCGGCAGTTTCTCGACGCATGGGCTGGAGGGCCCATGCCACGGTTGATTCCTGACGATTTCGAGAGAATATGGCCCCAGCGGAATTAGCTACACCCGAGCAACTGAAAAAGCCGTCTGAGTGCTGGTTATGAACTAGCCCGCCTTGGCAATCTTCATTTCCAGCCCACCGATGTGTAGCTCGGCGATTGGGGAGTTTGGGGAGAGCATTGTGAAGAGACCTTGCAAGCCGTTCTCGCTGAGGCGGTAAATGTTGAACTTGCCTTCTCGGCGGTACTCGACCAACCCGGATACACGAAGCTGATTCAGGTGATGGCTGACCGCGGGCTGAGATTGCCGGAGGGTCTCGGCGATCTGGGTCACATTCATCTCTTGATTCGCTGAGAGCATTTTGAGGATTCGCAACCGGCTTTCGTCAGCTAGTCCTTTGAACACGCTGGTAATCTTCCGTAAATCTGAATCGCTCTCGACATTCGTAAGAAAAGGCGTCAAAGCTCACCCTGCCAGTATGGTCGAAGGTAGGTCGTGCCAGAGGAGGGTTTGGCACAGGAAGATTAGCAAACCGAGGTGCTATGCTTCAACGGCAATCTAGGCTATTCACATACGAATTAAGGAGTTTTCACCATTTCCACGAATCCGCATATCTCTAATTGTACAATAAATTAAATTACATATTGCAGCCCATGCCCAGCCTCCAGCAGTGTGGCAAGGGTGGTTCGACGCAGAATCTTTGCTCGTGCAGCCTGCAACTCCTCCCAGACGCCATGAAGTGCAGCCGCTTGTGGGCTGAGGTTGCCAGGCTTGGAAGGTTTCAAATCGGGGGCATCGGCACGATCCATCACCCCCAAGACATCGCCGAGGGTGATATCCGCCGGTGATCGTGCCAGTTGGTAGCCTCCAGCTGCCCCTCGGACACTGACAACCAACCCCGCTGTCTTCAATTGTAGCAGAATCTGAACGAGGAATCGTTGGGGAATATCATGCTTTTCGGCAATGTCTGTGAGCCGTACGGGGCGTGCATCCCCGAACTGGGCTGCCAGTTCCAACATCGCCAACGATGCATACTCCGCCTTCGCCGAGAAAAACATGAGCGATCCTTATCCGGGAGAGCCGACAGCCGAAGCCTGCAAAGCCTTCTCCAGGGTTTCTTGAACTTTGCGTTTCGGGAACAGGTAAAGAGCCATGGCGAGTGCGAGTCCCAGAACATTGATTGTCGTTGTAGTCAACATGGCAATCAGAACCGCATCCGAGAGTGGTTTCTCAATCCCCGATTGCTTCTCCAAGACGGCAATCACGGAATTGAGCCAACTGTGTGTTATCCACAAAAATGCAGCACCAACAATCAACCGTAGAAAGATATCGGCATACAGTGACACCGCTTGAGCTTTACCGGGTTCCAGCAGGCCGCTAAACAGCCAGCGAGATTCTTTCTCGGCGTTGGGTTCTGGTAGTGATTGTGGAAGCTGTTTCTCAGCGACAGCGAGGCGTTTTTTTGGTTTCGGATTCTCACTCATACCGCCTCGGTGGCATTCGACTCCGCGAGTTTGGAGTAATGTCTTTGGATCATTTCATCTGGAATCGGCAAATTGCGAATTTGTTGGCTTTTCAAGCCTTTGGCGACTAACCCCCAAGGGCTGTTCGGTTCGTGTGTGATCGAGGAAAGTTGCAATCCGCTGAACGGTTTGTATTCCTCCCAGACGCTTTGCAGTATCTCTTCGACCTCCTCACTGACTTGGGCCTCGTAAGGCTCCCAAGTGCGATCGATGGTCAAGCGGCAGGCTGGGGTCTCAATCGGATCCGTGCGGAAGACTTTGAATGCGTGGTACACGTCTTCGATTACCGGGCCATAGGGCCAAGCGTAAACAGGCTGCTGGATCAACGGTCGACCTGTCAGCCCAAGAACCCAGCCGTGGGCTATGTAAGTCAGTTTCAAGATCTTCATCGGGTCGATTCGCAGCCCTTCGGACTTCCCCAAAGCGAGGAAGTAGTTGGCGATTGCTCTTGCATCAACAGGTTCCACGCTGGACTCCTTTCTGGGCATTCGCTTCATCCAGCACGCAGAAGACGCACTCGATGATCTCTCACTCACAACAATTTTGTTTAGAGTAATATACACCTGATTCGGAGTCCAAGCAACGGTCTTGTCACTTAGCCTGGCAACAAATCTTTGACCATTTCGCGTTCTTGTTGCAGTTCTTCGAGGGTCTTCTGGAAAGCGGCTTGGCCGAAGGCGTCCAGTTTCACCCCCTCGACGACCTTGTAGTTCCCTTGACCATCGCAGGTCACGGGGTAGCCGAAGACGAGGCCCTTGGGCACACCGTATTCGCCTTGCGAGACCACGGCCGCACTCGTCCAGTCGTTGGCTGGCGTGCCAGTCACGAAGCTCTTGACGTGGTCAATCGCACCGTTGGCTGCTGACAAAGCTGACGATAGGCCACGGGCTTTGATGATGGCCGCTCCGCGGTTCTGGCACTGCGGGACGAATGTTCCTTCGAGCCAGGCGCGATCGGTGATCACTTCCGTGGCCGGTTTACCGTTGATCTTCGCATTGGTGAAGTCCGGGAATTGCGTGTTCGAGTGGTTGCCCCAGATCGTCACCTGGGTCACGACTTCGTTGAGCACGCCAGCTTTGACTGCGAGAGCCGAGACGGCACGGTTGTGGTCAAGGCGGGTCATGGCGTGCCAGCGGTCCGCCGGGATCGCTTGGCCGTTGTTGTAAGCCACGAGGCAGTTCGTGTTACAGGGGTTACCGACGACGAGAATCCGCACATCTGAGGCCGCCTTGGCCGCGAGGGCTTTGCCTTGGCCGACGAAGATTTTGCCGTTGATGCCAAGGAGGTCTTTGCGTTCCATCCCGGGGCCACGCGGTGCCGCACCGACTAAGAGCGCCCAGTTGACGCCATCGAAGCCCTTCATGGGATCATCGGTGACGACGACATCCTGCAACGTGCTGAAGCCGCAATCGAGCAGTTCCATGGCGTTGCCCTCGGCGACTTCGAGAGCCTGGCGGGCACTCGGGTTCGGCGGTGTCCAGTCGGGCTTTTTGGGGATTTCGAGGAGGTGCAAAATCACCTTGGTTTCTGGGCCAAAGACCTCACCAGAAGCAAGCCGTGCGAGCATCGCATACGAGACATTGCCACCCGCGCCCGTCACCGCCACCTTGACCACCTTCGCCATAATCCCGACTCCCATGAGAAATGAAACACTTGACCCAAGTATGTTAGGCGTTTTTTACCCACTTCTCACGGAACACCACCAAGGTAATCGTTTTGAAATGGTGAAAACGCACAGGACGGCTCAAATGCAACCCGGGGATCAAGTCGCTGAGCCTAGCGAACCCCCTATAATACTCCTGTTCTTCGAGGAGTGTGTCGATGGGTTTAGAGACGACGATTCCTGGCCCAACGGACTCCCTCTCGTGGCCAGAGTTGCAAGCCGGACTGGCGAAACATCCGCCGATCCCGAAGCTGGTCATGATCGACCAACTCCCCGCGTTCCCAGACGAAATTCCGGAAGCCGCCTGGCAAGAACTGCGCTTCGGTTACCCCGAAGGCATGGTGACGCTCCGCCGCACGCCAACCGCATTCCAAGTCATCGTCTGGGGCACCGCCGACGCGAATCTGCTCACCCGGAGGGACCAACTCGCGGCGATCCTCACCCAACTCATGCAGGCCGAGGCGACATGATGCTCGCTCAAATGAAGAAGCCTTGGCATTTCGTGAAGCGCAGAATCTTGGCCAAGAAGTGGTCGCGCAATCTTTACTTTGACTTTGTCGATACCCTACGATCCCGTGACTCGGCCTTGCCGCCGAGCAAGCTGGTCTACGGCATCGGCGATAGTCTGCACGTCGGCGAAACGTACCTCACGTACTTCCGCGAACTGGCGGGTTTGCACCCAGAAGAAGCGGTGCTGGATGTCGGCTGTGGCATCGGTCGCATGGCCATGCCGCTCACGAAGTTCCTTCAGGCTCCAGGCTTTTACGAAGGCTTTGACATCATGCCGGAGAACATCGCCTGGTGTTCGAAAGGCATCACGACGCGGTTTCCTCACTTTCGCTTTCAACACGTGGACATTTTCAACACGGAATACAACCCACGAGGCCAGATCGCGGCCAAGGACTTTCGCTTTCCCTACCCCGACCAGCACTTTGATTTTGTCTTCCTGACCTCGATCTTCACCCACCTCTTGGCCGAGGATACGAAACGGTATCTCGCCGAAATCCACCGTGTGCTGAAGCCTGGAGGCCGCTGTCTGGCGACTTTCTTTCTGTTGAATGGCGAGTCTGAGTCGTTGGTGGATTCTGGGCGTGGGACTTTCCCGCTCCTGCCAGCACAGGGTGAACTGCGATTTCGCTATGCGGAGTGCCCGGAAGCCTGTGTGGCGCATCAAGAAAAATTCGTGAAGTCTTGCCTCGTCGAAGCGGGCCTCATGCTCACAAACACTTGGTACGGCGGTTGGTGCGGGCGAACAAGCCAGATGGATGACCAGGATATCCTGCTCCTGAGCCGTCCCGATCAGGGGCCGGGGTAGACGAAGCTCGGGGGAGATGTAGAATATGCCGTTGTGGGAGTGGGCGAACCTCATACTCACTTGATATGTCCAGGAATCTGCGGGACTTTGTGCCCGTAAGTGCCGAGGCCACGGCGGTCTCGGCGTTTTTTGTTCCTCTTTCTGTGAAGGAGCTGATCCGGTTCCGGGTCAGCGAAGGCGATGCTCGACAAAATCCGCAACATCGGGATCATGGCTCACGTGGACGCTGGCAAGACCACAACCACCGAGCGGATTCTGTACTACAGCGGCACCAAACACAAAGTCGGCGATGTCGACGACGGCGACACGACCACCGACTTTGACCCACTCGAGCGTCAGAAGGGGATCACGATCAACTCGGCAGCCGTCTCCATCGACTGGGCCGACCGCGAACTCCAACCGATCCAAATTAACATCATCGACACCCCCGGCCACGTGGACTTCACCGCCGAAGTCGAACGCTCCCTCCGAGTGCTTGACGGCGCGATTGGCGTCTTCTGCGCCAAGGGCGGCGTCGAAGTCCAATCCGAGACGGTGTGGCGTCAGGCGACCAAGTACAAGGTGCCTCGGCTCGCCTACGTCAACAAGCTCGACCGCATGGGCGCCGACTTCTGGGGCACCGTCGAACAAATGAAGCGTAAGCTTCATGCGAACCCTGTCGTTGTCACGATTCCTGCTGGCCAGGACTCGGAACTCGAAGGCATCATCGACTTGATCAAAATGGAGTTGATCACCCGTGACCTCACGGACAAAACCAACCGGAAGTTCTTCACGGTCCCAGTGCCTGAGAAGTACCTGGCCGAAGCCACGATGCGTCGTGAGCAAATGCTTGACGGCATCTCGGCCGCGTCCGATGAAATCACCGAGCTGATCCTTGAAGGCAAGGAAATCTCGGACGATCTCATCCGCAAGGTGCTCCGCAAGGGCACGCTCGACAACACCTTCACTCCCGTGCATTGCGGTAGCTCGAAGATGTTCCACGGCGTGCAACACCTCCTCGACCTCGTCGTGGACTGCTTGCCGACACCACTGGACAAGCCACCGGTGGAAGCCATCCACCCGAAGACCAAAGAAGTCGAGTACCGTAAGCCAGACGCTTCCGAGCCGATGGCCGCTCTCGCCTTCAAGACCGTCGCAGAAACGAACGGCGACTTGGTTTACATCCGCGTGTATTCGGGAGAAATGAAGCCCGGCGAAACCTACACGAACACCACCAACGGCAAGAAAGAGCGCATCGCTCGCTTTTACCGCATGATGGGTGACAAACGGATTCCGCTCGAAAAGGCTGGCCCTGGCGAAATCGTCGCGGCCATGGGCCTGGCGGAAACCTACACCGGGAACACGCTCAGCGATGCTGCACGACCTGTGGCCCTCGAAGCGATCCAGTTCCCGAAGCCCGTGATTTCGCAGGCGTTGACGTTCTCCAAGTTGCTCGACGCTGGCAAGGTCGGCGAGGCTCTCAACCGCCTCGTGCGAGACGATCCAACGTTGAAAACGCACACGGACGACGAAACCAAGGACACGATCATTTCCGGGATGGGTGAACTTCACCTGGAAATCTCGATCGAGAAGCTCAAACGAGCCATCGGCGTGCCCCAAGAAGACGTCGAACGCGTCAAACTCGGCAAGCCGCGCGTGGCCTACCGTCAATCGCTGTCGCGCTCTGTGGACTTCGAATACAAGTTCCAGAAGCAAACCGGTGGTCGTGGTAAGTTCGCGGTCATCGTGGTGAAGTATTCGCCACTGACCCCCGAACAGATCGAAGAGAAGGTCAAGGAGATCGAGACCTTGAACGATCCGAAGGTCAAACCGGACCCGAACAACGTCTACTTCGTGAACAGCATCACCCAAGGGTCGATCGACAAGCAATACATTCCATCGGTGGAAGAAGGCTTGCGCGAAGGGGCCAAGAAGGGGAACAAGTACCCGTTCCCATTCGTGGACCTGGAGTTCGATCTGCACTTCGGCAAGATGCACGATGTTGACTCGTCGCAAGACGCGTTCTACCTCTGTGCTCTCGAAGCGTTCCGCGAAGCTGAGCAGAAAGCCGGCATCACGCTGCTCGAGCCGATCATGAAGGTCGTGGTGGTCTGTCCGAAGGACTACCAAGGCCAAGTGGCTGGTAACATCAACAGCAAACGGGGCATCATCGAAGAGACGAGCGAAGACAAGGGCGTTGCCCAGGTCTCGGCCAAGATGCCACTCGCGAACCTTTTCGGTTACACGAGTGACCTTCGCTCCGCGACCAAGGGCCAGGCGAGCTTCTCCATGGAGTTCAGCCACTACGCCCCAGTCCCGGTCGAACTCGCCGACATCCCGAAGATCGAAAAGAAATAAGTGCTGCCTGACCGCACACGGAAAAGCCCCGGGAGTTCCTCCCGGGGCTTTTCTTTTGGCCGAAGGAAAGTGGTCGTGGATAGAATAAACCCGTGGCAAAGGCGAGAGACATCCATGTTAAGTCGAGTGGCGATCACGAACTATCGCAGCTTTCAATCCTACCGTTTGGGTGGTCTTGCCCAAGTCAACCTCCTCGTCGGCAAAAACAACTGCGGCAAAACCGCCATCCTCGAAGCCATTCAATTCCTAGCGACAGGTGGAGCAGCCGAAGTCTTGCAGGAAATCGCAGAACGACGTGGCGAGCAGGTCTTCGCGGATCGATCAAGTTCGACACCGTCGGTGGATGTCCAACATCTCTTCTACGGGCACGAGGTCAGAGCAGGGACATGCTTTCGTGTCGAGGGGGATAATGGCTATTTGCCAGTCAGCGCGAAGATATCATTCATGAATGGCTACGACAGATTCCGCGCCTCTCCACTATCGAATCATTCTACGCATGTAGGCATGATAGAAATTGGAGGGTCTTTGCTCGGAGTTGACTACACAAGACAATACTACATCAACGCTTCTGGTGCAGCTTTTTTCGATGGTCCGGCTGTTCCGTCTGCTGCTACTTATTCTGAGCAACCCCATTCAGACTCTCCGATCACTGAACCGAGGCCAGTGCGGATGCTAAGCACAGACCTACTCAACACAGGTCAACTCGGGGTGTTCCTAGACGAGATCAACATCAACCAACAGGAAGCGAATCTCATCTCGGCACTCAAACTTCTTGACTCGAGAATAGAATCCATCTCGATCGCAACCGGATCGAATCCTATTGCATTTCTTCGAACCCGAGCAGGAGTCGTCGTCGGCCTTGAAGGCCAGAAGAAGCGAGTTCCTCTCGGCAGTTTGGGCGACGGTACCCGACGAATTCTCTCGATTGCGGCGAGCTTGGAGTGTGCTAAGGATGGGATGGTTTTGGCGGATGAAATTGACTCGGGTTTGCACTACTCCATGATGCAAAACATGTGGAAGATGGTCATCGAACGCGCGGTCGCGTCAAATACTCAGGTTTTCGCTACGACGCACAGTTGGGATTGCATTGAGGCCCTGTCACTGCTTTGTCAGGAAGAACCCGGGCTTCAGGATAGGGTTGCAGTTCAAAAAATTACCCGGTCGATGGATCATAGTATTTCCTTCAGAGGGGATTCTGTAGCGAGGATGGAGAGACACCATATTGATCCCCGATGAGTAAACACAAAGACAACAACCTGCCCACATTGTATGTCGAAGGCTCTGACGATATCAGTGTGATAAATGCACTCATGGTGCGACATGGTTTCCCGACCGATTCTGGGAAGAAATATCTCGTTATTAGGGCTGAAGGTGCTTCAGTAGGAAGCACTGGCAGTGATGGCGAACTGTTCGCTGCCATGCCTGACCGCATCAAAAACGATCCGCCTTTTCCTTGTGGCTTTGTCTTTGACATCGACATCAAAGTTCAAGATCGTTGGGAGCATGCCCGAAATCGAATCATGTCCGTTCTGGATGGAAATATTAACCTCACTCAACCCCTCCCGGACTCTTGTGAAACTGATGGCCTGCCAGGTTACATCGGGCAGATCCGTGGATACGCGAAACCTTTCGGTGTGTGGCTCATGCCCGATTGCCGGAGCGATGGGCAAAAGCTTGAGCATCTCATCGAATCGCTGGTCCCAGCGGATGATCCCATCTTGAAGCATGCTCGAGAATGCACTTCCAAACTACCGGCACTTGTCAAAGACACTGCCTTCAAATGCTTCGCGGAGAAGGACAGGATCAAAGCGGAGGTCCGAGCGTGGCTCGCCTGGCAAGAAGAGCCGGGGATGCAGTTTGGCACGGCTATCAACAAGAAGATTCTGAAAGACGATTCCCCGCAGGCGATGGCGTTTCTTGGCTGGTTGTCACGTCTCTATGGGTTCCAGTTCGAAGTTTTGAAACCCAATTCTTGATCCACGACTCTCGTTAACCGTCGAAATCTACGTAGCCTGCAGAGTCGGCCTAATCGGTAGGATTTGTTGCAGCGAGGCAATCTGGGAAGTCGAAGAAAGGGGTGTCAAAACCATAACTTGGAAAACTTCGGAGGTTTGCGATGCGCAATCTCACCCACTGGATCCCCACCGCGGCGATTGGCACGGTCGCTTTCACTCTGTCGGCTGGGCAAGCTTCGGCATTCTTCCCACCCCTGCCCTTGGCTTCGGACCCACCGGTGACCATCACCCAGCCGCCACCGGTCGCACCGATCATCGTGCGCCCAACGAATGTGGCGCCGATCATCATCCCACCGGCGAACCCCGTCGCCATCCCGACGGTGCCACCGCCGATGGTGCCACCGCCACCCGTGCTGCCACCGGTCCCGCCGGTCTGCATCTGCAACCCCCGGCCACAGGCCGTCCCAGAGCCGACGACGATGCTCAGCGCCGCGATTGGCTTGGGTGTCGCGGGTGTTGCTGCTCTCAGACGGCGGCGGAAGGGTTCGCCAGAGCAAACCTCGGCAGGCGAGTAGAATCGAGGCTCTCGACGACCGCTTTCGCGGTCGTGAATCGCCCGGCGTACTTCGTGAGAAGTTGTTCCAGCCTCGGGAAACTCTTCTTGATCCCGACGTAAGTCCGCCACTGCGAGAGCCTCTTCAGTGGCAACTTCGGCTGCGTCGGGTCGAACTCCCAGGGGTGGAAATAGAGCATCGCCAGTGGTGCGTCTTGCTTCGACATCTGACGGATACCACGCTTCATCAAATACAGTGGAAACAGCCGGAAGTAGCCCCCCCCGGCCACCGGGAGGTTCTGACCGCCTAGGCGATACGTCGTCATGGGCAGTTCCAGGATCTCCCGGTGAAAACCTTGCACGACAAACGGCGTCCGTGGGGCCTCGGGGACGCCGTAGCGGTCATGGTGTACGGGGAAAATCGAAGTATCGTACTTCAGCCCCAAGTCTGCGAGCACATCAATCGCCCAACTCGTCTGCTTCATCACGCTAAACGTCGGGGCACGATAACCCCAGACTTTCTGCCCGCTGACCTGCTCTAAGACGTCGATGCTTCGCTTCAAGTCCTCACGAAACGTCTCCGCTGTGAAGGCATGAACGCGACGATGGTCATAGCTATGCGTACCAATCTCATGGCCTGCCTGGGCGATGTCCCGGACCAAATCCGGATGCGTCTCGGCGATCTCGCCGACGATGTAAAAGGTCGCGGGGGTGTTGTGCTTGGCAAGCTTGTCGAGAATCTCGCGGGTGGTGGACTCCATCCGGCGGGCATACTCGGCTTTCAGCTCCGCCGAGCAGCTCACTTTGGCCGCCGCTTCGATGCGGTGGTGCTCCTCGACATCGAAGCTCAGGACGATTCGCGTATCAGGCATTTCTCTTTTCTCTCCACTCAAACCGCCAAGACGCAATTCAGGGTTTGAAGAGCCGCGACTGCCAAGGAGCGTCTGCGACTTGTCTGGTCCTGACGCTCCTTAGCAGTCGCGGCTCTTCTTTGTGATCTTCTCTTCTTGGCGTCTTCGCGTCTTGGCGGTGAATCCTTCTTAAGCCGCAAAATGACAGTAAGCTCATTCTAGGACAGCCAATCCCGTAACTTTGACACCCGGTGCAATTCCTAAAAACCGGACATCCGGACCTTTTCCATGATAAGATTAGTTCGTGTGACGGTTGATGCTGATTTGGCTGAGCATCGGACCGCCAAAACGCCTGGAAGTGACGTTCTCCCCTGAGTTGACACCCTGTATGTCTCGAAAAAATACCATACGTCGCCGGCTTCGCATCGGCCGTTTTGCGTTTCTCACGATCGGCTTCATCGCCCTGTGCGTGGGGCTGTTCTTCCTGCACAAGTTCCAACTCAGCTGGCAATCGGGAGCGATCCGGGATCGGGCTATCGCAGCGGCGAAGGCTGGCGACTGGCCCGTCTCAGTGAGCTTGTACCGGAATTATCTGAAATTCCAGCCACGGGATGCGGATGCGGTGGCTGAATTTGCAGCTGCCTTGGAAGAGTTGATCAAGGACGCGCCGGGAAAGGTGACTGACCTCATCGGGGCTTACGAGACCCTACGCCGGCTTGATGGCTTAAAAGAGGACCAACAGCGGAAGCTCGTCAAGCATTACATGTCCGTAGCGAATTTGGCCGGGGCACGAGAGCATTTGCAACTCCTGAAAGACCAGAACCGTGAGAACGAAAGCGACGTCGAAATCCTCGAACTGACCGCAGCTTGTGATGAGCGTGAAGGGAAGTACCCCGCTGCCATCCAGACTCTTCGGCAAGCCATCGCCACCAATAAAGCCTCACCCGAGAGCTACCTGCGGCTCGCCAACATCCTCCGCCGGGATACGACCAACCCGAACGCCGACCAAGACGCCGAAAAGGTGTTGGGCGAACTGATTCGCTCGAAGCCGAACGACCCCCGTGCTCGGGTGTTGCGAGCCGAGTATCGCGCCCGACTGGGCAACGAAAAGGCGGCCAAGGAAGACGTTGAGTTTGCCTACCGCACGATCCCCGGCGGGAGTGAGAACCTCGAAGTGATCCAGTTGATGGTGGCCTTTGCGAACAGTGCCAAAGACTTTAGCACTGCGAAAGATGTTCTCGCCAAAGCTTTGGAAAAGATGCCGAAGGAAGCCCGCCTGCAGCTTTCACTCGCCGATGTGCAGATTCAAATGCGCGATGCTAACGCTGCGAAGCAGACGCTCGCCAAAGCCACTCAAGGCGACGTGCCGTTAGGCCGGACGCTCCTGGACATGGCCGACCGCATGGTGGATTTGGGCATGTACGAGGAAGTGAAAGCCATTTCTGCACGATACCTGACGGGCGGGGCCGGCTTCGTCGATGACTATCTCCAAGGCCGGATTCAGTTGGCCTCCGGCAACTGGTCCGGGGCCATGCCGCTTCTCGAACGCGCCGCCCAGAACGGCTTGAAGGTCTACCCACTTCACCTGGTGACCGCGTTCATCGGCCTGGCCGATTGCCACTCGCTGGCGAACAACACTCAACAACGTCTGCGCACACTCGAACTCGCCCTGACCATCGAGCCACGTTCCGTGCGGGCACGCATGGGCCAGGCGGATTGCTTCCTGAAACTTGGCAAAAAGCCCGAGGCGATGAGCATCTACCAACAACTGATGTTGAACGTGCCGAGTGCTCGGGTGGCGTACTGCGAAGCGAAACTCGCGGACATCGTCTCCCGGCCCGAAGCCGAGCGGAACTGGCTCTCGCTGGATGATGCCTTTGGCCCTGAGCCACACTCGGTGCAGCTCAGTGTCATTCGAGCGAATTCGATGATCCAACGCAACAAGGTCAAAGAAGCGATTGAGATCCTCGAAAAGACGGTCACAGACCCCGAATCGACGTACCTCACCGGCCCACGGGTCGCACTCGCCTACGCCAAAGGAAGCCAGAACCCCGCGGCGGGTTTCGCGGTCCTGGATGCGGCAGAAAGAGCCCTCGGCGACAAAGTGGATTTCCGCATCGCACGTGCAGGGCTGTTGCTTCGTATCAACCCGATCGAGCTGAAATCCATTTTGGCGCTCAGCGAAAAGACAGGCAGCTTCACCAGCAGCGAACGCTACCAACTCCACTCCAAACTTGGCAACATCCTCGCCAGCCTGCGGCTTCGCAAAGAGGCACTTGTGGAGTACCAGAAAGCGAGTGCCGAGAACCCCTACGACATCGCGCTACGCATGGCCGAGTTTGAGATTGCCCTCGCGGATAACAACGACGCCTTGCAACTCAAAATCATCGACGACCTCCGAAAGATCGAAGGTTCGAGTGGCCCCCTGACAACGGTCGCGGAGGTCACCCGAGAACTGAAAACCATCAAGCCCGAGGAGACCGAGCGAATCGAAAACCTGCGGACTCGATTGCTGGAAGCGCAGAAACGCCGGACGAATTGGGGGCCGCTCGAAGTGCTGCTCGCCGATCTCGATTACCTCAGTGGCAAAAACGATTCCGCACTCGGGCACTATCGCACGGCCCTCGAACTGGGCGAAGACTCCGAAGGCGTCATCCGAAACACGGTGCGGCTGTTGATGGAACGCCAAGGGCAAATCGAGGCCCTGGAAATCCTCAACCGTGCCAGCCGACGGGGGAACCTGTCTGAAGACTTGCTTAAGCAGCTCGTCGTGTTGCAGTCCGCTCTTGGGGAAAACAAAGCGGCCAGCATGAACTGGGCGAAGTCCGAGGAAGCGAGCCGCTCGGCGAACTACCGCGACCATCTCATGCGAGCCGGTGTGTTCGAGGCCGGTGGAGACAAGATCGAAGCCCGTAAGGCCGCCGAGAAAGCACTCTCCCTGAACGAGCAAGCTCCTGAAAACTGGGTCTCGGTGGTGAGGCTGTACCTCGCTGAGGGCAAGACCAGCGAAGCGAAAGCGGTCTTCGAACGAGCCACCACGACTTTAAAACCCGCGAACACACAGCCCGTCACCGTGGCTGCCAACGCTCTGGCCCTTGGTGTCTGTGCCGAGACACTTGGCGACGTTTCGAAAGCCGAGAAGTACTTGCGAGAGGCTCACGCGGCTTTACCAGAAGACGTCGCAGTCTCCCGGCAACTCCACCGCTTCCTCGCTCGCACCAGCCGGGGCGGCGAGGCCAACGATGTTTACCAAAAACTCGTTGACAACCCGAAAGCGAGACCCGAGTCGAAAAGGTGGGCACGCCGAATGCTGGCGTTTAACCGCGTCTCTGGTTCGGGGGCCCAAGCCGAGATGGTCGCGGGCCTCGAACTCATCGACACGAACCTCAAAGAAGGTAACAACCTCGTCGAAGATCAGCGTGCTCGGGCACTGATCCTCGCCACCGACCCGTTCCGGCAAGTCGAGGCGATTCAAATCCTCACCGACTCGGCCAAGACCTTCCCACTCTCCAACGACGAAAACTATTACCTAGGCCGGATGTACCTGCAGCAGAGCCAATACGACAAAGCCGAGGCCGCACTCCGTGAGGCGACCCGCATCACCGCTGCCGCTCCTCCGGAACACTTGGCGATGCTGAGCCGCGTCCAGATCCTGCGCGGGAACTCGCTCGCGGCCACGGATACCGTCGCGAAGCTCAAGAGCGCCTACGCCAATTCCTGGGAAGCGATCAGCGAAGAAGCCCGCTTGTTAGCCTTCAATGCCAACAAGTCCGGGGCCACCAAACTGCTCGTCGAATCCCCGATCGCCAGCCTCTCTGGGGAAAAACTCCGCCGCATCGCACCATTTCTGGAAGAACTGAGCCTCCCGGAAGCCGCGGAGAAGATTTACGCCGAGGCCGCGACTGCCGACTCGGCCACGGCCTTCCTGCCGCTCGCGAGCTTTTACATGCGTTCCGGTCGGTCGAAGGAAGTCATCGATTTGGCCTTCCAGAATGAAGCCAAAGTCCCCGTTGGGATCACGGCTCGGCTGCTTTCCGGGGCCGTGCGATCGAAGCCCGTGGACTTAGTCCCGGACGCTGACCGGCTCAAGTGGATTGACGTGGTCCGCAGTGTCGATGCCTGGATCGCCAAGAAACTGCCCCAGAACTCCTCGAATGCCGAAGTGCTCTTCGCCAAGGCGGAACTCGACGACATGTTCCAACGCTACGGCGATGAGATCGCCACGTACGAACAACTCGTTCAAATCGCACCCGACAATGACGTCTACGGCAATAACTTCGCCATGATCCTGGCCCTAGCGAACCGCGACGGGGGTGAGAAACCGCTCAACGCCATCAACCGTGTGATCACCCGGCGTGGCCCGAAAGCCAGCTTCCTGGATACCCGAGCGATCGTCCACATCGCTGCCGAGAAGTACGATGAGGCGATCAAAGACTTGAACGCAGCCATCAGCCTGGACCCCAAACCGGGCTTCTACTTCCACCTGGCGATGGCTGAGGATCGCAAATCCCCGGACAAGCCAACCCGTACCCGCGATCAGTCCTTACGCGAAGCCATCCGTCTCGGGTTAAAGAAGTCCCAGTTGCACCAAAAAGAATGGCCCGACTACGACCGACTCGTCGCCCCACTCATCCAGAAGTAAGGCGAGTTCACACAAAAGAATCCTCTGTAGTTGGCCGCTGTGAGGCCAGCTACAGAGGATCAGATCTCGCGTTCAGTGAGTACTCTCATCTTTTTTGATCCAAGTAATCCTGATCATCCTGTTTGATATCACACAATTCTCTGGGACAGGATGGCCACGATTTGCAGGATGGAAAACTGAGATTCTTTTTGAGACTTCTCTCTGAACGCAACTGTTCTCGGTTGAGTCTTCCTCACGGAAGACTGGTGAGGTTGGTGAAACTTGACGGGAAAGTTGTTGTCCTCTTTCCCAGGAAGCGAAACAGCTACAGAAGATTCTTCAGATGCTGAACGGTCGCGTTCCGAGTGAAATGGCGATCATACCCCTCTGCAAATCGCAGAGGCTCACTTCGAAACGATTGTAGCTTACGGGTTGAGATTTCGTGGGTTGGCCAGGAACTCTTCGAGTGTCAACTCATTGACTTTCTTGAGGTTCTTGAGGGTCTTCAAGAACTCGATGTCCTGAGGGCCGCGGTAGTCGAGTACGAAGTGCTCGCAGTCCAGTCCACGAAGCGGTGTGAGGTCGAGGGGATCGTTATGTTGGATCGAAAGGGTCTCAAAACTCTTGCCTTTTAACGGGCTGAGATCCGTGATTTTGGTACGCTCCATGAATAGCTTTTTGCATTTCATGGTGCTCAGGACGTTGATGTTTTTCACATATGAACAGCTCAGCCAGAAATTTTCCACTTCACAACCACGAAGTGGCTCCAGATCAAGTTCTGTGTAACCGCCACCAAGGTTCAAGTTTTTGAACTTTTTGCCACGCAAGGGGCTGATGTCGGTTCCCGAAAAGCCCCAAAGCCCGAGCATTTCCAAGGACATGTCCTCGATCCCTGCCAGTGAGGTGTAACCCGTCACGTTGACCAGTTCGAGATTTTTCAGTTTCAACCCTCGGAACGATTGCAGCCCCAGGATCTCACCTTTGTTCATCACGAAATGTGTCAGCGAATCGAGTAATCTCAATGAGGAGAAAGTGACTGTCCCGAAGCCATTGTCAACGATCACTTTGTAGATGCGATGATCTCGTTCTTGGTAATAGATTTTCCCTTGGAAACGGGGGTTATCGAGGTAGAAGCGGTTTTCGAACGCCGCTTTCTGTTCTTCGAGTTTCTGTTCTGGGGGTTTTTCTGGCTCGGTCAATGGCGGCACGGCAGGGAGAGCCGCTGTCCGAGCGCTGACAGGCTCCTCCTGGGGCATCGAAGGGCGACTCGCAAGATGGGTCACCAAGGTCAGGGTGATGCCGATCGCAATACCGATGCCGATCGCTGGTCCATAGCGACGGCGGTTCGAAGCTCGTCGCGGTGTGACGATCGCAACGGGTTGACTATCCAGATGGATCTCGCGGACCCCCATTTCCCAGGAGATCAACCCACGTTCAAGGACTTTGGCCACATCTTCCGCGGCGGCAAAGCGGTTCTCAGGCTTCTTGGAGTGCAGTTTCGCAATCAATTCGACGAGCCAATGAGGCGTCTCGGGGATCAAGTCGAGGATGTCGTGCGGCTTCTCTTCGGCCACTCGGCGCATCACACTCAGTGGTGTAGTGCCGTTGAATGGTGGCCGACCTGTGACCATGACGTACAGCACACTGCCGAGGCTGAAAAGGTCCGAGCGGTGGTCCGAGATTTCGCCACGCGCTTGCTCAGGGGACATGTACATCGGCGTCCCCGCGACCAAACCGCTTTGCGTGAGTGAGGCATCGTCTCGGGCGCGAGCTAAGCCGAAGTCGGTGAGCTTGACGGACTTCGCTTCCCCCGATTCGAGCATCACATTGGCAGGCTTGATGTCGCGGTGGATCAGGCCTGTGGCATGGGCGGCGGCCAGTCCGCGTGCGATCTTCGCCCCGATTCGCAACACATCGGGCACGGCCAGCGGCCCACTGGCGTTGAGATGCTCTTGCAATGAGACCCCAGCCACATACTCCATGACCAAATACGGTAACGGCTTCTCTTCGACTGCATAAATCCGGACGACGTTGTCGTGCCCAACTGCTGCTCCAGCCCGCGCCTCACGGAGGAACCTCTTGCGGGCTGGGGATGTGGTCGCCAGTTCTTTGGCCATGACCTTGAGAGCCACGACCCGCAACAGTTTCGAGTCGTAGGCTTTCAGTACCGTCCCGAAACCACCCTGCCCCAACACGCCGAGAACTCGGTAATGCCCCAGTGCTTCATGTTCGACAACTGGCTGCTCGTCTTCAGGCTCTTCAAAAACCGGCATTGGTGTCTGGTCGATGTGCGAGATGGAAGTGATCTCACCCGTTCGAGAATGCGCTTCGAAATCAGGGGAGAGGTTGCTGTGACGGCTCATCGGAATTTCCAGGACACGACAGCAGTGAATCGGACCAGAGTAAACCTAGAACGAGATTCGAGAGCCATGGTAAGATTTGACGATTTTTCCCAATGAGCACTGCAGCCGGGATAGAAATGACCATACCTCAGCGAGGTATGGTCAGGGAAAGTTGATTAGACCTCGAACTCTTTGATGTCGAGGAAGATCCCTGCTGAGAGACCGTTGTTGACGAAGGAGTCGAAGCCAGCTCCCCCGACGAAGATGGCATCGCCACCGGCCCAGACGTTGGTCACCGTCACGCGATCGTTTCCAGCGTCGGTGCTGACGCCGAGATTGAAAGCCGTGCTGACATCGGTAAGGCTGACGGTGTCGTTGCCATCGCCCGTCTCGACGCTCAAGTCCGACCCGGCCGTGAAGCGAGAAAGAACCACAGTATCAGCACCGAGGTCGGTGCTGATCGAAGCCCCGCCAAGGATGTTCGCCGAACGCAGCGTGACGAGATCATTTCCCACATCCGAAGCAAGATCGAAGTCCGCCCCGACATTCAACCCATCGACGTTGATGGTATCGTGCGCAGCCCCAGTCCCGATGGACAAACTGCTAGCGACGTTGACGCTGTTCATGATGATGTTGGCGGCGTCATCGCCCATCTCGATGCTCATGTCTGCCCCGGCATTGATGTTGGAAGCCGTGTACGAGTCAACGCCACCTTCCATATTGACACTGATCGTGCTGCCCGCTTGCACGTTGTTCATGCTCACAGCGTCGTTGCCCAGCATCGTCTCGACGGTCACATCGCCGAGTGTCGTGCGGAGGCCGTTGATGGAGACGGTATCGTTGCCGCCTTCCATCTTGAATTCCGCTTGGACGATCGATGGGAAGGCGAAATTGACTGCAGATTGACCGTTCACCAGTGTGCCGTTCTGGCCGCTGATGGTCAGAGACGTCGCGGATTGCGTCACCGTGATGTTGTTGCTGGCTCCGTCGCCATAGACACTGAGTTGTCCGCCGAGGAGAGTCGCAGTCACGGCGCCAGCGGGGTTTTCCCGGAGTTCCAGCGATTCCAGACCAAGGCGTGCTTTGTTCAAACCGTTCATCAGAGACTCCTTCGCAGAAGGTTGGGGCGAAGAAACATAGAGGGGGCGATGTGGGTTTCGATTTCGGATCACTCACCGATCTCGACCCACTATCGGAAGCAACTCTGCCGTCATCAACCCGCCAAGAAAATTGGCCGATCTGGTCGTTTTGCTCGTGATGCGAAAACGGAAACGGCTGGGTCCGGAGACCCAGCCGTTCGGTTGATCAGTGCCAAAGTGGCTTACAGGAAGCGGTTAAAGCCCTTGATTTCGAGCTTCTCACCACCAAAGACCCCACGGTCAACGAAGGTATCGAAGCCGTCGCCGCCTTCGAAGACCGCATCACTTGCTGCGAAGACGTTGGTGACGGTGACAGTGTCGTTGCCGTTTCCGACATCCACTTTGATGTTCTTGTTCGAGGTCACCTGGTTGAGGTTGACGTTGTCGTTGCCTTCTTTCGTTTCCACATTCAGGTCTTCCTGAATGCTGGTCGCGGAGATCGCAACGCGGTCAGACGACAAGCCGCCGATGATGGTCATCGACTTGCCGATGGTGCTGCTTGATACATTGACCGCAGAGCGGCCTTCGCCGGTTTCGATCAGGAGGTCGCCGCCGGCTTCCACCCCGGACGCTGCGACCACGTCGAACCCATCGCCGGTTTTGACCGAGATGTTGACGCCAGCGGTGGTGTCGAACAAATCGACTGTGTCCCGGCCTTGATCCATTTCGACATTGATGTCCACCGAAGCACTCAGGCCCACGGTGGTCAGGGTGTCGTCTCCCCCAAACAGCTTGATGTCCACCTTCTCAGGGAAGGCAGACGAGCGAACCGACGGGCGGCCATTGATGGTCGTCCCATTCAGCCCTTGGATGGTGATCCCGTTCGAGTCTTGAGTGATCAAGACATTGTTCCCGGCGGAATCGCCGCGCAGTTCCAGCACCTCACCGAGGCTCGCAGCGACGTTGCCGCTTGGGTTTTCTCGGCTTTCCAGCAGTTCGAACCCCAGCCGTGTGCCGACCTTGTTGATACTCTTCATCCGATTCCCTCATCAATGATGGGCGACGAAGGGCGACCGCGTGAACAATTCACACGGATGATCGATGAGCTGGTATACACAACTCATCATCAGTAGCAGCATCTTCGGTGAATGACAACCGCCAACAAAAGCATTAAAAGACCTAACTAACACTTGCAAGACGACTTGTGTCTGCTACGATTCTCCGGCATTCTCGCAGTCTTCATGAATATCAATAAACTCAATCATTCGACATTATAACTACATGTATGACATCAGCGGAGTTGTCGATTTTCCTGACATGCCACTGCTTATTCCTTGAGTCCTCGAAGTTGGCTCGATCAAGTGGTTGTACTCAGCTTGTACCCCGTGAAGTCAGCGATAGTGGTCCTTGAGAAAAAACTATACAATTGTATATATTTCCAATGCGTGAGGCTCATTTCCTCGCGTTTCCGAAGTCCGCGAAACGTGGTATCCTCGAATGGATCATTCAAGCCAAACGAGCCGAGACCCGCGCCAAACGCATCAGCGAGACAGCGACCCTGGCCGCAAAGAACATCCGCGCCAACCAATGGCCTCCCAAGAAGTCCGAGTGAGCTTGGAAATCTCTGGAATCGTCTCGATTTTGCAGGTGTTCCGAGTGAATAATGTGCGTTAACATCTTCGCACTGTAGGAACTCACGATGTCTCGCATTTTGATTCTCTGCGCCGCCGTCTCACTTCTCACGACAGGTTGGTGGCTCGTCCGTGGCCAGCCGGTGGCTTACGGAAACGTTTTGCGACCTGAGGCGAAAGCACCGGTCGCGGAAACCCCGAAGCCGACGCGGCCAAACATCTTGGTCATCATGCCGGACGACATGGGGATGTCCAACGTCGGCGCTTACAGCCACGGCATGATGGTGCCGACGCCGAACATCGACCGCATCGCCAAAGAAGGGATCCTGTTCACCGATCATTATTCGCAACCGACTTGCACCCCGGGTCGGGCCGCGTTCATCACGGGTCAACTGCCCATCCGCACGGGACTCACCACCGTCGGCATGGCCGGCTCACCGATTGGCCTCGATCAGCGTGATCCGACCCTTGCCAAGGTGCTCAAGAAGCAAGGCTACCGCACCGGGCAGTTTGGCAAGAATCACCTCGGGGATCGCAACAGCCACCTCCCTACAGTCAATGGTTTCGATGAGTTCTTTGGCAACCTGTACCACCTGAACACGGAAGAAGAACCCGAACTCGGCGATTGGCCGAAGGACAAAGGCTTCGATGAACGCTATCGGCCACGTGGGGTGCTCGACTGCAAGGCCAGCGACACGGACGACCCCACGGAAGACCGACGCTTTGGAAAAGTCGGCAAGCAGACCATCAAAGACACTGGGCCACTCACCCGCAAGCGGATGGAAACCGTCGACGACGAGTTCTTGGCGCGAGCCAAAGGCTTCATCACCGAATCCACCAAGGCTGGTGAACCGTTCTTTGCTTGGTATGCCCCGAGCCGGATGCACATCTACACGCACCTGCGGCCAGGCCGCGAAAAGCTCGCTGCCGCCCACTCCTCGGAACTCGACATCTACGGCAGTGGCGTCATCGAGCACGATATGCAAGTCGGCGAACTGCTGAAAACGCTCGATGAACTCAAGATCGCGGAGAACACGATCGTCATCTACACCACCGACAATGGGCCGATGTCCGCCTGGTGGCCCGATGGCGGCACGACGCCTTTCCGCAGCGAGAAAGCCACGACCTGGGAAGGCGGTGTGCGGGTGCCGTTCTTGGTTCGCTGGCCTGCGAAGATCGCCAAAGGCAAGGTGTCGAACGGCATCCAGGAACATCACGATGTCTTCACCACACTCGCCGCCGCAGCCGGGGTGCCAGAAGTCGCCAACGAGTTGAAAGACTCCGCGAAGGTGCACATTGATGGCGTCAACAACCTCGCCCACTGGACCGGTGACGCCCCCTCGGCACGGAAGGTGGTCTATTACTACAACGAAGCGGAAATGTGCGCGATCCGCATCGGCAATTGGAAATCCCACTTTCAGCGCCGGGATGGCTTCTTCGATTACAACAAACCCGCGGCACTCGTCTTCAACCTCCGCATGGACCCTTTCGAGAGGCACGATGGCCAAAAGAACAACGACATCGCCATGAAGCTCGGTGTCGCCTGGGGTGGCCAAGTCCAGGATGCTCTGGCCAGCCACCTGGCCACCCTCCAGGAGTTCCCCCCACGCCAGAAAGGCGGTACCCTCACCCCACGCCCCAAGAAGTGAGCGACGCCCATCAGCACTCAGTTCGCTCGGTGGGGTTTGAGACCTCGGGTGAAGACGGTGCGAATCTCCATTTCACCATCGAGCCAGAAGCGCTGAACGGCCTGTTTTCGGTGGTCGATGACTTGCAAGGCACCATCTTGGCCGAGGTGCCAGTGCTGGCCGTGCAGGAAGTACGACTGACTTGCCAGAATCCGCATCATCTCCCAACTGGCGAAACGTGCGCGAGAGACTCGTTTCGTGGCCCGAGCCATTCCGATGTCAGCCGGTTTGGGGACGAGATGGTACACGAACGCATCAGGGTGCAACTGGAGATTTTTCGCCATGGAGTTGTGGAGCAATTGGTCGTTTGACCTCGAATCAGCCATCCGGAAAAGTGCGATTTTTGAGATGACATCGCCATACTCATATTGCAGATAGCCACTCTGAGATTTCGGCATGTACTGCGTGGGTTCACCGGGCAAAAGATAAAAGCTGCATTTATTGGACGAATTGTCCAGAGTCGCGAGGAGTGCTTTTCTCCGGACGGATGACTTCAGGGTTTCTGGATACACCATCGAACAGGGATCGAATTCGAACGCCAAGAACTGGAGTTCTTTCGGGTCGTGGAGTTGCTTCCCCGTGCCGTCGGTGATGGCCAAGACGCTCCAGGCGGGGGATGCGAGTCTTTGGGGTGGAATGATCAGCCTGTTCGTTTTCAGGCAGATTTGGGCTTTCCAGTCTTGTAGCCAATCCTGGCCTAAGATTCCGAGGCAAGGAACATCGTAATTCTTCACCGGCGACTCGTCCGATGGATAGCCGATCCAATCGGAAGTGAGGCAATGCACATCGCGAAAGATGCGGCCGCCGACGACCATTTTGGGGAGCGTCGCCGAGGATACTTGGCTTGTGGTATGCTTGGAGACAGCCTGTTGTTGCAGTTCGGAGGCACGTCGTGTGGAGATATCATTCGTCATCATCACGCTACGATTGACCAATGTAGAAGGACTATCGGTATCAATCAGAAATAAACAGCGAGTTTTTGCAATCGAGATTTCAATGTAAATCTTGGACGTCTCTTGGGATCGCAAGATTGGGATCGAGTTTCCCTCTGTACCGGCGGCTTGCAGTGGAGCGAGGATCGAGACATAGAACATGAAGATGGCGACGATCTTCGACATGGGTGGCCCTCCTGGGGAATGACTCCGTGATGCGGAACAGAGTGTGTCAACGATTCCGAGGAGTGGCGAGGATGTCAAGCCGAGTCACGGTCGCGGATAAGAGGGGTGTAGCTAATTTCTCTGGGGCCATTTTCTCTCGAAATCGTCAGGAATCAATCGTGGCATGGGCTTCCAGCCCATGCGTCAAGCGACTGCCACTTCCCATCCGCACGGCCAAGATGGCCGTGCCACCAGAGAATTTGGATGCACCCGATAAGAGCCACGACCGCGAGGGAGTGTTTGCGACTTCGAAGGTTCTGACGCTCCCTGGCGGTCGCGGCTCCTCGAGGTTTCCTTCATGAGCGTGGAGGTCTTGTCGCCAGGGGTGTTTTCGCTGCTCGTGGATGGTGGTCGGCGATCGGCACGGGCGCTGGGGCTGCCGATCGGTGGAGCTGCGGACCGTGCAGCATTTCGCTTAGCAAATGCTTTGCTGGGGAATCCGCTGGAGGCCTTGGCACTCGAAGTGACGTTGGCCGGGCCAACTCTGGTGGCCTTGCATCCGATGGCTTGTGTTGTCGTCGGGGCACCCTTTGAAATCCGCGTGGATGCGGAAGCCCAGTTGCCAGGTTTCGTGCTCTGCATGCAGGCCGGACAGCGGTTGCAGATCGGCGGCACTCCGACGGGGTTGCGGGCTTATCTGGCGGTCGGTGGGGGCTTTGTTCGGGAGCGCGTGCTCGGCAGTGCTGGGGCGTGGGGGCCAGTGAGGACCGGGGAGCAGTTGATCTGTGGGGAGAGCTTGGCCGCACGGCGAGGGTTCGTGGAGTTACCGTGGGCGATGCCGGGGGAGTTGTGTGAACTGCGTGTGCTACTGGGGCCACAGCGGGGTTGGTTTCCCGACGATGCTTTCTTCCGCCAGACGTTTACCGTGAGCACGGCCAGTAACCGCATGGGACTTCGGCTGACCGGCACGCCACTCGTGAAAGCAAGCCGGGAGATGACCAGCGAACCGGTGGCACCGGGGGCCGTGCAAGTGGCGAACGATGGCTTACCGATTGTGCTCGGCGTCGATGGCCAGACGATTGGTGGCTATCCGAAACCTGCTCACGTCATCCGCGCCGACCTGGACCTCATCGGGCGATTACGACCTGGGCAGCAAGTGCGATTCGTGGAAGTGACGCTCGCCGAGGCCGAGGCCGCTTACGCCGAGCAGGAGACGGCGATGGCAGCGTGGCATCAGCGATTGCAGTGGCTTACTTCGGTGGGAGCTTGATCTTCCGCAAGCCCTTGAGAATCTCGCCGACGTACTCTTTCAGCTCTTTGTCTTTGGTCTCGTTCATGAGCCGTTCGAAATCGGGGATCGCGGCTTTCGCTTCGTCCCCCATCGCTAGGATGCTGTTGATGGCCGTCATCTTGACCGTCGGCTCATCGTGGTGCATACAATCGGAGATGGCACCGAGAGCGGGGCGAGAGGCCGGCCCGAGGATCGCTAGGGCATTCATCGCGTGGACCTTGCGACCCAAGTCTGGCCCTTTGACCTCGTTGATGAGTAGTTTCATCGTCGCGTCAAAAGCTCGCTCATCGTACATCATGTAGAGCAAGTTCAACCAAATCTTGACCGTATCATCTTTCTCCGCGCCTAAACGGGATACGATCGAATCGATGAATGGCTTGGCGTTGGTGAGATACTGGGCAGGGTCCGCGGAGTGGGGTGGCCCGAGGGCGATGAGGGCTTGACAGGCTTCCATCCGCACGGATGCGCTCACATCACGCAGATACGTGACACTCAACCGAGACATGGCAGACTTGCTCGCTTCGCGCTTCAACACTTGCTCCGTGCGTGGCACGTTGTTAACAATCGTCTGCTTCTGTTCGTAAACCGGTGAGCCGATCTTGCCTAAAGCATCCGCGATGGCTGAACGTGTCTCCCAAGACGGGTCGTCGGTGGTTTCGAGGATTTTCGGGATGGCTGTGTAGGCGTCGGTGCCGAAAGTGCCGAGCGTGCGAACGATGTGCAAGCGGCCTGGGCTGCCACGCATCGTGTTACCCAGTTGTGCGGCGAGTTTGTTAATGACTTCCGTGGCGTCCGTGGGGTTATCCACACCAATCGTGCCGAGCGTCAAGATGGCATTGGCACGGATGCCAGGGTCTGTGTCGGCGATGAGCGTCAGCAGCGGCTTGACGGCATACTTGCGAGCTGCCATCGGGCCAAAGCCGGGGATCGCAGCGACGGCGTATTGCCGCACGGTCGGGTCAGAGCTTTTGAATTCGTTGAGGTATTGGTCGATGGTTTTGCCATTGATCTCCCTCGGCCACTCGATCTTTCGTGGGTCTTTGGGAACGATCGAGGGGGGTGTCGCGGGCATGGCTGGCGGCGTCATCAGCGGCGGTGTCGTAATCGGGGCTGTCGCTGGTGGTGCGGGCACGCCGGGGTTCACCGGCGGAGTCATAGGCGGGATCGCAGGCGGCAGGACGGGCGGGATCACCGGAGGTGCTTGGCCCCACGCCATGGCCACAATACTGGCGCTTAAAAGAGTCAGAAACCAAGTCTTCATCGCTCCATCCTCCGCGACAACTCACCATCGACATTCTAGCCTCACCAAGTTCAACACCGCTAGGCAAAAGCTGTGAGCCAGAAGACCAGGGCCTGTTACAAAACGATTCATCGGAACGAACCGAGCGCGGAGATTTTTGGATTTCTAGATTTTTGGTGGAGCGATACTCAAACACGTCTCACCAAAAAAGTGCAGCCAAGTTTCCTCAAAAACCCAAGGTATCAAGAAAATCTTCACTACGGGGCTACCTGCACTTGGGGGGTGTGGGCTAAACTGCCCCAAACTCTTGAGGTGGTGGGTATGCCATTCGTTTACAATGGAATTGGGACATGGTATTACGGCAAAAAAGACAGTTTCACAATCCGAAGCCAGTGTGAGTTCTGCCAGGCGGTCGGGGAACTGAAGTCTTACAACACCACGCTCTATTTCGTCGTGGTGTTTGTGCCCATCATCCCGCTCGGTGGCAAACGGATTTTGAACGAATGCCAGTATTGCCAAAAGCATCGCGTCACCAGTTCGAAAGAATGGGAGCGGATCAAATCCGAGGCTTTGACCAAAACACTCGAAGACCTCCAAGCGAAACCCAACGACACCGATGCCCTCATCTCGGCTCTCGCCACCGCGACCGAGTTTCAAGACGTCAAGATGTTCGATAAGATCGCTCCGCTAGCCCTCGGCGAAACCGAGAACGCGAAACTGCAAGGCTTCCTCGGAGATGCTTACAGCTACTTCAGCCGGCGCGAAGACGCGGACGAAGCCTACATGAATGCCTTGCGTGTCGAGCCATCCCGACCGGTCTATCGCTCGGCGGCCATGAATGCGTTGCGTATGGGCGATGTGCCACGGGCCGTGGAGTTGTTGGACTACATCTTTGAAGAGAAAGTCCTGGACGATGTCGCTTACATCCAGACGGTGATTAGCACCCTGCAAAACCAAGGCAAACACGACGACGCTCTGGACCTCATGGATCGCCGCGATGCTGCCTTCCCCGAAATCGCGGACGACAAGAATCTTGTCAAGGAGCGTAAGCAATCCGAGAAGTACCGTGCCTCGGGCAAGAAGCTCAACACTCTGAACCTCGTCGATCGAGGTCGAGAGGGAGCGACGAGTGGATCGTCTGGGAAGTGGGCGAAGATTCTCTTTCCGTTGCTGCTGGTCGCGGCGATCATCGGCTACCTCGGTTACGCCGCTTACTTGGGGCAGAACCAAAAAATCTACCTCGTGAATGGCACCGGTAAGTCGTACAGCGTGAGTGTGAACGGTCAGCCTGTCGGCCTCCCGGCATTCGGCCATGCGAAGACCACCGTCTCTCAGGGCAAGGTCACCATCACCGCCGACGGCCAAGACCCCATCGAGCAGACTATCACCTCAAGCTTCTGGGGCCGGCCTTTTGATTGGACGATGCACCTCTTCAACCCCGATCGCCTAGCCGTGATCGAAGAAGAGGAGACGATGTACTCCGAGACCGTCACCACAAACCCACTGCCGGTGGTCCACTTCGGCAAAGACTACATCGTGACCAAAGAGCCTCACTTCATCTTTGAGGCATTCCCACAGACGATGAGACTCAAACGTGGCCAGAGTGTGACAAAGAAGCGTATCGGGATGTTGAGCAATCTCTCCACAGGCCAGTATCTGTCTTTGATTCTCGATGGCAAATACCAGGTCGATAAGAACGCGACTCTGCGTCGGCTCTGTTTGCAAGATGGCGAGGATCGAGTGTTGAAGGAATTCGCGGCCCAGATTCTGCCGCCGGAAGAGTTCCAGAAGCTCATGGCCTCGAGCCTGACCATGAGGCCGTTACGTGTCGAGTGGCACCGTCTCGCTCAAGTGAAAAAAATGTTAAGCGGCGATACCGACAGCTTGGTGGAAGAGTATCGCAAACTCCTCACCGAGGAACGCAGTGCGGACGCCAAGTACCTCTTGGCACGTGTCCTGCCGGAAGGCCCGGAAGCGGAGAAGCTCTACGAAGAAGCTCGCCAAGCGGATCGGCCCTCCGCTCATGCCTGGAGTGTTCTCAGCATCAATGCTTTAGGAAAAGCGAACTTCCCACAGGCGATCGAAGCCGCGACCAAAGCCTACGAGATCAACCCCAAGAATCACAACATGCAGGACCAACTGATCGAAACGCTCTGGGCCGCGGGCAAGTATGCCGACCTGAGAGAACGTGTCACGAGCATGCGAAACCCAATGTGGGACATCACCCTCTTACAGTTCCGTACCGCAGTCGCTCAGAATGATCCTGCACTGATACTGAGTTTCCGTACCCAACACCTCACCGCCCCGGCGAATCGGAAACGCCCTCAAGCGACACTGCAAAATGATTTGCAGCTCGAGGAATGCATCATCCGCGGTTTACGAAGTGAAGTCGTGAAGTGCTTGAAAATCAAAACCAAAGAAGTTCCAGAGGTGATCCCGGGTGTGAACGACCAGGCCAAAGACGACGGGGAAAAGTTCAGCGAAGAGAGCTTCTTCCTCGCACTACTCCAAGGCGAACTCACGGATGCCGAGGCTGCCTACGATCACTTGCAAGGCGCCAAGAACCGGCTCAGCCACGCGGGGTTGTTAGCGCTGGCTTATGCGAAGAAGGGGAACACCGAAAAAGTCGAGCGATACACCCGCAAGATGGCCGAGCAGTTGCGAATCGCACCGAAGACGAAAGCCGTCGCGGAGATGCTCGCAGGCGACGACCCGGTCGACCTCGCCAAGATTCAGAAAAGCCCAATGAACTTCGACGACAAGCGAGTCGTCTGCTTGGTGCTGGCCCTGGCGAAACCGCCAGTGACCCAAGAACTCAAAGCCTATGCCAAGAAAATCAACACCCAAAAAGACCTCACCAGCCTCTTGCTGAAGGAGTGAGCGGGTTCACTTGGCTGGTGCCTTTTGCGGTGTGCTCGATTTCACGTTGATGTGGCTCGCGTCTCCGCAGGTCCCGGTCGGGCCTCCTCGACCACGACCTACGAAAGCGCATCCGGTACGACGGCGATGCGGGTGCCGGGGGATTGCAGCGCGGCGGTGAAGGCGGCTTCGGTTTCCGAGAGGGGGAACGGCTCGGAAATCAGGCTCGCCCACGGGAAGAGGGCGAGGGTTTCGTCGAGGAAAGTGAGCGTTCGAGCGAGGTCATTGGGGGCGTAATTGTGGACGCCAGTGAGTGTCAGCATCCTGCGGACGAGCTTCTCGGGGTCCAGGGGAATCGTGCCGATCGGGCTGACGGTTCCCGCGAGGATCGCTTGCCCGCCGGTGCGAAGTGAAGCGATGGCGGCTTCGGTTGTTGAAGCGAACCCCGCGAGTTCGAGGGCGACATCGACACCTTGGTGGGCAGCGAGATCTTGTGGATCGATGGTCGTTGTAGCTCCGAATCGCAGAGCACGTTCGCGGGCTGTCGGGTTGGGGTCGGAGAGGATCACGGTCGCCCCGGCTTGGCTCGCCATCGCGGTGGCCATGAGGCCGAGTAGCCCGCCGCCGAGGATCAAGACTTTGGCATCGCGTAGCTTTGTCACGCGATTCAAAACCGCTGCGGCGGTAGCACCACTACAGTTGGCGAGAGTGGCGACCGTCGTTGGCAGAGTCTCGGGGATCGGGAAGATCGCCGTGCCCGGTTCGAGGGTGAGGAAGTCCGCGAGGCCACCGCCATCGGGAGCTTCGCGCTGCGTCTGGAGATGGCCATACTTTCGCCCGTTGACACACTTTTGTGGAATCGCCTTCTGGCACATGACACAACCACCACACGACGCCACCACGGCCCAGGTCACACGCTGGCCGCGGTGAAGCGGTTGGCCGAAATGATCCTTGACCTCAGGATCGCAGTCGTGAACTTCCCCGACGACTTCATGGCCGAGCACCGTCGGTGTCGGTTCCTGGCGTCGGCCGGTGTACGTGCTCAAGTCACTACGGCACAAAGTGCAGCAGAGCATCTTCACTCGCACTTGGCCGGGGCGAATGTCGCGGAGCACTTGTGGCCAGGCTTCCAGCGGACGCCCAGCACCAGTGAAGACCATCGCGGTCGGGGTCAATGGCTGGTTCCTTTCAGACGACGGAAGTACCAGAACGCCGGGATCAACAACAACAGACTTGTCACTCCAACGACCACGCAGTTCAGCAGGAAGAAGTCCAACATGTTGCCGACGCTGCGGAGCGAGTTCTTGGTCAGCAACACGGCCACATAACCGAGGTAGCCGAAGGCATCGGCCAGGTACATCAAGTAGCCGATCGTGCCACGCTCGCGGGTCATGGCGATGAAGCGTTCGAAGATGGTCGTGTGCACGGCAATGTAAGGCAGATACAGCCCCAGCCCGACGAGGACCATGAAGGTGAAAGCGTCAATCATCTCGGCACGCAGCAACAGCACGGAAGCTAAACACAGCACCACACCAAGAATGGCCGTGCCGAGCGAGGTGAGGAAAGCGATGCGGTTGTTCTTGATGGCGATGATCGCGCCGTTACAAATCAGAATCCCCAACGCCACGACCATCTCGGAGCGAGAATACAGCCCAGGATCGACGGTTGTTCCGAGTCCTTTCCAGATCTCCGGCGCAAAGTCCGCACGCACGCTTCGCAACACCGTGATGCCGAGATAAGCGAGGACGATGAGGGCCAAGCCGAGGCCGTACTTCTTGACAATCGCCCGACGCTCTTCGGCGGTCATCGTCGATCGCTCGGATCGCGCCGTGACGTCTTCTTCACTTGGCGGCGGAGTTCGGCTGAGCTGCCAGACAGCGATGAGCAAGAGGGGCATGAAGACACAACCCGCCATTGCTGGCATCCAGGTTTCGGAGTAACCGCGATCCAGGAGTTCGCGGCCCGTCGTCTTCATCACGCCATCAGCAAGGATGAAACTCGCACACAGCCCCGCAACCAGAGCTTCCGTGTTCTGGCGGCCTTCGAGAAAGCCCAAGATCAAGCCGAAGGTCATGCCGAGCATCAGCCCGTTGAAGAAGAGCCAGACGAAGCGAGCGTCCACGGGCGTCACAGCGAACAACACCAGCGTGAGTTGAGCCAGCCCAAGTTGAATCAGAAGCTGGCGGACACGATGCTCCGGCCGAACCTCGGCGATGACCCGGATGCCCACGAACTTGCTGACCATGTAGCCCAAGGTCTGGGCGATCACGAGCATACTTTTCTCGTTGATGCCATACCACGGGATCAACTCAAAGGTGGCTGCGGTGAATGGCTTGCGAAACGCATAGACGCTGAAATACGTGCCAAAGGCCGCGACCACGGTCAAAAAGGCCGCGAGAGACCGCCCCATGTTGGTTACTCCGGGTGAGCGAGTGAGTAGAAGTCAACAGTACGAGGAAGACTCCAAACGTCGTCCTGATTTTGTGAGAGACTTTGGTGTAGAATGACACCCCGAATCGCACCGACCCTTGGCCACCAGGAGACGCCTTGAACCTCACCGAAATGCTGACACTCCTGCAAGCCACCCTCCCCGAGGCGATCCGGGAAGTGAACACCACAGCCATCGACCCCTTCGCCATCGTGGAACCGACGAAACTGGTCGAAGTCGCACGGTTTCTGCGTGATGATCCGCGGTTCCGCTTTGACATCCTGAACGACATCACCGGAGTCGATTACCTCGAAACCGACCCCAAGAAGCTCGCCAAAGCGGGCTTCGAAGCGCACCTCGAAGTCGTCTATCATCTCTCGGCCTTCACCCGGCCTGGGTCGCGGTTCACCTTCAAAGTCTTGCTGCCACGCCAGGGCGCCAGTGTTCCGACGCTCGTTGACGTCTGGGCCACGGCCAACTGGCAAGAGCGCGAAGTCTACGACCTCTTCGGCATCACCTTCACCAACCACCCCGACCCACGTCGCATCCTGCTCGCCGACGACTGGGTCGGCCACCCGATGCTCAAGGACTATGAGTACCCCGAGGAATACCACGGCATCCGCTGCCGGTGACATTCGAACATGGAGTGATTGGGCACACAGAATAAGGGAGCACAAATGCTGATTCGCATCTCGGGACGCGCGGAAATCACGGTTGATGGAGAACCCCTTCCCGAGGATTCGATCATCCGCGAGTTACACGGCGTCGAGTCTGACGACACTTGCGACAACTATCTTGATATCGACCTCGCGGAACTGGGGATCACCGGCGGTACCGTCAAAATCACCTACGACTCGACGGCAACCCAGTTCCGCGTGACGACCGAATACACCGCACCTGACAAGCTGAACCCAACGGACCTTGAAAGATTGGTCGACAACACCGTCGGGCAGTGGAGTGATGGAATCGGTGAGGGCTGTTTCGATGACCTGGCCGTGCGGCTGGGGGTCGAAATCGACCTGTTCCCGTTCGCTCAGGACAGAGACCTTCGCGTCGAGCAGTGGGATGATGGCAAAGCCTTGAGCCAGCCAAAGACTGGCTTAGCCAAAGCGGCCCGTGAGGGTGACATGGTCGCGTTACGAGAGCACCTCGATGCCGGAGCAGACCTGGAAGCCCGCTTGCAAGGATACACGCCTTTGCACCTCGCTGTCTTGTACGGACACGTGGAGGCAGCCTTGGAGTTGATCAACCGTGGCGCAGACATCAAGGCCCTTGATCCGCAAGACCAAGACTCGTTGCTGTTGACTGCGATGAGCAATTCCATGACTGATCCAGGTGCCGCCCAAGTGGCCCGAGCCTTACTGGAACGCGGTGTCTCTGTGTACGGCCACGGCGAATACACCCCGCTTTACATGGCGGAGAACCGGAAGAAGACCCAACTGGGAGCTGTGCTCAGAGAATATGGCGCGTCGAAATAGTGCTTGATGGAGGGCATGTTCATGAAGACGCTGTTCAAGGGCATCCGGGATCGGTTTCGTCGTTGGCAGTACCGGGAAGGCCGAACGCTTTCGCGGTTCATCGCCAGAGATGTCCGCAGAGAAATCCTGATCGTCTCCACTGCGAAGATCGGAGCGGGGATCATCGTGGGCCGCGTCCGGACTACGAACTTGCTCTATGTCAGGTTCGTTCCCAAGCCGGAGTTTGAGCCAGCCAGGGAACTCCGCTTGGATGAGTTATGGCACTGGCCCGGACAATCCTGGGGTGGGCTACCAAACGGGACATCACTCTTCTCTCGGCTGAGCGACGAGCCCCCAAACTCCACGTCCTAGATTTCCACAACCACGAGCCACTTATCCCCGGTGCATGGTGGCTTTCCACTCGGAGTAGTTCCGCCAGTTGTCGGGGTCGAGGGTGAAGTCGCTGACCGGTTCGCCGCCAAAGTAGAGGGTCGCTTCAGGGATCTCGCCTTCTGCGGCTTCGTGAGGAACGATACGGACCTGTTGACCAGCCAGGACGATCAAGTCGGTGGTGCCGTTGGCCAAGAAGATGGCGTTCTCACCGAGTAGTTTCGCACGGAACGGCGGTTGTGTCGGCAAGTCGAGGGCCAACGGGTCGCCTTCCGGGTTGGCGTACCGGACATCCTGACGCAATTCGTCGAGCCAGCGGAGGTTCTTCCGCGACGGGCGTATCGGGAACAACTTCCTGATTTGGAAGTACCCACGAATATGTTGGATGCCACTAAACCCCATGAACACGGCGAAAAGGAGAAACGGCGAGAACTTCATCATGATCAGATACTTGGTGGCCGAGTTGACCGCGAAGATGATCAACACCAACCCTTCGAGCAACATCCCTTCCGGAGCTGGGAAGAAGTAGTTCCAAAGTCCGACGGTGAATTCCACGACACCCAGGCCCAGAAACACCAGACCGAAGGTGGTGTCCTGCATCTTCGGTGGGAGGGCGGCATACCACAAGCCGACCATCAGCGCGCCCCAGAACAGGCTATGGAACGACGATCGCCGCACGCCATCGCAAACCTGCCGATACTCCGCGGCCAAGCGTAACATACTGCGGACCTCCGCCGCCGTCGGCGGGGTCTCGTCTTCGTAAAGATCGTCTACATCACGAGCCATTGTCGTTGTTCCGAAGTCCAGGAATCCACACCAGTAGTGTAGGCAGACGGCGTTCTCAAAGTGCGAATTCGATCTTAGTCAGGCCCCAATAGAAATGTCTGGTGAATGGGCTTTGCTCCTCAGTTCGCCCGCATGACTCGTTTCAGTTCATCGGAGCAGGCGAACTGCTCGTTGATTCCATCGCTGCTGTAGGGATACTTCTCCAGAGGTTGAAAGAGTCGTAGTTCACATTTCCCCGTGTGCCGGCTTTTCACTTCCCAGGTTCAGAGAGAGTCCGCTCACTCCGAAGTTTTTGCATGTCGTAGATGAAAATCGAGCCGTTACTAATGGGTGACAATTCGGGGAAATTCATGTCTGTGATGAGCCAGTCGAGATCACGATCCGAAGCAAGCCGAAGAAGATCTTCCTGTGTTGTTTTAGGAAGTTGTAGGGTGCCAGGAATTGTTTTGAATCCCTTGGGGTTCATCAGCCGCATACACAGATCAGCTTCAACAGCTGTCTCCTTTTTGGGGTCTCCAAACTCAAATGGCATGACTAGATGCCAACGGCGTTTGGCTTCCATTGCAGTGCCTCGATTGAACATCACCCCTGCCGACTGGATGTCATTGATATAAGTCTCAGAGCGGCCATAAAACCACAAGATCACCGAGCTGCCTCCAAGGTGACTCGGCCAGTAAACAGATGGTTTTCTCTCAGAATTTGAAACAGCCTGCAAATGATTTATTACAAAATAAACATCTTTTTGCATGATACTTGGATGTTGATGTATTCCATCACAACGAGAGCTCAGACCAATCGTGAGCAGGCTGATTGCCATCAGCAGAAATGCAAAGCCTCGAAATCTCTGCGCGATGACGCAGAGCATAACACTGACGACAATTTTCAAAATTGGCCCAAAGTAGTTCCATAAAATCAGCCATTTCAAAGCCGGTGCGAAAACGTTGTACTTAGTATCTGGATCCAGCCAGGCTACGATGACACCAAAAGCCTCATAAAGTCGAAATCCGCAGAATACTGCCGAGAAGCCAAGAATCGCCCCCAGTCTCGGCTGCCTCGACCGCAATAGGATAGCACCAATAACCGCTCCTATCAGCGACGCGAAAAGCGAGTGGTTGATATGTATACTGTTGAGGATCAGTAAAAAACCAAATATCGAGGTCAGCGAAGGAACCATCTCACTCTTCCACGTGACTCGGACGAGTTCCAGAGACACTGGAATCGCTAGAAGCTGAGGTAGCCACAATGCCCGATAGGGCTGGCCTTGAAACAGCAGTTTGTAATGCAAGTTCTCGGCCAAGACACTCCCGACGAGTGCGATGATGATCACGCCGATGCAGGAGATGCAGAGACTGCGAAATCGTGGGGATTGCCACACTCCCAGCACGTGAACAAACAGTGCCACGCTAATGTTAACAAAGTCGTCGCTCATCCACTCGGAAATGAAGTTGTATGCCGTGCAAGTCCTCACGACTGATTTCCACTCGTCATCCATCGTGCCGAAAATCTTCTCCCCAAAACTCTCGACACCCAAAATCAGACCTACCCCCAAAACAGCAACAAAGAGAGCAAATATCAAGAACTTCGGCTTCGGCCAAAGCCACATCCCCGCCAGACATAGAAATGGCCCCGTGATGTAGAGTGGATGAAATACTCCAGCAACTGCAAGGCATATCACTGCAAGCAGATAGCGGGATTCCCATGCGAAGCGAATGGCCCACAAACTCATAGGGATCGCAATCAGACGAGGAGTCAGATAGGGTTCGACAATGTGGAAGCTACCAAATCCTGCGAAAGGGACATTAATCAACGCCATCATCAGGGAGGCGAGAATTGCAAAGCGGCGATCTGGGAAAAGGACTTGAGAGATAGCCCACAGTCCGCTGGCGAAAACCAGATGGCCAAGGCTGTAGAGAATCGCGAAGCCTGTCTGCACCCCAAATACTGCCACCACTGGCCCGGTAATTTTGGAAAACAAAGTGTATTTGTCTTGTGATCCGAAGCGGAAGAAGAGGTCGTTGCTCCAGCGATCGGGTTCCATCGCTCGTGATGCCTGCGCTGCATAAAGCGAAGCATCGTGGGCAATCCCAACGTATGGGTGCGTTAACTGAATCGCAGCATAAAGCGAGAGCACGACGACCCAGGAGCTGAGTACCGGCCTGCCTAGGAAGAGCGGAGTGTGGGTAGAGTCGGCTTCTGTGTCAGTCAATCGCGATCCTTCTCATTCGTGGGCCACATCATTCGTATTCTTTAGCACATGACTCACAAAAGGACACTCATTCCGAAAAGATTTTTTCACTCTTGAGGCTTCGGCGTTGTGAACACTAGCACTGCAACTCCGGGCCCCCGAAGAGAATCCCACATATTGCACTCACTTCCAGGAGCCGTTCAACCAGGAAGATTTGATAGCGATTCTGGGCTTCGACGAAAAAGCCCAGTGGCAGAAGCCACTGGGCTGAAGTGTTGGGAGTGAGCCGGGTTTAGGCTTTGACGGTGGCTTCTTCTTGGACGCGGGTCGGCACGGAGCGGAGACCGGTGGCGCCGAGGTTGGCTTGGTCACCGGCTTTGCCGGATTCGTGATACTCGGCGTCGCCGTTGACTTGCCAGAGGTCGAATTTGTTGCTGCCCGCCTTGATGTTTTCCACACAGAGCATGGCTGTCATCATCGCATGGTCTTGGTTGTTGTATTTATGCATCCCGTTGCGACCGATAAGATGCAAGTTCGGGAACTTCTCGTCGAGTTCTTGGCGGATCGTCTCAACGTGCTTGGCGTAGTCGTCGTCGTAGACGGGGTAAGCCTTCGGTTGACGAACCACACAACCTTCGACCACGTCTTCAGGGTTCGCCAGGCCGATCTGGGCGAGTTCCTTCTTGGCGAGTTCGATGAGGTCTTCGTCCTTTGAGGCCCACAAACCGTCGCCTTCGAAGCAGAAGTATTCGAGGCCGTAGCAGTTAAGCGTCGGGTCGGGGATCATCTCCGGCGACCAGGACTTGAAGTTCTGCACGCGACCGACTTTGACCTTCGGATCATGGATGTAAATCCAGTTGTCCGTGAACTGATCTTTGTCCTTGAGCACAATCGCGACCGTGAGGAAATCCCGGTATTTCAGGCTGTTCGCTGCGGTCTTGGTTGTCTCGCTGACCTGTGGCGAGATGCCATTCACAAGTTGCCGCATCGGCGCGGTGCTGATGACATGCTTGGCGATCAGGTGCTCATACTGGCCATCCGGGCCTTGGTGGTTGATGACCCAGCAATCGTTTTCCGTGTCGCGGTGCAACCCGACGACCTTGCGGCCCATCTGGATTTCGCCGCCCATGGTCTTCGTCTTCTCGGCACAGGCTTCCCAGAGCATCCCTGGCCCGAGGCGTGGGTAGCGGAAAGTCGAGATCAGCGTCTTGATGACACTGCCACGGCTCTTGGCCTTCGGTTTGAAGAGGGCGTTCATGATCGCGGACTTCAGCGAAAGCCCTTTGATCCGCTGAGCGGCCCAGTCGGCGGAGATTTCCTTGCAGCTCATCCCCCACACTTTTTCGGTGTAGGTTTTGAAGAAGATATTGAAGAGCCGTGTACCAAATTGATTCGACACCCATTCTTCAAAGTTGCGTGGATTCTTAGTCGGGAAGACTTGCTTCCACATGTAGGAAAGCACACACCGAGTCGATTCAAAGATGCCCAGTTTCGAGAGCGCCTCACCGGCTTTCAGGGGGTATTCGAAGAACTGGCCGTTGTAGAAGATCCGCGAGGAGCGTGGCCGATCGAGCATGTCGTCCGGGAGGATTTCGGTCCAAAAGTCTTCGACTTCCTTGGACTTCGAGAAGAAGCGGTGGCCGCCAATATCGAAGTGGAAGCCCTTGTATTTGGCTGTCCGCGAGATGCCGCCGACGTATTCGGGGTCCGCTTCGAGGATGGTGACGGGGATGTTGGCTTTGGAGAGCAAGTAAGCGGCAGTCAACCCAGCAGGGCCTGCGCCAATGATGGCCACGGTCGTTTGTTGCGGCATGTTGGTTCTTCTGGAAGGAGGGGGATTTCCTGTTGAAAGAACCGTAGTTCACATTTCCGCGATGCGCCGACTTTTCATTTGCTAGGGTCAGGCAAATTCCGTTCGCGCCGAAGTTTTTGCATGTCATACATGAAAATCGAGCCATTACCGATGGGTGATAACTCGGGGAAATTCATGTCCGAAATCACCCAATCGAGGTCTGGCTCCGCAGCCAGCCGAAGCATGTCCTGCGTGGTCGTCTTGGGCAGCAGTCGTTTCTCTGGGTCGAGGTTGTAGCCGTTCGGATGGTGGAAGCGGATTGAAAAATCCGCTCCAAGCGGGCTTTCCGCCTGCTGGCTCCCGAACGCCAACGGCATCACCAGAGACCATCGACGTTTCGCCTCCATCGCTGTGCCACGATTGAAGATGACGCCAGCGCACTGGATATCGTTCACGTAACATTCGGAATGGGCATAAAACCAGATCAGCATAGCACTGCCGCCGAGATGCCCAGGCCAATAGATCTGAGGTCGTTTCGAGACATCAGAGTGTGCAGACAGGTGCGAGAGTACAAAAGAAGTATTCTCTTGCATAGAGTTTCTGTGTTGATGAATCCCATCACATCGAGAAGCGAGACCCATCGTTGTCAACGAGAGCAGCATAGCGAATATGACAAACCACTTGAAGCGTTGTTGGGCCAAGATCAAGAGACCACCAACCATTATCTTCAGAACAGGTCCCAGATAGTTCCACAACACGGTCCATTTCAATGCAGGTGAGTAAACTCCATATTCATTTTGAGGATTCAACCATTCCGCAATGCTTTTTGTCGTGTCTAAGATCCGCACGAGACAGAACAGAATCGCAAAACCGATGATCGCGCCTTTCTTGGGTTGTGATGAACGCATCAGATAGCCCCCAACTGCTGCCCCGAGCAGGGAGAGGATGATCGCCTGGTTCATGTGAACACCAAGCAGCACCATGAAGAAGCCAAACAAGGAGCTCACCGATGGGACAAACGGACTTTTCCAAGAGACTCGAACAATCTCCACGGAGACCGGTAATGCCAGCAGTTGCGGCAACCATAGCGCACGATAAGGTTGGCCTTGGAATAGCATTTTGTAATGCAGCAACTCGGCGAGGAGACTTCCCAAACAGGCAATAGCGATCGTGATCACGCACGAAATGCATAGCAGTCGGAATCTGGGAGACAGCCAAATGGCGATGCAGTGAACAAAGACAGCGACTAGAATCATCACAAAATCATCGATCATCCATTCTGTGATAAAGTTGTATTTTGTGCAAGCCCGGATCATGGCCCGCCACTCGTCATCCATGGTGCCGAGAACTTTTGAACCGATACTCTCAACACCCAAGATCAAGGCGGCTCCGAGGGACGCGAGGATGAAGGCCAAAACGAAAAGCCTCGGTCTCGGCCAGAGCCACATGCCCATCAGGCACAGCCATGGCCCTGTGATGTATAGGGGATGGAACGCACCTGCCACGACCAAACACAGGCCGCTGCGGAAGTACTGAGATTGGAAGCCGAATCGGATCGCCCACAAGCTCAACGGGATGGCGAACAATCGTGGCGTCAGGTAGGCCTCGACGACTTGGAATGTGCCGAAGCCCGCAAATGGAACGTTCATCAAGGCCATCATCATGGCGGCCAAGATGGCCAAGCGTCGATCTGGGAAAAGAACCTGAGCGATGGCCCACAATCCGCTCACAAACAACAAATGCCCAATCGCAAAGAGCAGTGCAAACCCCGTTTGTATTCCAAGAAGAGCGATGACTGGGCCGGTCATTTTGGAAAAGACTGTGAACTTGTCTTGCGAGCCGTACCGGAAGAAAAGGTCGCTATCCCAGATTTCAGGCTGATTGGCACGCGAGGCTTGGGCCCCGTAGAGCGATGCATCATGAACGATGCCGACGTACGGATGAGTGAGTTGAATCGCGGCATAGAGCAACAAAACCACTACCCAGGAACTGGGGAGTGGTCGATTCAGGAATGACTGCGTTTGTGTGAGGTTGGCTTCTGAGTCTGTCAATCGAAGTCCTTCTCATTCGTGGGCGATTCCCATCGTCTCTTTAGCACATCACCCACGAGTCAGGAACTGTTTACGCGATTTTTTTGTCGCTCTTGGGAGCGTCAAGGATCCCCTCAGGCAAAGTCGGGTTATCGAGGCGGACGCGACGACTGCGGACGTGCTCGGCGGTGATCGTGTGGTGGCCTTTGCGTTCGAGTTCGGGCAACTCATACATCACGTCGAGCATCATCTCCTCGACGATAGCACGCAGACCACGAGCACCGGTATCGCGGACCTTAGCCAAGCGGGCGATCTCTTGCAGAGCCTCGGGTTCGAAGTCGAGTTCCGCGCCTTCCATCTCGAAGAGTTTCTGGTACTGGCGGACCAGAGCGTTCTTCGGCTCGGTGAGGATGCGAACAAAAGTTTCTTCGTCCAGTGGATCGAGCGGAGCCACCATCGGCAAGCGACCGATGAACTCGGGGATCATGCCGAACTCGGTCAGGTCTTCGGCGGAGACCTGGGCCAAGAGTTCGCTGTTCGACTGAGCGTCTTTCGTCATCGGAGCACCGAAGCCGATGGTCTTGCGACCGGTTCGCTTCGAGATGTAATTCTCCAAACCGACGAACGTGCCGCCGACGATGAACAGGATGTTCGATGTATCGACTTGGATGTATTGCTGCTCCGGATGCTTACGGCCCCCTTGCGGCGGGACGTTCGCAACCGTGCCTTCGAGCATCTTGAGCAGTGCTTGCTGCACCCCTTCGCCGGACACATCGCGCGTGATGCTGACGTTTTGGCTCGTCTTGGCGATCTTGTCGATCTCGTCGATGTAAATGATCCCACGCTGAGCGGCTTCGACATCAAAGTCCGCGGCATGGAGCAGTTTCAGTAACAGGTTCTCGACATCCTCACCGACGTAACCGGCTTCGGTCAAGGTCGTGGCGTCGCCAATGGCGAAGGGCACATCCAGGACTTTGGCGAGAGTCTTGGCCAGGAGCGTTTTGCCGCTGCCGGTCGGCCCGATCAGGAGAATGTTGCTCTTCTCGATCTCGACGCCATCCCGCAAGCCACCTGGCCCGAGGGAAAGACGCTTGTAGTGATTGTGAACTGCGACCGACAGCACCCGTTTCGCACGCTGTTGACCGACGACGTAGTGGTCGAGCTTTTCTTTGATGCTTCGCGGCGTCGGGATGTTTGAAGCGGCCCCAGTGCCTTTGCCGTTGCCGCGGCGCTTGCGTTCTTGATCGATAATGGATTGGCAGAGGTCAATGCACTCGCCGCAGATGTAGACATCGCCTGGCCCTTCGACGAGCGGGCCAACATCGCGGTGGCTCCGCCGGCAAAACGAGCAGTAGGCATTTCGATTTCGACCTGCGGCACCGGTGGGCTTATTGCGTCCCCCGTTATCGCCGTTACTCCGTTCGGCCATTGCGTCCCCGAATGATTCCAGTGGTGGGTGAGGGTCGGATCGTGTTGCCGATCAAGTTGCGTTCAACTCTAGCATCGCTCCGGCGTGAACCGTGCTTTTCTTGATGCTAGACGAGAGAATCTCTCGATTTCTCTCAGCGAGCATGAGGATTCTACGCATGGTATCAAGGGGGAGCATTAGGAAATTGTCTTGGAATCCTCAGGTGGCAGCGGTTTTTGCTCCGTCGTTTCCGCAGAGTTTACCTGACTTGTTGTTGGTAAATTTTTCAATCGCCCCGCGACGCGATCGCGGATTTGTTTGTATTCTTCCTCGTTCAGTTCGCCGTTCTCGTACATCTCCCGATACTCGTTCAACGTCTCCATATCTTGGCCCGCGCGGGCTTCTCGCCGGCTTCGCCACAGGTTCGCCAAGTGCAACGCAATAGCCCCTCCCAGCAACACCCCCATCAGCAAGGCCACGGTCAGGAGGAACTCCGTCGACTCCATCAAAGATTTGCCAAACAACATCGCGTCCCCCCTCATGACCCACACCGCCTCTTTTTGCCTTGTAAGAATTATATCAGACCAAGTTCTTCGGAACGGAGAGCAAACTTCAGTCTCGTTGGAACTGGGTTGCAGTCACTGCGAAGTAAGCCGAGAATCTCACGCAAAGTCGCAAAACCGCAAAGAGTCTGAGGGGAGGTTGAGCACTGCCGTTTCTTATTCTGCTTTCTCACCTTTGCGATTTTGCGTGAGGCTTCTTCACTGGTTTTGGTAAAGAGCTGCACGAGACCTAAACTAGCTTTCGCTTTCCAGCCACCTGACAAGGAATCCCCATGGCCCATTGGCTTCTCAAACAAGAACCCGAGGAATTCTCGTTCGCTCTGCTTCAAGAGGCGGGGGCGACACTTTGGGACGGCGTCTCGAATCCGTTGGCTCTGAAACACTTGCGGAGCATGAACGCAGGGGATAGCGCTTTCTTCTACCACACAGGCAAAGAGAAGGCGATCGTTGGCATCGTGACCATCGAGAGTGCGGCCGTCGATGAGGACAACGTCCCGCAGGTGATGGTGCTCGCCAAGAAGGCGGTCAAAACGCCGGTCACACTCGCCACCATCAAAGCGGACGAGCAGTTTGCCGAATGGGAACTCGTGAAGCAAGCCCGCCTCTCCGTCATGCCTGTAACCCCGGTGATCTGGAAAGCGATCGTCAAGCTCGCGGGGTGACAGCTCGCTTCGAACGGGCGGCGAGGTTCTCGGCGAGCTTGGGGTGCGGCACTAGGTAGTTTCCAATGGCCAGGTAATCGAGGTTCCCCAGCAGGAAGGCTCGGACCGCATCGGACGGGCTGCAGATGATTGGCTCTTCGTGCATGTTGAAGCTCGTGTTGATCAAAACGGGAATCCCCGTCTTGTTCCGATAGGCGGTGAGCAGTCGGTGGTAGCTCGGATTGCTCGATGCTGTCACCAATTGCGGGCGAGCGGTGCCATCCACGTGGACGGCTGCGGGGCTGTGGTTCTTCATCACCTCGGAGCAGTTGAAGGTGATCGTCATGAACTCGGCGGTTTTCTCACTGCCCTCCAGGTGATCGAAGAGATCGGCAGCAGATTCCGCCAAGCAGCTCGGTGCGAATGGCATGAATTCCGTGCGTTGCAGTTGTTGGTTGAGCCACTGATTCACTTCCGGCTCTTTGGCCGGGTAGAGGACGCTGCGGTTCCCCAAGGCTCGTGGGCCGTACTCCATGCGTCCCTGATGCCGACCCACGATGTGGTCTTTCGCCAGTAGCTCGGCGATTCGATCCTCGGGTTCATCGAGACGGTCGTACTTCAGAGACTCTTGTTCGAGAACTGCCTTGACTTCATCCTCCCTGAAGTCGGGTCCGAAGTAGACATCTTGATACCCAGCGGTTCGCTGCATGACTTCATGGCCGAAGACTAGCATAGCGGCCCCTGTGCCGCAGCCGCCATCGCCCATGTTCGGGTAGACGAAGACCCCGCGAACACTTGGGATCTCGCGGATCCGCTGATTGAGTTTGACATTGGCATGGACACCACCACTCATCACGACGTGTGTGTGACCCGTTTTCGCCAGCCAGTAGCTGACCACACGACGGGCGACTTCTTCCAAAACAAACTGATACGCCGCAGCGATGTCTCGTTTGGCCACATACCGGGACAGTGCTCGGGCGAGAAAGTGGTTCTGAGCACAATCCACCAGGATCTGCCCTTCTGGAGTTTCAAATCGTGCGAGCAATAGCTCGGCGAGGTGTCGCGGATCACCATATGCAGCCAGTCCGACGATTTTGCCCTCGTGCCGACTCGGTTTGAATCCCAGGCCGCTGGTCACTTGCTCGTAAAAAAGGCCAAGCGAATTCGGGAAAGGAAACCGGACCAGGGAGTGAATCCCTGTTTCATCGGCGGAGTAGATTCCGCCACACATGCCGCTGCCGTAGCCGTCGAGCGTGACGACCAGGGCCTTGCGATAGGGGCTGGCATAAAACGCGTTCGCAGCATGAGTATCGTGGTGATGGAATCGGCGAAGCGGTGTTTTTGCGAGGCCGACTTTTTTCAGCCCTTGTTGCAGTTCTTCGCTCCACTTTTTGTGTTCGCGGACGGCGGTCTGATGCCATTTTTTGAACACAGTGTCGTGGGCTAGCCGATCGAGCTTCGGAGATCGCGAGAGTTGGTCGTAGAGCAACCGTTTATACCAAGATTTGCGTGGCATAAATTCCGCATCGACCGTATCGATCCCAGGGATGATCGCCGAGCGATTCACGACATACTTTCGCGTGGTGATGCTGCGATAGATCTGACAACTGGCATCGCTGCGATTGCTGACACGACTGGCGTCTATCGAAAAGCTCTCTTCGATGAGCCGAGCTTCTTCTTGCCAGTCGTAGAAGGCATAACCGATCGCGTCGATCTGACCTGGCTCCCAGCCGAGGTAGTTCAACCCCGCTTCGATCGCGCGATGCGGGAAACCATTTTGCAATTTGACCCGGCTGAGTCGCTCTTCGCCACAGGCGAAAAGCACTCGACCATCTTCCAGAAAACTCACAGTGGAGTCTTTATCAAGTGGGCTAATACCGAGGACTTTCATGAATACTTTGCCTCCAGGGCGGTCGCGATTTCGGTGATCGTTGCGGGTCGAAACTCTGGCCATGATCGGATGAGATCAAGTGTCCTGGAGATGCGGTCGAGCATTTGCTGAACGTCTTGTTCCGTGCGGTTGTACGGACTGCCATTGGGGAGGAGCGATGAACTGTGCAGGGTGAAAATGACACACGGCGGGCGCAGCAGTCTCAGGACATCAAGAAATGGCATCATCCGTTGGCCATGGGAGTTTTCAAAATTCAGCCAGCACTGAGACACCAACTGAAGTCGGTCGAGGATTGCTGTGAGGTGCAACATACGCCCGATTTTCGTTTTGGCGTAGTGAAGCCATCGCGCCCCACGATGTTGGTCCAAGCAGGTGTTTCCAAACGTCAGGGGTAATTCCCAGACGACCCGCCGAGGCTCGGTTTCGAGCAGGATTCGCCTGGGGTAGAAGTCACGGTTGCGATAGTCCGGTGCCCCTGGCTCGGGCCACGTGTTCCCAGGCAACACCGAGCCATCAACCCAAAGGCCGTGTTGACTCAGAAAATCTTGGATCTGAGGTGACGTACTGTACCGTCCACCACGGAAGCATGTTGGCTGAAAATGGCTTGCAGAGAATATTGAGATCATGGTATCCAGTTTCGCTTTCTGGATCGGCCAAGGGAGGTGATGTAGGAAACTCTCACTTGCCGGGACACGCTCAGCATCGACAAGTGGGGGAGTGTTCCAAGGGTGAATGTGCAAGCCAATCTCGGTTCTTGGTCGCTGTGCGAGGGACTGCATCACCGCACGACTTTCTAACTGGTTCAGAACAGCATAATTCGTGAAGTACGCGAGCGCGGCACCCGACGATTCACAACGGTTTTGAAAAGACGGTAACCGTTGGATATTCTTCACCGAAGCCGGACCGGTGAAGTAGCCTTGATCCCATTGCCACTCCTCCTCGGTGTCGACGGTGACACAATAATAGATCGTAGAATCCATGACACATCATGCGGCGTAATCGACAGATGCGTATCGATAGCGACTTGCAAATGTCTCGAAAAATCCGATTTCCGATTCGGCATATTTTTCCTACATGTCTGGGACTTGTTTCTTTCAAGGAAGCGATTCTTGCCAGCCGGATTTCTGGGTCGATTGCGGAAGTTTCTCAAAACGATGATCACTCGGCCATCGTTTCCAAGAAACGGTATTTCATCCAGCAACCACGTGTTAAGATGCCCTCACGAATTGCCAACACGAGGGTCACCGATGCGAAGCGTTGCAGTAGGGCTTTTGATCCTGTGGGTGTCCTCGGGGATGGCGGATCTCCGCTTTCGTCTCGAATCGACGCTTACCCAGGCACTGGCACTGACTCAGCAGCACGCTCAACGCCATCTCCGCGATATTCTCCCACCTGCAAAACCGTCTTTGGGAGACTTCTGTTTCCTGTCGCCAAGTGATTGCGTACACTAGGTTGATGTTCCCCCGCGTAGGGTCTTCGAGAGGAAATTTGTCATGATGGTGAGTTCCTGGTTGCGGGCCTCAGCTTGGCTCGTTTTGGTGTTGAGTGTCATGGCCGTGACGACGAAGGGCACTCGCGCCCAAGAGAAAAAAGAGGAAGTCAAAAAGGCCAAGCTCACGGTCGTCGTGCCGCTCGAAGATGCGGTCCTGACCATCGAAGGCAAGATGACCAAGGCCACCGGCACCGAACGCAAGTTCGATTTGCCGAGCCTCGAAGCGGGCAAACAGTACGAGTACAAGTTCAGCGTCGAATGGCGGCCGAACAACTACACCATCATGACCCGCCCGAAGACCGTGGTCTTCAAAGGTGGCGAAGATCTCAAAGTCGATCTCACCGTCGAAGACCCCAACGACCAGGCTGTGATTCGCTACGTCCCCACACCTGACGACATCACCGCTGAAATGATCAAGCTCGCCAAGATCACCAAAGACGATGTCGTCTTCGAACCCGGTTGTGGCGATAGCCGCATCACGATCGCTGCCGTGAAAGCCGGAGCGAAGAAGGGTGTTGGCATCGACCTCGACCCAGAACGCATCACGGAATCCAAGGCCAACATCAAGACCGCGAAACTCGAAGACAAGATCGAAGCTCGCCTCGGCAATGCCCTGGAAATCAAGGATTTCGACCAAGCGACTGTTGTGTTCTTGTACATGGGCAACGAGTTCAACAAGCTCATCCGCCCGAATCTCTGGAAGCAACTCAAAGTCGGCACCCGTATCGTCTCGCACCGCTTCACCATGGACGACTGGAAGCCGGACGAAACCAAGAAGATCATGGGTGCCGATGGTGACGAGTACGAAATCCACCTCTGGACCATCACCGAAGAGATCAAGAAGAAGATCGAGAAGAAGTAAACATGGCGACTCCGACGCCACCGATCGTCTATGTGCTTGCCGGCCCGAATGGTGCCGGCAAGACCACTTTTGCCAACGTCTTTCTGCCAGGCTTCGTGAATTGTCGAGAGTTTCTCAACGCTGATCTGATTGCCGCAGGACTATCACCTTTCAACCCTGCCCCTCAGAATGCTCATGCCGGGAAGTTGTTGCTCGAGCGGATGGCCCAATTGAGCCAAGCTCGTGCGACATTTGCTTTTGAGACCACACTCTCCGGTCGAAGTTATCTGAAGATTCTCCGCGATCTTCAGGTCCGGGGTTACCGGGTTCTGCTCTACTTTTTTTGGCTTCCCTCGGCCGATATGGCGGTCCATCGTGTGGCCAATCGTGTCCGCCAGGGTGGCCATGGAATTGCGGAGCATGACATCCGTCGGCGGTATGATGCGGGCATCAAGAATCTGTTTGAAATGTATCTGGCAATGGCGAACGAGACCTGGCTGTACGATACCTCCAGGTTGCATCCCCAATTGATTGGCTCCTATGCCAATAAAAACTGGACTCATCTCGATCCGGTCATGTTCCAAAGTGTGCGCAAATCCTTGGAGTGAGCATGGCCCAGCATGACCATCAACAACTGACCGAGTTGGCCAAAGCCGCCTTCCAGGTGGTCGAACGCCAAGTCGCGGAGCGGGCGTTGGAAACGAGGACCTCGGTCATCGTCTTCGAGAATGGCCTGATTCAGCGAGTCGATCCCCAGGAGATTCTGGAACGGCTCAGCAAAACCGAGACGTTACCAGGTTGATAAAGGGCTTCGCCATCACCACGGGGCTTCCATCATGTCCACGATCTTGCGGGCGATCACCTTGTTCGCAATCTGCAAACCGGTGGCCGTCGATTCGCCCAACTCAGGAACCACTCGACCAAATCCTGTGACAGTAACCGCGTTCGAGTAGAGTTCTGGGGCTGGTGGCGGAGGTGCTGGCAGGCTTGGATCGAAGGCAGGTTCCACGACTGGGAACGTGGGGTTCCGAGAGTTCGTGAGGTTCTTGGCCGTGCGGTTGTCACGCCAGACCACCTGGCAACCGATCACCACCTCGTACTCACGTGGGAAGTTGCTGAGTGAGTTGGTGATGGGAGCTTTGCTGATGCTCGAGATCGTGCCGATGAGTTCGGTGTCCGCACGGGACGGGTCCGAGACGACGCGGATCGGTGTCTTGCGGCGGTTCAATTCCTGGACAATCTCTTCCGTCAGTTGCACTTCGTTGCCGCGAAACGGCGTCGTGGCAAAGATTGGGTTCTTGAACACCGGAATGTAGACCGAGCGAATGTTCGGATCGTAGGGCGGTGCCGTGGAGTAGCCGAAGAGGGAGAGATCCCCTTTGCCGTTGCCCGCACAACCGACCAGCACGATCAAGCTGGTCAGTGTCAGCAGTGTGGCCGCGTAACGAATCATGGTGAATCTCCTCGTTGCGGGTTACTGGTTGGGCAAGCGGATGTTATCGGGAAGCGTCACGGGGATCGTGTTCTTCTTCGGGTCCACAGGGACAGGCACTTCCTCGATCGTCGTTGCATCGTTCGGGTTACGCTTCATCCAGATGGAATCCCAGGTATCTTCGACGCGCTTGAAGATCGAGGGCGATGGCTTCTTGCCGGCGGCGGCATCGGCGATGGCTTGTTGACGCAGCGGTTCCAGGGCTTCGATTCGCTTCTTGGCGATCTCCTCAGCCGGAGTGCCCTTGTGTTGGCGAACGACGAGGTCGTAGTAGAAGAAGGCCGAGGCCGGGTGGCCGGTGCGTTCATAGTAACGGGCCTGTTCAAGGTATTTCTCAGCGAGTTGCATCCGCACGCTGTGCTTCTGCCGGAGGAGCATCTCCTTCTTATCCGGGTCGCGGGCGAAGTCTGGCATCGTCGATTCGGTGTAGTTGATGAGCTGTAGGGCCTCACTCGCCTTTTGCGAATCGTAGACCGCACCGCCCGTCGCTTTGTGTTTGGCGATGATGGCTAACTCCATCGCACTCTCGCGCAGCTTGCTATCCTTGTGGTGTTCCACCAACTGGCTGAAGTACATGTCCGATTCATCAAAGCGGCCACGGTAGTAGTGCACATAGCCGAGCCAGTAGAGGGCTTTGTCGGCATTTGGCCCGATGTAGTCGTGAGTCTGGACGTTGTCGAGAATTCGCAGGGCTTCGCCTTCAGTATCGAAGAGCGGCTTCTTCTTGTCAAAGGCGCCGACCGAAGGAGCCAATCGTTCCCACCAGGCGGCGGGGTTGCCGTTCGCGGATTCCTCGATCTCTTTCAACGTCCCGTTTTCGAGCCATTCGTAGGCGATGTTGAACATGGCCGTGCAGGAGCGTTCGCGGTAGGCGCCGAACGGGAAGTCTTTCAACAAGCGGTTGTAAGTCGCGGCGGCATCGGGGTAGTTGTTGCGTTGGCGAAGGCACTCGGCTTCGAAATAGCGGGCCTTCTCGGCGAGTGTTGCGGGGTTTTGCTGGTTATCCGCGACGTCGCCGAAGATCGTCTCGGCGTCTTTGAACTTCCCTTCGGCCATCATCTCTTCGCCGATCTGGACCTTCTGCTCGGCCTGGGGGTCGTTGTAAGAGGACGTGTACCAACTGCGGACGGTGGACACGGTCGAGTCTTTGACGCGCTTCATCGACTGACAGCCGGTCTGGCTCAACGCGACCGCGAAGAGCAGCAGCAGCCGGGAGGCCGAGGGCCAGGCGATGAACGGTCTTCGGCTCGTCAGGTCCATTGATACGTCTCCCGGAAGTCGGGGGACTCAGGTGGTCCCCTCGACATAGTTCAGCATCTTCGGTCGGCGGCCCAGCACAAAGCTGACCGTCTGCCCGAGGATCAATCGCACTTCGCGCCGTGTGCCTGGCGGCAGGTTTTCACCGGCTTCCAGAGCTTTCAATGTCGCCCAGGTCGTCGGCGTCATTGGGTGGCGGTCGCGGGTTTGTGGCCAGCATTCTCCGCAGACCGCACCCCCGGCCATTGGGCTGAAGCCCGCCGGGGAGCTGTCCGTGAAGGCTTTTTCGCAGCCCGCGCACAGATGCAGTCGCGGGCTATACCCAAGCTCCCGCAGCCAGACAAGCTCAAATGCCGAGACGCGATCCGGCCGAAACAACCCCGGCTCGGCGAGGTCTCGCAACAACGTCAAACTCGTGTCAAACAGAATGGGGTGTGGGTCGTAGTCCTGAGTCGCTTCGAGAAGTTCCGCGAGGTAGTACCCGACATAGAGGGCGTGAAGATCGGTCCGAAGATGATGGAACCGCTCTGAGACTTGGGCTTCTGTGAGCAAATCCAGCCCACTCGCCTTGCGGATGAAATTGACCTGGCAAACTGTGAGCAAATCAAAAGCCGAATCAAAGTTCGATCGTAGCCGTCGCCCACCCTTCGCTAGCCCCCGAATCTTGCCAAATTCGCGTGTCCAAAGGGTGGTGATCTTGCTCGTCTCCGAGAAGTCCGTCCCACGAATCACAAGGGCCAAGGCCCGTTCGAGTAGCATGATGCTTAGGGTATAGGGGATAGGGTTTAGGGTCTCGGGATTAGCCCCAGGGTTCGCTTTGCTCACCCTGGGCTAGGCTCAAACGCCGCTCCGCGGCTCGAAGCGGGAAACTCTTAGCCACGGAGTGGCGCCTAATGCTA
>JBOFPH010000065.1:0-127882 GCA_051659845.1 Fimbriiglobus sp. | reverse complement strand
GAACGACCACACTCCAGACGTCCAGACCATGACTGACTCGTGCGTTGACGTTGTAGTGCAACAACCGCTCGGGCAGCTTCAGTGCTCCCGAAGCCTCCAATTCGAGGTGCAGGAGGTAGGGTGGATCGGTCTCGATCCGTAAGAGCCGATCGGCTTGCAAGGTCGTGGAGAGGTCAGTGTCGAGAAGTGTCGCCGGGCCGATCGGCAGGTGAGTATGGGAAGATAGAAACGCCACCCAGTCGTCCAGATGGCGATCGATCAACACGTTGAGTGTCGCATCAAATGGCTTCGGCATCACACACCTACAGTCGTGCGTCTTTGAATGGAGTGGTTGTAAGGTTTCGTGAGCGCCAGGGAACCCCCTCAACTATCTGCTCTAAATCGGCAAGATGACAACTCCCTCTTCACGGATCGTGGCTTCGTCCGCGCCGCCGGTGATGGCTTCGGCGAAGCCTTCGCGGAACGCGATGGCCGTGACGAGGCACATCAAAGCATCGATGCCATCGGGGTCGTCGCCCGAGGTGCGGTAACCTTCGAGAAACGCCTGTATCTTCCGGTTGATCTGCAATACCACGCGATGAGATCGCAAGTACCGCCGGACGTGGCCGAGGTAATCCGTCACCGGAGTCTTGCGGGTGATGCCCATCCGCCTGGCGGCTCCGGCGTAATAGGTCTCGACCAACGTGGGTTGGCCATCGAAGCCGACCGCGAGAGCATGACGGTAGCCTTCTCGAAGAAGCCGCTCCACAAGCACAGTTCCCGTGAGGGTCATATTGAAGACGTTGGGCGGCACATTCTTCAGTGGTGGCGCACCCCGCAATTCAGCATCCGTTGCCCGGTGAACCCAGAAGCGTGGCTCTTTCCAGAAGTCAAATTTCCGCAGACCCGCCATAACTGCCGTCGCCGATGGGCCATCGAATTCCAGAGTCAACCGCTCCACGACGAACCTCACGAAAGCTTCCCGTGAGCCGAATACTGGCTCCTCTGCGACCGACGCGAAATCGTGGTCGTTGAGTAACTGCAGGGGAATGGAGAACGGAAAGTCCCAGGCCGCGACGGAGACTGTCTTGTCGTGGATCAAGGAGTCAAGTAACTCCGGGATCGTCCAGCCGTGCCGTGTTGCCCGCCAGCCGTCTTGGGTCTCAGGAGCCACCAGCCGTCGATTTCGACCCGTCGCTCCCAACCGGTACGACCTCTCGCCCGTTCGTACCGCTTCCAAGACGATGTTCTTGCGGGCTTGCTCGCCGGCCCGAATCGGCGCTCCGTAATCGATGCCGAGCACGATTTCCGTCATGCGAGGTGAACATGATCTGGCGCAATGACCCGTTGCCATCTTTCCGGAATTTTTGCCCATGCGGCCATGTAAGTCTTCTCTAGGGGGACAAGGACGTGTCTTTCCGGTGATAGGAAGAGGGGCATGTCTGGTAACGGATCACCAACCGCAATCGTCTCGGCGTAGGCATTGATGTCGTATTCGACTTCATAGGCGACCAGAGTCAAAGGCTTGTCGCTCGGGAGCGTGAATGCTTCCCCAGCAATATCGTCCCAAATCGCCGCGTGGACACCGTTCGGATCATGGGGGCCAGGTGGAAATGGATCGAGGATGAGAAGATGCACTTGTCGCCCAAGCACTTCGCTTGCTTTCTGAACAAACGATCGAAAAGCGTGAGCCGAGTTCTTGTTCCCTGGGGAAACGATCTCGATCATCGCTACAAGGCTGTCATCTGCAGCAAGCCTGATTTCAATACGACTGACCCGACGTGGACCTGCACCACCAATCAACCCAGGTTCCGCCACGGAATCAAGACCAACATCGACAGGCTGAAGAAGAGCATAAATCGACTTGGGAAGCAGCGTACAGTTCAACTCTCGTGACAGCTCCGCAATCCACCAGAGGTGGAAAGCGTGGTAGACGCCGGCTTCGACGGTCTGCCAGTCGTGCATGGGCATCGTGTTCCCTCCTTCGTAGGGGATTATACCACTCGGCTCTGTACAATGTCCGGACTCACCCCAGGGGCATTTTTATGGCGATTCCCGCACTTTCGATTGGTGTTTGCAGTTGGTCATTGCAAGTCACGAGTATCCCGGAATTGGCGGGATTCATGAAGCGACTGGGCGTCGATGTCGTCCAGATTGCCTGCGGCGATCCCCATCATGCCTCGTGGAACGAAGGCGACGACATGCCAGCCGCGGCCCTCGCGGCAGGGTTCCAGATGTCCGGGACCATGCTCGGCTTCCCAGGGGAAGACTACACCACACCTCAGACCATCGAAAAGACGGGCGGCTTCGGCGATCCCGCCACCCGGCCCGAACGCCTCGAACGCTTTCGCTGGGCACTCGCCCGTACGAAAGCGCTGAAACTCACGGACGTCATGTTGCACGCGGGCTTCATTCCCGAAGTTGGCTCACCGGAACGCAAAGCCTTCCTGGACACCCTCACGACAGTCGGCCAGCTCGCAACGGATGCGGGCGTGGTCGTCGCGTTTGAAACAGGCCAAGAGTCTGCGACGCTCTTGCGACGCACGATGGATGATCTGAAATGCCCAAACTTGAAGATCAACTTTGACCCGGCCAACATGCTGCTTTACGACAAAGACGAACCGCTCGCGGCCCTCGAAATCCTGGCCCCAGACATTCGCAGCGTCCATGTGAAAGATGCCAACCGCCCGACGACCCCCGGCGCCTGGGGCAGCGAAGTGCCACTCGGCACCGGCCAGACAAACACCACCGCCTTCATCGCCAAACTCAAGAGCATCGGATACACCGGCCCCTTGTGCATCGAGCGCGAAGTCGGCAACCAAGCCGAACGCTACGCCGACATCGAGCACGGCGTGAAGTTCCTGCGGAACTGCAAATAAAGAGTGTGAACCACGAATAACACGAATTGCACGAATCAAAACCATTCGAGCAAAGACTCAGCAAAGCCGATGGGAGTAACTCTTCACTCTCTCAGTTTTTGATTCGTGTTATTCGTGTTATTCGTGGTTAAGTTCTTTTGACCCGGTTTGACCCGGAGCGATGTGATGCCAGATACAAAAATCCTTGAAGCCCATAACCCTATCGATCTGGGCGATTTGACGGTCACCGAGGCCAAGACGCACGCCGCGGGGATGACAGCCGTGGCCAAGTCGATGGCGCACACCTTGGGTTTGGGTGGGATCTCAGGCACGAAGACGCTCGCACTCTTGAACCAGATCGGTGGGGTCGATTGCACGAGCTGCGCTTGGCCAGAGCCGGATGAGCACCGCAGCTCGGCGGAGTTCTGTGAGAATGGTGCTAAAGCCATTGCCTGGGAGACGGACACCCGCCGCATCACCCGAGCCTTCTGGACGAAGTACACAATCCAAGAACTCGGAACACAAACAGACTACGAGCATGGCCAACATGGCCGGCTGACGGAGCCGATGATCCGCCGGGCTGGGTCGAACCACTACGAACCGATCACTTGGGATCAGGCTTTTGCGCTGATCGCGCGGGAGCTAAACGCACTCGCTTCGCCGAATGAGGCCGCCTTCTACACCTCGGGTCGAGCCTCGAACGAGGCGGCATTCCTGTACCAACTCTTTGTCCGGCAGTTCGGCACGAACAACTTCCCCGACTGTTCGAACATGTGCCATGAGTCGTCGAGTGTGGCCTTGCCCGCGACGATCGGCATCGGCAAAGGGACGGTCAAACTCGATGACTTTGAGAAGTCCGAGTTGATTCTCATCCTCGGCCAGAACCCCGGCACGAACCACCCGCGGATGCTCACGGCCCTTCAAAAAGCTAAGCGTGCCGGGGCCACGATCGTGGCCATCAACCCACTGAAAGAAGCCGGACTACTCGCCTTCGCCAACCCGCAGGAAGTGCGTGGGATGATGGGCTTTGCCACCCCGCTCGCGGACCATTTTTTGCAGGTGAAAATCGGTGGTGATCAAGCCTTGTTGCAAGGGGTTTTGAAGCATCTGTTGCATCTCGAAAGCCTCAAGCCGGGTCATGTGGTTGATGCGGAGTTCGTCAACTCACGCACCGATGGCTTCGAGGCGATGAAAGCTCAAGTTCAGGGTGCGGATTGGGCCTTGCTCACGGAGCAATCCGGGATCACTCGCGCGGAGATGGAAAAGCTCGCGGAGTTGATGGCGAGCAAATCGCGGATCATTGCCTGCTGGGCGATGGGCTTAACCCAACAGAAACATGCCGTGGCCACAATCCAGGAATTGGTGAATGTGTTGTTGGTGCGTGGGAGCGTCGGCAAACCCGGCGCGGGATTCTGCCCCGTGCGGGGGCACTCGAACGTGCAGGGCGATCGTACCGTCGGCATCAACGAACATGCCCCGGCGTGGTTTCTCGACAGTATCGAAAAGGTCTTTGGTTTCTCGGTGCCACGTGAGCATGGATTAAACACCGTGGACACGATCCGGGCGATGCACGAAGGCCGCGTCAAAGTCTTCTTTGCGCTCGGTGGCAACTTCCTCTCCGCGACGCCTGACACGGACTACACGGCCGAGGCTCTGCAAAAGACCCGGCTCACGGTGCAGGTTAGTATCAAGCTCAATCGCTCGCACCTTGTCACCGGGCAGACGGCGTTGATCTTGCCTTGCTTGGGCCGTACCGAACGGGACATGCAAGCCAGCGGCGAGCAATTCGTCACCACTGAAAACTCGATGGGTGTGGTACAACGAAGCCAAGGCCAACTGGCCCCCGCCTCACCGGAGTTGAAAAGCGAAGTGGCCATCGTCGCTGGTGTGGCCCAAGCGACGCTCGGCGACAAGTCCCAGATTCCCTGGGCGAAGCTCACGGAAAACTACGATGGTATTCGGGACTTGATCGAGAAAGTCATCCCCGGCTTCGAGAACTACAACACCCGCGTCCGGCTGCCTGGCGGCTTCTACCTCCCCAACAAACCCCGCGACGGCGACTTCCCCACGGCCACAGGCAAAGCTCGCTTCACCGCCAACACGCTGCCGACATTGAAGCTGGAAGCGGGGCAGTTCGTCATGATGACGGTCCGCACCCACGACCAATTCAACACCACCGTCTACGGCCTGGAAGACCGGTATCGCGGTATCCACAAAGCGCGCCGAGTGATCTTGATGAACCCCACGGACATGCGTGAAGCGGGCCTGACAGCGGGCGACTGCGTCGACCTCACCAGCCACTTCCAAGGTGAAACCAGAGTCGCACCGAAGTTCTTGGTCGTCGAGTACGATATTCCTCGTCGCTGCACCGCGACCTATTTCCCTGAGACTAACGTCCTCGTGCCGATCAACAGTACCGCAGACAAGAGCCACACCCCGACGTCGAAATACGTCGTGATCACCGTTAAACCCAGTGCCTAAAGTCCCTCGGAGTTCAGAGATGATCCAGTTCTTGGGTGCTTATCCGATTTCTGGCGAAGACCTGACGGCCCTACCGGTCGGGGATGTCGCCCGAGGCGTCGCCTATTACACACAGTTCCTGGGCTTCACGGTCGTCGCCTCGGATGAAACCCGTGCCACTGTGAAACGCGACGACGTGCAGATCGGTGTCATCCGGAACGAGCACCACGACCCGCTTCAAGCAGGCTCCTGTTACCTCGAAGTCACTGATGTCATCGCAGCGCGGGCCGAGTTGGAAGGCCGCGGCGCCAAGCCAGGCCCGATTCAAGTGCAGGAGTACGACGGCGATCGCTACCGCATTTTCTTCGTCCGCGAATGCGACGTCCTGGACTCGCACGAAGGCTACTGCTTCTGCATAGGCCACCCGACAGAGTGAACGGATTCGGCGCGAACCTTGGGGAATGCACTGTCTCCTTCGAGGCAGTTGTTTCTACCCTATAGCGAGTTTGCATGAACCGAGACTCTGACGAGCGGCGCGAGTGGGCCGCAGAATCTGGCCCCGAAGATGGTTCTGATCCCCGGCGATTCTTCGATCGCCGCACCCGTCGTCAAACCCCGAGAAAATCGCTGCAACTCTCGGCCCAAGTGATGCACGCCCTCCAAATGATCCTCGCCGGCGCGGCGGACAGCCGATTGCAAGAAGTCGAGGTGTTAGGCGTCATGCCAGCACCGAACTCGGGCCGTTTGCGTGTCCTGGTCCGCACCAACGACATGGACGCTCTCATCGCCGCCTCCGCCTATCTCCGTTCCGAAGTGGCTGCAAGCATCCACCGCCGAGCCGCTCCAGAACTGATCTTCGAATCTCTGCCGTGATTCGAAACCGAATGGCTTACAGTTCAACCCCAAGGATTTGCTCGCGGAAGCGTCGCCATTGTGAAAATGTAGGGCCTAGCTCTGCCAAGTCGAAGAATCCGCTGGCAGTCGGACAAAGTGCCCGCAGTCCCAAGTGCTGTAGGATCGCGGCCACGATCAACAGCCCCTCTTGTCCGCCACGGATATGAAACGCGAAGCTTTCAAGTACTTCCTCGTGCCCGATGTTGACCTCAATGCTGAAGTCAGCGCCATCAATCAGCCCCCAAGTTGGGTTGGTGAAATCGGTGGTCGGCGCGACACGAAGAATGCTGGCGATGATATCCGCGCGTCGGCCGATGGGACGCGGAACGTAGCCTTCGGGGATATCGGCCACTGTGCGAGCATCGGAGGGTAAGTCTTGGACAAAGACATCGAAACTCATGAGGTCACTCCCCTTCGACGCTATCCCCGACGACTTCTTCGTTGACATAGATAGGCAGGCGGTAGGTCACGGCGATGGCGATGGCGTCGGAAGGGCGGGCGTCGAGGGAGATCAGTTCGCCGGCTTGGCGGACGCGGAGTTGGGCATAATACGTCGATTCTTCTAGGGCGGAAATCACGACATCCTCCAGGTCGCCACCAAGGGCTTCGATGGCATTGACGATGAGGTCATGCGTCAGCGGCCGCGGCGACTCGACCCCACGGACACGCCGATCGATGCACGTGGCTTCAAAGAGGCCGACGACGATCGGGAAACTCCGCTCGCCCTCGATCTCTTTCAAGATCAGATGCTGAGCCTCTTCGACCTGGCTCAGGATGATCCGCCGTAACTTCATCGCAATCGGCATCGTGGGCTCCAGGCGAGCGGCGTGACTTGAGCCGCGGCTATTCTTGATATCTTAGGCGTTGAGTGGCGGATGTTTTGTTTGAGCGAGCAAAACCGTAGGTCGTGGTCGAGGAGGCTTTGCGACGAGGCCCGACAAAATCGCAATCGCTCGCTGAGTTGGGCGGTCCCTGGGTCTACGCAATGTCGGGCCTCGCAAAGCCTCGACCACGACCTACAAAACCTCGAAACCCTTGATTGTGGAGGCCTTTCGACGAGGCCCCATACAAACGGCCATCGATTCGTTTCTGGAAGGAAATCTCTGATGGGCCAGATTGATCCGCTCGATCCAGATTCTGTTCATGATCGAGATTCGTTCTTAGCTTTCGTTCATGCGCTGATTGTTGATCGGCAGAATGCTATCGAAGCCGAGGAGTTGAACCCGACCGACCCGCGCACTCTCGGCTTAGTGCCGGACGCAGGTGGATGGTACAACTTGACCATCGATTCCTTCCTGGAAGCCGGGCTGCGTTGGGCGGACTCCACTGAGATGGGCGAGGCACAAGGGCTTCCAAAAGAGCCTTCATGGAAGGCTTTTGCAGTGTTCTTGTTGTGCGGCAAGATTTATGAATAAACCCTGCTCGCCTACTCACTCAGGGGTTTTTCCCAGTCGCGGAGTTGCTGTTGCAGGTCGGCGAAGTCGACGGGGGTCGTGGCGGGGTAGGGGTACTGTTCGTCGTCCTCAAGGTCATCATCTTCGGTGGCGTGCGTCCGGACTTTGCGCAGCTCGTTTTCCAACCGGCGGAGCCAAACGGGGACGTCTAACCCGACGCCCGAGGGCTGCTCGGCGAGGGGTTGGATCGTCGTCAGCAGGCCCGCGAAGGCAGGGTTATCTTCGGGTTGGCCTTCTTTGGCGGCGAGGGCAGCACGGGCCATGCGGGCGGCGGCTTGGTCGATTCGCAACGGGTGGACGAAGCGTTCTTCGAGCCGGTCCCGAATGGTGCGGAGCTTCACGGCATGCTCATGTTCACGAAGGGTGAGTTGCTCCAGGAGTTCCTTCGAAGTCGACTCGGATTGGCTGGCGATCAGCTCGCGCCACTTCGCGGCCAGTCGATCGAATCCACGCCGACACAGCACTTCGTGAGCCAGGATCATGGGCCGCAAGCGCCATGCAAAGCGATCGTAAGCGACTTTGAGTCGGAGGAAGTCGAGGAGGATGTAGAGGTTCTCGCCGTAGTCGGATTGCGTTGTGGTGGTGTTGTAATCGCGGTACTCGTCGTAATGCTCGACGAGGCAATGCAGCACCAGTTCGAATTGCTTGATGGTCTGGGTGCGGTCAACGGTTTTCTCCGCGACCTCTTGGACCAAGCGGCCGTAATCTTCAGTTTCTGTGTACTGCCGATCCAGCCAGACGCCACCGCCCTGACCCAAAATCCCACGGATGTTCGAGAGCGTCAGGAAGCGGACGGTGAAGAGGTCATTGCCGTAGCGGCGGATAAAGTTTTTCAGCGATTCCCAAGGCTCTTTTTCGAGAGCAGTTTCGAGCGACGACAGCCGCAGACCCAGGCTGTGGTCCACCCATAGAGCACGGAACGAATCAGACATCTGCTTGAGCGCCACGGCTGTGGGGCTGTCTTCGCCCGTGTCCTCGCCCCAGTCTTTGGAGGAGAGAATCAGCGAGTCCACGATGCCCGTCACAGCGGAGCGGAAGATTTGGTCAAAGGACGACACCCGCCGGCCTTCCGGAGGGTCGTTGCGTTCCATGGTGCGCGAGAGCTTCAAAAGCTGGTACGTCTCGCGCAGCAAACCCAGCCGCGGCAAGCGAGCAAAGTACGACTCCATGATCTGCAGTGCGGATTGAGCGCGGATACTCGCGGACGGGTCGCCACCATCGGCGAGCGGGGAGACGAGCAGTGGCTCTTTGCCGAAGACGGTGATGAAGCCCGGCATCATCTTGCGAACGAGTGCTCGGTTCCCCTCGGCGATCGCCTTCTCGAGGCGGATGGCCAGCGATTCGTAAATCGGCAAGCTACTCTCGCCGAGCAGGCTTTCGATACTGTTGCCACCGGTCAGAGATTGATTGCGGGACAAAAGTGCTGACAGCCCACGGGAAGCCGAGTTCGTCTCGACGCAGGTCTGCACGGTGAGTTCGAGAAGTGCCCCACGGATCGCACGTCGGCGGTCGAACTCCATCACTCCTTCGACACCACTCGTGGCTTCGGGGATGTCGATGTTGCCGAGATGCGCTGCAAGTAAACGCAGCTTACTGTGCCATTCGCGGGCCGTTTGCAGCCATTCGCCGATGGCTTTAGTGCTCGGGGCATCGTTGCGATCCCAGAGCGATGGCATGGCAGCCAGGCGCCACAAGCGGGCGATGCCGGCGATGAAGCGGAGGCGGTTCTCGGCGATCTCGGCTTCGCCGTCGAGGGCGAAATCCCCCGTCGGCCCGACGCCACCGCCTTCGGCGAGCGGCCCTTCCTGGCCATCGTCAGCAGAGTCCCGGAAGCTCATGTTCTCATAGGCCGAGGAGTACGGGCTGTCTTCTTCGTCTTCGTCGAGAGCCTCTTCTTCATCGGTGCCTTGGTCAGCGCCTGTGGGCAGTTTCGGAGCCAATGTGCCGATGACCGGGATCGTCCAACGCTCCTCAGCGTTGACTTCCATGAGTTCAAAGAAGCGGCGCAGCAGTGCAGATCGATCCGCTGCACTCACCGCCTCAGCCAGAACAACGTCGTTCACCCAGCGAAAGGCGAGCTTAAAGAACGAGGCCGAAGGGTCTTGGAGTGGAACTGTCTCGGATTCACTCAACCAGGTCACAAGCAAAGCCATCGACGCCTTGTGGTCTTTATGATCCAGCAGCGCTTCGATGACCTGGGCAAAGGCCGCGGGCGTGCGGAAGCCGTCGCGGTGTTTGCGCCAGAAGGCCGGGTCGGTGGCTCCCCCCGTGCGCCAGAGTGCGGTCGCCCGACTGACGTGCTCCGCAGACTCGGTGCGCTCTTGCCCCTGCACCCGTGGCATTTCGGTAACAGTCGTCGTGGCGAAGCGGTCCCACCACTCGGCGAGTGATTTCATCCCTTCGCGCAAGCGGTTTTCCAAGCTGCGATCCGTCCCCGCCGCGGCAAGCGACAGCGATTGAGCATACAGCTCGAACTGCCGGCCGACGGTCAGGATCAGGTCTTCACAACGCGGGTCACGGACGGTGTCGTCCCGGCCTGGGAAGATGGGGAACAGGCCCTGGAAGCCGAGGATGTTCCAGGGGTCAAGGAGTACACCACAGTTGATGCCACGGCGCAGGAGGTCTTCGGCTTCTTCGAGGGCGAGGACCGCTTGGCCAGGCTTGTTGCGTTCGTTGGCGAAGTGGGCATCGGTCTGCTTCAGACGAATCTCGGTCGAGAAGCGCGTGGCCGGAGCCGGGATGTTGGCGGCTCGCAACCGGGCGGCGACCGGGTAACCCATCGAAGCGAACAAGAGTGCCAGCCGGCGCTCTTGGAGATGCAAGGCCCGGTCGGCGGCAATGCTTTGGTTGAGATACTGCCGCACGGTCGCAAATGGCTGGCGAAAGCGAGTGGCTTCGTCCTTGAGCCGGACGCCGTGTGTTCCGGGGACTTTGTTGAGGAGTTGCTTGTAAAATTCATCGCGGTAGCGGGCAATGTTGGCGACGAGACCCGTGAGGGTGACGTCCGAATCGTGGTAGGTTGGCCCCGAGCCACTGACGCCGGCACCCATCAGGATCGTGCCACAGAGGGCGGCCGCGGCCTCGAAGAGCCGTTCCGAGTCAGGCCGTTGCAGGCCCGTGGTGTGTGGCCATTTTTCACCATGCACCCAGCGCATGAGTGCATCCAGTGTCGATTGCCGGAGCACGAAGCGCGAGTAGAACCCTTTGCCATCGATGCGGTGCGGATCCCACTCGCCGAAAAGTACACTCGGTCGCTTGTTGACGGGGTGAAAGTGATCAATCGCTCGCGGATCCAGGGCGATTTCTTCCAGCTTCGCTAACTCGAACGAAGCCTCGTCGAGCAGATTCGGATCGGTGGCTTCGAGCAGTTCAATCGCAGGCCGGATGACATCGGCATACGGCCCCGGTGCAGCCCCGATGCCGCGCCAGTAGAGAGGTACGGCACAGACACGCTCATGCGGGTAAAACTCGGTCTGGGCGCGGGTTTCGAGGAGGGCGATCGGCCGGTAGCCGACGAAGTCGTTGAGTTTGGCGAGCTTCTTATCCAGCGTCGGCAGCTTGGTATCGAGCGTGATCTCACAGCACCGAGCCAAGAAGAACGCATTGAAGAGCTGTGCATCGGGTTGGTGGAGGAGCAGATCTTTGTGATGCTCGCGGTAGGCCTTTGGCAACTCAGCAAAGGCGATCACAATCGCGGTTTTCGCCTGACTCAGGTCTTTGAACGCCGCGGACCCGGACTGCTCCAGTTGGGCCGCTCGTTGGGTAAGCCAATCGTGCATCGTCCCGGCGAGGTCGGTCGTGCCGACACTCTCGAGGATGCCGCACGCTTCCGAGAGTCCCTTGCGGAACTTCGCATCGACTCGGCCATCTGAAAAATTGAGGTAACCGACCAAGGCCGAACCATCATGCCGACGGCTCAGTTCCTCTTGTTGATTTCCCGCCACAGCCTCGCTTGAAGGCATCATGCTCTCCCAACCCGATCCGCAATCCTAGGATTTTATCAGAACCACGGTTCTGGCCCAAACCCGATACGCCCGAGAGAGAGACTTTTCTTCGAATTCCCGACTTTAAGAGCCTTCGCCGATGTCGCGGAGGAAATTGCGACTCAGTTTGTAGGCCATGCGGATGGCCGTCAGGCGAGCTTCCATCTGATCGGTGGTAAACATCCGATCCGGATGACAGGGCGGGAGACCTGCGATTTCGGTCGTGAGAGGGAGGAGTTGCATGAATTCCTTCATCCGCGCCGATTTCTGTTCTGCAGTCGCTTCAGACATGACCTTCTCTCCTTGACGAGTGACTAACACCCCTTCAGGCTACACGATCCCTCAAACGATGTCCAATCGTCGCCAGGGAACTGAAGGTTGGACCCGTTTGGAGATATCCGACTGGAACTCGTTCGAAATGTCCGATTGGGAAAAACGTCTGGGTCGGTCTTTACTCATCGTCGAAGGGGCGGCGGGCTTTGGGCTTTTCGATCAAGGGTTGGAGCATCAGTTCGGCGAGGCGGAAGTCGTCGGGGGTGGTGATCTTGAAGTTCATCGGCGAGCCGGGGACCACGACGACCGGTTCACCCAGGCTCTCCATCAGTTGGGCATCGTCGGTGATGGCCACCTTCAATTCACCTCGGCGAGCGTAGGCATTCAGTAAGCGGATGCGGTGGAAGATTTGCGGGGTCTGAGCTTGCCAGAGGTTGGCGCGGGGGACGGTGGCTTCGATGAGCTTCGTCGATGGCTCGACTCGTTTGAGAGTATCCGCGACGGGGATCGCGGCCATCGCGCCGCCGTGGGTGTGGGCCGCATCCAGGACGGCTTGGATGAGTGTTGGGGTCGTCAGGCAACGTACAGCATCATGGACTGCGACGAGGTCCGCGCTCTTGGGGACGTGGGCGAGTGCATTGGCGACAGACTCGAACCGTTCACTACCCCCCGCGACAATTTGCACATTGTCGTAGGCCAGCATGAGAAGCCCGGCGTGCTTCTGGCGGAACTCGTCGAGGTCGTCGGGTGAGATGACGAGGAGAGCTTTCACACAGTCCGGGTGTTTAGCGAAGAGGTCGAGGGTGCGTTGCCAGATGGGTTTGCCATCGAGTGGCAGAAACGGCTTCTTGACCAAGCCGCCGAAGCGTGTGGAGCTTCCTGCGGCAGGGATGATGGCGGCAAACTTCGGCATACGCTCACTCCGGTTTCGCAGCCTGTTCTAGCCGGCTGCGCCAACCGGAAAAGGTCTCCAGCCAACCACCCCACAGGCGGCTCTGTTCGTCAAGTTGCTTCTCGATCATCTCGACTTGGCGCGTGGTGGTGAGTGTGGAAGCTTCCCAGATTTCGGGCTTGGCTTCTTTCGGAATCAACAAGCTCCACTGCGAGGTGTTGGATTCGGTACGCAGTAAGTCGCTGAATTGCGTCTCGTGGTGGTCGAGGTTTTTCAAGCAGCCGCTCACGGCCTGTTCCATCTCGGCGAGTGCGGCTCGCCAGTCCGATTCGTGAAGCTGTGTGGCTTCGCCCATTTGCCAGTCCCCCTCAAGCTTTCCGGCGTTCTGTCCCCACAGTGGCCGGGGCGGTGGAATAGCGAAGCCGCGTGGTTTCTGGGAGAGCAGTTTTTGTGAAAATCGTCCGTTTAGACCAAGAAAATGCTTGCGATCGGGAATAGGGGTCGGTATTGCCACGGATCAAAGACGGGTTCGCCTGCGCGACGAGTTTCTCGAGACGTGGGCGGGGGGGAAGCGCTGGCCCGTGCGCACTGGAAGCAATCGAAGGCCGCCGAGTGTCGTCTCTGGACGCTGGGGCGTGTCGTCGTTGCCCGATTGAGGCTCTCGCCATGATCGTCGCGTGTTCGACTCTCTGTTTTTCCGGCCTACCGTTGATGGATGCACTCCGCGTCATGCGGGAAATGCACTTCGCCAAGGCGGATTTGGCCATCCATGAGGGCGGCCCGCACCTGACGCCGAAAGATGTCATGGCCGACGTGGGGCGCTGGGCGACCAAGCTACGCACGGCGAACCTGCCGTTTGCCGCCTTTCACTTCGAGACGCGCGAACTCCACGGCCCCGAAGCCAAGACGCAATTGAAAGCGATCTGTCGCTTGGCTCGCATCATGGCTGTGCCTGTGCTGACGACGCTGGCCTCGGACGTGAACGCCGACTTTGATCTGGAAACGACCCGGCTCGCCGATTGGCTCCGGATCACCGAAGGCGAAGGCGTGATCCTGACACTCGAAACCAACTCGCAAACCCTGACGGCTGACCCCGCCTCGGCTCTCGAACTCTGTCGCCGCTTGCCTGGCCTCGGCCTAACGCTTGACCCCAGCCATTACCTCGCTGGCCCCTTCGCCGGAGCGGATTACGACAAGCTCTTCAAATACGTCCGCCACGTCCGCTTGCGGGACAGTGGCACGAAAGCGGATCAATTCCAAACGCGCGTCGGCCAGGGGGAAATCGAGTACGGTAAGCTGCTCACCAGCTTGGAACGATTCGATTACGACCGAGCATTGACGGTGGATTTCCGGGAAACCCGTGAAGCCGAGTTCCCGATTGATGCCGAAGTGCGGAAGCTGAAATTCCTGCTCGAATCACAGGTTTAAAGTGGAGTGAAGGGGAGTCGAACCCCTGGCCTCAGCAGTGCGATTGCTGCGCTCTACCAACTGAGCTACCACCCCGTGTGTTGGTGAGGAAGAGAGCAGAGTGGACATCGAAGGTTCGCGCTGACTCATACCTCGACACGACTTTGTCACCGAGCGTGAAGAGAATCTCGGTATCCGTCTTTGACAACTTCACAGGCGGTGCCGTCTACAATCCGCCGGCGCCGAACAGCACGATCAGAGCGAGAATCAGTCCACGCATCGTAAAGGCTCCGAGGGAGAAGGTGGTGATCCTACCACAGCCCGCTGGTGCCGTGAAGCACCGCGCCGCCAAATCCAGACCCCACTCAGCAGCCCGACAACGCCACTCACAGCACACACCAACCACGGGTTCACCGGCCGTGGCGGCGGCGAAGCCCAGATCTCCAAAGTCGATTTCCCATCCTGGTGAATCCCCAAAAGCAACCGATCTCCGCGAGCATAGACATTGCAGGAACCATTCACACGGCGAAACTCCCACATCTCATCCGCCACATCATCCCGCCAGACTGCCACACTGGCTTCGTGCACAGGTGGGGGATACGCCCAATCCTGCCAAGATTTGGGCAGATACGTTGCCCATTTGGGCCTCGTTGTGGTCAGTGTGACAGGGTCTTCGACCCGATACGTGTAAGCGACTCCATGAGCATTCTCGGGTATGGCAACATTCAATGTGAATCTGCTCGGCTCACTTAAATCGTCCAACTCGAACATGGGACGAATTGAACTTCCATCAGAACTTGTGACGAAAGGTATCAGACGGCCACCTACAGTCGCCCATACGACTCGAATTTCGTGAGGGATAGAAACATGTCGAAAAGATGTGTTTGTACTGAATAAGCGATCGTCATTCGTGATTTGTAGACGGGGATGTCGTTGATATTTCTTTGTATCCAGATTGTATCCCTGGATCTTGGGTATACTCTCTTCTATCGAGCGAATCCAAGCGAGATGCCCTTTCTGGAGTTGGAAGATATTGGCCAGCAAAAATCGGTTGTCTGCGAAATGGAGGTCGAATGCCCCGACCTCTCGGCTGTAACGGCTAAAATCCGTTTGCTGTTGAAAATCGGCGGGATGCTCGGTGAGCCGACCGGATAGAGTGCCTGTCTCGATGTTGAAAAGCTCAATCCCTGGCGGAGAAGTTCTCCTTCCGCCATTCCAACGCTCAGCCAGCGCGAATGTTTTGCCATCTTGTGAAAGGGCACAGGATGGCGCTGGCCCATCGTGTTCATCCTCCAAGCGAATGTGGCTGGGTAAAACCATCGTCCGTCTGGTCTGCAGAGTTTGCGGGTCGATCACCTCACAACGCATCGGTTCGCCAAGTGGATGCGTGACATCCAGCATCACGGTGTGATCGGTGGCAATGAGATCGCGGTTCCATTTCTCGATTTTCCTTTGGCCTTGCACACGGTGCTGGTTCGTCGTGGGATCGTAAATCCAAGATTTCACCAATTGACTTCCATCGATGCCTAAGCTGTCGCCTCCATCTCGCTGAAAAGTAAAATACAACATTTTTCCATCGGGCGTCCATATGTCATGATCTATGTCACTTTCGGTGGAAAAGACGGATCGGATTTTCGCTTCTTCCAGATCCACAATGCACCACTCATGCTGGGTGTATGGATTCATCCAGTTGCCCCGAGTCCTGAGAAGGCAAAACCGGGGATGGTACTGGCGAAAGCGGTCCATCGATTCTTGACGTAAGCTGGCATTGAGCGTGATTTCGGTACGGTCTCCCACAGGCAACTCCACGATGGCTATTGGTCGTGGCCAGAGCCACCAGGTCAGGGCGGTGCCTGTGAGTGTGGCGAGGAGCAGCGGGGTGAGCAGGATTGCAAGAATGCGACGGAACATGGCCTCTCCTGGCGTCTGGGACTCTCGTTTGATTCTACGCCAGGTGGCCATGTGTTCAAAGTAGTTTCTCGGCCAAGGTTCTGCTCGTAGCTGGCCGATACATTAGCGGTATGGCGAAAGCGCGAATTGCGATCTTTGGAGCGGGGCCGGTTGGCCTCGAAGCGGCGGTGCAGGCGCATCGGCAGGGGCTGCCGTTTACCGTGTTCGAGCAAGCGGGGGCTGTGGCGGCGCACCTGGATCGCTGGGCATTCGTGCGGATGTTCACACCGTTTGGCATGAATGTCAGCCAGGCGGGCCGTGAGATATTGCTTCGTGAAGCCCCGATGCGGGAATTCCCGGCGGACGATGTCCACCAGACGGGCGGCGAATTCAAAACCAGTTACCTGATTCCCCTGGCAAGCTCGGCAGCCCTCAAGCCACGGATCATGCTCGATTCGCGGATCATCGCCGTGGGCCGGGAAGCCTGGCGAAAGACGGATGTCAACGTCGATCCCCGCAAGCCGTTGCCACCATTTCGCATCCTGGTGCGTGATAGCAAAGGGGTGGAGCGATTCGAGTTTGCGGATGTCATCTTCGATTGCACGGGGGTGCTCGGTCGGCCCAACTGGCTTGGCGATGGCGCCATCCCCGCCGCCGGCGAGATCGCCGCCCGGCCACAGCTTTCCTACTGGGTCGAGGATGTCCTCGGCGCTCGACGTGCGGTCTACGCGGGCAAGACCACGGTCGTGATCGGAGCGGGGTATTCGGCGGCGACGATGGTCTGCGATTTGGTCACCCTCGCTGAGGCCGACCAATCGACCTGGATCGTCTGGTTAACCCACGGCCCGAAGACGAGTCCGTTGCCGCGTCTCGCTAACGATCCGTTGAAAGAGCGTGACCGCTTGGCTGCAAAGGCGAACCACATCGCGGCACGCTGTGACGGGAACTTGGAGTACCACGCCCAAGCCGTCGTCGAGGAGTGCTTATCACTCGGCCAGGATAAGGGCTTCAAGCTCACCGTCAAAATCGCTGGCAAGCCGATGGTCTACGAACCCGAGCGCGTCATCGCCACCGTCGGCTACCGCCCCGATACGAGCCTGACCGCCGAACTCCGCGACCCCGAACCGAACTACTTCCTGCTCGGCAGCAAAGCCCTCGGCCGAGACTCCCGCTTCCTAATCCAAGACGCCCAAGACCAGCTCCGCAAAGCCTTCGCCCAGTTGAAAACGTAGCTTGCAACGAATCCAACCGAAGTCGCAAGGTGGAGGTTACCAACATTTCCAATTCAATCGTCACTCGTGAACAAGCCTACCTTGTGTTACTCCAACGCGGCCTACCGATGGTCAGGAATCTCGCAGAGGCCGGCCAATTGGACCTGTGCAGGATCGAAGCGGACCATTTGCATAACATTCCGAGTCTGCTCCACGAATCGAATGAGCTTCGGCATCTCTTCTACATCCAGAGCGAGCGAGGACTGTACATCCAGCGACTCCGAACATTGGCAGCCACCGAGCATCTCTCTGATGCTGAGCTTTGGTATGCCGAGCCGTGGCGAGTCCTGGCTGACTTGGCCGACGTCACACTCACCGGTTCAAGCGAGGTGGAACAATGCCTGTCGATCCGGAAATCTATGCAACCACAGAATGCAAGATGACCGAAGCCGAGTTACAAGTTCTGTCGGACCACCTCGCTGAGCAGGTTGATAGGACACAGTTTTCACATTACTTCACCGGACGCGGCGTCATCGAAAGGGTGGCATTGGGAGAGTACGACATCTTGTCAGATTACCTGCCCCGCACGGCTTGTATCCTTCGCGTCCGGTTAGAGCGTGCGTTCTACGGGCCTGGCTACGAGCGTGGGTATTGGCCAGTGATTGCGGCCGTTTTGGAATTCCTTCGCCGCCGTATCCCAGAGTCGCAAGTCTGGTACGGGCCAGACTGCGGCGATTGGGTCGATCAGATGACACCCGAAGCACTGGACAAACTCTGGTCGCACTGGGCCACCCACGGTGGAAGGCCATACTACCGCGACCGCAACTCCACACCGTAAACGTCTCGATTCAGGCTTGGTTCAATTCCAGTAGTTTCCACTTTCCCAGGAAGCGAAACCGGCCTCGTAGAAGTGTCCGTACCCTTGACCATCTCTTCCTTGATCCTTGACTCTTTGATTCCTTGATCCTGTAAATCCTGGTCATCCTGTCTGATACATGATCTTGAGACAGGATGACCAGGATTCACAGGATAGATAAAATCTCGAAATCAGATTTTACTCACTGAACGCGACAGTTCATCCCTGTGTTTTTTCACGGAATCCCTTGAATTTAAGGGACTCTGCGTGAGATTCTTGGTTTGCCTTGCAGCGACTGCTACCCAACTTTGAACCACTCACTTCCGCAGGTCGAGTTTCACCAGGGTTTCGTCGTTGCGGGCGTAGATGTGGCCGTTCGCGAAGGCGGGGTGCATCCAGACGACGGGGCGGCCAGCGAGGCGGTTGGTGGGCTTGAGGATGTTGGTGCGGTCAAGCTCTTCGTAGCCGGTGGGGGTGAGCTTGGCGAAGATCAGGTCGCCTTGCTCATTGAAGATCACGGTGCGGTTGCCGTTCGGGATCAGGAAGGCATTCGACCAGCGCTCGGCCCACGGTTGGCTTTCGCTCGGGGTCTCGCGGGTACGGATGGCTTCCGGGGTGAGAGACCCGCGTGTGGCTTTCATGGTGCTCCAGAGCCGTTCGCCGGTCTTGGCGTTGATGCAGCGCAGTTCGCCATAACTGCAGACGCCGTAGATGTGGTCACCAACCCAATATGGCGTCGGCATGATGGCACTCAAGTCCGTGGTCTGGTTCGGGCGCTCGCCTTTGGCCTTGGAACGCCAGACGATCTTCGGGCCAGGCGTGGTGATCTCGACCAATTGCGAGCCGTTGTAAAACTCCGTGGTGAAGATGAAGTTCCCTTGCACGCGGACCTGCGGAGCGGTCAGAGCGGCCTTGACGTTCATGGGCACATCCCAGAGCTTTTTGCCCGTGACGGGGTCCAGGCCGACGAGGGCTTTCGGGTGCCAGATCAGAAGCGTGCGTTGGCCCATCAATTCGTGGATCACCGGCGGGGCATAGCCAAAATCCCCCGATTCATACGACAACGCTCGCCATTTCTCGGCCCCGGTTTTGACGTCCAAGGACATCACCAATCGCCCGTCGCTGCCACCCACGAGGCAAATCAACTGCTGGCCATCGGCCAGGGGGTGCGAGGAGAATCCCCAAACGGGGACATTCGCGCCAAAGTCGCTGACGAAGTTCTTCTTCCACAGAACATCACCTTTTTTCACGTCAAGAGCCGTGAGGTCACCCATCGCGCCGAGGAAGAAGACCCGGTCACCCTGGACCGTCGGGGTGCATCGTGGACCAGCCGAGTAACTGATGCGATAGTTACAAGGGTAGGCGTGGCTCCAGAGCTTGTCGCCCGTCTTTTCGTCGAAGCAAGTCAGGGCTTCGTTGCCCTTCACGACCGTCTTGGTGTCAAAAGCGCCCATCGGCTTCGGCTGATCTGCGGGGACAACCCGCTCGGGCACAAACACCCGGCCACTGGCCACCGCAGGCCCCGCGTATCCCTGGCCGACTTTCGCCGTCCAGACGGGCTTCAAGCCACCCGCTGGGAACTTCTCCATCAGCCCGGTTTCCTTCCAGACGCCCTCCCGCGACGTGCCCAACCACTGCGGCCAATCTTCCGCCTGAGCTGCTGTCAGCCATAGGAAACTCGCTAGGACTGCGATCCGGAACATAGTGAGACCTCGTGAATTGGATCAACGAGTTCATTCTACTTGCCACTCGGGTAGGAACAAATCGGGGCATGAATTCATTCCAGTGGTTTCTAGGTATCGGATCTGAAAGACATTTTCTCACGCAGAGACGCAAAGACGCAAAGAACAGGAAAGCACTCCTCTTGAGCGTCTTGTCTCAGACGAACATTTCCTCCGAGACTCTCTGCGCCTTTGCGGCTCTGCGTGAGATTCTTGGTTTGTGATGCAGCAACTGCTACCCAACTTTGAACCAGGTCCAAATGGGACTCATGGACTCAGATCGCTGGTCGGGTATGTTGAATGGTGAGGAGATGACCATGCAGATTCTCAAAGGTCGGCGAGCCGGGATCGACCAGCTTTGTATCTCCCCCGACTCGCGGTACCTAGCGGGAGTCGGGATTCAATCCGTCCATCTCTGGGATCTTCATGCCCCAGATGCCAGACCTCGGCTTCTCGCTGAAGAGGGATTCATCTACGCACCGCGGTTCCTTCACACGGGGCAGTTCTTCTGGCACTCAGGACGGGGGTTGCGGTTCTATGACCCCGGCACTGATCGAAAGATCGTCTTTGATCACCCCGACACGCTCTTCCAAAGCCCGGCCACGATCTCACCCACTGGGCAATTACTGATCGAGGTTATCGGCACGGAGGGGCTGGCGTTCTTTCAAATCGAGCAGACTCACAACGAAGTCCGACGGCATTTTCTCTCGTTGCATTATGGGAACTACCAGTTTTCCCGCATTTTGTTCACACCGGATGGCGAGCATGTTTTCATCATGATGGATGCCTTCGCCGTGGTCCGTGAGCCAGGCCAGTTTTCCCGCACAACCAATCTGCAAGTGGTCAGTCAGTTGGAAAACATCCCTGCAACGATCCAGTATGGCGTCTTCACTCCACGCGGTGATCAATTGCTTGTTCCACACACTCGGAACATCCTGGCCTGGGACACGCTCACAGGTGGTCGGGCAACTGCCATCATTCAACATGCCACGAAGAAACATTTCCGCTCGATCGCGGTTCATCCCGATGGCGAACTGGTTGGGGTGGTGAACACCGAAAACACCGTGAGCCTATATTCTCGGAGTTCGGGCGAATTGCTCAAAACCTATGCTTGGAAGATCGGCGAACTCCGAGCCATCACCTTCACCCCAGACGGCACCCGCTGCATCACAGCAGGCACCTTGGGCAAGGTGCTCGTGTTCGATCTGGAGTGACAGCACTACGCCAAGTCGCGGTCTTCGAATAACAGGAGACCGATCAGAAGCGCGATGGTCGTGTAGATCAAGGCATAGCCATTCACAGTGAGGACGTAGAGTAAGAAACTCACGACACCCAGAGGCGATTCACGGATGATCGCCGGGCCGACGCTGAAGAACTCCAGGGCCGGAAGCAGTGTATCGAAGACGTTCCCGAAGAAGCTGACGAGACCGATGGCTGAGCTTTGCTTGTCACTCATCTGCTCCGTCACACGGACAATCACGGGGGCCAAGTGGCCAAGGAAGTAGAGGAACAAGCAAATCACGAGATTGGTAATGAATGGCAGTCGGGTGGCCAGAGCCGTGGTCACGGCCAAGAGAATCATCACCTGACCGAAGCCCAAGAACACACCGATGGAGTTGCCCAAGGTTTCTCCGAACCACAATCCTGCCCCGCCAGCGATCCCCCGAGCTGGGCCATTTGGCATGACCTTCTGGAACAGCGGAGCCACGATCGATTTCGCTTCTTCGACCATCGGGTCAATGGCGGTGTCTTTGTTGATTTGGTCATACTCGACTTGGGCGATCAAAGCCCAGTTGAACGTCACCGTAAGCATCAAGCACATCGCCGCACAAGCCATCATGATGCCGGTGAATTTGCCCAACAAGAACTGCCGACGGTTCACCGGTTTGCTCATCACGGTCAGTGCCGTGCGGCCTTCGATTTCTTCGCTGATGGAGATACTCGCGGCCAAGATCCCGAATAGAATCGCGGCCAACATGATGATGTCGTAACCGATCTGCTTCATCATCTTGAAGTCGTCGCCGAAGGTGAAGTACGGCAACACCACCGCAAACCCGATGAGTGTCTTCGCCCCACTGATAATCAGCCAGAACATCGGTTGACGCCAGGCTTCGCGGTAGGCAGCCAAGGCGACAGCCCCCAGTTTTGGCATCAAGACTGTCAGCAAAAGAGGCACATAGATGAAGAGGTCAACGAGGATTTGCAAGTGCAGAACTGAGGCATAACTGCGGCCCAAATTCACGAGGCCGCTCGAATCGCTGCGATAGCCCAAAAGGAGGGCAAAGCCTAGCCCGACCCCGATTACCGCACCGATAGCGTACAGTAGGGAGATGGGGTTTTTCCAGATCTTACGAAAGCTGGCAGAGTCAAGAGCGTAAAGCCATGGCAAAGCAGCCAAGATTTGGATGAGGGCCAGAAGCAGCCCGCCAGCGAGAATGTTTGGGTTCATCAACGTGGAAAACATACACAGTCCCTAAATCATCCAGATTCAGTCCCTACGCCTGCAGCCGAAGCCTGGTTCGCGCTTTGGGTAGGGTTCAGGGATCGGGGTTCAGCAAAGGGTGATCATTTTTGTGACGGCTTCCACTATCGTGGGCACCTCGGCCATCGCGCCGATGCCCGTGTCCCCGCAGGCGAGTTCCTTGACGATTGGGGAGACGATGTGAAAGTGCTTGGCTCGGTCGTTGATCTGGGCCAAAAGTAAGTCATCCGTCAGGTGGCCAGGGACGTGAGCCGCCCCGAAATCGGCGGCCAGGGCGCGGAGGTGCTTGCGGGTGAAGGGGTTTTGCCACATCAGGGTGTTCATGGCCGGGGCCAGGACAACGGGCCGGGTGAAGTCCCAGGCTCGCCAGACGCATGTCAGCGCATTATCGCAAAGCCCCAAGGCCAGCTTGGCGAGCGTGTTAGCATCCAATGGAGCGATCAGGAACAGCTCGGCCCAATTGCGTAACTCAATGTGCTGGACCGGGTCACCACGGTGGTAACGATCGCCCGGCCATTCCGTGTCGTCAGTGAAGAGAGTGCCAGGGGGGAGGCTCGCGGAATCGAAGAAATAGAGCGAGGCTTTCGTCGCCACGACCCGGACTTCGTGACCCTGCTCGCCCAAGCTCTCGACCAACTTCGGCACCCGCACCGCCGCGACGGAGCCAGTCGCCCCGAGAAGAATTCGACTCATTTCACTGTGGCTCGTGAGCGTTGAAGATGTTCCAAGATCAACAGCAATCGTTCTGATAACTCGCGCCGGGAAACCCGCTCATATCGGCCTTCAGTCGGGCCGATATAGGCGGAGTGCTTGGCGTCGTCGAGGGTGTTGGCGACCATCAAATCAGCTGCGGATTGCTGACGCGAACTCTCGGCAATCGCTAACAACTCCGCTTCCTGTAACCCGACTTCGAGCTTAAATTTCACCAATAACCCTTGAAACCCCCACGGGCTGCGGATGCGGTCGATGAGCTTCGGCGCCCGGACCATGCGAATCCACATCTCTGGCTCGTTGCTTTTCAGCTTACCGCCCTTTTGCTCAACCATGCTGGGCCAGACACCGTTCGCTTCCCACTCCTTAGTGCGAGCATTGAAAAACGTGCCCGCTTCAGGCGCGTAGGCCCCGGCACAGAGATAATCACTCACCGCCGCGGAGTGCAGGATGGCATCGTATGTCGATTTGCGAATCTCGTTCTGGAGATGCATCGCCAGTTCGTCGAAGGTGCTGTACGAAGTGATCGTCATCCGGCGGTCGCTGTCCTCGGCCGGGTTGGGCATGTCCGAAAGGAGTTCGGGGTGGCTGGTCAGGATGGTGACACGGTGCCCACGGCTCCAGGCCGTGCGTGCGATGTTGGCCCCTGTGCGACCAGTGAAGATGTTCGTCAACACCCTCACCCGGTCAATCGGGGCTGCCGTGTTTCCAGCTGTGATCAACAAGTTCATCGAGACGATATCCGTAGGCTAACATCCGATTATACCCCAGTTCACTCGAAGAATCCCAGAAAGTTCCAGAGAAGCGAAGAGTCACGACTTGTTGGCAAAGGCCACGGTTTTCTTGCGGCTGGGTTGTTGACTTTTGATTTGCCCGACGGGTATATTCCCACAACGTAAGTCGGGTATCCGTAACTCGACAGGCGGCATCGTGGGTGGCATGGTCACTGTAACGACAGTACCACCCACAAACTCTTACGAGAAGGGGGTGGTCTTGTGACTGATGGTAAACAGGGAGGGCGGCTGTCCTAACGGCTGCAAACGGGCATCCCGTTTGTGATGGCTGCCCTACAAACCAGGCCATCGGGGAGGTCCCCGATGGCTTTTTTCGTTGGAGAAGCTACTCAAGTCCAGAGCGAACCTTCCATGGCCTGGATTCGGCGACGCGGTTCTTCTCGGCGCCAGTGGGCTGTGGTAGGATGACCGCCTTCTCCCTCGGAGCCTTTGTGATGCGTGGATTGATTCTCTCTCTGATCGTGCTGCTCGGTGTCGGTGGCTTGCAGGCAGCTCCACCTGTGAAAATGTCGAAAACCGACACCGAAATCCTCTTTACACTCGGTGACAAAGTCGTGTCGCGGTATGTCTATGGCGGCACGGTGCAACAGGAGAAGTCCACGGAAACGAAGCCACTCGCCAAGCCTTACTTTTACCCACTGATTGCGCCGAATGACGTGAGTGTCACGCGGCCTTGGCCGATGGTCCGTGGGGCGAAGGGGGAAACAACGGACCACTTCCACCAGAAGTCCGCGTGGTTCTGCCATGGGGATGTCATCCCGACGGGTTTGGAGTTGAAGATCCGCTCATCCGACAAGCGTGTCGAGGGGGTCGATTTCTGGAGCGAGACGGGTGGGCATGGGCGGATTGTCTGCGTGAAAGTCGGGGAGCCGAAGACGCAACCGGGGCATGTGAGCATCGACACGGACAATGAATGGCGAACGCCCGATGGCGTCGTCATCCTGACAGAACGCCGCACGCTTCATTTCCAAAGCACCGAAGCCGGATATTTGATTCATCTCGATATCACGTTTCAATCGCCGATGGGTGTCACATTTGGCGATACCAAAGAAGGGGCGATGGGCATCAGAATTCGTGATGATTTTACTCTGACGCAGAAGAGTGGTTCGGGTGTCTTGACCAGTAGCGATGGCAAATCCGCGACGGCCCCGGCGAAGGACAACCTCCCGATTTGGGGCCTCCCTGCCGCCTGGCACGACTACAGTGGCAAACTCGCTGACACCAGCGCAGGCATCGCCATCCTCGACCATCCCAAGAACCCACACCCCGCCGCCTGGCACAGCCGGGCGTATGGCCTCATGGCTGCGAACCCCTTCGCCCGAGCGAAGTCCGGCTTCCCCAGCCGGAAGGCCAAAACCGAACTGGTGACATTGGCCAAGGACCAAAAACTGAATCTCCGTTATGCACTCTACGTCCACTCTGGTGACGCCAAGTCGGGCCAAGTCGCCGAAGCCTTCGCCCTCTACAGCGACCATCGGTAGGCATCTGGCACAATCGGTCTTACGCTGAAAATACAACCTCACCCCCAACCCCTCTCCGAAACGGCGAGGGGAGCAAGAAATTGTGGAAAACGTCATATTTCAGCGATATTTTGCTCCCCCGTCATTCCTCTTCGTAAACCCAGTGCTCGCGGAGCCACTGGGCGAGAGGGTGATCGGGGCCAGCGGCTTCTTGCACGGCTTGGACAAAACCCTGGGAATCCGTCATCCATGCACGATCGCTGACAACGTACCGTGTCTTGTCGTCGGTTTGGATTTCCAAAGTCGTGATGCCAATCAGCCAGCGGGTGCGGATCGAGAGTATCGGCTTGGACCAAGGAAGGAAAAGCGGCTTTCCAGCGATGCTGAAGGTGTGAAGCCCGTCGACAGTGACCCGAAACGGAAAGTAACGCCGCAGCACCGCCACCAGGATCAACACCACCGGAGAGGCGATGAAGCCCAATGTGACGAAGGTCTGGATGTGCAATCGAAGCGACAATCCCCCGCGCAGAATCGGGCCATTGGTCCACGAATCCCAAACGATTGTTAAGCCAAAAACGACGAAGGTGAACGCATAAACTACCACCAAATCGTAGGCGGCCATCGTTAAGAATCGCATGTAGAACTTCTTAACAGGCATTTCGCGTGTTGTTTCCGTTGTCATCATCGACCTCAGCGATACGAACCCATCTCTTCAGACGTCAGCCCCTGACTTGTGTTTCAGGTTCTCTCTCGGACGATTCGATACGGCCTGTAGCCAAAATACTTCGGCCGACTGTCGAGTCGGACATGAAGCCAGGAGACCCCGGCTCCCGCGGTGCTCAGCCAAAAGGGTTGAGTGCCGATTCGCTGGGCCACCATCTCGCCGACCCGCTTCCACAACGCATCCTGCTGGGCGACTGGTGCCTTGCGAACAAACGCTGCGAGGTGTCCATAGGCATCCGGAGCAACCAGCGGTGTTGGGACCACGAGCATGGCATCGCCGTTGAGATTTTGGAACGCCACCGCACCGAAGGCTTCGTCTGTGAAATGTTCCTGGAATGCCTCCGGATTGGGACGACGAGCCAAACCCGGGCTGTTCAAGAGCACGCACTCGAACGGCATCGAGAGAGTGCTCACCATGATTGCTGGCATTTCCCAGCGCAGTTCGACGTAAGGAACGCCCGCGATGGCCGCATTGAACATCGCACGGAAGCTGGCATCGGCTTGCAAGCCAGTTACGAATTCCCCAACCGTGACTGGGCCGCTCTCCTTCTCAAGAGAAACGAGCGTCCCGTCGATCTCTGGCAATTCGTGGTAGAGAACACTCCACATGGCCTTCACTCCTGCACTGGTCGCCAGATGCTTTAGGGAGAACGTCCAGAGTGGCAATTTGTGGCGCGTACCGTCACAATGCACTTTTCACAAAGTCTTGGAGCCAAAGATGCCGAACGGACGTGGTTGCCTGGAGTGCTGTTACTGCGAGCATTTCCGATGCGATAACCCTGATTGGCTTGGCTACGATGCTGTCCACGAAGCAGGGAAATGCCTCCATCACCTGGCTGATCTGCCTGCGACCATGGAATTGGACCTGAATCGCATCTGTCGAGACTTTCAACCGAATGAGTGGTTCGCTCGGGATAGTGAAGCCAGCGCCGCGAAACGGCTCGGATGGTTTCCAGGACCGCTGGCGGCGTCTGTGCTTTACGGCTTCCCTTATCACCACCCGCCGAGTGTTAAACCACTCGGGGAGTTGAAAGGTTTGGGTCAATAAGCGTGGCGTTGTTTGCGGCCGAGCATGGTGAGGATCGTGAGCAGCAGAATGCGAAGATCGAACCAGGGGTTCCAGTGGGTGATGTAGTAAAGGTCGTACTGAATCCGTCGACGCAGAGAGGAGTTGCCACGCCAGCCGTTGACCTGGGCCCAGCCTGTCATGCCACATTTGACGGCATGGCGAGCCATGTAGTTGGGAATCGTTTTGCGGAACTTGTTGACGAAGATCGGGCGCTCAGGACGTGGGCCGACAAGGCTCATTTCGCCCTTGAAGACGTTGAAAAGCTGGGGGAGTTCGTCGAGGTTGGTGGCTCGCAAGAAGGTACCAAGGCGGGTGCGGCGTGGGTCGTTTTTGGTCGTCATCACGGGGCCGGTGGTCGCTTCGGCTTTGTCGGTCATCGTGCGGAACTTGAGCATCGAGAAGGCTTTGCCATTCAGTGAACAGCGTTCTTGACGGTAGAGCACCGAACCACGGCTCGTGGCTTTGATGAGTAGCGCGATCAACAATAAGAGTGGTGATGCGATCAAGATGGCCAAGCTCGCCAGGATCAGGTCCATGGCTCGCTTCACGATCACATTCAGGCCGTGATAGGGGCTTTCGCGGAGGCCGATGAAGGTCATGCCGTGGAGCGAACTGGTCGTGAGCGAAAGTGCCGTGAGAGCGGGGACATCGGCGACGATTCGTACGTCCACCAGGCTCTGGGAGAGCGTGTCAAAGACTCGGCGAGCATCCGCGTAGCGGTTGAGCGGTAAGGCGATGAAGACGTGCTCGATGTGCAATTCTTGCACCAGGCGAGGGAGGTCGTCGAGGGGGCTGACGACCGCACGTTCCAGGGGGTTCGTGGGGACTTCATCATCAACGTAAGCCACGGTCTGGATGCCCATCCACGACGCATGTTCGAGCGAACGGGCAGTACGACGAGCGAGCCGCCCCGTGCCGACGATGAGGGCATGGCTTTGGTTATACCCTCGTGCTCGCAGACGGCCCAGGGTGATCCAACTGGCCCGGCGCACGAGGGCCAAGCCGAAGAAGGTCATGGCACCAAAGAGCACCATCGCCAGCCGCGATTCGTAGGGGTATTGGCGGGCAAAATTCGTTGACATGACCAAGAGCATCAACAGCGCCACACCCTTGGCGATGGCAATAAGCTCTTCCCGGGTGCGGCGCAGGCGATGCACTTCGTACATCCGCACGACACGGTACGAGACCAACGACAGGATCAGAATGAGTGGGAGGTTTTGGAGGCAGAGTTCAAAGTCAGGTTGGTGATTATTGACGAGGGGGATGCCAGTATCGAAACGAATCAGGTACGCACCGAGCCAGGCGGCTACCGTGACGAGCGTATCCGCTATTAGGAACCAGACTGTCAGCGGTTGGCTGCTTCGCTTCACCATGACCACATCCTGACGAGCCAGTTGGGCAAAAAGTCGGGGCAAAACCTTGGGGAATTTACCCAACCTCTTGTAACACTCCGCCCAAAGAAGTGTCAATACAGCTAAAATCACCGGGAGTGAACTGGACTACCTACGCTAACCTACACAAAATCAGGTATTTAGGCAAAGTCGCAGTCACACAAGATTCTGACGAAACCCGGAGATTGGCCTGTGCTAACCATGAATTCGGATCAATTGCTTGCGAAACTGTACGCTCTGCGCAAAGATTATGCAGATGACCTTGAAGATGAGACCTACCAAGCCCTCCATCATGCCTTTTTGTTCATCAGTTACAACATCGCGGGTTTCAAAGAGTACGTGAAGAAGGAACAAGAGAAATCCGCTGGTGAGTCTGAATCGTCTTGATGTCGTAGATTGCGCAGAGTCCCAAGATGCCGGTTTTGCCGGCGTTGATGGGCTGCGTGATCAAATGGGCCGGTCTCGGGGCGATCCCCAGAGGCGCGATGGATCGCTGTTGGCCGATGATTAAGGTTGAGAACGCGCTAACACGAACCATCGATCTTCTGGAGGCCACCCCGTGGCGAACCGACTGACCGCGAGCCAAACACGCCTCACCCTCACGACGCTCGAGCATCGTGAGATGCCAGCGGTCACGTTGGCGCCGATACCCGACCAACAAATCCCAGACAATGTCCCGATTTACATCCCCGTCACAGTCACGAACACCCCAGCAGGAGACGTGACCGCTAGCGTGACTGCGGAGGCTGGGCTCACCGCGGAGATCGTCTCAGGCTCGCGGAGTGTGCGTTTTGACGTCTCAGGCGTTCAATCCAACGGTGACGGCTTCGCGGGTTCACTGACCATCCGCCTCTTTGACGACTCCGCCCCCCTAGCCGCTCAGCGGATCGTCGACTTGGTCAACAACGGTTTTTACAACAACAAGATTATCCATCGTGTCGCTCCTGGCTTTGTGATCCAAGGCGGCTCACCGACGGGGAATGGTGTCGGTGGCTCCGACCTGCCAGATGTTGAAGATGAGTACAACAGCAATTACCGCTTCGCTTCGAATGGCGTCGTGGCGATGGCCAACGCGGGCGATGATGGCAACGATTCACAGTTCTTCATCACAGACTTGGATCTCCCGCTCACCGACCGACCACAAAGCCTGAACTTCAACCACTCCATTGTGGGGATCCTCACGGAAGGTTTCGGCACTTACACCAACATTCGTAGCACTCCGCGGAACGGTGAGCGGCCGATTACTCCCGTCACGATCACCGGGGCCACGGTGTTCCAGGACCGCGAAAATGCCGTCGTGCGGGTGACTTCGAACCGAGGCTTCACAGGTTCTGCCAGGGTGAACATCACCCTGGACGACAAATCGGGCTCAACTAGCACGGCTTCGGTGGCACTGACGGGGTCCAGTAACCCCATCAACAGTCGGGCGTTTTTGGGAGCGATCACCCCGCTGACCTCGGTCAACGGGGCACCCGTGACCTTCAACATCCCCTCCCGCGATGTGGATGGCGACCAACTGATCTTCAAAGTCCAGAACGCCACCTTCAGCGGTGCTCCTAGCAATGTCAGCGTAAACTTGAACCCCTCGACCGGTGTGGCCACCTTCACCCCGACCGCTGGGTTCTTTGGCCGCATCACGATGAAAGTCGGCGTCCGGGACAACATCGATCGTTCCGGCTCGTCTGCCGGATTGGAAGATGCCAGAAACTACGACACCCAGACCCTGACTCTCGATGTCGTCCCGGCTGTGACCTTGACTGCCGATCCGATCGTCACCCCGACCGGGGGCAACGTGACCTTTTCGGCCTCGGTCACCGGGCCAGCCAGCCTTCTCGGGAGTTTCCAGTTCCTGAATGGCACCGACGTCATCAGCACGACTCCTTCAGGCGTCGATGGTCGCGTCTCGATCACGACGAACTTCGCCACGGCGGGTCAACAGAGCATTACGGCCCGGTTCACACCTGCTGACACCAACATCGCCCCCAACACTTCGGCAGCCACGATCGTCACCGTCACTGGCCCACCCGTCAATCCCCCGGTCACCCCGCCCGTGACGCCCCCGGTCACCCCGCCCGTGACGCCACCAGTTGTGCCACCGGTGACAGCAGGCTTCCTCGCCGAAGGCTCGAAAGCAGGCAGCGTCGGTACGATTCGTGTGCTGAATATTGACGGCAGCTTGCGAACGGAGTTCGTCGCCTTCGAAAGCAGCTTCACCGGTGGTGTGACGGTGGCCGTGGCGGACGTGACTGGGGATGGCGTTGCGGATATTGTCGCCGTGCCAACCACACTCGGTGGCGGGGTCGTGAAGATCTTCGATAGCACCGGCCAAACGCTGGGTACCCGGGATCTCTTCGAGCCGAGCTTCCGCGGCGGCTTGAACCTCGCCGTTGGCAACCTGGATGGCAAAGCCTATTCCCGCATCGTTGTCGGTGCTGGGAATGGCGGTGGGCCTCGGGTCTCGGTTTGGGATGTGCCTTCGAATACCGTCGTGCTCAACTTCTTTGCCGCCGACTTAAACTCCCGCGAAGGCGTCACGGTTGCAGTCACCGATCTCAAAGTCGGCTCGGCTCCGCAGATCGTCACGGGCACGGACCTGGCTTCACCCGAGGTTGGTGTGTTCAATGGCTCCACGGGTGTTCGCATCGCGGCCTTCCCTGCCAACATCCAATCTCGCGCGAACCCAGCCGAGCCGACCCGCGAGCCGAGTATGCGAAACATGCTCGCCAGCACTTCGGCGTTCGTGAGCATCCCGACCGATACCCGGCTTGCCGTCAGTGGCTCGGGCCTGATGCCCGGAACTGGCCTACGTGGTCTCAGCCTCCGCTACTCCGAAGGACTCACCGTACTCGAAGACTTCGTCATGGATCTCTCGCCGTTCGTCGACCCCGCCAAGCTGTAAATCACTCTCTGGCCGACTCAAACGCATGGGCTAGAAGCCCATGCCACGTACAACAACTTCTTGAATAGGAGTTGTTGATGCGTGGATTATTCTTGGGTGACATCGTCGGGGCACCGGGTGTGCAGGCGGTCGTGGAGCGGTTGCCGAAACTCCGCACGGAGTGGCGACTCGACTTTGTCTTCGCCAATGCTGAGAACGCCACGAACGGTTCGGGGCTGATGCCACGAGACTACCGCAAGCTCCGCACCGCGGGCGTCGATGGCATGACGATGGGCGACCACATCTACAAGAAGTTCGAAATCTCGAGCATTCTGGATTCAGCCACCGAGCCAATCGTCAAACCTGCCAACTTCCCGCCGACGGCTTCGGGCAAAGACCATGTCACTCTGACCATCCAGGGCAAAACGCTGGCACTCATCTCGGTCATGGGCCGCACGTACATGCGCTCCGTCGATTGCCCCTTCGCGGCGATCGACCGCGTGCTCGCGGGCTTACCCGATGGATGCCTGATTTTCGTTGATCTTCATGCCGAGGCGACCGCGGACAAGTATCAGATGCTCCACTACCTCGCCGGCCGCGTCACCTGCCTAGTGGGCACGCATACCCACGTCCCCACGGCCGATGAGCACATTCGCCAAGGCACTGCGTACATCACTGACCTCGGCATGTGCGGCCCGCATGAAGGCATCCTGGGTCGCCGGGCGGATCGGGTGTTACGCACCGCCTTGACCTTCGAACCGTCTGCTTTCGACGTCGCCACCGACGACGTCCGCCTCAATGGCCTCCTCATGGACCTCGACCCCACCACCCGTCAAGCCACCAGCGTCAAGCGAGTCTGTGTGGGGTAAAATCAACACTGGAGGAGGATACTACATGGCTGACAGGCTTGATCGAATCCGCCCATCGCAGATGGGGGCTTGTCATGTCAGCACCACGACTGTGTTTCGAGGTGTTGAACTTTGCAAATGGACGTACCTCGCTTGGCAGTGCGATCGATTTCTTTCCATCACCCAGCAGCTTTTCCAAGGGCAGCCACACGTCACGACTCTCGTGGTGGCGGAATCACACCAAGGCATGCTGAAAATCGGGCCTTCTAAAGGCGCTTACCGCGATACACTGCAGACTCTCCGAGACTCCGCCGGCGTCGTATCTTGGATTCCTCACATCATTCTGGGTCTGTATGCCGAGTCGATTTGGGCCGAATACCTGGAATCGACGAGCGTTATGCACAGCTTGAACATCCATGATCCTGCGGTCTATCCTCGTTTCATCATGAATGCTGACAGTTCGGAGTATCCAGGTTTTGAGCTCCACATCAATGAGGATTTTCATTCCAACTCCACGATACTCCGCGGACGTGTCTTCAACATCCCAGCTGTCGACCCATTCCCTGCATTGATTACCAGGATTTTTGACACCGAAAGCTTCCGCGTTTCGGATGTCACCCAGTTCCTCGACCAGTAGCTCAACCAGCTCGAGTTACTTGCCGCTCAGCACCCATTTACGCCACTCGGCTTCGAGTTCTTCGTACTTCCACTCCAGGCCATCGAGGGCTTTCTTGAGGCTTGGGTTGTCGTTGCCTTCACCGGGTTTCAGGGACGTCAGGATCGTGGGGAACTTCTCGGCTCCTGGCCCGAAGATGAAGTACTCGACCAAGCTCGTGAAGATGAGTTCGGATTCCGGGATGGCTTGCTCGGCCCAAAGGTAGCTGAGCGACAAAGCCGCACCCTTGGTCTTGGTCGTGAGGGCTTTCACCTTCGCCTTGTGAGCGGAGAGCTTGCTGGCGTTCCCCTCGGCTCGCAGGATCGCGGCATTGGCGAAGCCGATTTCGAGCCAAGCGGGCAGGTTCAGCTCGGCGGTGGTCCCAGCCTTGTGGTTCAGGATCGCGGTGGCGATGGCCTTTGAGGAGATGGCCGAAATGCTGGCATCGGAAGGTTTGTCTTCTAAACCTGTGTTGATGACGACCCACGGCGTCTCACTGCGTAGGTTCATATCGGACGCCGATTTGCCACGAGGGGATTGCTTGAGAGCTTGCAGGTAGAAGAGTTTGGTCTGTTTGCTGTCTGGGAAGAAGTAGAGGGCGAGCTTGCCAGGGATCGGGTCGTCTTTGGCCTCGATCTTCATGGCCTTCATGGCGGCGACGTACGTCTTGTTGGCCTCCGTGCCGAACTTCGTGAGCTTCTCAGCGGTGTATGGCCCGGTGAGGATCAAGTGATCGGTTTCGGTGGTGACGTAGTTCTTGAGTTTGGCCGCCGTGATGTTGGCTTTCACGGCTTCTTGTTGTTTGGGAAGTGGGTTCGGCGTCTCATCGGCCGAGGCCATCAGCATCATGGCTGCGAGGCTGAATGCGAGAAACAGGCTGCGTTTCATGGTGGTCCCCTGGGAGTGATACTGACACCAGCAGAGAATGCGTTGGCGTCAGGAGGCTCTGGCATCATACTATGGTGGAGTCCCCATTTGTGGGATGCTTTTTCCTCAGAGTCTTTGTCATGCGAAGCCTGATCGTGAGTTCGTGGTGCCTTGTGGTCCTGAGCGCGGGCCTGGCCGCGGACCCACCGAAGCCCGGTGCCAAGAAGAACCGCCTCGCCGGGGAAGTCAGCCCGTATCTCTTGCAACACGCCTACAACCCCGTCGAGTGGCACCCCTGGGGCAGCGAAGCCCTGGAGCGTGCCAAGAAGGAAAACAAGCTCATTTTCTTGAGCATCGGCTACAGTTCCTGCCACTGGTGCCACGTGATGGAGCGTGAATCCTTCTCGAATGCCGAAATCGCAGCACTGATGAATAAACACTTTGTCTGTATCAAAGTGGATCGAGAAGAGCGACCGGATGTCGATGAAGCCTACATGACGGCCTTACAAGCTCTGGGTGAATCGGGTGGCTGGCCATTATCGATGTTTCTCACACCCGATGCGAAGCCCATTTTTGGTGGCACCTATTGGCCACCGGAAGATAAAGTTGTCGATGGAGATAAATATCAAGGTTTTAAAAGCGTCTTGAACAAGGTCATCGAAATCGATGGCAAAGACCGTGCGGGTTTGCAGAAGCAATCCGATTACGTGGCCAAGCTTGCTGCCAAGGAGATCGAGAAGAACGCAAGCGCGAAGCCGCTCGCCGAGTTGAAGCCCGACCTGCTCTCAGGAATCTCGGATGCGTTCGAATTCGACCCCGAGTACGGTGGCTTCGGCATGAAGTTGCGGGCCTTCAAAGGGACCAAGTTCCCGAAGTCTCCGTCGCTGCTCTTCTTGATCCGCTACGCGGCGAAGACCAAAGACGCGGCACTCGCCAAGTCGTTGGAAACGACGCTGCGAAAAATGGCCCAAGGAGGCATCTTCGACCAGCTCGGTGGCGGCTTCCATCGCTACTCGACCGAACGCACCTGGACGGTCCCTCACTTTGAAAAAATGCTCTACGATAACGGCCAATTGGTCGAGCTTTACGCCCTCCATGCTCGTCTGACGGGTTCGAAAGAGTTCCACCCCACGATCCGTGACACGCTCACCTTCATCGAACGTGAAATGACCTCACCGGACGGCGTCTTTTACTCCGCCCTCGATGCCGATAGCGAAGGCCACGAGGGGCGGTTCTACGTGTGGACGGCCAAGCAACTCGACGACCTCTTGGGGCCAGCCGAGAAGAGCCAAGCCGTGCGTGGGTACTTTGGCTTCACGGAAAAACCGAACTTCGAGAAAGAGTATTACATCCCCGTGCAAGCCAAACCTGGCACCGCTGATGCCGCCATCCGCGAAGCCCAGACGAAACTCTTCACGGCTCGGGCCAAGCGTGAGCGACCCTTCCTCGACACGAAAATCCTGACCGGCTGGAACGGCCTGATGATCGCCGGTTACGCAGAAGCGAGTGTGGCATTGAACGAACCGAAGTATCTTGCGACCGCTGAGAAAGCCGCAGACTTTCTATTGAAGACGATGAGGAATCCGCAAGGCCGATTGTTACGCATCTATGCAGCCAAGGAAGGTGAGAAGCCATCAGCTCGTGGAATCGCTTTTTTGGATGATTACAGTTACCTTCTCCATGGATTACTGAATCTCCATGATGCGACCAAGAACGACAAATGGCTCACCGAGGCGAAGAAACTCGCCGATGCGATGATCGAACACCACGGCGACACGGAGAAAGGTGGCTTCTACCTTTCGGCCAAGGATGCCGAGCAACTCTTCGCTCGTGGTATGGACCATTACGACGGAGCCACCCCCGCGGGAAACTCGCTGGCGATTCGCTCACTGGTCCGTTTGTCGGCCAAAATGGGCGACAAACGTTGCGCGTTTTTGGCCGAGAAAGGGATCAAACGCATGGCCCCGATCTTGCAAGAACTCCCCTCTTCCGCACCGCTCACCGCGGATGCTCTCGATCTTTGGCTCACGTTTCGGGAGGCCACCAAGAACCCATGAGCCAGGAAGCGGCGGCCCTCGAAGCCGAGTTGTCGAAGTTGATCCGCGAAGTGCTGAGTACAGCCGATCGCAAAGCTCGGCTCGCGGCCATCAAACGTCTTGCAATCTCGGCTCACGCTGCACACCGGGTGCCGTGGGTCTTCAATGAACTCGCCATGAATGGGCCACAAGCGACGACTTCCGCGTTGGAGTTCGTCGCTTGGCTTCCAGACCCATTGCCCATGAACTTGAGCGTCAGTTTGGTGCCAGCGCTTCGCTCGAAAGACGCCCCGCTGACACTGCGAACCGCGGTCGCCGGGCGGATCTTGACGGCTGCGCCCGACGACCCGGTGACGGTCAACCCCATCGTCACGGCCCTGACCACGGGGCTTTCAAAACTGCAGACACTGGATTGCCTTCTGGAGTTGCAACGGTACGTCTCGCGGTGCGGCACACTGGATGTGCTCACCGAAGCCGCCGAAGCCAAGACGCCATTGCGTTGCCCGCGTTGCGATGAACGCCACACCCGCTCGAACCTCATCGCCCACCTCTGGGACGAGCATCGCCTCGCGTTCGTCGAGGGTCAAGCCGTCGAGCCGCGAGCCTTGTTGGAGCCACTCATCGCCCAGGCCGTGACCGCCTCCACCGGCGACAGCCTGGATGCGGCCTACGAAGCCACCCAGACTTATTACCCCGAAGCGAACCGGCGAGAGATGTTCCAGGTGCTCGCCTCGCGTGGGCCTGCCGAGGCGGCGGAAGCGGACTTGCTGTTGAGCACTGCCGAGAAGGACCGCTGCGGTCTGTGCCCGATCTGTCTCCACGCGGTTCCCGATCCGATCCCGGCGTTGCCAGCGGAAGCATGTCGATCACTCGGGCGAGTGAGTGCCGAGGGGTACTCGGTCGAAATCCGCGAGACGAGCGCTGGCCGCGTCGCGGAAATAAGCCGGCGTGACGATGTCGAACAACTGACGCAAATCGGCCCCGGCTACGCGCCGCGAATGATGGGCGTCTTCGCGGCCCTGGGGGTCTTTGTGTTGGGCGTTGCTGCGGTGTTGTTCGCGCCTTCGAAGTGGGTCTCACCGTGGGCCGTGATGGGCGGAGCGGTCATTGCCATGTGGCTGACGTATCTGTTCGTTCGCTACACGCGGCCATCACTCCCAGATGCCACGGACCGTGCCCTGGAATTGGCTTGGTCCAACCTCACGCCCGGGATCGGGCGGTCCACGGCAGCGGTGCGCTTTCTGATCCGGCTCTGCCGCCTGAGCCTGCGCACGGGGGATGCCGCCGAGCGGTCGCCGGCGGTTTATGAAATCGTCGAGCAAGCCGCGGTACTCGCGGATCGAGCCCCGCAGAACTGGCAGCTGCTGGCCGCGGCTCGTGTCTTGCAAGCCACCGATGGTGCCGTGATGGGCAAAGAACGCATCAGCGCCTTGGCAAAGATTCTTACACCGTTCTTCCGAGGAGATGTATCACCCATTTACGCCGATGCTGCAGCAGAACTGATCTGGGAGATTGGCGAAGAAAAACCCGCCGAACTCACACGATTGGCACTTTTGCTTTTAGATGAAGCCTTCTCTAATGACATGAATACTACGGACCTGCTCACGATCACCCGGTTTTTGCCGCACCTGCGACGATTACTGCTCGGGAAGTTCGCCGAGGACCTGGGACTGCTTCACGCGGTCCACGGGATGCGGGACGGCGACGCTTGGAAGCGGCTCGGTACCGCCACGACGATTTTCGAATACGCCCGCAAGTTCCCGAATGAGAGCCGCAAGCTCTTGGCCGCGTACCCAGATGCTCTGCTCATCATCGAGACAACTGCCGTCGTCGAGGCCGAGGTGGGCATGGTGGTTCTCACCAGCCGTGGTCTCTTGATTGGCCCAGTTTTAGTGGTCGATCCCGAAACAACCATCGAGCAACAGCGGGCGAGCAACGACCTCTGGCGGCTACAACTCGGCTCGAACCGCTTGCCGTTGAATCAGAAACTGCCTGACCGTTGGCTTGCCGTCTTCCGGGCTTGGCTACTCTTCCGGACGACGATTTTGATCCCCGCCGCGGAGCAAGACGACCGCCGGGAGCTTTCGCCTCTGGCCATCGCCATCCTCACGCCTCTGGCCATCACCTGCCCCTTGTGCAGCACCCAAGCCGTCCATCGCACTGGCCGCATCGGCACCCCCTGGCAAGCGATCACGATGTGATGTGGGGGGCTGCCGTGGCTCATTGCCTGCTAAGGCCTTTTGTTGTTATGTGCCGCTCGCTTGCATCTCGTTCACCAGCTTTTCACAGTCGGCTTGGAGCGCACTCATATCGGTAGTCGGGCTAACGCCAGTTTTGTCGGCCAGCAACAAGTTCAGCAGCATGGTCAAGGGGTTTGATTCCTTGTTGGAGTCTCCGCCGCTCACGAACAACCGCTCCGGCACCAATGGCTGTGTGGCGTTCGATAGCTTCTCAGCGATCATGGACATCGCATAGAGCTTCGGGTCACCATACGATGCAATTTTGCGTAACAGCACTGCAGCTTCGGACACACCAATTTGTAGGGCTTTCTGGCCTTCGCCCTTACCGGCGAGAATCTTCTGCTTGGCGTCAGCCTCGGCTGTGAGCACGGTCTGCTCTGCCATTAGGCGAGAGCGAGCTAACTCAGCTTCCGCAGTCACGACCGTCTGCTCGCTCTGCTTCCGGGCACGAGCTAGCTCGGCTTCACCTCTGCTCTCGGCCATCTCAATCTCGGCCTTAGCGTTCGTCAGTTGCACTTGGACCGCTGCGATGGCTTGTGCTTCGTTCAGTGATCGCAGTTTGTCTGCAGCGGCCCGCTGCCGTTCGTAGGTTTCCAGTTGCTCGATGGACAATTGACGCAGACGCAACTGCTCGAGTAGGGTCTCGATCTTAGTATCTTTGGGTGGGGCTTCTGGTCGGCCAATCAGCACATCCACACACTCGATATCGAACTCGCGGAAACGGTTCCGCAGTTCCACACGTGCTTCTGATTGAATCGCATCCCGTTCGTGCAGCAGGGCCAACATCGTCTTCGTGTGGGCGATGTCGCGGAAGTACGCACTCAGCATCGGATCCAAGGTTTGCGTGATGAGTTTACGCACATCGCCGAAGCGTTGGATGACGTTCGGGGCACGTTGGTAGTCGATGTGAACTACCACCGACAACGGTAGTAGCGGTTCGTACGCATCCTTCGTCACCAAATCGATGGACTTTAACCCTTCATCGAACTTGTGCATCTCGGTTTTGCCAGTAATCCAGTGCAGCACGAAGTTTGTCGTGGGCACTTGAATCACCTGCCCAGCGTAGACATTGAACGGATACTTCCCAGGCCCGAGTGGACGTTCCCATACACCGCGATCACCTTCCTGTACACGCTCGCCGTGGCGGAAGTCCGTACCCGACACATCGCGTCCGACCCGTCCCACGTAACTCACCACCACACCGACATGTCCAATCGGCACGACGGTCTTGGGCAGTAACTCCACCGAGGCAAACCAGCGGTTCAAGAAGTAAGTACCGTCTGTGAGAGCGGTGTACTGCCGACCGCGTCGGCCGCCTGCTCGCAGAAATGCTTCTGGGTCTTGGTAGTTGTTATGGTAACTGGCACCATCGGGTTCCGTACCTGCGGCTGGTGCGATGATTTCTCCTGGTGGTAGGCTCGGCCCATCGTGGATGGTCACCACCCCGATCAAGTCGTCGTGTACCTCGTTGGTTTCAGAATTCGTGGTACTCCCACCGATGACCACCGGTTCAAAGCCATCGCATTCGCTTAACTGGGCTTGCCATTGGTTCACGGCTTGGGCTTCGGCCTTGTCGTTCAAGCTTGGCAAGGTGAAAGCCTGATCGGCTGTCATCACGGAAAAGATGGCCGGGTTGATCGCGTACACACCTTCCCGCAGGATGGCCCGCTGGCGACCACGTTGACCACCTCCGACCTCCGCAAGAAAGGCCCGGGCATCCTGGAAATTGTTGCATTCTGAATATCGACCTAATGTCTGACTGGGAGGCAGTGGTTCACCATCTCGGGCATAAACGTAACCCAACTGACCCTGCGGCACACTCACCAGCCGAACGACATGCACGCGGTACTGCCAGCGCCAATAACCGATGTGGATGCCACCACGGAGCAGGTCAGCCTGATACCCGGCTTCTCCATTGAGAGCGAGGATCCGGCCTTCACTCACGGAGCCTGTGCGACTCCAGAGCTTTTCGACAACACCGACTTTGTCGTTCGGGATGATGCGAACGCACCCCCACCAGGCCAAGACCAAGACGAGAAGGAACCCACCACCCCACAAGACGTACGGCACCCCATCCGAGACTTCGCCCAGCACACTTGCAGCAAACATGACAAGACTTTCGACAGAGAAAGGGCGCAACGCTGCGAGATGAATAGCACTAACGCCCGTTCAAGTTGGCTGCCACACATGTGGTAGCCCGCCTACGAGGTTAGCTGACGGGCTACGGCTTGAACATGCCGCGAAGGTTGTGCCTTCTTAGCCCCGGAGAGCGTCTCTCGCCGCTCTCAGTTGGGTCCCCCGTTCCCGATATTGATCGAGACTCGGCTTATGTGAAATTCTATTCGTTTTCGTTGTAAAAGTACTTGGAAATTTCGTTTGTTGAAAAAACTGGGTGGCAAGTTTCTTTCCGAACTAACATTTGATCAAGTGTTCATATTTGTAGATTCGTATCGATGATCATTGCTCGACGATTTCTCTGGACGCCAAGGAGGGTTATTTTGGTCTCAAACCACAGATCACAGCCGTGATTTTTCCTGCATACTTCACCAAGAACATGGCTCGTCGTTCGCCGCCGGGGAGCTTCAATTTCTTGCGTGCTTCGTCTGAGTCCATATCGACGCCCCGTTTGTAAAGGGTCACGTCCCCGATGTTGTGAGCTTGCAAATACGCTCGGATCTTCTTGGCGTCCCAGGGCATGATGGCTTCGATGGGGTAGGCGTCCACGAACGGCGACGACACGGGGCCGTCGCTCGTCAGCATGGCGAGTCCTGGTTCGAACTCGGCGGCGCCGAGTTCGTTGGCGAGCCGGGCGACCAAGCCACTGCGGGTGATGCTGGCATCGGGGTCCAGGAGATAGCCACGGAGTTCGGTGAGGTCACAGGTTTCGCGGCCTGTGCCGGTGAGTTCATGGGTGGCGTCGCCTTGAATCGCCGTGGCTCGAAGCTGGCCTTTGGCAAAGTCGCCAAACCAGAAGACGCACTCTTTCAACTCGCCATTCAGGCTGATGAACTCGGCCTCGGCTTCGGGGTAAAGTGCGAGGTTGTCGCGTGGAATTCCGGGCGCGAGTTTCACACCCCACGGCACGTGGGCGGGAATGCGTTTGCGGAACGCCGAAAGCGGTGGCGCGTAGCTCTCGACATCCAATACTCGATGCGATCCCGTCCGCCGTGCCGGATCGACGAAGACAGCATCCGTGGCTTGGTAATCGTACTGTAAGGCATCCCCGGTTTCGGCTCGCAGGTCGATTCCCAGTGCAGCCGCATTCGCACGGGTCATCGCCACCATCAGCGGGTCGTTGTCGATGGCGACAACGCTGTTCCCCTTCGCCAGGGCGATCGCATCCATGCCGATGCCACAACAGAGATCGGCAACGGTCTGGCAATTCGCGTAGCGCTTCGCCCGATGTCGGCTCACCGCGGGCGAACTGGACATCGATAGCCCTTCGGTCGTGAAGTACATCTGCTCGGCTTCGGGGAACTTTCCTTTGGCCTTACGGCGAAGAATCACCTGATCGAGGACCGCACGCGAAAGTTCCTCCGAGAAGTGCTTACGTAAGCGGTCAAAGTGGGCGGGGTAAGTGGTCGTCGTCGGTTCGAGTGTGTGGGTCAATGCCAAGGCATTTTGGCCTCGGTCTCCCAGCAGTTCTTCGAAAGTTGCGAGGGTCAGCACGCTCTTGCACCTTGCCGTGGGAAACGAGGACTCAGACAATTCTGAGACGTCAACCCACTCCCGTTTTATCGAGGACGACCCATGAAAATCGGCATGAACTTACTTCTCTGGACAGGCATGGTCACGGAGGCCGATTTCCCGACGATGGCCAAGATCCGCGCCGCTGGCTTTGATGGCGTCGAGTTGCCCCTCTTCGATGGCAACGAAGCCCACTACAAAACGGTGAAAAAGGAACTCGACAACCTCGGCTTGGCCTGCTCGACCGTGACAGTCATGAACCCCGAATACAGCCCGATCAGCCCGGATGCCGCGATCCGCACCAAAGCCGTCGAACGGCTCAAGTGGGCGATCGATATGAACTACACCCTCGGCTCGTACGCCATGTGCGGCCCTTACCACAGCCCGCTGGGCGTGTTCTCCGGCACCGGGCCGACGGCGGACGAAAAGGGCCGTGCGGCCGATGTACTCCGCCAGGCCGCCGAGATGGCGAAACAAGCCAACCTGATGCTGGCCATCGAATACCTGAACCGCTTCGAGTGCTACTTCCTCACGACCGCCACCGATGCCCTGGCCCTCGTGAAGGCCGTCGACCACCCGAATTTCCGCACGATGTACGACACCTTCCACGCCCATATCGAAGAGAAGTCCCAGGTCTCGGCGATCAAGACCGTGGCCCCCGTCATGGCTCACGTCCACATCTCCGAAAACGACCGCGGCACCCCCGGCACCGGCCAAGTCCGTTGGGACGAATCCTTCCAAGCCCTCCGAGACGTCGGCTACGACGGCTGGCTCGTCATCGAAGCCTTCGGCCGCGCGTTGCCCGACCTCGCCGCCGCGACGCGCGTCTGGCGTGACCTCTTCCCAACGCCGGACGAAGTCTACACGAAGGGCATCAACTTCATCCGCGAGAAGTGGGCCGCCGCAAAGGTGTGATGAAGTCCAAGACCTGTAACTTGGAAGCACTTTTATCGACAGGTTGGAGCCTGACTTATGGCGATCAATCCCATCGTTCGATACATGCTGTTGTGCGACGATTGGCGGCTGGACGGTCCAAGCAATCGCCGTGTCTCGATTATTGGGCTGATCTGGAACATCCACTCGGTGGAAGAGCCACCTTACCCGCTCTTTTACCGTGAGTTGTGTGTGTTCCTCGCACTGACGGCTGGCCGTGGGCAAGGAGAGGGACATATCGTCTGTATTTTCGAGGATTCAGGAGAGAAAGTCTTCGAGACTCGAAAGCGTTCGATCCCTTTCGGCACAGACCCGCTCGATGTGGTCGGCGTACCCTTTCGAATCCGGGACTGTTCCTTCCCTTGGCCGGGCCGCTATTCCATGCAGTTTTGGTATAATGGTGCAATGCTTGAAGAACGACCGGTTAGATTGAGGTGATATATGGCCACTCAAGGTCGAAATGAAGGATTTTCCGTTCTTGATGACTTCGTCTGTGAGGCCATCCTTGCTAGTTCTATTCCTGTCGCCAGCCCCACGAAACAAGGGCAAAACTCAGGGATGAACATCGTCGAGGAGGTGACAGTCACACCCACATCGGCAGACCATTCAGAAATCCAACCCCCTGAACATCCAATGGGAACAAGTGACTTGAACAAACGCCACGACAGTGTTTGACATGAATCGAGTTCAGCTGCCACTATTACTCACCCGGATAATGATAACCAGGTTCTGCAACAGTTGCGAAGGAAGCTGAGTGAGTGATATAATCGGTTGAAATTGGAGGATACCCATGGACAACCGCATTGAACAACTCACCAGCCTGAGCGTGGCCGAGTTGGAAGCTTTGGCTGATGGCATGCTGTCTCCCACGGCTCAGCAACGGCTTGATGAATTGCTAGACGCGAGCAAACAAAAAACATTTTCACCTGCTGACAGGGCAGAACTCGACCTACTGCTCGAGAGGGCCGATTGCCTCACGGTTCTCAAAACCCGCGCCCGATATACCTTGAGCCAAGTGGTTTCCGAAGCCGTCGAGTCATGAGCGTTTACATTCCTGTCGCACTACAACGGCAAATCCGCGAGCATTTTCGGAACTGTTGTGCGTACTGCCGAACAGCCGAGGAACTCACGGCGACAACGTTTGAGTTCGAGCATATCATGCCAAGTTCTCAAGGTGGCGAAACTGTATTCGAAAACCTTTGTCTTGCGTGCCCCATGTGCAATCGGTTCAAGTCCGATTTGGTGAGTGCTCATGATGACATGTCGGAGACGGAGGTAGCTCTATTTCATCCTCACCAAGACCGATGGGTTGACCACTTCGCGTGGAACAATGGCTGCACTCAAATGATTGGCCTCACTTCGAGCGGTCGAGCCACCATAAGTCAGCTCCGAATGAACCGTCCACAAATGATCCGTGTGCGGCGAATGTGGGTTGAGATGAGCGAACACCCACCGAATTTTGATGATTTGACACCTGCGACCCGAGTCTAGGGATCGAAGTTCTGGTCGCCGCAGCGAGAGAGGACGGCAAATTGCACTTCGGCGAAGAAGCCGTGGAACCGTGCTCCCAAGGCTTCTTGGAATCGGTAAATAGACGGCCGAGTGGGTATTAGCCCGGTTCAGTGCGCTGGGATCACGGCAAACCTTTGACAGCACAAACTCGGTACCACTGGTCCTCGTAAAGCGTTTCCAGAAACGGGGATTGAATCCCGGCTTGAATCGGCACGATCACGTGGGTGATCCTGAGGCGTAGCAGTTCGATGTGGATCGTGGGATCCCAGGTTTTCTGGCCAAACCATGCCTCGACAACCCGCACCCGGCGATGCCACTCGAGGACATCATCTTGGAGGTATGGAATGGATTTGAAATCGACATAAGCCGCCGCGCCGGTGCTGAGGCGAAAGCGTTGCAACTCAAAAATCGCCGGACCGGAATTGCGAACAGGTTGAAAGGTCGAAGAACTGGAGCCGCGGGCAGACGTGGGCTTCGGGAAACTGGTCGGCAGCAGGTACAGGTCACCAGGCTTGCGATTCTCGCGAACAAATTCCAACATCCCGTACTCCGATTGGCTCGATTGATAGCCGAACCCGAATGGCGTGACCGCTACCACACCAAGTAGTGCGAAGAAGATAAGCCCATAGCCCAGGTTGGCCACCGCTTTTCTCCCCTCGACGGCATAAGCGAGACGGGCCGCGAGGACGGCTGTTGCCATCGGCACCAAGACGGCCGAGATGCGCCAGGGGAAAAGAAGTGCGAGTGTTGCGCTCCCCGTAGCGATTTGCAGACCTGTCAACATCAAGCTGATCACGATGGCCAGCCCGAGAAGGCTGAGTAAAGCCGAGCGGCGTAGGACCACCATGGCCAGCACCACCCAGGCCACTTGCAACCCTGCGACGAGATCCCACCACCGGCGGACGTCCGTGTGATGCGGAATCCGCACCCAAGCCAGGATTCGCTGCGATTCCGCGAACCGTTCCGAGTCGGTCGGGCCGAAGACGACCGCGATGTGCGTGAGCACCGGGCTGACGATGGCGAGTGCCACCAAGCCCATAAAGCAGGCTCGGCGATACTCCCGTTGCCAAAGCTCGACAGTCATCATCCCGGCCACGAGAAGCCCCGCCGGTAAGAGGTAAGTTGAGTGCAAGCCACAAGCCCCCGCCGCGACCGCTGCCGCCCATGTTGGTCGATTGTGCAGATACAGGGCAAGCGCCGTGAGCAGCAGCACCCCGAAGACCGAAGGTTGCAACCCGGCTCCAAGGAGATACTGATTGGCTAAACCTGCTTGGAGATACCAGGGGTAATCGATTCCGAAGCTCATCACCGATCCCAGCCGAAATCCGCCCGAGTGAACGAAAATCACAACCCCCGCAAAGAGAGCTTGCCCCGCCAAGCTGCGTGGCCGAAAACGCAACGCCGAGACGATACCCCACAGACTCAGGTAGTACAGCACGAGCAGACCAAAGAAGACGAGATGCAGCGGCCGATCACCGAAGAGTCGGGTGATCATCGCGATCGTGTTGGAAAAAAGTGGTGTGGGGTCAGCAGTGTTGGCGAGCCAATCCGAAGCGAGGTCACCGTACCCTGCTTGGGCGAAGCCGTGGAGGTAATACTGGTTTTGGTTGGAGTAGTAATCCCAGGGCTGAGTGTGGCCCACGGCAAAGCAGACGCCGAAGAGGAGCTGTAACCACACTTCTGATTTCATGGGCTTATTCTACGAAATAGCCGCCGTCGTTTTGGTTAGAAAACACCTATCCACACGGAGACACCTCGCAGCGAAAGTCGGGATTTTCTCGCAACGGACCTGGCTCCTCGCCGGATAATGGCTGTATCCTCCGGGGATGAGTGTGTTGAAAGACATCGACCTGATTTTGCGTGACTTCACGGACCTGGATGCGCCGGTGGTCTTCTTCCCCGTGCGGCACCATAGCCCCACGGCAGCGCGGTTGGTGCGTGACGCCATAGATCGCTTGCAACCGAAAGCGGTGCTGATCGAAGGGCCGACAGATTACAACGCTCAGTTCCACGAATTGCAACTGCCCCACCGTTTGCCGATCGCCATTTACAGCTACCTCGTCACGCAGGATGCCGAAGCCGGCGAACAGCGGGGTGGCGTTTACTACCCCTTCTGCGAGCACTCACCCGAGTGGCAGGCCTTGCGGTATGGCCATGAACGTGGGGCGGCCGTGCGGTTCATTGACATGCCGTGGGCTGAGTTCATGGCTCTCGAACACGTCGAAACCATGAACCGCTACGCCGATTCTGCCGATAGCCAAGGCGAGTATGTCCGTGGGCTATGCCGACAGTTGGGTGTCGAGAGCTTCAACGATGTCTGGGATACGCTCTTTGAAATCGACGCGAAACTCGAACTGCCGGACTACCTCGCACGGTGCCATCGGCTCTGTGCGATGATGCGGCTGTTGGGTGACTACCCTTCTGCCAGCGATGTCGCCCGCGAAGCGTACATGGCCAGTCGGATTCGGGAGGCCCAAGCCGAGTTCGGCGGGCCGGTGCTGGTCGTGATTGGCGGTTATCACGCAGTGGGCTTGCGGGAGCTTTTGCAGAAGCCAGCGGTGCCCACACAGCCTGTGGAGGAAGAGTTCATCGTCGAGCGTGGGATCGCGCTGACGCCGTTTTCGTTTGAGCGGCTCGATTCGCTCACGGGTTACAACTCTGGGATGCCGAATCCGGGCTTTTATCAGCAGGTGTGGGAAGTCCGAAGGTTGGGTCGTGGGGCGATTCATCACGCGCTGACGGCCCAAGTCGCGGGGGTGTTACGGCGGAAGAATCAGCCGATCTCCTCGGCTGATTTGATCGCTGCGGAGACCACAGCTCGCGCCTTAGCAGCCATTCGAGGCCACGAGGAAATCTGGCGCACCGACTGGCTCGATGGCCTCACCGCCGCGCTCATCAAAGATGACACCATCCCCGGTCAGCCGCACCCGATCTTGAACGAGATTCACGCGATTCTCCGCGGTGGCCAGCGGGGCGCACTGGCTGATGGCACAACGTTGCCGCCGCTGATTCAAGACATCCAAGAGCAACTCAAGAAGCACGAGCTTCGCATTGATGGCGCGAGTTATTCGGTCGAGTTAAACTTGGCCGTGACAGGCGAACGGGACAAAAGCCGGTTGCTGCACCGGTTGCGGGTGCTGATGATTCCCGGGTTTCAACTCACCTCGGATGCTCGCTCGGGGGCCAGCCTGGGGGAGTTCGAGGAAACCTGGCGAATCAGTTGGTCGCCGGATTTTGACTCGAACTGTATCGAGAACAGCCGCTACGGTGTCACGTTACCCGAAGCCGCAACGGCTCGGCTCGCGGAGCTGGCCCAGGGTGCTCAACGCGATGCGGGGCTAGCGTCTCGGTTGCTCCTCGATGCGGCCCTCGCGGGGTTAGAGCGGATGTCCGAGGAGTTGAGTGACCTCGTCACGCATCTCATCCGCACCGATAGTAGCTTCATCAACGTCACCGCGGCCCTTCAACAAGCCCTGTTTCTTTACCGCTACGATCCAGTCCTCGGCTCCGCCGGGCGAACCGATTACGCCGGGCTATTGTGGGAAACCTTTGACCGCTCGCTGTGGCTTCTGGAGTCGATGGGCACGATCCCGAATCAGCAGCGGGAAGTGGTGGAAGGCATCCGGGCCATCATCGAGACCTTCGAGCGCTGCGTCGAAGCGCTGAACCTGGATGGTGACACGGTCCGCGAAGTCTTTCGCCGTGTCGCCGCGGATCGTGGGCAATCGCCGCTGGTGCGGGGAGCGACCCTCGGCGGGTTGTGGGTGCTGCAAGACACGAACGGCGAGGAAGTGACGAAGCACCTCCAAAGCTACACCGACCCCGACCCGCTGGGGGACTTCCTCACCGGCCTCTTTGCCGTGGCCCGCGAACAGGCCCAACGGCAACCGACCCTTCTGAAAGGCGTCCACGATCGGCTCATGGCCTTCACCCTGGACGACTTCTTCGCTGCACTTCCCGCCTTGCGACTGGCCTTCACGTACTTCACGCCGCGAGAGAAAAACGGCATGGCTCGCTCGCTGCGGAAGCTTTTGGGCCTTGAAGACGAAGCCGAGTCCGCGGCACTCACCGTCGATGAACGAAGTGCGGTCCAGGCGATGCGTTGGGAAGAACAACTGGCCCAGACGGCGAAAAAATACGGCATCCGAGGGTTCGAATGATGACGCCGAAAGAATCACTCATCCGCTGGCGACTGGTCCTGGGAAGCGAAGCCGAGCAGGGTTTAGGCTGCGGCCTCGAAGGGCGAGAATCGCGCATGGATGCCGCCATCGATTACCTCTATGGTCGCGAGTATGGCCCGGGGCGAAACGTCCGCCAGCGAGGGCAGGGCACCCGCGGCGCGGGGAGCGAAGACTCGGTCATGTCCGTGCCCGATTGGATCAACGAAGTCAACGAACTCTTCCCGAAGCGGACCATCGAACGTCTCGAAAAAGATGCCCTGGAACGCTACGGCATCAACGAACTCGTGACAAATCCCGAACTGCTCGCTCGGGCGGTGCCCAGCCCGACGCTGTTGAAAGCGGTGCTGCAAACCAAGCACCTGATGAACGAGCAGGTCTTAGCACTCGCGCGAGTCTTGGTTCGCAAGGTGATTGAAGCGATGCTCGAAAAGCTATCGCGGCCTGTGCGATCCGTGTTCCTCGGGGCACGCAATCGCCAACGGCGCTCGTATCAGCGCGTCTCCAAGAACTTCGATGCGAAGTCGACGATTCGCCGAAACCTGGAGACTTACAACACCGAAGAAGGCCAGCTTTACATCCGCACGCCGCACTTCAACTCCCGCATCCGCCGGCAGTGCGACCGTTGGCAAGTCATCATCGTCGTCGATCAATCGGGGAGCATGGTCGATAGCGTCATCCACTCGGCGATCACAGCGTCGATCTTCTACGGCATCCCCCTGTTGAAGACGCACCTCGTCGCCTTTGACACGAACATCGTCGACCTCACCTCGGATGTCCATGACCCCGTCGAGACGCTCATGAAAGTGCAACTCGGCGGCGGCACGGACATTGGCGGCGCGATGGCCTACGCGGCCACGCTGATCGAGAACCCCCGGCGCACGATCGTCGTCTTGATCACGGACTTTTACGAGGGTGGTGACCCCGGCCGGCTTTACTCGGTCACACGGCAAATGGTCGAGAGCGGAGCCACGGTCCTCGGCCTCGCGGCGCTCGATTCGAAGGCGGACCCCAACTACGACCGCACCGTCGCCCAGACCATCGCTAACCTCGGTGGCCATGTCGGGGCCATGACGCCCGGCGAACTCGCGGACTTCGTCGCGGGGAAAGTGAAATGATTCGCCAAGATTTGCTTTCACTCACCGCCGATGACCTCACCGCTCTCAGTAACGCCGGGACCGTGAAACGGGCCACCCGTGAAGTGACGACCGAAGAAGTCACGGGCCAGTGGGTTGAATCACCGGCAGGGGATGTGACGGTCACGTGGTCCGATGCGGCGACCTGCTCCTTGCCAGCGGGTGTGGCTCTCGGGCAAGCCCGCTGCTCGTGCCCGTCAACAGGGGTCTGTCGCCACCTGATTCGCACGGTGTTGGGTTACCAAAAGAACCACGCCCAGACGGCCACGCAACCGCTCGCCCCCGTGGCCTGGAACCCCGGCGACATCCCTGATGAACTGCTCACGGCCAAACTTCGCGCTCCGGTGCTGGCGCGGCAAAAAGCGATCTGGAATGGTGGTATCGTCGCCGAGCTAACACGGGGCACGAAGCCGATCGTGAGATTCCATCAGCCGCAAGCGACGATTCGCTTTATGGTGCCAGGCGATGTCAATTACACCGATTGCGATTGTGCCGAGAAGGCCCCTTGCCCGCATGTCGCCCTCGCGGTCTGGGCGTTCCGGGAGTTGCCCGCTGAGCAAACCACGGGGCTGATCTCCACCGCCGGGCGACCCAGCGAGTTGCCCGAAGGGCTGACAACGGAGTTGGAAGAGGTCGTCCGCCAGCTTTGGGACTTTGGCATCTCGGGCGCCACGCAACCCTGGTACGACCGGTTGAAACGCCTCACCACCAGTCTCGAGAAAGCGGGACTGATTTGGCCGGCGGAAATCCTGGACGAAGTCCGCGAAGAAGCCGAACGTTACACGAATCACGATGCCGGCTTCACACCGACTCGCATCGTCGACCTCCTCGGCGAAGCCCTCGCCCGGCAGGATGCGATCGAACACGATACCAACGTCATCCCACAAATCCTCGTGCGTGGCAGCCCCGTGGAATCGACCGGTTCGCTGGGCAAGACGCGGCTCATTGGCCTCGGTTGCCGCGTCGAGGAAGGCACGAAGGAAACCCAACTCGTCACGTACCTGCAAGACGCGAACTCTGGCGCGGTGCTCGTGCTCACGCGGAACTTTGCCAAAGACCCGACCACCACAGCCCGCAAGTTTCATGGCCTCGCCAGCTCCAGTGCCGTGAAGAGCTTTTCCTTCGGCGAAGTGGCCCGTGGGCAATTGGTGATCGAAGGGGGCCAACGGACCGCGTCGTTGCGGTTGCGGATTGGCCGCGCCAACGCCACCTTGCAGCCACAGAACTTCAGTTGGGAGCAACTCAAATCCCCGACACTCGTCGAGGATTACGCGATCCTGCTGCAACGGCTGGCCTTTTTGCCGCCGACCTCGCTTCGCCCACGCCGCGCCGCCGACGACTTCTTCGCGCTCACCGTCGCGGAAGTCATCCAGGTTGTCTTTGACGCCATCCATCAGCAGGTCTTGGTCTCGGTGCAAGATAGCCAAGGAACCCGTGCCACGATTCGCCACCCTTACACCGACCGTGGCCGGGGCGGTACCGAAACGTTACTGCAGAAACTCGCGGACAAGACGTTGAAACTCAAGTTCGTGGCCGGGAATGTCACGGTCGCGGCAGGGGCGATCCAGATCGCACCCTCGGCTTGCATCTTTGAAGACAGCCAAGGTCAACGGCTGTGCGTGCTGCCGTGGTGCGAACCGGACACGGCCCAAGTGAGTATTCAGGAAGCTTCGGTGAAAGAGGCCGCGATTCCGCCGATGATGGTGGCGTTGAAAGAACTGCACAAGGCCTTGGAAGAGCTGCTGATGCTCGGCCTGACCCGCTGCGACATGGGCATCACCGTGCTGTGGAGCCAAGCCCAACGAAACTTGGAGTCGGTCGGTTTGGTCCGATTGGGGGCACTCGCCGAACGGGTCGTGTCGTGTTTGGAAGCGAAACCCCACCAACTGAACTGGAAGCCAACGCAGGCTCTCGACGCCCTGCTGCGACTGCAAGTGCTCCTCCGCTTAGCCCGCGATGTCGAAGTGCAGGGGTGAAAAGCATGGATGGACCGCCAAGACGCCAGGGATAGAAACCCAACTGGGTTTTTCTCTCTTCTCGACATTGTCATTTTTTTTGTTTGGTCACAAGTCGTTTTCGGCTTGCAATCCAACCTCACCCCCAGCCCCTCTCCGAAACGGAGAGGGGTGCCAGAAATTGCGGAAAACGTCCTGTTTTCGAGGTTTTCTCCCCCTTCTCCGTTTCGGAGAAGGGGGTTGGGGGATGAGGTTGTCTTTAGCGTGAGACTCAGCGGCCTCACAGGCACGAAAAAAGCCTGGCATGGGCCAGGCTTTGGGAGGCGTGGGAAGCGGCTTAGAGTTTGCCGGCTTCTTTGTACATCACATGCTTACGCAGGATCGGGTCGAACTTGCGGAGGCTGATGCGCTCCTTGGAGTTGTTCCGGTTCTTTTGGGTGAAATAGCAATGGGTGCTTTCGCTGCTCACGAGCTTGATTGTGCCGCGGGCTTCTTTACCTTTCGCCATCGTCTGCTCTTCAGTCTGGTGGGTGAAAATCGGCTCGGTGAAGAACTCATTCACCGTGTCAATTGAGGATTATAGTGCGTTCCGCCCGTTTGCCGAGAGGAGATTCTCACCCGATTGGATTCGGGCAGATTTTTGTGAAAAATTTCAACTGCACCGTTGACAACTGTTTGTGGCTTTGCGTACATTGTCCGTGAAATCACTCCCAGGAAGTACACAATGGACACCGCAACACTTCGACTCGCCGCCTGGCACCGTGCTCAAGGCGATTCATGGGATCTCATCGCCGCGAAACTCGAGATCCCCGTCCGCACGATCGAAATCCTACCTGTCATCCACTTCAAAGACTGGCAGCAAGCGATGATTGACTTCGCTCCGCTCGTTGCCCAAGAAACCCTCTTCGCTGCCCAAGCCAGCCTTCGGCTGCAAGCCCAGAGCCTGAACGAGAAAGTGGCTCAAACCGCTTCAGTCGCAGCGTTGAAGCACGACATCGAAGAGAAAAAGCTGATCGCCAAGCGCGAAGCCCTGCTCGCCAAAACCAAAACCGAAGTGACTGCCGAAACCCCACCCGAAAGCCTCATCGTCGAAGAAATCCCCGAGCCACCCACTCCCGAAACGCCGATCTCCGAGCCACCCATCCTCGAGTCGCCACCTGAAGCCATGCCACCGGTGCAGGCCGAGGAACCAGAGATCGACATCGTCAGCCAAATCGACTGGGATGCTCTCCCCAAGCCTCCGAAGAAGCCCGATGGCCCCAAGAAGCTGACGAGCTTCCTGGGTGGGAAATGAGCAGAGGGTGAATCGGAGTTGGTGAATTTTCACCTCATTCCCGAAGTGAGTCCTCCGAGAGTGTTCTACGTTACAGTCAGAACTTTGCTGATATATGGGGTGTTCTGATGCAGATGTACTGCCCGACATGCAAAATTGCGACTGCTGCCGCAGAGCGATGCCCGCAATGCACGGATCGGTTGGTGCATCCGTCAGAAGTGAGCACCATGATCCGCGGGGGCAAAAACTCAACTCCAGACCTGATTGCCCCAACCATCTTCGCTCGTGTGCTCGTGGGCTCCCTCTGTACGATGGGGTTATTCCTCGGGATTCGGGAGACCAGTCTAGGTGTCGTCTCGACGTTGTTAGACATCCACGATGTCAAGTCGGCCTTGGAACCCGCCCTGACCTGGGCAGTCCGTTTCTTCTCGATTTTGGTGGGCGGCTGTCTGGCCGGTTGTGGGCGACCCAGCGGCGGCATGACAGGCTTCCTCACCGCGGCACTGTGTGCAGGCTTGTTCGGGGCAAGCGACCATTACCTCGGTTCGAAAATCACCCTGACCACAGGCATCGGGGCATGTCTGCTCGCACTCACTGGACTGCCGATGGGCTTCATTGGTGGCAAGTTATGGCCTCCCACTATCGAGCTACCCACGGGAACAACCGGTTCGCGGGGAAGTTCGATCGCCAAACTCGTTTCGACACGCTCTGAGGACGATAGCGAGATCGTCTACCCGACGGCTTGGGTGCAACTGGCCGTCAGTGTGGCGCTCGCGCTGACGGCGCTTTGCGTGGCTGACACGATTCGCGTTACCATTCGGCAGTCGGGTGGCACGATGATTTACCTCGGGCCACACACTTTGAACCCCGTCATCAATCTCTCGATCGGAGCGGGATTGTTTGTGCTCAGTGGCGTCCTCGCTGGCAAAGGCACCGGGGCTGGCCTTCGACACGGGCTAATCTTCGGCGCTTTGACAGGCTTCGGAGTCGTCATCCTCATGCTGACGGGCAACACCTACTTCGAGCCGACCTTGGCTGGATTCTTTCAACTCTGGGGCGAGGAACCGGCAAATTTGCGAAGCGTCGAAGCCCTCACACCCATCTTCGGAATCACCTTCTTCCTCGGCTTCGCGAGCACCGTTTTCGGTAGCATCTTGCTCCCAAGATTAGTGAAGAAACGCAAACGGTTCACGACACTCGATTAGAGATCTCACTCAACCGGACTGCTGATTTCTTGTGTAGCTGCCCTGTGAGGCCTCACAGAGGCCAGCTACACAAGATTTTCAACAGATGACATGTCGCGTTCCGTGAGAACATTCATGTTTTTTGATCCTGTAAATCCTGATCATCCTATTTAATGCCACACAATTCTTTGGGACAGGATGGACACGATTTGCAGGATGGAAAGCTGAGATGCTTTTTGAGACTTCTCACTGAACACGACACGCATCTTGTGAAATATCTTTTGTAGCTGGCCTGTGAGGCCGGTTTTGCATGCTGGCGAAGGTGACGCCAACTTTCCCCGTGAGTCGCACCGGCCTCACAGAGGCCACTGTGAGGCCAGCTACAAAAAACCCAGTCTTCCGTGAGGGAAGCTCAACCAAGAACCGTCGCGTTCAGTGAGAAGTCACCCAAGGTTCTGTGCATTTTGTAGGTCGTGGTCGAGGCTTTGCGAGGCCCGACAGTGCATAGCCCCCGCGAGTTGCCTCGTCGCAAAGCCTCCTTGACCGCGAGCTGCGAAAATTGCCATCCTCGTAATCATCGGGTACGGTTTACGACATTCGACTAATACTCGGGGACATGCGTTATCTCAATGTGATGGCATTCGCGTAATGTGAGTTCATCGCCATCGACAAGATACATCCTCGCGCCAATCCCGAGGGTGACATGATCTCGGGTGCCGAAGATGGAATCCAGCCCGAGGCGGTAGGTATCCTTGCCCATGACACTGGCTTGGTAAGTCAGTGGTACGCGGACATCGAGGACCAAGCCCTGGCGAAGTTCGAGTGTGGCGGGACGATGAACGGAGTCGAGCATGCCGCGGACGGGCAAGAACTTCAGCGAACGCACCGCGGTCCAGGCGATCGTGTAGGCGCGGCCCGTATCGAAGAACTCGAGCGTCGCCCCGTAACGGTCATCAACATCGCGTAACCCCGTCTCGAATTCCCGGCCATCAATGTAGCCATTCATCTCGGGGGCCAGTGAATCCGCATGTTGTAGAGCCAAGTTGGAAAGGTGTTCGTCGTCGTTGCGGATGCTCTTAGCGACTTTCAACCGAGCGAGATGATAGTCCGAGACGTTCTCATCGAGCGGGTGTGGCCGCGGGGTGTGGAAACAGCGACGGTGGTCCGCACGCAGCAGATCGACAAACTCCGCGAGGCTTTCCGCCCACTCCGTCGAGGGGTCTTCGATGCCATCGAGCAACTCCCGAGCACTGCGGAACTTCCCCGCGACGGCTAACAGCTCAGCGAGAAAGAGCCGGTGCTTCGTGGTTGGGTTGCTGAGCAAGGTCTCCCGTTGGAGTTCAATCGCTCGACGTAATCGGCCTGCGGCCAGGGCCTCGGTGGGTGTCATAAGTGATCCTGGTTCGGGCGAATACTGAGCACGTGGCCGAAGCGTTCTTCGATGGCCGGCGTACAAGCGGATTTTGGCAAAGCCAGGGCCAGCAGTTCCGGCATCTCGGGGGAGTCGACCAGAAGTTGGACGGTTTCCGAATGCAGTTGAGTGTTTGCCAAGTCCAGAGCCACGAGTCGGCTCCAGAATGGGGCTTGAAACATGTCGGCCAACATCCAACTCGGGATCGCGGTCTTTTGCATTTTGAGAACCTGGATGTTCTTGATCCGCGTGGCTGTCTTCCAGGGGCCACCTTGGTGGGTGTCTGCCCCGGAGAGGTCGAGTGCTCGCAAATCACCAGGTCCACGTAAAGTCATGCCTAACATACGGGGGTGATAGCAAGATTGATCGAGATCGAGCTCCTTCATCGATTTGGGGATATTGTCGACGAGCTTGTAAAATTCATTCACTGGTATCCGAGTCATTCGCATACTGAGTTGTATCAATCGGGACCACAATGACAAATGATGAAACCCCGAGAAGCTGAGATGGGGGTGCAGATGAAACCGGACCAAGCGAAACGATTCGAGAGCATGTCGATTCCCAAAGAAGCCGAGGCTCTCGACCCAATCGTTGTCTAACTCCCCACCTGTGAGCACCAGGGACTTGACCTTCCGCCCGATGGAAGCATTCGCAAAATCCTCGAGAAGCGCAGGCATTGCATGGCCGCTCGTGCGTTGAAAGACGACCTCTTCGAGGGACTCAAAGTCCGGACACTCGCAGAAGGCCCGGATCGCTTCGATGGGAGTTGAGATGCCGTAAAACTCCAGCCGGCGAAGTTGCCGGACCCACGGCTGCCGGGTCATGCGTTGCCAGTCTTGCAGGTTGGCTGTCGGCAACGAGAGGGATGTGATCGGGGCAATGTCAAACAGTTCGGTCGCGGCATCGAGGAACGTCGAGACTTCGCGGACCCGCAGCCAACTGGGAAGGCCTCGCTCGAAGCCACGCGAATCCCAACTGCCCGCAAGTTCGTGGAGTTCCGGTTGACCCTCGATCGCTGAGGTTGGGATTGGGGTCGAGTGGTATTCGCGTCGTACGCCTTCCTTGGACCACGGAAGAGCATCCGCGGTTTGGATGCGCTCGCGGATGAACTCAGCCCTTGCGACATCGCCACGTTCTTCGAGCCAGTCCGCGAAGACGAGTCGAGGCAAATCGGCGGTGGGTTCCGCAGCGATGGCTCGATGCCAGCTTCGCTCCTCGTCGTTCAACACCATCACCCCCGTGAACCACGAGGGTGATGCTAGGCGATCGGTCCTGGTTGGCTACTTCTGCAACTCTTTTCCAGCCCGGATGAGTTGTTGGAACTCCGGAATCGTGGTGAGTGGCTTGAGGTCGAGGTCTGTCTCCACTTTCGCCCAGTTGCGGTAACCGGCTTTCATCGCACGCCGCAAGGCATCAATGGCTTGAATCGCATCCCCGCCTTCGATGCGGCTCGTCTGTGCATAAGTGAACGCGGCCATGAGTTCGATTTCGGCACAGGGCGAATACTCGAGGGCTTTTTGAATCGCTTCATGAGCTTCCTGGCGTTTGCCCAGGCGAGCTTCGAGGACAGCTTTCGAGGCCAGGTGATGAGCGGACTGTGGAAAGAGTTTCGAACTGCGTTCCTGCACTTCGAGCGCCTTTTGGGGTTGCTCCAGGATATCCGCATAAATCCGGAGTTGAGAATGCCAAGCGGGGTAATAGGTTGGGCTGATTTCCGAAGCCAGTTCGTAATCCTTGAGGGCACCTGCCGGATCGGTCGCTTCGCGGCTCCTCCCACGGACACAGTGATCCTGAGCAGAGACAGCGTGGATTTTCTTGATCGCGTCCAGGTCTTTCTGGCCACCCGTCAGATCACCGAGTGTTCTGCGGACCTCGGCTCGCAGAATGTGTGTTTGCAGGAGTGCGTGGTTGGCCGCGATGCAGACATCGAGATCGTTGCGGGCTTCATCGAATCGCTGCAGTTTCCGGTACACATTCGCGCGGTGCTTGAGGGCTTCATACAACTGGGAATCGCGCTCGTAGGCTTCCGTGAATTCTTCCACCGCATCGAGTTGGCGATTTTCGATCATGGCGATGATGCCCCGTTGTAGAACCGGGCGACCATCGGGCAAAGGAAGCGGCTTGGCCAGTAAAAAGCGATCTCTGGCGGAACTGTAGTCTTTGGTCGTCAGGTAAGACATGCCGAGAAGATACTGGATCTCGTACTGTTTGGAATCGATCTTCAAGAGTGCGCGGAATCGTTGGATCGCGACCTGGCAGTTCCCCTCAGCATACGCTTGCATGGCCTGCAGCCGTTGCTCCGAGAGATCATCGACCACGTCTCGCTGACGACCACGAGCCGAGGCCTTTTCCTTGAGACTGGACTCAATGCGGGTTCGCTCCTCGAACAGACTCGAAGGAGACGCTTCCCCATAACACTGTTCGGCCAGTTCGTTCCATTCCAAAGCGGTTCGGGCGTGGGCCAGCCGATGTTCCTCAGTGAGCACATCGTTTGGCAACATCTCGACATAGGTTACGACCCGACAAAGCTCCGCGACCCGATCCCGGAACTGTTGCTGCGTTGCGGGTGGTAACCGACGCATTTTCGAGCGGAGTGCAGGTTTCATGTTGCACAGCCCATAGCTGTCGATCATGCTTCGAAGTTGTTTCTTCGCAGCATCCCGGGTCTCGCTCTTTTCAGCGTCGAGGAGGCTCATCGTCAGATGTGGGAAGTGCAGCGAAGTCTTCTGGAGGTCCTCGTGGGCCGTAGAGTTCGCTTGAGCTTCTTGAGCGCTGTAAGCCGAGAAGGCTGTCCCGACTACCAAGCAGAACGCACCGATCATCGATAACCGCTGCAAGATGATGCTGTTCCGGAAGAGGAAGTTCTGAGTTCGCTCAACCGCACAGGGATTCGGAGCATGAACGAGTGGCAGCCGGGCGGAGTAGCAATCGAGGTCTTCGATCAACGCCTCGGCAGTCTGGTAACGTTCCTCAGGATTCGCTTGCAAGAGCTTCCGCACGATCGCATCAAGCGCCGGGCTGATATCCGGTCGGTATTTGCTGAGGTGAGGGATTTCGCCTTTGCGATCAATCAGGAGTTGGCGGGGGTTTGGCTTGCCTTCGTAGCGTGGAAAGGCCGGTTCGCCAGTCAGCATTTCGAAGAAGATGCAGCCCAAAGAGTACAAGTCAGTGGCCGGCGTCAGGGTCGAGACCATCCGTTGCTCGGAGCAAGCCACCAATTGTTCTGGCGACATGTAGAAAAAGGTGCCACCCGTTTTGGCGTCCGAGTCCACGCCGTGCTTGTAGGATAGGTTGAAATCGATGATCCGAGGAGTTCCATCATTGGAGATAATGATGTTCGACGGCTTCATGTCAATGTGCAAGATATCGCGTTTATGCGCATAACCCAAGCCATCCGCACAGGCTTTGATCGTCTTCACTGCCCAGGAAATGTTCCCAATCCTGGCCACGGGATTTGGCGGGATTGTGGGCGGAGGATCGTTTTCCTCAGGCAAGGGAGAACGCTGGACCATCGTCGAAAGTTTGGCGACCGCTTTGGTGCTCACATCGCCCTGAGGTGGGGTGTTGCGGTTGTCTTGGTAACCCTTGAGCAACTCGGCTAATGTCTGCGTACCGCGGTCCGGCATGCAGATCAATTGGAAGCGATCGATACGCTCCACCTGGTAGACTTCGACGATGTTTGGGTGGATGAGTTCCGCGAGTTTGTCGGCTTCTCCAGTGATCAAAGTGGTCACTTTGAGGGCGACCTTGCGATGCTTGAACCCTTTCTGGTTGGCCAGGTACACCTTGCTGAAGGCACCTTGACCAATGACTTCATTCAATTCGAAGCCGTGGAAGAGACAGGGAACTTGAGGAAAAGGGTCAAGCCGTGATTGGTAGTCCGCGTGAACAATGTTGGGGCAAGTGATATCAGTGACATCACCAACAGAAACCGACGCTCCATGTTGATTCAACAACATAACAGTCTCTCCCAGCAACGATTGGAGACGGGACGTTGCAATTCTTGGTGTTTATCAATGGCGAGTCACTGGCAGTTGTTGGGGTGCAAGGGGGAGGACCTCAACAACTCTCAACCCTAACACCTGACGGGGAGACTGCAAGAAACTTTAACGATTATTCTGGACGATGCGGGCGAACGAGACCCCTCGTCCGTTTTTATCCCAGAATTTTGCGATCTTGCGCGAAGTTCGCTCCGAGTGCGACTAGACCAAGGTCAGTTTCCGGCGGCCCAGACCCTGGTTCTCAGATTTGCTAATCTTGTGTTGGTTGTTCGCTTCCCAGTCGGCGAGTTCGACCATCAGGGCATCGACAATCTCACTTTCCGCGACACGACGGACCATCTCGCCGTTGCGGAAGATCATGCCTTGGCCGTTGCCAGCGGCGATACCAATGTCGGCTTCACGGGCTTCGCCGGGGCCATTGACCACACAGCCGAGCACGCTGATCTTCACCGGCAGGCGCCGGCCTTCGAGCCGCTGTTCCAATTCGGCGATGATCTTTTCCAAGTCAATGGCCAATCGGCCACAGGTCGGGCAGGCGATCAACTCCGGCCGGCGGACGCGTCGTTGCGTGGCTTGCAGAATGTCAAAAGCCGCAGCGATTTCCGGCACTGGGTCGCCGAGGAGCGAGATGCGAATGGTGTCGCCGATGCCATCCAACAGAATCGGGGCCAACCCCGCCGCCGACTTTGTCACCGCATACGGCGGCTTGCCGGCTTCGGTGATGCCGATGTGTGTGGGGTAGTCCGCGAGTTGGGCGAACAAGCGGTAACTCTCGACCGCGACAAGGGTATCCGACGACTTGCACGAAACGATGATGTCCCGGTAGCCTTCGCTCTCAGCGATCTCAATCGACCGCAACGCACTCTCGACGATCGCCGGTGGGCAAGGGAAGCCGTACTTCTCGATCAGTTCTTTTTCGAGCGACCCCGCATTCACGCCGATCCGCATCGGGATGCCTTTGTCCTTGGCCTTGCGGACGACCTGACGGAAGCGTTCTTCGCTGCCGATGTTGCCAGGGTTGATGCGGATTTTGTCGACCGGGTGATCGAGGGCCGCAAGGGCCATTTTGTAATCGAAATGGATGTCGCAGATGAGTGGAATGCCGATCTGTTTGCGAATCTCCGAGAGTGCTCCCGCGTCTTCAGGCTTCGGCACCGTCACACGCACCAACTCACAACCGGCTTCTTCCAGAGCGTGAATTTGCTTCACCGTCCCCGCGACATCGAACGTATCGGTGGTGGTCATCGACTGCACACGAATCGGGTTATCGCCGCCAATCGCCACTCCACCGACGACCACTTCTCGGGTCTTGTGTCGGGGTTTCCCAGGAACCTTCTGAGCCGCTTCCAGAACCGAATAATCAAACCGTGCCATGCGTCAGCCTCGTGAACTTTGCGTTTGAAAGTATCTTAGGTGCCAAGGCGCATCAAGGCCAAACAGCAGCCATGAAACGCCCAAAGCCATTGTCAGAGAATGTTCGATTCGTGCTTGACTTCCGAGGTATCGAAGGTGTAACCTAGTGCAGTATGTTGTGTAGAGGTCGAATCTCTCCTCGATTCATCAAGGTTGCCATGAAGTTTTCTTGTCTCATCCTCGCCTCGCTCATCCTGACATTGCCCGTCTCGGCTCAGTCGCTGGAAAAATGGAAGGCCATCAAGCCAGCCATGCAGAAGTTCGTGGATAACAACGAACTCGCTGGGGCGGTCACGGTCGTTGGCCGCAAGTCTGGAGTCGTGCATCTCGAAGCCGTCGGCTTCCGTGACAAAGAGGCCAAGGCTCCGATGACACCGGACGCCCTCTTCCGCATCGCCTCAATGACAAAACCGATCACTGCGATGGCGGTGCTGATGCTGCAAGAAGATGGCAAGCTCAACGTCGAAGACCCAGTCGAGAAGTATCTCCCCGAATTCAAAGGTCAGATGCTACAAGTCAGTAAAGTCGACGATGTCGTCACGCTCAAAAAACCGAGTCGCCCGATCACGCTGCGAGACATGCTCACGCACACCTCTGGCCTGCCCGGTGGCTATCCCGCCGGCCTTGGCGATGTGTACACCCTGCGAAACCGAACGCTGAACGAAACGACGCTCGTCATCAGCCAGCAACCGCTGTTCTTCGAGCCAGGCACGAAGTGGTCGTACTGCAATAGCGGCATCGATACGCTGGGCCGGGTCGTCGAAGTCGTCTCGGGGATGAGCTACGAAGCCTTTCTGCAAAAGCGGCTCTTTGATCCATTAAAGATGACGCAAACGACTTTCCGCCCGTCCATCGAACAACTCAAGAACCTAGCCACGACTTACAGCGTCAAAGACAAGCAACTCAACCCCGCGCCCAAGACCTTCCTCGCCGCACTGCCTACCTCCGAGCACCCGATCCCCGCTGGCGGTCTCGCTTCGACGGCCGGCGACATCGCCAAACTCTACCAATGCTTGCTCAATGGCGGCGAACTCGATGGTGTCCGTGTCATTGGCGAGAAGACCTTAGGTATGATGACGCAGACCCAAACCGGCGACATCAAAACCGGCTTCACCGACGGCATGAGTTTTGGCTTCGGCTTCGCGGTCGTCAAAACGCCGACCGGCATCACCGAGAAGCTCTCCCCCGGCACCTTCGGCCACGGCGGCGCATTCGGCACCCAATCCTGGGCCGACCCGAAGAAAGACCTCTTCATGATCCTGATGATCCAACGCACAGGCATCCCCAACGGCGACGCCAGCATCTACCGCAAAACCTTCCAAGACCTGGCTCTGAGCGCGATCGAGTGAGTGTTAAAAGAATCAGGTTCACTGCAAGTGCAAACACACTGGCAATCCATACGCCGATGATCTGACATCAGCGTTTCTTATGTTAAGTGTAAACCTATGTGCATAAGTTACGTTTTATCAACGGGTCTTGATTGAGTTTGGATCGGCCTAGCCAGATTCAAGAAATCAAGCTCGAGTGGACCGACTACTGGCGTTTCGGCATCCTGAGTTGGAGAGGTCTGTTTGGTATCCTCCACCTCCCCATCCAGCGTAATGCTGCCATTTCGAAGTCCATCAATCAGCGTCTGAGCCACACTTTCAGGTGTGTGCCATTTCGGGAAAAATCTCATGAGTCGATCCTTCCTTATTTGTTGTAACTGAATAGCTTCTTTTTGAGTTCTTCCATAACATCTAAAGCTTCTTTTGAAGTCTTGGCTCTGGACAGAGGTATTTCAAAAAGACGAATCAGAATGTTATCGGATCGGGTTCTCAGGGCGAAAATCATAGCAGGCCAAAATAGGCAAGTGACCCCACCACCAGAGAGTGTTAAATACCATCTGTCTTGAATTATACCCACACCAAGTGTCAAAATCCCAGTCACCACAAAAACAATCACAAGTCCAAAAGCCAGCCATTCCCACGAACGGTTGGACTCAAGGGCGTCGTCGATGATGTCTTTGGCGGCTCTCGGTTTCGAGTTCCCCATCAGTTCGTGATGCCTTTGGTGATGCCGAGGAAGACGTCTTCGAGGTCAACTTCTTCTTCTTTGAAGCTCTTGATCTTGAAGCCTTCGGCGATCAGGCCTTCGACGATGAAGCTGCCGTCGGCTTGGTTGTCGTCGAGGGTGACTTTGACGAAGCCGTTGGTCGTGTCCACGTCCACTTTCTCGACGCCCGAGAGGGTTTCGATCTTCTTGGCGGCGTCTTCGTTGCGTTCGCGGCCGACGCTGACCATGTAGACGTGCTTACCACGGACTTGCTTGATGGCGGTTTCGACGTCGCCGTTGAAGAGCAGTTTGCCGCGCTCGATGATGCCGATCTTGTTACAGATGTCGGCAAGCTCGGGGAGAATGTGCGAGGAGACCATGATGGTCTTGTTCATGCCGCGAAGCTCTTTGATGAGTTCGCGCATTTCGATACGGGCACGTGGGTCAAGGCCCGAGGCGGGTTCGTCGAGGAGCAACACTTGCGGGTCGTGGAGCAACACGCGAGCTAGCCCTAAGCGTTGCGTCATCCCGCGAGACAGGGACGTCACGAGGGCGTCGCGTTTGTAGCCAAGGTCGACGAGGTCGAGCACTTGGTCGCACTTCTTGCGACGTTCGGCCCCTTTGATGCGGTACGCGGCGGCGAAGAACTCGAGGTACTCGATGACCTTCATGTCGTCGTAGACGCCGAAGAAGTCCGGCATGTAGCCGATGGCCCGGCGGATGTCTTTGGAACTGGAGTAAATCGAATAGCCGCAGACGCTGGCTTCGCCCCAACTGGGGTTCAGGAGCGTGGCGAGGATCCGCATGGTCGTCGTCTTGCCGGCGCCGTTTGGCCCGATGAAGCCGAAGACATCGCCCTTATCGAGCTTGAGCGTCAAGCGGTCGAGTGCGTAGAGGTCGCCGTATTTCTTGGTCAGGTCGCGGCATTCGATCATGGTGGGCCTTCAGGGGAAATCTCGGTGGTTTGGCTCTGCGTGACATGGCCAAGATGGCCATGCCAGGGATGGACTTACTTCTTGGCTGCTGCTGGGCGGATCGGGATGTAGACCCGCAGGAAGGTCTCTTGGCGGATGAAGCCAGGGATCGATTCGCGGGTGCCGGTCTCGCCGGGGATGCCGCCTTTCAGCCAGAGTTTCGTGGCACTCGGGCTATCGGGGTTCGAGAGCATCGGTTCGGTTGGCCCAGCGGGTGGGTTGATGTACGCGACCAGAATGGCTTCGTCGAAATACTTCCCTTTGCCCACTTCTTCGAGCCGCCAGGATTGGTCAAGGTCCCGCAAGCTGGCGTTTTGCAGCGTGTTCGTGCCACGCACTTTCTCATGGAACATCAGGCTCCAGATCGGTAGCGAGCTGACGTAACCTTGGTTCTGTTGTTGTTGCTGTTTCATCCACGTCGGGACGTTTTGATACTGGTTACCCGCGATGGTGACGTTGGCGGAAGTGAACCAGTTGGTATCTTCGGGCAGACCGGAAGCAGGCACGTCGATCTTCTGGCCCGGTTGGATCGCGGGGAGCTTGTAGACGCGGCCCGCATAGATCAGGTACGGGTCCGTGATGGTGCCCACTGGGAGGTTACTGACGAATGAGCCGGTGAGAGCTTTCGGGTCGGCGGGTGGGTGGTAAAGGTCCGCGGCGATCAGCGGCACGCCAGGGTTCATGGCCCCGGACCAGCTGGCTTGGAAGGTCTTCGTGGACCAAACCTGGATCGGCACTTTCTCGAGCGCCGTTGAGACTGCTTTCGTGTTGGAATCGACATGGTGCTTATAGCCCCGGCTGACGATGCTATTCGAACCGCCTTGGGTGCCACCCATCCAACCGACGAGGGGAGCGGGTTCGGGCGGTTGAGAGACCGTCCAGCCTTCGCGGGGTTCGACACCCACTGTGTAGCTATCGATGCGTGGACTGAAGATCGTGAACCAGCTCTTACCGTACACCCGGCTGCCGTGCAGATCGACTTCCACCAGATCGACTTTGTTCATCTTGAGGTCGTTCCCCTTGATGGCATACGCTGTGAAGTAGGCCGCCGTGCTGACGCTGACGACGATCAGTGGGAAGGTGATCCAAGTCAATTCGAGCCGCTTGAAGACGTACTTCAAAACGATGTACTCGATCGGCCCGATGATCAGGGTGTAGAGCAAAATGAAGATCGCCACCCAGCCGAAGGACACGACCGGGACACCATCGAAGGTATCCACATGCCGGCGGAAGTGGGTGAGCCATTCATCTTCGTTGTCGTTCGAGCTGCTGAAGTTGTTGGACGCCCCTGTTGGTAGGAGTGCTGCTTTGGCGCTGCCACACTCGCGGATGAGGTAATCCCACATCTCCGACCGTTGGTCGTAGGAGTCCACGAAGGGTGATTGATCCAGGTCAAAGGTCGTCATCGAAATCCGCCCCAGGCCGTAGGGGATTTGCAAGACTGCTGGCAATGTGCCAGCTTCGGTACGGTCTCCAGGAGCGGGCATCAGCGAGCGGACAGCTCGCCGTGGGTTCTGGCCCACGTTCGCCACCGGGAACTGTGCTCCTGGGATCTTCGACACCAAGCTCTTGTTGATCGTGAAGCCAGGCATGACCGCATAGAGAGGCAATTCTGTGACGTTGCGGGAGGCAGGGTCGGTGAGCAGGGGAGCGGGAAGAATCGCTTGGAATTGCCGAAGTTGCGAAAGCATCCCTGCGTTCGAGCCGACACTCACAATCAGCTTGCCACCCCGTCGGACCCATTCCAAAAGTGCTTCACGGCGAAGGCGGTTGCTTTCCGAGATGTTGTCCGCGAACAGCGATTGCAAGAACTGTGGCGAGGCGGTGCCAGTCGTCAGCACGACCAGGTCGGCACATTGGTAACCGATCCACTGATCTGGCATCTCCTCGACGTTGGTCATGGCCGAAGATTCAATCCGGCCACCCCGTGGTGCGGAGAGCTTGCTGTTTCCCTTTTCGCCGGGCAATTCGAAGCCAGGAAGCTTCGAGCCAAGCGAGACGACGGTGTAAGCGGCGGCATCGCGGAACGAGAGGTAGCGGGTGATGTTATCGCTCGCGAGGGTCTTGTTATCCGCATCGTTGGTGGAGAGCGAAACCGAGACGATGGCACTGCGGTCCCCGACACGCACATAGGGCGTGAAAGCGAAGTCCGCGGTTTTCAGTTTGGCACCGGGGAGTGTGCCGGTCAGTGAGGTGATGAGTGGCATCGTGACACTGGTTCGCAGACCATCCGAGTCTTGAGTCTCGATCGTGATCTTGACCCCGGCACTCATTTCTTTTTTGACGGTCATGTCCAGATAGACTGGCACCCACACACCGCGCTTGACGATGTGTTGCAGCCGTTGCGTGGAGTTGTCTTTTTCGGTGCCGAAGCGGCCTGGTGGGAGACCGATGCGGACATCGGTAACCTCGATGGGCCAGTCGAGGGATTGAGCCGAGGCGAAAGGCGCACCAACGCCGGAAACCAGGGCGAGAAGGATGAGACAAAATCGTGACATCATGGTTTATCGCTCACTGCACAGAGGCAGGGTGTTTTGTGGCACCTCGGGCACCCGAGGCCATACTTCAACGCCATCGCCCGATCGAGATCGACGCCCGCCGTGTTCGCCAGGGACATCAACCAAGCCAGCACATCTGCGAACTCGAGCGTCGCCTCGTCGAGGTTATTACTCCGCAACGCCGCCGAGAGTTCGCCAACCTCTTCCATGAGCCACATAAAGTTCCCCGGCACCCCGCGCCGGGCATCTTTCTCACCAAACTGCTCACGAATTCGCTGCTGCCAATCCGTGAGGGTCATTGTGGGCAAGTTCATGAGAGAAGTCTAGCACATTACCCCACCTCCCGGCGAGCCGTTCAAACAAGGAACGGAATCTGTTCGGCTTTTCGGTGCGATCAACGGCTCTGCGCGAATCGGCTGGAGGCTCGTTGGTAGACCCAGCAACCCAGCAACCAGTAGACGGCAAGCCCGGCGACCGTCAGGCAACAGCTCTGGATGTCGCCAGCCAACGTCCGAGGATTCCCAAGCCAGACGCGACCAGTGGGGAAGAGCATTTCGACAGGGTCCGAGCGCGTTGCGAATACTTCGTCGAGCGTGAAACCCAACTGGTTGGGCACTAAGAGGATGACGATCAAACTCCCCCAGAAAATCATGAAGTGCCAAACGACCCCGACGAAGATCAGGTTGCGGAATGCACGTGCCGGAGTCGCTGCGCGCGCGGAGCAATAGAGCGCCAGCGACACCAAATGCGGCATGATGATCAGTGGGATGACCAAGAATACGATCGCCGTGAAGAGCCGGAATTGTCCCATGAGCACAGCGGCCAACGTAGGCATCGACCACAGCAGCATGGCCAAGTGATGGACTTTCATGGCCCCGGCGCGAAATTGGTCGAGCATCTCTTGATTTGTTAACGGCGTCGTACGTAGGATTTCGAAAGTGTCTCCGGATCGCTCTTTGGCGATACAGCCTGTTGCCAAGAAGATGGGGAGGAACACAGGGATCGCCAAACTCAAGATGATCAGCAACTCGATGAGCAGATGAAGCCGAATCGAGAAGAGAACGTCAAGGCCATTGACGATCAGACACAGTACCAGAGCCGCCATGAAGATGAGGAAAAACCCAACCGGCGGGAAGCCAAGTAAGCGAGACCTGGCCGCGAGCCACCAAGCGAGTGGTTCATCCGATACCGGGGGTTGCCAGGGCGCTGCCTTGACGGCTCTTGCGTCATCTACTTCCTGATGTTGACTGACACGTGGAGTTGGCGGAGCCTGCTCCACTCCACGCAATCGCCTTGCGGCCAACAGCATCCCACCGAGGAAGACGCCGATCGTGCCCGCACTGTACTGCTGCAAGGCCGCCGCCATGTCTGCGGGCGTCGCGGTGGATGGTGCCTTGACAACATGGAGATAGGTCGCGTAAGGGTTGGCGCTACTCAGCAACTCGACGACCCACTGGATCGGTCGCGGATAAGCAAACCCTTTCGTGCTCGGAAAGATCGAAATGAACAGCGACAGCACCAAGTACAGGAAGATGATGGCAAAGACCCAAAAGACCCTGCCCAGTCGTGAATTTCGCCAAGTGGAGACGTAGACCGCGATCCCTGCCAACGCGAGCATCGTGATGAACACCGCCGTGCCGTAGATCAGCATCACGGCTGGTGAGAGACCCACGACCAGCGGCAAGATGGCGAACACCGGGATCAGCACCACCAGTGGTTCAAGGACCAGCCAGAGTCGGCCGAGGAGTTTGCCAAAGAGAATCTCCCGAGCACGCAAGTCGGTGGTCAGCAGTACGTCCCAGCGTTTGCTGGCCCGCTCTTCGCTGATGATTCCTGGGACGTAAAAGAGGGTCAGGAGTGGAACCGCGAGACCTACGATGACTGCAAAGTTGTTGATAATCCGTGCTTGTGACATCGCAGCTTGTTGATTGACACTCAACCCTGCGATCACAACCTTGCTCTGAAAGTAGAAAAGAACCACAGCCCCGAATGCGACCCCAGCGCGGATCAAATGCGTTCGTCGACCACGCACATTCGCGAGGGCATCGTATTTGGGAAACGGCCCAAAGAGCAAGAAACCATCTTCGCGGGAGTAACAGGAGAGCAACAGGAACCCGGCACCGAGTAGGACCATGAACCAGCCATGCCAGTCACCCACGAACAGCCCGAGGACGATGGCCACAGTGCCGACGGTGCTGTACTGGGGAGCGTGAGCTTCTGGGTCGAAATCGGTCGTCATACTGACCCAGATAGGAAAGAAGGGAAAGATAGCAAGTTCGTTTGTGTTCTACCTTCACCAGAGTTTAAAGACCCATCCTGCTTCGTTCAAATCGGCTGGAGGCTTGTCGGTAAACTCGATTACCCAATAGCCAGTAAACAGCGAGACCGCCAGCGGCTACGTAGTTTTCGTGAAAGACGAACCCGAACTGCTCTGGGATCAGGCTCAGCATGATGATCACCGCGATGAAGATCAAGAAGTGCCAGAGCAGACCGACGAAGATCAGGTCGCGGAAGGCGCGGGCTGGGGTCTCGGCATTGGCGGAGCAGTAGAGAGAAAACGAAATCAGATGCGGCATGATAATGAGCGGAACGAGTCCCAGCACAAGCGCCGTCAAGGTCTCGAAGAAGCCCGTAAGGACCGCGGCAAATGCCGGGATCGCCCACAACAGCATGAGAATCTGATGGACCTTTATGGCTCCGGCGCGGTATTGGTCGAGCATCTCCTGGCTTGTGAGTGGAGTTGTACGCAGGATTTCGAAGGTGTCGCCGGATCGCTCATTGGCGATACAGGCTGTCGCCAACCCAACGGGAACCAAAACGGGGATCGCCACGCCCATGATGATGACCAACTCGACGAGCGGCTCAGCGGAACCACTACCTCGCGGTTTGAGGAGAGTGCTCGACAAGTGAATCAACCCAAAGACACAGAGCGCAGCGAGAAAGAACAACACAAGCGATCGGGCGGTGAACCCGAAGAAACGCGATCTCGCGACAAGCCACCAGGTGATCGGCTCGTCCGAGACCGGAAGTCGCTGGGCTGCCGAGTCGACGGCTGCTTGCGAATCTGTAACTTGCATTTCGGGCTTTGTCCGAGGTGGGGGAGTCTGTTCCACTTGTCGCAATCGGCTTGCAGCCAAGAGCATTCCCCCAAGGAAGACAGCGATGCTCCCCGCACTGTACTGCTGCAAGGCCGCGGCCAGATCGGACGGCGTGGCTGTGGATGGTGCCTTGACGACGTGAAGATAGGTCGCGTAAGGGTTGGCGCTACTCAGGAACTCGACGAACAGCTGAATCGGAGCCGGGTAGCTGAACCCTTTCGTGCTCGGAATGATGGAGATGCACAGGGTGAACACGAGGTACAAACAGCTGATCGCGAAGACCCAAAACACCCCCGCCATCCGAGATTCTTGCCAAGTCGAGACAAGCACCGAGATCCCAGTCAAGGCAAGCATCGTGAGGAAGACCGCGGTGCCGTAAATGAGCATCACCGCTGGTGAAAGACCCACCACTAGAGGCAACATGGCAAAAACCGGGATGAGTACCACGACAGGCTCGAGAGCGAGCCACAGCCGGCCAAGCAGTTTGCCAAAGAGGATTTCCCGAGCACGCAAGTCTGTGGTCAGCATGACATCCCAGCGCTTGCCGGAACGCTCTTCGATGATCATGCCCGGCATGTAGAAGAGCGTCAGCAGTGGAACCGCGATCCCGAGGATGATGGCGACGCGGTTGATGAGCCGAGAGTTTAAGTACTCCGCTGTCTCACTCGGACTCAACCCATCAACTTTCATGTTGCTATGGAGCCAGAAGAACAGCATTGCCCCGATCGCAACCCCAGCACGGATCAGGTGTGTGCGGCGTCCGCGGACGTTGGTGAGGGCATCGTATTTTGGGAACGGCCCGAAGAGCAAGAAGCCATCTTCACGAGAGTAACAAACGAAAAGCAAAGCCCTGACACCTGATGCCACCGCAAGCCAACCATACCAGGCCCCCACGAACAGCCCGAGGACGATGGCCACGATAGCAATGCCAGTGAGCCGGGGCGCAAGAGCTTCTGGATCGAAGTGCTTTTCCATACCCACCGTTTAGGATCAAAAGCGAAGTTAGCAAGGTCGTTTGGATCCTACCCTGTGTCTTGGTGCGGTTTCTCGATTTCGGTTGACAGGGAGTTTTCCCTCGGTATTGTTCGCCCCGCCGAGACTCCCGTTGGGGGTTTGGTAACAGTCCACGGATGGTCCGACCCCCATGACCGACCCGCGACAAAAGCGCGTTCAACTCACGAACCTGGAACAACTGGAAAGCCGCGAAGTGCTTTCGAGTAGCCCGTGGCTCGTGGAGGCATTCCAGCGTGGCCCCGTATCGGGGATGCCGCAAGGTTGGGCCCAATGGGCCACTGACGGCAGCGCCGACTTCCGCGTCGATACCGGCGCGGGCCTTGGCGACCAAGGACGCCTCGTGGCCAGTGCGAACACCGGCAGCGTGGGCCGAGCCTGGCTGACATCCAGTTTCAGTGCGGATGTCGAGACCTCCGCCTCGGTTTTCCTGACGTCTCGAACCAGCGCCCAACTCTACGTTCGTGGACAAAACCTCAACACGACCACACCCAGCTATTACGCCGTCAGTGTGACTCGCGGGGCTGAGATTCAGCTTCTGAAAGTCGATCGCGGTGTCACGACGGTCTTGGGGACCGTGGACACCTCCGATTACATCAGCAACCGCTGGATCACGATCACCATCCGCGCCGAAGGCACGAACGTGCGGGCATTCTTACACCGTGGCGATACGAACCAATTCCTGGATCGCAACGGCGTCTGGACTCGTCAACGTACGGCTGCCGTGGAAGTCCGAGACACTGCCATCCGCAGCGCAGGGCAAGTCGGGTTCGCACGGGGTGGCCAGACCGCTGATGAGATCGTCGTGGATAGTCTCCGCGTTGGGCCGGTCTCCCGGCCACAGGCTCCGAGCATCGTCGAAGAGCGCTTTAGCCAAGGCTCCCGCGTTGGCTTGCCGAGCAACTGGACGCAATGGACGAACGCCAGCCCGATGACCGTCCGCACGGACGCCGACGAAACCTTGCGGCTCGATGCCGGCAGCTCGACCGAGGCTCGCGCCTGGCTCACACGCACGGTGGCGAGCGATGCCCAAGTCTCGGCGTCGCTCTACGTCGATAGCCTGATCCCCGCGGGGATCATCACCCGGGGTTCGAACCTCGGCACCGACCGTGAAACGGCTTACCGGCTCGATGTCAAACGTGGTCTGGAAGCCCAGTTGGTGAAGATCGTCGGCGGGCGTGAAACGATCCTCGGCACACTCCGTTCCCGTGAATGGCTGAGCGGGCTCTGGGTTCAGGCGTCCGTTATCACCAACGGTAATCAACTCCGCGTGCAGATTTTCCGCAGCGACACCGGTCAATACTTAATGTCCAACGGCACCTGGGGGCTGACGCCCGAGATCGCCATGCAAGTCGTGGACAATGGCATTTCGAGTGGCAGCTTCGTGGGCCTGTCGCGTGGCACTGGCTACGCGGGTCAACTGATCTTCGACAACTTCATCGTGACCTCGGCCCCGTCGCGGGCCTCGCAAGCCGGGCCGATCCCAACGGGTTCCGATAAACCGACGACCCCGAAGAACCCCGGTGAAGACTTACCGGTGCTGCCACCTAGCCCGCCGGTCTTGCCGCCAAGTCCACCGGTCTTGCCGCCAAGTCCGCCGGTGTTGCCGCCGCCGCCGACTTCACCAGGAACCCTGCCGACGGTCGCGCGGAACTACTCGCACATCCGCCTGGCGAACCTCGCGTACTACGGCACTCCGTTCGGGGCCAAAGAGAACGAGCTGCTCCGCGATAGCATCGACCTCGTCATACCGAACCTGGAATACCTCGATGATGTGAACGCGGTCAGCCCAGGCACGCCACAGTTCATTTACACGAACGTCTCGAATATTTACCTCGGCCTGCTCTCCGATTGGAACGCCTACGCCGACCGCAACCGGCTCGACCGCGAAGGGGCGTTTTACCACGTCACCTCGGCCACACCGTTCAATGGCATGAGTGCTTCGGCTGTGCCGGTGAACCGCTTCTGGGGTGTTTACAAGAGCACCCCTGCAGGCTGGACCAACCTGACCCGTGATGCACGCAACACCGGGAACTCCTTCGGCTTCGGTGACATGGGCCAGAGTGTCGCACTCGGATACCCCGAAAAGTTCCGTGAGCTGAATATCGACCTCACCACGAACGCCGGCAGTGGCTGGGCCGGTGAGTGGGAATACGTCGCCGCGGTCGATGCCAACGGCAACCCGACGCGCTGGAGCAAGCTCAATCTCGGCAGCGATGGCACCAACGGCCTCAAACGCGATGGCCGCATCACCTTCGATCCACCACGGGACTGGGTCGCGTCCAGTGTGGGTGGCAGTGCGAGACATTACTACATCCGGATGCGAACGACCGGCGCTGGCACCGCGCCCACCGTGCAAACCATCCTCGGCCGCGATTACACCGTCGGTGGCAAGATTCCAGCCTTTGACAAAACCGCCGACCGCGATGGCGACGGCTACCTCAACGACGCTGAGTACGGCCGTCGGCGAACTGGCTTCGATGCACGCTTCTACTACGAAAGCCGGCTCTTCTACCCGAACTATGGGCCGATGCGGTACGCCACGAACATCTCGAACACCGGCTTCCGCAATTGGTCCGTCGATTACCATGCCCGCTTCCTAGCGACCCAACCACTCGCGGATGGCTACTTCGTTGACAACAGCATTGGCCGACTCATCATCGACCCGACCACGATCTCGGAATCCTTGGAAACCTACCCCGAGGATTACGGCTCATTGCTCGGTACCATCAACCGCCGTCTGATGCAGCGTGGTCAATGGCTAATCGCCAACACCGCGGGTGGCAACACGACCGCCGAGCCACTGATCCGCAATGGCGTCTCGTATCTCGAAGAGTTTGCCATTCGGCCTTTGAGTGCCAACCATGTCCAGTTTGACGACTTGGCTGCGACGTTGAAATACCGCCGGGAAATCTCAGGCCGCAAGGCTTACGAAATCCTGGACAGCCTGCCGACGAACAACGTCGATGCCAACGACCCGCGGTTGCAACTCGCAACACTGGCGATGTACTACACGATCGCGGACCCCGAGCTTTCGTTCCTGATGGTGAACGGTGGCAACGAACCCGCTTCGGGTTGGGATCGGCACTTCATCGAAGCTTCGGAGTACAACATCGGCCGGCCTCTGGGAGAGCAGACGCAGTTCGCCACGGGCACCGACCCCACGAATGCGTCGCTCATCTACAAGGTCTACCAGCGGCGGTATCAGAATGCCTTGGTGCTCTACAAACCCGTCTCGTACACCCGGGGAGCCACCGGGACGACAGCCAACAACACGGCCACGACTCACACTCTGGACCGGCTCTACCGCCAACTGCGTGCCGATGGCACCATGAGTTCCGCGAGCCGCACGATCACCCTGCGGAATGGGGAAGGGGCTATCCTCATCCCCGCTTGAAGATTCTCTCATTTATCACCCCACTCTCATTCTCGGCATGGTAGAAACGAGTGAGGTTTCATGATGAGGGTCTGACCGTGCGCGTGCTACTCGTCGAAGATCAACCCGCCTTGTTAAAGGCCCTTCGCCAGGGTCTGGAAGAAGAAGGCTTCGCCGTGGACGTCGCCCCGGACGGTGAAGAAGCGGACATGAAGGCCCGCACCTCACCGTATGATGTCATCGTCTTGGACATCATGCTGCCGAAGATCGATGGCCTCACACTTCTCAAGCGTTGGCGTGAATCCGGGATGTCGAGCCATGTGCTCATGCTCACTGCCCGTGGCACACTCCACGACAAAATCCACGGCCTCGATACCGGTGCTGACGACTACCTGACCAAGCCTTTCGAGCTGGACGAACTCCTGGCCCGCATCCGAGCACTCGTCCGCCGGGGGCACCAAGTCAAGAACCCGATCGTCCAGGTCCAAGACCTCACCATTGACACTGCCGCCCGCCAGGTCGCCCGTGGCACGACCAAGATCCACCTGACACCCCGCGAATATGCCTTACTTGAGTTCCTCGCCTTCCACCGGGGCCGCGTGGTGACAAGGACCATGATCTGGGAACATCTCTACGACGAGTACGATGAGAACACGTCGAACGTCGTCGATGTTTATATCCGCTACCTTCGTAACAAGATTGATAAGGGTTTTGATCCACCGCTCATCCTCACCAAGTGGGGCGAGGGGTATATGATTCGTGGTGAAGAAGAACTCGCTCCGCAAAGTTGAAGTGTGGTATGGTCTCGATTCAACGCTCGCTGATTGCCTACTTTTTGATGCTCATGGTGCTGACACTCGCAGCCGTGGGCTACTTCGTCGACAGGCTTGTGACTGGGGTCATGCAAAGCCGCGAAGAGGCTGAATCCGAGCGATTGAAGCAGCTCTACGAATTGCAGTGCAAAGAAACACGCGAGAATTTCGACAAAGAACTCACGATCCATGTGCAATCGATGTCGCGGGAGCTTCGCAAAGAGTATTCCACAAGATTCGCCCCGAACGTCGCTCGGATGGAAGAACTCACGCAAAAGGTGAATCTGGCTCTGGCGATCCGAGCGGTGGGATTCACGGAACATCCCCTGGCGTCTCTTACCAACTCGTTCAGCCTCGGCACCACGCGAACTCGGGAGGCTCTCTCGAACAGCCTGACGTCCCGGATGTACGTCTACGACTTCACGCAAGAATTTGCGAAGCGGATTGTCGATGATCCGGATCATCTGGATTACTTTCAGATCCACGCACCACGCATGCCGGTCGTGACTTCGCCGAAACAGAGCTTTCTCTTGCCCTTTGACGCCGCACTCGTCGACCGCGACCCCCAGGCCGTGGATGGCTACTTGCAACACTCCGACATCAAGACCTCGGATGGCTTGGTCTTGCGCCGTGTGGTTTACCGTGACCCTGTGCTCCGCTTCCCAGCCGGGGTGCCACGCGGGCCAACGAGGCCACGGGAAACCCGACCTGGCACACCTCCAGCCGCTGCGCCACCACCACCCCCTGCAGAACGTGCCCCGTATTTCCTCAGCGTCTACATCCAGTACGCCCGCAGTGTGACAGAGCTAGATGCGAAACTCGAAGAGCATCGCACCCGTTACGACAACGACCTCCGGCAACTGAACCTGGAGACTCAAGGCGAACGTGTTCGGGTCTTTGGCCTGGTGTTGATTTCCGGGGTGGTGCTGTTGATTGCCCTGCCGACGGGAAGCTGGTTCATCGTGCGCCGTGGGTTGCGACCTTTGAAGACCTTCTCGGATGCGGTCAGCCAAGTCTCCGAACGGGACTTCCGCTTGCCGATTCACCCCTCGCAACTGACCACCGAACTCGCCCCGATCCACAACCGCCTCACGGAAACGCTGGACTCCTTGAAGCGTGCCTTCGAGCGAGAAAAACAAGCCGTGGGCGACATCTCGCATGAGCTGCGCACGCCACTCGCGTCGTTACGGACCATGATCGATGTGAGCCTCCGCAAGCCACGCGAAGCCGAGCAGTACCGCACGACCCTGGATGAATGCCGGGAAGTCTCCCGGCAACTCTCGCGTCTCGTCGATCGCATCCTGACTCTCGCCTCGCTGGATGTGGGCCAAGTGCAACAATCGCGCGTCCCCATCGATGTCTCCGATCTGGCCTCCGAGTGCGTGGCCGTGATTCGGCCACTCGCGGAGTCGCATGGTCTGCGTTTCACCGCCGATCTCGAGCCCGATGTCATGGCCTCCACGGATCCGGATAAGGTCCGGGAAGTGATGATGAACTTGCTCCACAATGCCATCGAGTACAACAAAACTGGCGGTAGCATCACACTCAAAGTCCGACGGGCGACCCCCGGCTTCCAAATCGAGGTCGAGGACACCGGCATCGGCATGACGCCAGACGTGCAAGCCCAGATCTTCCAACGCTTCTTCCGCGCCGACCCCAGCCGACACGCGACCGGCGTCCATGCGGGTTTAGGGTTAGCGATCGTCAAAGAATACATCGACCGGATGCAAGGCAAAATCGAAGTGAGAAGCCAGCCCGAAGCCGGCACGAAGTTCCTCGTCTCGCTCCCCAACATCTCCGCGTGAGGTTGCCCCCATGAAACGATCGCTCGTGCTGTCGCTACTGTGGCTGCTGTTCGTGAGCGTCGGGTTGTTGGCCGGTGAGTTGGGCCAGCTTTCGGAAAAGTACGAGTCCGGTGGCCATGGCCCCGCGACCGTTTCCACAGGTGAAGGCGACCCTGGTGGGGTCTCGTATGGCACCTACCAGCTTGCGTCCAAAGTCGGTCGAGCTAATGAGTTCGTGAAGAAGCATTACCCGAAAGAGTTCGAGGGCCTAAAAGGCGGGACACCTGAGTTCACGAAAGCCTGGAAAGAACTGGCGGCTAAAGACGCCAAGGGTCTGCGGGCCAAGGAACATCAATTCATCCAAGAAACCCATTACGACCCACAAGCCGCGAAGCTGCTCAAAGAACTGAAGTTCGATGTCAGCAAACGATCCGCCGCATTGCGGGATGTGGTTTGGTCCACCGCCGTGCAACATGGGCCGACGACGAATGTCATCACCAAAGCGGTTCAGGAGTTGCTCAAGGATAAGAAACTCGAAGACCTGAGCGACGCCACCCTCATCGAAGCCATCTACGCCGAACGAGGTCGCAAGTCCCAAGATGGCAAGCTCGTCCGCTTCCCACGGGTGAGCGAAAAGTGGATTCCCGCCCTCACCAAACGCTTCGAAAGCGAACAAAAAGACGCTCTCGAGATGCTCAAAGCCGAAAAGCCGTGAACCGCTTTGTGGAAACACCCCGCTTCAACTTCACGTCTTGCAGAGCATTCGACTTGTTCGAGATCCATGGAACTTTTCTCCAAAGGACACCTATGTCGCGAATGATTCTCGTTGGGATGGTTTTGTTGCTCACCTCCATGTCCGGGTTCGCAGTGGACGGGAAAGCTCCTGCAACTCCACCCAAGCCGGCGTTTACACTTCCTGTGCTCGACTTGGACAACCACAAGGAACGGCAAGTCCTCGTCGATCGGGAGAAAGGCCAATACCTCGGCCACCCCACGACGCTGTTGCTCGAAGATGGCAAGACGATCTTGTGCGTCTACCCGAAGGGACATGGCCGCGGGGCGATTCTTTACAAGCGTAGCGAGGATGGCGGCAAGACGTGGTCCGACCGCTTGCCCACGCCCAAGAACTGGGAGACTTCGCTCGAGACCCCGACGCTTCACCGTGTCGTCGATGCTTCCGGCAAGAAACGCATCATCCTCTTCAGTGGCTTGCATCCCGCCCGCATGGCCGTCAGCGAAGATGATGGCAAGACTTGGTCCGAGTTGAAAACCGTGGGCGATTGGGGTGGGATTGTGGTGATGTCGTCGGTGGTCGAGCTGAAGATGCCGGGGCATTACCTGGCTCTCTTCCATGACGATGGCCGCTTCATCAAGAAAGGTGGCAAAGCCACTTCGACCTCGACGCTCTACAAGTCGCTGTCCACGGATGGCGGGCTGACGTGGTCGAACCCGGACGTCATTTACCAGTCGAATGCCGTCTTCCTCTGCGAGCCAGGTGCGATTCGCTCGCCGGATGGCAAACAGATTGCGGTCTTGTTGCGGGAAAACTTCCACAAGAAGAACTCGCACATCATCTTCTCGGACAACGAAGGCAAAACCTGGACGGCTCCCCGCGAAATGGCAGCCTCCCTCAACGGTGATCGCCACGTGGCCAAGTATGCTCCCGATGGCCGGTTGTTCGTCTCATTCCGGGACATCCCCACGAAGGGCGAATTCAGCCCCACCGCCAATAGCTGGGTCGGTTGGATCGGCACTTACGATGACCTCGTCCAAGGCACCGAAGGCCAGTACCGCATCTTGTTGAAGAAGAACTACAAGAGCGGCGATTGCGCTTACCCCGGTGTCGAGTTGTTGCCCAACGGGCCATTCGTGGTCACGACCTACGGCCACTGGACGCCCAACGAATCGCCTTACATCCTGAGCGTGCGCTTCACCATGAAGGAACTCGACGACTTGGCCAAGTCCGCGGTGAAGGAGAAGTGACTCCACCGGCAACCTCATCAACAGCGAACTTTTCCCGGAGACTTTTGGTGTCTTGGCGGTGAGATTCTTGCTTTCGAAATCAGTCGCATTCAGTGAAAAGCCTCCGAACTTCCTCAATTTTTCGCAAAGTCGGTTCTTGATTCACTGAAGTTTTGCGTGGTAAGATAGCATTGTGAATGAACCTCCGCGAGTTTGTTCCCCTCACATCATCACAGACTGCCTGAGTCTGTTTCGTTCGGTCGTCGTCACTCTTCGTCGGGAAAGGCCGCTACTAGCATGAATGCGGGAACGTACACGGCCCTGGACTCGAGCGTCCTGGTCCTCAACAAGATGTTCATGGCGGTACACGTCATCAGTGTCCGTCGGGCGTTTTGCTTGCTTGCCAAGCAACTCGCGGAAGTCGTTACGATGGAAGAAGGTCAGTACATGACCTACGACTTCGAAAGTTGGGCCGAAGCGAGTGAGTACCGTTCGAAAAACTTCATCCAAGAAGAAGATGATTGGGTCCGGACGCCTTCCTCAATGATCCAAGCTCCTCGGGTGATCCGGCTCTTGAGCTACGACAAGGTTCCTCGCCAAGTCGTGAAGTTCAACCGGCGGAACATCTTCGCCCGGGACAACAACCAGTGCCAATACTGCGGGAAGAAGTTCATCACCTCAGAATTGAGCCTCGACCACGTGATCCCGCGTAGCCAAGGCGGGGCGACGACCTGGGAAAACATCGTCTGTGCCTGCGTGGATTGCAATGTCCGCAAGGGCGGTCGGACCCCACGGCAAGCGAACATGAACCTCATCCGCAAGCCTGAGAAGCCGAAGCGCAGCCCGATTCTGAGCATGAAGCTCACTCAGAAGAAGTACCGCAGCTGGCAATCGTTCCTCGACGCCGCTTACTGGAACGTCGAGTTGAAGTGAGCCGAGTGATTCTCCCTAACAAACCCTGAAGCCCCTGGGAAACCAGGGGCTTTGTTTTTGGGTCCACTCGTTGGTTCGGAGCGAGGTTGTTACAAAACGAAATGTTCCTAGCAGCGTCTAAATCGGGTATCGTTTGGAAGGTGACTTTCGGGGTTCCATAACCATCTGGAGTTCAAATTATGGCTTCTACTCGTCCGTTTCGACTGCAGTTCGACTCGCTCGAAGCTCGTGATGTCCCCGCTACGATTACCGTTCTGGTCAGTGATCCGTCTCGCGATCTCAGCACCCATGAATGGATCGAGGACTCGGCCCGGGCCATCGGACGCCGGACTGGTCAGCCGATTTCCCCAGCTCAAGTAGCACAAGCTACCGCTGAGTATAATTCAGAAACAGGCGAGTTCCGCGCTCCGGCAGTCCCACATGGTCAATTCGTTCTTCTGGATTGGAATGGCTCGAGTACTGCGACCGCTGGGACAAAACTCGCTGAGTATCTGAAAACGCTCCTGCCGACCGACGGCAGCAAACTGGACTTCCACTTCATAGGTTCGCGGGCAGGAGCTTTAGTCAACCTGAAGGCCATTAAAGAACTCGCCATCGACGACGCCAAGATTGACCGCTTGCAGATGACCACTCTCGGCGTACAGGTCCTGCCTACAGATGAATACCGTCCAGAAACCATCGACATCCCGTACAACGTGGACTGGGCCGACAACTATCACGTCCCCGATGACCAAAAGCCGGACCTCAAATTCGGCCCGCAGCACATCGGCGTTGAGGTCGATCTGTCTGATGTCTTGAATGGCTACACTTCCCGATCAGTCTCGTTTTTCCCCCCTGGCTCGACCGGCTACTTCGTCGCCCATGACTGGTATCGCTGGACGATCGACCGTGGGGAACAACATCCAAACCTGTTCGAGCTGAGTGTTGACCTCGATAACGACGGTGTCAACGACGATGTCACGAACGGCAAAAACATCGGCTACGATCTCTCCATTCAGAGATTGTTCGCAAAACCGACTGGCAACTACACTTCCGTCGACCTCGCACTGGTCATCGATACCACCGGCAGCATGGGCGACGACATCGAAGGTGTGAAGACCCGCGCGATCGAGATTCTGCAGACGCTCGCCCAGACTCCAGGTGCCCGCATCGGCGTCGTCTTATACCGGGACTTCGACGACGGTTCTCATGGAAGCCCTGGCGATTTTCAATCGTCTATCGTACTGCCATTCACCACGGATTTCGCCGCTGCCGAGGCTGCGATTCGAGCCATCGAGGTCGGCGGTGGAGCGGATTGGCCTGAATCCGTTTACGCCGGACTCACCTCCGCCGTTGAAGCTGGTGAATTGCTCGGCGAATGGCGTGGCGACGGCGTTCGCAAGTCCATCATCCTCATGGGCGATGCCCCTCCGCAACGGCTCGAGCCGAACAGCAATGACACCAAGACCAGCACCCTCATCCGCACGGCCCGGGCTGATGTCGACGTGACATCCGTCGCGACGACCGCCGGACAAGAAGCCTGGTGGATGTTCAAATCGTTCAGGGATCTGACCGGCGGCGAGTTCTACTACACCGGCCAAGAAATTGCCCCTGGCGGCCAGTGGGACGACCCCAACGTCGGGTATCCTCGGATCGGGCACGGAGGCGTAGGTCGTCCGTTCATTTTGGGTGGCATTCCAGCAGCACCTACCATGATCGATTCGACTTATGCCTCTTCAGGAGCTTTCATTACCGGTGGCGGTGGTGGTGACTCGGCCTCGGCAGCCGCGGGTGACTCTGTCCTGGATGCCGTACGTAGGATCACCGCCTCGATCGGCACCAGCGGAAGTGATGGGGATCGCAATCCAGTTCCCTTACCGAAGCCAGTCGAGGTCGATTTCAACGCCGATGGCGTCCAAGATCGGGTGACGATCAGCCCGCTTGGCTCGCCCGCAACGGTCAGCATTGAAGATGGCAAAACCGGCGAGATGCTCTTCACCACGCAACCCTTCGGCTCGGATTTCACCGGTGTTGTGATACCGGTCGTCGGCGATGTCAATGGTGACGGCACCCCAGACCTGCTCGTCACCGCAGGAAACGGTGGCGGAGCACGGGTTCGGGCTTACGACGGCGAGAGCTACGAATCGATCCTCGATTTCTTGGGGCTGGACGATTCCGAGTTCCGCGGTGGCGCCAACGTTGCGACCGGGGATATCAACGGCGACGGCCGCATGGATCTGATCGTGACTGCCGGAAATGGCGGTGGTCCACGTGTGACAATCTGGGATGGGAAGAAGCTGATGGCGGATGGTCCGAGTGGCGCACAGATCGCAAACTTCTTCGCTTTCGAGCCGGAATTGCGGAACGGTGCGACTGTCGCAGTCGGTGACGTCGATGGTGACGGCTACGATGAACTGACCTTCGGGGCTGGGCCAGGTGGTGCTCCCCGGGTTCGGGTGATCGACGGTAAGACCTTCTGGAATCTTTCCAGCAGCTTCACCAGTCTCGATCAAGTGGCTGATAAGCCCGGGCTGCAAGTCGCCAATTTCTTTGCCGGCGATGCTGAAGCCCGTGACGGCGTTCGTGTCACGATGACGGACTTTGATGACGATGGCTACATGGATCTGATCGCCGGTCACACCGAGGATCGGCGTTATGCCGCCAAGGACTTGTCGACGACCGAATGGCGAATGGATTCCCTGGAGAGTGTCGAGTAATTCAACCTCATCAACAGCAGTGCGGCAGACGACTCTGCCGCACTGGATTCTCAAGTGTTTTCAAGCAAAACGACCGCCAGGAAGCCATCAGCGTGTGCTCGCTGAAGCCTCCCTGGCGGTCGTGTCTCGTGGTTGATTGTTACTTCTGTTCTTTCACTTCTTTCGTGTCTTTCTTCGCCAGGATCAGCACTTTGCTGCCGGGTTGGTCGCAGAAGAAGACGCGGGAGGCATCCGAGTTCGTGCCGATAGCGACGTTCTTGCAACCGCCGCTGATCTTCACGCCGCCGACGATTCCTTCGAACTTGCCAGCGTCGTTGAACATCTTGATGATGCCTTCGGACTCGGCGGTGAGGATCTTGCTCCCCGCGGCTTTGACGTTCATCGGGTTGCAGCAACCACCGAAGCAGCCGGGTTCGGTCTCTTTACCGCGTTTGCCACCGGTTGAGAGTTCTTTGCCATCGCGGGTGTACTTGGCGTAACGGTGCTTGGTGTTCTCGGCCACGATGATGTCTTCGCCGGAGCACTGGACGTCCATTTGGCCACAGCAACCGGAGAGGCCGCTCATGATCTTTGTGGGGTTCTTCATGTCGAGTTCCATCCGCCAGACGGCGAAACCGTAACCGCCTGGCTCGCCGCAGACGACGTACATTTCCTTCTCGTTGACGGCGATGCTATTCAACACTCGTGCCCGACCGAGCGAACTCTTGACGATAGCATCGACATCCGCGACTTGCTTGAGGCTCTCTTCGATGTCCTTGAGTGAATCCTGATACTGCTTCAGCATGTTTTTCTGGACTTTGGGCAGCTCTTTGTCTTCTTTCTTCAGTTCTTCCGCCTTCTCTTCGATCTTCTTGATGCGGGATTGGTACTGCTCGATGATTTGGTCGTAGCTCTTGCGTTGAGCCTTGGCTTGCTTTTCAGCGGCGGCACGGATTGCGGCTTTGTCGCCGACCATTTGGGAGATGAAGGGGAACTCGGTGATCTCGCCGATCATCTCGCCTTTGGGGGTGAACTTGGCGAGTTTGCCATCGCCTGCCACGAAGACCGTGCCATCATGGCCGACGTTGATCGCGGTCGCGTGAATCTTCACGGACCAATCAAGCACCCGCTTGCCGTCTTCGTTCAGAACCTGAACTTCGCTGACGGCATTCTTCTGCGACTCGCCGTAGCCTTTCGGCGGAGCCACGAGGGCGTAAATCTTACCGGTCGGGTCGACGGCCAGGGTTTGCAGCCGGTCGCCGGTTTTACCCACGATCGCCACTTCCTTCACCATCTCGTGGGAAGAGAGCTTCTGGACTTCATCCTGGGTCTTTTTGAGTTGCTTCTGCCATTCTTTTTCGGCTTTTTCTTGAGCTTCAGCTTGCTTCTTTTCTTCCTCGGCTTCTTGTCTCTTTCGAGCTTCTTCGAGGGTTTCTTTCTGAACTTTCTTAGCCGGTTCGGTCTTCGGCTCATCGGCTTGGAGGCTCATCAAACCCTGGCTAAGAATCGCCAACAACGTCGCACACCCGATTGCACGCATCGACATCATTCAGCCCTCAAAGTTTCTCGGATTCCACATTCTCAACGTCGCCCATGTTAACCCATCCCAAAATCCGACGCAATCGTCCTTTCAGAAAACTGCAACCACGACTCACACAAAAATCTCTGAAACACCAGAGCCGGCAGTTCAAGATCTGGAGCAGCGATTCTGTTCTGCTTTGAATTCGTGAGATTCGTGGTTAAGTTTGCCTTCGTGCATGACAAACCAAGCCCAGTGGATGGCATGGCCATCATGCTCTCCATCGCTCTGTGTTTTGGCTTCCGGAAAAGCGACTGTCATTTGGCGCGGTCGCGGGTTTTCTCGGCTTTGAGGGTCGTGGGGGTGGTGTTTTGCTTCTTCGGAGCGAGTTGTTGGAAGCCAGTCACGATCGCCCACATGAGCACCAACACGGCGATCACGAAGCCCAGGAAGAGCGACGCGAGCAGAAACATCGCCAGGAAGATTTTCTTCTCAGGCGGTTTTTCTTTTCGCGGGGCAGGGCGTTCTTGGGCCGGCGAGGCGGGGCGTTTCTCCGGGAACACCGGGGCCTTCACCTTGGGTCGGATGGTCGGGATCGTGGGGATGTCTGGGGCTAAGCTGACCGGCTTGGCCTCGGGGAGGGGGGCTGCAATGGGTTTGGCCTCGGGGAGGATTTCCACAAGCGGCACATCCACGGGAGCCGTTTCGGTCAGTTCTAACGCGGGTTTTGCAGGGGTTTCGGGAGGCTTTGGGGCCTCGAACCAGTCAAAATCCAGCGGTTTTTTCGGGGGGACTTCGTCCGGCATGTTGTCTCTCTCATGGGTCGCAGATCAGCGGCGCGGGCTCCAGCGACCAGTGAAGCGACCTAGATTCCAGGTGCCACCGGACGCAATTTGCGCTTCCACAAAGGCCAGGGCACGGTCCGAAGGGATAGCAAAGTTAATCGGGGTGTTCTTTATCCCCGCGACACTCACGCCGATAACCTCACCGCGAGTGTTGGCCACGGGGCCACCCGAATTCCCGTTTGTCATCCCCTCGGCCACCTGAACCACGGTGATCGATCCCAGTTTATCTTTACGAAGGCTGGAAATGGACGTCTTGTTCACGGAGATATTCAGCCCCAATTGTTCGCCGAGCGGGAACCCGAAAATATTGACTTCTTGAGTTTCCATGAGGTCCGCGGTCTTCCCGAATCGCAGGGGTGGTGGCAGGTCGCCAGGGTGGTCTTTGGGGTTAATCCACAAGAGTGCCAGGTCATGGTCGACGTGAACGCCGACGACCCGAGCCTTGTAGAGCTTCTGCCCCGCTTCGCCGCTATTGACAACGACATCAATCCCGAGCCTCGGCACGTTCAGTTCGTCGCCGTAGCCAATGACGTGGGCGTTGGTGCAAACGTATCCCGTTTCCCCAGCGAAGAAGCCACTTCCCATGCCCATGCCGGTCTCGCTGTGAGCACGGATGTAGACCGTAGACTTTTTGACGTTCTGAATGGCTTGGGCTGGAGTGATATTGGCAGGTGGTGCAGCGGGGGCGGCGAGGGGTTTGGTGGAGGCCGTCGTCGGGGGCTGCTCAGCCGGCTTCGGGGCCGGGGTCTCGGGGTTGCCCGAACCGACTGGCACCAAGGGATTGTTCAACGGTTGAGTCGCCACGGTGTTGTTGTTGACAGTCTCTTTGCTGCCACTCTTCAAGATGATGGCGAGGAAGATCAACAGCCCTACGACGGCCAGGCCCCCCATGCCACCGAGGATGTAGACGAGGTTGTTGTTCGACTCGGCGGGTTTTTCACGCTTTTCGCGGTCTTCTCGCAGTGGGCGCGTCCGAGGGCGGTCTTCCTCGACTTCCCGACGAGGACTCGCGTGGCGTGGCTCTGGCTCGACGAACTTCGCCGCTCGGACGGGGGTCGCAACTCGTGCTGCGGCTGGACTCGGTGCTGTGAACACAGCCTGACAGGCTCCGCATCGCACGGCTTTACCGAACCGTTCGGCGGGGCACTCGAAGCGAGACTGACACTGCGGGCAAGCGATTTCCGAAGGCGACATCGGGAGAGTCCTCTCATGGTCGGAGTAATTCTACACTCCGGTATCCGATTTCTACAAGAAACCGTTGGCAAGAACTGGAGAATCGGCTTGGTTCAAAGTTGGGAGCAGTCGCTGCAAGACAAACCAAGAATCTCACGCAGAGCCGCAAAGGCGCAGAGAGTCTCGGAGGAAAAGTTCGACACGGAGAAGACGCTCAAGTGGGGTGTTCTCCTGTTCTTCGAACCTCCGCGTCTTTGCGCTTCTGCGTGGAAACCACTCGAATTGAACGAAGCCAGAAAATCTTCGCAAGGACGGACTACTGCCCGGCCGAGGGTGCCCACGCGGTGGTGAAGTCGTTGATGTCGTCCTGGGGTTGGTAGCCAACGCGATAGCCGGGTTCGAGGTCCCACTTCATGCCGGTGTTCTTGGAAACCCCGTTGATGATGCAGAATTTCACAGGCAGCTCTGCTTCCAGGGCGCGATCCATGAGATGTAAATAATCACGGTCCGATTGCCACATCAAACGGAACCATTCCCCTCGCTCGCTCGGGAGATTGGCAGGGATGTTCGCTCCACCTCGCCAAATCCAGCCGAAGCGGATGGCCAAGGTTTCGAGGCCATGCGAAGTCGCAGAAGCCGCTCCGAGGCGTTCGCCAAAGAGCTTGCTGTGAGCATACGAGACACTCGACCGTGGAATACCATCGACCCGATATCGCAAGCCGGGGCGGGGAGGTGTCGTGTCGGTGAGCAAAATGTCGGGATCGTCCTGGTAGCCACCCATCACATGGTTCGAACTGGCAAAGACGACCCGCCGGACTTGGTGCTGAATCGCAGCCTGGTAGACGTGGATCGTGAGGTCAACATTGGGTGCCACGAGTTCGTGCCAGGGTTTGTAAGCATCAGGGTCCGCAGCGAGATGGACGACCGTGTCAACGCCTTCGAAGAAATCAGCCCACTCCCCGAACACCGCGAGGTCCGCGGTCTGAATGCCTGGCCCGGCGTGGCGATCGATCAGCCGCAATTCACAACGACCATGAAGATGCTCCGAGAGCTTTCGGCCCATGGTTCCTGCAGCACCAGTCACGAGTACGACACTCACGGCGTCTCCTTCGAAAAGATCATCCTGCAGTCATAGAACAAGTCGACAGACTCTCCGAGGGGCACATCATGCGTTCGGTTTTCGCGTTCGGTTGGTTGGCAATCTTTTCCGTGCTATCACAGGCGGCCGATGGGAATGGCTCTGTCGTGGTGACGGGTGACATGGAGCGTTGGCATACGCTGACTTTCACGGTGGATGGCCCTTTGGCTCAGGAAAGTGACACGAAGCCGAATCCGTTCACAGATTACCGGCTGACCGTGAACGTGAAACACAAATCCGGCAGACAAAGCTACTCCATTCCAGGCTACTTCGCGGCGGACGGCAAAGCGGGCGACAGCTCCGCGACTTCAGGCACGAAATGGCGAGCACACTTCTGCCCCGATCAAATCGGCGAGTGGACGTATTCCATCGATTTCGTCCAGGGCGAAGACGTGGCACTCTCGGAAGCCAAAGGCGAACCTTGCCTCGTCGTCGCTTTCGTTTTCTTGCAGCTTGAAGTGCAGAAAGACCCCCTTGGATTGCGCATGTTCGAAGACGGTTCGCCATTGGTCGAGTTTGGAGCAGTCGTAGTGGAACTTGTCGCCGCGTGAAACGAAGGGCCAGACGTTGTCGCCATCTCCCGCCGCGTTGTAGGTCAGGAATGAGATGCTATTCACCCCCTGATCGGCGAGGTAGTTCACGGCCCCAATGAGGCCTTTGCCTTTGTCGCCTTTCCACGTCGGGTCGCCGGGTTTCCAGTCTTGGGTGTGTGGCGACCAGGTTTTGAGGGCGTGGCCGGCGATGTTCTTGCGACCCGGCTCTGTGCCGTCGAAGTCCGAGTAGGCGAGCAAAGTTTCCGGGGAATCGGTGCCAAACTTCAGGAAGTACTCGCCGTTGCCTGCGAAGCGGAGATAGCGCTTGCCGACGTATTCCAACCTCCCAAGAGCACGAAAGTCCGGAGCTTTCTTCGAGGTCTCGACGACATGGAACGAGCCGGTTTTCGTATGCCCGACCGACTCGGCATGGAGCGAAAAGCTAAAGCGGTTCCCGAGTCGCTGGATGGCGGCAAACTCGGCCGCGAGCGGAAGCTCTACCTCCGTGAGCTGATCGCTCGCTTTGGTTACTTGCATGCTCTGAACTGGAACCTGGGTGAAGAGAACACGCAGTCCACGGAGGAAGTCCGGGACATGGCCGCGTTCATCGCCAAGACCGATCCGTTTCCACACCCGATCGTGCTGCACACCTTCCCGCCCGAACAAGATGCCGTGTACACACCGTTGCTCGGCAAAGGTTCGAGTTTACATGGTGTGTCGTTGCAGAACTCCTGGAGTGCGGCCCATCAGCGGACTTTGAAATGGATTCGGGAATCCGACAAAACGGGGCGAGCTTGGGTCGTGTGCAACGACGAACAGAACCCCGCTGATCTGGGCGTCCCACCGGATGAAGGCTACATGGGCTTCGATGGCAAAGCGGTGCCCAAAAAGGGCGAAGACCGTGCCGGAGTCCCGTACACCCGCCACGACATTCGCAAGCACACCCTCTGGGGCACACTCACCGCGGGCGGGGCGGGAGTCGAGTATTACTTTGGCTATCGCCTCGCCCAGAACGATCTCGTCTGTGAAGACTTCCGCAGCCGGGAAAAGACCTGGCAAAGCGGGAAGCATGCTCTCGGGTTCTTCCGGGACCATCGCATCCCCGTTGCCGAGATGACGAACGCCGATGAACTGGTGGGTAACCCCAAGAACACGAACGGCACCACGTGCCTCGCCAAACCTGGGGAAATCTACGTCATCTCCCGGACGAAGCCTGGCGAGGTGAAGTTGGACCTCTTCAAGCAGACGGGCGAATTCACCGTAGCTTGGTTCGATCCACGCAACGGTGGGAAACTCGCCCCAGGTTCGGTGGCGAAAGTGCCCAGTGGTGGAATCGTGAACCTCGGCACCCCGCCAAACTCTGCAGACGAAGACTGGGTCATTCTGGTACTGCGTGGTAAACCACAGTGAGTTTTCAACGCATCAGCGGAATTCTTAGGCTATCCTGTACAAGACCCGGATGAGTTGAGGCCCTTGGGCATGGCAAAGATTACAGGACGACGGCTTACGATTTCAGCTCCTCGACGTTGGGTCGGCGATTTGATGCATCTGAGCCGGGATATCCCGCTCATCTCGATCGAGCATACGATGCAGCTTCGCGGCCTGGCTCAGGCTCGCAGTGGCATGCCAACTGCACCATCTTGGGCGGCCATCTTCATGAAGGCTCTGGGTCTCGTGGCGGGGCAGCACCCGGAGTTACGCCGGGCTTACATGAGTTGGCCCTGGGCGCATTTTTACGAGGCCGACCAAAGTATCGCTTCACTCACCATCGCACGGGATTTCCACGGCGAGGAAGCGGTCTTTTTCGGCCTCATCAGCGAACCCGATCGGCGCCCTTTAGCCCAGATTCACCAAGCCATCCAGGAGTATAAACAAGCTCCCGTAGAAAGCATCAAGTACTACCAACGGCTTTTACGCTACTCCCGATACCCACGGTTCTTACGCCGGTTCATCTGGGCTTTCGGTTATCATATTTCGGGCAAGTCGCGGGCCAAGAATTTTGGCACCTTCGGTTTGAGTACGACTGCTGGCATGGGGGCGACCCTCAACACGCTGATCTCGCCACTGAGTGCTACACTCACTTACGGCCCGATCAGTGAGGAGGGGGTCGTCTCGGTGCGGTTGGTCTTCGATCATCGCGTCTTCGACGGCGCGACTGCTGCCCGAATTCTCAACGATCTCGAAACCATTCTCAACAACGACATGGTCTCCGAAGTTTGGATTTTCCGCGGCACCATGGCTGAGGTCATCCTTTGAGTGGTCAGGAAAAGTCGATTTGCACCAAGTCCGCCGGTGTTCTAGGTTGGAAGACCTGAAGAACCGGAGAGATGCGATGCGTACATGGAAATGGCTACCAATTCTGGCCCTCGGTTGGGTCGTGGGTTGTGGCTCGTCGACGCCGGAAGTCGTCGAGGATGATACGGCCAAGGTGAAGCCGTACTTCCGCGTCCGCACGATCAGTGCTGCTGAAGGCACGGAACCCAACGCAGCCCAGGCAGCACTTCTCGCGGCGGTGGAAAAGCAGCAAAAAGGATGGCAAGATCAACTCGCCACCCTGACCACGGAATCCAAACCCAAAGAGTTCTGCAAAGCCATGAAAGGTTATTGTGATCTCCTTGATCAGATTGACATCTCCGCAGCGCCTTCCGCGTTTCGGATCGCTTGGGGCAAGTATGTGAAAGCTGTCAAGGCAGTCCACGCTTCGGTTGTGCCAGTGCCGGATACCTTCGAAGAGGGCGACTTCATGACCCAAATCGAAGCGGCTTTCAAAGGGAACGGTGAGAAGGCCAAAGGTCTTGGAGGCGATGTTGTCCAAGCCACCAGGAACATGAGCAAAACCGATGGCGAACTCTACACTGCTGCCGAGAAGTGCGGCCTGGCTGTGTCGAAGTAATGGATCACTTCGACTTACCGCAGAGTTTCGCCAGCACGGCCATGCGAACGGCGATGCCGTTCGTGACTTGGTCGAGGATCACCGAGTGGTCACTATCGGCCACATCAGGTGTGATCTCCACACCGCGATTGATCGGCCCCGGAGCCAGGATCAACATCCCTGGCTTCGCCTTTTTCAGCCGTTCGCCATTCATGCCAAAGAGATGAGCATACTCCCGCACCGAGGGGAATAGCCCGGTCCGTTGTCGTTCGAATTGCACCCGCAACAAGTTGATGACATCACATCGCGGCAGGACTTCGTCCAAATCATGGCGAATCTCGACGCCCAGGCTCTCGATGCTTTTCGGCACGAGCGTCGTCGGCCCGCAAACGATCACATGGGCACCAAGTTTCACAAGGCCGTGGATATTGCTTCGAGCCACGCGGCTATGGGCAATGTCCCCGACTAGGGCGACGTTGAGTCCCTTTAAGTCCGGTTTGTGCTGCCGGATGGTGAAGATGTCGAGCAAGCCCTGGGTGGGGTGTTCGTGAGCACCGTCACCGGCGTTGATGACCGCGACACGGGGTTCGAGATTCTCGGTCAGAAGCTTCGGTGCCCCCGCCGAAGAGTGCCGCACGACGACTGCATCAATGCCCATCGCCTGGATGTTCTGGGCGGTGTCGATGAACGATTCCCCTTTGGCCGTCGAAGAGCCTGAAGGCGAGAAATCGAGCGTCTCGCCACCCAATCTCCGCACGGCCAAGCTGAAACTCAACTTGGTACGGGTCGAGTTTTCGTAAAAGAGATTGGCCACGACGACGTTCGCCAAGGTGTTCCGCTTCTGTGTCTCTCGACCGACTCCGAGGTAATCCTTGGCATCATCCAGAAGCCCAACAATTTCGCTTGGCGAAAGCTCTTCCAAGGTGAGGAGGTGTTTCATCGCTATGGTCCCGAAGTATTCCGCATTATCCTAGCGAAGCCGCCGAGATCATCTGCATCGGTTTCTCGACAACTCAACAATTGTGACGCACGGTTGGTGCGTCGGTAACGATGGCGTCCCCTCCTCGGCACTCATCGAGTTGCCACAGGACTTACTTCACCCGTTTCTCCAGAGCATCGATTTGCTGTTTCACGGCGGGGAACTTGGCTCGCAGGGTTTGGATGGTCTTCTTGGCTCCTTCCGTTTCGCCCATCTCGATTTGCACATCGGCGAGACCGAGTAGCCCGGTCGGCTCCAAGGAGCGGATGGCGTTCACCTGCTCCCAGTGCTTGACGGATTCTGCGTAACGCTTCTGGCTCTTGCGGACCGCAGCCAGGATCGCGTGGCCTTCGGCTTCGTTTGGCAACGCCTCGACGATGCTCGTGTAGGCTCGCTCGGCATCGACTTTGTTCTCCAAGGCCTCGTAGCGTTTGCCCAAGTCCTGGAACCGAGCGGCATCGCGGCGGTTGAGATCGAGCGCTTTCAGGATGCGGTCGATCGCTTCCTTCTTGAGGTTCTGCTTGTCGTAGGCTTCGATCAAGCCGTTGAACGTCTCGGGGTCGTTTGGCTGGGCCTCGATCGCCAACTCGAACTGGGTGATCGCTTTCGCATAAAGCTGACGACTGGAGTAACCTTGGCCGAGGGCCTTGCGGACGATCGGGTTGATGAGGCCCGTCTTCTCCGTTTCTTTGTCCAGATGCTTGGCGATATCATCGAGGTTGATGGCCTGTACGATCATGTCTAGTAAGGTCTGGAGAGCCTGAGCGCGGTACTCCTTTTGTGGCCCCCAACAGACGATGGCACCGCTCGCGGCGTCCACCGCCTCGATGCTGCGGCCGAGTGCTGAGAGCGAAATGGCATACCGGCGATAGTTGTCGGCGAGGCCGTGGTTGGTTCCCTGAGTCGCACGCTGGATGTTCGGGATCGCTTCGCTGAAGAGTTCGACCGCTTCCGCATGGAGTCCATGATCTTGCCCGAAGTAAGCGAAGACAACCTTCATGCCATCATCGAGCAGTTTTTCGGCTTTCCATAGTGCCAACGTCTTCGTGTACAGTTCTTTGAGTTCGGCTTTCTTACCCGTCACCGAGTAAGCCCCCATGAGACGGAAGCGAACATCCCTGTTCTTGGGCTGCTCGTTGATCATGCTGATGAGCAAGTCGATCACTTCGGCGTTCCGGTTCATGACTTGCAAGTAGGTCACGAGTACCAGGCGCTGGTTGAAATCCAATTTCTTCGCACGCTCCAGTTCCCAGAGCAATTCGATCGCACGCCCCTGGCGATTGCAGCCGTAGAACATGTAGTTCGTGATATACATCACCGTCTGAAGAGATTCCTTCTTCTCTTTCAACACTTGTTCGGCGAGTGCAGCGAATTCGGGTTCCTTTTGGCTCCAGTATAACTGATCGTGCCGCTGGAAGTAGGTGTGATCCGAGCGACCGCGCTTGGAGGTCAGATCATCGCGCAACTCACGCAGCACGATCTTCAACAAGCGAGCCTCCAAATCCTGTGGGAGCTTATTCCCCGCTTCGACGCGGTATCTCGACAAGCCGTAATATTGCCTCCAGCCATCACGGTCCGAGTTGCGGAACCACTTCGGATCGGTCTCCGTCCGATCGAGAACGAACCGCAAAGCCTCGATCGGGTCTGGCCCGCCGACATCTTTGACGAGGTTACCGACTTGGTTGACATAGTAAGCATAGTTCGGCAGGTAATGTGGCACGAACTCGCTGAACAACTCGAAGGCGAGTTTGCGGACGTCTGCCTTCGCGGTCGGTTCCTTTCTTTCGTGAGCGTAGCGATAGAGTGAATCGAGTTGTTGCATCGCCAGTGCAATGCGGTTTGAGCCGCCTGCTTTGAGTTCCGCGAGCAGCCGGGTTTGGAGGGCTTGGTAGAGCACGGTGCCCTGGCCGAGGCTCACTTCCGCTTTCGCGTGGTAAGCACGAAGGCAAGTCCACTGCATCGCGAAAACGAGTTGTTGCTTGGTGTTCGCGTTGTCGGCTTGATCGATCCATTTCAGCCAGAGCTTCTCAGCGTCAGCGTATTTCGCTAACCGCTCGTGGCGATCGGTCAGGATGTTCGCGTAACTCATGAGGTTGATGTTGAATTGGTTTTTGTGGCTGGCGATGTAGGCATCCAGGGCCTTGGTGAGCGTCGTGATCGACGTGACGAAATCTTCACGATCCCAGAGCATCTGGGCATACAAGTTGGAGACTTCGAGGTGATCTTGATCGCCAGGTTTCAGACTTTCGACGAGCGCTTTCATCTGCCGCATCTGCTCTTCGGCGAGTTCCTTCGAATCGATCTTGCCCAGGGAGCTGAGCATGTAAGCGTAAAGGCGACGCTCGCCCTCGGCCCAAGGGTGGTCGTAGGCTTTGCGGAAGGCCGCGAGAGCTTTCTGAATCTGCGGCCCAGGCTGATTGAGCACTTGCGACGCCCGGCGGAACACTTGCATCGCCAGGAGATCCAGAGCACGCTCATCGACAGGCGTTTTCTTCTTGGCCTTCAACTCGTCGAGGCGTTGCTGAATGAGATCCACGGTGGCTTCTTCTCGGATCGTCTCCATCAGGCGATTCATGTTGGTGATGACGTTGTAAACCTTGCCCGCCGATTGGCCGATCATGGCGTTCGACACACTCGCGGGGATGCGGTGATCTTTGGTCGCTTCGTAGAGTTGTTTCACGCTCTCAAAGTACGGGCTGACATCCAGGGCTTTGTCCACGAGGGCTTCGAGGATTAGGAGCGTCTCGGGTTCGAGTTCGGTCTTCGGCGCCCGTTGCCAGTAGCCGAGTTTCTGGACGAGCATGTTGTACAAGGTGCCTTCATCCAACTGCTTGTATGCGGCAGCCTTTGCGGCGAGGTGTTTTTCTTTCTGGTCGAGGGCCATGTACCACCGTGCCAGGGATTGCAAGCGGCTGTACGCGGCGGCATCGATTTCCTTGACGCTTTCCAGCGTGGCGATGGCCTCGTTGAGCTTACCCATCTCGGCGAGCACATTGGCGAGAGCCGTGCGCCACTGAGCTTCCGGGTCGGATTCTTTCACCCAGGCTTTGAGCTTGGCTTCCAGTTCCTTCGGCATGTCCTTGGCCACGAGCAGGCGGTATTGCAGCATCTTCCAGTGAGCCGCACTGTGCGGGCTGTCTTGGCCGACTTCGAAGAACTTCAGGAGCTTCGCCGCTTCTTCCGGCTTCGCCGTGCGGCGAGTGACGGTGTACATGGCGAGCGAGACCAATCGATCTTGGGCGTAGAGCGGGAGCAACTCGAGCTTCACCATCGCCTCTTCGTCGTCCGGATCGGGTAGCGACAGTGGTTTGTCGCCGAGGGTTTTCAGAATCTCCGCCGTGATGGCCGAGAAGTCCTTGGTCTCGTGGCGAGTCTCGAAGTCGAGTCGATCAAGCTTGACCCACTGGCGAAGGAGTTCGGGGTAGTTGTCTTCGAGCTTCTTGAGCCGGGCGATCAGTTCGCCTCGGGCTTGCCGGGAGAGTTCTTCCCGCTTGGTTTTCAGTTCGGGGCGGGTGAGTTTCTCCGGGTTTGTTAGCTCGCCTTGCAGTTGAGCATCCCGGCGTTGCAGGGTGGCGTCGTTGAGTTGCATGAACTTAGCGATGACGAATTCGAGGTTCCACTTCTTGTCGGTCTCGATCAGGAAGGTTGGGATCAACTCGTAGAGTTCATTGGTGTGCCCGTCTTTGAGTGCGTACAAGTCGAGCATGCTAAAGAGTTGCAGGCGATACTGATTCACCTGATCTTTGGGGCCGCTCTTGATCATCTCGCGGACGAAGCGAAGCGCCGGATCGTACCCAAGTCGATGGTTGATGAGCGCGGCCAAGCGAACGCCGAGAGCATGTTTCTCGACTTCGTTGGTCGTGCCTGCCCAGCGTTTTTCGAGGTGATCAATCACCTTGGCCCAACCGGCTTTGTAATCCTCGCTCTGGTTGAGGAGTGCATCCCAGAACTCGACACGTGACATCACCCGCTCGTAGGACAGCTTCGGAGCCTCTTCCACGAACTTCGTAAAGAGTGCCTTCAGTGTCTTGCTGTGCAGCTCCGTGCCTACCAAGAAGCGATTGGTCAGGATGATGCGGGCGATGTCTTCATGCTTCGGGTGGTCGTAGAACTTGGTGGCCAAGTCCGCGAGCACGGGGAACCACTTCGGATCGAGGCGATCGATCTGGAAGTTGTGGGCTGAACCCCCGATGTGCCGGAGAGCCGCTCGCAGTTGGGCGATCTGGGCATCCGTGGGCTTGGCCACCGTGCCCGCGTCGATCCACTGCTGGATTCGTTTCTCGGCTTCCTCACCTTTGTCGATGCGGACGAGTGCGGAGAGCAACTGCCAGGCGGCACCCTCGTTATCCGGCATGTCGTCGAGCCAGCTTTGCAGGAACTTGGCTTTCTCCTCCAGCCGGACTTCGTTTTCGTACCAGTCCGAGACGACGCTGTAGAACTGCTCGCGTTCGTTCTTCGGCCAGGCGTCCTTCGCAGCAATCAGGGCCTTGATGTATTCGTAGGCCTCTTTGTGGAAGCCGGAGTTGAAGAGGTCTCGGGCATACATGACACGCAGGTTCGCGTTCTTCGGATACTCGGTGGTCAGCTTCTTGAGATACTCCCGAGCCTCGTCGGTGCGACCCATGTTGACCAGGCTTTGATGAATCTCCATGACCCACGACCAGCGGGTGAGATGGTCTTTGGGCAGCTCCATGAAAGCGGGGGTGAGCTTCGTGATCAGCTCGTGTAATTCCTCGGTACTGAGAATGCTGCGGCCATATTGAACCATACGGTTCGCGGCCCAGATGCGGTCCCCCAGGTTCGGCCAGCGTTGCGACTTGGCGGCATGTTCAAGGTGCAGCTTGCGGGCTTCCTCGTTGCGGCGTGTGGAGAGCAGGAACTGCTCTTCGACCCAGGTCCAGCCTTTCTTGTCCGCTTCGAGTTTTTGCAGAATCTCGAACTCTTTCTTGGCTTCGGTCCACTGTTGGTAAGCCAATGCCCGGCGGAGCAGTGTCCAGTGATCTTGAGCTGTGGCTTTGCCCGCCGCGAGGGCAGCCTTGGCTTGCGCGACTTTGCGATACGGCGACACGAGCGTCAGGAACTTGTCGGTCCCAGCGAGGATCTCGTCGCAGGCTTTCGTGTGCTCGGCGAGGTCGCTGCCAGTGACTTTCAACGTCGCGTTGAACAGCGTTAGGCCACGCAGTTTGACGGTGATCTTGGTGGCCCACCATTGGCCTTGGATTTCGACAAAGTCGCTGAACTCCGTCGTCCGTGCTTCTTCCGCTTGGGCGTACTTGTTCGTGGACTTGACGATGACATTCTTGACCGGGTCGATGGTGATGCGTTGCTCGAAGTTCTTCGTGGCATCATTCAAAACGATCACTTGGAACTCGCCCTCTTTTTCCACCTTGGCCGAGAGATACCCGTGGCCCGACCAGAGGGGATTCATTGACATGTCAAAGTCGCTCAGTTCGGGGCGTTCGAGGTCAAGCGGTTCCGCTTTGCGTTCGCGGGCCAGCTCGTGGGCTGTCGCTACGCAGCGGACGAGTTTGCCATCCGCGGTTGTGATCGTGGTGCGGTCAACGTCAGCGCCCTCACGCACCAACCAGCGGCTCGGGTGGTACAGCTCGCTGCGGGTCAGCACGTTGACGGGGTGACCGGTTTCCTCTTGGAACTGCTCGACGCGAATCTCCCGGCGAACCGCGCCCGGCAGCTTCGAGAGCTTCGGTTGGCGATGCACCTTCTCCGCGAGGGCCAGGGCCTCCGCTGACCACAGTTTCGTCGTCCGCACGAATGGTTTCGGCACCGAGGACAAGCTCGGGAAGTAAGCCTCCAGATAGGAGGGTTCGGCTCGTTGGTAGTTCCAATAAGAATCACCCATCTGCATTTGTAGGGTAACCTTGCTAAGCTCTCGCGGATGCATCTCTTGCTTCATCATTTGGCGGACGCCAGGCAATCCCCCGCCAAAGCCCCCGCCGAAACCCCCACCGCCACTATTCACATTCGCATGAACAGAAAAGATTCCATTGGCATTCTCACTAAGTGCATTCTGGGCTTCCACAGCCGAAGCGATCTCAGGATCGATACCAGCATCGGGGTTGGTCAGATCTTCGTCGCTCTTCCTCTCTGCTGACATCTCCTTCATGTCCTTGAAGCTTCCAGGCTTTCCATCCAGCAGGCTGAGTTTCGTTCCATCAAAATCATCGAAACCACCGGGTTCACCGGGCATCCCGCCGCCCAGGCCACCGGGGCCACTTGCGCCCCTGGGAGCACTCCTCGGGGCCATCGCAGGCATAGCGCTTGTGGGCATGATCGGGCTGTTGTAATCGTAGCGGCCATTGAAGTTTGCCTTACCCTCCGCGAAGTACATATGCCGAGACGCGGCTTCGCGTAGCTCGAAACGCTGCCCCAGTTGCGTCACGTCGAAGTTCGGTGGCGTGCGGCCCAGGCTCTTGAGGCTCTCCAGAACTTGGCGTTGCAGCCCGGCGCGCCAGAGGCCAGCGGCTTTCATCTGGTCGCGGGTCAGTTCGTAGCGGGCCTTGTCTTGCCCCTCGGTGAAGAAGGCTTCGCCGTCGCGCATTTGGAAGCGACGTTTCACTTTGAAGCGTTCGCGGTCCGCATCGGACTCCAGCACCAAGAACGAGGTGTAAGGCGTCATGATGTGGAACTCTTCGGAGAGGCCGATGATCGTCTCCTTGGTGTTCGGCGTCTGCGGTTCGAGAAGCAGTTTATCGAGGTGCATCCGTGCCCAGAGGCGAGGCAGGAACGAGTTCCCGGCTTCGGCATCTTTCAAACTCACGGTCGCGCGGTACTGGATTTCTTTGCCACCTTGCTCCCCCGTGACGACGACTTCGCCCTTCTGGTTTTCGCCTTTGGGCAGATACCGGCCGAGCAAAATCTGCTGAGCACCGGGCACGAGGTTTGGCAGGATTTCTGGATACACTTTCGCGGTCTGAAGACCAGGGAACGTGACCTTCACGTTACGCACCGGTGGCCGGGTGATCTCGCCCAGGATTTCGAGGGCGATGGCGACAGGGCCTTGCTCCGCATTCACCCGGCGTGAGGAACCGCCACCGAACGAGCCGAGCTTAGCCATGACGCCCGATTCAAAGCTGCTGCCCAGAGCCACGGCATGGAAGGTGACCGACTTCATCGACAAGCGATATTGGTCTTCGAGCGATTTGGCAGCACCCGCCGGGTCGGCGGTGATCGTGTTCGCCACACCATCGCCGAGGTAGATGACGTGGGCATTCGCGGGAGCCATCGCCAGCACGCGGCCAAAGTTCAGCGTCAAGTCCGACCAACCGAGCGAGATGCGTTTCGCCAAGAAATCACGGGCTTTGGCGATGTTTTCTTTGGTCGCCGGGACTGGCTTCTCGAAAGCCGCATCGGTGTTCACGTCCGAACAGACGAGGTTGAACTGATCCTGCGGTGTCAGAGCGGTGAGCATCGCCGCGACGATGGCGTCTTGGGTTTTGCGCTGGCCGGGGTCGATGGATGTGCTGGTGTCGCACCAGAAGATCGTGGCGAGTGGTGCCGTTTCGCCGAGGATGTCCCGCTCGGCTTGTTCGCGGGCTGGTGGCGAAACCTGGACGAGGAAGTAGCCATCCTCACCGCGGCGATGTGGGATCAAGGTCACGGGGGCGGTGTTGTCGGCCATTTCGATGACAGCTTCGAAGTCTTTGGTCGGCGTGTACTCTTGGGCCGTGAATTCGAGCTTGGCGCTGGTGTCGGATTTCGAGGTGCGAACCGTGTGCGTCGGGCTGGTGACGGACTTGATCGGGTTCGCCGAGGTCACAGTGAAATCGACCGACAGTTCTTTCAACGGATTCAGCCGAAGCATCTCGGATTGCAGTGCGTAGCTGTAGCGGATCTTTTTGCCAACCGCAGGCAGGACTTGGGTGTACGTGATTTTGACGCGTTTATCGGAGTGCGGGAAGATCGGGAAAACACGGGCTTTGAAGATGTTCCCGCCATTCCATTCAAGCAAACCGGGGTCGCGTTTCTCACGCAGGATGATCTCAAAAATCTCCCGGGCACGCTGCTTCTCGACCACATCGGCTTCGACCAGTTCGTTGCCAATCCACATGCCGAAGCCCGCAATGGAAGCATCCTGTGGCAGGGGGAAGTAGAAGGTGCCTTCGAGAGTCTGGTTGGTGTTGTTGACGAAGGTTTCTTCAATCGTGGTGCGGGCGATTTGGTCGCGGACTTCGACATTGACTTTGTGAATGCCCACTGTGAGGTTCACACTCCGGCCATCGACTTGGGCCACGAGCGAGCCGAGCGATTCATTGACCGAGGTCCCCTTCAAGCTCTTGAGCCAGACAGGGTCGGTGGTGGCACGGGTGATTTTGTCGTTGATGATGCGATAGAAGCCGCGCTCTTTGACGGCGTCCGGCAGTTTCTTGTTATCAGGTCCATCGACAGCAATGGGTGTCTCTTTGTCCGGCGTGATCTCCGCTTCGCCGGCCAGGAGCTTGATGGCATTCGGTTTGACGATTTCGAGCATCGCCCCAGGGCCGGCGATGATGGTGGCTTGCGGGAGCAGTTTTAACGTCGCGGCATTGGCACCACGCAGATCGACTTGGACCCAGTCGCCGGGCATAAGCAGCATGCCGGGGCGCAGTGGGGTGAAGCGGCTCGCGTTTTTGGGCTTCACACTGGCCAGCCCTTGGACCTCGGAAACCTTGCCAACCCGGCCATCTTCGGAGAGCGTCTTAGCGAGCGCGAATTTATCGTCTGGCATCGGCTTCGGATCCTGGAGTGTCAGGGTGGTCAGCAATACGCGGGCATTATTCGCCAGGATAAACCGACGCAACTCCCGGAACTTGCCATTCTCACGGCGAATCTCCACTTCCGAGCCATCATTGAGCCGGAAAGCCGAGGTTTCCGCGTCCGTGGAAATGAAGCTCGTTTCGTCCTCCGTGATGCCGGCGAGCGCCAGGACATTCAGTTCTTCGGGTCGGTCTTGGGAGAAGAAGCGCGAGGTGCCGCGGCTAAAGCGGTTCGCTTCCTCATCGACTTGGTAGCTTTCGCCACCTTGAACCAACACATAACGCCCAGGGGCGCGCTCGAGGCGCAAGAACCCTGGCAAACGGGTGTAGATATGGGTGGTTTCGCCATTCTCGGTGAGCGTGAAATACAGCCCATCTTCGAGTGTCACGAAACGCACATCCGGCGTCGGGCCAGGGATTTCCCGGACCCCCATGTAAATCAAAAACCCAACGAGCGAAAGCGCTAGGAAGCTCGCTCCGATTCTCAGTAACTGTGTCATAGGTGGTGTCCTTTTCGTCGATGTTTGTGTTTGCGGGCTGGTTGCGGGGGCATCGGTAAACGCGCGAATCGAGGCGTCTCGCAGAGAGGCCAAGAACTCGGGGTTGGGTTCGACTCCCGTCGGCATCGCCTGACGAATCAGGTCGCCGAGCCGGTCGTCGCGGTCGTCATCCTGGGGTGTCATGGGAAGCCTCATTCAACAGGTCCGCGTGAGGGTAAGCCCGACGAAACGCTTCGCGGGCCCGGGCCAATTTTGATTTGCACGCATGTTCAGAAATTTTTTCCCGAAATGCGATGTCCGTTGTGGATTCGTCGAGAAAGTATTTGGCGGTTAAAAGTCGTTCATAGTCTTCGGGCAATTCCAAGAGTGTTTGCCGCACACAATCCGCCTGTTCGTGGTCCAGAAGCAGTAGAAGAGGCGAAGGTGACGGGTCAGGTTCACGGGGTCTCGGGTTCGCATGTTTGGCCTCACGGCGGAGGTGGTTTTTGGTCTGGGTCCGGGCGATGCCCCAGAGCCAAGCCCAAAGGCAACCGCGCGAGGGGTCGTAATTCTTCGCCGACTTGGCGGCCATGAGGAAGGTTTCCTGCACGACGTCCGCGACGGCTTCCGGCGACCGAAGATAGCGCGCCACCACCCGCCAGACACGCCCCGCGTGCTGGTCGTACAGTTGCGTCCAGGCGTCCGTCTGGCCAGCTTTCAGCCCACGGACGATCCAGTCCTCGTCGCCAGAATCCATGCCAATCCCATTCAGGAGGCCAAGAGGCGATGTCAAAGTAGGTTGGCGAACCCAACCAGAAAAGTAACGCACGAAACCGAAAAATCTTTTGAAAGGAATCCGAGAAGGAGGTTTTGGAGAGTGAAAATCCATTTCACCACTGAGAGCACTGAGACCACGGAGAAAGAAAAGGAATTGTTTTTCTACTCCGTGTTCTCCGTGTACTCCGTGGTGAATTGCCTCTAAAACCTACCCCCGGAATTCGATCTCTCGGACTGGCTCTCCGACTACGTGTAGGCGGTAACTGAACGGCGCAAGATTCGGTTCGGGGATGATGGCTTCGAGGGTCGTGCTGTCTGTGGTCGTGAGGGTCGTGCGAAGCGGATACGTGAGTTCGATGGTCGTGTGGCCAGGGCGATGGGGGCCTGCGATGTGGCCGGTGGCATTCGGGCGTGGCACGACGACACGGACGTGGCCCGTCAGCAGGTTCGGGCAACGCACCTCGACGATCATGGCAACACCAACATCGCATCACCGTAGCTAAAGAAGCGATACTCCGCGGCTATCGCTTCCGTGTACGCTCGGCGAAGGAGGTCGCTGCCTGTGAGGCTTTGCACGAGCAATAGTAACGTCGTCTTCGGTAAGTGGAAGTTGGTAATCAGCCCATCGATGACGCGGAAGTCGTAAGGCGGGTAAATGTACATGTCGCTGGGTCCGCGGTACGGTTGCAATTCCCCGTTGCGAGCGGCACTTTCGAGCGTGCGGGTCGTCGTGGTGCCGACGGCGATGACTCGCTTCGCCTCATGGATGCGTGCAATGGTCTCTGAGGTGACTTCGCACCACTCGGCGTGCAGGGCATGGTCGCGCGGGTCGCTGGCTTTCACAGGGGCGAAGGTACCCAGACCGACGTGCAAGGTCACACTGGCGGCAGTGATGCCACGGGCAGCGAGCGTCTCGAACAGGGCTGGTGTGAAGTGCAGCCCGGCAGTCGGGGCCGCGACGGAGCCAGGGGTTTGGGCGTAGGTGGTTTGGTAGCGTTCGAGGTCGGCCTTCGAGGGCTTGCCTTTGCGGATGTACGGCGGCAACGGCATCAGGCCATGTTTCGCCAAAAGCTCGGCTGGGTCGCCAGGCGGGTTCGGCGTCATCAGCCAGTGGCGATCTTCGGTGCGTCCGACCAAAGTCAGTGTCAGGCGGCTTTCGGTGGCGAAGGTCTCGCCCAGATCGGGGAAGCCGCGCGTGTTGGCGAGCATCTCCCAAGTGCCTGGCGTCGGCTCACCGAGATACAACCCCTCCCACCGGCCACCGGTTTTCACCCGTGCCCCAATCACCCGAGCCGGGAGCACTTTGGTATCATTCCGCACGATCAAGTCACCGGCTTCGAGCAGATCGGGAAGATCACGAAAATGCCGATGCTCGAGAGTCTGCGACGAGACGCGCACCACCAACAGCCGCGAGTCTTCCCGGCGAGCCGTTGGCTCCTGAGCGATGAGTTTCTCGGGCAGGTCGTAGTCAAAGAAAAAATCGTCAGGCGTCATGGGTGTCACTAACTTCTCAGGGGCCATTGACTCTCAAAAACGCAGGGAACCAATCGTGGCATGGGCTTCCAGCCCATGAGTCCGGAGCGTCCTGTCTCCGCTCTGCACGGCCAAGATGGCCGTGCCACGTCTTGAGTGCAGTATCCTCCACGAACTCTGCTGGATACTTTAAGCACTTGGCTCTACGGCGGAAGGGACAGATCAGGATGCTGAGCCACTTTGTACGGCGATTGCGTGGGCTATTCCACCACCAAGCCACGACCCCGGCCCTTGGCTACCACTGGCGAGCCGAGCCGAGTGCTCACGACTGGCTCTCGGCCTGGTCTGGTTGGGCAACGGGGGTGGTCGTCAAAGAGAATCTGCAACGCACGATCTTGCATGTGCCTGCCGAACAGCTCTTCGTCAAAATCTCGCGGGTGAACACTCCCCGCAGTTACGCCCGCGATGTCCTCAGGCCCTGCAAAGCGCAGTTGGAATACGAGAACGCTTTGGCCCTCAGAGAGCATGGCATCGCCACCGTCACACCTCTCGCCTGGGGGACGCGATCGCGCTTCTGGCCCAGTGAGAGTGTGCTCGTGACTCGGGAAGCGGTCGGCGCGAAGCCGCTCGTCGAGGTACTCGAAAGTGGCATGACTTCCGTGAAAGCTCGTTTTGCCCTCGCCGATCGCCTCGCCCTGGCGCTGGCGAAGCAGCATGAAGCGGGCGTCGATCACCCCGACCCGCACCCGGGGAACTTCCTGATCGATGAGCATGAAATCCTACTGATGGACCTGCACGCCATCCGCTTTGGGCCGGCCTTGGATAGCAAGCAGACGCTCGCGGCTCTGGTACTCTGGAATCGCTGGTTCCAACTGCGAGCCACTCGCAGCGAACGACTCCGCTTCTGGCGAACCTACCGACAAGCACGCCCCGCGCTCAGCCTCGACCCCCGTACCATCGAAGCCTCAACACGCACCTCGAATCTCGCCTTTTGGCAAGACCGCCTGAAACGCTACACCACCACGAACCGCGACACTCGCCCGATTCGCCAAGGCCGACTCCGTGGCTACGCCGAGCGGACACTCCCCGAGGCACTTCAACGCCGGCTGTTGACCGACCCCGATGGCTTCTTCACCGACCCCGCCGTGAAGTTGCTCAAAGACTCGCGCAGCTCAACCGTCGCGATTTTGAGCCATGAGAACACTCGGTACGTCGTCAAACGCTTTCGTATCAAAAACCGCGTTCAACGGTTGAAAAACGCCTTGCGGACCACCCCCGCGATGCGCTCTTGGTGCTATGGCCGCAACCTCCTCGATCGAGGCCTGCCAACCGCTCGGCCAATGGCGGTCGTCGAGCGCTTCGCATGGGGTGTGCCAACCGAGGGTTACCTGATCTTCGAATACATTGATGACGGAATCGACCTGCCTGAAGCGGTGACATTGGCTTGTCACTCTGTGGAAACCCTGCGACTTTGGTCCGACCGCATCGCCCGCGAGCTTCGCAAGATGCACGATCATGGTGTTTCTCACCGCGACCTCAAAGCCCCGAACCTTTTCCTCCGCGGCATCAGCGACCTGCCCACTGCGACACCCGTGATTCTCGACCTAGTCGGCGTCGAGGTGGGCAAGGATGTGCCGATGGCGACCCGTTGCCGGGACTTGGCCCGGTTGAACGCGAGCTTCTTAAGCGGCCCGATCACGCAGACCGACAAGCTCCGGTTTCTGAAAGCCTACCTCGGCCCGCATGAAGACTGGAAACCCTGGTGGCAAACGATCGCGACTGCCACCGCCACTAAAGTCGCCAAGAACACCCGCACCGGCCGCCCACTGGCCTGAACGTAGAATGATGCGATGAAGCACTCCAAAGTTCTGGCCCTTGACCTCGAACGCACCCTGTTAGACGATGCCCGAAGTGGCCAGCCAAGACCAGGCCTGCGAGCGTTCCTGAACTTCTGCCACGAGCACTTCGCACGGGTCGCCATCTTTACCACGGTCGAGACGACTGAAGCCCAGGCTGTGCTCGCCGACCTCGACGATCGCGGATTCCTACCCAAAGATCTGACTGCGAAACTGGAGTTCATTGAGTGGTGCGGAGAATACAAAGACTTGGCCTTCGTTCCTGACGCGAAACCAGACGACATCCGCTTGGTCGATGACGATTCTGGCTGGATCCGACCCGACCAGCGCGATCAATGGATCCCGATCGCGCCCTGGGATGGTGGCTCCGATCATGAACTGGCCAGCGTGCAAAGACTCCTCAATGAGTGGTTGAATCAGGTTTCTTGAATTGAAGGGCGTTCGCTGTCGTGGTACTGTTGATCGGTGGAACGTGAGACGACGCGGAGGTTGGTCATGCGAAAGTGCTTTCTCGTGCTCCTGCTCATTGGTTGCCCGTCGCTGGCGGTGGCTTGCCTCTGGGACCATGACACCTTGCGTATGGAACGGCAACAGTTCCCCTCGGCTCTCGAACTGATCACCGGTAAGTTCTTGAGGCACTCGCCGGAGTTCTACACTTGGCGCGTGCAAGACCGGCTTAAGCGACTGGAGAAAGACCCGCAGAACTTAGCGTTACTCGATGATCTGGGTGTCGCTTACGACAAACTCGGCCAGCAAGACAAGGCGATCGAAATCGCCATCCGTGCCGAGGCCATCAAACCCGGCCGCTACGAGACTTTGGCCAACCGCGGGACGTTTGAACTGCACGCTGGCCGGTATTGCGAGGGGCTGTTCTTCATCGACGCCGCACTGATCGTGAACCCGGCTGCTCACTTCAATCGGGAGAAGTACCAGAAGTACATTGCGGAACTGCTGGAGAGCCATTCCCAACCGAAGCTCACGTTGCCATTAGCCACGGTCACATCCACTCAGCTTGAGCCAGCCAACGGACAGGGAATCGACGTCAAATACCCTGATTGGAAGCACCATGACCGCGAGGCGGTGAAAGGGATTTTGGGGATCATGAAGTTTGGCAACCACAAGTCCCCATTGATCCTCGAACTCCTCGGTTACTCGCTGAAAGACCGATACGGGAGCCAAGCCGATCCCAAACAACTCATCGCGCGGGCCTTTCTCAAAGCCTCCTACGAAGTCCCCGAAGGAGACTCCCGCACCAAGTACCGCTGGCTCGCTCAACATGCCCTGGAGATGCAAGTCAGCCCTACGACAGGTCAGATGGGTACGCCCCTGAAAGACGTCGAGGAAGAGTTCCAAAAGGAACTCCGCGATGCCGATCAGTGGTATGAAGAGGTGCGTGCTGACGAGATTCGCTGGATCGCCGAAGGAAAGAACCCTGAAGAGGAATTCGATCGCAAGTATTACACCGAACCCGAAGCCGCTCATGTGCAGGTCGTCCCAACCACGATCCTCAAGGGTAGTGACAGGCTCATTGGTGCGGTGGTCTGTGTGCTGGTCTTCGTTCTGAGTGGCCTCGGGCTTTCGGTTTACATCGTGTACCGCATTTTCTTCAAGAGGCGTTGATGGCAAAGGTGATCTTGGACATCGAAGAGTGCCGGCCAGGGATACTACCGCCGGTCTGCGTCAAGTGCGGCGAACATGCTGACGAAACCAAAGCCGTCCACTACAGTTGGCAACCGGACTGGATTGGTTTCTGCTTCTTGTTCGGAGCGGCTGGGATCTTACCTTTCATCATTCTCTCAATGGTCTTAAAGAAGCGAGCCATCATCCATTGGCCAGTCTGCCATGAGCACAACAACTTCTGGGGTTGGGTTCAGGTCTTCATTGGGTCGGCCATCTCCCTCTGTGCGGGCTTGCTCGTTGTGGGAATTCTGCTCTCCGTGGCGGGGAACCCGGTCTTTGAATCGCTGGGGCTAGCTCTTTGTGGCGGGAGCGTGGTGGGTTTCGTGGTCTCTGTCATCATTTACGCGGTCTGGTCGAAGAGATTGATCCACGCGAGCTACATCACGGATCGGAAAGCGACGATGTTGAAGGTCCATCCCCAGTTCGTGGCCGCTCTTGAAGAAGACCGGGACTCCGACGAACGAGCTTATCATGCCGAGCGACGCCGTGCTCAGGTGCGACAGCATAACTACAATGACGACGAGTTTGAACGGTGAGCCAGAATCGATTTTGGTTTCCATCGTGTGCTGCATTCTCCACATGAGGTGTCGATGGCGGAAGTGACTTTGGACATTGAAGAGTGCCGCAAAGGGATGCTACCACCCGTCTGTGTGAGGTGTGGTCGACATGCTCCCCGGACGAAAAGCGTCAACTACTTCTGGGAGCCACGTTGGGTTCTCTTCTTCTACATTGGTGGCCTCGTACTTTATTGGATCGTGGCATCTGGCCTGCGAAAAAAAACGACAATTCACTGGCCTGTCTGTCGTGAACATGATGGCTTCTGGGGCTGGTATTTTGTCTTACTCGGGGGATGGTTTTTTGTTTTCATGGTGTTGCTGATTTTTGGCATCGCTGTGACACAGAATCCACAGTTCAAACCCATCGGACTCGGGATGTGCGGCGGGGCAGTCCTCGGCTTTATCGTCTGCACGGGAGTCCGTGAGGTGATCATCAGAAAAATGATTCACCCTGTCGAAATCACCGAATACGAAGTGACGATGCAAAAGGTTCACCCTGAGTTCGTCGCAGCACTCGAAGAGGACCGCGAAGCCGAGGAGCGGGCGTATCAAGCTCGCCGCCGACGAAGGCGTTCTCGTGGTCGCAGGGATGACCGCGAATGAACTGGCTCGCTCATGCGGCTCTGGCGACCCCGGAGCCTGAGATTCGGATGGGGAATGTCCTCGCGGATATGGTCAAACGGGCAGACCGTGTGGGGCTTTCCGAGAAGTTCCATGCAGGCGTGCGGGAACATCAACGCATCGATGCCTTCACCGATTACCACCCGATCGTTCACACCAGTCGAGCACGCCTCGAAGGGAAGTTCCCGCACCTTGCGGGGATCATCGTGGATGTCTTCTACGACCATTGCCTGGCCAGCCACTGGGAACGCTACCACCCCGAACCACTCGAACGCTTCACGGCCAAACTCTACCGCGAAATGCTCAGCGTCTCAGCGGGGTTACCTGACAAGACTTTGAAAGACCTGAAGGAGATGCAAGAAGAAGACCTACTCGCCAGTTACCAACACCTGGCTGGCATCGAAGAAGTGCTTTGGCGGCTTTCGAACCGCATCTTGAAACGCATGGGTCGAGATGTGAAACTCACCGAGGCCATGCCTGTTTTGATCGCCCGCCGCGAGGATTTCGAAGCGGACTTTCATGCGTTTTACCCGTTACTGCAAGACCATGTCCGCCGCGAAAGCACGACTCCACCGTGAACTTGAATTCGTTCGGGCCAGCAGTAGCGACTTGGTCATCACCTGGCCCGAGAGTAGAATGAGGCGATGTTCACAACAGCCGAAACCAACAACGCCACGCGCCTGATTGAGCTTGCTCTTGCCGAGGATCTCGCTGATGTCGGCGACATCACCTGCCAGGTGACCATCCCACCAAGCCGCCAGGGCCGGGCCGTCTTTGTCGCCCGCACGCCAGGTGCGATCGCTGGGTTGCCGATCATTGCCCTCGTCTGTGCTAAGCTCTCCCCAGCGATCGAAATCCATCTGCTGACGCAAGACGGCACCACCGCGACCCGGGGAATGCGGCTCGCGACCGTGTCAGGGCCATTGGCCGCGATTCTCTCCGCCGAACGCACGGCGTTGAATTTCTTGCAACGGCTCAGCGGGGTCGCCAGCCTGACGGCCAAGTACGTCGAGGCGGTGCGGGGGATTCCCGTTCAAGTGCTCGATACCCGCAAGACCACCCCCGGTTGGCGGCTCTTAGAAAAGTACGCCGTGCGAATGGGCGGTGGCACGAACCACCGCATCGGGCTTTACGATGGCATCTTGATCAAGGACAACCACCTCGCGGGTTTCGGCGAACCCGAAAACGCCGTGAAACTGGCTTTGGAAGCCACTCACGCTTCGCCGCTATCAAAGGGCTTACCGATCGAAATCGAAGTCGATACCCTCGATCAACTCGATCAATCGCTGGTCGGTCGCCCGGCGATTGTGCTGCTCGACAACATGAGCAATGAGCAACTCCGTGAAGCCGTCCGTCGACGCAATGAACGTGCTCCTCATGTGCGGCTGGAAGCCTCGGGGGGCGTGAACCTGACCACGATTCGTGGCATCGCGGAAACGGGAGTTGATCGCATCAGCGTCGGTGCGATCACACACAGTGCCCCCGCCTTGGACATCGCTTTGGATTACGACGCATGAGCTTCGAAGTCTGGCAGTTTCCCACCAACCACATCGGCCAGACCGTCCGGTTTTACCCCGAGGCGACGAGTACAAACGACTTGGCCGCTGTGGTGACTACTACCGAGATCCTTCCCGGCATGGGCTTCGTGGCAGGCGTCCAGACGGCAGGGCGTGGGCAGTATGGCCGCCACTGGTGGAGCCGACCGGGGGATTCACTTCTCGTCTCGATTTTGTTGCAACCTCCACCCGAGATGCTCCGCCCCGTGCTGCTCACGGCCTGGGCGGCTCTCGCAGTCTCTCGCTTGGTCCGGACGCTCTCCGGAAAGCAGTCACGCATCAAATGGCCGAACGATGTGCTCGTCGATGAGAAAAAACTGTGCGGCATCCTGATTGAGCAATCGCAAGCTGTGATCGTCGGCATCGGCTTGAACTTGAACCAGACAGCGAAGGAATTCGCAGGAGCGGGCTTGAACGGCACCTCAATGCGGGAGTTGCTGCAATCCGAGAAACTCGAAATCCATGACAGCCTAGGCCGATTGTTGTACCACTTGGACGAAGTCTACGCGGCGCTCTTGATGCCCGACCGTAGCGAGGTGGAGGCGGAGTGGGTCGAGTCCATGCAGTTCTTAGGGCAACTCGTGCAGCTGCAAACGACCACCGGCGAAGTGTTCGTGGGCCGCGTCCGATCCCAGACGTTCGACGGCCTCGAATTGGAAACCGGAGCCATCATCCCCCAGGTCTTCCGACCCGAGGCGATCCGTTCGATTCTGAAGCTATGAGGTTTCCGTGAGAGCCGGGACACCGTCTTGCCCGCTGGGTATAGTTGGAAGTATCCGCTCACTTTCACGTCCGAGGTGTGATATGCGTCTGCGCTGGAGTTTGTTCAGTCTCTGTCTTCTTGGTTTGAGTGCTGCTTCCGCGGCGGATTGGCCCCAATGGCGTGGGCCGAACCGCGATGGCAAGTCCGCTGACACCAAGCTGATGGTCGGCTTCCCCGAGGGAGGCCCAGAGTTGGCATGGTCCGTGACAGCAGAGATCAATGAAATCGGCACCGGCTATGGCAGTGTGTCCGTCGTCGGTGACAAGGTCTTCATGCTCGGCGCTGATGGGGCCAAGAATGGTGCCAGCGAATTCGTGACCTGCCTCCATGCCAAAACCGGCAAGCGGATCTGGCAAACGCCTGTGAAAACTGGCCCCGGCAAACTGCTCGACGGCTGGGGAGCTGGGCCACGCTCAACTCCGACCGTCGATGCCGATCACCTCTACGTTTTGGGGGCGATGGGTGACCTCACCTGTTTGGCCACGAAAGACGGTATGGAAGTCTGGCATGTGAACCTCGTCGAGAAGTACGGCGGCGGCATCCCGACTTGGGGTTACTCCGAATCTCCGCTCGTCGATGGCGACAAAGTCGTGGTCACCCCGGGAAACAAGAATGGCATGGTCGCGTTAAACAAGAAGACTGGCAAGCTCATCTGGGCGACGAGCGCCCTCAATGATGGCGCTGGCTACGCGGGCATCATCCCCGCCAAGATCAAAGGCGAGAAGCAGTACATCACCCAGACGATGCAAAACGCCGTCGGTGTCGATGCGGATTCTGGTGAACTGCTCTGGAAAACCGGCAAGATTGGTCGCAAAACCGCCGTCATCCCGACACCGATCGTGACCGGCGACAAAGCCTTCTTCACGGCGGGTTACGGAGCAGGTTGCGAGTTGATCGACCTCTCAGGCGACAAGGCCAAGGTCGTTTACAACAACACCATGATCGCCAATCACCACGGTGGCGTCATTGAGCATGAAGGTAAACTCTACGGCCACTCCGACGGCAAAGCTCAGTGGTTCTGTTACGACTACCTGAAGGGCGGCGAGGATCTCATCTGGCAAAGTAAGAACCTCGGCAAAGGCTCGATCTCGTTCGCTGATGGGCAGTTCTACTGCTTCAGCGAAGATCAGGGGACACTGGTGACGATCAAAGCCAGTGATAAAGACTGGACCGAAACCGGCCGATTCAACATCCCCAGCAAGAGCACCGTTCGCCCTGGGCGAGGCAAGGTCTGGGCGCACCCTGTGATCGCCAACGGTAAACTTTACCTCCGCGACTACGACAAACTCTTCGTCTATAACATCGCCAAGTAACCCACATGCCACACGGTTCAAACCCGTGTGGCCGTTCGTCACAATTCCACAAGCCCTTGGCATTCGTCCCTCAGTCGCTTCAAAATCCGGCTTTTCGCCAGCAGGGCTGCGTTGACGCTGATGCCGAGAGTCATCGCGACTTGGCCCGCGCTCTGCCCGTCGAGGACTTGTAGCCGGAAGGCCTGCCAGGTGGTGGCCTGGAAGTCGGGTTCGACGAGTGCGAGCAGCCGCTTGGCCAAATGGAGGTCGTGTTCGCGGTCCCAAAGTTGGCTGAGGGCCGAGGTGGGCATCGATAGCTCTGCGAGCACACTTTCGCTCGCCAGGGGGAATCGCTGCCGTTGGCGGAAATGTTCGTGAATGCGGCGGACGAGAATCTGCCGGAGCCAGGCGCGGAAGGAGCCCTCGCGTTGCCGCTCGAAGTGGGGCAGTTCCTGCACGAGCACCAGCAAGACTTCCTGAATCACGTCGTCGGCATCGGCGACACCCGCGCGGGCCGCCCAGCCGCGGAGCAGCGGCTCGTAGAGCTGCTGCCAGCGGTGCCAATCGGCGGAAGTCGCGTCCGTGCGGAGGCGAGTCAACAAGCTCACCGAAGTGCTCACGGCTTCTTGGCGTCCTTCGCTTTGGGCATCGGGGCTGGTTCCGGCTCGGGCATGGCCGGCTTGGGCTTGGGCCCCACCGGCATCTTTGTCGGGATGGGCAACACCTTAGGATTGCGTTTCGGGTCGGGCAGCTTCACATGGTAGAAGTTCCAGCCATTTTCAGCCCGCACGCCGACAATTCGGCCATCCGGGGATATTGTCATACTGTCCGTATAGAGATGCTTCATCGGCGCGTGCGTAGTGAGCTTTTCATCCGTAAGGAGATCGAGCACTTCGATCTTTTGCTCCACTTTGCGTATCCCGATCGGGGCACGCTCGGCCGGGATCAAACCCTCAGGAAACTGGATCGGCTCAGGAAACTGGATCGGCCCGTAAGTGACCTTGAGTGTGAGTGGGTCATGGTAAGTGAGTTGGGCGCCTGAACTTCTCGGTGGCACGTTGATGACCCCGAGCCAATCGTGGCCGATGAGTTCGGTCATCCAGTTTGTAGACATTGGGATTGCAAACACTTCCGCCTGCTGGGGCGGTTTCGCGAGATCGACAACGGCGATAGTCGTCGACTCTTCGTGTTTCGGAGCTGATGAAAGCAGGTTCTGCCATTTTACCAGGAGTCGCCCGTTTTGGCTGATGAAATAGCCTCGACTTGTTGGCTTGCTTCCGCCAGTCTTCAACGCCATGGTCGTCAAGTCATCCAGCCGCTCCTCACGGAAAATGCGATTTTCGGTGATCGAATAGAGGTGAACGACATTGGGCTGCGCTGCGGCGCCTGAGAAGTCTGAGGAGCTGGCGGACATTGCCCCAGCCATTAGGATCGACCTCTCGTCTGGGAACCAGAATATCCGCGAATATTTTAGCCCGCGGAAGGGCTGCGTGATCGTCTTGAGTTCGCCGGTTTGGATCGTCCACTGGACTGCAATCATGTTTCCCGTTTCCCCAGGGGGACGCAGCAGCAACAATATCTTGCTGCTATCCGAGTTGAAGCACCAACACAACGGTTGCCCAGCGCCGGACCTGGCCTCGTAAGTTGAGAGAACGTGACCAGTCGCTGTCTCGATGACATCAAATTCCTGGGATGCCCTGTTCACCACGGCCAAGCGGCTATCGGCTGAGAATGTGAACTGGTCCACGTTCGAATAAGCACTCGGCAGCACGACGGGCCGATCAGAGCCGGTCGGCTCAGCCCGGGGCGGCCATGTCTTGGCGGGCGTCGTCACTGCGTGAGGGAAATCCGACTTTGGCTCCGCAGGTTTCATTTGCTCTCTATGCGCCGGCTCGGCTGGCTCCGAGGACTTCGGCGGCGAGGAGGCTTTCTCCAGAATATTTGGTATCGGCAGGTCAGGAATCGCCGTCGGCACACCAGGGCTAGTCGGGATGTTGGGCACTGCCGGTGGTTGTTCCCGGACGATCGTCACTCCCGGCCGCGCTTCTCGCTTCACATACACCGGCCCCTCGGGCGTCTGCATCAGCTCGAAGTAGAACTGCCCGGTCGCGTTCGGGATGACACGGTCGGTCGGCGTCTCCTTCTTGGTGATCTTGGCCAGCACCGTGCTGCCGCGGGTCAGTGTGGCGTTGCCGACGTTCAGTTGCAGGCCGGGAGCGTCCTTGAGCTGAAGCTGATAGTGGCCGCTCTTGAGTTCCACCTTGTTCTGTGTCTTGGTGTCGATGAGCGTGACGAATTTGCCGCCCTGCTTGATGACTACCTCCACGTCCTCGGTCGCCTCGATCACCAGTTCGCCACTGTCGGTGTTAATGCGATAGGTCACCACGCCGGCCAGCAGTAACAAGCTGGCCATCAGCCCGGCGGCAATCGCTATCAGCGGCCTACGCGGCGGCTTCTTTGCCAGTGCCGCTGGCTCGGCGAGTTTGACGTCCAGGGCCAAAGCCACCTCGCCTACTGTCTGGAACCGCTCAGCGGGCTTCTTGGCCATCATCTTGCGGACGACGGCTTGCACGGTGGCGTCGACATCGGTGCGGAACTCGGTCAGGGGCTTCGGCTGCTCGAAGCGGTGCGCGTCGAGCTTCTTCAGCACCGATGCGCCGGGGAAGGGCGGCTGCCCGGTGAGCAGCATGTAAAGCGTGCAGCCGAGGCTGTAAACGTCGCTGCGGGTATCAGCGGCGTGGGGGTGTTCGGCCTGCTCCGGGGCGATCATGTCCGGCGTGCCGACGACCAGGTTCGCGCCGGTCAGCGTCATGTCGGTTTGGTCATCGGCCACGATCATGGCCAGCCCGAAGTCGAGCACCTTGGCCCGGCCGTCGGCGGTGAGCATGATGTTGCCCGGCTTCACGTCGCGGTGAACCAGGCCCGCATCGTGAGCGTGGGCCAGGGCCGCCGCGACTTGTTTCACGATGCGGACTGCCTCCGCTACCGGCAGCGTGCCACGCTGCTTCAAGAGTTCGTCCAGGCCAGTGCCTTCGATGTATTCCATCACGAGAAAATGGGTCTGGCCGGCCTGTTCGGCGTCGTAGGCCGCGACGATGTGCGGGTGTTGCAGCCGGGCCGCGGCGGCCACTTCGCGGTGGAACCGCTCGACCGCTCCGGCCTTGGTCAGGAACTCCGGGCGGATGATTTTGAGCGCCACGCGGCGGTTCATCATCTTGTGCTCGGCCAGCCACACCGTGCCCATGCCGCCGACCCCAAGCAAGCGAACGATGCGATACCGCGGGTGGTCGGCTAGCTCAGCGGGCACTGGCGTTGGGCATCGTGGCAGGTCCAACTCGGTCTCGGCCTCTTGCAAGAGAGCGGTCAGGGTGTCTCCGCCCGCCTGCTCAGCGATACCACGGCAGTCCCGGCAGTCTTCCAAATGCTGCCCGATGATTTCGAGCTGTTGCGAATCGAGGTTGCCGAGCGCGAAGTCAGCAAGCTCGGAGGCGGACGGGTGTGTCGCCACCATGAGTGGTCTCCTAGCCAGTTGGAAATATGAGACAGTGGGAAAGGCGACAACCGCTGCGATCCTGTCAGAAATCTGCTAATGGCGGCGAAATCAGGGGGCGCAGTATTCATGCACCGAAAGAGTCTCAGTCGTGGAAAACCAATCCCTACTCCGCAACCACGATGCTCTTTTTGATGACATACATGGACTTGTGTTTTGCAGCCAGCTTCCTGAGATCTTTGGCAACGGCGTCAGTCACAAGCCACACTTGCCTCAGACCCATCACCCCTTCAAGCGACACCGAAAGGAGTGGTTTTGGCTGGGGTAAACAGGGCGGCGTATCACGGTCCCAGACAATCTCACGAAAACGACGACACTCCGGACACTGTCTTCCAAACCGAAATCCAACATCACCTAACTTCGGCTTGTAAACAACAGTTCCGAAAACAGCGAAGTAATCACCGCTGGGCAAGATTGGGTAAGAGTTGATACAGTCGCCAAAAAGTGATTGAAATTCCTTCAGCAAATCACCTCGGGCGATGTACAGATCCTCTCCGGACGTAAAAAATGCACTGGAGGTGTCGATATCGACGTTGCATCGGTTGCGTTTCAGGAGCTCCTCCTCATCGCCCTTGTTGCATCGCAAACAGGGCGCGGGCTGAATGTCTTTGGGAATGTCGTAGCGTCCCCTTGCGTTAGGGGAACGAAGTAGGAAGAAGAACGTGTCGATATCGCCAGGTAAAAGCAGGTAGTGGTTACTCATCGGAACAGCCTATTTCTCAGTGTAAACCGCATCTCATCCAAGAAATACTGATTCTGTACCCTCCCGCCAAACTTCTGTCCTGTTTCACTCCCGCACCTCCCCACGTAATCCTGCTCGCTTTCGAAACCCTGCCCGAAGCGGCACACGCAGCTACAATGGTCTCGTTTGGTACTTTCTTCCAAAGGACGATTCGATGAGCACGGCGACGGCGGACATTGGCTTGATTGGCTTGGCAGTCATGGGCGAAAACCTCATTCTCAACATGGAATCGCGGGGCTACACCGTCGCCGTGTACAACCGCACGACCGCCAAGGTCGATGAGTTCCTCGCGGGTCGGGGAAAAGGGAAGAACCTCGTCGGTGCCCATTCGCTCGAACAGCTCGTCGCGTCGCTCAAGAAGCCACGCAAGGTCATGCTCATGGTCCAGGCTGGTAAGCCCGTCGATGCCGTGATTGACCAGCTCATCCCCATCCTCGAGCCAGACGACATCATCATCGATGGTGGCAACTCGAACTTCCCCGATAGCACCCGTCGCACGAAGGCCTTGGCTGAGAAGAAGCTGCGTTTCATCGGCACGGGCGTCAGTGGTGGTGAAGAGGGTGCACTCAAAGGCCCGTCGATCATGCCTGGCGGCGACCCAACCGCTTGGCCGCACGTCAAGCCGATCTTCCAGAGCATCGCGGCCAAGGTGAAAGAAGGCTCCGCCGAGGTTCCTTGCTGCGATTGGGTCGGCCAAGAGGGCGCGGGACACTTCGTCAAGATGGTGCACAACGGCATCGAATACGGCGACATCCAACTGATCTGCGAAGCCTACCACCTGCTCTCGGGCCTGCTCGGCATGAACGCTCCGGAGTTGAGCAAAGTCTTCAGCAAGTGGAACACGGGCGCACTCGACAGCTACCTCGTCGAAATCACCCGGGACATCCTCGGCTACACTGACCCAGAAACCGGCAAGCCGATGGTCGACCTGATCCTCGACACCGCGGGCCAAAAAGGCACCGGCAAGTGGACGGTCACGTCCGCCCTCGACCTCGGCGTGCCGCTCACGTTGATTGGCGAGGCCGTGTTCAGCCGCTGCCTATCGGCTCAGAAAGATGAACGGCTCGCGGCTTCGAAGATTCTCTCTGGACCCGTGCCAAACTTCACCGGCGACAAGCAACAACTGATCGACGACGTCGAGATGGCCCTCTACGCCTCGAAGATCATGAGCTACGCTCAAGGCTTCGCGCTGATGCGAGCCATGGCCAAAGACTCCGGGTGGACGATCAACAACGGCGGTGTCGCCCTCATGTGGCGTGGTGGCTGTATCATCCGCAGCGTGTTCTTGGGCAAGATCAAAGAAGCCTTCGACCGCAACGCCGACCTCGCCAACCTGCTCGTGGATCCGTACTTCGCCGCCGAAGTTGGCCGCGCCCAAGCCGGCTGGCGCCGTGTCTTGGGAGCCGGGATCGCCGCTGGCATCCCGATGCCAGCCATGACCTCGGCGCTCTCGTACTACGACGGCTACCGCTCCGGTCGCCTCCCCGCCAACCTCCTGCAAGCCCAACGGGACTACTTCGGCGCCCACACCTACGAACGCACTGACAAACCCCGCGGCCAATTCTTCCACACCAACTGGACCGGCCGCGGCGGCACCACCTCGAGCAGCACGTACAACGTGTGATGAACTTTCCTACGAAGTGAGTGTATGGTATAAGATATAAATCTTGCTCACTGTCAAAACGAAGGACGGCGATATGAATGCTGAGCCATTCCTCGAACCGAGACTCACAGGAACTCGGTTCGATGGTGAAGTGATCCCACGAGAATTACTCACTGACCTAGCTGTTCTTTCGGAGATGATTGTCGAGGTCGCCTAGTGGAAGTATCTCTCTCACCACACATCACGAAAACGGATTCCACGCGGCTTTACAGACGATATCGTTCAATTTAACAGCACTCAAGGATGGAAGCGCAATACCAGTTCTTGCAATTGTATTCTCCGGAATGAGTTTTCTCGTCTGATCGATTTCTGCAAACCCATTTTTCTCGTCGGCTTCATTGAGGGTTCTGGTGACGTGAGCTAGGGTTGGATCGAACTTTGAACCAATCCTTTTCGAGGGACATCCATGAAAACCCATGTCAGACTACGAGCGGGATTCACTCTGATCGAGTTGTTAGTCGTCATTGCGATTATCGCTGTCCTCATCGGGTTGTTGTTGCCTGCTGTGCAAAAGGTCCGTGAAGCGGCCTCGCGTGTCAAATGCACCAATAACCTCAAGCAGCTTGGGCTTGCCTCTCACAACGCTCACGATACCAACGGCGCGTTACCACCACTCTGCGCTCCTGATCAAATGACCGTCGTGAGCCGCACACGATACTACAACAAACGAGTCGGTTTCACCGTTCTGGCATATTTGCTCCCGTATCTCGAGCAAGAGTCGTTGCACACTCAGGCGGTCACCCAAACAGGTGGCTTTCATGGCGGCTCAGGCACGGCGGAATGGCAGATTGTGCCAACCTTCCTCTGCCCTTCAGACCCCAACAGTAGCGCCGGTCGTGGGGTGGTGGATAATCTTGGCCTCCCAAGCAATTGGGGCACTTCGAGTTACGTCGGCAACTATAACACCTTCGGCAATCCCTATGCTGCCGATGCTACGACGGCCTATTTGACCAACGATGGCTTCCGTGTCCAAGGGAGCAACAGCTTTCAAACATTCGCCGATGGCAGCAGCAACACGATCCTCTTCGGGGAACGTTACACCAACTGCACAGATTCGTCCGGTAAGGTTTTCACAAGCCTTTGGGCCGATTCAAGCGAATCGTGGCGACCAGTGATGGGTATGGACAACTTCCGACGGACCGCGTTCACGCGAGGTTATCTCGCGGCCCCGATGTTCCAAGTCCAACCGAATTGGCGAAGCGGATGTGATCCTTCAGTCACACAGACGGCTCATTCAGGTGGGATGAATGTTGTTCTGGCAGATGGTAGCGTGCGTTCTATCAGCGGCTCCATCAGCCTTTTGACATGGCAAGCAGTCTGTCACCCCTCCGATGGTCAGGTACTGGGCAGCGATTGGTGAACTCGAATTTGCCGCTCCAGCGTTCGTGGCATAATCCCGGTGGTTTTCTGGGTTCTGGAAGACGCGACATGCTCTTTCTTGAAGCTCTTTGGGCGTTCGGCGGGTCGTGTTTTACCCATTTGCTCTTCATTCGTTTGTTGAAACCCGTACGTCGTAGTCGAGGAAGTTTTGCGACGAGGCTCGACAGCACCGCAGTCGCTCCCTCACTCAGGTCGGCGGTCGCCGGGGCTGTGCACTGTCGGGCCTCGTCGAAGACTCCTCGAAGACTCCTCGACTACGACCCACAAGTTCTGCCTGACGCCTTCACTCCTTCTGTGGCAGGATCACGTTCATGCCGTTGTGGAGGGCGTAGTTTTGGAGGTCGAGGACGCCGCTGTTTTGGCGGTCGGTGCGAGGGGCAAGCAGGATTTCGATGGCGAGCTTTTTGGTGGTTTTGGCCTTCATTTGCTGGACGGCATTTTTGACTTCATCCAGGCTGCGTGGGGTGCGGTCTTTCTCGATGAGGTAGAACTTCTCTTCTTTCACGTCGGCACCGCTCAGGACACTGACCTTGATAGTCTCCTCGTTGGTCGGAGGCTCCTGGATTGGTGGTAAGGGGTTCGTGGACGGTGTCGTGCTCGTGCTGGCTGAGGAGCCGGTGCCGGTGGAGGGTGTCGTGCCGTTGCCATCGCCAGTCCCGTTGCCGTTGCCCATGCCGCGACCAAAGACGATGAAGGCGACCAAGAGCGCGAAGACGACACCGAAGATCATGCGAATGACGCGATGCAAGCCCTGAGGCGACTTGCCACCGGTAGCGAAACGGTCAAACAAGATCGTGGAGACCATCCCGATCACATACCCCGCCAGAAAGCCGCCGGCCGTGGCCAGGCAGTTCAAGAAGAGTTGAGCGATGGCGTCCGGGTCGATGCCGAGAATGGCCAAAATCATCGCACGGTCCCCCAGGGGTTATCGAAGCCATGTGGCACGCTGGCAAACCACCGCCGATACGCCTCGACTTGCGGCTGCTCGGGGAAGCCAGAACGCTTGCGCGGGTAGAGGATCAGGAAGAAAAGATCCTTCCCTTTGCTCGTGCGACGTTCTTGGTCGATGAGCCGTTGGGCGTCCGCTTGGTCCCGGACTTCCTGCCGTGGTTCGGGGCTTTCGGGGTCAAAGGAAAAGAGCTTGCCTGTGGCCGAGTCAATCTCCAGCACCCGCACGCTCATGCGGTTCGCGGGGTTCGCAGCCGCGGCCGCGAGGCGGTCGTTTTCGGCTGTGAGTTGCAGCATTTGGTAACGCAGTTGTTCGAGTTCTTGCCGAAGTTCCTCAGCACTTTTGCCACTCGAAGGATCCGTACCATCGGGGTCCGGCGTGGACCCTTCTTTACCAACGAATGGCATCAACAAGAAGATGCAGAAGAGCAGGATCAGCACGTCGATGAGTGGGATGAAAAACCGTGTGATGGAGCGTTGCGGTGGGCGGATCATCGCATCCCTCCATACGGTGGGTCTTGCGGCGGCACGGGGGTGAGCGGCACCATCGGGGTCGCGTTGGCTTCTCCCGCGAGGCTGCGGATCAAGTCTCGTCCGACGCGGGCAATCCACTGCGGCAGGATGTTCATGAGCGCCATGAACAGCCCGCTGCCGGTCGCGGTGATGGCGGGGGCGTATTCGCGGATGATCTGCTGGGGTGTGGGGTTCGTCGCGGCCTTGAAGCTGCCGAAGGTTTGCAAAATGGCCGCGACCGTGCCGATGAGACCGAGGAGTGGGAACCACTCCGCGGCCTGGGCGAGGTTCTCGATCCACTTATCGCCACGCTCATCGAAGGCCGTCGGGGCGCCTTTCCAATGGAGGGCTTTCCAAGTCAGCAGAATTTGCCAAGCGAAAAGGATGGCTCCGCAGATGAGTATGAGCCAGTCGATGGGAGACTTCGACACTCGGTCGAGGTAGTCGTTCCGAGCATCGACGGGGATGGCCAAAAAGACCAGGCACCCCGCCCCGACTGGCACGAGGCACAGCAACACCGGTAGCACATGATGGATCCAGAATCGCGTCACGGGGGCGTCCTCTTCCTTGCGGCAATCCCTAATGGATTATACCGCAAAGCATCTCCCGGCCATGCAAAGTCACTCCGCGCGGACGCCAACGTAACTCGGGAAGCGCGGGATGCCGTCGTCTGAGAGTTCCTGGTAGCGGAAGATGATCGTGGTGCCGATCTCCGGCGGTGCGGCCCGTTCGGCGTCCGAAAGCCCAGTGCCGACGTTGAACTTTTTGCCGTTGGGCAGTTCGCAGAGCAGGGAACCGGTTTTGCCTTTGTGCTTCCCTTTGCCTGCTTCGTAACCAATCACCAGCGCGTCAGCATCCAGGAAACTCTTCACCTTGAGTAGCGTACTCGATCGCCCGACAACGTACTTCGATCCCGGTTGGCGAAGCATCAACCCTTCCGCGCCGAGGGACTCGACTTCCGCGAGCCGGGTCGTGAGCATCTCTTTGTTCTGGCAGACGACTTGTTCGAGAATGGAGGTGTAAGGGTTCTTCCAAGTCGCCACGGCATTCTGCAAGAACTCCAGCCGGGCTTCGAATGGCTTCTCAATCCCCGGAGCATCGAACAGGACGTATTTCACTTCTTCCCAGGTCTTCGGCTTGTCCTGACGTTTCACGATGCCGACAGTCTTCTGGAACGCTTTGCGGCCAATCCAGAGTTCGCCATCCAGCGGATGGTTTGGCAGGCCTGCGGTGAACCACTCGGGTGCGTGATACTGGTTCCCCAACCTCGAAATGAATTGCTGGCCATCCCAATAAGCCCGGACGCCATCGAGCTTCTCGCTCATCCACCAACCGGCGGGGTCGGTGTGGGCGTAGCTCTCGGCCAAAAGGAGTGGTGGCCCGGCCTTCTCACCCGCCGCTTTGACCGGCTTCGCTGGCAAAGCCGTACCAAATCCGGCGAGCCGTTCTTCCTCGGCGGCATCGCCACGGAGTTTGCGAAGATGCTTACACGTCCGCCGTTCGATGCCCACGGACTGATTCCGCCACGCAGGACAGGTGCAGGAATAGACCCCACCAACGTTTTTCAAAATGTAAGGCTTCGAACCTGAGCCTTGCATCTCCTGGCTTTCGCCATCCGCCAAGTCTGCCATCTTTGATCTCCTTTCCCAGCATGATGCCGAAGGAGATCGAAAAATGCAAACCCCGTAGCGGAGAAAGGCGGAGAAAGCAGAGCCTTTCCCCAACCAGCCGGTTACCAGGTGTATTGCAAGCTAAAGCTCACGCCCTGGGCGAAGGCATCCGTGACTCGCAGGGGAACGGTTGGCGCACGGAAGGTGAGTGGCGTCGCTCCGGGGACGGGGAAGTTCGGGATGCGGGTGACATCCAGGTTCGGGTTGATCTGGTCGCCAGCGCGAAGGACACTGTTGATGTAGATCAGGTTGTAGCCAACCCCAAGTTTCCAGCGTGGCGTGATGTCGTAGCTGATCCGTAAGCCTGCTTCAGGCACGACGCCGAACTTGTTCTGCTGGGTCGTGCCGATGTTCGCTCCTGGTAGGGCGAGCAAGCCCCCAGCAGCCGTGACAGGGCCGTTCGTGAACTGGATGTTCTGGCTGCCGTTGATCTCAGCGAACTGGAACACAGTCCCCAGGCCAACAGCGGCACGACCTTCGAAGGTCCAGGCTCCTCGGCGAAGTTCCCCGACCATCCCAAGGTTCACCCCGTAGAAGTGGTTGACCGTACGGAAGCGATCGGTGATGGTGCCGAACAGTGCATTTGGCACACCGCTATCCAGGGAGGCATTCGGGTTCCGTGAGAAAGCTTCGGTGATCTGCACGGTGTCGTTGAGATTCAAGAAGCGGAAACCCGCGAGCAAATCCAACTTCGAGCAAGCTCCACACAGGAATGCCCGTTGGAACCCGACATCCGCGCCCCACATCTGGGTTTCTGAGAGCACGCTGACAGAGCCGAAAGCCAAGCCTGGTGCTGCCACGACTTCCGAGAAGGGAATCTGTTGGTTGAGGTTGTTGAACGGCCGCGCGAGCAGTGGGAACTGGTTCGTGTCCGTGCGGAAGGTCGTGTCGTTCGTACCGAGGAAGAAGATGTTGGCATCGATCCCCCAGTGATGGGAATCATCGAGCCAATAAGTCGTTCCGAAGCGACCACCGGTGTGGAGCTTGTTGGGTAGCGCCCCACCGCCGTAGACGATCTGAGTATCGCCCTGGCCAAGAATGCCGTTGAACTGCGGGCTGCTGGTGGTGACGAGTGGTGGCGCATCCGCGGACTTGACGAACCAGAGCAGCACTTCGCCACGCAGATTCAGCCGTTGCGAACCACCCAAAAGGGCCGTTGGCCCGATGGCGGCCCCATATAATGGCCGGTCAAGATCCGGCGCTGGCATGACGTTCGGTGCACCAAGCGGAGCCACAGACGGAGGCGCGATGGCGGGCATCGCGCCGAGTGTCACGGGCGTGCCAACGTAGCTAGGTGGCACGCCTTGCATCACAGGGTATGGCGAACCATGCGTCGGGAGGACCATCGACGCGGCTGGGATCGATGGCGAGGCGATCGGTGCCCCCGAGCTTTCGGCGGTGACCGTCGGATTGGTCAACGGTCGCGGCTGCCCCAACGTCGGTGCCCCACCCATCGGGTTCATGGGCGTACCACCCATCGGGTTCATCGGTGTGCCACCGGGAGGTAGCATGGGAGATTTGGGATCAGGCATTTGAGCACGATTGGCGGTGCTCTCAACGGGGACCAACTTGCCCAACCGAGCCGCGGGCAGACGCCCGGGTTCTTGTGCCGAAGCGGCGAGAGCAGTCAGTGTGAATCCCAAGCCCATGGCGGTGGCACGAATCCGGCGCATCGCTAGTCCTCCTTGACAGCCACCCGCACCATCCGTGGTGAAAAACATGAAGGGTGTTCGTCATGGGAAGAATCGACCACCCAGCCAGGATGACTCAATACACACTCAGAACCTCACGCCAGGATTCTCTTGAAATAGGTCGGGTTGTAACGGTTAGCCTTCAATTGTCCCATGGGATGCGGTCGAAAATGGCTTGAAGTTTGGCGCCGCGGGCGGGGTGGATGTGGGCGACGAACGCGATTTTGCCTTGGAGTTGCTCGCGGAAGTGTGGCGAAGCTTCGCGGTTCTGGGAGGCCGGGCCATGGCGGAGACAGTTGGTGAGGATGGCTTTCAGGCGGTCGTAGTCTTCCCGGCGAATGTTGAGACCGGCGTTCACGGTCAACCCCGTGACGCTCTGCCGTTCAGAGGCACTTTGCGGACGAGTCTTGGCGACGTTCAAAACAAAACCTTCGGAGCGGATGATCTCCGCGACACCACGTTGAAAATGGTCGACGACGGCACGGAAGGCATCATCACCCGAGAAGGTCAGGTCATCGGCGTAACGGCTGTACCGGGCACCATACTTCTCAGCTAACGCAGCCAGACGGCAGTCGAGGCCAAAGGCGGCCAGGTTCGCCAGGGCCGGGGAGGTGGGGGCACCTTGTGGCAGGTGGGGTTGCAGGTACAGGCTCATGGCCGCGGCATGACTTGGGTCCGGGAGGCAATCGCGTGGCAGACTCGTCGTGCAAAGCCCCGCGAGCAACCGGACGACTTCTCTTGGATAACCGAGTGCCTCGAAGATACCGCGGATTCGAGTGAAGCTGACACTGGGAAAGAAGTCTTTGAGGTCGAAGCGGATCACGAGAGCCTGGCCCGTGTGAAGTGTGGCATGAGTGCGGATCGAGCGTCCCTGGCGGAAGCCGTGAGCCGCATCATGAGTTGGCACGCGGTTGAGAATCTGCTTCAAGATCACCCGTTGAGCACGGCGAAGCCGGTGAACCGGGACTTCGAGCAAACGGTAGTGGTTGGGGTCATCGATCATCGGCAGCCGTAAATCCGTGGCTTCCGGAAGTGGGTTCGCGAGCTTCGGAGCCGAGCGTTTTCGGAGCCAGTGGTAGCGATAAGGATGGCGTTTGACATCCGTTCGCTGACGGTGCCGTCGGAACTGTCGCAGGTCCGCATAAGTCGTGAGCCGGGGGATGGTGAGTTGTAGAAAGTCGGCGAGCTGGCCCCAAGTGCCCAGGGTGGGTAGCCCTTCCAGGTTCGGAATGCTGGGGAGATCCTGTCTCGCAGGTGAGAGGCGGATGTAGCTCTTCTTCCCCACTGGGATGCGAAAACGGAAGCCTTGTCGCTTGGCCAGAAGCGAGATGTCTTGAAGGGCGGTGGCTCGATCTGGGCGTTCTGGGAGTTGCTCGCCGATGGCCGAGACGAGGGCTTTCAGGCCTTTGCAATTCCCGCCCAGTGCGGCGCTGGCTCGTTGAAAGAACTCTGCAGGAACCCACTTCCCCTCGCGGAGAGCATCGACGAGGTTCTCCAACAAGAAGGGGTAATAGTGTGGCATCGTGTTTGAAAAAGCGGCTGAGGTAGGCCAACGATCTCGTCTGAGCGGCCAGGTCGGTCATACGGTGACCCCTCTGGCCGCAGACCCAGCCGCGAAGCGGCGCAATATCACCAACTGATCCCACGGGGTAACCCCGGAGAGTCGATGGAGTGAACCATCAACAGGCTTGGCCTACCCAGCCGCAGTGTAACCTAGGACGGGAGCACGAAGTTGGCGAGGCGCTCACTTCTTAGGTGTGCGTCGCGGTGGTGGTGGAGGTGGCTCGGGTTCGGGTTCTGGCTCGGAGTCGAGGTCGTCGTCTTCGAGGGAATCGAGTTCGGGGAAGTTGCCGCCGCTATCGGCAAGGGCCGCGATGAGCCGATCCCACCCGCCGCCGGAGAAGTCTTCGTCGTCATCTTCTTCGGGTGGTGGCGGCTTCGGAGCCTTCGGTGCGGGTGGCTCCAAGGGTTCGTTGGCGAAGAACGCGGTTTCGCGTTCGAGGATCAAATCGATGACCCAACAGCCCCGCGTATGGCTGGGGCCTTCTGGGGCATGGGCCTCGGTACCGCGGCAGTGCCGGAGGATCGCTTCCTCGTCGCAATCGGCGTCCAGAAGTGCATCGGCGAGGATCGGCATCCGCTCGAAGCTACGAATCTCGTCAATGTTCTTGGCTAACCCCAAGACGGTGTCAGTACGCCACTCGGGGCTGAAACGGTAGGGCTTGAAAGGGTTGCCACAGAGTTCGTGGAGCAGTTTGCCAAGAGCTTTGCGATCCGCGAGTTCTTTTTGGTCGTAAAGGTCAGCCACTTTCCGGGAGAGGTTTTCCTGCTCTTTGGTAACGCGGTCAATGGACGCGGAGTAGCGAACGTTGATGTTCCTGCCATTCTCCTGGTCCGCGGCCTCGTCACCCCAGCTCTTGAGTTTCAACGCTGAAGCAGCATGTTGGTTGGCGGCGGTGCGAAGCCGGGTGGCCTCACGGACGACGACACGGACTTGGCGAACCTGGTCGGTTCCGGGTTCCACATCCAGAAGCAAGCGAACCGCAGCGGCCGCATTCATCGCGGCTTCTGCGGCGTGTTCGACCGAGGCGACCGCCGTTTCGCAGGCGCCTTGAAAGAGTGGTGCGGTGGGATGGGTACGTCGGCCACCGTGTTGAAACGATTGTGGATCCGCATCCGGGTCAGCCGCTTTGACAATCTCCCGTTGCAGTTCACGGGCCACATTGGGGGCATTCGCGACCGCCAATTCGATTTTCTCTTCCCAACTCTCTCGAATCTCATCCGTCTCTCGGCCACCGAGGCTCTCGATCGACTCGACGAAACTTCGCAAAACCTCGATCGGCAAGACATCCCAGACTCGGCGAACGATCGCGCATCCCAAGAGTTGCCACTGTCGCTGGGAAAGGCGTGGCCCGATGCGATCGAGCATCGCATTCGGGTCCGTTGCCTTGAGCCAATCGGCTTCCGTCATAATTACATCGCCGTGAAAGATAAAGAGATTACGCCTATCCTAGCTAACACGGCCTGCATTTTCGCCAAGTTTTCTTGTGCCGAATCAATCCTGGACGACGGGCAAGCCCTTGGCCCGCCAGCCTGTGAAGCCGCCATCCATGCTGATGACGTTCGTGTAGCCCATCCGCTGGATCACTTCCGCCGCCAGTGCCGATCGGAAACCCCCACCACAGTAGAGCACCAGCGGTGTCGTCGGGTCGGGGATCTTGACCTCGATGTCCCGCTCAATGACACCTTTGCCAAGATGCACGGCTCCTGGTGCATGGCCCGCCGCGTACTCGCTTTCTTCCCGTACATCCACGATGACAAACTTGTCACCCGCTTGCTGCCGGGCCACGACGTCGTCGATGGTGCATTCCTTGACCTTGGCTTTGGCCTCGGCCACGACCTTCAAGAACCCCGGACTATGTTGCTTCCCCATGCTGAAACTCTCCTGTGTAGATGATCCGCTTCTTCAAGCCAGGATATCCGTGCTAGGCAAAAAGACCATTTGCAGTCGTTCCCATAAAACATTAGCGAAGGAGAACCATCATGAAATACGCGGCGGTGATTGAGTACATTTCGGACACAGCCAAGGTCGGTGAGATTCGGCCATTGCATCGGGCTTACCTCACGAGTTTGCAAGAGGCTGGCAAGCTCGTCGTCGCGGGGCCATTCCTGGACGACTTCGGCTCGCTGATCGTCTACGAAGCCAACTCCCCGGAGGAAGCCGAAGAGCTGATCCGCAACGACCCCTTCCATGCGAATGGTATCTTTGTCCGCTGGACGGTTCGCCCTTGGAAGACCGTCTTCGGCAACCCTCAACTTCTGCCACCAAACGGGTGATGACTCATGGCCGAGACCACCAAGACTCGCCTGACCGATTACGCCTCCTGTGCGGGGTGTGCTGCGAAGCTCCCGCCCACGGGTATTGCCGATGTGTTGAAGCATCTGCCCAAGCACCGCGACCCACGGATGCTGGTCGGAACCGAGACGCACGACGATGCCGGGGTCTTCGAACTGACCCCCGAACTGGCCCTCGTGCAGACCGTCGACTTCTTTCCGCCCATCGTCGACGACCCGTATCTTTACGGCCAAATCGCGGCGACGAATGCCATCAGCGACGTCTATGCCATGGGTGGCACGCCGATCACAGCCTTGAATATCGTCACATACCCGGACGACCAACTCTCGGGCGATTGGCTCGGCGCCATCATGGCCGGTGGCGCGGAGATCTGCACCCAAGCCAACGTCAGCATCCTGGGTGGCCACACCGTCCGTGATGCGGAGATCAAGTTTGGCCTCGCCGTCACCGGGACGATCCATCCGAAGCGGATTCTGACCAACGCCGGTGCCAAACCAGGCGACGTCCTGATCCTCACGAAACCCCTCGGCACCGGCTTCGTGACCACCGCCGCGAAGAAAGCGACCTGCCCGGAAGCCTTGTATCGCGCCGCCTGCGACAGCATGAAGACCCTCAACCGCGCGGCCTGTGAAGCGGCCCTCGAAGTGGGAGTCAACGCCATCACGGATGTCACGGGCTTCGGCCTCGCGGGCCACGGCTACGAGATGGCTTCAGGTAGCCAAGTCACGATTCGCTTTTGGCTCAATCGCTTACCAACGTTCTCTGGCTTACAGGAGTTGGATTTGCTCAAGTTCCGCACGAGGGCTAGCAAAACCAATCGCCAGTACACCGCGGACCTGACCCACTACGACATGCCCACCGATGACCTTCGACTTGAGCTGATCTACGACGCCCAAACCTCCGGTGGCCTGCTGCTGAGTGTGCCCGAGGCTCGTGCCGAGGCTCTGCAAACCGCCCTCGAGAACCGCGGCTGCTTGGCCAGTGCCATCATTGGCGAAGTGCTACCCCTCGGAGCGAAGAGCCTGATCGCCAGTTCTTAGAGTTGGACTTTGGCGAGCGGCGTGGCGTCAGCACGCCGTGGGCTTTTGGGCTCAATTTGCAGCACTATTCTGGCTTGCCACTTTCACGGCG
>JBOFPH010000064.1:0-15302 GCA_051659845.1 Fimbriiglobus sp. | reverse complement strand
TGTGATTGACCAGTGGCGCTGTGGGTTTCGGGTCTTGTTTCGTGGGCTTTTCGGGGTTTTTTGGACCTCGTTTTCCTCGGGCGACTTTGGGTTTTGGTGGAGTGGTTTCGGAACCTGTGGGATGCGGTCGAGTGGTGAGTTCTGCTGGCCCAAAGTGTGCTCGCAGTTTCGAGTACTTGGCGCTGACCAGAGCCTCGCGCATTGACAGCCCCTCTCCACGGATGGAGACATCATGGCCGATAGGACGGATCGGGATCAGTTTGTCTTCGTCCGTGGGCATGGTGGGTTACTCAACGAGTTGGGAACAAGTCGGGCACCACATCACCCAGCCGCCGTTGAACGGGGTACGGATCACAGTCGGGGTATGGCATGCCTTGCACTTCCGCCGTTTGCCTGGTGGTGGAGGGTCGATTCGGTAGGGGCGGCGAGCTTTGCTCAACCGACCTTGGTCAGGCTGCTTTCGCTCGCTCATCGAAACTCTCCCTACCCCTCGGACCATACGGCCAAACACTTCTTGGCTTGCCACCACTGTTCCAGCGTCAGCTTCGGGTCCAGGACGCAGGCGATGTGCAAAGGGCTGAGTCGAACGCTGATCGGGTGCGACCGTTGCCCGTCCCAGGTGCCGATATCGACGACCTCGGTGCCGCCCAACTCTAGCCCATGATCCCGGAGATACTGCGTGATTGCTGGCACTTGCAGATCGACGCCAGTCGTTGCCTCGGCGTGCGGGTTCCGCAACACTTTGGCGAGAGCCAACAACTCCTCCAAGTCCGTGGGCTGGTCGCGGAAGTGTGCCTCGTAGCTGCGGTAGTAAACCGATTGCAAGGCGTCGTCTTGCAAGACAAACTCGCCGTCGATGACGTATCCAATCGCCCAAGCGTCTTCGCCATACAGGCGATCCCATTCCCGCTGCCGTGCCGCCCGCTGCTTCTCACCACCCGCACGACCAATCTTCCGCTCCACAATCTCCCACGGCATCGTGACACTCCTTCCACAGCTTCAAGACCTCTGCTGTGTCGTTGAGTAGAGATCGTCTTGTCTCCACGAGACTTCCCACTGGGCCGCGACTGATGCTGCGATCTCGTACTTGAGCCGCAACAAGTCACCATCGATATCGAAGCCGATTTCGCACGCCTCCCGGTCGACGAGGCCACGATCTTCAAGCTCCTTCATAAAGAGGTTGATAGCATCGCTAACGGCGTGAGCAACAACCTCGGTGTCCGTCCGAATCTCCCTCATTCCCTCCATTCGCTCGCCCTCGCTTCAAAAGCCAGTGTTCGGTGCTCTCGACTACTCGCTTGAGTTGCGGGCACGGGCGATGTCTTCGGCGGTTGGGTCGCTGACCAAGCCAAAGAACGTGACGTCCCCTAACTGAAGGGGGAATTCTCGATCGGGTTCGCGGCGAAACTGATGCACCCAGACAGCGCACTGCTCGCGGATCTTGCCATACTTCTCGATGTCTTCGCGGCACTGCTCCAGTTCGGGGGCGTTCTGCCGGACAGCCATGTTACCGAGCAGAGCCGCCGCCCGTTCGCGGGCCTCGACTTCGGCTTTGAGGTATCGGAGATACGCTTGCTCGGCGTAAGGCAGGAGTTCGCACCCCTTATAGTGGAAGCGGAACTCCTCCCGCTGCGATCGGCCTGCGAAGTCGTTGTGCATGTTCTTCATTGTACCCACCACACGAAGCTATTTTTGGACTGCCCCAAAGTTGGTTGACAGAGACGCGACCGCCAGGGAGCGTTCAGCGGCAGGTAGTCTCTGAAAAGCGAAAGCGCTGATTGCCCGCTTCTTAGTCTTCGTTTACAGTAGTGGCTATCTCTCCCTTACTCACTCCGCAAGGTGAAACTCATGTCGGTCCTGCAAAGACGCGAATTCCTCCAACGCACGGCCATCCTCGGTGGCGTGGCGGCCAGTTTCCCCCTGATCGGTCGGGCCGGTGATGCTCCGAAGACGGATGCGGTCCCGGCCAAGGGATCGGCCATGGATCGGCTGCGGGTGGCCGTGGTCGGGGTGCGTGGGCGAGGGATGTCCCACGTCGGTGGGTTCCTTGGCAAGAACAACTGCGAGATCGTGGCCGTCTGCGATTGCGATGAAGCCGTGATCAAGAACGCGATGGACACGATCTCCAAGAAGCAAGGCGAAGCCCCGAAGTTCATCCAGGATTTCCGCAAACTCATCGAAGACAAGTCGATTGACATCATCTCGATTGCCACACCGAACCACTGGCACGCCCTCATGGCCGTGTGGGCGATGCGTGCTGGCAAGCATGTTTACTGCGAAAAACCCGCGACGCATAACGTCCAGGAAGGCGCCTTGATGCTCCAGGCGGCACGCAAGTACAACCGCATCTGCCAGGTCGGCACACAAAGCCGCTCGAACCCCGGATTGCGAGCCGCGATCGACTACATCCACAGTGGCGCCATCGGCAAAGTGCAACTCGCTTACGGCACCTGCTACAAGCCCCGCAAGTCGATTGGCAAAGTCGAGAAGGCCACCGTGCCCCCAGCTTCGATGGACTTCGACCTCTGGTGTGGGCCAGCCGAAAAGCTCCCGGTCATGCGGAAGCAACTCCATTACGACTGGCACTGGACCTGGGCCTACGGCAACGGGGACTTTGGCAATCAGGGCGTCCACGAAGCGGACAAAGCTCGGTGGGGTTTGAATGTTCCCGGGATGCCGAAGTCCGTTGTCTGTGTCGGTGGGCGCTTCGGCTACGTCGATGACGGCGAAACGGCCAACACGCAACTCGCCCACTATGACTTTGGCAATGATCAATCCATGCTCTTCGAAGTGCGTGGCCTGGAAACCAAGGACTACAAAGGTGCAAAGGTCGGCAACATCTGGTTCGGCGACAAAGGCTACGTCGTTTGCCCGAACTACAACAGCGGCAAAGCGTTCGACCTTGATGGCAAAGAAGTGAAGAGCTTCTCCGGCGGCGGCGATCAGAATCACTTCGAGAACTTTGTCAAAGCTGTCCGCAGTGGCAATTTCAAGGATTTGAACTGCGACATTGCCGAAGGCCATATCTCCGCAGCGCTCTGCCACCTCGCCAACATCAGCTACCGCCTTGGCACCGAAATGCCGATGGATGCCAAGCTGACGAGCTTCGAAGGCTCCAAAGAAGCCACGGAAGCCTTGACCCGCATGACCGAGCACCTGAAAGACAACAAGGTCGATCTCTCGAAGGCCATTGGCCGCGTCGGCCCGAAACTGCTTATCGACACCAAGACTGAGAAGTTCACCGGCGGTACCGACCAACTCGCCAAAGCCAACACCATGCTCTTCCGCGAGTACCGCAAAGGCTTCGACATCTCCGAAGCGGTGTAAAGCCAAACGATTTCATGAGGTCAACTGTTTGTTGGCCTCATGAAGAGAAGACGAAAGCCATCCACCATGTCGCTCGATGCTTACATCTCAAACGCAGATGGTACGGACCTTGGCACCTATGCCGAGGTCACGTCAACTTTGAAGATGCTCTTTCCGAACTCGGTGTGGAATCATCGCGAACACTCATTGACAGAGATCCGCGATTCCAAGGGAGAAGGCCTCAGCATCTTGCAGCATCTCGATGACCAGACCCTGGAATCCCTGGATCGTATGAGAACGCAGTGCGTCATTTCCTGTGAATCATCAACGATCGAGATTCATGGCTTCGACGAGTCCCCCATTCTGGGACTCGTTGTTTCCATCTCTGGCAGATCATTTCCCAAGGAAGAAATCTTGCGTATGACACAGTCCACGGGCTGGTTGCTGAGATGTGACCTCTAACTGGAAGAGACACGACCGCCTGCCGTCGCGTCTCTTTTGGGCTGTTTGCAGCTGGCAGTGGCGGCTCGTTCGCTGCACAGAGCCAACCGGTTTAAAATTTTTTCGTGGGAATTTGGAGAATCTTTTTGAAAGATGCGGGTCTCCAAGGCAATCTATTGGTGTTAGATTTCCCACGTTCCACAGTTACCCTCTCCTCTGGCTCTGGACGCTCGGGATAGAATGCGGTGCACGCCTCGGTGGAGTCCGTCTCATGTTGGTGACAACTCGTCAATTTCTAGCTGCTCTGGTTGTGGTTTTGTCGTTGGCTTCGGTGAGCTTCGCCCAAAGCGAAAGCTGGCCAGTCGATCGGATCACCTCACCGACGACCGTCGAAGAAATGCGTGGTCTACAGAATCAGGTTAAGAAGATCTCGCAAGACGTCATGCCGGCGACTGTTGGCCTGTTTGTCGGCAACGGAGCCGGCAGCGGGGTCATCATCAACGACGAAGGCTTGATCCTCACGGCGGCTCACGTGATTGGCCGACCAGGTAAGAAGGTCAAGATCGTCCTTTGGGATGAAACCCGTGTCGATGGCATCGCCTTGGGTGTCAACCATAAACTTGACAGCGGGATGGTGAAGATCACCAGCCCGATTCCCGAGGGTGCCAAGTGGAAAGGGGCTGCAGAAGGCAAATGGCCCTTCGCCGAAGTGGGCACTTCGAAAGACATCAAGAAAGGCCTCTGGGTTGTGTCGCTGGGTCACCATGGCGGTGCTCGCCCCGGTCGGACGCCACCACTTCGCCTGGGTCGCTTCGAATACTTCAACAAAGCCGACCAAACCCTCCGCACCGATTGCACGCTCGTCGGCGGCGATTCGGGTGGCCCGCTCTTCGACCTTCAGGGCAAGGTGATCGGCATCCATAGCAAGATTGGCATGTTCCTCGATTTCAACATGCACGTGCCGATTGATGTCTTCAAAGAGGAGTGGGACAAACTCGCCGACGGCAAAACCAGCGGCGGGCCACGAGTCGAACTCGGTCTCGATATTGATGGCGAAGTCGATGAGCCGACCATCGTGAAGGTGCCCGTCGGGTCATCTGCAGATAAAGCGGGCTTCAAGGTCGGTGATGTGATCATTCGCTTCAACGGTGAACGGGTCCACTCGAAAACCGACCTCAAAATGATGATGCTCGACGCCCGACCTGGCGATGAGGCGAGAATTGTCGTCAAACGTGGCGAAGAGACCGCCACGCTCAAACTCAAACTGCGTCCCCGCATCGAAGAATCGAAGTAAGCAGCGGATTTCGTTTTACGATCATTGTTTGGAGCTTCACCCATGACAGCACGATGGTTCGTAGCCTTGGTCCTGACGGCCGGTTTGGTTCACGCCAGCACGCCGAGCGCTTTTGCCCAAACGCCTCAAGACAAAGGCAAGCGGCGCATTCTGCCTCTGATGCAAGACATCATCGCCCCCGTCACGGAGTCGGTGGTCAAGGTCTACGCAGACGGCAAGCAAGTCGCCTTGGGCACCATCGTCAGTGCGGATGGTTTCATCCTCACCAAAGGGAGCGAACTTCGTGGTGAGATTCAATGTGCTACGAAAGATGGCGAGAAACACGTCGCCGTGAAGCATGGCTACCACCGCCCCACCGACCTGGCCCTGTTGAAGATCTCAGTCAAGGACTTGAAAGCCATCCAGTTCCCCACCGAAGATGCCGCAGACATCGGCAACTGGGTGGCCGTGCCCGGGAACGCCTCGGACCCGATTGCCGCGGGGGTCATCAGTGTCAAAGCCCGCAAGTTGATCGGCTTCGACGAGACCCGCATCGAGAACGCGAACAAGGGCGTTTTGGGAATCTTCCCAGAAGCGGCAGAAAACGAAGTCATCATCGGCAGTGTTGCACCGGAATCGGGCGCCTCCAAAGCGGGCATCCGCAAAGGCGATGTCCTTTTGGAAGTAGCAAGCAAAAAGATTACCTCCCGCGAGATTCTTTTTGAGCTGCTCGATACCTACAAACCAGGTGATACGGTCACTGTCCGGGTGATGCGAGACGAGAAAGAACTGGACTTCAAAGTCAAGCTCGGCACCCGCGCCCAAGACGACCAAAGTGCCATGCAAAACGCGATGGGCGGTGCTCTCTCGAATCGCCGCACAGGCTTCCCGAAGGTGATCCAGCACGACACCATCCTCGAACCCAAAAACTGCGGTGGCCCACTCGTCGACCTGGATGGCCGCATCCTAGGCGTCAACATCGCCCGCGCCGGCCGCGTCGAGACCTGGACCCTCCCCGCACCGCTCGTCCGCACTGTGCTCAAAGACCTCCGCGACGGCAAACACGTCGACGGGAAGTGAGACATCACCTGGCATGCCGACCTCTTCGCCCGAATGGGCCATCGCTCCGATCATCGAATTGCTCGCCGAGCGGTGGCGGACCCGGTGCCGTGATCTGGACGGTTATCTCCGCGCGACGTTCGGTGTTTCGGCGCCCCCAATGATTCCAGAACGGCTGTTCCTGTCGCAGATGGTCGACGGTACTATCCACCCTGAAAACATCGGGCATGACTTCGCAGCGGTATGGCTGGTCGAGAGGGATACCGTCCGTGAGGTGCCGCTCAATTTCGAGTGGCGGACCCGGTGGGACACCGACGAGTCAGATTGCTACTACCTCATGCACTCGTACTCGTTCGTGTCCGAGGGGGATGAGTTGCTGTTGTCTGAGCGGTATGGGCCGGGGTTGACTCACCGATTCCGAGGGCGGCTCTCGATAGGACCGCCGCTGTCAGCCGAGTGGGTCACATGTTGGCATAGCGGCTGAGCAGTCCTGGTCCTGGCTGGCGTCAAAGTCGGGGCTTTTTTCCCCATTGACTCACGGCCCCCCTGTGAACCTTGGAGAAATCTGGCGCCTCTGAACAGTGGTGCATTCGCGGTCAGGTTCTGATCGCTACAATGGCCGTTCTGGAAACTTGTCACGAGAGTTAGGACGAATCGATGAAGCCGCGTCTCTTTACCCCTGGCCCGACGCCTGTCCCCGAAGAAACCCTGCTTGAATTGGCCAAGCCCGTCACTTATCACCGCAGCTCTGAAGCCAAGGCCATCCTCGCTGAGATGACCGAGGATCTGAAATACGTCTTCCAAACCACCAACACCGTCATGACCCTCACCAGCTCCGGCACCGGTGGCATGGACGCAGCGATTAGCTCGGCCATCGCACCGGGCGAAAAGGTGATCCTGCTGACCGCGGGCCGCTGGGGTGAGCGCTGGAAAGGGATCCTGAAGGCCTACGGGGCCAATACCGTCATTGTCGAGGTGCCCTATGGCCAAGCCGTGACGCCGGCGATGCTCGAAAAGGCACTCGGCGAGAACACCGATGCGGTCGCTGTCTGCTCGACTTTGAGTGAAACCAGTACGGGCGTCGGCCATGATCTCGAAGCCTTTGGGAAACTGGTCGCCAAGACGAATGCCTTGCTCATCGTGGATGGCATCAGCGGCCTGGGAGCGATGGAATGTCGGACGGATGCCTGGAACCTGGATATCGTGGTCACCGGGTCGCAGAAAGCCTTGATGTTACCGCCCGGCCTGGCCTTCGTGAGTGTCAGTGAGAAAGCCTGGAAGAAGATCGAGACGACGCCAGTTCGCAACTTTTATCTCGACCTGAGACGCTACAAGAAGTCGATTGCCGAATCCGATACGCCCTTCACGCCCGCCAACACGCTCATCAAAGCCCAACGTGCCAGCCTCAAACGCATCCGAGCCGAAGGCATCGAAAACCTCTGGAAACGCCACAACCAACTCGCCGCCGCCTGCCGGGCTGCCGTCGAAGCGATGGGCCTCGAGCTCTTCGCAGCCCGCCCGAACTCGGCGCTCACGGTCATCAAAGTCCCCGCTGGGATTGATGGCTCCTCGGTGCTTAAGAAGCTCGAGAAGACCCACGGCTTCAAACTCGCCGATGGCCAGGATGCGATGAAAGGCCAAATCTGGCGGCTCAGCCACATGGGCTACACGGATGCCTTTGATGTGCTCGGCGCGATTGCGGCTCTGGAGTTGATCCTCATCGAAAGTGGTTTCCAGCTCAGCCCGGGAATTGGCGTCTCGGCGTTTCAGAAGTCTTTGGCGAGCTGAATCTGATGCACCGGCTGCCTGCTGTCAAAACCGAAACGACGTTGCTCCCTTGGCTCCTGGAGGTCATGGCCCCCATGAGCCGGAGCAAGGTGAAAGCCGCACTCACGGCCGGGCGGGTCTACGTCAATGGCGCCGTGGTGACTCAGCACAACCACGCGCTGAAGCCTAAAGACCGCGTCACGGTCGCTTCGGTGGAATCGATGCTACCCGAAGAGCCTTCGCTTTTGGGTGACTTGCGTATTGTCCACGAAGACGATGCGCTGATCGTCGTCGATAAACCCTCGGGCTTGCTCAGCGTCGCCACCGAAGGCGAGCGCACCGACACCGCTTACTCTCGCCTCCGAGCTGAGCGCGAACGACTGCACAAGCCTGCCCCGCACATCTTGCATCGCCTCGACCGTGAGACTTCGGGCCTGCTTCTGTTTGCCACGAAGCCCGAGTACAAGATCGACATCCAGGAGACGTGGGAACAAGTCGAGAAACGTTACCTCGCCGTGGTCTGTGGGGCACCGCCGCACAATGAAGGCGTCGTGACCACCTACTTACGCGAGATGCCGAACCTCCGCATCCGCATTTGCAGCGCCGAAGCTGAGGACGGCAAATGGGCGCAAACGAAGTACAAAGTCCTCGCCCGAGCCAAGGAATGGACCGCCCTGGAAGTCGAACTCGTCACGGGCCGTAAGCACCAAATCCGCGTTCACCTGGCGAGCCTCGGTTGCCATGTCATCGGCGATACGATGTATGAATCCCCCTTGAACCCCGCTGGCCGCCTGGGGCTGCACGCCGCGAAAATCCGCATCACCCACCCCCGCAACAAGTCCCGCCTGACCTTCGAAAGCCCCTGGCCGCTGGCCCTGAAACGCCTTTTCCCCGAATCCACGCCAACGGGGTGAACCCCTGTGGGTTTTGGTTTGTAGTCGTCGCATGGTGATGTAACGTCTTAGCCAGATAGCGTTTCGAATTGTGCTCCAACACCAACCAACTCATGTGGGTCGTGCAATATGTTATTGACATCACTTTTGCTAGGATTCTACATTTGCAATCTCCATCCAAATCTCCAGGAAGATACACCTGCCGATGGATTCAGGAGAACTGCACTGGATCTGAGTGATCACGAACTGACACGTGGTGCTCTCGTGACCTACGATCCAGGCGAATTGCAATTCAGCTGTGCTGTCACGATACACTCACGGGAATCCAAATTGAGTGAGAAGCTTGCGAAGGGCGATCGTGACGAAAAACTCGCGGCAGCACGGGAGTTGTGGAAGGCTCAGAGTCGGCGGCAGGCGGCGAATGTGCTGGTGTTTCTCGCGGGTTCCCCGCCAGGCGGAGATGGGTTTCGGCAGCTTCGACGCGAGGTTGAAGCCGATTTAAAACCCAGCTCCATTTTGCGCGAGTTGAAAGAAGGAGAATATCGCTGGGGGGCTTGGCTCGCGTTTCTTCGACCCCACGAGGACTTGGTGCCGACGCTTTTGGAGGGTCTGAAGAAACACCCAGAATACATCGACGCAACCATGTTGGCTCTCGGCAACTCTGGCGATGCTCGGGCACGAGGTCCGTTGGTTGAACTCTTGGAGAGCCGAGAAACCACCACGTCTTCCTTCGCAGCTTCGGCTCTCGGCTACTTAGGTGATCCCGAGGTTGAGCCGATCTTGATTCAAAAGCTCTCCAAGGACAGTGGTTTTATTCAAGTTCAAGCCTGCCTCGCCCTGGCGAAAATCGGGACTTCAAAATCACTCCCCGCACTGCAAAAACATGCCGACAACAATGGATACACAGGTGCATTGAACATCCAAGGTTGCGCAAAACAAGCCATAGAAGCGATCAAAAAGCGAGATATGCATAAGAAGTAAAATCGAGTGTCCCCGACAGACTTCACGCAAATGGGAAATGAAGACTGGCTCCCGGTTCGCGTCTTGTTTACCCTGAACTCAGTCGCTTCTGACTCCAGGGGAAATCATCCATGACACGAAGAGACTTCTTGCTCGCCTCCACAACGGCTTCGTTGGGTTTCATGGCACCATGGGCGACAGGTCGGGGCCGCGGACCTGGGTCGGTGAAAGCCGTCGTGCAGATTCACCTGACCGGTGGTCCCAGCCAACTCGACACCTTCGACCCCAAACCCGATGCCCCGAGCCATATCCGTGGGCCATTTGGCACGATCCCCACTCGGACACCGGGGGTGCGGTTCAGTGAGCTTCTCCCCAAGCTGGCCGGACTGAGCGACAAGTTCACTTTGATTCGCTCGATGACGAGTGAGGTCGCCCCTGTCCACGAACTGGGGCTACAAGTTCTCAACACTGGCGAAGCCTTTGGCCAACATCCTGCACCTCACATGACGCGCTCCGCGGTGTACTCGCCGGGGCACCTCGATTTTGGCATGGCCCTCGACCTTGGTCACGGGCCGACGGTGACCGCGAGCCAAGATCTGGCCACCACGCTTCGCAACCTCCACGAGCCACGCGGTTGGGTGACCATTTACCAAAATAAGACCGTGTTCGGCCAAGCGACGTGGGATTGCCATGCTGTGGGCGGGCACCTGCCGACAAGCCTCCGGGACTACCGCGAAACGGTCTGTCCAAGTTTCGATGCGGCACTCGCAGAGTACCTCGAACGGCTGCACCAAACCGGCGAACTGGCCGAGACGCTCGTTGTGGTCAGTGGCGAATTTGGTCGCACCCCCCGGCTCAATGGCCACGGCGGGCGAGACCACTGGATCGGCTGTTGGACAGCACTTGTCGCCGGCGGCGGCATCCCTGGCGGCCAAGTCATCGGAGCCTCCGATGCCGACGGCGCGTATCCCGACGACCAACCGACGACACCCCGCGATCTCTGGAAACTGATGGCCAGCCGGGTCAAATGACGACGACTTCGACGATGTCCCCGGCGGCTTTCGTCACTTCACCGGCGGGTAACACGAGCAGGGCGTCGGCGGAGAGTAACCCGCGCAGGTCGGCACTGCCGAACCAGGGCAAAGGCGTCACGGTCGCGCCTTCGCGGCGGCCGTGGAGCTTGGCGGGGTGGTACGTCGGGCGGTCGTTGGTGGTGGTGAATGCCTCGGCCAAGGTCGCGCGAATCGGCGGATGCCAAGCAGCTCCGCGCCCGGCGAGGACTCGCAACGCCGGGCGAACGAACAACTCAAAGCCGACGAACGAACTCACCGGATTGCCCGGCAAACCGAAGACGAGTGTGTTCCCCTTGGTGCCGAATAAGAACGGCTTACCGGGCTTCATCCGCACTTGGTGAAAGTGGATCGTGACACCAAGCGATTCCAACACTTGGGGTACCAAGTCAAATTTCCCCGCCGAGACGCCGCCTGCGAGGACCACGACTTGCGTCGTCGTTAGCCCTTCTTGGATGACGGATTTCAGAATCGCCTCGGTGTCCCGAGCGATGCCCAGATAGCGTGGCAATGCCCCAGCTCGCACCGTGAGGGCCGTGAGCATGGGGCCGTTGGAGTTGCGAATCTGGCCACCCATCGGCTTCATATTGGCTTCAACCAGCTCATCCCCCGTGACGATGATGCCGACCATCGGCACGGGGATCGTCGGCACAGCCGTCTTGCCGATCGTCGCACAGACGCCGAAGCCGACAGGCGTCAGCGTCGTGCCTTTGGGTAATACCACCTCACCTGCCTTCATCTCTTGGCCGCGGCCCATGACGTTGCGGCCTAGCTTGCAGGTTGAGTCCGTCAGGGTCACGGTGGTGTCGGTTTTGGAGTCGACGAGTTCTTGCTTGACGACGGCATCCGCTCCTTCGGGCATGGCCGCGCCGGTGAAGATGCGGGTGGTTTCCCCTCGACCGACAGGCTTCATCGGCATCTTCCCCGCAGGGACTTCCTCAATCAGCGTCAAGGTCGCGGAGCCGGATGCGAAATCCTCTGAGCGCACGGCGTAGCCATCCATGAGGGCCTTGGCGAACGGGGGCGAATCGAGGTCGGCCCGGAGATCGTCCGCAAGCACTTGGCCGAGGGCCGAGGTCGTGAGAGCCGTGATGGTCGGCTTCGAAGGCTTGACCTCAGCGAGAATTCGGGACAGGGCATCATCGACATCGAGCATGATCGTCACCCATAAAAGAACAGCGATACCGATTCTACGTGGTGTTTGTCAGGTGGGAAATGCAGCTAGCGCCCTTTCCGGAGTGGCGGAATGTCGGTTGAATAAGAGCATACATTGAGGCCATCACGTGATGGATGTTTTACTCAGCGAAGAAGAAATTCGGGTCCGAGTCGAGAGTATCGCTGCAGAGATTCGCAGTGAATACCAAGGCCGGCCATTTACGGTCGTCGGGGTGCTGACGGGGAGCTTGGTCTTCCTTGCGGACCTCATTCGCAAGATTGATCTGCCACTGCAAATCGGCCTGATTGCCGCTTCGAGCTACCGCGGCACGGCTACCTCTCCGGGCCATTTGGTCATCCAGGATGGCTTGCTTCTGGACATCCGCGGTCGGGATTTACTAGTCCTCGACGACATCCTGGACACGGGCCAAACGATCTCGAAGATCGTGGACCATCTCCAGAGCCGCGGGGCAGCCAGCGTCAAAACCTGTGTCTTGCTTCGCAAGATTGGCCGGCAAGAAATTGCCTTTGAACCTGACTACGTCGGCTTTGCGATCCCCGATAAATTCGTGATCGGCTACGGCCTCGATTACAACGACGAATACCGGCATCTACCGTTCATCGGTGTGCTCACCGGTGGCGGACACTAACCCCAGGATATGATGACGCGCATTCTCTTCGCTGCCTCGGATTTGCAAGCCAGTGGGCCTGCGAAACTGTTTTCTTTGTTGCTCCCGGAACTCCCAAAAGACCGCTTCCAAGTCGGGCTTTTGGACCTCGCTGGTGCGGCTCATACCGCCTACCTCGAAGGCTTTCGTCGTGTTGATGTGCCTGTTTGGAAAACGCCATTTGGGGGCCTCTCGGACTTCCGCGGCGTGCGCCAAGTCCTGCAAGTCGTCTCGAAATTTCAACCGGACATCCTCCACGTCGGCGGCTGGCGTGCGGCCAACTTGGCTGGGCTGATGGCCCTGCCGATGGTCGGAGGTAAGTCATCACCGAAGTTCGTGGCCTCGGGTGTCGATGCTTTCGAAACTGGGCTGACCGGCTGGTGGCAACAACGCGCCGCCGCGAACATCAGCCGCTTCGTCGCGCCGACGCATGCCGAAGCGAAGCGCTACCTCACCCAAGGCATTGGCACGGAGCGCATCGTGGTGATCCCGCCCGCTGTGAGCGTCCGCACTTCGCCCATCGATGGCCTCGCCTTTCGGAAGTCGTTGGGCTTACCGCAGACTGCCCGATTCATCGTTGCGGCGGGTCGCTTTGATTCTGTTGCCGGGATGAAGTCCGCGGTCTGGGCTTTCGATGTGGTGAAGTACGTCTCACCCGATATGTACCTGCTCATGGTCGGCGATGGCCCCGAGCGGGACCGCCTCACCCGTTTCGCCCAGGCCCTCGGTTACGACGACCATCGCGTCAAGTTTCTCGGCACGCAGACTGACTTGCCTGAAATCCTGCGCCACGCCGAACTGGTCTGGGTCACGCATGCCCGCGGGGGCACGAATGTCACCCTGGAAGCGATGGCCGCTGGCATCCCCGTCGTCGCCGTGCAAACCGACGACCTGAAAGACATCCTTCTCGATGGCAACACCGGACGCTTCGTCCGCCAGGAAGACCGCGTGCAGTTAGCCGCTGTTTCCAACGAACTTCTCGAATCTCCGACCACCCTCCAGACCCTAGGCACCGCCGCCCGCGACCGCGCCCAGACTCAGTACCCCACCACCACCCTAAGCACTCGCTTCGCCACCCTCTACGAAACCCTCCACCGACCGAAGTAGTCCGATTCCTACAAGGTTTTTAAGTACTCAAGCAGTGCTTGACGGTCGGTGGGTGTGAGGTCGTCGCCGTAGGTGTGGCCAGCATTGCTGCGGCCCGGTTGTGTGGTGTCGTAGACTTTGCGACGCTCGTGAGCCGGGAGTTTGGCGTCGGGTGGCAGGCACTCGGTCACCTTCCAGCCGATGCGGGTACGGTCGTAGTCGGCTTCCGCGGTGCGAAAACTACGGGTGAAGATCTTCGGGCGAGTGGTGCTATTCAACACACCTTCGAGGGTCGGCACGCTGCCATTGTGGAAGTATGGCGCCGTGGCCCAGATGCCATCGAGTGGCGGGGCTTGGTAACCGGTCGTCTCGCGGATGGGTTGAATCTCGCCTTTCTCCTGGGCGAACCAACTGACGTTGTAAGCCTCGCCGAACTTGCGCGTGATGTTGTCGAAGCGCTTGCGGTCGGTGCCGATCTCCGCCAGTGGAATGACCTTGTTCGGGTATGTCGGTTTGTCGCCGTACGTGCCGTGGCACTTGGCGCAGTTCTCGGTGAAGATCTCGCGGCCCTTCGCGGCGAGCTTGGCATCAATCGGCCAGGGGTACTTCGGTGGAGTGATGGTGTCGAGGTGAGCACGCACGTCCTGGAACGCACTCTCCGCGGCTTCGAACTCCTTGGGTAAGGTGAGTGGGTGCATCATGAACTGCATGATGCTCCGGACCGATTTGGCATCGGTGGCCCCGGTGTAGTACATGGTCTTTTTCTTCTTCAGTAGCCACCACGCGGGGACATCTTCGCAGGAATCGTCGTGCAGATCGAGGTCGCGGTACTTCTCGGTGAAGGTTAAATCTGGGCTACGAAACCCCAGCAAATAGACCGAAAACGCTCCCGCTTCATTGGTGCCGCGTGTCTGGCTGAACGTAAACGGCAGTTTGACATTGGCCCCGCCGGCTTTGTACATGTCTTCGAAGAGCGACTGCACATCCAGGCTACTGTTCCCCAACCCGACGTAACTTTGCCCGAGGATGGAACCGCCATGACAGGTCATGCAATCGATGGCGATGCCGGAGGTGATGAGGTAATCGGCTTTGCGCAGCCCCATCGGGTAGCGGCCATTCTCGTAAGGCGCGGGGTGCAGCCCGTAGCGATCTCGAAAGGCTGCGTCGTAGTCTTTGGGTTTCGCGGCGACGCCCCATTGCTTCCAGGCATTGTCGTAAGCAAACGTCGGCCAGAAGCCGCGAATGAAAGCGGTGCCCTCCAGAGCCTTCTTGCCCTTCGCTGGCTCCGCCGCCGGGACGAACGCCAATCCCACCCCCAAGATCACGAGCCACACACCGAAGCGAATCATGACCAACCTCCAAGACATCCTGCACCATCATGATAGACAGCCCAGTGTTCTGGAAAAATGCAACCTCACCCATAGTCACATCCAAAGTCAACCTCACCCCCGGCCCCTCCCTGCTGAGGCTTTGGAATGGTCACATCTTTGGGGTTCTCTTGGGGGAAGGGCTGGGTTGGGGGAAGGGGTTATGGGGTGGGGTGAGGTGCGAGCTGTCGTGGGATTAGTCGGTGCGGAAGAGGTTTGGCAGGACTTTCCGCGAGAGTGCTCGCAGTTCGTCGAGA
>JBOFPH010000063.1:0-14929 GCA_051659845.1 Fimbriiglobus sp. | reverse complement strand
GCCAGGGATTCCATCGAGGCTTTGTATTTCAAGAGGTTCTGTTTCGGCAGACCTTTGGGAGGAGCAATGTCTCCCAGGTCGAGGCCGACGACGGGCCAGCCTTTGGCTTTCAGGGAGGTGATGAGGTTCGCCCGGCGTTCCAGGCCCCCTCGTTGCGGACGACTGCAACCACAGGGCGACAGATAGCCGTAAGTCTGCCCCGTGAGCACAAACGTGAGGTCGGGTTTGACGTCACGTGGCCAGGTGCCGAAGGGTTTGATCGCCTCAGCAGGGTCGACCGCTGGCGGATCGGCTGTGATGACGGGTGCGGGTGTATTGGTGCTGGCATACCAGCAGCCTGCGGCAGTGAGGGCCACGAGGACCACAAACATGCCGAAGATGCTCAGCCAGGGATTTCGACGAGGTTGCATGAAACACTCACTCGGACGCTCCCGCTCGAAATGATACCAAGCGGATAATACCGAACGAAGAGCCACACGCGGCGGGATGGTGGTACGCATGTCTCCACTATCGGATGTTATGGTTCTCCCGCTTGATGTTTCTACCCCCTCCTTGGGGCAAGTCTGCGTAGATTCTCTGTTTTGACTCAAATCAGCGAGCAAATTTTTCACGCAAGTAGGCCTGGGATTTATCCCAAAGGTCCGCCGCTTTCTCGAAATCGACTTCGGCTCGCTGACTCGGGGCATTCGCTGTCTTCAAGGTTTTGGAGCGAAGCTCCGCCAGATCCGTTCGCAGGGGCAGTTGGTACCCGCCGCCTTGGGAGAGAGCCGTTTCGGTCTCTGCTGTTAATAGCAAGTTCATAACTCGCCGTGCGCCATCCGGGTTGGGACACTTGGCAATGATGGCCACGGTATTCGGTAAGTAAACGGTACCCAGCCGAGGGTGCTTGGCATTCGGCACAGCATCGGGGAGAATCATGACCACCGGTTTCCCGGCCAAGATCTCGATCATGGCATCATCGGAATCGGTCATGCCCACCGCGACATCCCCCTTTCCTACGCTGACCGCGACCGCTTTGTTCCCGGCCAGAAGTTGGACTTGGTTTGTATGCAGGCCATCAAAGAACGCTTTCGCGGCGTCTTCACCGAGGATTTCAAACAGACACGCCGCATGTGTGGCCGTGGTGCCGAACTGGGGTTTGGCCATCGCCACGCGACCTCTAAACTTGGGCAGCGTAAGATCAAAAATGCTCGAGGGACGGTCTGCCTCGGCGATGAGGTTCGTGTTCACGATCAGGACCCGTGCTCGCTCGGCGAACATCTGGAATTTCGGATTCCAAGACGAGGGAGGGTAAAGCTTCGACTCGGGACTGGTGTACTCTTCGTAGACCCCCGCACGGGCCAAGCGAATCGTCCCGAGAATCTCGTTATTCCAGTGCACATCGGCTCGCGGCTGGTTCGCCTCAGCCTGCAACTCGGCCACCAGGCTCACGGACTTGTTGGCTTCCGTGTCGAACTTGGGAGCGATTTCCAACTTCAATCGCGGCTTGAGTTTCTCGAAAATCCGCTCGGCATACTCCTGATCCTGCGCCGAGTACACCACGACCCGTTCACTGGATTTCGTGCAACCCACCAAGAGCAAGAACGGCAAGAACGCAAGCCAACGCATAGGTGATCCGCTCAGGTGTAACGGTTGCTGATGAACTCGGGGTCAAAGAATGTCGGCAGGTAACGATCGATTTGTAGTAAGCCGGTTTCGGTGAGTGTTACGCCATCTTCCTGGACTTGTAACAAACCAAGGCCCTGCAGTTTCTCGTAACCCGTGGCGAACTCCGCGAGGATATCGACCCCGAACTTGTTCCAGTAATAGGCCGAGCCGATGCGACCGGTTTTGAGTTGCAGGATCATCTCGCGGATCAGTTGTTCGCGTGGGCCGATGGGAAGCGCGCGGCCAAGTGGGATTTCATCGCGTTCGAGGCAATCGATGTACTTCTCCCAGGTATCGACGTTCTGGATATGCACGCCATTCACATGCCCAAAGCTCGCCACCCCGGTGCCGAACATGTCCGCCCCGCTCCAGAGCGCATCGCGGTAAATGAACGGTGTCTTCGCTTTGTTTTTGACGACGGTGTACGCCGAGGAGATGTCGTAGCCCGCGGCCACGAACTCATCGAAGGCGTACTTCACCCACGCTCGCTTCGTCGGCCAGTCGGCGATCTCGTGCGGTGCCGGTTCATCTTGCCCGAGGACTTTGAGTTCTTTCGAGAAGACCGTGTTGTAGGGCAGTTCCATCTGGTAGATGGTGACGCTTTCAGGGCTGAGAGCAATCGTCTTGCGGACGCAATCTTTCCAGTTATCCCAGTCTTCACCGACCATGCCAGAAATCAAATCGATGTTGATCTGTGGGAAGCCAAGGTCTCTGGCCCAGCCGAAGGCCCGGTGAATCTCTTCTTCGAGGTGAGCACGGCCGTTGTACTGCAAGATTTCCGGCTTAAAGTTCTCGACCCCGAGGCTCAATCGCGTGACGCCCATCTCACGCAGGGTTTCGAGCTTATGCTGTTGCAAGGTGCCCGGTTCGCACTCGAAGGCAACTTCTCGGGTGCTATCCCACGGCATGATGGCTTTGAGCCGCTCCATGAGGCTCCGCAACTGAGCCGCACTCAAATAAGACGGCGTCCCACCGCCGAAGTAGACATAATCCAGCTCTCGCCCGCCGATGCACGCCGTGCGTGAGAGCAGTTCCACTTCCTTGAGGATGGCATTGGTGTAAACCTCGACATCCTTGGCGTTCTTGTCGGTGTAAACGCGGAAATAGCAAAACTTGCAACGCTTGCGGCAGAACGGGATGTGGAGATACAGCCCGAGCGGTGTATTCGCACGGGGAGCCGAGTCGAGGGCCGTGCGGGCCGCAGGCAAATGATCTGGTTTCCAGAATGAGAATGGCGGGTAGTTGGCGATGAAGTAGTTGCCGAGGCCGGTCTTCTCTTGCTGCTCAGAGCTAGGGATGGCGTTGCTCATGTCACTTCGCTCCGAGTTTGTAGAGGCGGCCTTTGTCAGTGCCGACGAGAATCGCATCGGGTGCCACGCCCACCGAGCCACTCACGGCACTGTCGAGAGTCAATTGTTGGACTTGTTTGCCCGTTTTCAAATCGAGGACGTAGAACTCGCCGGTGTTCGAAAGGCAACCCACGTAGACCCTATCGCCGATGACGACAGCCGAGGCATCGACGTTTCCTTCGGTCGTGAATTCCCACTTCTGCTTCCCAGTCAGGCGATCGATGGCGTAAACCTTCTTGTCTCGGCCACCAGCGATCACCAAGTCTTTGGTCACAGCAGTCGAGGAGTAGAACGGCTGTTGACGACGTTTCGCCTCGAATTCCCAGCTTTTCTTGCGGTCTTTCCAGTTCACGGCCACGACTTGGTTCGCCATCGTACCGACGTAGACAAAGTCCTCAAACACACTGCTCGTGGCCGCCGCTTGACCCCCGAGGTCCACATTCCCGAGCGGTTTACCAGTGTTGACATCGACGACGTGAAGCAGGCTATCGCACCCTGCAACGAAAGTCTTGTCCCCAGAGACAGCGACGGCACCATTCACCGGGCCGTCGATCTTGAACTCCCAGACTTTCTTACCAAGCTTGTCAATGCGGTACAAACTCGAGTCGTGGGAGCCGATCAGGACATCCTCGCCGACGAAATTCGCGGCTCCATGAATCTCACCGAGAGTGTCAAAAGTCCAAACTTTCTGGCCCGCCGTATCCACGCAGTGGACCTTGCCTTCCAGATCACCCACCACGATGCGGCCATTCTTGAACGCCGGGCCTGCCTTCAGGCTGCCGAGCTTGATCTTCCACTTCTCTTGGCCGGACTTCAAATCGACGGCATAAAGGTGCTTATCCATGCTGCCAACATAAACGACGTCACCCACCACGACGGGTGCCGATTCTATGGAGTCGCCGGTCTTGAAGGACCAAAGTTCTTGGAGCTGATCCGGGAGTTTCGCTGCGGCCACGCCTTGCATTTCCGCGTTGCCGCGGAACAGCGGCCAACTGGATTCCGCGTTGGGAGTCGCGAGCGAGCAGGCCAAGAGCACAGCGAAATACGACATCATGACATCCAAGCTACGCGGTAAAGGTCCAGGATTTCCGGTTCACCGACGGGGCGCGGGTTGAATCGCGCCGTCCATTGTTGGTTCGCTTCTTCGGCGAGCAATGGAAGTATACTCTCGCTAACCCCACACTCTTTCAGGCTCGTCGGCATCCCCGCCTCGCGGAGCATCGTGGTTACCATGGTCGCAAGCGCTTCACCAGGCTGGTTGAGCCGATCCGGCAGCAGCCCGGCGTAAACTTCGCCAACGACCGCTGCATTGAATCGCAGCACATGCGGCAGCATCACCCCGATGGCGATGCCGTGCGTGATCCCGTAGTGGGCAGTCAGTGGGTTCGCACAACTGTGGCAAACCCCGAGCATCGCATTCTCAATGGCCATGCCGGCAAAGTGGGCACCGATCTGCATGGCGGAGCGTGCCTGCAGGTCATGCGGGCTGTGCATCACTTTGACGAAATTCGGCGAGAGGTAACTCCACGCGGCTTTCGAGCACAAATCCGAGATCGGGTTTCGCTTCAAGCAGACCAACGATTCCAGAGCATGAGCGATGGCGTCAATGCCCGTGACCGCGGTCACCATGCGAGGTTGTGACAGCGTCAGTTCGGGGTCCAGAATGGCGATGCGGAACGCGGCTTTCTTGTCGCCGCAGGCCATCTTCATGTGCGTGGATTCATCCGTGATCAGGGCGTAACTTTGGGCTTCGCTCCCCGTGCCGGAGGTCGTCGGCACACCGATGCTCGGCAGCATCGGCTTGGTGGCTTTGCCATGGCCTTTGTAGTCGGCCATCTTGCCACCGTTGGTCAGCAGGAAGTTGATGCCTTTGGCGCAGTCCATAGAGCTACCACCGCCAACCGCGATGATGGCTTCGATCTTGGCGTCCGCCGCCACGGCGACACCAGCGCGGACTTGGCGCTCGGTCGGGTTCTCTTGAACGCCATCGAAGACCGTCACATGCAGATTGGCTTCTTGCAGAATCTTGACCGCGCGTTGTGGGTGGCCCACGCTCGCCAGCCCCGGATCGGTGACTAGTAAGACCCGCTCCACATCCAGTGAACGGGTCAGTTCGCCGAGGCGGTTCATCGCCCCGGCTCCAGCGATCACACGGCCCAGCGGCTCAAAGTCAAACCCGAGCGGGGGCCAAAGAGAGTGCTCGTTGCTTGTAGAGGTGAGTGAAGAGATTCCCTTCATGCGGCTGGTCCCAAGTCAGGCGGTTCGTCGGCAAGGCTCCGATGTTCAGTCGCTCGATGTGCGGGCAAGCCATCGCGTTCGCAATGAACCCGGCATCGTCGCTGAGGATGGTGGCCGCGAGCGTGTAACCGATGCGGTGGAACATCTCCTCCTGCGAACATTCTATGACCGAGGCATACGGAAAGAGGAACTCTTTGTTCGCCAGCGGGTGTTCGGGAGTCTCGCAACGCACGATCGTCGGCAAGAGGTAAGCAATCCGGCCCTCTTTCACAAGCCGTGGTGTCCCGCGGAGCTTCTCGGTGACATCCACGGCACCCGGTGTCTCCAGGGACTGCGTGACGAGATTATTGATGGCCTCGGCCACTTCGGGTTTGGCAAAGGCACTGATCTCGCACTCTGGATCGTCCCACGCCCGCGGCTTCACCCCGGCGAGCCGTTTGGCGAGAGCCTCTGCAATCTTGTCGCCATTCTTTGGCGTCCAGACGGCCGAGGCATTCACACAGGCCCGCCCGCCGTTCGCGGCGATGCCTTCAAGCATGACATCCAGATACTTTTCGTAGTTATCTGCTTGGTCTTCGCCGAAGATGAATTTCGAATAACCCGTGCCGTGAATCTCGACCCGGTGATCGTTCTTGTACGGGGCCATGGTGCGGTCGTCCCCGAAGGCCATACTGCGGCCACACAGGCGAAGGATGTCACCCGACCCGGCGTGATCGGCGGGCAAGAAGCCCAGGAACTTCGCGGGCAGCCCAGCGGCGATGAAGCTCTGCAACACACGCATCGGCGTCCAAGGCTCTTCGCGGCCTGGCTTCAGAAGCAGCGGCATCTTGAAGGCGATCGTCGGCACCCAGAGCGAATGCACACCCGGCGAGTTTGATGGCAACACGGCCCCGAAGACATTCGTCGTCGGGAAGAAGGCCTGCATCCGCCCGCTCGAAGTCGTGTAGCCTTTGTCGAGAGCCTCGACATCCAGCCCCCGCGTCAGCCCACCGATGACCTCTTCGATATTCTCCATGACGTAATGCACCTTCAGTGCATTACGCCGACAAAAGACCATCGGCGAACCGGTCGTGGCCGAGAGATTGCGGACGTAGTCCTCGAAGCTCAGTTCGACGTTCCCGCAGGGGAGGGTCCCGTTCTTGAACAGATCCGCGGCCTTCTTGTAAATCGCCAGAATATCCCGAATCGGAATCTCACGCAGTTCCTTGTGAGTAGCCTCCATATTGCCCAGGTCGCGGGCAATCTGCGACCCCGTCACCTGGCTCACCTCCGCCACCGGCTCCCCCGTGACGTGGTGAATGAGCGTAGCCTTCTCAAGGCTCGTATACGGCTTACCAAATCGCAAAGCAGGAATCTGAATCATGGGGTCTTCCGTTGGGAGTGTTTTTTGATGAGTGCTTCGGCCCATTCCGCGTCACCGGAGCGAAGAGCTGGGATCGGCGGCTGAGTGTAGTCGAGTTGCCGGTTGTAAGCGGCCTCTTCGTAAACCCGGTCCATGGCAACCCGTTGATCCACGACGACCGGAGGTAAACTTTTGCCTGTAGGTATTGGTAGCGATGGCAACGCATCACGAACCGTTGTGGCCCAGACTTCTGCAACCGGGAACTCAAAGGCTGGACTCACAAGAAAGTAATAGTCCGCATCGGGGATGTTCTGCTGAGGTTTGACCATCCGATGACCTGATCGGATCAAGTCGATCTCCACGAAACTGATCCCATTGGCCAAGTAGGTTTCTCGTTTGAGATGGTACTGTTTGCCATTCGTAGAGCCGCTTTTGTCGGAATGACTCAGGAGTTCAACAACCGTGACCACCTCACGCGTGCGAAGTTTAGAGATCGCTATGAAGCGTTTCGTGCTCGTCTTCTTGGGTTTGGGTAAGTTCAACGCCAAACCGGGTTCATAGATCGCGGAAAGTGTTTTGACTTTTTTCTTGACCTTGCTAGCCACCAAAACATCGGGGCGGTACGTGATCGGCTCTTCGTCCGAGTCGTCAATGTCCGATTCTAAACGAATGTACTGCTCGACTTCGGCATATAGCCCATCCGGTAACCGGGGGCCGATCTGTGCCGCCAAAGCTACGAGATACTTTGTATGAAACCCCGGCCAGAAGTCGGGGTGTTCCAAATACGGGTCCATACCAGGGAATGGGGATGGCATCAGTATCCCTCGATGGATGGTGGACTCACGTTTGTATTTTTGGAAAAAGCCTCTGTCAGCTTTGTTGCCCACTCCACATCATCGGCACGAAGAGCGGGTTTGGGTGGTATCCTGTAGTTGAACGATTCAGAGTACCCGCCCTCGTCATCGAGTTTCGCCAACACCGCCTGGAGGTCCAGGACAGGCTCAGGGAGAAGAGGGGAAACTGGGATTGGGATCACGGGCAGTGGCTCAAGAATAGATAGATCCCAAATCTCGGCTTTGGGGTATTCCGTTGATCGACTTACGAGGGCATAGTAGTCTCGCACTTCTGGTTTTTTGATCGGCCTGCGACCCGCTCTCAATAAGTCGATCTCCACGAAATTCAGGCCTGATTCCATGAATTCGACCCGCTTCAGACGATATCTCCTTCCATCCTCGCGGGTCGATTTGTCGGAATAACTCAAGACTTCGATGACCGTGACGATCGAATTGTTCGAAAGATCAACCACTTTGACAAATCGTTTGCGTTGGGATCGCTTCGGTCGAGTGAGTTTGATCGTCGAACCAGGTTGGTACTCGCGTCTGGGTTGAGTGTCATTTTTTGAATCAGTGACTCGGACTGATAAATCCGGCTTGTAGGACGAGAAATCGTCCCTCAGCTCCAGACGAACATACTGTTCCACATCCACTCGGAATCCCTTGGGCATTTGTGGCTTGAGGTAATTGGAAATCCCAACCAGTAGCCGGGTGTGGATACTCGTCCACAGGCTGGGAAGTTCCAAATACGGATCCATGCCGGGGAATGGGGATGGCATCGTGTGGCCCTTTAGTACACGCCGACGACGGTGGAGCCTGCGAGTTCGGCGAAGGGGCGGACGCCGGAGACGCCGTCCCAGGGGTATTTTTCGTAGGGCTTTTCGCGTTCGCCTTCGTCGCGTTCTGGGAAGCGGGGGACGAAGAACTCACGGGTCAGGGTCGTGAGGAGAACGCGGCCTGTGGCACCGTAGCTGACGACTTCATCGAAGTTCTTGGGGTTCACGACTTCGATCACGGCGCGGGGTTGCGGGGCGTAGTAAGTGATCTTGAAGCCATCTTCTGGGCCAATCGGCTTCGAGCAGGCGAGGCCCATGAGGGTGTTGCCGTAGGTTGGCGTCATGTAGACTTCGCCGTTGTCGAGCATCTCCTCGTAGGCTTCGCGGGTGAACTGCGGCGTGAACTCGGTGCCACCCGAGAAGATGCCGATGATACCCGCGGCTTTGATCGACTTCAGGCCGCCTTTGGGGATCGGCTTGCCGAGGGCGCGGTACTTGTCTTCGAGTTTCCCGGCTCGCAGGGCTTCATCGAAGGCCGCGAGGAGTTTGGGCGTCGTGAACATGCACTTGATATCGTGGCCACCGGCGAGGATGGTCAGCGATTGGTCGATGCAGTGGTCTTTGTAGGACTGGGCCTCAGCGATCTTGCGTTCCTTGAGGCACTTCACCACATAGCGTGGGTCGAGGTCAACACAGAAGCAGATGCCGCCGCGGTATTGGGCCAGGTGTTCGATCGCGAGCCGCAGGCGACGCGGGCCGGATGGCCCGAGCATGAGCCAGTTGCTCCCCTTGGGGAAGGCAGCGTCGGGGAGTGTATCCGACATCATTTCGTAATCGATTTTGAAGTCGTCGATCACGATACGGGACTTCGGCAAACCAGTCGTGCCGCCAGTTTCGAAGACGTACACACCGCGGCCTTCGTAAGCCTTGGGCACCCAACGGCGAACAGGGCCACCGCGAAGCCAGTCGTCTTCGAAGATCGGGAACTTGCGGATGTCTTCGTAACTCTTGACGTCTTTGAGCGGGTCAAAATTGAACGACTTCGCCTTCTCGAGCCAGAATGGTGTGCCTGTCTCCGGGCTGAAGTGCCACTTCACGATTTCGAGGAAGTGGGCATCCAGTTGCGTCTTGGCGTTCTTCATCCGCTCTTCGAGCGTCGCCCCTGTCACGGGCACGGGTTTACCGGGTGTGTCCTGCATGATGTCTCTGAGTGTTGGAGAAGAGGATTCACCACGGAGAGCACTGAGAACACGGAGGAAAATCGTTTGAGATTTTTGCTCTGTGGTCTCCGTGCTCTCCGTGGTGAGATGAATTTCTAAAAACAAACCGGCTTATTTCTTCGCTTCTAACGCGTAGAGCGTTTTTTCCGTCATGACGTACATGATGCCACCGACGACGATTGGAGTCGAGCGGATCGGAGCATCGAATTCGCACTTGCCGAGGAGGTACTGTTTCTCGACTTGCTTGCGTTTTTCTTTGAGCATGACGTTGAAATCTTTGTTGTCCTTCGCGCCGGGGTTATCGATTTCGTCGATGCTGATCGGTTCCTTGCTGTGCTTGAAGACGAACAAGTCTCCCGATTCGGTGGCGATGTAAACCTTGCCATCGATCAAAATCGTTGAGCCCCAGATGGCACCCTTAAGGTCGTACTGCCAGAACTTCTTGCCCGTCTTGGCATCGAGGCAGTGCAGGTAGCCTTGGAGTTCGGTGATGTAGATGATGTCGTCGATGATGGTCGCGGTGCTCATCGTGCGGCCAAACAAGAAGTCCCGAGGGACGAACTGCCGTTTGTCCGCGCCGCCGTAGTGCCAGACGAGGCCCGAGTCCGCGTTCTTGGGGTCTTTGGGGTCAAAGGCCGTGTCGCGGGGGCTGATGTCGAGGTTCTTCTCGTTTGCCTTGGTCGGGTCGATGCACCAGAAGTGGCCAACGCCGGAGAAGTGCTCTGGGTCTTGACCAACGCCGATGAAGATCTTGTTGTCGTAAACGACGGGCGTGCCGATGAAGTCGTTGCGAGTACCAGTGCCACCAAGTTCGTACTTGGAGTCTTTGGGGTTACAGTCAAACTTCCAGACCAGAGCGCCGGTCTCGGGCGTGTAGGCATAGAGCCAGCCATCGCCACCGGGGAAGATCACCTGCTTGACGCCTTTGATCTCGGCGTAGGTGGGGTTCGACCACTGGCCGTGCATGATGTTCTTGCCGGGGTCGCTCTTCTTCCACAGGACTTTGCCGGTGTTCTTGTTGATGGCCAAGAAGCTCGGAGCCTGCGGAGCGGGGATGTTGATGTGCCCTTCATCGACGCCGTTAGCGGTGACGACGAAAAGGATGTCGCCCACGATCACTGGGCTAGATGCGGACATGTTGTGCGGGAAGACACCCAGGTCGCCGAGCATGTCGATTTCCCAAAGGATATCGGCATCAGTCTCGGAATCGTAAGTCGTCACTTTCTTGGTGGCCGCGTTGGTGAAGCTCAGCGGCTTACCCTGGCGACCGTTGGCTGCACCGTGGATGTCAGCACAGACGATCGTGCAGCGATTGCTGACGTAGTAAACGCGATCGCCCTCGACGGCAGGAGACGAGCAGATACCTTCCTTGGGCCAGTCGACGACCGGGCCACCGGAGAGCTTCTGGTGGACCGCTTGCCAGAGGAACTTGCCTGTGGCTTGGTCAAAGCACATCAGGATACCCATATCCGTCGGCTCGACATCGCCGTCGGCGTTCTTGCCGGAGTCACGGGGGTTACGGGGCTTCTCGTTGTTGGTGCCCACGAAGACTTTGCCACCGGCAATCGTCGGGCCACCGTAAGCCCGGCTGCCGAGATCTGCTTGCCATTTGATGACCGCGTCGGCTTCTTTGAGAACCTTGTCTTCTTCCTTGACCGGCATGAGTTGCACAGGGGCGAACTTCTCGTTCGGGATCACGAAGTTCCGGCCCGGTGTGCCACCGAACATGCTGTGGCTCGGAGCCACGCCGACTGGAGCCTGCGGTCGGGCGTCGACTTTGCTGAAGTTCGTGATCGCCAGGATGCCACCGAGGCCGAGAAGGCCCAGGGTCACACCGGAGATCATCCAGGTTTTGAGTGTCATGGGAAAATCCTTCTCTCGTTATTTGTTGGGGGTGAGGGAGACGTTATCGAAAAGAATCTCAGAGCCGGGGACCGCATCGGTCACGTTCGAAACGTAGGCGTACAATGCCGCGGAACCTTCACGGTTCGGGCTAGGGTCTTCGAACTCGATCATCCAATCGGCCGGTTCCGCTTCTCCTTTCTTCCAAATCTTAGCCTTGGCGACCGCGGTCTTGTCTTTCTGCTCGACAGTCAGTTTGACGATGTACCACGTCTTGGCTTGCCAATCGAATTCGAGGGCCTTGTTGATCCGCGGCTTCGCTTCCCAGCTCACCAGGCGAGCTTGACGTTTGCCATTGGCCGAGTCCGACTTGCCATCGAGGATCAAGGTGTAGCGGGAGTTCACGAGGCCCATGTCCGAGAATTTGCCCGCGACTTCCGTGCTCATCATCTCCGCCTGGACGGTGTAACCCGTGGCATTGGGCAGGGTCATGTAGGCATTCGCACGGGCGATTGGCGGGCGCGAATCGTTGTTGACCTTCGAGAGGACTTTGTTGCCATCCTTCTCAACGACCGTGTACTTGCCTTGGGTATTCATCCAACCGCCAGGAACCGCACCGGCTGGGACTTTCTCAAAGTCTTCGGTGTAAGGAACATTGGCGGCCACACGAACGCGAGCGGTGGCTATGAAGTTGCCGTAAGTCACGAGGACCGTACCTTGCTGGCGAGGCAGTTTGCCAAGGATCAATTTGCCATCTTTGATCTCGCCGTTGAGCGCCGGAGGAGGAGTGGCGCCCATCGGAGCGGTCGGTGGCAATGGTGGTTGTGGCAGACTCCAGGTCAGCTTGGCGTCAGCGGGTGCAACGATTTCGCGGCCATTGGCATCGAGGTACTTCACCGTAAACTCGATCGGCTGGCCAGGCTTCGCAGCGATGTCAGCTGGGAACAAACGGATGCCTTTGACTTCCGTGCCCAAGGGAGCTTCTGCGGCGGACGGAAGACGTTCCGTGGCCTCAGCTTGTGCCTCGGGTTTGCCGATGCAGTAGAGGTTCTCTTGCGTGAGGAAGTAGAGGTGGCCGTTGACGGCAATCGGTGTGCCGTGCGTCTCGACGAAGCCAGCGCCCATTTCCTTGCGGAAAGCGACTGTTTCGAGTTCTTCGGGTTCCTCGTCGCCCTTCAATTTGAAGACGGCGAGTTTGGCGTTCACATCGAAGATGTAGAGTTTGCCGTCAGCAATCAGCGGAGCGCCGCGGCTGACGGTGCCGTACTTCTGACGCCAGAGCAGTTTGCCCGTTTTGGCGTTGAAGCAGGAGAGTTCGGAAGCGTCTTCGGGGATGTACAACCGGCCTTCGGCGAGAGCCGGAGAAGCCAGGCCGAAGCGCTTGGCGAGCTTTTTGTTCTCCCAGACGACTGCAGGTTTTTTGGTCTTCGGGTCGATCTTCGAAGCATCCAGGCAGACCACGCGGCCGATCGGGCCACCGTCTGGGTTTTCTTCGCCGTGGCTAATGTAAACCAAGTTGCCGTCAACGACAGGCGAAGGGTTCACAACGCCTGCCGAGAAGTGGTAGCTCCAGAGACGTTCGCCGGTGCGGAGTTTCAGGCCGTGGATGCAACCATCAGCGGCGCCCGAGATCAACACCCGTTGGCCACCGATCGTGGCCACGACAGGGTTCGAGTAATAAGTCCCACGCAGCGCGATGCTCGGGGTTTTGAGTTCTTCGGTCGGTGACGACCACCAGACGATGGCACCTGTTTTCGCATCAAAAGCGACGAAGCGATTGTTGCCACGGGCTTGGTCGCCCCAACTGCCGTTGACCATGCCAATGATGACGAGACCCGAGTCGTAGAGTGGCGAGACAATCCGGCCACCATAACCCGTGACGCGACCAAACTCTTCTGTCAACTGACGGGACCAGACTTCCTTGCCCTCTTTGTCGAGGGCAAACAAGAAGCCGCCGGTGGTGTGAGCGTAGATGGTCTCAGTCTCGGGGTCCGCGGACATCGTGGTCCAACCCAAACGGCTGGAGACGATGTCGGTGTGGAAGACGTTGAAACGTTTTTCCCAGAGTTTCTTGCCGGTCATTTCGTCGAAGCAGAGGATGCGTTCACCTTCGGTGACGAGCGACATGTCGTAGCCACCGATGGTGTAGATCCGCCCCTTCATGACGAGAGGAGCCGAGCGCCCACCGAAAGGTTGCTTCCAGATGAGGTTGTTCTTGCCGACTTCCGTGACTTCGAAATAGTCCGGCAGGTTCTTCTCAAAGGACTGGCCGGTTTGGTTCGGGCCACGCCAGTGAATCCAGTCGCTTGCAGTCGCTAAAGTGGGCACCAGGCACAATGCCAAGGCCACCAAAGGGAGGGACCAACGCTTCGCCATTCGATGTCTCCGATGCGTGCTTCAATGAGTTTAGTTGTAGGCACTGGGGGTCAGAACATCACGTCCGATTTTGTGCCAACGTTTCGCTTTCATCTCGAATCGCGGCAAAGTGCCACTCGGCACCAAGCTGACACTCGGGCGGAAGAGGAACTCTTGCTGGATGGCTTGTGCGATCGTCTTGGGCAATTCGATCTGGGTCGGTGCGGTGGGTTCGATCTCGATTTCCAGTTCACTGAGGCCATCTGTTTCACGTATGCCAATGCGGAACTCGGCGATTTCCGGATACCGCCGCAAGAGGTTCTCGATCGCCGAGGGGTAGAGGTTATTGCCACGAATATGGAGCATATCGTCCGCTCGACCGCGAATTCCTTGGTGGAGGTAGGTGGCGTTCCCTTCGGTGATCAACTCGACGATGTCCCCGGTACGGTAGCGGATCAGCGGGCAATCGATGCGGCCCAGGTTGGTGAGCACCAGTTCTTGGCCCTCGACTTCGGGGAGGAACTCCGAATAGAGAATCTGCAGATCACGGGGCCGGTTTTCGGGTTCGAAAGCCACCGGGCCGATTTCTGTCATGCCGTAGTGGTCAAACACTCTGGCTCCCCACCCGGCTTCGAGTTTCGCCCGGACACCCGACAAGTTCCCACCTGGCTCACCCGCCACGACGAGCGCCCGGACGCTCGAAGCCGGCAGGTTCAGCCCTTCCCTCTCCGCGACCTCCAAGAGATGTAGACCGTAGGTCGGCGTGCAGAAGATAACGGTGATTTCGTGTTCGCGGATCAACTTCAGCCGAGCGGAGGAGGAGATTCCACCAGCCGGCAACGAGAAGAACCCCGCTTGGCAAGCCGCTTCAAACGCACTCCAGAACCCCAAGAATGGCCCAAACGAAAACGGGAAAAAGAGTCGATCGGTGGAGCGTAACCCGAGAATCTCAAAACCCAACCGCCAGCACTTCAACACCCAAGCCCAACTGGCGGGTGTATCGTACCACCGCAGCGGCTGCCCGGTCGTCGTGCCCGAAGACTGATGGAATCGGGTGTACGCGGACAATTCGCGGGTCAACGGAGGTGTCGCGACAATCTCGGCTTTGGTCGTGAAGGGAAGTGAGTGGAAGTCCATTGGACTCGGCCCGAACTTCTGCGCGTAGAAGCGATTCGCAGGCAAAATGGCCCGGAAAAGCGTCTCTGCTTGCTGAAGTTTCGCTGCCGACAGTGTCATGCTTCCCACCGATGAAATCTTTTTCGCTTAGGATTCAATCGATTCCAGAGTTTTGAAGAGCCACGACCGCAAGGGAGTGTTTGACAGTTCC
>JBOFPH010000062.1:0-84613 GCA_051659845.1 Fimbriiglobus sp. | reverse complement strand
CGAGCGTATTGATGGATCACAGCAGACGAAACCGTGTCTTGCGGCTGACGCATAGGGGACTTCCTTGTTCCAACCCAAAGGATTGCCAACCCTAGAGTTGGAACATATCTCAGTCCCCGTTGCAACTTGGTAACTACTGGCGAGGGAGCGTTCGGCAGTTCCTGTCAAAACACTCCCTTGCGGTCGTGGCTCTTCAAAACTGGGAATCAATCGATTTGAAACAGGCCGCTTTTTCTGATGAGAACGCTTATCAGCCCGCGGCGGAGTTGAGTTGTTGACGGTGGAGGGCAGGCCGTGGAGTCGTTGGAAAGGATTGAGGCGTGGCTGGGGCAACCGTTGCTCGAACCGTACCGCAGTTTCTTGGTGAGGAACGCAGAGTCGTTTCTCACGGACAACGACGAGATTCTGCTGTACGGCGTCAACGCCATCGCTGAGCGGAACGATACCTACCAGTCACGGGTTTATTGCCCCGGACATCTCATGATAGCTGACGATGGTGGCGGATTGGCTTTTGTCTTGTCACTCATGGACGGGAGTATTCACAGCGTAGGAATGGGGGCAATGACACCAGACTGTTTCTCGCTGGTCGCCGCGAACTTCGCCGCATGGCAGGCTTCGGGATTCCCAAATGTGGAGTAGAAGCAGGCACTTCCAGCAACTCTCAGGTTCTGTAACCCCACACTGGAAATCGCATGAGTGCAGGATTCAAGTTTGCTGGAGAGGTGTACTGGGGCACCAACGGTGCTGTCGAAGCGTATGCCGAGGCACTGGCTGCTCAAGCCGCCGCTTGGCTCGGGCCAGACCACCCGCTGGCGGTCCATTTCCGTGAGGAGCATGAGGGGTTCTTCAGCGGCAAGATTCTGTTTCTGGACGAGTGGCTCAGCGACGCTGCGAGCCGTGAACGGTTCCTGCAATTACTCGACGCTTCGACCGTGAAGTTGCTGCGAGAGGGCGCGTTCACGCAGTATGGGCTGGACTGGGTGGAGTCCGTCGTAGCCGCGATGCGAGCCAGGGTCGCTGCGGTTGTTAGCCCACACTGCGAACCACCTTCGGTGGAGAAGGCATCCTGTGGGTAATGCCGAGGCATTTGACCTATTCCGCGCCCTTTCATTCCGCCGGGGATTCACGGCGGTCGCTCAGCAAGGTGGCCAATTAGTTTGGGTCGGCGGAGCATGCCTACGACTGCGGCCGGCCGATAGTGGCGGTTTAGTGCTGGAAATCACGCACGGTTCTGTCGATGGCTTGTCGATGTTCTGGCTGAACCTGCATGACACGACAGAGGGGGATCTTCCAGGGAAGCCGACTATGGGAAAGTGTATTGAGTACGGTTTGGATCTGATGGCGCCTGAGTCAGGATAAAGATACACTGCCATGGGCCAAGGTATTCACGTTTCTTCCTACAACTCGTCGTGCAAAGCGGCGGGGAGGTTATCGAAATGGCAGAAGAGTTGCCGGAAGTGAAGTTACTGCCAGCGGACGGGCGCACGACGACGGGCGCGACCCAGTTCGGTGGCCAACCTATCTTGATATATCCTTCCCCACCGGAGTGCTGCGAAGAAACGATGACCCTTTTCGCTCAGCTCGACGGGTTGGACTACCCAGAGGCCGACCTGCCAGATGCTGGCGTGGTATTGGTGTACCTCTGCCGGGAATGCTATGGCGTTCACGCTAGCCTGGAGTGCTGCTGAAGCATCATAGTCCACCACAATCGCCCGCGAACCTGAGGCTCTCGGGTGCTATCATGGGCTGTATGTTGACACCTGCACCACCCCCGTTTTATCGTGATCCGCTTTATGTCGGCGGCATCAAGCTCGCTTCGCGGTTCACGTTGGCTCCGCTCGCGGGTTACACTAATTACCCCTTTCGTCGCACGATTCGGGAGATTGGTGGCGTAGGGTTATGCACCACGGACTTGGTGAATTCTCGCGCGATCCTCGAAGAATCCTCGAAGACCCTCGAACTGCTGACTACCGGGCCAGACGACCGGCCACTCTCTGTGCAAATCTTCGGCGGCAAAGCCGATGAGATGGCCGGGGCCGCGAAGTGGCTCGAAGACTACGGCGCGACCATGATTGACATCAACATGGGCTGCCCCGTGCGTAAGGTCGTGAGCGTCGGTGGTGGCTCGGCGATGATGTGCGACACGACCGGGGCCACGGTGGCACTGGTCGAAAAAGTCGTCCGGGCCACGCGCTTACCCGTGACCGTGAAGATGCGGCTCGGCTGGGATGATACCCAACTGTCGGCCCCACACTTTGCCCGCGAGTTCGAGAAGATCGGCGTCGCGGCTCTGACGATCCACGGGCGAACCCGCGAGCAAGGCTTCACGGGGGCCGTCAATCGGGCCGGCATCCGTGCCGTCGTCGAGGCCGTCGAGCAAATCCCCGTCTTCGGGAATGGTGATGTCTTGAGCATCGCCGATGCCGAGTTGATGATCCGCGAGACGGGCTGCGATGGCATCGCCATTGGCCGGGGGGCACTCGTCAACCCGTGGATTTTCGAGCAACTGACAAGTTGGGTCGAGACCGGTGAACCGACTCCACGCGCGAGCTACGCCGACCGGCTGCAAGTCATGCGAAAGCACCTCGTGCGATTGATCGAATGGAAGAAAGACGACCGCTTTGGGTGCATCAACTTCCGCAAAGTCGGGGCCTGGTACGGCAAAGCCTTACGGCTCTCGAAACAAGACAAACATGCCCTCACGCAACTCAACTCCCTGGCCGAGTTCGATGGCATGGCCGCGAAGTGGAGCGAAAAAGGCCCGCCGGCAGGCTGGTCCGAGTGGGATGCTCACGAAGCCCAGATCGCGGTCCCCGTTGGCCCCAATGCCCACTGGTGAAGTATGTCCCAGGATCATCCTGCCGCGCGGATCGAGGAACTACGCCAAGCGGCACGTGGGCTGCCGTGGTCTTACACCCGTGCGGCGTTGTTGGAGGAAGCCACGCAGATCGCGGATAGTTGCCAGGATGTGCCACTGGGTTACGAGATTCGCCTCGAACTGATCGATGCCGCCCGGTATTCGCTGCGTTACGATCTTTACGCCGCGACATTTGCTTGGTGCTTTGCGGTGGCGACGAAGGAACCTGAGCGGTACTCCATCTCTCATCTCTTGGAGTACTATCAGTACGTCATCGGCAACTTGGCCAACTTTCCGCATGTCTCAAAAGAGCAGTTCCTGGCCCTGCATGCCGATGCCGCGAAGCACTTCAAGTCCTGTGGATTCTCGCTCCGCACCCTGACCATCGAGCGTGGCTCCGCGGCGATTGATTACGCCGATCGTCAGCTCGCCTTGGAGGCTTACGCCGAAATCCCCAAGCACCCCCGCGACCAACTGACGATGTCTCGGGAGATGGAAAAGGTCCGTGAGGTCGAGCACTACAACTTCCTCAACGATGATGCCGGTGTCAGCCGGGCTTACGATCAGTTCATGGGCGATGAGACCCGAGGCCGCTGGGCCGATCTGTGGTTCACGAACCTGGTGATGCGGTCGCTGTATCGCTTTGGTCGCAAGACCGATGCGGAAGTGATCTATCAACGCAACCAACGCCAGTTCCCGACCGGATCCGGCTACGGCTGGTCCTGGGGGCACCTGATCTCGTTCTCGGCCATCACGGGCCGCGAGAACCAGGGGATTCGCCATCTGCGCGAGCAACTCCCCGTGGCCTTGAGCCACTCGGATCGCATGACGCACTTTTACTGTTTGTCACACGCCGCGGTGCTGTTAGATAGGCTCGTGGAACAGCAAGCCGGGTTGTTGGCTTTGCCGAAAATCCCCGGCACACCGTGGAGTGAACCAGAGATCGAATCAGCACTGTCGGTCGAAATGATCCGCGAGTGGTTGTTGCAACAACTCTCGGAGATTACGACACTTTTTGATACCCGTAACGGCAACACGTACTTCGCAGAACTGGTGGCCGCACGCCGAGCGGACCCGCTTATTTGATGATCTCTCGGGCCTTCATCCAGGCCGTCAGGTGCTTCGGCCAGCCTTCGGCGTAGGTGTTCCCTTTGGTCCATCGGGGGTCAGTACCCAGTCCGACTCCATGCGGGCCATTTTGGTAGATGTGCATCTCCGCTGGGATTTTGGCCGCCTTGAGTGCTAAGTAAAAGCGAGCCGCGTTCTCAGGCAGCACGGCTTTGTCTTCGTCCGTGTGGAAGATGAAAGTCGGTGGTGTTTCCGCAGTGACGTGCTTCTCGTTGCTAAACTCGGCCACCAACTTGGCATCGGGTTTGGCGCCTAGGAGATACCTCTTCGAAGGGCCGTGCGTGACCCCATCTTCCATCGAGATCACGGGGTACGAGAGGATCATGAAGTCCGGTCGGCTCGACTGCTGAGCGATCGGGTCTTCGGTGGCGGGGTTCGCTTTGGTGAAGTGCGTCCCAGCGGTGCTGGCCAGGTGCCCGCCGGCGGAGAAGCCCCAGACGCCGATGCGTTTTGCATCAATGTTCCACTCCGTGGCCTTGGCCCGCACGGTACGGATCACCTGCTGCACATCCATGAGCGGAGCATGCAGCAGCGGACCAGGTCGATCTTTCCCGACGACGCGGTACTTCACCACGATCGCCTGCACCCCAAGTGTGTTCAAGAACTCCGCCACTTGTTTGCCTTCGTGATCCATCGCTAGGAAAGCGTAGCCACCCCCGGGACAGATTACAACGGCCGCGCCGTTGGCCTTCTCTTTGGGCAGCAAGTACGGCGTCATCATGGGAACATCTTGATCCGCTTTGCCGACCGCGAGTGGCACTTCACCAGGCCAAATCGGTTGCGGAGTCGGCTCCGCCAGCATGGCCACGAGCAAAGGTAAGGTCAAAAACATCAGCAATACCTCAGGGAGAGAATCGAGTTACCGGTTCTTGTAGCGGGCGCTCACGCGTTTCATAAAGGCTTGTTCTTCGGCTGTCAGTGCTTCTTTGCGGGCGATCTTTTCGAGGAGTTGGTCGAGACGTTGTTCGTCCTTGATTTGCTGCTCGCTTTCTCGCTGCATCCGGCGTGCTCGTCTTGCGGTGATCCAGCGTTTGAGTAAGCCTTGGCGCTTCTTCGGGCGAGGCGGTGGGTCGTCCCCGTCGAGGCTGGAGTAGCCTGCAGAGAAGTCCCCGAATTCTTGCTCTTCGCGTTGCGGGCCATTCACCTTCAGCCAGCAGTAGGCGGCAATGATCACCCCCAAGGTCAGGGCGAAGACTTCGTTGAGCGCGAGGCTGGCCACGACGAGCAGCACGGCGACGAAATAGCCGGTGAACACGGTCGTCTGTGTCGCCTGTTCGCGGTCTGATCGAGACCAGACGAGGCCGTAAAGAATCTGCCCGCCGTCGAGTGGCAAGCCGGGAATCAGGTTGATCAGGATGAGAACCCAGTTGAGCCAAAAGATGCGATTCAGCCACACGAGGCCCGCAGGGGCGACGGCTCGCTCGTAACCCGATTTCACGATGATCTCGTTGACTTCTTCCGTGCTCTTGAGCTTGGCCTTCATGTCTTCCGTCGGCTTGGCCAGTTCGTTCGAGCCAGGGGTGTAGATATTCAGGCCGTATTCACTCGTGTAATGCCGGGCATCGCGGTAGTTGTACATCTCCGAGGTGTACGGGTTGGCAATGGGGTTGAAGGTCGGGAAATACCCGGCCCCGGCAAGGATGATGAAGCAGGCAAAGCCAATGATCGCTTGGACGATCAGCCCCCCCGCCGCGACGATGGTATGCGGTCGCCATTCGTAGGGGAATTCCACGTTCGCCAAGCCACCCAGAGGCCAGATCACGATCTCTTTGGCGTCACCATCCATGAGCCGTGCTGCGAAGCAATGGCCAAACTCATGCAGCAGAACCACGACGAAGAGTGCCACGATGGTCAGCAAGAAGATGGCGAGGGCTTTCTCCGCCCCTCCAGGCAACGAAAGCTGACGGACGAAGAGGCCGAGCGTAAACACGAAGTAAGTGATGTGGACTTTGACAGGGATCCCGAAAGCCGAGAAGATCGGAATGGACCAACTCACAGGGTCACGCATTATCGATCCCAACAGAAACATCAACGGACAAACCACTCCCATCATCCTAGCAGTGTCTTGCTTGGCTCGCAACAAGCGACACGGAATGGCCTCCTGGACCGCGACCTGCAAATCCACAAGCCCAACGGCTCCCTATTCCCGTCCGCGCGGCCCATGGTCGCAGAACTCACAGGTTCTGGTCCCACGGGAGCAGGCTCGCTGCTAAGATGGTGGTATCTCCCTGTGGGGTTCGCCGGATGAAGTGTCGGGTTTGTGCGAAGATGGCCGTCTTGCACATCACGGAAGTTCTGGAAGACGGTTTCGAGCAACTTCATTTCTGTGAAGAGTGCGGGCGAAGCTATCTCTACCGAACGAACGAGACACCTGAGCCAGAAGTCGAACTGGATCCGGGGGAAAGTCTTGAGGTGGTCACTGTGGATGAACCGAACCCCACGCCTTGCGGGGAATGTGGTCTGAAATTTGTCGAATTCCGCAACTCGGGTCGGCTCGGTTGCCCCCATGATTATGAGCATTTCCGAGAGGAATTGCTGACACTCTTGGAGAACATCCAAGTCGATAACAAACATGTCGGCAAGATTCCAAACCGTGCCCCGAATCTGGCCCAGGTTCAAGGGGAGTTGACCGGCCTCCGTAAGCGATTGCAGGAAGCCGTGGATGCCGAGAAGTACGAGGATGCCGCCAAGCTGCGGGACCAAATCCGTAGACTGGAGCAAGCCTGATGGCCATGCTCTGCCAGCGTTGCAATGCCCAACCGGCGACCATCCAAATCACGGACATCGTGCAGAAAAAACTTCGCATGACTCACATCTGCGAAGGTTGTGCCCGGGCGGCAGGATTGATCGCCGAGACGGAAGACGCCGGGCCGCAACTGAACCTCCAAACGCTGGTCAAGATCGTCTTCGGGCAGACGGAAAGCGACGAGCCAGTCGGGTTGAATTGCCCTCATTGCGGGCTAAAATACCCCGAGTTCCGCGCGGAAGGCCGCATGGGTTGTGCCCACGATTACGATATCTTCTGCGCACCATTGATCCCCCTGTTGGAACGCATCCACCGGCATCGAAAACATGTCGGCAAAGTGCCCACCTCGGCAGGAGCGGCAGAAGTCATCCGGGCCTACCGTGCCCAGTTGAAACTCGCAATCCAGGCCGAGGATTACGAACAAGCGGCGATCCTGCGGGACCGCATCCGCGGAAAAGAAGCCCACGATGAATCTGAATAGTCTGCTCTCCCAACTCGGCGAATGGCTCCGCGGCGACGGCCCGGAAGGCGATATCGTCGTCTCGACACGCATCCGCCTGGCTCGCAACCTCGCTGGCTTCCCATTCATCACCAAAGCCAACATCAGCCACAAAACCGAGATCGAGGCCAAAGTCCGTGAAGCGATCACGAAGACGACGATCACGCCGAAGCTCGAGTTCCTGAGCATCCCCGCTCTGCCACCGCTCGACCGGCAATTTCTGGTCGAACGGCAGCTGATCAGCCGCGAACTCGCGACCGTGCTCGAAGGCCCACGTGGGGTCGCGTTCGATCACCGTGAAGCGGTCAGCATCATGGTCAACGAAGAAGACCACCTCCGCTTACAAGTGATGCGAAGCGGCCTGGCTCTCGACGACGCCTGGACGGTGATCAATGCCGTCGACGATGCGATGGAAGCGAAGCTGAACTACGCTTTCCACGCCCAGTTCGGCTACCTGACCGCCTGCCCCACCAACGTCGGCACCGGCATGCGGGCCAGTGTCATGCTCCACCTTCCAGCTTTGGGCATCACCAAGCAGATTGACAAAGTCTTCAAGGCTCTCCAAAAACTCAATCTCGTCGTCCGCGGCCTCTACGGCGAAGGCAGCCGGGCTTCGGGCGACCTTTACCAAATCTCGAACCAGGTGACACTCGGCAAAAGCGAATCGCGGGTGCTGTTGGAAATCCGCGAAGTCATCGTCACGATCCTGCAATACGAGCGCGAAGCCCGCACGGTGCTCATGCGTGAACGCCGCCAACCAGAGCAGGACCGCGTCAGCCGGGCCATGGGCACACTCAGCAACGCCACCATGATCACCGCCGAGGAGACGATGGAACTGCTCTCCGCCGTGCGACTCGGGATTCAACTGCAACTCTTGGAAGATGTGCCTTCAAACCTGGTGAACGAACTCTTCGTCCACACCCAATCTGCCCACCTGCAAAAGCTCAACGGCGTCACCCTCGACCCCGAACAACGCAACGCCGCCCGCGCCAAGTACCTCCGCGAGCGGCTGCGAGAATACGAGCGGTAGTGGCAGAAGTTTGTAACCACGAATCACACGAATAGCACAAATCACAAATCAAACTCACCCCATCTGGGGGTTCGCGGTTGGCTGGAAGTCGATGACTTCCATCTCGACGCTGCGTTGCCCTTGCCACTCGTTAAGCTTCGGGCAGAAGACTACGGAGCACTCGCCGCCCTTGGAAAGTAGCTCGTCGTAGCGGTCGCCCATGCCGAAGGCGATGGCACGGATCAGCGTGGAGTTCTGTTTCACGCGGAAGGAGAGATGCTTTTGGTCGTCGCCGAGCCGGCGTGGGGTGCCCTCGACTTTGAGGTTCGTAGCGAGGAACTTAGGCCGGGGGTTCTCGGTGCCGTAGGGTTCCAGAAGGTCCAGTTCGCGGAGTAGGCCCAAGGTCAGCGAGAAGAGCGGCACCTCGGCATCAATGACAATCTTCGGCTTCGGTGGCTCGCCGTTGAAGTGCGTGGCGACGTACTCTTGGAAGCGGTCACGGAGTTCGTCGAGGTTCTCTCGCGGGACTTTGAACCCCGCCGCCATCGCATGACCACCGTGCGAGACGAGCAAATCGGAGCAATGCTCCAGAGCCTCGTGAAGTGGCAAGCCCTTGACCGAGCGCCCGGAACCACTCCCGGGGTGCAGCTCATCGTCTGGGATGGCCACGACGAGTGCCGGTTTGCCAAAGTGCTCCACGAGCCGGGAGGCGACGATGCCCACGACGCCCAGATGCCAATCTTGGGACGCGACCAGGATCGCCGGCGAATCGGCCTGGCCCGATTCCTCCACGGCGAGCTTGGCCTCGGTGGTGATTTTACGCTCAGTCGATTGGCGCTTCTTGTTGAGGTCTTCGAGGTACTCGGCGATCTCGCGGGCATGAATCGGGTTCGAGGTCGTGAGCAAATCAACAACCAGCCGGGCGCATTCCAACCGGCCCGCGGCGTTCAAGCGTGGCCCGAGTTTGAAGCCAATATCCTCCGCTTTGATGCTCACAGCGTCTTTCAAACCCGCGGACTCGATCAGGGCTTTCATCCCCGGCAGCGGCTGCTTCTTATGACGCAACAAACCATGATGTACGAAGGCCCGGTTCTCCTCCAACAGTGGCATGACATCGGCGACGAGGCCAAGGGCCGCGAGGGCCAGGGTGTCGAGCAGAAACTCGCGGAATTGCGGGGCGACGCGGTCGCTGCCGCTGGCTTTCTGGGCAATCCGCCAAGCGAGCTTGAAGGCAACCCCAGCGCCGGAGAGGCCATCATGGGGGTAAGTGTGGCCCGGCAACCGGGGGTGGACGATGGCATCCGCGTTCGGGAGAGTCGCCTTCATCTCGTGGTGGTCCGTCACGATCACTTCGAGTCCCAGGCGTTTCGCCTCGGCCACGGGTTCGAGGGCCGAGATGCCACAATCGACGCTGATCAACATCTCGACGCCACTCTCCGCCAACGTGCGGATCGCGGCGATGTTCAGACCGTAACCCTCTTCGATGCGGTTCGGCACATAGAACTCGGCGTTGGCCTCCAGGATGCGAAACAGCCGCAACAAGATGGCTGTCCCCGTGGTGCCATCGACATCGTAATCGCCGTAAACGCAGATCCGCTTCTTCGCCTGAATGGCCGCCAAGATTCGATCCGCGGCCGCATCGGCACCCGGGAGCATCTCCGGTGGGTGCAGTGCCGTCATCGGGTTCGACAAAAACAGTTTCGCCGCTTCAGGCTTGCTGATATCTCGGTTCAACAGCAACTGAGCCACGACCCCGGAGACCTGGGTCTGCTTCGCCAAGTAACTGGCTCGGGCATCATCCTGTGGTAAGAGGTGCCAAACTTTTCGCACGGCAGGCATGAACGCATCCAGCACAGAGAACCCGAAACAATCAGCATGCCGAACTTCGGCCCGACTGACAATAGTGGAACTCACCACGGTGGGTTCTACAGGGTGTAGCTCACTCCTCTGGGGCCATATTCTCTCGAAATCGTCAGGAATCAACCGTGGCATGGGCTTCCAGCCCATGCGTCGAGAAACTGCCACTCCCCGTCAGCACGGCCAAGATGGCCGTGCCACCAGAGAATTTAGATGCACCCGTTCTACAATGCTGGAATGCCCATCGTTCTCATGCTCCTGACTTTGGCAGCCTGCCTTTCCGTAGGCCGGGTCGTGCGCCCAGAGTGGCTCTCACCGACGCAATCGCTGTTGCTGACGGTGATCACGATGAGCATCTCGGCGGTGCTGACGTTGGCGAAATGCCTGAACATCATCGAGCAACTCCACGAGCGACAGCGGCCTGTCAGTGAGATTGCCAAGTCTTACAACCGCTTCCGCCGACGCATGCCGATGGTGACATTGAGTTTGGCTGTGGTGAGCGTCGTGTTCTGGGGGTGGAGTGAAACCGCAACGACCTGGGCGAAAGTGTCTTGGCGAGAGCAGTTCAAGCTCTTCCCCGCCGCAGAGGTACTGGCTGCGGCCCACTATTTCGTCGTGCTCTTTCTAAACTGGGTGTCGTATTACTTCGCCGAGAAAGCCTTGTTCACCCAGACCAGTCCCGAGAAGGAGTTCTGGTCGATCGGCGGCTATCTTGGCTTCCAAACCCGACAACTCTTACTTTTGCTCGGGCTACCGCTCACGGTCTGCCTCATGGGCCAAGCCTGTGCGCGCTTCTTCCCGCAGACCATGGCCATGCCGGAGGTGCAGATCATCAGCATCCTCGGCGCCTTGACACTCTTCATCGCCTTCCCGAGGCTGCTCCCGTACCTTTTGAATCTCGAACCGCTCCCACCCGGCGAGGTCCGGCGAGACCTGGAAGCCACGGCGGCCCGAGTCGGGGTGCGATTTCAAGACATCTTCGTTTGGAAGACCCGCGGCCTGATCATCAACGCTCTTGTCGTCGGTGTCGTACGCCCAGCACGGTACGTTATCTTCACGGATCGGCTTCTCGATTCGATGCCAGAACAGGATCTCCGCGCTGTCTTCGGCCACGAAGCCGGGCATGTGAAGCATGGGCATCTGCCTTTTTACTTGGCCTTCTTTTTGGTCAGCGCGACCTTCTTAAGCTTGGCGGCTCAAGCCCTGCTGAACCTGGCCGGGAAGCAGTTTCCGGATCTGTTACGGAGCGTGGCGAAAGAGGCAGAACTGTTGCCGCTCGGCTTGATGGCGGTCTGGATGTTCGTGGTCTTCGGTTGGCTGTCGCGGGTCTGCGAGGCGCAAGCCGATGTCGCGGGAGCACGCGCGGGTTCGTGCAACAACCCCGATTGCCACATTCATGAACCAGACACGGTGTTGAGTGATTCATCCCGAATCTGCCGCGTCGGGGTTCATGCGATGATCTCGGCCCTTGACCGCGTCGGGGATCGTGGCTCAACAGAGCAACAGAGTTCGATCGTGCAACGGCTCTTCAGTTGGTTTCAAGCCTGGCAACATGGGCCGATTTCCTACCGCATCGATCGGCTCCTGTCGCTCGCCAACCAACCTGAACTTGCGAACTCGATTGATCGCTACGCTTTCCGTGTTCGTGTCGGCATCATTTCGGCACTGCTCGTCGGCATTGGCTTACTCACGGCCTGGCTCGGCTGGGACGAGTTCTTGCGAGCTTTAGCATGATGCACATCGCCCTTTGGGAACCGGAAATCCCCCCGAACACTGGCAACATCGCTCGGCTCTGCGCCGCGACGGATGCTCACTTGCACCTCATCGGTCGGCTGGGGTTTCGGATCGACGAGAAGACGGTACGCCGGGCCGGTTGTGACTATTGGCCGCATGTGAAGCTGCAAACTCACGTCACTTTCGAGGATTTCCTTCAAGTCGTCCCCGTGGATAAAATCTGGGTCATCGAGAACCCCGCCACTCGAAGCTACACCGAGATTCGTTTCACAACAGGCGATTGTCTGCTCTTCGGCAACGAAGGCCACGGCTTGCCCGCTTCCATCCTGGATCGCTTTCAAGATCGTCTGGCGAGCATCCCGATGATGTCTGAGCATGTCCGCAGCCTGAATCTTGCGAACGCGGTGAGCATCGTTCTCTACGAAGCCCTGCGTCAACTGCACGACTGGTAAGACCGGCACGCCAACGCCAACGGCTCTTTGAATCGAGTTGATACCCACGACACCATTTGCCACGAATGGCCGATGTTCTCTCTATGTCGATCCGCACCGAGACTGTCATCGCCTTACCCACCTGGGATCATCTACGCGATTACATCCACCGCGAACTGTGCCAATTCGATGGCCTGGAAATCAGCCAGACGCCACTCTTCCAAACGACCGTGCAACAAGGCAAAAAATCTCCCGCGATTCTCTTCCACATCGAAGGCCCGCGCTTGCTCAGAACCTCGGCTGTCTGGTCCGCTGATGAATCGCGGATCCTCTTCTACGACTCCACCGGCCAACGCATCCGCACCATGCGACTGAGCGAATCCCCCGAATCCACGACCGCGAAGGCGGCTTAGGTTTCGCTTCAACTCGGGCAATAAACTGTGCCGATAGAAATGTGTATGATACACAATGGGCATAGTGTGAAGCTCTCCTTACCCAGAATCTGGGTGGGGGATTTGTTGCACTTTGCCCATCGTATCCCCACAGTGCCGGTGGAGCGTAAAGTCAACATTGCCTCTCTTGTGCAAGCTCGTCGCCTCTCGAATTTTCAGACTCGTTGGGTCAGCGTTTTTCTGAAGGCATACGCTCTCGTCGCGGTGAATCGACCAAAGCTTCGCCAAGCGTATCTTTCCTGGCCTTGGGCACACCTCTGGCAGCATCCGGTGAATGTCGTGTCAGTAGCGATCACTCGTGATTACCACGGTGAACCAGCCGTCTTCTTTGCAAAACTGCGCGAACCCGAGAATTGCACGCTCCCCGAGTTGGATGCATTCCTTGATACCCACGCAAATGCACCGATCGAGAGCATTGGTGCTTACCGCCGACTCATTCGCACCAGTCGATTACCAAAAATCCTGCGTCGAGCGGTTTGGAGTGCAGGGTTGAATTGGTCTGGGGCGTTGCGAGAGAAAAACTTTGGCACTTTCGGCGTCAGCGTCTATTCCAGCACCGGGACAGACTCCCAACACCCGATGTCCCCACTCACGACGCTCTTCAACTACAGCCCGATCAGCGCGAACGGTGATGTGACACTTCGTATTGTCTACGATCATCGCGTTATGGATGGCCTCGAAATCGCACATGCGTTGCGTGAGATCGAGGAGACTCTGCAAGGGACGATCCTGGCCGAGATACGCGAGTTGGCAACGCACACCCAGTCGAAAGCAGCGTGACGAATGGACGAGCAGAACCACTGGCAAACGGACAAATGCGCGAAAGCCTTCTGGGATCAGGCTGTCGGGAAACCCTACCTGCAACTGCTCTCCGATAGCATCCAATACTGTGAACCCCAAGCGGGCGAAATCTGGGTTGATCTCGGTTGTGGTTCAGGTCAGTTGACACAAGGGCTTTGGCTGGCCACCGCAGGAAAACTGGCTGCGGTCCACGCTCTCGATCTCGCAGAAGTCAACCGAGTGGCCTTGCAAAAGATCGCCAAGCGGGTCCAACCGCCGATGCCTGACGAAGCCTGGACTTTCGCAGCTCACGACCTCAGCCTGGGATTGCCGCAGTTCTCGCCGAACAGCGTCGATGGGATCGTGGCGGGGCTTGCGATCTCGTACGCCGAGTCTCGAGATGAAGCCGGAGGTTACACCGATGCAGCGTATGACCATGTCCTCGCGGATGCGTTTCGTGTGCTCAAACCGGGTGGCCGCTTGGTCTTCTCCGTCAACGTGCCGAACCCCCGTTTCTGGAAGATCTTCACGGCCTCTTTCCGCTCCACGCTCCGGGCGGCTCACCTGCGCCGGGTGTTCTTCAATTCGGTGCGAATGATGCGTTACGGCCGATGGCTCCGCCGCGAAGCAAAACGTGGCCGATTTCACTTCTTTGACATCAAGGAAATCGAGGTGAGGCTCCGAGCAGCGGGGTTTACAGAAATCTCGCACCGTATCTCCTATGCCGAGCAGGCCTACGTGATCCGAGCACGAAAACTCGCTCTCCCCGCCCGACAAGCCGCGTAAACTACGGACCTTTAGTTTCCCACCAACGGTTGCTAGACTCTCCTCACACACCCACGGGAGTTTGGCGATGAGTGAGCGACTATTCGAATTTGCTTCTGCGTATGCCCACCAATTCTGGGCGATCCAACTCGAAGGCACCAGTCACACCGTGCGATCGGGGACCGTAGGCTCTGCGGGTGAAAGTGTTACCAAAAGTTTCAAAACCGCAGCCGCAGCCAGCAAAAACGCCGAGAAACTCATCGCCACAAAAATCAGTCAAGGCTACATCGAGCAACAGTCAAGTAAAGTCCTCCCCAGTGCTGAGCGGTCTGTCGACCTTCCTCCCGAAGCCTGGCTCTACAACACCTACCGCCCGCGCCCGGTCTTCCCTCCCAAGCCCGTACCTGCCGATAATTTTGATTTGGAAGCGTTGATCCAAAAAGCGAAGAAGTGCATGGGACCAAGCCGAGACCATCTCGGTGATCCGGATGTCACCCTGAACAAACACAAGTTTGAGAGGGGGCTTGGGCCGCGAGAATGCCTGTTTTGGATTCATGCCTTGCGGATTCTCACTTATATTAAGCCATGGGATCAACACGAAGCGGACCTGCGAAAAATCAATTTTGATCTGCAATCAGCAATCACGCCGCAATTCATATCCATGCATCTGGAATATCGTCAAACCAAGACTCGTTTTTATTTATACCAATTTGTGTCGATCGAGCAAATCGTCTGTTTCCTCGAAGGTCCGTTGCCGAGTTATCTGGAAATCGAGGATTCCGAGCAAGATCCAAGTTTTCCGACTTTCTTTATCAGTTCAATTCTACCCTACCTCTCGGAAGAACAGGCCGAACGATGCCGAAAGGCGATCAGCAGATACATCGGCCAATTTACACTGTCAAACTACGATCCCGTTGAAATTGCTTACATTAGAATTGCTTCCCATTTAGCAATGCACACCGAAGTGCAGCAAACGTTAGAAAAAATCATCCGAATGGGTGGTTTGAACACCCGTTATCCCAGTGCATCGGAACTCGGCGCACCATTTCTTGCTTATGGTCTCGCCAGCGAAGCGGCCGTTGTCTCGATGTTTCGCGAGACGAAAATGCAACTCTCTTCGGTGGAGCAGATTCGAGGCTGGCTGGCTCACACCGAGTGGCGTCAGTTGGATTTGGTGACCGACGCGATTCTGAAAAGTGGTGCCTCGAATTCCAGCGATTTCTTCAAAGAACTCGAGCGAGTCAAAGCCCCAGAGACTGCCGTCGAGATGCTGAAGATCTTCACTGAGAGCAAGTACCCCTGGGGAGCCAGAAACTGGCTCTTAGCACATCCGCAGTACACCATCCCTGGTCTTTTGCCGATCGCAGGGAACACCAAGAACGGCAAGGCGGCCCAGGGCATCTTGCGAGAACTGCGTCGCAAGGGTTACGAGGCCGCGATTTCGGATGCCATCGAGGCGTTGCCTGAAACAAGCCGCGAGAAGCTCCGCGTACTCCTTGAAGACGACTCCAAGAAGTACGCCGAGCTAACCGCCGCCGACATGCCCGCCGACCTCCAGGAGGCACTCGCTGCGATGCCGAAGCCCAAGCATATCGATTGGCTCGATTTTGGGGCGTTGCCATCGATCATCGTTGATGGCAAACGGCTCGCAGAAGCGGATGTGTTGAAAGCCGTCTCAGCGGTTAAGGGGCTGAAAGAACTCAAGACTCCCGTGGTGTTTGAAGCACTTCGCAAACATGCGACAGCCCAATCGCTGGATGCTTTCGCCTGGGGCCTGTTCGAAGCCTGGCAAGGCTACAACATGGACCCGAAAGAGAAGTGGGCTTTCCTCGTCATGGGTTTCCTCGGTGGGAACGCCTCGGCTCTGAAACTCACGCCGATCATCCGCGAGTGGCCCGGCGAAGGCAAACACCAAGTCGCGGTCACAGGGCTGAATGTGCTCGCTGGCATCGGCACCGACACAGCGCTTATGCAGTTGAATGGCATCGCCGCTAAGGTCAAGTTCGCGGGCATCAAGAAGAAGGCCCAAGAGATGATGACCATCATCGCGGAGACCAGAAACCTCACCAAACAAGAACTCGAAGACCGTATTGTCCCCGATTTGGGCCTCGATGCCCGCGGCGGTCGGGACTTTGATTTTGGCCCCCGGAAGTTCCGTGTGATTCTGGATTCGAACCTCACACCTGTCGTCCGCGATGGCGATGGCAAAGAGCGCAGTGACCTGCCGAAACCGAACTCCAAAGACGACACGACGCTTTCCACGGCTGCCAGCACCGAATGGAAACTCCTGAAAAAGCAGTTGAAAGAGGTCATCAAGATTCAAAACGAGCGGCTCGAACAGGCGATGGTGACGATGCGTCGTTGGTCGCTGGACGAGTTCGAGATGTTCCATGTCAAACACCCCTTGATGACGAACTTCGCCAAGCGGCTCGTCTGGGGTGGCTTCGATGAAAACGGAAAACTTCTCCGCTGCTTCCGCGTCAACGAGGAATCCGAGTACACCCGCGCCGATGATCAGGCCGTGAACTTGGAGGGCATCGCCAAAGTCGGCATCGTCCACCCACTACAACTCGATGCTGCCGAGCGCGGCGCCTGGGGGCAACTCTTCGGGGACTACGAAATCATCCCACCGTTTCCGCAATTGGGCCGCTCGATTCACACGCTCTCGGATCACGATGTGAGCGGAAAAAACATCACCCAATTCCAAGGCCGCAAGGTCCCGAGTCCGGTGCTCTGGGGCATGATGGAGAAGCGAGGCTGGGAGCGTGGCAGTCCCTACGATCATGGCGTTGTCGTCGAGTTCAGCAAATACTTCCCCGCAGCGGGTGTGACTGCAGTCGTGGAAATCACCCCAGGCATCGCGCGCGGTGTTTTGGACATGGTCGGTTCGGATCAGACGTTCGAGCAGATCTTCTTCTTGAAGGGTGAGTACGTCATCGAACACTACCCGTCTCACCAACGTGACGCCTTCGTGACACTCTCCACCATCAGCCCCATCGCAATCAGCGAAGTCCTGATGGACCTGACCCAAATGACTTCCAAGGGAACGTAATCAAACCTCGCCGAAAAAACGCAAAGAATCCCCACTACCGACGTATATTTTCGCTCGACGGACGAGATACTGGTAAAGGGAAGTTGCGGCGTGGGAGAGGGGTAGCGATGGCAGGGGTACTCGTCACGGAAACGACACCAGGTTACCAACTTCGTGGAGCCGCGAGATTCCTCTCGGGAGATGGAAGTCTGGAACCAGAACCCTACCTCGAACCGGCCAAGTTCGATGAGGATGCCGCCATTTCACTGGCACTCGAAATGGTGGCCTCGCGGAGGCTTCACGACACCAGTTTCTGTGAAAGCCACATCCCACACCCCATGAGCTACGAAGCGGCTGTTTTCTGGTTTGAAGCGTTTTTAATCATTTCTAGCAATCATGCTCCAACTCGTGAAGAGTTCCAAAAATGGCAACAGATGCCACCCAACTATCTCGAGCGATTTCACCAAAATTGTGGCAACTCTTACAATGTACTTCCCCAGCTTTACTCTGCCATTTTTGCTTCGCTTTTCGGGCCTGTCGAATTTCTGAAGCAGCTCGCCGATGGGAAGTTTTTGTTTGGTGAAGGCACCTACTGGAACCGGCACAACATCGAACCCGAATTGATTCGAGGGGCTTGGCGATTTGTGCGGCCTTATCTCAACACGCAAGAAATCTCAGAAATCCGCGGATACCTGCGACCGAAAGTCGATGTCTCGCTCTGGCCGAAGATCGACAAAGCTCCCAACCCGACGGCGTTTTGGGTCGCGGCCATGATGGGCATGAACGCCGAGTTACAGGCTCTCGTCCGGACGTGGACCTATGCCCCTGGCGACTTGGCAAGAGATATCACCCGAAGCCATATTCCGCAGTTGATTTTAATGGGTACAAATGATTCTAAGCTCATCTCAAAATATACTGAGCACTTTGATCTTCCGATGGCATCTTTCGTGGAATTCAAATGCTGGCTGCATCATTTGCAAGCTCATGGCATACCGGCTGCGATGACTTGGCTGGAACGCGGTTCGAACCCAGAAACGATCGCCGCGCTCCAAGACACGACCGACCCTGTCCTAGCTCCTCATATGCTGCATTGGAAATTGCACTTCCGCGATCCTGCACCAGGGCGAATCTGGCTCGAAAAGAACATCGGGGCAGGAGTGACTGGGCTGCTGCCAATGTTTGCCAAACGTGGCAAACTTGCGGATACGGTCAAAGACTACCTCATCTCAGTTTGTGAGCAGGGTTACGAATCACTGATTACTAATGAGTTACCGAAGCTTCCCAAAGCACTCCAAGACAAAGTCCGTCGGCATATCCTCGAGCGACCCAAACCAGTTGATACGCCAACGGAATGCCGTGAACCCGAGTGGGCTAAGGAGTATGCGGGCATCCCAGACTCGATGCCGAGTTGGGTGAACTTGCCCTTGTTACCACCGTTGACCACTGCGGGCGTTCGTCTGCCTGATGCTGTGGTGGCGGGCATGATTTCGGATGTTCGTGCTCAAGAGGATGTGACGAAATCGATCACTTGGAAAATCCGCAAGCAGATGGACACGGCCTCGGGAGATCGATTCGCGATCGCCCATTTTGAGCGATTCCTGGCAGAGAAGATCCGCTGGAGCGAGAATTGGGTGATTCGTCTGATGGGGTTGATCGGCGGGAACGGTGTCGTCGACCTGTTCATGAAACGGATGACACGCTGGTCCGGTGGCAGTGGCAGCCGTCGGCAGGTCGAAGCCGTGGATGCCATTCAGTACATTGAAACGGACTACGCGATCATTCATCTTCGTCATCTTGTAGATCATCATCATGATAGTGATATTCGACGACAGGCCAAAGAGAGCCTCACCAAGATCACGAGCCGTTCGCGGCTCGACTCTCGGAAAATCGATGACAAGGCCGTGCCGAGTTTAGGTCTTCAATCGGAGACGATTTACAGCTACGGTGAGCGGAAGTTCCAACTGAAACTGGGGGCCAACCTCCAAGCTCATGTCCAAGAGTTTCCTGCAGGTCGCGTGACCACAGTATTGCCCAGCTTGCGAAAAACCGACGACGTCAATCTCGCTGCCGTGGCTCGGGATGAGTTCACGGCGGTGAAACATCGCATTCAAGAAGTCTCACGGATTCTCGCCAAGCGCTGGGAGCACACTTACATCGATCGCCACAGTTGGAGCATGTTGGATTTTTCGCAGGTAGTCCTCAATCACCCCATCGCGCATGGGCTTTCGCAGCGAGTGCTTTGGCGTCTTCAGACGGGTGTCCCGACCGAAAACCAGTTTTTTCGCATCACGAGCGAAGGCGATTTTGCGGACATCAGCGACCGCCCGATGGCCAAGCCCGCCCCGCAAGCTCGCATCATGGTCGCTCATTCGTTGGAGATGTCAGCGAGCGAGCGCGAAGGCTGGACGCAACACTTCCGGGACTACGAGATCATCCCGGCGTTCCGCCAACTGGACCGACCGTTCATTCAGCTCAGTGAAGCGGAAACCCAGCAACGGGAGTACACGGGCTTTGCATCACGACAAGTTCCCCTTACCAACGACCGACTCAACTTGTTACGAAAGCATCACTGGGTGAGGCGATCCGCTTGCTTGGAATTTGATCTGGTTTCGTATAAATTGCTTGCCAAGTTGTTTTACACAGGACGTGGAGTCATTCATTGCGAGAAATTCTACTTTTACTCCAAAAACAAAACTCTTGATGCTGAAGAACGCAACGTCATGTTACGCGACATTGACCCAGTTCTGCGAAGTGAAATCCTCTGCCAAGTCGATGAACTGACTCGGGTCGAAACCGCCCGCGTATGAACCTTGACCAAAATCGAGCATGTGGGTACGAGAACCACCATGAAGAAGATCCATGCCACCAAACGACTTCTCGTAATCGCTTTGTTTCTCAGCGCGACGGGTTGCAGCACCGCACCCATGGCCGGGTTGATGGACTGTCTCCGGCCCAGTCGGGTGCGTCCTTTTGGCGAGCGGGATGTTTTGCCAAGGAATGACCGTACGCCTCGAATTCCATTGAATGACCCTCTGCCGATAAACTAGTGACTCGAAGTCTTAAGGTGGGTCCATCATGTTTCGCCAATCGTGTCTGATGTTGCTACTCCTGACGACTGGCTTGCAGGCCGCAGAACTCTCGGTCGGCTTTGCGGAAACCGACATCTCACCCGTCCTGGGTAAGAAACCGGTCTACATGGCAGGCTTTGGAACCAATCGGATCGCCACGAAAATCCACGACCCCATCATGGCCCGTGCGGTGGTCTTAGAAGATGAGCAATCAAAGATTGCGTTTGTGTCTGTCGATCTGGTCGGGGTGTTTCGGGAAAACGTCGAGGCGATCCGCAAGAAACTGAAAGGCTTCCGGTATGTGCTGGTCTCCAGCACCCACAACCACGAAGGCCCAGATACCCTCGGACTTTGGGGGCGAAGCCCATTCACTTCGGGAGTCGATCCGGATTATTTGAAGCAAGTCGAGGAAGGCTGTGTCGCAGCGATTCAGGCAGCCGACAAGAAACGCCAACCCGCGACTGCGAAAATCGGGACCGCCAAGGATGCCAATCTGATTCGGGATGCCCGCCAACCGGTCGTGAAGCACGACGAGATCGTGACCCTCGAATTCTTTGAACCCGACACCACCAAACGGCTCGGGCTACTGGTGCAGTGGAATTGCCATCCCGAACTCCTCGATGATAAAAACACCGAGATCAGTGCCGACCACGTCCATTACACTGTGAAACATCTGGAGAAGAAGCTCGCGTGCCCGGTGGCCTATTTCACGGGCACGGTCGGCGGGTTGATGACAGCGTTGAAACTCGACCTCAAGAATGCGGATGGCATCGCACTGAAAGATGGCACCTTCGAAAAGACCCAAGCTTACGGTGAAGCGGTCGCGGAATTGGCCCTCAAAGCCACAGCCAAAAGTCAGCCTGTGAAGCTGACACCCTTCATCGGCGCGAACCAGACCATCATGATGCCGGTCGAAAACAACCTCTATCGCATCGCCAAGCAAGCGGGTGTGCTCAACCGACCGATGTACTTGGTCTCGGAAGGGAATCGCTGGGTCGAAACCAAGGACGCGAGCCAACCGGTCGGCATCAAAACGGAAGTTGGTTACATCGTCATGGGTGACCTGGAAATTGCTGCGATCCCCGGCGAGATTTACCCCGAACTGGTCCTTGGCCAAATCCAAGACCCCGCTGACCCCGGTGCGGACTTCCCCGAAGCCAAGATGGAACCGGCCATCTACGCGAACCTCAAAGGCAAGCACCGGATGATCTTCGGCCTGGCCAACGACCAACTCGGCTACTTCATCCCCAAACGCCAATGGGACGAGAAAGCCCCGTACTGCTACAAGCTCAAGAGCAGCCAATACGGCGAGATCAACAGCGTCGGCCCGAATGCCGCGGGCGTTATTTGCGAGACGTTCCGTGATCTCGTTCGCGCCATTCCTGCACGGAAGTGATGCGTTTGATCAGCATCGTGGCGTAGCTACCGCGCGGGAGTTCGAAGGCGAGCACGAGCTTTTGCCGCCCGCGGTTCAACTCGTCCAATTCGATGGCGGTCGTCACTTCGGAAAGCACAAGACACGCCGCACGATCACCTTTGGAGAAGAAGGGTTTCGGCAGGCCGGGGATTTTGAGCGTGGCCAGCGTCAGGCCCTCTTCGGCCAGCACCGCATCGATGGCGGGGGTCGAGGTTTTGAGCCGGGCGGAGGGTAGAGGTAAGCGTAGGTGTTGCCAGGTCGAGAGGCTCGTTTCGTCCGCGTCGAGGGGGACTGCAAATCGGCCCACGGAAATCTCAAACTCCCCCAGCCGTGAAGGCCCGAAGAGGTCTTGGAGCGTGCGATCCAAGAGGCGATTCCACAGGTAGCTCTGGTACGCGGAGAGGTAGAGGGTGCCGAGTTCATGACGCAATCTGGCCACGGCTCCTTTGAAGTCCGTGGGGTGGTGGACGAGGTAATCAACGAGGCTTCTGGCGTGGCCCTTCGGCAGCTTGGCCTTCAAAGTCGGCCAGTCGTTCCAGTGGTCGCGGAGTAGTTGTTTCTCGGCTTTCGCGGGGGCACGGTCATGTTCATACGGCGCAGCCAAGGCCAACTTGAGCGCCGCCTCGAAGCGGCCAAAGACCATCTCGCGGGCCACGAAATCGCCTTCGCGGGTCACGGAGCCGAAGCGTTGGTCGTCGAAGTAATTCGGCACACCAACCTTGGCCACCTGCTCGGCCGCGAGCTTGGCGGCCTCGGCCTCGGGGGTCGTGAGATGACGCAAGACGATGCCGAAGCGGTTGGCACGGATGTGCTCCGGGCCATAGGGTTCGAGGGTCGAACCCAGGTAGGTGACGTTGATGCGTTCGTGGCTGAGGTTTTGCGTCGGTCCACGGAAGATGGTGAAGTACTGCGACGTATCGGCGTGGCGATCTTTCAGCCCGCCGTAGGAGAGCCGGTTGCCGTCGATCTTCCAACGCCGGCGAACCGAGGCGAGGGCATCGTGGGTGGTCCAACCGACTTTATCGAGCCGGTAAAAGGCAAAATCCCCGGTCGGGCCGGGGGTGGTGTCGGTTAACTCCTCGACGCGGAAGTCCGAGGGCTGTTGCTTCACTTTCATCCGGCCATTCTACAGGCTTCACTTGGTGACGGGGCGAGGCGTCGGCTCAGGCTTATCTCGCAGGGGGAGATGAGGAAGTAGAAGCCGAATGTCCTGCACTGGAACCCGACTCGCGGCGGTGGTCATCAAGCTGACGAGGGTGTCGAGCGTCTGCGGGTGGGTGGGGGTGTTCAAGTGGCCGGTGCCTTGCAGCTCGATGCGCTCGGTCGAGAAGACCTCTTTGGCTCCGGACCAATTGTGCGACGAGATAATGACACTCGGTGCCGTCGTCTGCTCGGTGAGGTTACCCGAGTAGGACATCGGATCGAGGAGCACGAGGGCATCGAGTGGCACACCAAGGCGTTGGGTCTCGCACGCGACTTCCGTGGTCCGCGTCGCCGCGGTGCCGTAGCCGAGGAGCAAGATGCGAGCTTGGGGTTCGTCGCGGTGCAACCGAGCCATCTCACGGACGAACCAGTCCTTGTCTTCCATCTGGGCGTAGTAGACTTTTGAAAAACCGTTGCGTGCCAGCTCGTCGCGGAGCGTCAGCATCCCGCTCAGTTCGAGGACATCGGTGCCGTTCATCATGAACAGGTAGACCTGCGACCGCTGCTTATTCGGAAAGGGATTCGGAGTCTGGCAGTGAAGGGCCTGATGGTAGCCCTTGTAATTGTTGCTCAGGCAGCCCGAAAGGAAGGGCGTGAAGGCGACCGAGGCCGAGAGGAGTAGATGTTTCGCACGCATCCCAGGTTCCGCCATTGGTATCAAAGCCCGCCATTTCGCGGCATTGCTACCATCGGCAGAACCCGTGCATCCGCTTCAATCAATCCATTTTCACTACCCGACCTGTTTTGACACTTTCACACTCTTTATGGCACATCACCAAAGCATCCCGAGCAAGCTTGGCGCTCAAAAGCTCCGGAGCCTGGCCCGCTTGAATGCCATCGACTGCCGCTTGAATCTCACGGGTGAAGGCACTGATGGCGTCCCCCATTGCAGACAAGTCCGGTTGGAAGGTCTTGCCACCGTTCTCGTGGACCGTTAGCGGGATGCCGGCGGAGCTGAATGAGAGTGTCGCGTCTTCGAGGTAAATCTCGTAGCCGTGCATGAAGGCTCGCCCCGGAGACACCGCTCCGCTGGAACAGGTGATCGTCGGCCCACCCGCAGGGTAGAGGTAACTGGTCGTGAGATAGTTGACGGCATCCCCCGAGACTTGGCCAACTGATGACACCGCCTCCGGTACCCCGGCAATGAGGCCGATGAAGTGAGTATCGTGGATGTGCAAATCGACCGCTGGCCCACCAGTCTTCGCAGCATCGCCGATGTCCGCGGACCAATCGGGTTGGCTGATGACCCGCGAGAAGTGTGCCCCGACGAGTTTGCCATAACGCTTCGACTGGATCACCTCAGCGGCGTAGGTGAACTCGCCGAAGAACGGCAGCACATGGGCCACCATGAGCAGTTTGCCGGCTTTCTTGGAGGCCGCGAGCATGGCATCCGCCTCAGCGGTCGTGAGCGCGATGGCCTTTTCGACCAAGACATGCTTCCCCGCTTCCAGGGCTTGAATCGCAAACTCCGGGTGCATGTGCGTGGGATTGCAGATGTCGATCAGGTCAATCTCGGGGTCAGCGAGCATCGCACCGTAATCCATGTAGGTGGTCACCCCCGTCAGGTCCACACGCCCTGGCTCCGGGCCAAAGTTGCCGCGAGTGTGGGTCCAGTCCCCGGCTAGCTTCTCCCGATCCCGGCTACAAACCGCTCCCAACTTGGCCCCCTTCACCCCCTGCAACCCCAGGTAGTGAATCCGCCCCATAAACCCGATGCCCACGATACCAATCCGAATCATTTCCATATTTCCTTGGATTTCAAGAGTTTGTGGCTTCCACTGGTTGGGGGCTAGCTTACAGGAAGCGGTTCTCAGACGACAGCGGCTGTCCAGTCGGGCTGGACGATGTACTTTGACGGCTCGACGGACCCGACCCCAGGGCGAAGTGTGAGTCTTTCGACTCAGCCTAGAGTTGTCCGAGCCTATCATGGGGAGAGTCGGTGATCGTTTCGTCGTCGTGTGGGAAGAAGGAAAGTGACACATGCCCTGGATCGAATGGTACAACTCGCTGGCGAAACCCACCTGGACCCCGGTTCCAGGGACCATCGGGATGATCTGGCAGTTTCTCTACCCGGTGATCCTCCTCAGCTTTGGTTTCGTGTTCGTCCAGGCCATCCGAAAGAAAGTGCCTTGGCGGGTGGTGTTGCCCTTCGCCATTAACCTTGTCGCTAACCTGATCTTCACCCCCATTCAATTCGGGATGCGAAACCTGCCGTTGGCGGCGGTGGATATTCTGGTCGTGTGGGGCACGATCCTCTGGATCATGGTCACTGTCTGGCAGCACTACCGCTGGGTTGCTGTCGCTCAGGTACCGTACTTCGTGTGGGTGTCGATCGCGACGGTGCTGCAATTGTCGATCACGGCGCTGAATTGGGGGAGCTGATGTTCCATCAATTGCTGGCGATGTTGTGGTGATGGGTTACGAAGTGGAAAACATGAACAACCTCTTTGCCGACCTTCCCATCAACCTGCCCGACGAGCTAACCCATACGCTGCTTGAAGCTGCCGATGTGCGCATCGAGCGGATCGTCTCGCATGGCCACGCCTCACCCGAAGGTTTTTGGTACGACCAGGATCGGCACGAGTGGGTGTTGATTCTCAAGGGCGAGGCGAGGCTCCAGTTCGAGGACGACGTGCTGGAGATGGGGCCGGGTAGCTTCGTCAACATCCCGGCGCATCGGAAACACAGAGTCGAGTGGACGACACCGAACGAGCCGACTGTATGGTTGGCGGTGTTTTACAGAGACTTGACAGCGAACAAGAAGGATTCGACCGCCACATGACCGCGACTGCGATTTACCTGGGTCTCGTCCTCGTGATGAGCCTGGCTTGCTTTGTGGCTTATGGCTGGGATAAGTGGTGTGCGGCGAAAGGCAGTCGCCGATTGCCGGAACAGACTTTGCACGTCCTGGCGCTGTTAGGCGGCTGGCCGGGGGCGTTGCTGGGGCAGCGGCATTTCCGGCACAAGACCAAGAAACTGTCATTTCTGATCGTGTTCTGGTGCCTCGTCGCATTACACATCGCCATTGTCGGGACAGTGGCGTATTTGTTCTTCGGGAACCCGTTGCAAGAAGTGGCGAATCAGCGATGAGCAATACCTTTACCCCCGGCCCCACCTCGAACACTGTCCGCAGCGCCGATGGCACGATCGTCACGGTCCCGGCAGACTGGGTGCTTGTTCCTCCCGGCGACGCTGCACTTACCCGACGCATCAAAGCCGCTGGCGAACACTTTGCCGTCGCCGAGAAGAAAGGGCGGAAGGTTTTCTCACTTGGAATTTGGACCGCGGCGGTGACGGTGGAACGACTTCGCACGGAACTCGAAGCCGAACGATCCACCGAGAGCTTCGCCAAGAAGAAAGTGGCCGATGCCCAACGTCGGGAGAAGGCTCAAGCCGAATACATCGAAGACTTTCATGGTGCGGTCGTGGCATACCTTGCCTTCCATCCTGGACATGCCGATCTTGCCGAGCGGCTCGCCAAGGCCGTGACAGATCATGCGACTCCCGTGGGAAGTGGCACGGTCGCAAGAACGAAACGGATCCCCGTCGAACAGCGAGCTGAGGCTGCGGTCATTGCTTGGATGCGTCACCAAACGACCGGCTACGATTCTCTGGTGATTCCACGGGTGAAGGGAAAACGCCGAGAGGTTCGCCGGATGTTGGCCCAGCGGTCGAAAGAATTGCTAGCCCGGTATCGGCGGGGCGAGCCTATCGAGGAAGGCTGTCCGCTGAAGAAGGTGTTGGCGGGTCAGGTCGGGTAGTAGTGGTCCGTTTCGTGATTTACATCCGAGTTCGGCCTACTGCAGACAGGGACAGGATGGAAAAGAGTGAGTTTTCTTCCTTGATCCTGTAAATCCTGATCATCCTGTATGATCATTTTGAGACAGGATGCCCAGGATTCACTGGATGGAAAAATCAAATCTTGGCGACAGCGGAGCTATAGGGCCGCGCCTTCCACAATCGGTGTGAGGATTTCGGCGACGCGGATGGCGGGTTGGCCATCGGTGGTGATGACTCCCAGCCGGCCATAGCTCTCGACCCCGATGGCGACACCCATTCGCTTGGCCAGGAACTCGTCGAGAGTGACGCGGAAGTAACCGACGGGGTGGACTTCTCGCATGACGTTGTGCTGGATCAGCACCCTCCCCAGGGGAATCTCCCCCGCGAGGATCTCGGCACGCACGACGGGTGAAAGCATCGTGAGGTCAATGGCCACGAGGCCAAACTGAACGACCTGGGAAGACTTCTCCAGCCGAAGGAAAATCTTGCGGGCGTAGAGATTGTCTCGACGTGCGACTTCATCGACCTCGACGTTCACCATCTCGCCATAGAACTGCTCGACGGTCACCGTCATGTGGTGCGTGTGAACGAGCAGACTCCGGTACGGCTCTGGCATCTCGTCACCAGAAACGGTGACGCACTTCGGGGCCACGGCTCCATTCGGGAACTCCGCGTACAGGCTATCGAGTGTCACTCTTCGATCTCTCCGTAAGTCCGGTGGCATCTGTTCTATCTGCTGGGTTTGCAATGCGTGGCACAAATCGGCAGAAGCTTGCCGTTTCGGCAGATGGGCTTCCGCCGTTTCGGCGGGATTGTGGGTTCCGCGCGACAATCGGCTCCTTGCAAGTGCAGGATTCGGCTTGGGTTACGACTGTTCCCAGAAACGGCATACAAATTGCATCGCCTACCGCGAACTGGAACTGGACTTGCTTTGCCGAACTCGGCTATTCAGGAGATATGCGGATGGGAGCGAAACAACTCGCCTTCGCGGATGATGCCCGCCAAAAGTTACTTTCCGGGGCGACCAAACTCGCTCAGGCCGTGCGTGCGACGCTCGGGCCACGTGGGCGTAACGCGATCCTCGATAAAGGTTGGGGCAGCCCGACCATCACCAAGGACGGCGTGACCGTCGCTGAGGATATCGAGCTGCAAGACCCCTTCGAAAACATGGGCGCTCAGCTCGTGAAGGAAGCGGCTTCCAAGACCAACGACGTCGCCGGTGACGGTACCACCACGGCCACCGTCCTCGCGGAGTTCATCTTCCGCGAAGGCCTCAAAGGTGTGGCCGCGGGCAGCGACCCGATGTCGATCGTGCGTGGCATTCAAGCGGGCGTCGAGACCATCGTCGCCGAACTCGCCAAGCTCGCCGACCAGATCGACCCCAAAGACAACAAAGCCATCGCCGAAGTGGCGACCATCGCTGCTAACAACAACAAAGAGATCGGCAAAGACCTCGCCGAAGCGATGAAAAAGGTCGGCGCTACCAACGGCGTCATCACGATCGAAGAAGGCAAGACCGCGGACACGGAACTGAACGTCGTCCAAGGGATGCAGTTCGACCGTGGCTACCTCAGCCCGCACTTCGTCAACAACCACGAGTCCGTGACCTGCGAATTCGAAAATCCTTACATCCTGATCTTCGAAGAGAAGATCTCGAACGTGAAGGATCTCGTGCCGCTCTTGGAAAAGGTGTCGAGCCAAAAAGTCCCGCTCGTCATCATCGCCGAAGACATCGAAGGCGAAGCGCTCGCCACCCTCGTGCTCAACAAGCTCAAGGGCATCCTGCAAGTCGTTGCCGTGAAGGCTCCTGGCTACGGTGATCGCCGTAAGGCCATGCTCGAAGACATTGCCATCCTCACCGGCGGCAAGGCGATCTTCAAAGACCTCGGCATTCAACTGCCACAGGTCAAGGTCGAAGACCTGGGCCGTTGCAAGAAAATCAAGATCGATAGCGAAAACACGACCATCACCGAAGGCAAAGGCAAGAACGCTGCTGTCGAAGGTCGCTGCGAAGTCATCCGCAAGGAAATCGCCAAGACCGATAGCGAATACGACCGCGAGAAGCTCCAAGAGCGTCTGGCGAAGCTCGCTGGTGGCGTCGCTCAAGTCAAAGTCGGTGGCGCGACCGAAACCGAGATGAAGGAACGCAAGGCCCTCTACGAAGACGCGTTGCACGCGACCCGTGCGGCCCTCGCTGAAGGCATCGTCCCTGGTGGTGGCGTGGCTTTGCTCCACGCTCGCAAAGCCCTGGATAAGCTCAAGCTCGAAGGCGACGAAGCCATGGGCGTCAAGGTCCTGTACCGCGCTCTCGAAATGCCTTGCCGCATGATCGCTGAGAACGCCGGTAAAGACGGCACTGTGGTCGTCAACAACATCGGCAAGCAGAAAGACAAGAACTTCGGCTACAACGCTGACACCGACGACTACGAAGACCTCCGCAAAGCGGGCGTCGTCGACCCGGTCAAAGTGACCCGCTCCGCGCTGCAAAACGGCGCCTCGGTGGCATGCCTGCTCCTCACGAGCGAAGGCATGATCGCTGACATCCCCCAACCGAAATCCGCAGGCGGCGACCACCACGATCATGACCACGGCGGTGGAATGGGTGGCATGGGCGGCATGGGAATGGGCGGCATGGGCGGGATGATGTAGTGCAATTAGGGTGTAGGGTATTGGGTGTAGGGTATAGCTGAAATTGTTTTACCCCTCTCCACTCCCCTCACCCGATGCTTGTTCCCTCATACACTGACTAATTCGAAACACTCTATCTGTGTTTTCTCTGCTATACCCTATACCCAACACCCTATACCCTACAGAGTAAATCATGGCCAAGAAAGCGACGACTGAAGCCACCATCACCTTGAAACCACTCGATGACCGTATTGTGGTCCAGCCTGTGGAAGCCGAAGAGAAGACCGCGGGCGGGATCCTTCTGCCACAAACCGCTCAACAAAAGCCTCAACAAGGCAAAGTTGTGGCCGTTGGCCCAGGCAAACTGAGCGAAGCCGGTAGCCGCCTGGCACTGTCGGTCGCTGTTGGCGACCTGGTGCTCTACGGCAAATACTCCGGCTCGGACGTCGAAGTCCACGGCACCGAATACAAGATTCTCCGCGAAGGCGAACTGCTCGGGAAATTGGTATAAATCTCGCAGTGACTAGTCGCTAGTAGCTAGTGACTAGTCTTTCACAACATCACATACACTCATAACACGACGGTTTCCTGTTTTCCTAGCGACTAGTCACTAGCCGCTAGCCACTGGCAGCCGATATAGGATGCAGAATATGGCCAAACAACTTCTCTACACCGATGAAGCTCGCAAGAAGCTTCTGACTGGGGCGGAAAAACTCGCCAAGGCTGTGGGCGTTACGCTCGGGCCAACCGGTCGCAACGTGATCATTGATAAGTCCTTCGGCGGGCCGACGGTCACCAAGGACGGCGTCACCGTTTCCAAGGAAATCGAACTCGCCGACCCATTCGAGAACATGGGCGCCAAGCTCGTCAACGCGGTCGCTCAGAAGACCTCGGACACCGCCGGTGACGGCACCACGACTGCGACCGTGCTTGCTCTCTCGATCTACGCCGAAGGCCTCCGCAACATCACCGCCGGGGCGAACCCGATGGGTGTCAAGCGTGGCATCGATAAGGCCGTGGCGAAAGCCGTCGAGTACCTCGAAGGCACCCTCGCTCGCAAGATCACCAAGAAAGAAGAGATGGCGGCTGTGGCCGGGATCTCCGCCAACAACGACTCCGTCATCGGCAACATGATGGCTGATGCGTTCGAGAAGGTCGGCAAAGACGGCGTCATCACCGTCGAAGAATCGAAGACCGGCAGCACCACCCTCGACTTCGTCGAAGGGATGCAGTTCGACAAAGGCTACATCAGCCCTTACTTCGCCGTGGGTTCCGCAGACCTGACCTGGGAAGCCGAATCGCCGTACATCCTGATCTTCGAAAAGAAGCTCGCCAATGTCCGCGAGATTCTGCCGCTGCTCGAAAAGATCGTCGCGACCCGTAAGCCGCTTTTGATCATCGCGGAAGACGTCGAGAGCGAAGCCCTCGCGATGCTCGTTGTCAACAAGATGCGCGGCATGATCGACATCTGCGCGGTCAAGGCTCCTGGCTTCGGCGATCGCCGTAAGGCGATGCTCGGCGACATCGCCACCCTGACCGGTGGCACGTTCGTCAGCGAAGACCTCGGCATCAAGCTGGAAAGCGTCGAGATTGAGCACCTGGGCACCGCTGACCGCGTGACGGTCGAAAAAGAAAACACCACGATCATTTGCGAGAAGCTCGACAAGAAGCGTCAGCAAGCGATCGAAGCCCGCGTCGGCCAAATCCGCACGCAAATGGAACAAACCGACAGCACCTACGACAAAGAGAAGTTCTCCGAACGTCTCGCCAAGCTCGTCGGTGGTGTCGCTATCATCCGCGTCGGGGCGGCGACCGAAGCCGAGATGAAACAGACCAAAGGCCGCGTCGAAGACGCGTTGCACGCCACCCGCGCTGCCGTCGCTGAAGGCATCGTCCCCGGTGGTGGCACGGCTCTCATCCGTTGTTTGGGCGTCATCCACGACATCGCGGACAAGCTCAAAGGTGACGAGAAGATCGGCGCTGAGATCGTGGCCCGAGCCATCGTCAAGCCGATCCGCACCATCGCCGAGAACTGTGGCATCGATGGCGCCGTGATCGCCGACGAAGTCATGACCCGCGGCGAGAAGAGTGCGAACATCGGCTACAACGCCAACACCGGCGAGTACGTCGACATGTTCAAGGCTGGTATCATCGACCCCACCGTCGTGACCCGCTCCGCACTCCAGAACGCCGCGAGCATCGCAGGCTTGATGCTCACGACGGAAGTCATGATCACCAAGATCGACGAAGACGACAAGAAGAGCAAAGTCCTTGGCTCGATTGCCTAGGTCTTAGGTCCCATAGCTTCGCTATGGGCTAGAATTGGAACGGTCCAGTGGACCTCGAAGCTGTTCCGCTTTGGGGTACACTGGACCGTTTTTTCGTTACTCCCATCCACGGCGTGCTGACGCAACGCCGCTCGCCTTACCCCACGAACACGCCGAGTTTGGTCAGGCTAGCATCGAAGGGGTTGCGTTCGGCGACGGCGGTGGTCAGGTTCTTGCCGAGGAAGGTGCGGACTTGGGCAACGCCGGGTGAGCCGAGACCAACGACGATGTCGCTTCGCAGGTCGCCGTCGAAGTCTTTAGCTGCCAGTCGGACACCGTCGCGGTTGTTGACATCGCCGGCGAAGAAGTTCGCGAGCACGGCTTGAGTGGACGCACCGGGGACGAGTGTCTTGCCGCTGAAGATTTGCACGCGGGGGCCACCGCCTGGGCCACCACCGGCGATCAAGTCCGCGAAGCCGTCGCCATCGACGTCACCCGCAGCCACATAGGCGCCGTTGTTCAGTGCTCGCTCGAAGACGAAGAAATCGGGGGTCAACCGACCGGGAACGCCACCTGGGCGGAGGGTGTTGCCGTGGAAGACCGCCACTCGGGGGCCGCCACTGAAGCCTGCAGAGACGATGAGATCGAGAGTATTGTCGTTGTTGACGTCGCCGAAAGCCGTTCGGGCGCCGCCGCGGAAAGCGGGGTCGTCGATACCGAGGAAGTCCCCGATGAACTGCTTGGTGGTCTTGCCGGAGATGAGTTGAACTCGTGGCCCACCGCCTTGGTCGGGCGTAATGGCCAGGTCCGCGAAGCCGTCGCCATCCATGTCCGCACTGGCGACAAAAACACCCCCGGTGAAGGCCACCTCGAAGGGGCTGTAGGACTGGACGAGCTTCTGCGTCACGCCATCGTAGACCTGCACTGCGGATGGAATGCCAGGCCCACTGCCGACAACCAGATCGGCGTTACCATCTCCCGTGACATCAGCGGCCGCAGTCCGGACCACGACCCCACTCGCAAACGGCGAGACGCTGAAACGTGCCGTGCCATCTTGGGTGAACAGCGTCGCCTTGCCGACCGCTCCCGCAGCGTAGTCCGCTTCCCCAAACGGGCGTGCGCGGTTGGGAAGTGTGCCGTTGCCAAGCTTATCCACAGAGAGCAGGGCGAAGGCAGGCGAGGTCGCCGTGGGCAGTGTCAGGAAGCCGCTGGTGGTCAACGTCCGCGTGGCTCCTGCGGCATCGCTGAGGTCGAGTTTATAGCTACGAATCGGCGTCAGGCCGTCTTTCTGCTGGATGTCCAGGATGTACTGACCTGGTGCCAGGGTGGCGTAATCGGGGCCGTAGCTCTTGAACACAAGGTCGTTGCCAAGGCTCCCGGCTCCACGAATGCGGGCATCGACGGCGGGTGCATCGGGGCTGCCGTTCTGGAACAGCAGCTGGACGTTGCCGACGCTCGTCGAAGTCTGGCGAGCGGCGGTGGTGATCGCTAGGCCGAACTTTTGGTTCGTGGTGCTGTCTGCAGGATCGCCGACGGCGATGGCGATGTTGGTTGAGTTTTTGGTCAGTGTCACGGTCTGAGTGAACACGGGAGACTTGTTGTTCGTGGCCGTGCCGGCGACGATGTCGATTTTCAGCGGAGTGCCGTCCGGCAGACTTAAGAATGGTGTCGATTGCTGGAACGAAACATCATTCAGTGTTTTGGTGTCGTTCACCCAGACATCGACCGTGCCGACACTGGCGTAAGGGGAGTTGTGGATGATTTGCAGATCCGCGGCGGGAGTGACTCGCGCTTCAAGGTTGAGTACCTCGAAATTCCAACGATTCGTCAAAGCCATGACGTTGTTCCTTCCTGGATGAATTCCTCTTTCCCACGATAGCATCTTTCCCAGACCGACGACAAGCCCAGCCCATAAAACCTAGTGTTTACGAGAAATCTGAACTGGACAAAGAATAGGCACGAACGAGGCCGCTAAAATACAAACGATTCCATCACAGGGGAACAACATGGCCATCGGCTGGCGGGATTCGCACGAAATTGGGGCCCAACTTTTTGAACTCCACCCAGACCGCGACCCGTTGACGGTTCGCTTCACCGATTTGCATCAGTGGGTCATGGGCTTGGACGAATTCGAGGGCCTCGCCACAGAATCGAACGAAAAGATCCTCGAAGCCATTCAGATGGCCTGGTACGAAGAATGGAAAGATGCCCAAGAATGAACCCAGCAAAACCGAAAGTGGTCGTTAGCGGAGTGGTTTTGTTCTGGGAGATCGGATGAGCAAGTTACGGGTCAGTCGGGATGTTCTCAAACATGCGATGGATCGCGCAGTCCTCACAGACGCCGAGCGCGACACGTTAGAGCGGCTCATTGGCACGGCCCAAAAGGGGGCCGTCAGCGTCGAAATCAATCAGGTTCCGCAAGCCTGTTTACGCTCGCTGCTCGACGACTCCCGTCTCTCGACGAACCAGCGAGCCATGATCGTCATGCACGTTCACGGCATGACCTCCGCGGGGGCTTCCCAACGGGAGTATGTCTATAGCACCGTCGTCGCCAACCCCGTCGAGTTCGGCAGCACCTTTAGTATGCTCGGCACCAAGACACCGAACGTCGAAGTCTTCTTAAACGGCCGTTGGTATCCGATCACGCTGAACATCCAGTTTTTGAATGACAACCGCGAGGGCAACCACCTCTCGAAAGGTGTGCTGATCCACGGCACGCTGTCGATGTGCGAGACTGCGTACGGCTTCAGCCGGTACGTTTACCCCGATCTGTTCCTCGACGACACGGGCATGGCCCGTGAGATGACGATCCTGCAAATCCTGAATCACTTCGGCTACCGCGGCGTCCAGGCTCAGCCAGGCGAGTTCAATCTGAAACTCCTAAGGGCCGAACGGCAATCACGGGAACGTGGCAAGTTGGTACAGGTGACGGGGCCTGTGATCGCGCTCTCGCATCGCTGGTTGCCTGGGCCGGAATCCCGCGCCCTCGGCACCGCTGAGATGCCACGCAAGTGTGTCATCGAAGCCGAGTTGGAAGTCGCGGAAGAGCAGCGGAATTACTACTCCCCGTACGGGCATTCGCAGGAAGGGATGAGCCGTTTGCCTTTCGTGCGGGTCTTCAGCCTCGATACCAAAGCCTACGTCTACGCGGACATCGACGACGTCATCCCCTACGACTTCGACAACCAAGCGATGGCGAAGCTGCACCTGCCGCAGGAGATGCTTTCTATCTTGGGCCGTGTTTTTAGCACCCCCGTGGAAAGCCTCTTCGGGGATGTCATCAAAGGGAAACATGGCGGTGTTGTGATCCTCGCCGCGGGCAATCCAGGGGTCGGTAAGACTCTGACCGCAGAAGTTTACGCCGAGCAGACCCAACGGCCGCTCTACGTGCTTGAGCTTGGTGAACTGGGCACCAACGTGCAACAGCTCGAAGAGAACCTCAACCGCGTCTTCGACCGCGTCGCACGCTGGCACGCAGTGCTGCAATTTGATGAGTGCGAAATTTTCTTGAGTCAACGTGGGGAAGATCTGGAAAGATCGGCAATTGTGGGAAGTTTTCTCCGCCTTCTGGATTATTACCAAGGTATTCTGTTTTTGACGACTAACCGGGCTGATGCTCTGGATCATGCGGTTCGCAGCCGTGTGATGCTCAAACTGGTGTATCCCGATCTGGATGATGCCGCTCGTACGGTCATCTGGACGACGATGTTCCAGGCAGCCGGGATGATGATGACTCAAGGCACCATCACCGATCTTGCCAAGACGGTACTCAACGGCCGACAGATTCGCAACCTGACGCGGCTCGCCAAGATCATGTACCCCGAAGGCAAAGTGACTCTCGAGCAGATGCACGGTGTGTTGAAGTTTGGTTGTGCGTAACCAAAGACGCATCAACTCTACTTGAAATCTTCAAAATCATGTTTACAGTTATGGACAACCGTGGACTTCCCGCGGCCCATTGAGTGATCGCTATGAAACTGCTTGCCCAAGCATTATTTTTGGCCGTGCTTCTCCACGGCCTCAACCAAGAACAAGTCCCATCCATCCCTCTCAGTAAACCCACTGAGACCCTCCCAAACTCGACAAGTGTAGCTAGAAGTCCGTTGGCTCTGACTTCATCGAGTCGACCTGCCAACGTGGCTGAGATCACCTTCGCTCGGGAGGAGGCGTCGACTGAGGTTTTGCCGACAGAGGCTGTGTCATCATTGCCACCTCTGTCCAGAGTGCGGGAAGTCACTCCATCGCCACTGCCAGTAGTGCTACCAGGTTCACCGCCCGCAGGCTTTGTGCCGATGCCGATCGTGAAGACGTCGCCCTCACCGCAACGTCCCGTCCCAGTCGCACCCGCACAGATGCCGCTGGCATCGTCTATTTTTGCGAACACACTGGGTGGCAGTGTTCACCCTCAGTTCACTTGGCATGTTCCGATGCCACGATCCATCCGCACCCCGAACCCGAACCTATACACCAGCCCGAATCCGATCCCAAACCTGAATCCAACTTCACTAGCCAGCGTGCCGGTGCTGACTCGGTTCAGCACCACTTCGGTAGGGGTGCCGAGCAGTATGGCTTTGGCCAGTTACCCCGTCAGCAACCTCGTCGCGGTGAAGCCGAACGTCATCGCAACCAATGGCAACGGTGGTACGCTGACGCCAGAGCTGCATGTGAACACCCTGTTGGGTGCCCAGACTTGGTACAACGCTGGCTTCACCGGAACGAACGCCCGGGTGGCCAACATCGAAATCGGCCATCCTTGGCTCGGACATGAAACTCTGAACTGGATGCTGCCAGGGAATTTGTTCAACGGCATCGGCACGACCACTCCGAGTTACGACTCCCATGCCACTTCGGTGAGCCATTCCATGGTCGGGCGTGGGGCTGGAAACTTGCAGCGAGGGATCGCGTACGGTGTGCTCCCCGCGAATTTCTGGGGAGGGCACATCGATTCTGGCCAATACGAACCTTACTACAACGCGATGATCACAGGGATCAATGGAAACCCCGCGAACCTTGTCGATGTCACGAACAGCAGTTGGGGATACGTCGCGGTTTCGACGACTGGCTTCGAGTTGGGAAGTACAGGGAAATACCATGATGCCCTGATCTATCGCGCGAATACCGTGGGTGCTGCACGACATGGCGTCACGAGTGTCTTTTCCGCTGGAAATGAGGGGGATGAGGCACCGTTCGTGAATAGCATCGGGGCACCGGTCAATAGCTTTAACAACTTCGTCGTGGGTGCTCTCGGTGGCGTCTACGGTGCGACGGATGTTGCACCAACCTACACGTTCCCATCCGTCTTCAGTAGCCGGGGCTTATCGGATGCTTTCATCCCGACGACGGTCTTTGGTGCGCCTGGGACAACGATTCCCGCCGTCCGTGCACGAGTCGATATCTCAGCACCCGGTGAGCACCTGCGCTTGGCACGATCCACTTCCAATGCGACAGACTACGCTGAAACCCAAGGGACGAGCTTCTCTTCCCCCATCGTGGCGGGTGGCATTGCTTTACTCTCGGACTATGCCCGCACGACGTTCACCAACCCGACCGATGTTGCCAATGCGATCGACACTCGGGTGATCAAAGCAGTGCTCATGAACTCGGCCTACAAAACCGGGGCCTGGAACAACGCACAGACGTTGAATTCCGGTGTCATGCGGACAACGCAAGCACTTGACGGCATCACCGGTGCAGGTCGCATGGACCTCGATCAAGCCTACCGGCAATACGTTGCCGCTGCGGGAGCCACACAACTTCTCGCTGCTTCCGCTAGCAACACAGGACTCAACAACACAGGCTGGGCACGTGGTGACATCAATAGACCCGTGGCAGCGAACACAGTGAATCACGATTTCTACCTGGCGAACCCTGTTTCTCGCTACTCCGAACTGAATGCAACTTTAAGTTGGCTCATCAACCGGGGGTTCTCAAACATCACGTTCGGGAACGTCGAGGAAGTGGGATTCCACAATTTGAATTTGGAAATTTGGCGATACGACAACTCAACGAACACCCCGATTGCAAAGGTCGCGGAATCGAATGCACTCTACATCGCCAACCAGCACCTCAGCATTTTGGCACCGGAAGATGGTCATTACATGATCCGTGTCTTGCGTCCTGGAGGCGCTGCCGGGCAATTGTGGTCGTTCGCCGGTGATACGACGAACGATGTCTATGGCCTGGCTTGGATGACGCGGAACAATGCGATCGTGACCTCGGCCCAAACGAACTTCGTGCCGAATACCACCACCGCGGGCTATCAACCGAGTGTCTTGGTTGCCCCCACCACGGGTGACACAGGCAGCCTAACTTACAACGGCGGCGCCAGCTACAGCATCCCAAACACTCTTTACATTGGTGGCAACGACCGCGCAACGGGTGGCAGCGCAAGCCTCACGATCACTGGCACGAACACGACTCTGACGGTCGGGAACCGAGTCCGCGTCTTCCCGGGTTCCGGGATCACCCTGAGCTCAGGAAGCTTTTTGCAGACCGGGGAAGTGGATTTACCGACAGGCTCAACTCTCACACTCCCAGGAACCGGCACCTACAACCTTCGGGCCTGGCAGATTCGCTCAGGAATCAACCTCATCGCAGCAGCCTCGCAAAACTTGCGACTCGGAGATGTACTCAGCGGGTTCAACAATGCCGCCCAAAGCTTTCTCACGCCGACAGCCAACATCAGCGTCGGCGGAACTGGCACCGTCCGGCTCACCGGCTGGCTCGACTTGAATTCACAGACCGTCACGAAAACGGGAACAGGTACTTTCATCATTGATGCTGCTGCCTACCCCGTGGCGACCGCGACAGGCCTGCTGCGGATCCAACAGGGAACCGTCACGCTCACGAACACGAGTGCTCTGCCCAAAGGCGCGAACGTCACGGTTGAGAGCGGCACCACCTTCAACATTCACAACACTTCGAACAGCACTCTGCCCCTCGGTACCCTCACGATCAACGGCGGCACGGTCAGCCCAAATAGCAATAGCACCGGCGGCTACTTCATGAAGAACCTCGTGTTCACCGGCGGGACTTTTAACATCACCGGAGCCACGGCCGCGTTTGAAATTGACCTCACCGGGTCTGGGGCGAGTGTCACCACGAACGCCGCGGCGACGACCGCCACGATCACCGGGGCGAACACGTCCAGCCTCCGCAACAACACCACTGCCGCGTTGCCGATCACCGTGGCCGCTGGAACACCCGCGAATGGTATCGACTTTGACGTCGCTGCGATCATCACCAACAACACGGGCACTAGCCCAGCGGTGACCAAACTCGGGCCAGGAACAATGCGTATCTCGAACCCTGCCAACACAGGCAACTTCACTGTCACCGCCGGTCGGTTGCGTTACGACTCTGTAGGAGCACTGGGCAGCGGCACCGTGAGTTTGAACGGCGGTACTCTCGCTTATGCTGGCCCGACCGCGACGGAACCCAAAGCCATCGGCGTCAGTGCAAATAGCAGTCTCAACGTCTCGACCGCCGGGACTGCTCTCACCACGACTGGCGTCATCGCCTTCGGCGGGAACACACTCACCAAAACCGGCCCCGGCACGCTGATCATGACGGGCACAAATACAGGTACGACGAGTGCCGTCTTGGCCGTGAACGAAGGGACGCTGAGAACGACGACGGCGGCCAGTGTGCCAACTGGTTCGCTCATCCGAGTGAGTTCGCCTGGCAGCTTCGATCTGCAAACCACGATCGATGCCAACATCACAGTCAACAGCGGTGTCCTCTTGGGCACCGGCGGCCAGTCAGCGACGCGGACGCTGACGATCAACGGCGGGACGTTCGACCCGGGCCTCGCTCGCGGCGCCGTGTCGACCTTCACACCTGCGAACGTCGTCGCCAACAGCACTGGTCGCTATGCCTGGGACGTCAGTGCAACCACTGGCACAGCAGGCACAAACTGGGACATCGTCACCGCCAGTGGCGCCCTCACTGGCAACGCCACGAATGCCAGCCCATTTATCGTCGACATCTACGCCGCACCGACCGTGACTGGGTTCAACAACTCAGTATCGACATCCTGGATCATCGCCAGCTTCACCAACGGGATTTCTCTCCCAACGAGCAGTTTTAGCGCGAACCCGATCGGCTGGACGGGAGTCAATAGTTTCGGATCAGGAGCTTTCACAGTAGCCGTGGTTGGCAACGACCTCATGGTCACCTTCACCCCGGTTCCCGAACCCGCTCTGCTCCTCGGCATGGCAGCCTTCGGACTGTGTCTGGTACGGAGAATTCGAAACCGACGGGAAACAGTCATGGTGGACTTGAAAACCGAACTGAACAGGGCATAATACCAAAACACCCGCCCGGGTGGCGAAATTGGCAGACGCGCCAGCTTGAGGTGCTGGTTCTCGAAAGGGATTGCAGGTTCAAGTCCTGTCCCGGGCACTCGAAAAGGCTTGCGATTCATTCGCAAGCCTTTTTTCATGGACTAACAGCCACAACCGTACGCTTCCGTCGCCGAGACAACAGCAAGAACAGAGCGATCACTGGCAGAGCGATGCCAGACCCCACGTAGAAATTCCACCACCCGGATCGAATGCTTTTCGGCATCGGCCACAGCTGAAAGGTGTACGTCCCGTTCTGATCGCACGGGCCATAGACCAACAGCTTGTCCCCAAAGTCCATGACGTTCACCTCGTCAATCATGGACTGGAAATCCGGGAAGTAGGGTGTGCCGATGATCGCACACTGTCTTGTCTCCAGGTCGTAGCCAACCAGTTGGACTTGGGTTTTGTCGGCCGTTGGGAAGAGACGCCGACGAATGAAGCGGATGAACCCAGACTCAACAAGAATCGGAGGCTCACGCAACCAGACAACCTTGGAGTCGTTCTCAGTTGACTTAATGGTGTTGCAAATCAACAACAAGCGATCCTGGAATTGTGGCTTGATGGGATGCCATGTCTCAGAATCCTTAAGACGAAAAGCGACGGTCGACATCCCAGTATTCGGTGCCCATACGGTAGTGCCATCAGAACTTTGGCACTCAATTTCTGTACGTTTAGCCTCCGGTCTGGCTGGCTCTACTGCAGCGACGACTGGCGGCTCAGGCTCCATCGGCTGGAGGTCCGAGATGCGAAACTGCTTACGCCTCATGGAGGTTTTATCAGATTTCGAATCTGGTTTAAGATTTGGGGTGTTGGCTGTGCTTTTCTCTGGGTAGAATTCGATGATGATGGCTGTCGAATCTGAGTTCAATGAGATATTTTCATACATTGAGAGAGAAGTCTTGTGCTTCTGAGGGTCGAATAGGTTGGCTGGTACATTCAGCTGCTTGTTGCTGATCTCTCTCAGTAGTTGTGCCGAGCCGGCATGATAGATCGAGTAAAACGTAACATGGTAATCAGGTCCTTTTGAAATTTCATTGATATCAATATATGTTTTAATAACAACAATCTTAGTTTCATCCGCTGATAGAAATATTTTAGGTATGGACACAGAGAGTATATTGTTCTTTTCCTTCACTGCTTTCATCTTTTCAAAGTCAGGCAGGGGCAATGTGGTCGAAGGGAAAGTACTCAAATCGACAAGTTTGAGCTGATTTGGACCTTTCAGAAGGATCCGTGTTTTCAAAACTCCTTCTAATGAATAGATTTCTTTCGCCAGAAGTTCCGTTCGTCCAGTCTGGGAATCCGTACGCATCAATTCTCGGTCATCACCCGGACGCTCCCACAGTAACCGGCCGGTAGGATCCCAACCTACAATACTATCAAAGTCTTGATTGAAAAATGTCCCAGTGTGTGGGTTTAGAAAGCATTTGTGATTGGACCAACCCATGTTGAAGCAGATCCATTGATTCGAATCCGAAAGGTGATCATAGTTCGGGTTATGTCTGATCGTTGAATTTGCACGACAACCCGTCGGGACTTGGACGGTGTAGAGCGGTCGTGGGTGATTCCAAAGAACCGTGGTGATGACACTGACTAGCAGCATCACCACCACGGCGAGCATCCGCGCGAATTGTCTCAGCATGGGGTCTAATCCACGTAGGGGTCAGCGCCGAGGTCTTGGAGCATCTCTTGGCGCTGTTTGTCGTAGTTCATCAGGTCCAGGCGTTGCTTGTAGTGCTTGGCTTCGATCCGGCGTTGGGCCTTGCGGAAGAGCCGGCGGAAGATGCTCCACGGACGGTTCGAGCCGGACTGGCCGAGGGTTTGCAAGCGGCGCTGTTTCGAGACCCCTAAGCCTTCCAGGAGTTGATCTTCGAGGCTTAAGAAAAATTGGGCCGTGCCGGGATCTCCTTGGCGGCCGGCACGACCAGCGAGTTGGCGGTCGATCCGCTCGGCTTCGTGGCGATCAGTCCCGATGACGTGTAAGCCACCAACGGCAGCGACACCGGTGCCGAGCTTGATGTCCGTACCACGACCAGCCATGTTCGTGGCCACGGTGATGCGGGCTGGCTGACCGGCATCCGCAACGATCTCGTTTTCACGGGCGTCTTGCCGGGCGTTCAGCACCTGGTGGGTGATGCCTTTCTCGCTGAGCATCTTCGAGAGCCGTTCGGACTTCTCCACAGAGCGTGTCCCGATGAGCACCGGTCGGCCTTGGCTGTGCATCTCTTGAATCTGCTTCACGACCGCGGTGAATTTGGCTTCTTCCGTGGGGAGCACGGCATCAGCGAACTGAACGCGCTTGACTGGGCGGTTCGTCGGGACTTTCGTGACCCAACGGCGATAGACTTTCCGCAGCTCCCAGAAGTTCGGCATGAGTGTCCCGGACATTCCCGCGAGCTTCTTGTAGATGCGGTAAAAGTTCTGGTAGGTGATCTGAGCCGCATGGTCCGATTGCATCGTGATCTGCACGCCTTCTTTGGCTTCGACGGCTTGATGCAGCCCATCGCGCCAATGGCGATCAGGCATCGGTCGGCCTGTGGATTCGTCGATGATGACGATCTTCTTCTCGGCGTTCACCATGTAATGGTGGTCACGTGTGAAACGGTGATAGGCATGGAGGCCCTTTTCGATGGCCTCGATGAGCTTATCCATCGCCTGGGCATGTTCGCCCGTGGGTGGGTTGGAGTAGCGAACCTTGTACCGGCCGGCGTCGGTGAGTTCGACTTTATCTTTGCGTTGATCCAGTCGGAAGTGCTCTTCTGGGGTCATCTCGCGGACGACTCGGTCGGCCCATTGGTAGACCTTTTGCTCGTCTTCCGTGGCGGGTCGGGTGGGGTTGGCGATGATCAGCGGCGTTCGGGCTTCGTCGATGAAGATGCTGTCCGCTTCGTCCACAATAGCGAAGTTCAAATCCCGTTGAACGCGGTTGTCGTTGGCGCCGCCACCACCGAACCAGGGCGCCCAGAAGGGGGCAGCCGTCGCTTGGCCACCACGGACTTTGAGACGGTCGCGGAGGAAGTCAAAGCCGAACTCACTCGCGGTGCCGTAGGTGATGTCCCGGTTGTACATGTCCTTGCGAACCTGGTCTTCCATCTTCTGCTGAATGCACCCGACGGTCATGCCAAGCAGGTGATACACCGGCCCCATGTCCTCGGCATCCCGGCGAGACAGGTAATCGTTGACCGTGGTGACGTGGACGCCTTTGCCAGAGAGAGCATTGAGGTACGTCGGCGAGACCGCACAGAGGGTCTTTCCTTCCCCGGTGGCGAGTTCGACCAGCCCGCCGTAGTGCATGATGATCCCGGCTACGAGTTGCACATCGAATGGCTGATAACCATGGACTCGACGAATGGCCGAGCAGGCCAAGCCAAAGGCTTCGGGGATGAGCTTATCGAGGTTCTCGCCCCCCTTGGCTCGACCGCGGAGCTTCATGCTGACCTTGCGAATCTCCTCTTCGGAGAGTTGCAGATACTGGCGTTCGAAGTTGCGGATTTTCGGGATCAGAAGTGCCGCACGAGCGAGCCGCATCTTCCAAGGGCGCTCACAACGTGCCCGGATCATGTTGAACCAGTGCGGCCCCAATCGGCCCGGCACGTTGGCAATCTTGGGGGCATTATGTTGAGGAACGTGAGTGGTTGAGGGTTCCAGGGTCGCCGAGGCCATGAGTCATCCTTAACGGAAGAAGTCCAGGCGTCCGCGAGTGGCGCGACGCCTGTTGGGATTCTACCCTAATTCGACGAAAAGAGACCAACAGAAGTCTGGGCGAAAGTGGAGAAAGCCAGCCTTAGAACCACTGCTTCTTGCCGATTTGGTAGGTGTCGATGAACTCATCGTCGGTTTTCGTGAGGTAGATGATGCCTTCGATCAGGTTGATCACTCCTGAAAAGCCGAGAGTACATGGCAGGATCACGATGTGGATGATGCCTGGTACGGTGTGCCCGAGATAGAACTTGTGGACACCAATACCACCCAGGAGAATCGCGAGGACTCCCGCTGTGATCCGCTTGCTTTCTGGTCGATCTGACATTCTTTTGCTCCAGTTGAAGGCGACAGGCTTCTTTTCACACAAAGCTTTGTGAAACGCAAGACGCCACCCTGGGTTTTTCCGGAAATCCACCAAGAATTCACGGTCGACGATGAACCACAATCGGGTTGACAGGCTCTTTCTGGGGAATAGATTGTAAAAGCCTGGGGATGTAGCTCAGTTGGTAGAGCGCTTGAATGGCATTCAAGAGGTCAGGGGTTCAACTCCCCTCATCTCCACTCAGCAAGAAAAGCCCACCGAGATCGGTGGGCTTTTCTGTTTTCACAAGTTTCACTTGAGCAGTTTCGGCAATTCCTTCTGGATGTATTCGTAACGTTCTTTGACCCGGGCTTTCTGGTTCTTGGCTTCGTTCTCATACTGGTTGGCCCAGTCTTTGTTTTGCAGAGCCAAGCCCTCTTTGCCGCGTTTCGTCCACTCGTCGATCCGAGCGTGAATCTTCTCAGGCTTGAAGTGCTTTTCGTTCATTTCCTTGAGTCGTTCGAGGGTCTTTTTCTTGCCTTCGGGGTGGTCCAAGATCGCCCGTGCGACCATGCCACCCCAGCCGTGCCAGAGTCCTTCGCTGGGGTTGCCAAACATCTGATCCATGCCATGTGGGATGAAGATGGCTTTGCCGTTCTTGGGGAGGTATAGCCGGTAGTTGTTGCGGTTGCGGGTGTAGCCATCCCAGTCGGTGCCCAGGATTTGCAACGCCGCGATCGTGTAGAACCGATCGACATCAATTAGTTTTGAGACTTCCTCGAAACGCTTCTTTTGGTCCCCGATCTGGCAGGCTTTGATGATGGGCTTGAGGTCTTCGCGTTTGACGTCATCACCGGAATCGAGCTTCAAGTTGCCATCGATGTCTTGCAAGAAGCCGCCATCGTAGAGGTTCCCGTCCGTTTGATTGGGGAAGTTGCGTTTCACGAAGCCCGAGTTATACCCCTCCTTCACCACATACATCCCCACTTTGCGGCCATTGAGTTCGACAGTCGCTTGTGCCGCTCGCGCGGTTGGCAAACCCATTGTGCGACTCAGTTCCGAGCAAAGGATTTCGTTCAAGTAAGTGCCATCTTGGACAGAGTTGTTGAGGTGAATCTTGTCGAGGCCCTTCCAGGCTTGGCCTTTGACGAACTTGTCAAAATTGACCGTGAGAGCTGGTTTGTCGTCCCAGCCCCGGCTGGAACCTGCCGCTCCTTTGATGTGAATCCCGACATCGTTGAAAGTTTGGTCGTCGATCTTGACTGTGGCCCGGACATAGTTCCTACCATTCTGCTTAAGCAGTTTGAGGTTCGTGTCGTCAAGGGTCACGCGCACCCTAGGAAGCGGTCCTTTGGGCTGAAAAATCTCATCGGATGGGTGCGGACCCATCTGAGCGAGCAAAACTGTACTACATTGATGCAGGGAGAGTAACACAACCAGCCAGCGGAGCCTGATCATCGCTTCAACCTCGACTTAGGGAGTGGATTCATCCTTGTCAGTTTTGGGGAGTGAGGCAAGACTCGGGGAAAAGATTGTCGGAAACGGAAGATTCCCAATCGCTTTCGGGAACTTTTCAGATCTGAGTCACTTCTAAATCCAATTGCCCTGCGTAGTTTTGTCTTCCTGGATGATCATCTCTCGCCTGATCGTCTTTGGAGACTTTGTGAATCGCTTCGATATCAACAGTGTTGAGGATATCCGCTTGTTGAGTGCTGCTCCCAATTACAAGATCTTTCTGGAATCTCTGGAACGCAGCCGTCTTCTCACTCTTGAGCAGGTCTATGCCCAGGTCGATATGGGCCGGTTCGAGGATCGAGGGGGATCGTCTGCGTCGATGCTGGCTCAAGAACTCATCGCCCAGAATCTGCTGACACCCTATCAGGCCCGACTACTTCTTGAAAAGCGACCAGGCCCTTTCTTCCTGACAGAAGCGTACAAAGTCCTCGATCTTATCGGTGAGGGCGGGATGGGCCATGTTTACCTCTGTGAACACCGCTTCTTAGAGAGACTGGTGGCCGTCAAAGTTCTTCCTCGCGAGGCGATGGAAGTCCCAGGGGCTGTTGAACGCTTGTTGCGTGAAGGTCGAGCCGCGGCTTCACTGGACCACCCCAACATCGCCCGCGTCTTCGATGCGGGCCGCTCGAGCTTCGGGCCATTTCTGGTGATGGAACTGGTCGACGGACTTAATTTGCACCAAGTCGTGGCGACACGCGGCGCCTTGGAAGTCAATCGCGCCGTGAGTTATGTGCGTGATGCAGCCAAAGGTCTGAGTCATGCTCACGCTCGCGGTATGATCCACCGAGACATCAAACCTTCCAACATCATGGTCGATCGCCAAGGGGCCGTGAAGCTCCTGGATCTGGGGCTGGTGCGTTATCGCGAAAAGAAGAAGAACCGCAACGTGACCGGGGTGTTCGACATGAACAACATCCTCGGCACCGCGGACTTCATCTCCCCTGAGCAGGCACTCAACTCCAGCGGGGTTGACATCCGCACGGACATCTATTCCCTCGGTTGCACGTTACACTTCTTACTCGCTGGCCAATTCCCTTTTCCACAAGGCACGCCGATGGAAAAGATGCGTGATCATGCCGAAAAGCCTCTGCCTCCGATGAGTGACTACCGGGATGATGTCCCGAGACCGATTCTCGAAATCATGAATCGCATGGTGCAGAAGCTGCCATCAGATCGTTACGCTAGCCCCTACGAGCTGCTCGAAGCCTTGGCCCCTCACTCGACGCAAAGCCCTTCGTTGCTCCCAGCGGGGATCTTCCCCGACCCACCAGAAGGCAAATTCAAGCTCGGCTTAACCCCACTTCAAGAAGATGACGTTGAGCCTAAGACCAAAGAGTATCCCGCACTCACCAGTGAGGACACCGTTCCAGACAACCTTCGTGTCGTGGTTCCGAAGCCGCCGGTCACGACTCAGGAACCGGTCTGGGACACCGAGGCCACCCCAACGAGTGGACGCAGATCACTGCTGTTCTCTCTTCTCACTGGGTTCATCGTCTTCTTGATCGTGCTGGCCTTGGCTCTCTGGCTGCTTCCGCGTGTCGTCGCCGCTACCCCACTGGACGAAGCAATCGAGACGCATGTCTGCCCAACCGAATCAACAGCAGGCGATTGAGGTAGCCCGTCGTGGCTTTCGCCCCGACTTTCCCCAGGATCTTGCTCGCCGCACCGGAGCCAATGCCGACCCCGACCATGTGTAGACCCTGTTCGAAAACCTGATCCGCTTGCCCTTCGATGATGCCTTCCACATCGTTCATCTGCCCGGCAAGATACGAGTGAAAGAAGACCCGTGAAAGCAACACGGCTGTGCCGGTACGCCCCGTACGGACTTGATAAATCTTGGTGAGGTCTGTGAGCATCGCCACGCTGAAGTACAACGTCGAGACACTATCAATCAGCGAATTCGGCGACAGAGCTGTGACGATCATGGCCCGTTGGGACCAATACTTGATCCGCTCCTCTGCCAGCTCGTCGATCGGGGCTTGGAAGCGTTTGCGGAACTCTTCGAACCAGACGCCCGTGTTCGCAAACCGCGCGGGATCGAGTAGCTCCTTCTGGGTCACCCGAAGTTCAGCGAGTGTTTCGTGCTTCAGCCCCAGACTGGTCAGTGGGCGCGGCTGAGCGAGTGGGTAGCGTTCGAGATAACCGGTAAGTAGCTTGTGGGCTTCTTGGGATTTCGCTTCGACGAGCCAACGCATCCGCGTCCGCGATTGCAGTTCTTCCAACCCCGCGAGACGAAGTTGCCGATTGCGTCGGAACGAGAAGTACAGTCCCAAGAGACGTAGCATCGAGAAGGCGACACACGACCCCAACAGAGCGAGGCCAGAATAGCTGAGGTACTGGGCCCAGGTGGGTTGATTGGCGATTGTGGCCAGAATACTCAGGACTTGCGAGTAAAGATACAACCCCAAAGCCCCGACGCTCCCAAGCAGCATCGAGGCGACAAGCGGATGAGCGAAGCCACCAGCCCAGCGGAAAATCCCCGGATCGCTGGCAAGCAACTCCTCGGCTTCCGCCAGTTCCTGACGAGCTTTGGCCTCATCGGCCTCACGGAGTTGTTGAAGTTCGGTATCGGTGACAGGATGAAGAGCGGTCGGCGCGGGGGTCGCTCGGCCTAGCCCCGCGTCCCCCTCACGCAGCTCAGGGCTGACCACCTCTGGCTGAGTGCTTGGTAACGGAGGACTCTTGACCCCACGGGCCAACCCGACCCGTTCTTCGGCTTCTGCGTCGATCATGATAGCCCCTCGTTTCGTGCCTATTCGCCGGCCAGACCGAGATATTGCAGGTCATTTTTTGGGAATCAACTCATAGGCCACGAGTTTGTGACCGGTGCGGCTTTGATCGTCTTTGCCACGCAGATAGAGGATACCATCGCACAAAACGGGCGGTGCCCAACTGGGGTAACTGAGATCCGGCGCGTCCCACTTGGCGAGTTCGACATACTTCTCGGGTGTCGGGCGAATCAGGCGAAGTTGGCCTTGCTCACCCAGAGAAATCAGATGCCCATCGACCTTGAGAAGTGTCAGCCGTGTTGTGCGGCGTTCGACCCATTTGATGTCACCAGTCTTGGCATCGATGCAGCGCAAATCGGAATCGTTGGCATTTCGGCCACTGCAGCCGTAGATGTGGCCTTCGTGCAAGATCGGCGTACACCAGTGGGCCATGAGTGCCTGCTCGTCACGGTCCTTCTTGGCATCGCTCCAGATGGTTTCGAGCTTGCCCTTCGTCACTTTCCACAGGACCGACCCGCGCTCGTAACAATCGCTGACAAGGATCTGGTCATCGAAGACCAAGGGATTCGCCGCGTTGACACTTTCGAGAATCTTGGCTCGCCAGGCGGGGTTGAAGAGTTCCTTCCCCGTGGCTGGGTCAAAGCCCAATAGCCCACCGCGAGCGAAGTACAAGCACACGGTTTTGCCTTCGAGTGTCACGAGCATCGGCGAGGAGTAACTTGCCAGTTCGTTCGAAAGGCGATACTTCTCGACGCCGGTTTTGCGGTCAAAGGCCACGATCCCGGTGCCATCGCCGCGAGCATCGCGCAGGTCGGCCGGGCGCGACCCTTTCGGGCTGCCGCCGATGGCCACGATCAGCAGGTCACCATACACGAGCGGCACCGAGCCGACGCCGAAAAAGTTCTGGTGAAAACGGTACTTCTCACGAGTGTTGATGGCCCAGACTTGCTTCTTGGTGGTGATGTCCACGCAGCCAATAACACCATCCGGGCCATAAAAGTAGACATGATCCCCCGCGACCACGGGGCACGCTCGTGGGCCGCTATCGTAGCCGTACATGTCCTCGTAATCGGTGGCGATTTCGTGCTTCCACTCGAACTCCCCCGTGCGAGCATTCCGGCAGGTCAGGATGTTGTTGTCACCCGTTCGGTCGAAGTGGTAGAGCTTGCCTTTGGCGACCACCGGCGGCGCGTAACCGATGCCAAGCGGAGTCTCCCAGAGTTTCTTCAGTCCTTCTTTCGGCCAGACTTTTAGTATGCCGACTTCGCTGGAACTGCTGTCCCCCTTCGGCCCGAGAAACCCAGGCCAATCGGCCGCGAAAGCGATGTTAGATGCGAAGAGCAAGACGGTCAGCACAGACTTCATGATCAGCACCTTCTGGAAGAGGGCAGTTCTTCATTCCCGATAAGCTCTTAATGTCAGAGCCTTTTTGCTTCCTTCTCCCCTTGCGGGAGAAGGTGGATTTGGAAACTCGGTTTCGAGTTTCCAAAGACGGATGAGGGGTCACCACTCGACATGGCAAAAGCGCCATTTCTCGATTTGGCCCGTCACCCCTCATCCGTCCGATCTGGCTCTAACGAGCCTGGATCGGACACCTTCTCCCGCAAGGGGAGAAGGGCAAAATCACATGAAAAACAACCAGGCCAGCAGCACCTTTAAAGCACATCAATCCGGCGACGTTTATCAGTAAACCGTGTCGCAGTGAGAATATCGCGGATGTCAAAAGCGGTCACATATTGCATATACCAGGCAAACGCCATCCAGAGATAATAGCCAGCCGAGCCAAGCAAAAGCGGAATCCACATGATCGGGATCGGAGCGAAAAGCGAGACCATCAGTTTCATAATCGGGCCGAGTGTCACGACGGCGAAAATCCGGTAGACGAAACGCATCGATTGATGAGCCAATTCAACGTCTTTCCCTTCACTGGCGTACTGGTTCCCGAGCATGCCGATGCAGGAGATCTTGGCGAATTCAAAGCCCGCCGCGATCAGCAGGATCAAGAATACGAACCAACTGGTGTTGCCTGCATAGAGGATGTAATACGGCAAATCCGCAATCACCGTCATGTTGCACATCGTGTTGGTGACGAGCAAATTGGCAAAGAGATACATCTCGGCACGGTCCCGGTCGTTGAGTGTATCTATCGCCACAAGTGGTGCGACGAAAGCGACGATCGACAGGGCATTGAACAAAATGTGAGCCAAGCAGAACACCAGACCCACGATCGCGGTGCCACGCATCTCTTTCGGGCCACTGATGCAGTAGCCAAAGCCGATGATGGCACAGACCCAGTGCCCCACTAACGCCAAGGCCACGAGAGCGAGCACGGGCATCAGCAAAATCGCCGTCAGCGAGCCGATGATGAAGAGCACCGGGGATAACGTCGCGATCGTCCCGCCAGCACAGGCGTAGCCGAGGAGTTTCATGCCGATCTGGGCACGTTGACACTCTTGGTCCAGTTCGTCGTATTGGGCTTGTTTGACGCGGTCTTCGGCTTCGATCTCTTTGAGCTTGCGGCGAATCTCGCGTTCGCGTTCTTCGTCATCTTCTTCGGCGTTCGGCTTGTTCGAGGTAGGTTTCCCTTCGTAGGGATCATCAGCCACAACCCGAGCTTTGACGACCTTACCACGCACAGGTGCCGCAACCGGTGGGGGTGGCGGTGGAGCGACTGGTTTCGCCCGGCCAAACGGCAGTGGGATGGCGGTTTTTGTCGGCGGGGGTGGAGGTGGTGGCGGGGCCGGTTCGTCGCCGGGGTCCAGTTCCAGGACGGCTTTACAACCGGGGCAGCGCACCGTTGTGGCCCCTTCAGGGAGCCGCAACAAAGCCTGGCAATTCGGACAAGGAACCGGTTCGGACACACCCACCTCGCAACTCGAACAACAACGCCATTCTAACGAGGTGTGGGGAATTAACCATCATCGCGGAAGCGTTGCTCGACCCATGGATCGCCACGCATGTGGTAGCCGCCATGAATCCAGCTTTCCCAGAAGCCGGGACGATCATCGGTCATGAACTCGACCCCACGCACCCACTTGGCACTCTTCCAGGCGTACAGCCGTGGGATCACGAGCCGCAGTGGGTAGCCATGATCGGGGGACAGGACTTCGCCATTGTTATGCGTAGCAAAGAGGGCATCGTCACTGAAGAAATCTTCGATCGGGAGGTTCGTGGTCCAGCCTTGTTCGCAGTGGATCATCACGAACTTGGCCGCCGGCGCGGGGGTGACGAACTTCAAGAGTTCCCGCGTCGAAAAACCTTCCCAGAGGTTGTCGAGTTTGGACCAGCGCGTGACGCAGTGCATATCGCCAAAGACTCTGGTCCGTGGCAAGGCTTGGATATCCTGCCATGTGAACCGCTTGACTTCCGAAATCAACGGCACCGGAAACAGCGTAAAATCCCAATTCGTTTCGCGGAACTCCGGCACCGTGCCGGCGTGCAACACCGGCCATTTGCGGGTCAGCACTTGGCCCGGCGGAATCCGGTTCGCACGGGTGGTATCTGGGCTAACAATCGGCTCACTCATGTCTGATCTCCAGGACAATCCATGATAGCCCAGGATGCGACCGAAAGTCAGGGAACTCAGAGTGGTTTAGAAACCGCAAATGCCGAAGAACGGAGGCATGATCGGCTTCAGGTTCTGTGGTTTCTCGTAATAGAAGACCCCATCAAAGACCTGGCCAGGCGGAACGATCGTTTCGCGTTCTCCGAACAGTTCACGGTTGACTTGCTTTTGCAAGATCGCGGCCTTGGCCGTGGTGGTCACGATGTAGACGTTATCCACAAGCACAAACTGGCTATCCGGGATCGACTGGCAGATCATCTTCAAGGCGGTCAGCAGTCGGACGTTTTCGACTTCGAGAGAAACCTTGAGCTTCTTCGTGTCGGTTGCTGATGGGAATGCCGAATGAACGAACAGGATGTTCGCACCAGACTTACTTCGCAGAGATTTGATCAGATCGTCAATCGATAGCTCCGCAGCATTCAGAGAAATCGGCTGTCCATACATCTGCTCGATGATTTCCGATCGCTCAACACGCTGGGGAAAAGGCTCATCAGCAACGCTTCCCGGTATCATTTGAGGCAGGAAGGCCGGAACAATCATCACGAATCCCTCCCTGACCACAAAAGTGTGATGTCCATGGAGCTGATTCATGGTTTCGGTGAGGAGTTGCCGCAATGTCAAACTGCGTGTCTTCTGAATTGAAAGTTGTGACTTTTCAGGGTCTGTTTTGTCCTCTTCGAGACCTGCAAAGACATCCCGTCGGCATCGCTTATACATACCAAAGTCGATGCGGACGCGGATGCCGTGGATGTTTTCAAAGTAGTTGACGATGTCTCGAAAAGTGGGTTTGCCGAATTCCTGGTCGCAGATTTGGTCGAGTTGCTTCGTGACAGCGTCCGTGTCTTTCAGAAGCTTGGCCAGTGGGGCTAGTTCTTTGGGCTTCTTGGGATCTTCAGCGTTGAGAAGAGCGAAAGCGAAACTGGTGGCCAGCCCGGTGAAAATGAGGCTGGCGATGAGTAATTGCGTCAAGCGGGTCATGTGGGTTACACCTGGAGTAGCGGTTGTGAATTGACTTTCACAACGACCACCCCAGAGAGTTGTTGGCGCCGAGATTCTCACTTCGACGTGTTAGCCGGCGCGGCTGGGACAACCTGAGGCACAAACTTGCTGGTATCTTCGCCGAAGATTTCGCGGTTGATGCGGGCTTGCAGCTTCGCCGCTTTCTCGGGGCTAGTCAGCAAGAAGACGTTGTTCATCATGACCGGCTCCAAGTCCCCCGCCAGTTGGCCGATGACCGAGAGGGCTGTCGAAAGGCGGACGTCATCGAACGTCGCGGTGATCATGATCTTGGCAGCATCTGTTTTCTCCGGAAGCGCGTTCGGGTCGAGGATGATGTTCGCACCGGTCTTGGTCCGCAGGGTTTGAATCACCTGGTTGAGGGGCATGCTCTCAACTGAGAGCGAGATGGGATCGCCGTGCATTTGCTCGGAAAGTCGTCGTTGGTGAACGAATATTCTCCCGTCATCTGCTGTCTTCCCTGGGATCCCGAGTGGTTGATGTGCTGGCACGATGTAGATGACACCTTCGCGGATGCGATACGCGTTCTCTCCAGGAAGACGGTCCACAATTTCCTGCAACACGTTTCTGAGACGAAGGCTGCATGTGTTGGCTAAGTTGATCTTGAATTCCATAGGTTTGTAATCTTCAGCGGTGAACCAGTGCCCTATGTCGTTTCCACCCTCAGCAGCCATTCCGTAGATCCGTTTATAAGCTCCGTAATCGATTCGGATGCGGATGCCATCGACTTCTTCGAGACATTTCACTACTGCACCGAGTGTGACATTCTCGAAATGCTGCTGACACTGGCCTTCGAGTCTGTTGCGAATCTCGGTTTCGTCGGTGACGATCCGCGCGGCTGTCTCCCCAGGCTTACCAGCGGGCTTCGCGGCTTCGGGTGGCTTCTTGTCCGCGGTGGGTGGGGCTTTGGCGGCGGGCTTTTGGTTGTCGGTGGGGGTGGGGTCGGACGGGCGGAGCGCGAAGCCGGCGCTGGTCATGACTCCGGTGGCGATCAGGCCAGCGACAATCAGGCGGGTGGTGTGTTTCATGGTCGTGGTCACTCCGTCGGCGAGGGTGGTCAGCAGACTGGGGCTGAGGGTTCCCTGGCCGTAGTTCAAGGCTGTGGTGATGGTGATGGGCAGGAGAGGAAGCAGACCTTCGTGGGCGGCACCGAGCCGGGCGAGGAGGGCTTCCAGCGTGACGACACAGGTGAAGGCGACGCCCCGTTTCAGGAGTTTCTGGCGAAGCTGTTGCTTCGCAGTCGAAAGCCGGGAATCGACGGTCCCTTTCGGGCAGCCCAGGATTTCTGCAGCCTCGCTATTGGATCGCTCTTCGAGGCCGCAAAGCACCAGGACAGCCCGCAACGGTGCTGGCATCTCTGCCAAAACTTCCGTGAGGATCGCCGCCGTTTCGCGGTCTTCGGGGGTTTCGTTCAAAGTCATGTCCGGGAGTGCCTCCGGCAAAGCTTCGGTCGTCCGGCGGCTTTCCTGTCGCCGCAGTTTCAGAGCCGTGAGGTGAGCGACTCGCACCAACCACCCGGCCAGAGCCTCACGGTTGCGGATCGTGTGAGCATCCCGTGCGAGGCACAAGAAGACCACCTGAAACGCATCGTCCGCATCCGCCGGGTTGTGCAGCCGTGCCCGACAGACACCCCGAACCACATGGGCATGCCGTTCCACCATCTGAGCGAAAGCCGCCGTGTCCCGCTGGCCGACATATCGCGCCAACAACTCGGCATCCGAGCCAGACGCAGGCGGCGCGAGCTTATGGGCCAAGGTGCTGAACCAGTTCGTTCGTGTCGTCGCCATGCTCACCCCCGGAGGAGTCCGTCACGAGATATGTTCCCCGACCTTGCCAAATGCTTCAAAGATTTTCGAGAAAAAAATTCGGCCCACAAAAGTAGCAGGCGCGTGTTACGAGGCTTCCAGCTTCCGGACCTTTTGCAACGGGCGGAAGATCACGAGGAGCATCGTGAACGTCAGAGCCGCGGCACCCAGGAACAAGAATCGCGGCAGGTGGTGGTTGTCATAGCTCGTGCCAGGAGAAGTGCCTTTGGGGACAAGTTGGAAGTGTGTTACCCCGCCGATCGCGTAGCGGTAGGCATCGACTTCTCTCCCCACGGCTGGGAGAACAATATCCCGGTGAACATGGATGATATCCCGATCGCCATCCCCTTCGATCACGTGCTTAATCACTCCACTCAGGCTCCGGTCGCTCTTTTCTTCGATGACCTTGCCGCCTGTCTTCGTCGTGTCGGTGGAACTTTTCACTTCAAAAAACACCGGCCTGCCATCGTGTAACTCCACGTGAACCACTGCGCCGGAGGTGTATTTTTCTTTGTCCGCCACGGTCGGTGTCAAGCCCGTGGTGTGGGCCAGGACGACGACGATTTTGAAGAGGATCGTGGCCGCGATGGCACCCGTCGTGTTGACGCAATTGCTGGTGGCGATCATGTCCCCTTTGCTGCCCTTGGGGGCTTTGTGTTGCAAAAGCGTGAAGAGCGGCACGATGTAGAAACCAGTAAAGAGGCCGATGCCGACGATGCAACAGACAAGGATGCCGATGGTATCGATGAAGTACGCGCCAAGGAGCAATAGCAACGTCATGCCGATGGTGCCAAGCAGCACGAGCCGAAGCTCGATCCGCTTCCCGGACAAGTAACCCGCGAGTGGGCTGCCAAGGCCGATACCAAGGGCCACCGTGCCGACGATCATGCTGGTTTTCAGTTCGTCCCAACGGGGGTTCTGCGATTCACCGAGCATGTAAACGGTGGCCCGCATGAAGGCCACGACGAAGGTGAAAAAGACCAGACCCATTAGCACCAACCGCAACGCCGGGACTTGGTAAAGGGTGCGAATGTTTTTGACGATCGGGCCGTAGAGGTAAGGTGGAAATTCACGGTTCGGGTTCGACGCAGGCATCTTGCGAATCATCAGGCTAAACACCGCCCCGAGTATCGCGAGACCCGTGAGGATGATGCCGATGTAGATTTCGTTTCGCAGGAACAAGTACGACAAGATCCCACCCGAGACAGTGCCCAAGATCACGGCCAAGAACGACAGCGATTCCAGAATCCCGTTGCCCTTCGAAAGCTCCGAGGGATGCAGAATCTCCGGCATGACGCCGTACTTGGCAGGCACAAAGAACGCTGAGTGCGTGCCCATCAAGAAGACACACCCGAGCACCAGCCAAGCTCCCAAGGTCGGGTCACTGCTCCGGCCGATGTAGAACCCCGCGAGGGCGATCAGCGTCACGAGTACTTCGGCCACTTTCCAAGCCACGAGCGAAGTGCGCTTCGAGTAGCGATCCGCCAGGTAACCAGCGATCGTGACGAAGAGCACCCAGGGCGCGTAGAAGAGAATCGGCATCAGAGTGATGGCGTTCTCTTCCGTCAGCGTCTGGGTGTTGATCGCGAAGAACATGCCCGCGGCATGGATGGCTTGGTCATTGAAGGCCGCAAAGAACTGAGCGACGAGCAAGCCGATGAACGTTCGGGATTTCAGCCCACCGACAGGTGGTACGGCCGTCGAGGAAGCAGAATTGGCATCAGCCATGGGCGTACGTTCCAGGTGTAAAAAAACCGCGGGGCAGGTGCCTCGCGGTCAATCAGGCTCCAGACAATTTACGCATCGACGCCGAGGTGGCTACGCAGCTTGCGGATCGCCTTGTACTTCTCGTCGCTGATGCGTTCCGGAGTCGTCCCAAGTTCGGTGGCAATCTCGGGGATGTTCCAGCCGCTGGCACTCAACTCGACGATCCGTTGTTGCCGTGGGCTGAGCGCGGCTTGTGAGGCGGCCTCGACTTGTTCGAGCAGTTCACTGCGGCGAGCTTCGCTCAGGTTCCGATGGTCAGCACAATCGGAGGTGATTTCCGAGTAGCGGCGAACCCGTTGGCTCCGCTTCTTGATGGTATCAATGGCCCGGACGAACTCCCGGCGTTCATCACTTTCGTCATTGTTTAAAAGCATCGACCACTTGGAAGGCTCGATGCGTTCCAGCAACCGAGTGAAGACTTGTTGGGTGCAATCGCCCCAGTCATCGACGGGGACGCGAGCATTGCGCCAGCAGGCATTGCAGTACCGCATGATCTCGTTGAGCACATCCGGAGTCGGGTCGTGAGACTGTGACTGCCGAACCGCCTGGACGAGTGTCGCCGCACTGACCTTACTCGCGCCCGAAGTTGCGAACGCCGTCCCGATGATGACAGCCATCACCAACGATCGCGACTGGGACGCCGCCGAGGTAATTGTGTTCCGCATGCCGCCTGCTCCTCCAAACCAGGCCACACACTTTCGTGGCCTGGTGGTCATTATACCGGACATTTTGGAGGCGAGATCTCGTCGAAAGGCAGAATTAAGGCTTGAAGTTGGCGCCGAGGTTAACGACATACTCCGTTTGGCCTTCCTTGATTTCAAAGCCGTCTGGAATCGAAGTCATCGTTGGAACCCCGGCACCCTTGGATTTCTCTTTTGCCGAGGATTTGGTGATCTTCATGATCCCGCTGTATTTGCCGATTGGCATCTGACCCACATCGAAAGTCCCGTCCGCTTTGATCGGAACGCCGAATTTGCGTCCCGAGCCGCCGTGGATCAAATCGAGGACCACTTGATCATCAGCGTTGAATTGAACAGGTTTGCCGCCGGCCTCAAGTTTGCCGTTGAATTTTTTGACGGTAGGGCCAGGCATTTCCGCCGTCCGTTCACAACCCACAAAGGTCGCGAGGGCGAGGATTAAGAGCAGAGATGCATATCGCATGATGTTCTCCAGAGAAAAAAACCACGAGCTGACGGCTCGTGGTATTGTGTGTTGACAAGGGTTGAAACTACTCGCTGATGACTTCGCCGCCATTTGGCGTCAGCAGGTTGCAGACCACGCGAGGTGGGGTGCTGTAATTGATCGAGCGGACGCTGCCATCAGCCATGCCGAACATCGCACCACCAGCGTATGGGCCACCCCAACGGTTCCATGTGTCAAGATCGCGAGCGTCACGGACGACTTGGAAGATGTTCAAGTACCAGCTGCTCCAACCAGCAGGGCTACCGAACCCTTGACCAAGGACGATGGTGCGGTCGCCAGGGTTTTCTGCCATGTACCAGCAGCTATCGGGGGTGTTGCCACGGAGGAGACCCATGATCGCTGGGCCTGCGTACCACATCGGGTCATCGTTCTTGTCAGCGAGAGTACCGTTGGACATCGTGTATTGGCCCGAGCCGCGGTTCGCGTAGATGTTGGTCGCGAGACACTTCTGACCCACCGCGATGGTGTTAGACGAGCCATCAGCGATCAGTTCGATGCGACGGTTGAAACGGGCCAAACGAATCGGATTCGTTGAGTAAATGGCCCAGTTTGGATCGCCAGGAGCGACAGTGTTCTGCACCGAGCCGAGGAGTGCGCCGTTGCCAGCGTAATCGGTCACAGCGCCCGTTTCTCGGAATTGGTTCGACCAAGGATCGCCGTTCCAAGCGAGAGACGCGAGACCTGTACCGCCACGACCTGGATCCATGAAAGTCTTCACAGGTGTGATCATGTTGATGTTACGAGCGAGGTTGTCTTGCTCGATGAAAGGCAGAAGCTTGTAGCACCAGGTGGCGCGTTCCGCCAAATTGGGCCGAGGGAGAGCGTTTTCACCCGTCCAAGGGCTCCACCAGATCATGTCCCAAGCGCCGTTGTCAGGCAGGCGATTGGCGGTGTCTTGGTAGTTGTGCATCGACAACGAGAGTTGCTTCAAGTTGTTCGAGCTTTGGGCGCGGGCCGCTGCTTCGCGGACTTTTTGCACGGCGGGCAATAAAAGCCCAATCAGAATGGCGATGATCGCAATCACCACCAACAACTCGATCAGTGTGAAGCCACGGCGTAGTCGAGCTACGGAAGAGGAGAGCATAATGAACCTCAACAAAGAGAACTAAAGTGGATTGAAATGGGCGCAAGACGTGTGGGAGAGTCAGGACCCATCATTAATTCATACCGTGCTTGCCGAACGAAGTAAACCCTCTCTAAGACGCTTCTCATGAAAAACAGTTCTGATTTGTCAAAATTCTCGGAATGAAGAGTGTTGAGTATCGTCTTTTTGGCGACTTTTGGGTTATACAACTCGATTTCGACGAGCAAAACCGCTTAAATCAATTGGATTGTCGATTTCCGTTCCACGTCGAATGGCTAGCAAGATTGGGGTCGTCATGACCGTGGTGCCGATTGCCATGAGGACCAACATCGCAAAGAGACTTTTTGGCAGAACTCCAATTTGATAGCCTGCATTAATGACGATCAATTCCATCAACGCCCTAGTGTTCATCATCACTCCGATGATGCTGGATTCTCGCCATGAACTCCCCGTCAGCCGGGCCGCGAGACCACAGCCACCAAACTTCCCAATGACAGCGACCGCGAAAACCGCGCCACAAATGAGCCACATCGTCGTCCCGTTCACAGCCGTGACCTCAGTGCGAAGTCCCGTGAACGTGAAGAAGATCGGCAGGAAAAAGGTGGTGACGATATCTCGCAGTTTCGCAGTCACGGCTTCGCGGAGTTGGATCTGATCGGAGAGGACTGCACCCAGCAGGAACGCTCCGAATATGGCAAAGATGCCGATCAGGTTCGTAGCGATCGCGGAGGCGAACATCGCCAAGAGGAGCACTGCCAAGGCGTTTAAACTCAGCTGACCCTGATTGTCTCGGAGTGATTTCTCAAAGAAGCGGATCAGCAGAGGTCGGATGACGTAGACCATCGCTAGGCCAAACAGGACCGTCGCCCCAAGCATGATGGTGGTCTGTTTCCAGTCAAAGGCCGACTTCGCCAAGGCTGCGACAGTGGCGAGTAACATCCAGCCAACGGCATCGTCGACAGCCGCGGCCGAGATGACCAAGGCCCCGAGCTTCGTGCGATTGATGCCCAACTCGATCATGATCCGTCCGAGAATCGGGATCGCTGTGATCGACATCGCTGTGCCGAGGAACAGCGAGAGGCCCAAGAGTGGCACGACGCCCGCTGTCGGATGTGGTTCGAGGTAAGGGTGGATAATCAGAGCCAGGCCTGCACCCATTCCGAATGGTAAAATGATCCCTGCCAGCGAGACGAAGAGTGAAGCCCGACCTTTGACCCGCAAGTGCGAGAACTCAAACTCGAGACCAATCAGAAACAGCAAGAAAATCAGCCCGATCTGTGCCAGGACTTGGAAAATCTTCGAAAAGAGGGCGTTTGAAAAGGCTTGGGGCAAATGTTCCAGTTGAGGCCGGAAGATGGCCTGAGAAGCCTCAGGCCACACCCAGCCGAGCAGAGATGGGCCAAGCAAAAGCCCAGCGATGATCTCACCCACGGCACTCGGCTGCCAAACCCGCTTCGCGAGTGCCCCAAAAAGTCGGGCGACTGCAATGATCACAATCAACTGGATCAGGACAGGTAGCAAAAGCTCTTCGATATCCAGCTTGGCAAACCCAGCGATCAACTGGGCCGTCGTGAGTTCATCGGCAACGGATAGGGTCATTTTGTGCTGTGTTGAGGAACGGAATCACGGACAAAGTCGTCATGATTTATAGTCAACACCCCGAAAAGTCGAATATGAGCTTCTCTGGATTTCACCAAAAGCCCTCCAGGGGATTGACCGGGTGACCCAGAATTATTAGAACAGTACTGTCGGGTAAGATTATGCTCTGGGTAAAACTCAGGGCGCCAAGTTGGGGCAAAACCTGCCACCGACCATAGCGAAGCTCTTGAGTCCGTCTGTGTCTGACAAGGTTGCAAGTCTTTGCGAGTGATTCAGTTAGGGAAGTACTATCCTCCTGCCTCTGGTGGGATTGAGAATCATACTCAGACGCTCTGCCAGGGCTTAGCAAGACTCGGGTGGGAAGTTGAGGTCGTGGTGGTGAACCACCTGGATTCTCATGCTCGGGATGTGACCTTTGATCGCTTCGCGAAGACTCCTTGCGTAACATCCGAAGATGGCAATATCCGGATTCATCGCGTGGGTCGGGTAGCGAACTTCGCTAAGCTGGATGTCTCTCCTGGGTTATTGTCGAAGCTCAGAAAGTTGCTCCAGAATCCCCCAAACCTCTGGCACCTGCATGCTCCGAACATCACCATGATGCTCGCCGTACTGGCTCTCCCCAAGATCCGCCCGCTTGTGATTACCCACCACTCGGACATCGTGAAGCAAAAGCAGTTGTATCGCCTCGTCAAACCCTTCGAGAACCACCTCTACAAACGGGCCGATTTGATTCTTTCGGACAGCCCGACATACATCAATGGTTCTCCTTTACTGAATCGGTTTCTGTCAAAAGTTGAGACTCTGCCCCTAGGTATTGATCTGAATCCATTTCTCGAACCAAGTGCACCGTCTCGCGCCATCTCCGACAGGCTTCGTTCAACTTCTGAGCCTATCTGGGCGACAGTGGGTCGATTGATTTACTACAAGGGTCTTGATACAGCATTACAGGCCTTGAAAGCGACTCCGGGAGTTCTCCACATCGTCGGCTCCGGTCCGATGGAAGGAGTGTGGAGACAGAAAGTTGTTGAACTCGGCCTCCAAGATCGTGTGATCTGGCGAGGCCGTGTGTCTCAGGATGAACTGGTCGGTCTATACCACGCGGCCACCGCACATTGGTTCCCCTCGAACGCTCGCTCCGAGGGTTTCGGTCTCGTGCAAGTCGAAGCCATGGCCAGCGGTTGCCCCACCATCAACTGCGAGATCCCGCATTCTGGTGTTTCTTGGGTCTCACCTAACGAGGTCAGCGGGCTAACGGTTCCGATGAACGACCCGACATCTTTCTCAAACGCGGCCAACCGACTTGTGAATGAACCCAAATTAAGAGCGAGATTCTCCGAGACTGGCCGAAAGCGAGCCATTGAACTCTTCAGCGACAACGCCATGGCTCAGAAATGCGTCGAGATATACTCGAAGGTGTCGAGATGAAAGTGCTGCATCTCTACGCTGGAAACATGTTTGGTGGGATCGAGCGATTCTTGATCACTCTTGCGAAACTTCGCCACCTTGCGCCCGAGATGGAACCGGAATACGGACTTTGTTTCCGTGGACAACTTTGGGACGATCTTCAAAAAGAGAATGTGCCTGTCCACGATCTAGGTGCCGTTCGTTTCAGCCGTCCGTGGACCGTCTTAAAAGCACGTCGAGCCCTGACGAAGTTGCTAAGTGGAAAACGATACGATGTGGTTGTGTGCCATGCTGCTTGGCCACATGCAGTCTTTGCTTCGACGGTGAAACGGTTCCAAGTAAGAGTTGTCACATTTGCACATGACACTTGGGCTGGCAGGCATTGGGTTGAACGTTGGGCGAAACGAACTCTTCCAGACCTGGTGCTAGCGAACTCTCATTTTACATTGAAGACAGTGCAATCTCTCTTCCCAAGCGTCAACAATGCATGCCTTTACTTGCCAGTTTCTCCCATCTCTCGTGAAAATCAAAAATCGCTGAAAGAAACTGTCAGATTAGAACTCAATACTTCTCCGGAACATGTGGTACCTATCTTCTGTGCTCGCCTTGAGCCTTGGAAAGGGCCGCACATCTTCATCGAAGCTTTGGCGAAGCTGAAGCATATTCCCAACTGGACGGGCTGGCTTGTTGGCGGACCTCAAACAGAAACTCAAAGTCAGTTTTTCCAGACACTTAAAGGAATGAGCCAAGAACTTGGTGTATATGAACGAATTCGATTCCTGGGCCTACGTAAAGATGTCGAAAATCTTTTGCTCGCCGCGGACTTTCATTGCCAACCCAACACAGCAGGTGAACCATTTGGTGTGGCTTTTGTCGAAGCATTGGGTGCGGGACTACCTCTGGTCACCAGTGAAATAGGCGGAGCGATTGAAATCGTGACTCCAGACTGTGGAATCTTGACCAAATCAAGTAACGCGTCCGCGACAGCAGAGGGAATCGCTCGATTGATTGAAACCCCGTCTGAGCGATCTCGATTGGCCGCACACGCAACCCGTCGTGCGGATGAACTTTGCAACCCAAGTCGTCAAATCAACGCATTTTGTGCTCTGTTGAAAGTAGAAACAGCAGCAAATCAAGATTCAATAGAATTGGCTAATCCGAAATGACAAGAAGTCGCGGAATTCAATTGAAAACAACTTTGAGTTTGCAAAAATTGCAGGCCGCTGAGTCTTTCGCACTTCGGATTTTGATGGGATTCCTATTCATACAAATTGTGTGTCAGCTTGCTTTACTAGTTCCTCAGTTGCAGAGTTTTCGCGTGATCTTTAGAACAGCGGCTTTCTCTGGAAGTTTGATAGCGTTTTGCTTTATTCGTGGTAACAAACTTAATCCTTCTTGGAATCTTTTTCTATACTTATCAATGTTACTGTTAATTATAAACTTTTTTCACCCGTCAACAAACACGCCTGCAGCTGCATTGGCATCAATATTACTGAACTTGGCTATTCTCGCCCCGGCGTTCTGGGTGACTAGGCTTGTGGTGACAAAACGTACGATGACTACAGTATTGTATTTTATGTGGATTTTCAATACTATCAGCTGTATCTTCGGTTGTCTACAGATATTCTATCCTGGACAGTTTTCGGCAGAGATATCCTCAGTTACAAAGTCACTTGGAGTGATAGCTGATGGACTGAAAATCGTACTCTCCGATGGTTCTCAAGTTTGGAGACCGACTGGACTGTCTGATGTTCCCGGAGGGGCAGCACCAGCGGGATTGACTGCAATACTCTTGAGCGTAGGGATTTTTTCAAGTAGTAAAAACTCGTATATTCGTGCTACATGCATCGGAAGTATTTGTACCGGCTTGTTTTGTATTTTTCTTTGTCAAGTTCGGAGCGTTGTAGTTGTAATGACTGTAGATCTTGTCGCAATTGCGGTAGGATTTATAATTCTTAAGCGGTACTGGGATTTTGCAATCATCGGTCTCCTTTTGCCCATTTTAGCTCTAGGAATGTACTTCGTTAGTTCTGGTTTCGGTGGGGAAAACATGACGAGTCGTTTTGAATCGCTTCTCCAACAGTCTCCTGGTAATGTATATTATTCAAATCGAGGAATATTCCTTGAGCATACTCTTGATGAACTCATTGATAAATATGCACTTGGAGCTGGTCTGGGGCGATGGGGAATGATGAATGGATACTTTGGTAATCCTGATGAGTTGTGGGTTGAGATTCAGTGGACTGCATGGGTGTATGATGGTGGGCTGCCCCTGCTGGTAGCTTTCGTTAGTGCATTGGCGTGTGCCATTATAAGTTCGTGGCGCATTGCTTTTTCCGCATTTCGTGATCATAACCATTGGCTTTCAAGTTGGGCGTTACTGATCTTGGCTCAAAACATCGGAACTGTAGCCCTTCTCTTTTCTTACGCTCCTTTCGTTGGCCAAGTTGGGATGGAGTTCTGGCTCTTGAATGCACTGCTCTACACTGTGGCATTTCAGGAAAGAAAACGGCTAGGTAAATGAGTGTCTTGTTTAGATCTGATTCTTCTAGCGAAGCAGCCCGAGATCATTGGGTAATTGTTTCTGGAGATTTTACTCCACTCGGAGGTATGGATGTAGCTAACTGGGCTCTTGCCACTTATCTCAGCAAATCAAACCGTGTAGATATTGTGACTCATCGTGTATGGGCGGATCTGGCAGCATTGCCAAATGCGACTGTGCACACAGCTAGACGCCCCTTTGGTAGACATATTCTTGGTGAGTTTTTTCTGAATCGACTTGGTAAAGCGGTAGCGAATTCAAGCCCTAAAGCTCGCGTCGTGGTCAATGGCGGAAATTGTCGCTGGAATGATATTTCTTGGGTGCATTACGTCCACGCTGCATACACACAGAAACAGACTTTTGGCATGAGTTTAATTCAGAAGGCTAAATCGGCTTGGTACGGACGTCGTTCCCTCCATTTAGAACAGAAAGTTCTTCGTGAAAGTCGAGTTGTAGTCTGCAACAGCCATTTGACTGCAAAGAATGTGGTCGAAAATGTCGGTGTGGCACCAGATCGCGTCCGTACAGTCTATTACGGATGTGACCCAAGTTTATCTGGACCCATCAGTTCGAGTGAACGGGATGAGGCTCGGGCAATGCTCGGCTGGGATGATCGGCCTCGGATTCTTTTTGTAGGTGCGATGGGCGATTCTCGCAAAGGATTCGACACATTGTACGATGCTTTTTCTCTTTTAGCGAAACAGGGGAATCGTGACCTTTGTATTGCAGTGGTTGGTCGTGGGGCATCGTTAGAAAGTTGGCGATCTCGATCCATCACAGATGGCTATGTGGATCGCATTCAGTTTCTAGGTTTTCGAAACGATGTCCCGAAAGTCCTAGCAGCGGCGGATGTCATGGTGCATCCGGCACGTTACGAAGCTTACGGACTGGGGGTTCAGGAGGCTTTGTGCCGTGGGCTCCCGGCTATTGTGAGCCGAGATGCGGGTGTCGCAGAGCGATATCCGACCAATCTTGCGGAGTTTCTCCTGTCGGACCCAAACGATTCGCAAGCTCTTGCGTCGATGTTAACGAGTTTCCTCAAGAATCGCGAAAATTGGGTTTCGAGGGTCGCGCCATTTGCTCTCGAGTTAAGAAGCAGGACCTGGGATCACATGGCCAAGGATTTTGTCGCTTCGGTTTGATTCTCTGCCTGAACCTGTCAACCTGTGTCATACCGCAGAATTATAAGCTCTATGCAAAGAACTAGTGTAATAACAATCACCAATTCAACGAGTGGTAAAACTGGTGAATTTAATCAGACTACGGCTGGTTTGATCTTGCTTTATTGATCTGTTGTGTAATATCGTATCTCAAGTGGAGCAAAGTCAAGCATGATTGACTTGTCGATTGTGATAGTGAATTGGAATTCTCTAAGTACAACACGCGAGTGTCTGACCTCACTAATGACACACACTCAGGGAATCAGCTATGAGGTGTTTGTCACAGATAACGGAACAACAAAAGACAATAGTGTCGAAGTATTGCCCCGTGAATTCCCATGGGTGAAATACATTTTTAACGACTCCAACATGGGGTTCACAAAGGCTAATAATCAGGGGATCCGACTCGCGAAAGGCCGCTACGTGCTTCTCCTCAACAATGACACGATCCAGATTGAAAACGCACTGGCTGCTGCAGTCACATACATGGATGACAGACCGGACATTGGCGCCATGGGCATTAAGCATTTGAATAACGACAGTCAGAGATCATTTCAGATTTCGTTCTACGATTTTCCAAGTCCATTATTTGATATTCTTGGGCTTTATGGAATTAGGAGACATTCGTCCCACTCTATTCAGGTAGTCGAACAAGACGTTGATTGGGTTTGTGGCAGTTTCTTGCTGATGCGTCGTGAGTTAATCGATAAAGTCGGAATGCTCGATGAACGTTATTTTATATATTACGAAGATATCGATTGGTGTCTGCAGGCTAAGCTCTCCGGTACCAAGGTAAGATTCTGGCCGGGTGCGTCGATGATTCACCTCGGTGCCGCTTCGAATCCTCTAATGAGAGACAAGACACTCGTGATGTTCCGGAGTCATGTTTCCTACATTCGCAAAAATCATGGATGGTTTGCCGCGGCTTCATACTACATCGCAATGGGAATACAGCTTTCTCTGGCGTTCATGAAACAGACTTTGCGGTGGTGTCTGGGAAAAGCAAGTCGAGCCGACATTTTTCAGCGATGGACACGACTTCGCAGTTTTTTGACACTGAAGCCTGGAAAGGTCGGCGGATGAGTGATTTGACTTCGATTCCAAAACATTGCCCCGCATGTCGATCAGTTCGGTTAGTCTCGTGCTCAGTTGTACCAGTGATTGATTTGGCAAAAGCTTGGGCAGCGGATCGCGCTGGAGGATCGATACTTACCGCTGACGAACTTGAAAAACACGCTACAGAATGGGCTAGACGCATTTGTCTTGCGATCGGTTCGGATGTTGTTCAATTCTACCGCTGTGTTACATGTCAAGTTGAACAAAGTAGTCCAGCGCGCTGTTGGCCTGAGGGTTCTTACACAGAGGATGAGCACTACCCTATCAGGTGGGAGTTTGGACGGTTCTTGGAGGATCTCGATGGTTCCTGCAGGAATTTACTCGAATTGGGTTGTGGTGAAGGCGTATTTTTGAAAATGGCCAAAGACCGTGGCCATGATTGCATAGGATTGGATTTTAATCCCGTTGCTTCTAATGTAGCGAAATCCAAAGGATTGAATGTCTGTGTCGGTGGATTTGATCGATTGATCTCAGGTGATACAGCATGGAAACCTTTTGATGCTGTCGCTATGTTCCACGTCATTGAACATCTCCCTGATCCGGAAGCTGTGTTGGCTCAACTCACACCATTTGTCCGATCTGGTACACTGCTTGCTCTATCTTGCCCAGCTCCCAACCGATTTACCAGGCTGATTAAAGAACAGCAGGTTTGTGGCCGGGATTTTTGGGATTTTCCGCCTCACCACGTGCTACGATGGACTCCCTCAGGACTCAAAATAATCTTGGAACGGCTGGGTTGGGAGGTGATTTCGAGTGTTGAAGAGCCTCTAGATCATCGGAGTGCAGCTGCTCAAATCGGAGTCACGAAAGCATATCGCAGAGGTGTCGCAAAACATCCTGTTCGGCGTAGGATGTGTATTCTCTCAGCAAGACTGCAGCTGTTTTTTGCAAATTACACGACCAAAACAACAGGGCTCTCGCTGTATACCCTTGCAAAATATCGCGGACAGCCATCGTGAGTCGTACAGCTCGTGTTGTTATCAGTAGCATATTCCAAGGCTGGCAATTCATATTCTCTCTAGTCGCCGGAATTATCATATTTCCAATGACTGTTCATGCAATTGGGGTCGAATCTTTTGGCCTCTGGCTCGCCAGCGGAGAAGTTGTTGGCTATCTTCTTTTATCAGACCTTGGAGTTTTTTCTGTTTTGCCTTGGCTTATAGCGGCGAAGGACGGAACTGAAGATCGCGAAGCTATTGCCGCGCTTGTGACAGATGGTTTGGTGGTTGCTCTCGCAATATGCGTCGCCATGTCTGTTTCTGTCCTGACGCTTTTGTTCTTTTGGCCAGTTTCGTTTGTGTACTACTCAATTGGTTGGGAGATCATTCGAGATCCTTTGCTCCTTTTACTTGGATTGTCAGCTTTTGGTCTGTTATTTCGTCCTTTCCAAGCTGTCCTAACAGGCCTACAGGACGTTGTGTTCAGTGGATGGTTGTCTCTTATACAGGGTGTAACATCCATTTGTTTAACGGCAGTCTTGGTGCTTTTCTTGGACTGGGGAGTGTATGGTCTTGCTGTCGCGTCTGGAGTGCCACCCCTTCTCAGTGGTATTGCTGCACTTTTCAGGGTCCGAATGAAATACGGGGCTTCTCTACGTCTTACGCGGCCATCGGTAATGCGCGCTTCACTTCTTTTGCGTGAAGGTTTAGGCCCGTGGCTTGCTAGTTTCGGTGTCAGGTTACTTGCTGGCAGTATGAGTCTTGTACTAGTCGGTCTGGGTCGTACAGCTGATGCAACCCTCTATGCAGCCACTGCTAAGTCTGCTCAAATCTTGCAGAACATCGCTTGTATACTACCAGACAATTCCCTGATCGGTCTGACTCAGGTCCGTTCAGCAGGCAACGAAGGTCAGACACGAAAAGCCGTTTTCAGCATCCTAGCAATGTATATGATTCTTTCGAGCTTTTCTGTCTACGCTTTTTTTTCGCTTAATCCCCTCTTCGTGAGGCTCTTGATGGGGGATGAATTGTTTGCAGGAACCGTCGTCCACACTGCGATCGGGATCAACCTGATTGCATCCACGTTGGTGAATGGGCTTTTTAAGACAGTGGGTGTAGTTGCTCATCGGCCCATGGTTGGATTGGTCACATTAGTATATGGTGTCTACTCAGTCTTTGCGTCTTTCATTTTTGGCTATATTTTTGGAGTTGAAGTCACTGTTTTTGGTATGATATTAGCTTCGTTTTCTTTCGCATTCCCAATCGGTTTGTGGCTATTTTCCAAAGTATACAAACAAGATCTCTGGGAAATGGGTTATTGGTTTCTCACATGGATGCTACGTAGTCTTCCCTTTTTCGTTTCAGCTGTAATCATTGGTTCGTTTTTCTCGGGTCATACCTTGTTGTCTTCACTATTTTTCATCGTTCTAGGTATTTCTTATGTATTTTTCAGTAGCTCCGCAATTGCTGATGTGCCTTGGCCATTGGCCACAAGACGTATCTTGATACGCACAAGATTAATCCCTGCATCGGCTCTTCACGCAACATCATGATATCTGCCCCTCCGAACTGCTTACAGCACTAGCTCAACGGAACCATCTCGAACGGATTAGTTTGAGGGATGTGTTGTCACCGAACTATGATAGCAGGTCGAATTTATATACTATATTTCATGTGGATATTTTTAAGTTGTACCGCTATCTTTATTCTACTATGGTGTTAACATGACTGATCAAACTGTATCATTTCGAGTCCTTGTCACTGGAGCTGCTGGTTTCATCGGTTCGCATGTTGTCGACCATTGTCTAAATCTTGGTATGACAGTGGTTGCTACTGATGATCTTTCAGGTGGTTTCCTCGAGAACGTTCCTGCTGCTGCAAAATGGGTTCAGGGTGACCTCAAAGACGCTGCTTTCGTTGGGTCTTTATGGGCGGATCATGGGCCATTCGAGTTCGTATATCACCTGGGAGCCTACGCAGCTGAAGGTTTGTCACACTTCATACGCGCGTACAACTACCAGACGAACTTGGTTGCTTCGATGCATCTTGTGAATGAGGCCGTCAAGAGTAAGTGTTGCAAGTGTTTCGTATTTGCATCATCAATTGCTGTCTACGGCCCTGGGCAAGTGCCGATGTCCGAGTCGATGACTCCAACTCCTGAAGACCCCTACGGTATCTCGAAGTATGCGGTAGAATTAGACCTCAAAGCTGCTCACCATATGTTTGACTTGAATCACATCGTGTTCCGACCCCACAACGTCTATGGTGAGAGACAGAACATCGCAGACAAATACCGGAACGTGATCGGTATCTTCATGAATCAAGTCCTTCAAGGGCTGCCGATGACAGCCTTTGGCGATGGGCTTCAGACGCGAGCATTCTCTCATGTGGATGACGTCGCACCGATCATCGCCCGAAGTCCGCTAGTTCCTCGAGCAATTAACGAGATTTTTAACATCGGCGCTGATACCCCCTACACAATCCTTCAGCTCGCTGAGGAAATCGCAGCCGCTTTCGGAGTTCCAGTCAACGTGACTCACTTACCTGCTCGGAACGAGGTTGTTCATGCGTTCTCAGATCACTCTAAGGTGCAAAAGATTTTTCAGCCGCCTTCGCCCATCGCACTTCGAGACGGAATCCGACGTATGGCGGACTGGGTGAAAAACCGTGGACCAGCATCTCCAGTGAAATTTTCAAATATTGAGATCCAAGACAATCTTCCTAAAGGCTGGGAGTCGTGAGCGAGCGGAAGTTGCGGATTCTTCGAATCAACAACATAGCAAATGACCGCACTGGGGGAATGTCTCGCTACATTCATTTTGTGAGTGATGAGTTGCGTCTTGGTGGTCATGTCGTCGATCACTTATTTACCGAGGACTTGAACCGCGATATACCGGATCGCGGTAAACTCAGACGTTTTTTTGTCCCGGTTCAAGTTGTACGAGCTGTCCGAAGGGTATTAGCGACCAAGCACTATGATGTTGTTGAAATTCATGAGCCAATCTCACTCGCATATGCTTTTTCGAGGCAGTTTCTCGGTCTGCCCCCGCTGTTGGTTTCTGTTTATGCACTGGAATCACGATCACATCGTGCTCGAATTCGATATTCCGAACATATCGGAAAACCACTCGATATGATTTCAAAAATGAAGCCCCTTTCGGTCGTTTGGCAGGCGAACATCGCTCTGAAGCTCGCTGATCATGTCTGTGTCGAAACCACTGAGGATGCTAACCACTTACGCTGTCGTCTTGGAGTCCCTCGAACTCGCTACACCATCCAACACGGTGGAGTTTCTCCAGAGTTATTCATGGATCGCCCCAGGTCCATTCGTTCTGGTATTCTTTTCGTTGGGACGTGGATTGAGCGCAAGGGTATTCTTGATCTTGTCGCGGGGCTGAGTTCTTTCTTAGATCTTCGACCGAGTGAACGAGTCACAATTGCTGGTTGTTCTTTCTCTTCAGAAAAGGTCTTGGGAGATTTTCCAGAACGTCATCGAAACCGCATCACGGTCATACCGAAAATCACTGATGACAAAGTCCTTCAAGATCTCTATTTCAATCACTCAATCTTTGCCTTTCCATCGACTTTTGAAGGGCTTCCGTTGGTGATTCTCGAGGCTGCCGCTGCAGGGCTTGCCATTGTCACGACTGCTGTATGTGGGATGAAAGACACGATCCATGATGGTATCAATGGGCTAATCGTGCCGGTCGGGGATTCAGCGAGACTCGCTGCAGCCTTGGAGCGATTGGCAGCGAATCCTGACCTGGTTGAACGACTGGGACGTGCAGCATCCGATTCGGTTCGTCATTATACTTGGAAAAGATCGGCGGATCAGTTTCTTCAAGGCTGTTATGCAGCGATCAAACATGGGGCACGCTGATGTCGAGTCCGTTAGTTCACTTTGCGAAATGGGTTGTTGGTTTGGCTAGTGCGGAAACGCAGACTACCGTTGCTGAACGTGCTTGCCTCACCAAGTATGCTTCTGGTCGGAAACGGCTGGCAGAGATTGGGGTTTGGCATGGTGTCTCAACGCGGCAGCTTCGTGAAGTGATGGCGCCAGACGGAACCTTCTTTGCGATCGATCCCTACCCTGTTGGCCGTCTCGGATTTAGTACACAAAAGGTGATCGCGCAATCAGGAGTGGCCAAGGTTCGAAGGGGTGATGTGATCTGGTTACGGACCACAGGCCAAGCTGCTGCCAATGAACCGAGTGTGCTGGAAAAGCCCATCGATTTTCTGTTCATTGATGGCGACCACAGTTACGATGGATTAAGAGTGGATTGGGAAAGCTGGAGTGGCCTCATCGCATCTGGCGGAATCATCGGGTTACATGACAGTCGGCCTACGCCGAGCCGACCCATTCATGACGCAGGAAGCGTACGTTACACAGCAGAAGTCATCCGTTTAGACTCGCGTTTCATTGTCATTGATGAAGTTGACTCTCTTACTGTTCTTCAAAGGCGAGAATCAGACTGATGAAGGATGCAACACAAAGTGCGAGAGAAGTTTATGACAAGTGGCACGCAACCCACGTCGTTGACAAGGAGGCTTCCGCTCCGTGGTATCGCATGATCGAGTCCCGTCTTCGTCCAGAAATCGATTTGGCCAACCGCCGAGTTCTGGACATCGGCTGTGGTCTCGGCGCGTTTGCTTGTCGACTGGCTCAACACAATGCTCGTCCTCAAGAAGTCGTGGCGTGCGATTTCTCGCCCATGGCTGTTGAAAAATCTTCAGCCCTTGCCGCATCTATGAATATTGTCAACACCCATTTTCAGGTGGCCGACATACAAAACCTCCATCAGTTTCCTGACGGTCATTTTGACACCATTTTCTCATGTGAGACTATCGAACATGTTCCCGACCCACCGGGTGCTGTCCGCGAACTCTCGCGGGTTTTGCGATCCGGTGGACGGCTATATCTCTCGACTCCAAACTACTTCTCCACCATTGGACTCTATCGACTGTATTGCAATCTTCGTGGAAAAATCTTCGACGAAGGTGGTCAGCCCATCTGTCACTGGACCATGATGAGAAAAACAAAACGATGGACAAAAGCAGCCGGTTTCCGAGTCGTTGAGCAGCGTTCTGTCGGGCACTACATACCCATCCCGGGTCGCCCTCCAATCAGGCTGAATTTCTTTGAGAAGCTCGGGTTCCTGACTCGGCCGTTCGGTCATCATTCCCTTACGGTGGCCGAAAAAGTCGTGTGAAGACTTTCCGCCTTCTCATTGTTAACTACCACGCGGCATCAGTTGGTGGCGTCGAGGAGTACCTCAGAGCAGTTGTCCCCGCAATAGCCCAACAAGAATTTCATGTTGGCTTCCTCTCCCGTTCGCCCAACGAGAAAGAGGAGTTGGGGTTCACTGGGCTGAGGTCAGTAGACCTTCTCTGTGCAGACCCCAGTCCGCCTCAGATTTTCGCTGAGAATGCTCTACGATGGAAACCTGATATAGTTTATGTGCATGGCTTGGGCGATCCCGCGTACGAAACTTGGCTCTGTCGCTCAATCCCCACAGTCGTGTTCCGGCACAATTATGGTGGGCTTTGTGCGAGTGGTACCAAGTGTCTCTCATTCCCTAACCGTGAGCCATGTCAACGGTCATTCGGCGTAGGTTGTTTGACAAGATGGTATCCTCGCCGCTGCGGTGGCTTAAATCCAATGACTGCGTTGAAGCAATACGCGATTGAACGACGCCGACACCGAAGCCTACCCGAGCCTGCTGCTTTGGTTGTCGCCAGTCATCACATGGCAGAGGAAATGACTCGGAATGGAGTCCCGCGTGATCGGGTGCACACCATTCACTATCCCCTCACGGCTAAGGTCGATTTCGCTCCTCCACGACCTCGGCCGGGGACTGATCGGCTGCTATTTGTTGGCCGGATCACGGACCTCAAGGGTTGGTGGCAACTCGTTCAGGCCATACCGCTCGCCGAGAAGACACTTGGACGTGAACTTGATCTCGTTGTCGCGGGGGATGGGCCAGATCGTGTGGCCTTCGAAAAAGCAGCCCGTCAAGCAGGAATTACCGCCTCTTTTCTTGGCTGGGTGAATCCAGAACGTCGTGAAGTTGAAATGCGGAAAGCGGATGTGCTCGTCGTCCCAAGCGTCTGGCCTGAACCGTTCGGTTTGGTTGGGATCGAAGCAGGGGCTGTGGGATTGCCTGCGGTTGCCTTTGCTGTCGGAGGGATCCCTGATTGGTTGATAGCTGGTGTGTCTGGTGAAATGGCACCTGGCGAGAAACCCACGGCAGCGGGATTTGCTGATGCACTTGTTCGTGCTTTGCGAGATGACGATCATAGAAATAAACTCGGGCTGGGAGCTTGGGAGAAGGCCAAGACCTTCACGATGGAAGCTCATTTGGAAAAACTACTGCCCTTGTTCGAATCAGCGATTCGTGTCGGGAAAAGTCCTTACCGAGGTCCCGCTTGAAGAAAGTCACGGTTCTATTCGGAACACGACCTGAAGCGATCAAGCTGGCCCCTGTCGTCCATGCGTTCAAGGCTGATCAGACAATCCACACGAGGGTCGTGGTTACGGGACAGCATCGACAAATGTTGGATTCTGTCCTTGAATTCTTTAAAATCCGACCAGATGCGGATCTTGCGGTGATGACCGCAAATCAGTCGCTTTCCGCGTTGACGTCAAAGCTTCTCCTTGCACTCGATGCGGAGTTTGCTGAACACCTAAGCGATCTCGTGCTTGTGCAAGGGGATACAACAACCGCTTTTGTTGCCAGTCTTGCTGCGTTTTATAGGAAAATTTCGCTCGGCCACATTGAAGCTGGTCTGCGGACGCGAGATCTTTTCAATCCTTGGCCAGAAGAAGCGAACCGGTCGCTGATTTCCCGCTTAGCCACTTTGCATTTTGCACCAACCGAACCAACTCGCAGGAATCTGATTGACGAGGGAATTCATCCCGAGACGATTCATGTTGTTGGGAACACGGTGGTTGATGCTCTTCTGTTGACGATCAGCCAACTCGATCAGGAGGATTCTGTGCACTCAGAGGTGATTGGTCCATTTCTGTCATCTAGCAGGCTTGTATTGATCACAGGTCATCGACGTGAAAATTTTGGAGAGGGTTTCGAACGGATTTGTCTGGCGCTCGCAGATCTTGCCCGGAGTTTTCCTGAAGTCACGTTCGTTTATCCCGTTCATCTGAATCCAAGTGTTCGAGAACCCGTTTTTCGAATCCTTGGTGATTGCCTCTTAACGAATATGTATTTGATCGAACCCTTGAATTACTTAGATTTTATCACGCTATTTCGTCGAGCCGAATTGGTGTTGTCAGACTCGGGCGGAGTTCAGGAAGAAGCACTCACCCTACGTGTGCCAGTCCTACTTCTTCGAGACACGACAGAGCGACCGGAGGCCGTGGATGCGGGCTTTGTGACTCTCGTTGGAACTGATCCTATCCGGATCGTCAAGGAGGCCACAGCTCATCTCAGTGGGCAGCGTCCTTCACCTGAAGGTTCCAACCCCTACGGAGATGGCCACTCTGCGACAACAATTGCCCGCATCTGTACGGAATTTCTTGAAGGCTGAATCTCTTCTGATCAGCCGTCACTTCATCACGACGGAATATCCCCCGCACCGAGGTGGTGTTGGGGATTACACCGCTAATGTGGTTGCAGAGTTTGAGCGACGTGGCGAGAATGTGCATGTTTGGTTCCCTCAGGCACTAAGCGAGACGCTGGTAGTGGGTGAGCGCCTCCACCCGCTTGTAGGTGGTATGAGTCTAAGGAATCTCTGGAAACTCCATCAGGAACTCAATCAATTTCCTCGTTCACGTCATCTCTTTTTGCAGTATGTGCCGCACGGCTTTGGCTGGAAGGCGATGAATCTCCCCTTCGTACTCTGGTTGGCTTGGAGAGTCGTCGTTTCTGGGGATCGACTTGACACAATGTTTCACGAAGTGGCTTATCCTTGGGTTCGTAGGCCTTTGCATCAAAATCTGATCGCGCTTCTCAATCGTGTGATGGCATTTATTCTATCGCATGTCTCAACCCGGCTGTTCGTTTCGATTCCTGGTTGGACCAAACTTCTCCGTCGGTTCGGTGTGCCTCACTCTAAGTCAATCCTAGTCCTCCCTGTGCCATCAAACATTCCCAAATCCGCCAACCCGGACGCGGTGGTTTCCTTCAGAAACAAGTTCATTCAGGGCCAGTCTTATCATCTCGTAGGTCACTTCGGAACCTATGGTCCACTCATCACAAGGCTTCTGAAACCAGTCCTGACTGCGATCTTATCCAAACGAGCAGATACCGTGATCATCTTGCTCGGCTCAGGAGGGGTGAGTTTCCGCAAAGAGCTGCTTCTCGAACTCCCTCTACTCAGTGATCGCATCGTGGCTTTCGGAGAGCAGTCACAGTCGGAGATTGCTGACAGCCTCGCCGCTTGCGACGTTGTGGTTCAACCATATCCTGATGGAGCGAGCTGCCGCCGGACGACATTGATGGCTTCACTTCTCAACGGACGAGCAGTTGTCACAACTCTTGGTGACTTGTCGGAACCAGTCTGGAGCGAGGGCCATGTCGCGGCTGTACCGGTGGGAGATATTGAAGCTTTTGTTAGTGAAGTCCAAAAAATTTTAGATAATGCTCAACACCGGAAAACTCTGGAACTCGCTGCTGAGCGAATTTATGAAGAACGATTCACGGTCGCAAGAACTGTGGATGCGATGATGGCAGCCGAGATTGATCTGGGAGTTCGATGACGCAACCACGGAAGCTTCTCTCAGTTGGTCACTCCTACTCAGTTGCACTCAACAGACGCCTCGCAGATGAGATCGGAAAGCAGAGTGGCGGGGCTTGGGAGGTTACGGTCGCTGCTCCGACTTTCATGTCCGGTGACCTTCGACCAACTCCTCTCGAGCCAGCACTACCGAATTCTTCTCCCGTGGTAGGCATTCCCGTGTATTTGTCGAAACATATACACGTGATGAGTTACGGTCGAGGGCTAAAACATCTCATCCAATCATGCCCGTGGGATCTTCTGCACATCTGGGAAGAACCTTACGTATGGTCTGGATATCAAATCGGTCGTTGGGCGGATCGCATCCCTCACATACATTATACATTTCAAAATATTGCGAAATCTTATCCCCCCCCTTTTTCATGGTTTGAGAAATGGACGGTCGGGCGATCGTCTGGGTGGATCGCTGCTGGGCGTACTGTGCTCGAGGCGCTCGCAAAAAAAGAAATCTATCGAAACAAACCCTCTCAACTCATCCCTCTGGGTGTAGACATCGATTATTTCCATCCCGACCGATCTTCGGGTCTTTCAGTACTCAATCGGCTAGGCTGGTCTCAGCCTGGTCTCCCAGTAGTTGGCTTTTTGGGACGATTCGTCCCTCAGAAAGGTCTCTCGGTATTACTCCCGGCTCTTGAGCAGATTAAGGCGGCTCATCGGATCCTCTTCGTCGGTGGAGGTGTCTTGGAAGGCCAGTTGCTGGACTGGGCGAGAAAACAGGGAGAGCATGTTCGAGTTGTGACCGGAGTCCGTCATGGTGAGGTTCCAGCATATATCAATGCAATGGATATGCTAGTCGCCCCAAGCCAGACGACTCCGAGTTGGTGTGAGCAACTCGGCCGGATGCTTATCGAAGCTTTCGCTGTTGGTATACCCGTGATTGGCAGTGACTCTGGAGAAATTCGATACGTGATCGGTGATGCAGGACTCGTTCTGCCAGAAGCTGACATCTCTGCCTGGACTAATGCAATTGGCGGATTATTAGATTCTCCGGGTGAAAGAATTCGGCTCGGTGCTGCAGGTCGTGAACGAGCTGAATCGGTCTTTGCATGGTCCGTGATCGCCAAGCAGCATATACAATTCTTCGAGGAGCTTCTCAGTAAAAAACGGCTCCCTGGGCCGAGTCCTTGAGTCTCCCCACAGTCACCCTGCTTCCTGACTTCGTCGAGGAAGGTTGGCCTAGCATGGATCTCTTTGCGGAGATGATTCGCAAACATGCTACTTCCTATGCCAATCTCCTCGAGCCTATACCTCCTTATCGGAGGATGCTGTCTGGTCGGGTAAAGGGCGGGGTCAACTTTGATCGGATGTGGAATCGTTATCGACTTTATCCCCAAGCGATTCGGAACCTGTCTGCGCATGCGTTCGTAATCCCAGATCACAGCTACGCCCATCTTGTGCACTCGTTGCCAGCCGAGAAAACTGCAGTCATTTGCCACGATATCAATGCGTTTCGCTCGCTGTTGGAGCCTGAGAAAGAGCCTCGACCTTGGTGGTTTCGCCGGTTGATGAAACCTATCCTCACCGGCTTGACCAAAGCCCGATGGGTGTTCGCCGATTCCGAAGATACCAAAGCAGAATTGCTGCGGTTCTCTTTGGTTCCTCAAGAGAGGATCCAGGTCGTTTTTCCAGCAGCAGCTCCGGAGTTCTGCTCTCTCGAGGGGCATATGAGTCTGCCGTGGATCGAGGCCCTGAATGGCACGCCATGGCTCTTGCACGTCGGTAGTTGTGTCTCGAGGAAAAGGATAGAAGTTTTGCTGGAGGTTTTTTCAAGGCTTCGGCAATCACGTCCGACTCTGAAACTCGTCAAGATAGGGGGCGATTTTTCGAATGATCACAATCAGATCATCGATCGCAATGGTCTCCGACAATCCCTCATCCATCGAAGTGGGTTATCACGGCTCGAACTCGCGGAGGTCTATCGCCGGGCATCGGTGGTGCTCATGACCAGCGATCATGAGGGTTTTGGGCTTCCTGTGTTGGAGGCCTCGGCTTGCGGTGCTCCTGTGGTGGCCAGTGATCTTCCCATCTTCCGGGAAGTTGGCAAATCTGCGATCCGCTACGCTCCGGTTGGGGACATCGAAGCTTGGACCCAGGTGGTGTCGGAAGTGCTGTCTGGCAACTCTCCGCCTAAGGAAGCTCGGTTTGCGCTCGCAGCGGGTCACACGTGGGATGACTACACCCGGATCGTCTTTTCGAAGCTTCTCGCCTCCTGATGCGGATCACTTACGTGAACCCCGTCGGGGTAGTCGGTGGGGCGGAGCGGGTGATGCTCGCGGCCATGCGGGCAGTGCCGGGAGTCGTGGGGACGTTGGTGCTGTTTGGCGATGGGCCGTTGCGGGCGGAGGCGGAGCGGTTGGGGGTGAGAGTGGTCGTGGTGCCGTTGCCGGGGGCGTTTGCTGAGATGGGCGACACCCAGTTGCGGGCGGGTGGGAAAGTCGGGCGATTGCTGTCGTTGGGTGTCAATGGGCTGACGGCGTTGCCGGGGTTCGTGAAGTTTCGGCAGAAGTTGGTCGAGGCGTTTCGGGATTCACGGCCAGATTTGATCCACTCGAATGGGCTGAAAGCTCATCTTTTCACGGCTCTCACTCGACCCAGGCGGGTGGGAGTGGTTTGGCATCTCCATGACTTCTACTCGCATCGCCCGCTGATGGCCAAGATTTTGAAGAGCTGTCAGCGTGGGGTTGTGGGCAGTGTGGCCATTTCGGAAGCGGTCGCTCGGGATGTACGGGGAGTGTTGCCGAAGTTGCCGATCCGAACCGTTCTTAATGCCGTCGATACGGAACACTTCGCACCGTCGCCCGCGGACTCTGGCGTGAAACTCGATGCCCTCGCGGGGATGGCGTCATTTACTGGGCTGCGGGTCGGACTGATTGGCACGTATGCCAACTGGAAGGGGCAAGAGGTGCTGCTGAACGCTCTCGCCAAATTGCCGCACGATCTGCCGCTGCGAGGCTACATCATCGGCGGGCCGATCTACAAAACGGCGGGTTCGCAGTTTAGCCGGCTGGAGTTGGAGAGTCTCGCAGCAAGGCTGGGGCTGGCTGGACGGGTGGGCTTTGTGCCATTCCAACGCGATCCTCGTGAGGCTTACTGTGGGCTGGATGTCGTTGTTCATGCGAGTACCCGTCCGGAGCCGTTTGGCCTGACGATTGCCGAGGCCATGAGTTGCGGTCGACCCGTGATTGTCGCGGCTGCGGGTGGGGCCAAAGAACTCTTCACGGAGGGCCAAGACGCTCTCGGTCATGAGCCGGGTAACGCGGATTCCCTGGCCAAAGCCATTCTTCAACTCGCCACCGATCCACTTCTCCGTTCCCGTCTCTCCTTGGCCGCTCGGGCCACCGCTGGAGCTCGTTTCTCACTTCCACGCTTCGGCTCAGAACTCCATGCTTACTATCGCTCGCTGCTCGCCTAAACTCCGTAAACTGAGCGGACTATGAGCACGAAACGCACCGGGGCGACCCGCCGGGCGGACATTCCGCCGGATATCCTCGTCCAACTCAACGCTGGTACCCTCGAAACCGCGACCCTCGCCGAAGGCTTGGCCATCGATTTCGAGCAACTCCTCACGACTTCCTTCCCCGATCTCTCCGCCGAGTTGATGACGCTCGCTCGGGATGCCATGTCCCTGGGCGTCACTCGCCGGATGGAAGCCTGCGGGCAGGTGCTACTGATGCACTTTGGCATCACGGGTCTGGACCCGGTTCTGTACCACACCTCGGATACGGTGCGGGGTTGGGGTTGTTATGCCATTGGCCTCGCTCCCAAATTGAAGTTCGCGGAGCGGCTGCGGATGATGCGCCCCCTGGCGGACGATCCGCATTTCGGCGTCCGCGAGTGGGCTTGGATTCCCATGCGCTCGCACATCGCGGCCAATGTCAGCCAGGCGGTCAAACTTCTCACTCCTTGGAGCGAAGCGGACGAAGTCAACATCCGCCGCTATGCCGTCGAAGTCACCCGGCCACGGGGCGTCTGGACGAATCACATCGAGAAGTTGAAACAGAACCCGGAACTGGCTTTGGTGCTGCTGGAGAACAACAACGCTGACGAGCACAAATACATCCAGGATTCGGTTGCGAACTGGCTGAACGATGCCAGCAAGACTCAACCCGATTGGGTGCAGAACCTGACGGAAACCTGGCTCGCGGGCCAACCGACGAAGGCGACCGAGCGGATCGTTGCTCGTGCGCGGCGGAGTCTGTGAGGTTTGGGCAGGTGCCCAGTTTGCCGAGCTTTCGCAACTTGAGGCAAAGGCTCCAGATTCGCTAAGTTTTTCGAAATTTCGCCTCTCCAACCGGCAAGTCGGGTAAATCTTTCCTGGTTTCATGCCGATGTTACCCCGGACGTTCTTGATTCGTCGGGCCATTTCGCCCACGAAGCAAGTTCACCGACGACGGGGACGACCATGACGCGGAAACGCTGGACAATGCGCCGAATCAGTGCTTGCCTCCTGGTGGGCCTGTTGGGAACGACGGGTTGCAAAAGCCAACTTCTCAAAGAGCCTGCCGACTACGACACCGCACTGAACAACGGCCTGACTGCGAAGCTGACCACAGCTCCGCATGAACTCGTCGCCCCGACGCCGAACCCTTCCGGCGCACCTCCACTCACGGTGTTGAATACGAACGCCCCACCTCGCCCGATGAGCCTGAAAGAAGCCATCGCCATCGGCATGGAAGGCGGGAACGTCGGCGGGCCAAGCACGAACCCAGGCAACGTGAACGACCAACTCCCAGGCTTTACAGGCCGGGGCACGACGGGCACGGATAGCATCAAAGCCTTCGCGATCGCGCCAGCCATTGCTGCGGTCGAAATCGAACGGTCGTTGTCGAAGTTTGATGCTCGCTTCATTTCGAGCCTGACCTGGAACAACAACGACCAACCGACGTTGAGCCTGCAACAGAGCTTCTCGAACGGGGACTCGGCGACGTTGTCCACGGCACTCGCCAAACCGCTCCCCACCGGGGGTGTGGCCGGGATCACCTTCTCGACTCAGTATCAGAAACTCTCACAACCACCGAGCAACCGTGAGTTCGTGGCTCTGAACTCGTCGTACACGCCACGCTTGCAGTTCACCTTCGAACAGCCGCTGTTGCAGAGCTTCGGCATCGAGGCCAACCAACTCAACGCGAACCACCCGGGCAGCTTGCTGATTCCTGGCTTCCGCTCGACAGGGCAGGGGACCGAAGGGATTCTGCTCACACGAGTCCGTTTTTACCAACAACGGGCGGAGTTTGATCGCCAGATCAACACGCAACTGCTCAACATCGAAGCCGCGTACTGGAACCTGTATGCAGCGTACTACAACCTCGCGGCCCAAGAAAACGCCGTGCAACAAGCACTGGATGCCTACTGGTATGTCAAGACGCGAGCGACAGAGGGGATCGAACGGAAGCAATTCGTCGATCAGTTGGAAGCCTCGTACTGGGGCTTCCGAGTGGACATGTTGAACGCGCGCGATCAAGTACTCAGATCCGAGCGGAACTTGCGTGGGCTTCTGGGGATGCGATCGAATGATGGTAGTCGCATCGTGCCGAGCGACGAACCGACCCTCGGCTACCTCGAAACGAACATGACGGAAATCTTCCAAGAAGCCAGTGTCAACCGGCCAGAGCTAATTCTGGCTCGTGAAGAGGTGAAAGCCCAACAGCTCAACGTGATGAACCAGAAGAACCTTCGCCGACCCGATTTGCGGTTGCTGACGAGTTACGACATCGCTGGCCTCGGGCCACGTCTCGATGGGGCAGGGGATCAGAGCGCTCTGCGGAATTTCTCGAGTAACCAGTTCAATAGCTGGCAAGTGGGCCTTCGCTTCGAAATGCCGATTGGCTTCCGGGATGCGGGTGGTCTCGTGCAACAAGCGGTACACCAACTCAATTCCAGTTTCCATATCCTCCGAGATGCGGAACGAAAGACCGATGAACTGATCATCGAGAGTGATCGTGTCTTGAAGGTACGGTATCAGCAGATTCTCTTCAACCGGAGTCAGCGCGTCGCACTTGAAAACCAACTCGCAGCCGAGCAAAAACGTCGCAAAGAAGGGGCACTCAGCAGCTCAGGCGAAGTGCTGAACATCACCCAGCTTCAGCAAAACTTGGCTCGAGCGACCTCGGGGGAGTATCGTGCGATTGCGGATTACAACATCGCCATCGCGAGCCTCGAAGCGGCCAAGGGGACGATTCAGCGGTTCAACAATGTGAGTGTCAGCGAAGGCCCACTTCCGGCTTATGTGCAGAAGAAGGCTGCTGATCACTTCGCGGCCCGCGAAGCGGCCATCAAGCTGCGGGAACATCCTGCCGAGTTGCCACTGCCAGCACTGCCGGAATTCAAGCCGAGCACCGATCCGATCAACGGGATCCCTGGCATGCCGCTGGCTCCATCGCTACCGATGACGCCTGCTACCCCGATGCCACCATCCGGCCCCACGCCGATGAGCATGGGCACGGGTGTTGTGCCAGGTCCATTGCCTCAGATGGTGCCTGCCGATGCCGGGCTGGGGAACTTCACCGCGAGTGGCTCCGTGACGCTACCGACACGCAACCGCCCGACGCTCCCTCTGCCAACGCCAACCGGTCCTACCACGCCAGTCTCGACAGGCACGGGAACGCCCCGATAATGACGGGATGAAAACGGTCTTCGTCTACGAGTATTTCACAGCACTGGGGCTGGGTCGTGATCCTTCCGACCCAGCCCACTCGTTTTACCGTGAAGGCCTCGCCATGCGCGAAGCCGTTCGCCAGGACTTCGCTGCGATTCCTGGGGTCACTGTTAAAACGCTCGACAACCTGGACCAAGACCAGTTGGCCGATGGCTTGATGACGGCGGCTGAGGGAGTCGATGCGGCTGTGTTGATCTCGCCTGAGTTTGGCGAGCAACTGAGCCGCGATAGCCGCTGGGTCGATAGCGTCACGCCGAATCGACTCGGGCCAACGTTGGAAGCGATTCGTTTCTATTCCGATAAGTTTCGACATTCTCGCAGCCTAGTTGCTGCGATGATCCGTCACCCGATCACACTGACCCAAGTTGTAGGCGATTCTGATTGGGTGGTGAAACACCGCTACGGAGCAGGCTCATTTGCCACACGTTGGACCCAGTCTCGGGTAGAAAGACAAGCTATCCTGCAAGATGGTCTGGATGGCGTCAGCCCAGACAACTTGATCTGGCAAGAGTACGTCCCCGGTCGGCCAGCGAGTGTGTCGTTTCTCATTGGCTCGAAGCAGGCGTTGGCGTTGTGGCCCTGCTGGCAGACGATGTCTCAGGACCGGCGCTTCACCTACTTCGGTGGCGAGACGATCGCGTCGCCAGAGTTGTATGAGCGTGCAGTGCGGCTGGCGACGCGGGCGGTTGAAGCCTTACCGGGGCTGTTGGGTTACGTTGGTGTGGACCTGATTCTGGGCGATGATCCCTCGGGCGACAAAGACTACGTATTGGAAATCAACCCCCGCCTGACGACCTCATACATCGGCTTGCGGGCCAAGGCCAATGACAACCTGATGTCGCTGATGTGGCGAATCGCGGTCGGCGAAGAAGGGGTTTCGGTGAGGTGGAAACCGGAGCATGTGGTTTTCCACGCGAACGGCATTGTGGAACGAATTTCGGAAACATGACGAGAATTTCCGAAATCTGGCTATTGTTTTGGAGGAAGTTAGCGTATAGTCACATCAACTAGGAGGAGCGGACCTCCTGGCTAAGGATGAGGCGAACGGGTCGTTGGCGTTCACGTCCGGTTCTGTTTGGCGGATTTTGGCTCTGAGAAGAATTGATCCCACTCTGATGCTCGCTAAGCTCCCTGCGACGGACCGTTACAATCACTCCACCTCCTGGAGGTCGGGACTGCGATTTTTCGTGGTAGCCCCGAATACTTTAGGTGAGTCGTTGGCGGCGAATCTGTCTGTTGAGTCCCCGCGTTCGTCTCTCATCCGCGTCATCGATGTCTCGATGATGGGTCTTTTAGGTAGTGCCATATCGGGTTTGATTCCTGTGAGGCTGTTTGAGGGAGCTGCATGAGCAGCAAGAATCTTTACGTCGGGAACCTTCCGTTCTCGACCACCCCGAGCGATCTCGAACAACTGTTCGGTCAGTTCGGAGTTGTGACGAAAGCCCAAATCATCACCGATCGGGAAACCGGCCGGTCGCGTGGATTTGCTTTCGTCGAAATGTCTTCCGGCATCGAAGAAGCGATCCAAGGCCTGAACGGCGCGGACTTCCAAGGTCGTCAATTGACGGTCAACGAAGCTCGCCCCCGTGAAGAACGTCCTCGTGGCGGTGGCGGTGGTGGCGGCGGCTACGGTGGTGGCGGCGGTGGCAGCGGTGGCTACGGCGGCGGCGGTAGCAGCGGCGGCGGCTACGGTGGCGGCGGTGGTGGTGGCTACGGCGGCGGTGGCGGCGGCGGTGGCCGTCGCGGCGGCGGCGGTGGTG
>JBOFPH010000061.1:0-223474 GCA_051659845.1 Fimbriiglobus sp. | reverse complement strand
CGCGGCTCTTCAAATCAATCAATTTGCCTTACAGTCGGCTGCTGTAGCGTTTGACGGTCTTGCCGAAGACGGCTTTCTTCTCGGTGGGTGGGGCCGGTTCGCCGTTGGCTTCTTGCGGTTCGGCTTTGCGTTTGGGCAGGTAGGCATCGAAGCCTTCGATGCGGTCCTCTTCGATGAGCCGGTTGATGGTCATCTCGATTTCCGTGAGGTGTGGCCCTTGTTCGGGGGTCACGAAGGCGATGGCGACGCCGTCCTTGCCGATGCGGCCCGTCCGACCGATGCGGTGGACGTAGTTTTCAATGTCCATCGGCAGGTCAAAGTTGACGACATGCGAGATACCCGAGACGTCGATGCCCCGGCTAGCGACGTCGGTGGCGATCAGGTAACGCAGCTTCGCCGAGCGGAAGTCCGCCATGATGCGTTCACGTTGCTTCTGTTGCAGGTCACCGTGGATCGCGGCGACACTTTCCATGACGCGGGATAGCTTCTTATGGAGGTTATCAGCCCAGCGTTTCCGCTCGACGAAGATGATGCACTGCCGGGGTTGCTCGCGCTCGAAGACCTTCAACAGCAGTTCGTATTTGCGTTCTTCATCGACGGTGATGAACGTCTGGCGAATCTTGTCCACGGTGAGTGTGGTCGGGGACATGTTGAGGTGTTCGGGGTCTTTCATGTACCGCGACACGAGTCGTTTGATCGTATCGGGGACCGTTGCAGACATGAGAAGCGTTTGCCGGGTCTCCGGGCAGCGGCGCAAGATGCGTTCGATGTCCGGGCGGAAGCCGATGTCCAGCATCCGGTCGGCTTCATCGAGGACGACGTACTTGACGTTGTCGAGGTTCAACGTCCCACGGCGAAGGTGGTCGATGATGCGACCGGGTGTGCCGACGACGAGGTCACAGCCTTTGGCCAGGCCTGTCAGTTGAGCGCCCATGCCCGTGCCACCGTAGACGGGGACGGTGCGGAACTTCCGGCTCGGTGCGAGTTTGATGGCCTCGTTCGCCACTTGCAGTGCCAGTTCGCGGGTCGGGCACATGACGATGCCGATGGGGCCTTTGGTCGCGTGTGGTCGCCAGCGGTTGAGGAAGGGGATCAAGAAGGCCGCGGTTTTGCCGGTCCCGGTTTGGGCCTGCCCGATGACATCTTTGCCGATCATCGCTCGCGGGATCACGGAGGCTTGAACGGGGGTGGCGAATTCGTAGCCCGCGTGTTGGATCGAATCCATGAGCGGGCGGATCAAGTTCATTTCGCTGTATCGGACTTTAACAGGTTCTGCCGAGGCAGGGGGCAAATCGGCAACCGGTTCATCGTCCGAGACCGGGTTAGAATCAAACTCCATTGCGGCTTTCAATCTTCCAGAGAATTCGTTTTCAATATTGCTGTGAGTATACGGATGCAACGCGATTTCGGCCAGTAGCTCATCCCCGATGAGGGTCAAAGCCATACTCTGAGCGATGAGGAATGAGAACGTCACATTCTGGGAGATTCGATGACACTTCCGCCTGTCCGGTACTTTGATCTTCGTCTGGGTCGGATGTCGTTTCGGGAGCTGACTCGCCTCTGCCAGTGGAACCCGATCGCCATGATGATCGTCTTCCCCTCGAAGATCGGTTTACAGGTCTTGAGCTTGCCCAAAGTCGCCTTCCGTGAGCGTTGGATTCCCGTCGAGCCGGACCGCATCCGCGATGAGATTTACGACCGCATGATGGAACAGATCGAAGGTCTTGAAGAAGAGGGCTTCGAAGTCACGAACTGGGGCAAGAACATCTTCTTAGAGCGAGATCGTCGGCTGCATGTGGCCCTGCTCTGGCACCCGAGTGGCAAGATGGCTGGCGGGGTTGTCGACCTCATTGAACCAAATGAAACCAACACCATCACGGGCGTTTCCACGAGATACAAAAATGGTGACTACCTAATCACAAGTTCGGAACGGCAGGCCTTCGACTTGCCCGAGAAGTTCAAGACCGAGCATCATCCCAAAGCCAAGCCCGGCTTTCTCGTCGAACGCCATCTCGAACGCCAAGCCGAACATGGCAGCACCATCCAGCCCTACGCACGAGACGAAGGCCCCGATCGCAACCTCGCCTTTGAAGCCGAACTCTTGGAATACCTGGTCGATCGCGGCATCCTCGTCGAACTCGACGACGACACCATCAGTGACCTCTGGCAAAGCCGAAAGGTGGATTGATCAGCCGAGGCGAAGGGCTTGGCAAGTCTGCAGGTAGCTGGTTTCGAGTTCGAGCGGGATGGGTAAAGTCTCCGTGAGCAACATCGGCAGTGTGGGCAGCGGTTGACCAACATGCAGGATGTGGGACCAAGTTTCGAGGACATGTTTGCGGCCCCGTGGGATCCACCGGCAGGTCGCCGCGTAGATGGGAGACGGTTCTGGTCCGAAGCTCAAGTCCGAGTGACCAACTAGTTCCAGCAGATCCGTGTAAAGATTGAAGTTCTTGGAGGTGACTAGATCAATGATGGAAACCGACACCCCACGACGCAATAACTCGTGACACTTGGCCACAAACACTCGTCGGCTTTCAGGTCGATCTTTATTCGAAGGGCTGACAATCTCGACGGCCGCGACCAGACGACGCTGATGTCTGACATCATAAACGCGGACTTCGTATTCGCTATCGTCGAGGAGTTCCGTCTCCGCAGCAACACTTGGCTCGGCGAGTGAAAACTCCAAGCCATTCTGGGTGTCGATATTCGCCACTGCAGGTGGATCCGTTTCCATCGTGCCTATGTCGATTTCGATCTCAGCACCCACATGCACTCGTGGTTCGGCGACATACTGTTCGGGGAGGACATGGTTCAACTCCAGAATCATCATCGCAGGCCATTGCCCGTGGAACCCCTCCCAGGAAGTGCGGTGGCTCAGGGGTGGATGAAAATGATCTCTGAGCGGCATATCTCACCTCACAATGATGCTTTCAGTTTACTACAGACCTGATCTGTGCATCGAACTGCCCCGAGAATCCTCTTGATCAAATCGAAAGAGCCGTCTATCAGCTCTCGAACGATTCTTAGAGTGGAGGATTCCGATGCGAAGAGCGATCCGTGTTCTCGATCAGATTCAGATTGCCAGCCCTTGCACTGTCTCTTGGGACTCCATGGTTGGCGACGACCGGTCGCGACATTGTTCTCAGTGCAAGCAAACTGTCTACGATCTGTCCATGATGACTGAGGCGGAAGTGGAGTCGCTTCTGAAGAGTGGAAGTGCTTGTGTGAGCCTCTTCCGGCGCCAAGACGGGACCATTCTCACTCGCGATTGTCCCGATTCACTTCAACGTCGCTCTCGCTCTTTACTGAGTCGCGCGGCGCTAGTTGTCGTCTCTTGTTTGGGGTTCAGCAGCCTGTTCGGTTGCTCTTTGATGAGTCGACGCCTGACGGGAGGCATCTGTTACGTTCCCGATACTATTGTTGAGAAGGAGCCAGTTGCGGAAGATGTGAAGGAGCCATCTCAACCTTAGTGAACCTGCTCCGGCTCGTTGGCTCCTTGAAGGCATCATGAATCGGAGGGGTTGGCGATGGAACTCGAATGGCTTGCGGACGAGAACATCTTTGTCATTCACAACTTCCTCTCGATCGAGGAGTGTGCTCACTTCCTCACCAAGTCCGAGGAGATTGGCTACGAGGACGCGCCGATCACCACGGCTCAAGGTCCCGTGATGGCCAAGTTCATCCGCAACAACGACCGCGTCATGATCGACGACCCGACGACCGCTTCGGACCTTTTTGCCCGGGCATTGCCATTCCTGCCGTGCCGTTTTGAGAACTGGGAACCATGTGGCTTCAATGAGCGATTCCGCTATTACCGCTACGCCGCTGGGCAAGAATTCAAGTGGCACTTCGATGGCGAATACGACCGCGGCAACGGCGAAGTGAGCAAGTACACCTTCATGATTTACCTCAACTGGGGCGTCTTCGGTGGCGAGACCAAGTTCAACCTCGAACGCCGTGGCCGGTTACCGACCGACGACGAAGTGCTCAAAGTCCAGCCCGTCCCAGGTAAGGCCCTGATCTTCCGCCACGACATCCTGCACACAGGGGCGATAGTCCTGGATGGCGTCAAATACGTGATGCGAACCGACGTGATGTACCGCCCAGCGACGGACTCAGCTTGAGGGTAAGACTGAAGGTTTCGGGTGCATCCCAAGCTGGGGTTGCGGAGTTTGGGCGTTTTCGCGCACAATCTTGATCTCGGGTGAGGATGCCTGGGTGTTTCGTGGGACAGGGATGTCCGTGATGATGTGGCGAACTTCGTTAGTGCTGTTGGTTCCGTGTGGCTTGCTCACCCTGTGGGCGTACCTGCCAACGTTTCAATTCCTCATCGGCAAATGGACCGATGATCCGCAATACTCCCATGGCTTCCTCGTCCCGGCCTTCTCCGCGTACTTGCTTTATCGCCGGTATCAGGCGGGGCTGATGGGTCTGAGTGCCCCGTGGACGGTGCTGGGCTTGGTGATCCTCGGCTTGTTGGTCGTCGCTCGCGGCTTGGCCGGTGGCTTGATGTTCCATCAACTCGATTGCTTGGCACTCGTGTTTTCAGTTGTTGCTCTGGTGATGATGGCTGGCGGCAAGAAGTTGCTCATCGGCGTCTGGCCGGGGCTGGTCTTCTTGGCGTTCATGATTCCTTTGCCTTACGAAATGGAACGCAACCTCGGCGGTCCACTCAAGAACATCGCCACGACTTCGAGCACTTACTTACTGCAAACGCTGGGTCTACCCGCCATCGCGGAAGGCCACATTATCCTCATCGATGAAGTCCGTTTGGGTGTTGTCGATGCCTGTAGCGGCTTGAAGATGCTGATGACCTTCTCGGCCTTCGCCGTCGGGGCCGTGCTGATGCTCGACCGCACGCGCTTTGAAAAGCTCTTGATCCTGATGGGCATCGTGCCAATTGCACTCATCGTCAACATTCTGCGCATCACGGCCACGGGCATCGCTTACACGCTCACCGACGACAAAAACACGCTGAACTGGGTCCACGATATCCACGGCTGGCTGATGATGCCCGCCGGGCTGGGGCTGCTGGGCCTGCAACTGGCCACCTTGAGCCGGCTCGTCGTCCCCGCTGAGACCACGACCACGAACCCCGCTTACTCCGGGATTCAGTTTGCCTAATCACCGTGGCACGGGCTTCTAGCCCGTGCGACCAGCATGGCCAAGATGGCCATGCCACGAACAAGAAATCTTGGACGAGCTTCCAGCTTGTGCTCACTGCCTGGCCAAGATGGCCAGGCCACGAAGACCTCACTCGAACCCTCACGGATGTCGGCCATGAATGATACTTCGACTCCTCGCCCGATGCAGACGGCCCTCGTCCCGGTTCCGCGCACTCGCCCCGATCGCGCGAAGGTCGAGCCACCGAATCCGGCGTTGCAAATCCTGACTTACCTGCGGTTGCACGCGCTCTTGATCCTCTTCTGCGGGACATTTTTGGGCGCCGGGCTGGCATATGCCGCGTGGAGTTTGTTGCCGAACAAGTATGAGTCGTATGCGATGCTCCAAGTCGCGTCGTCACCCACGGCGATCGCTATGGGTAACGATCCGACCCGAGGCAAGACGGACTTCACCACGTACGTGAAGACCACGGCTCAGCTCATCAAGTCAGACTTTGTGCTCAATTCCGCACTGAGCGACCCGACGTACCAAATCAGCAAACTGGAGATGATCCAGAGCCAAAAGAACCCGATCAAGTTTCTCGAAGAGAAGCTCGTGGTCACGTTCTCCGAAGGCTCGGAAGTCATCAAAATCAGCCTCGAAGGGGACCAGCCGAACGATGTGCGAAGCATCGTCGAAGCGGTAAAAGAGGCCTACTTCCGCGAGGTTGTCGAGAAGGACATTCGTGTCAAAAGTGACTTCAAACTGAAAGTCGAAAAGGCGAAGACCTCCCTCGAAGGCATCATGAAGACCCGGATGCCAGTCGCGGAGCGCGGCAAGCCTGGTCTGCCGACACGTTCCGCTTCGAACCCCATTATGCAAGCCGGCGGCGTGCCTGTGCCGGAAGTGCCGGGGACGGGGATTCAACAGACGGGAGTGATGCCCGCGAACCCGGCGCTTGTCAACAATGCCGCGAACTTGATCGCCGAATCAGACGTCGTCAAGAAGGCGCGATTCCCAGCCCTCATGGGCCGGTTGAACACCTTCGAAGTGGACCTGATGAAGTTCCCGAAGATGATCAAAGAACGCCAAGCGAAGCTCGATAGCGTCAAGAAAAAAATCGATGAACTCACGCAAGCTCCGCCACCACCTGAAGCACTCGTGGCCGCGGAGTCGGATCCCGAAGTGGCTGAGAAACTCGCTGAAGCAGCAAAGAAGAAGCGCGATCACGAGTACATCCGCAACGTCGCCAATAACCCAAACTCTGAGAAGATCTCTCGGATGAAAGCAGAAGCCGACACCGCTGAGGCTGAGGCCCAGGCTGCGAAGCAAGCCAAGGCCGCGTTCTTTCACACCGCTCGCAACCGGGCCGCGACGGATAAGCTGGTGCAGGAGTACGAAGCCATCGAAGCCCAGCTCCGCGAGTTGAAAGAAAGCGAAGACATCACCAAGGACCTCTTCAACAAAGCGAAAAAAGAACTCAGCGAACTGCCCCCAGAACTGAAGAAGGAAGAGGAAAAGGCTCCGCTCATCGATCCCGAGCGCACCGACCTCCTCACTCTCGACGATATGTACAAACGGCTGACGTCGCAGATCATCAGCTTGGATTTTGAACTGCAATCGCCACCACGGGTCCGCAAGGTTCAAGATGCCTCGGCACCTTCCGCGAAAGACCCGAAGAAGCAATACATCATGACCGCTGCTGCCGGGCTGATGGGCTTCGTGCTGATGAGCCTGGCAGCTGTGGGCTTCGAGATGCGGGCCAAGAAGATCTCGTCGCTGGGTGAGTTGAAAGCCGTCGGCACAACACCCATCATCGGTGTGTTGCCTTGGGCACCAACCGCGGCCACGTTCCAAGATCCGCTCAAGAAGCTGGATATCACCGAGGCCCTCGACAAGCTGCGTTCCGTGGTCTCGCAAACCTGGCTCTCGAAGGGGATGCAAACGATCGCCGTGACCAGCCCCCTGGGCGACGAAGGCAAAGCGATGACGGCCTTCGGCCTCGCCAACAGCTTGGCTCAATCCGGCATCCGCACGCTGATCCTCGACTTTGACTTGCGTCACCCGACACTCCACCAGATCGCTGGGGTGCCGAATCAAGACGGCATCTGCGAAATCCTCCGCGGCTCCAGTGACACCCGTGCCGGCCAAGTGCTGCTCCCAAGCGGCCTGGCCTTCTTGCCTGCTGGCCAGTGGACCGACGAGATGCGTCGAACCGCTGTCGGTGCTCAGCTCGAACTACTGCTCCGCGAGGTCAAGGAAAACTACGAGTGCATCATCCTCCACGGCCATGGTTTGCTGAGTGTCGCGGACTCCATTGAGATCGTCCGCCGGTCGGATGCTGTCTTGCTCTGCACGCAGTACCGCGAGACCCGTAGCCCGCTCCTGAAGCGCGCCCTCGACCGACTGACCTCGCTCGAAGTCCCCGCCGTGGGTATCGTCTACGTCGGCTCGAGCCGGCATGAAGCGCTGTGTTAACACTTGACCCCAGGGTTCCGTTTCACTCCACCCTGGGCTAGAAACAAACGCCGCTCCGCGGCTGAAAGCATCTCAACTTCTTAGCCCCGGAGGGGCGACTGCTGCTAGCCCAGGGTGAAGCGAAGCGAACCCTGGGAACTCTTGAAATTTGAAACACCGCAGGATGGACATATGAAGTTTCTGGGTCTGATTGTGGGTACGGTCTTGATCGCCTTGGGCGCGTTTGTGCATGGCTCGACGACGCACCGTTGGTCCGTGTTTTCGGCCACAGGGCCATCAATGGACAAACTCCATGCTCACACGGTCACGTTCGGGGACTATGAGGTCGAAGTCATCCCCACCGACGTGCCTTTGAAAGAAAAGAGCATCGCCACCACGAAGCGCTACTTCTCCTCGACACGGAATCAAACCGTGGTCGTGTCTGTGATCACAGGCCCGGCTGGGTCCGTCTCCACGCACACACCGGATGTCTGTTACGTGGCCAGTGGCTACAAGATGCTCCGCACTCCGGTTCGCCAGACGATGACGATCCCAGGCTTGGGTGAAGTGAGTTACTACGTCTCCGAGTTTGAAAAGAAGAGCAACACCAAGACCGAACGCCAGCGCGTTCGCTGGGCCTGGAGCGTCAACGGGCCGATGCAAGCCCCGGATAACCCGCGTTTTTCCTACCTTCGGGTTGCGAATCTGGCTAAATTTTATATCGTGACCTCAATTCCGGAAAATGAGACCGCGTTATCCGGAGAAGACTCGCAGGCCGTAAAACAGTTTAGTTCTGCAGTCTTCGCGCAATTCGCACAACAATTAACGTCACCATGAGGTTCCTCTCCCGCCTCAAGTACCATTGGTGACCCAGCAGGAAGCAGCACGAATGAATAGCACCTTGAAAAAGCCCGAGAGAGCTTCGCGGACCATGAGATTGTCCGCGATTGTCATCGATTCCCAACCCATGACGGCCCGAGTGCCCAAACTCGAACCACTGGATGGTTTTTGGGTGCGCTCGAAGGCCTTCTTGGATTACCCGCTCGCGGCGTTCCTTTTGATCGCCACCTTGCCACTGATGTTGTTGGCGATGCTAGCGACCAAGTTGACCTCCCCTGGCCCTGCGATTTACTCGCAACGGCGAGTGGGCTTGGGTGGCAAGGTCTTCACCATCTACAAGATTCGCTCGATGGTCGTCCAGACCACCTCCGCCACCGGCACTCAGTGGGCCACGAAGCGAGACCCACGTGTCACACCCGTAGGCAAGATCTTGCGCAAACTTCACCTGGACGAACTGCCTCAATTATGGAATGTTCTGCGTGGCGAGATGGCCATGATCGGCCCGCGCCCCGAACGGCCTGAGATCGTGAGTGAGCTTCGCAAACAGATCCCAAGCTACGACCAACGGCACCGCGTCAAACCGGGCATCACGGGCTATGCTCAGATCCATTTGCCCGCCGATACGAACCTGCAATCCGTGCGGAACAAAGTCGCCTACGACCGGCACTACATCCGCCACATGGGGCTTGGCCTCGACCTTTACGTTTACCTTTGCACGGCCCTGAAGGTGTTCCACCTCAAGAGCCTCTACCGTCGGTTGCCCCACAAACCGACCGACGACGTGTAACGGCAAACCTCTTCCAAATCTCCGGCAACAAGGACGATGCCGATGATTGTTAGCGTGATTGTACCCGTTCGCAACGAGGCCAAATCCCTCGAAGCGACGCTCCGTAAGCTCCTGACGCAAGACTACCCCCAGGATCGCTACGAAGTCATCGTTGCCGATGGCGTCTCGACTGACGGCACGGTGCCAATCGTTCGCCGTTTGCAAGGCGAGTTCCCCAACCTGCGGTTGGTGTTCAACCCTGATCGCTTCTCCAGCGCGGGCCGCAATACGGCCATTCGCCACATGATTGGCGATGCGGCCGTGATCGTCGATGGCCATTGCCATGTGCCGGATGCCGATTACCTCACGAACCTCGTCGAGGCCCTGCAACTCTCCGGCGCGGACACCCTCGGCCGCCCGCAACCGCTGAACTCCCCGAACCCAACGCCTTTCCAAGAAGCCGTCTCGCTGGCTCGCTCGAGCCGGCTGGGCCACAACCCGGACTCGGACATCTTCTCGGATGAAGCCAAGTTCGTGGCTCCACAATCCACGGCTGTCGTGTATCGCCGGGAAGTGTTCGCCAAGATCGGCCTCTTTGATCAAGCCTTCGATGCCTGTGAAGATGTGGAGTTCAACCAGCGCGTCGCCGAGGCCGAGTTGACCTGCTACTTCACGCCGAAGATCAAAATCGAATACCACCCCCGCCAAAGCTGGCCCGCGCTCTTCAAGCAGCTCGGCCGCTACGGCACCGGCCGCGCGAGACTCGCCGCCAAGAACCCCAAATCGCTGACTCTCCCGGCCCTCGTGCCACCTGGTTGGGTGGTTTGGCTCGTCGGCGGTGGGTTGCTGTCCTTCCTGCACCCGTGGTTCTTGGCCCTTTATGCCACGAGCCTGGTGGTCTACTTCACGACCATCGTGCTCGGCAGCCTCTGGCTCGGTCGTCAGACGCGGCCACGAGTCGCCAGCCGGCTCCCTGGCATCTTCCTGGCCATCCACCTGGGCTTCGCCTACGGCTTCCTCCGCGAGGCCAGTCGCCAACTGACGAGGAAGAGATAACTGAACCTGGAGCAAACCGTGGCGTTCGGATTTCCTCGGTGCCTATCATGAAAGTGCTTCACCACGTGAGACACGAACCGACATGACCGGCATTCTGATCATCCAACTTGGCACCCCGGACGCCCCCACGGGCAAAGCCCTGAAACCCTACTTGCGGCAGTTCCTGTCGGACCCTCGGGTGATCGAGGTGCCGAAGATCATCTGGTGGCCAATTCTGCACGGGATCATCTTGTTGACCCGGCCTCGCAAATCCGCCGAGAAATACGCTCGCATCTGGGATCCGGTCACCGGCTCGCCACTCATGCACTGGACCAAGACGCAAACGGCCCTGCTGCAAGAACGTTTCGGCGATATCCCCGTTCGCTTCGGTATGCAGGTCGGTAACCCCCGCCTCGACGACACGATTCGCCAGATGATCAAGGAAGGTTTCACCAAGATCATCGCGCTGCCCATGTACCCCCAATACTCCGCGACGACGACGGCCAGTGCCACGGACATCCTCTTCAGCACCCTGTTGAAAGAACGCCGAGTCCCCGCCGTGCGCGTCGTGCCGCCGCATTACGACCACCCTGCCTACATCGATGCGATGGCCCAGGTTGTCAAGGACGACCTCGCGAAGCTCGACTGGGAACCCGAGCACTTTGTCTTCAGCTTCCATGGCATCCCTAAGAAGTACGCCCAACGTGGCGACCCATACGCCACCCACTGCGTGCGAACCACGCAACTCCTCGTCGAGAAACTCGGCTGGCGCCGCGACCAGTGGACACGTACCTTCCAATCCCGCTTCGGCCCACAAGCCTGGCTGAAGCCCTACACGGACGACGTCCTCGAAGCCCTGGCTAAGAAGGGCGTCAAACGAGTGATGTGCATTCTCCCTGGCTTCACCGCCGACTGCCTGGAAACGGTCGACGAAATTGGCCATGAGAGCGAAGAAGTCTTCCACGAACACGGCGGCGAAAAGCTCCGCGCCTGCCCCTGCCTGAACGACCACCCCAAATGGATCGACGCCCTCGAAACCATCCTCCGCGAAGAAGGCGGCAACTGGCTTACCAGCTCCTCCAGCCCCACATTGGAGATGGCTCGCGGGTGAGAGGGAACGAAATGCATGTGACACACAAGACCGGATTTTTGATTTGTGATTTAGATTCGTATGAAGTCACTGATTTCAAGCGACCCGGTTGGAGGATTGAGTTTGTAAAATCAAAAATGACGTCAAGTGCACTTGAGATCCAGATCGTTGCAAGATCAATGGATACGGCAAAGCGTGTCGCATCAAACATTTTTTCAGCAATGACATTGCTGCACGGCGGTTCTAAGTCACTACCGGAATCATCACTGTATGAAATATCTGACCGCCTTCCGCAAACTTCATTTTCTGCACCTGGATTTCCCGCGGCGTGTCAAATTGCAACAAAAATTTCTGCAGAACAGGATTTGGAATATGCATTAGCAAAATACAGACTAAGCTGTGATGTGTCATCATTTTCTTGCGACGAACTAAATCCTGATAAGATCGAACGTATCCCGTGTTGGACTTGGCCTGAAGACCATGTTCGCCTCGCGACAGCTATCGTGTTAGCATATTCAGTCTTAGAACAGATTAAACTCGAAATTCGGGCCACCACTACAAACCCTAGTTCTATCGATGGGCAGTGGAATCCAGTGGTGAAATCTGAGCTTGAAAAAAGGCTTGAGGATGCCGGTGTTTCTTTGAAGGATGAAGTGGCGTGGTGCATTCGTGGTAAAAGCTTTGAAAGCACACGGCCCAAAAAGCATCTTTGTTAAGAGTACCAAACGGACTCCTTGGTCTCATTGGGGTATCCGCGACAGGTATGTCTCGATTGTTGATGCCATCGCACACGCAAGTTTCTTGAGAAGCAAGGTGTCTTCCCACGGATTTAAGCACGAGGTTGTGCGAAAGTTGACAGCGTATGATGTGTCCAATACCCAACATTTGGCCCGTAGGTTACTACTTGAAAAGATTGGTTGTTGGCCAACCGAGAAAATGCTCAAACCTGATTTGCGAATCAGTCAGATCAGCTAAATCTCATTACCTGACAAACGGTTTTTCCGTTGCCTCTCTCGACAACCTGGGCGATGATGACCGATCTCCCAGCGGCAGAGGTGATTGTCATGAATCGGGTGCGTGGTTGGTGCTTAGCGGCGGTGTTGGTTGGGGCCTGTTTGGGGTTCACTTCGATGTCTCCGAACCACGCCCGAGAGGCTGCCAAGGCGGAGTGGAAACAAGTCTGGAGTGATGAGTTCGACGGCAAGGAAATCGACAAAGCGAAATGGGATTTCGATCTCGGCAATGGCTACTACCACTACGACGCCAACCAGTGGATCAGCGGTTGGGGCAACGAGGAGTTGCAGTACTACACCAAAGAGCCAGAGAACGCCTCGGTCCAAGATGGGATGCTTTCCATTCGGGCGATCAAGGAGTCGTTCCACGGTTGTGGCTACACCTCGGCTCGTATGAAAACCCGCAAACGGGACGGAAGCCCGCTCTTCAACCAGAAGTACGGCAAGTTCGAGTTCCGGGCGAAACTCCCCACCGGAAAGGGAGTCTGGCCTGCTCTCTGGATGCTTCCGCAAGACGAAAAGTACGGCTTCTGGGCCGCGTCGGGGGAAATTGACGTCTTGGAGGCCCGTGGCCAGGAGCCGAACAAAATCGTCGGCACCTTGCACTTCGGCTCGCGCTGGCCGCTCAACACCTACGCCAGCAAGGACTTCGTTCTCCCGAACAACGGCACGATCGCCGACTTTCACACGTATGCTGTCGAGTGGGAGCCGAGCGAAATCCGCTGGTATGTCGATGGGCAACAATACGCGGCGCAGTCGTTCTGGTGGAGTAGCAGCAAGATGGATGGCACTAAGCCCGCGAAGCCCACAAAAGAAGCCGACCTCAACCCCTGGCCCGCTCCGTTTAATCAGCCTTTTTACTTGGTCATGAACATTGCCGTTGGGGGCAAGTTCCTCGGCAAGCCCGACCCGACCACCAAATTCCCAGCCGAAATGCTCGTCGACTACGTCCGTGTCTATGAGAAAGTCGGCGGCTACAGCGACCCCAAACCCCGCGGCGAAGGCCCGCTGCCGTTTGGTAAGAAGTAGTCTGAGTTTGAGCCGACACAAGAATGAAGCCCAACGTCCACGAGGGAAGTTGGGCTTCTTTCAGTTGGTCGGCCAGTCGTCAAACGAGGCGGATGTCGGCTGGGGATCGCAAATGCACGACTCCACCGCCTGGTGCGCCTTCGGTGCGACGGAAGACATCGGCGTCCGTCGTCGTTCCAAACCGGAGGCCTGCACGTTCCTCGATCGTGGTGATCGGCAACTGATAGGTCCGAAAACGTCCGGGTACGAACTCGAGGTCTTCCAGGAACGTGCTCTGGCTTAACAGGTAACCAGCGGCTCGCAAGTTGCCCTGTTCATCGACTGCCGCGGCGACCTTCCAGAATTCGAGCGGCACTTGCACGCCGCGGATTTCAGGGTCGGAATCGCGGTAGATCGGCCCAGTGAACACGGTCAGCTTCGTGTCTTCCGCGTTCGCTCCGTTGATGAGGAGATAATCCTCAAGAGCAAGCCAGTTGCCTGCGTTGAAGGCATGTCGCTGAGGGAGGGAGTTGGTGAGGAAGAAGGTGTCGTCGTGTGCTTTCTTCGCATCGGCAGGACTCCCCCAGACTGGGTCGAGCCGCCGAACCAAATGGCCGTGGTCCATCGTGATTCGTTGGTCATAAATGTTGCCAGAGATTTGAAACTCAGCGGGGATGCGAGGATCGGGGATCCAGGATACACGGCGGATACCACTGACTTCACGAGCACCGTTGATATTCACAGCCGTGAAGAATGCACCCTTGCGGGACTTGCACATGACGACGGAAAAGTGCATGTAATCCAGGACGAATCGCTCTTGTCCCCGGCCGCGCTGGCGGACCATCACCACATCCTGTTGATGGGTGGCGGACAACTGCGGTAAGGGCACGACGGCTTCGCTGCCGAGGAAGGCGTCGTCGTAACCTTCCCGGTCGGCGAGTTGTTCCACAGTGACACGCCGTTCCGTGCCGGCATCCACGACGCGACCCGTCGAACCAACGATGCCCCGCAGTGCAGAGCGCACAGTGTCAGCATCCACGGCAAAGTTGCCTCGGCCGAACCGCCCAGAGAAGTGAAGCCCCACGACTTCGCCACTTTCGACGTCCAGCACAGGAGACCCAGAGTTGCCACCCAGTGTGGTGCAATCATGCTGGATCACAAACCCTTGGCTCGTCTCGGTGATGAAGCCGGGTGCGAGGCGCTTGACGTCATACACACCCCGGAAAATCTCCTCCATTGCCGGCCCAGGGTTACGGAGGCTGTCACGCGCCGGATACCCCACGACGGCGACCATCTGTTGCCGACGCGCGGCCCGGCCAAGTTGCAGGTGTGGAAAATCGATGTCTTCCTTGAGAACCATGATCGCGATATCAGGGGCTTCCGCACGGTTGTCGGCGATGAACCTGACTTCCGCGATCGCGATTTCGCGGGTCTCCGTGCTGCCGAACTCTTCGCGGAAGTCAATCCGCGGGTTCATCGTCGCCCCGTGAAAGTTGCGTAGGAAGGCGAAGCCGCCACCGCTGCGTGCCGCGAACTCCATGGCCACATGTCGGTTCGTGACGAGCACTCTCTCGCTGACCATCCACCCAGTCCCCAGCCAGGCAAAGTCAGGGTGGTTACTGACTTCCACACGGCCCACAGCATGTGTGGATTTGGTCAAGATATCGCGGTGCGGGCTGAGGCGTTCTCGCCAAGTTTGCAGGTCGGGTTCTTCGAACTGTCCGCCACGCACCAGCAACGAGGGACGCCCCGTTGCCAGCACGATCGCCTCGGAATTCGCTTCATCAGGGACTTTCGACATCGCCCCTTCTTGGAATCGGTTGGCAGCCGCTGTCAGTTCTGAGCGTTTCACATCCCCTTCGCGTGGGAATTTCTTCCTCGAACGAAGGAGGTCTCGAAGCTCAGTCATGACTTCAGTGTCGCTAGCGAGTGCTGCGACAGGCGAAACAGTCTTCATGTGATCGTCCTTCTTCAAAACACGTAAAGGCGGACAGTATCTCATTTGCCAGTGCATTGAGATTTATTCCAAATTAATCGGTAACTTGTCGACTTGTCCAACGAATTTTTTGAGAAGTTGGGGGTTCTGCGCGGGATTTTTCCGAAAGAAGAGAATTCACGAAGTCGGGCCACAGGCTACTTCCTGACCCCCAGTTGCAGCAGCTCGCCAGTCCAGTTGCCGACTTTGCCACCTTGACCAGGGACGCCTTCGGCGAGGCCGCGGGTGAGGGCGTACCAGCAGAAGTAACAGTGGTTGCTGGTGGCTCCTGGGAGGGCGTCGGGATGGTCGCGGAGGATTTGCTCTTTGATCGCTGTCAGGCCTTCGCGGAAGACTTTGCCGACGTACGGATGGGCGCGGGCTTTGGTGATGATTTCCTCGACGGAGTCCTGGTAGATGTTGCCGATGGTGAGTTGGTCCAGGTCCGAGGCGAAGCCACAGCAGGGCTTCACTTCACCGCGTGGGTTGACGATCAGGGCCTGGCCGGGGCCTTCGCAGTAGTCTTCCTCGAACCAGGTGCCGTCCCAGGTGTGCCCGCCGCCGAGGTTCTCGGCCCTCTCGACCTCGGCCAAGTGGTTCCAGTTCAGGGTCATGGTGAAATCATCGCTGACGAGTAAATACCGCTTCAACATCTCAGACCATTCCACGACGGCGTCCAAGGCTGTAGCCAGGCGTTGAATGGGTTCCAGCCCCTTCTCCGGGGCACGGCTGGCGTAGTTCAGCGAGATGATGTTGTCCTTGGCAAAGACCTGTCGGGCGGCATGGCAGAACTCCACGATCTTGGGGATGTCCATGCCGTGGAACTTGTCGACGCTGAGGCCCAGTTTGCCGCTAAAGCCTGCGTCTCGGAGCTTCGTGAAGACCTCGACGAGGTGCTCGAAATCCCGATGCCAGACGCCGTTGGACATCATTTTGTCAAAGCGGAAACCCAGTTCGGCCCCACGGCGTGTGACGGCGACCAGAAAATCGGGGTAGAGAAACGGCTCGCCACCGGTGAAACCCAAAACTTTCAGCCCGGCGGCGTGGGCTTGTTCGGTGAAGCGAATCGCTGTGGGGATGTCGAGGTAGTCAGTCCACTCGATGGGGACGCAACAATGCGGGCATTTCAGGTTGCATTGATACGTCCCCGCGAAGCTCAAGTAGTCCGGTCGAAAGGTCCGGGTCTGGTCATTGCCGGGGCGGATGTCGTCTTGCCGTGTCAGCGTCGGGGTCAGTTTCGGCGGATTCACGGAAGCCTCGGTGTTAGTTTGCTGGGGGTATCTCGTTTGATTTTAGTCTCGCCCCGTTCTCATCGAATGGCAACTTGGTACGATTGGAACGGAGTCTACGGTCAGGATTTTCGAGTGGATTGTGTTTTTTGGTTGTGATCAATCCAGGAAACGGGCACAATTTATAACGATTACTCTGGCGGTCTTGCAAGACAGGGAAGCACTCACCATGCGCCGCAAACTCGAATCGACGTTACGCTTCTTCACCTTCGGAATTCTCAGTTGTTCGATTGCTTGGCTCTGCACCTGGACGCTGACTGGTCAGGAAAAGACAGCATCGAGCAAAAAAGATGCCCCGAAAGCTCGCACGGATAACCAGCAATTCTCCTTACCAGACCAAAGAGATGCCCGCGAACAACTGAAAGCCGTACTGGATTACCTCGAACGAAAGACGATCCCCTGGGACGTCGTGACGGGGACATCACAGCGGCTATTGGATGCCCCCAGCGACTCGTTCTATCGGCTGAAAGACGCCAAAGGCAACGAGACCGGGGCGGTGGTGAGCGTCAAAGCGAAAGTCAACGAAATCCTGGCCGGTCTCCCCAAAGAAGGTCGGCAATTCTACGAGCAAGAGTATGGCTCACCGGCTGCCGAGCTGCTTAAGAAAGCCATCGATAACAACAACGACCGCAATACGCTGAACGAACTCTCGCAGCGCTACTTCCACACCCGTGCGGGTGGCCAAGCCACACTTCTCATGGGGGCGGTGGACCTCGAAGCCGGAGACCTGGCTGGGGCCGCCTATGCCTACTCTCGCCTTCTTTCCCGACCGGATTCGGCCGAGTACTTGACACCGCGTGTGACTGTGCGGGCGGCGTTTGCTCTGCGACGCTCCGGCAGCGATCGAGAAATCGAATTGGCTAACACCCTTTGGGCCAAGCTCGAAAAGAACTTCCCACGGGAAGGCATCGCCATCGGTCGGCGAACCTACACGCTCGAAGAACTGCAAAAAGAGTACGACCGCAAACTCGCCCAGAGTGGTACGCAAGCGGAAGGCGTCTTTAGCCAGCGTTACGGAAACCCCGCTCACACGGCCCTCTCCGAAGGTGGCACACCATTCCTCGACCCGGCCTTCCCACCGAAGCCAATGCTCTTCCGCGGCGAGCCAAGCTGGAAATTCGGCGCTGGCTGGGTGGAGCAAAACCTCGAATCCACCTTCAAGAAACTCGATGTTTCCAAACGCGAAGTCGCCATCCCTGGCTTCTTCCCAATCTCCGTGCCAGGTGCTCTGATTTTCCGGACCTACAACGGCATCACGGCGATAGCGAGCCGGGACGGGGTGATGTGGGGTGGCAAGGCTCGAACCGCAGGCGAGACACTCTGGTACTCCTCACCTGACCTCATCCACGGCAGTGCCCAAAAGCTCAGCAAAGAGGACAAAGGCACGGCCCTCGAATGGTGGAAGAGTTGGGCTACTTCGAATCCGCGAGTTCTTTTCGAGAGCACACACACCGGCTCGATCAGCCATGATGGCAAATATCTTTATGTCGTCGATGACTTAGCGATTCCACCGCCGCCCGTGGTCGTGAACCCGAACATGGGCTTCCCAGGCCAACCTCAGCCGAGCATCGCCGGGAGCCAGCAAGGCATGATGGCGAGCTACAACCGGCTCATGGCTTTCAACATCGAGACCGGGCTGCTCGCTTGGATCGTGGGCGGCTTCGAAAACGCACCCATGAAGGAAGAGGAAGAAGCGAAATCCACGAACACCCAACTGCTTCTTGAAAACTCCTTCTTCCTCGGGCCACCGATCTCCGTTCACGGCAAACTGTACGCTCTTTACGAACGCAAAAACCAGATTCGCTTGGGCTGCTTCGAGCCGAACAAGATCATCCTCTCACCGGCGACCAAAGATAACCCGGTCACTTATCGTTACCCTGAGTTGCTCTGGTCGCAAGTCCTGGGGGATTCCGCGACGACGTTGAAAACCGATTCGCTCCGCCGGGTGCAGTCAGCCTATCTCGCGCACTCGAATGGCATCATCGTTTGCCCCACGAACTGCGGGGCGATCGTTGCGGTGGATATCAACTCCCGTAGCCTGCGCTGGGCACGATACTATGGCTCAGCTCCTGACCCACGTGCAACGGCTGGTTCGGGGATTGGCCAACCGCGAGTCAACTTCAATCCTAACGGTATCCCCATCCCCACGATTCCGACCGATCGCTGGCGTGCCTCGGCACCAATCATCGTCAATGACAAACTCATCGTCTCAGCCTACGACTCGAACCAACTCCAGTGCTTCGACCTGCGAAGTGGCGATCTCCTCTGGACGACGGATCGTGAGCAAAATGATCTTTACGTGGCAGGGGTTTACGCGAACTCCGTGGTGATCGTCGGCAAACGAAGTGTTCGAGCCTACAGCATCGACGGCAAAGGCGATCCTCAGTCTCCGTGGGAGAAAATCCCCATCGGCACGCCTGTCGGGCACGGCACAATCTCCAAGGAAGGTCTGCTCTACGTCCCGGTGGTCGGCACTGCCGAGAAAGCGGATGCTTCCGAGCCACAGATCACAGCCATCGACTTGAAAACGGGCAAAGTCCGGGCGAATACCTCGTTCCGCCGCAAGTTTGAAAGCAACATCGACACCCGGCAACTCCTCGGCAACTTGCTGTTCCACGATGGAATGCTCTTCTCCCAATCGAGCATCGAACTCACCGCCTTCCCGCTGATCGAACTCAAACGCCGCGAGATGGCCGAGCGGCTCAAGAATAATCCCAATGACCCTGAAGGATTGTTCGCACGTGGTGAGCTGTCCCTGGACAATGGTGACATCCGAGAAGCGATCCGCGATTTCAAAGCTGTCGAAAGCGCCAAGCCCAACGCCGTGTTGGAAGGGAAATTACGCCAAAAACTCTACCTCGCTTACACTGAAGTGCTGCGGAACAAGTTCGAGGATGGTGATCCCCTCCTGGAAGAGTACGAGAAGCTCTGCGACATCTCGGTCGAGTCCGATGATCCTGCTGAGAAAGTGCGGTTGCACGATGAACGGCTTCGCCGTCGAGCACTCTACCTGACTCTCGTCGCCAAAGGACGAGAAAAACAAGGCCGCTACATCGAAGCGTTCGAACTCTACCGCACCTTCGCCAAACTGGGTGACAACAAACAATTGGTCAACATCCACGACGAACCCAATGGCCAAACTCGGCCCGATGTTTGGGCGCGTGGACGTATTGAATCGATGATGAAAAACGCCAAGGACGATGGCGCCCGCAAACAGCTCCAAAACCGAATGCAAGCCGAGTGGGCGGCCCTCAAGGACCAACCGGATTTGGCAAAACTCCGGGAGTTTGTCAAAGTCTTTGGGCCATTCTTTGATGTCGGGGAGGAAGCCCAATTGCTCCTTGCTGACCGCTTGTTGGAAACCAAACTCGACGATGACCAACGCGAAGCTCAGACGATGCTCATGCAGCTCTGGGCTTCGGCTTCGGGAGACATTTCCGCTGCCCGTGCCGTCGAGAAACTGGCCCGGATGATGTTACGCCGTGGGCAGATGGAAGACGCCGTGGGCATGTTTGCTCAACTGGGGAACCGCTATGCCACGGTCAAAATCCGTGATGGCAAAACCGGGGCTGACATCTTCGCGGAGTTGATCACCGATAAACGCCTCTCGCCGTTTCTCGATCCTGGTCAGATCCGTCAGATGGAAAAGTACAAGGTCGAGTCGAGTTCGAATCCGAACAATGCGGTCGGCGGACCAGCCCAGGGCTTTAGCCTGTTTCCCGAAGGAGAATTCTTCCCCTTCTATCGCCGGTTCCAGTTCAGCTTGGAGATGAGTGGCTCGAACGACGGCTTGTGGTTGCTTCGTGTGACCGATCGGAACACGGGCGAAGAACGCTGCAAGTTCACCGGTCTCGCAGGGATTCAAATCCAATACAGCTACAGCCCAAATCAACAATCTTTCTCGGGTGCCAAGATCGCTGTCGCCAGCGGGCAGTACATGATTGTGAACCTGGGGCAGTATGTGTACTGTTTCGATCTCGCGGAGAAGCGGGAAGTCTGGCGGCAGAACATGCTCGGCAAGAGTACGTCGCAGACCCCACCACAAGTGTCGATGAACGATGACGAAATGGTTTTCATGTTCGACGACGGATGGACGTACAAGCTGTCTCGTAGCCTCATTTTGCACCAGAACTATTGTGCCATGATGACCCGTGATGGCCTGAAAGTCCTGGATCCCGCAACCGGCCAGGAAGTCTGGACCCGGACGAACGTCTCGCCGAAATCCCAGATCTTTGGCGACGAGAAACACATTTTCATCTATGTGCCCAACAACGAGAACCCCGGCAAAGTCCTTCGGGTCAGTGATGGGACCGTTGTTGATGGCCTGCCTGATTTCAACGTGAACCTTCAGGACAACCCGACCTTCACGAGCTTTGGCCGGATGATGTTCCTGCGCAAGAAAACCTCCGGGGTTTACACGCTCCGGCTTCATGATCCAGTCTCTGGTAAAGATGTCTGGCTGAAGGAGTACAAAACCAAAACCGAGCCGATGAAGACCATCGACCCCACGATCACAGGGATGCTCTCGGAAGATGGGCAGTTCGAAGTCCTGGAGATTATGACAGGCAAAATTTTGGCCAAAGGAATGCTCGAAGAAGCCTTCCAAGTGGGGAACTTCAAGACTGAATCTGGCGGCTTGCTTGTCAAAAACCCACTCCTGCTCATGGACTCCGCACGGGTTTACATCGTGCTGAACCGCAACATCGAAAACAAGCGGACGGTCTACTACTCCTCGAATCAGGTGCTCTTACGCCGGCAAAATGTCAGCGGGGCCGTGATTGCGTTTGACCGAACTAGTGGCAAACGACTTTGGTACAACACCGATGTCCTAGTGGGCCAGCAACTGATTCTCGATCGCTTTGAGGAAGTGCCGATTCTTATGGCTGGAACTACGATTCATGATCCGTTGACTGGGATGTCGTCGTATAAAGTCGTCGCTCTTGATAAACGCAATGGCCGACTTATGCATCAGTACAGTTACACTGGCAATGGCATGGAATTCGGACGAATCACGCAGGATTTGAAAACCAAAGCCATCGAATTCTCTCGCTTCCATGATGGGCTTCGCCTCAAGGTGATCCCCGTGGAGTGAACTGCACGATCCTCTCTTTCTGATCTTGTTCCGTGAGGTGCCCGAAATGCGAACTCTGTTGCTTCTGCTCGGCCTCGGCCTGTTAAATATCTCCGCGGCGAGCGCTCAGGAAGAGGATGCGAAAAAGAAGAAAGACATCGAAGCGACCGTTTCGAAAGGTCTGGAGTGGCTCAAGAAAAACCAACTCCCCGACGGCCACTGGGAAGCGAACGGTGGCCAATACCCCACCTCGATGACGGCCCTCGCGGGCATGGCGATGCTCATGGAAGGCAGCACCTTACGCGAAGGCAAATACTCCGATAACCTCGTCAAGGCTGTGAACTGGTTCATGGCCCGCTCGCAGCCGAATGGCTTGCTCGGCAATCCGAACAATGCCACCGAATCGGCCCGCTACACCTACGGCCATGGCTACGGCATGCTCTTCCTAGCGAGTGTCTACGGTGAAGAGGAAGACGGCGACCGCCGCAAGAAACTCGAAGTCATCTTGAAGAAAGCCGTCGAATTCACGGGCAACGCCCAGACCAACCGCGGCGGTTGGGGCTACCTCTCCGCCAAGGAAGGTGGCAACTTCGACGAAGGCTCCACGACCATCACCCAACTCCAGGCTCTCCGTGCGGCCAAGAACGCGGGGATTCCCGTCAAGAAAGAGATCATTAACAACGCGACAAAGTATCTCAAAGATTCCACCACCCAACGTGGCGGCATCATCTACAGCCTCGCGAACGGCGGAGTCGCCAATGGCCAAGAACGCCCCGCCCTCACCGCCGCGGCCATCGCCTGTGCCTTCAGTCTGGGGCTTTACAACGACGAAATGACCCTGAAGTGGGTCAAGTACTGCAAGGACAACATCCCCATCGGCCGCGGTCGCTTGTCTCACGATGAATACCAAAGCTATTACTACGCGCAAGTGCTCTACACCCTCGGCGAAAACCGCTACGGTGAGATGTTCCCCAAGGAAGCCAAAGGCACTTGGTTGACGTGGTCGAGTTACAAAGATGCCATGTTTGAGCACCTCAAAGCTCAACAAGCAGCCGATGGAAGCTGGCAGAGCGGTTATATCGGCGCGGTTTATAGCACTTCGGTAAACCTGACGATCTTGCAACTCGACAAAGGCATTCTCCCGATTTACCATCGTTAATATGGGCAACTTGGCCAAGATGCTCGTATAACAACAACCTCTCCCCACCGTCCTGCTCACGACCTGAAACCCCCTTCGAGATTCGCATGAGCCAACCCACGGGTAACCTCGGCCAGACCGATGCCGAGGCCATCAAGAACATCCAGTCCGCGTATGAGAACATCCGCACGCAACTGAGCCAGACGATCGTCGGCCAGGACAAGGTCATCGAGCAACTCTTGATTGCGATGTTCTCCAAAGGCCACGTCATCCTCGAAGGGGTGCCGGGCTTGGCGAAGACGCTCATGATCTCGACGTTGGCCAAGACCTTGTCGCTCGACTTCAGCCGGATTCAGTTCACCCCGGACTTGATGCCCGCGGACATCACGGGGACGGAAATCATTGAGGAAAACCGCTCGACCGGGGCACGGGAATTCAAGTTCCTCTCCGGCCCACTGTTCGCCAACGTGATCCTCGCGGACGAAATCAACCGTACCCCTCCCAAGACGCAAGCGGCTCTCCTGGAGGCGATGCAAGAACGCCAAGTGACTGTGGGCCGGATGCGGCACAAACTCGGGAACCCGTTCTTCGTGCTCGCCACCCAGAACCCGATCGAGCAAGAAGGCACTTATCCCCTTCCCGAAGCCCAACAAGACCGCTTCATGTTCAAGGTCTTCGTGACTTACCCGAGCTTCTCCGAAGAGTTCGAGATCGCTTCCCGCACGACCTCCGTGCAGACCGAAGACATCAAGCCAGTCCTCTCTGGTGAGCAAATCCTCGAATTACAAGCACTCGTCCGCAAAGTGCCAGCTTCGGATCACGCCATCAAGTATGCCCTGGCCATCGTCCGCCAGACCCGCATCACAGAACCAGGCGTGCCGAAGTTCGTCAAGGATTGGTTGAGCTGGGGCGCCGGTCCTCGGGCTGTGCAAAACCTCATCCTCGGCGCCAAAGCTCGCGCTTTGCTTTACGGTCGCTCCGCGGTCAGCACCGACGACATCCGTGCGCTCGCGCTCCCAGTGCTGCGTCACCGGATCCTCACGAACTTTACGGCTGCCTCCGAAGGGGTCACCACGGATACGGTCATCGCCCGTATTCTCGAAGAGACACCGAGCAAGGAAGGGGATCTCGAAAAAGACCCACGCTTTGCCAAGATCTTCGCCACGGTCTGATCCATCCTGGGAGGGCCGCCCATGGCCACCGACACCGAAGATCCCAAACGCTTCCTCCACCCGGCCACGATTGCCAAAGTCGGCCGGTTGGACCTTCGCGCGAAACAACTGGTCGAAGGCTTCATCTCCGGGCTGCACAAAAGCCCGTTCTTTGGCCAATCGATGGAGTTTGCCCAGCACCGTGAGTACGTGACCGGTGACGACATCCGCCACCTCGACTGGAAAGTCTGGTCGAAGACGGACAAGTTCTACATCAAGCAGTTCGAAGCGGAGACCAACCTTCGCGCGACGTTGGTCGTGGATACATCCGAGTCGATGGTCTACGGCCATGCCCAGCACAAGAAGGCCGGGACACTCAACAAGTACGAATACGCCTGCACCGCCGCGGCCTGCCTGGCTTACATCATCATCCGCCAGCAAGACTCCGCGGGACTCGCAAGCTTCGGCTGGGATGTCAAATCCGTCCTGCCGCCGAAGAGTTCGCAACGGCACTTGGATGCCATCACCAAGACTCTTGACCACTCTCGGCCTGCAGAGAAGACGCGCATAGATAAAGCGATGCGGACCGTCGCCGAGTCCTCGCATGGCCGGGGTATGGTGATTGTCTTCTCGGACTTGCTCACCGACCGCGAAAGCCTGTTCAAAGGCCTCGAAATGCTCCGGCATCGCCGGCATGATGTGATGGTGTTTCACATCCTCGACGACGACGAAATGGACTTCAACTTCAGTGGCATGACCCGCTTCGAAGGTCTCGAAGAGATGCCGCAACTGATGTGTGACCCACGTGCTTTGCGGGACGGTTACCTCGAAGCCTTGGATGAATACCTGGTGGAAGTCCGTCGTGGGTGCACACGAATGGGCATTGATTACAACCTGATCCGCACGAGTGATTACCTCGATGCGGTGCTCTCGCGGTTTTTGTTCCGCCGTGCGGATCGCTCGAACCTGGCCCGCCGTTGAACCACCGGACACGCCCGACATCATGCTTGATTGGTTCTTAAATCCCTGGTCGATGCTGGCAGGTGTCTTGCTGATCGCCTCGCCGATCATCATTCACCTGATCAACCGGATTCGTTACAAGCGCATCCAGTGGGCCGCGATGGAGTTTCTCCTCAAGGCCCAGAAGCGGATGCGTCGCAAGATGATCTTGCAGCAGCTTCTGCTGTTGCTCGCTCGCATCCTGGCGGTCTTGTTACTGGGTCTGTTGGTGGGGCGCTTCCTGGGCTTCGGCAAGAGTGGCGAAGACGCCCGTGCCACGCATCACATCGTCATCCTCGACGATACCCCCAGTATGGGCGACACCTGGCAAGGCGACGACGGCGTCCCGACGACGGCCTTCGAACAAGCCAAGAAAGTGCTCTTCGAGCAAATCCTCAAAAACGCCGCCCTAGCCACGACCCCGCAAACGGTCGAGGTGGTGCGGCTCAGTGAACTCGATCAACCGATTACCGTGGCGGGGCCAGGGAACTACACCTCCGAGAAAGCACGGATTCAGGACAAATCCTTCGCCCCCGTGAAGGCTCGAGTGAGCTTGAAATCGGGATTGAAGAAGGCCCAGGCGAGCTTCGCCGAGATGCCTGGCGACCTCGCCAAGGTGCTTCACGTGCTCTCCGATTTCCGTGCCCCGGATTGGACCGAAGACGCGGATGGCATCAAAGAAATCTCCACGGAACTCGCGTCGGCCAAGATTCCGCTCAACCTCGTCGACGTCGCGCACCCCTACCGCAAGACCACCGACAAAGCGGCTCCACTGGCCCACGACAACCTGGCCATCACGGAACTCACCCCCGCCAAGTTGATCGTAGCCCGTTACGAGCCGATCGAGTTCACACTGCGAATCAAGAACTACGGCGCTGCGGAGATGAAGAGCTTACGCTTCGCTGTCAAAGTCAACGGCGATGAAAACAAAGGCCGTTCGGTGAGTGTCGAGACGCTCCCTGGCTTCCAAGAACGGACACTGAAGTTCGAACTCACCTTCGATCGCCTCGGTAGCCAAGACGCGCCGCTCGATCGCTTCAGCTTGATTAGCGTCACTCTTGAAACCCCCGAACCAGGTGGCTTGGTGGTCGATAACATCCGGCACACTGTCGTCGAAGTCCGGGAGCGGCTACCGATTCTCGTGATCGAGGGCCGACCGAACTTGCGGGAATCCAAAGACGGCGACGGGTTCTACCTTCGCCCGGTGTTCACGGCCGTCCTCGGGGGCTTCAGTTGGGTCAATGGCACACTCCTCGAACTCGAAAAAGCCGACCTTTCGAAGTATGCCTTCGTGCTCTTGTTGAATGTGCCCAGCCTGCCAGATGCGGCTGCGAAGAATGTCGAGAACTACGCCAAGAACGGCGGCGGGGTGGGCTTCTTCCTCGGGCCAGATGTCCGGGCCGCGGAGTACAACAAAGCCCTTTACCGCGAAGGCCAAGGGTTCTTCCCGGTGCCCCTCGCCGAGCAACCGAGCGTCGAACTGACCGAAGAGCAGATTCAGGCTCAGCGCTTCCGTATCTCGCAGAAGAAGCTCTTGGTGCGGGAAGCGAGCCGGCGTAATCACCCGGCTCTAGCGGGTCTTTACACCGATGAACGCGGGGAGCCGGTCAAAGATGCCGAGCAACTCGAACGCGTCTTCGGCTTCATCTCGATCAAGCGATACTGGCCGGTGCCACGCCTGGGCCGCTGGCGTGAAGATCGCAGTGTGACCGAGCTTTACTGCATGCCAAACGAGCAATCCCTCGGCGACTACGAAGCCGCGATTCGCAAGATCTCGGATACACTCCCAGTCGATGATGCCGAACTGGCGAAGTTTAAACCGTTGTTAACGAAATTCCGCGAAGACCTCCGCCGGCTCTCGATTTCCACCGAGCCACTCTACCGCCTCGCGGGGACACTCGACGATCTGCTCGCTGACCAGCGCGGCTTCGGCGATCCTTCGGAAGCCTTGCTGCGGGAATTCTGGGGCTTGCCGAAGATGGCCGACTTGCGCCGGGAAGCCACGCGGCTGCGAGACACGGTCAAATTCGGTGACCCGTTCTATGTCGTCAAAGACTTCGGCAAAGGCCGAGTCAGTGTTATCACCACAACGGCGGGCGAAACCTGGACCGACTGGCCGAGCGAGAAGCCAGGCAGTGCCAGCTACTCGCCGATCATGAAAGAAATGGCCAGTTACCTCTCCGGGGCCGGTTCGAACGAAAACCGCACTCTCGGTCGCGCGGTCGAATTCAACCTTGAAACCGAGCGTTACAAAGGCCAAGTGCAACGCTCGTTCCTCACGCACATTCCCACACCCGGAACCACGAGTGGTACCGCTCCGCGGGTCGACATCAAAGAGCAGACGATGTCCACGGAAGCTGGGCAGTGGAAGTTCGTCTTCAACGAAGCGAAAGAAGCTGGGGCCTACCTGATGACCTTCACCAACATCAAACCCGCCGCGATGGGGGCGACCGAAGGCGTCGAGGTGCCTGAGTACCGGGCCTTTGCGCTGAACGTCGATGCGAACCATGAAGGCGATCTTCGCCGGGCGACCAGCGACGATATCATCCTCACCGCCGTGGGCGGGAAACTGCACAGCGTCAACGACGCCGATTGGGCCAAGGGGCTACGAAACAAGAAAAGCGACCTCTCCGAATCGATTTGGCTCGTCGTACTCTTGGGGTTATTGCTCCTCGCGGAGCAGTATCTCTCGATGCGGATGAGCTTCAATAGTGCCGGGGAACACCACGAATCGCCGCCGGTTCGCCCGCGCAATGTGTTGGCGAATGCGGCCTAAAACCACCTGACCGGGACATGATGACTTGCCGATGAACCCGAACGAACCGATCACTGAATCCGTCTTCATCCTTCGCCGGTTGAGCGACCCGCTCCCCTTTTCCCTGGGGCCAGTGTCGGACTTCCCCTCGGCGTTGCCGCTCCTCGCCTTCGGGCTGCTGGGCGTGCTGGCGGTGTTGTTGTTCGCTCGCATCGCGCTACGTCGCATCCGTTATTGGGCCATCCCCGTGGCGATGCTCCACGGCACCGGCATGCTCGCAGCACTCGCGGCGCTCGGCTTCCCGGACATGGCTCTCGGTGAGTGGTTGAACGCGAGCTGGCTGGTACTCACCTTGGGCGGTTTGCTGATCACATGGGGGCTGGTCCTCGCCATGTATGCCCGCGACAAGAAGACCGCCCGCTGGTGGGCGCTGCCGCTCTTCGTCGCCCGAGCTGGGGTCTTTGCACTCTTGGCGATCGCCTTCTTGCTCCCTGCGATCCAGTACTGGGACATCACTGAGAAACGCTCCCGGGTTGTCATCCTCGTCGACATCTCACCGAGTATCACGGCAGCCTCGGATGAAGTCTCAGCGATTGCGGGGAAGAAGCCACCGTCGAGAATGTCGAAATTGCTGGACACGCTTTTCGCTGGCGAAAACAGTCTTGTTTCCAAACTCGTCGAGAAGAACCCCACGGTGGTCTACCGCTTCGGTAGCCGACTTGATGAAGAGAGCGAAACACTCGAAACCGGCAAGCCGATCTGGACCGCCAGCGAATGGGCCGCCTGGGCCAACTACGATTTCAAAACCTGGGTTCTTCGCAACTCGCCCGAAAGCCAACGCGAGGCGATGCAAAAGCTGATCGCCTGGGAGCCGAACGCAAACGGCGACTCCGAGTGGGCTGTGCGCTGGGCGAAATCCCCGGACGATGACGCCATCCCCGGTGGGTGCTCCGAGAGCGAAAGAGCCGCGCTGAAAGAACTGAAACTGAAGACCGAGAAACGGGTCGATTTGGCTCGCTCGATCATCGTGGGCACCAGTGTCCCTGAATCCGTCCTGGCCACGATCAACCGCGAGACGGGTAACCTCGTCCAAGGGCTGATCGTCATCAGCGATGGCCGCAGCAACATCGGCTCGGCTTCGACGACCACGCAACTCCGTGAACGGGCCGTGGCTGAGAAAATCCCGGTCATCACCATCGCCATCGGCGAAGTGCGGGAGATTGTCGGCATCCGCATCACCGATGTGCAAGCCCCCGATCGTGCCCCACCTGATGAAGCCTTCAAAATCGTCGTCGAAGCCGATGGCATCGGCTTGCCAGAGCAGGAAGTCGATGTGGTCCTCGGCCTGTATGCCCCGGGTAAAGACCCCAAGAAAGACCGACCCGATCACGAACTCCCGTCCGCCAAACTGAAATTCGCTGGCGACACCAGCCCGCCACACGGTGCGGTCGAGTTTCAGATTGACCCGGAGAAACTGCCGGACAATTTGCGCGTCGAATCGAAGACCTCGAAGAAGCCGATCATGAAGCAGGGCGAGTGGAACCTGGTCGCTCGTATTGCCAAAGACAAACGCGAAATCTTCCCAGACCCTGAGCACATCAGCCCGCCACGGAGCCTGCAAGTCCTTGATAGGCCGACGCGGATTCTGCTCTTTGCCAGTGGCCCAACCCGGGACTACCAAACGCTGCGCACCCTTTTGATGCGCGAAGTGAACCTCAACCGTGCCGAGTTGAGCATCTGCTTGCAGAACGAAGCGGGCCGTGATGGCACCGCCGTGCAGGACATCTCGCCCGACCGGATGCTGACCCGTTTCCCGAGCCGGCTCGATACCTCGAACACGCCGGGTGACCCCAAGGAAAAGTATTACAACCTGAATGAGTACGACCTGATCATCGGCTTCGACCCCGATTGGTCCGAGTTGTCCCCGGACCAGGTCAAGAACCTGCAGACCTGGGTCGATAACCTCGGTGGTGGGCTGATCTACGTCGCCGGGCCGCTCAACACCTTCCAGTTGGCTCGCGGCGACGAAACGGGTCGTTTGAAGCCACTCCTCGACATCATGCCGGTGATCCCCGACGACATCATCCTAGTCAAAACCCGACCGATCCCACGCACCCCACGTCGGCTGATGCTCCGCCCGAACCCCGAGTTCGATGTGCTGCGTCTGCAAGAAGAGCCAGCCGACGATGCGGTTGCCGGGTGGGAGCCATTCTTCACCGATCGCGCCAAGTACCCCACTGGCTCGACACTGCGAGAGAACATCAACCCGACCCGTGGCTTCTATTCCTACTACCCGCTCAAGGCCACGAAACCCGGGGCGACAACACTCGCGGAGTTCGTGGACGTCAACGACCGTGGTGAACCGGAAATGAAGCCGTGGATCGTGACCACCCAACCCGCGCGTGGCCGCACGGTCTTCATTGGCTCGGGCGAAACCTGGCGATTCCGAGCTTTCAACGTCGACTTCTTCGATCGCTTCTGGGTCAAGGTCACTCGCTTCGCCGCCGGGAACCGGGATGCGAAAGCGTCACGCGGTCGGGTACTCATTGGCAAGGAGTTTACCTCCGGGTCGCAGGTCCGCGTGCAAGCTCGGATTCTCTCCCCGAATGGCCAGCCTTATGACATGAACGCCGTGGCTCCGAAGTTCCGCATCGAGCAGTGGAGTGCCGGCAACGAGAAAGAAAAGGAACATGGCCCCTTTGAATTGAAAGCCAAAAAAGGTGGTGGCGAGTTTGATGGCTACTACGCCGGGCAAATCCTCGCCGATGCCAGCCGCTTCCCGCCAGGAGATAAGCGTTACAAGGTCGTGATCGATGTCCCGGATTCGACGGGGGATGTCATTACGGGAGACTTCTCCCTGCGGAAGTCGGACCCCGAATTGGACAACATCCGCCCGGACTTTGCGGCCCTCGAACAGCTCGCAGGCACCCTCGAAGAAGTGCGGGCTACGATCAAAGACGCGACGACCGTTGAGAAGCTCAAAGGCTCGGAACGCGACCCCAAGAAGGTGAAACTCGCCTATCGCCTGAGCGATAGCGAGAAGCTGGCCCTGCTGCCCGAGTGCTTCGAATCCAAGGTCAACACCTCGCGGAACCGCGGGCCTGTGAAAGACCTCTGGGATCGTCCGGCGATGATCGACCTGGGCTTCGGGCCATTCGAGCTGCTGGCGTTCCAAGCGGGGAGCCAGCGCATCGAAATCAGTGCTCTCTTACTACTCATCGTCTTGCTGCTCTCGTTTGAGTGGCTGACGCGCAAACTGCTTCGGATGGCGTGAGGACTGGAATGCCGATCGATGAACGAATCCTGAAGCCGTTGCAACAACTGCGCACGCAGTTGCGAAGCTATATTTTCCGCGAAGGCTTACTGCTCGCGGCCCTCGTGGTCGTAGGTTGGTTCCTCGTCGGGTTAGTCGCGGACTATGGCCTCTTCCTGGCGACGAACTTCGATTGGGTCACCGATGCCCCGCGGGGCGTGCGGGTCTTGCCGTTTCTTGTGATCGGCTTGTGTCTGCTTGTGATCCTCGGATACTTTGTCTTCTACCGGCTCTCCCGGCCAATCTCGGACGTCTCGCTGGCTCTGGTTTTAGAAAAACGCTTCCCCAAAGAACTCGACGAACGGCTCATCACCGCCATCGAACTCGCGGATGTGGAGCGAGCACGCGGGCAGGGCTACTCGGTCATGATGATCGAAGAGACCATCGAAGAAGCCAAGAAGCGAGTCGAGACCTTACCGCTTCGCCAAGTCTTCAACTATCGCCGGCTCGCTGTGCTGCGATTGATGGCCATCGGCGGCTTGCTGGCAGGCTTACTCACTTTGCTGGGTGTCTGTGTCGCACGGAATCTGCCTGGCAGTGCTGTGGCCGGTGGCTACGAAACTTGGCACACGGTCTCCATCTGGGTCGAACGCAATGTGCTGCTCCAGAACAGCCCTTGGCCACGCTCGACATACCTCACAGTCGTCGAACCCACGGCCACGGAGTTGCGGATCGGCAAAGATGCGTCAGCCCCCAGTGTGCGGGTGCGGGCCGCCGAGTGGGTGGTGGCGGATGCGAGTGAGCCGACGGGCTGGCGTGCGATGACGTGGGCCGAAGCCGCGAGCCTGACGAACTTGAGTCTCCCCAAGTCGTTGCCATCGACCACGGGACCTGGCCCCGAGGTCAGCCTCGAAACCATGACCACCGACCAAGTCGCGGCCCAGTTTGGGACCGATCTCGAGTCCCTGAAAGAAGCCTTCGAACGGCTGCAAGTTCTGGCTGAGAATCCGGCCAATCGACGGAGTCTTCGCAAACTCGCGACCCCCGATGCGGTGTCTCTGTCCTATTACGGCATCTTGAAAACCGGTGATAAAACGGCTCAAAACAACTCAGGCACTCGTGGTGAGCTTCGCCTGAACCGCGAGCCGAACGGGGACTTCACGACCGATGTCCAAGGCTTGAAAGAGTCGATTGCCTACACCATCCGTGCCCGGGACTTCCGCACCGCGACGCGCGAAATCGTTCTCGTCCCGCCGCCGATGCTCACGAAGTTGAGCCGCATCGAGAAGCAACCCGCTTACCTCTATCACCCACCGACCACTGACGCTGGCTGGGGGCCAAAGCTTTTGCAAGTGCTGGCCACCAAGGAATTCTCGCTGACGGGAGAGCGGTCGATAGCGACTGTCCCAAGTGGCACGGAAATTGAGATCGTGGGTGTTGCGGATAAGCCACTCGTGCGTGTGGAACTGCAGCCGAAGAAAGGCAAACTCCCCGGCGCGAAACTGCCAACGGATACCGTGACGATCACCCCCGAAGGCGAGAAGTTTACGCTGCGGTTTGTGGATGTGGATCGACTGACGGAACGCCTGGAATTTGACCTCGTCATGATTGATGGCGATGGTGTGCAAGCTCGCCGGCCGATCTTGATTCAAGTGATCGAAGACCAGCCGCCGCAAGTCGAAGTTGGTGTCGATATCCTGCGAAAGCAAGGGAACCTTTACCTCTGCACTCCACGAGCACGGGTGCCGTTCGTCAAGGAGTCGATCATCCGCGACGACAATGGCCTGGCCAAGGTCGAGTATCAATTCAGTGCCGCCCGGCTTGAAGCGACGACCGTCATCGGCTTGCAGGTGCAGAGCCTGCTCACGCAATTCGGCTCGGCTCCCGGTGTGCCCTCGCTGGCCTCGGCTTTTGGCCCGGTCGCGAGCTTCCAGCTCACGAAGTCTTTGAGCAGCGGGGAACTGCAACAATCGGCGGCCATGATGGTCGGGCCATTTGAGCGGGCCTTTGATGCCTTGCCGAAATCGACCTTTGCGACACTCCAAACGAAACTCGCCGTGGCTCATCCCAACACCGACTCCCCCGCGGTCGTCAAAGAGATCAAGTTCTCGCTCGAAGGGGATGCCTTCGACTTGGAACTGGCCGACAACCTCTTTGAAGCCCAAGGCAAACGGATGCGGATCGGCGAACTCTCCGCTGAGATTCAGCCGCGCTTCCGCATGGAACTGAACATCACCGCCACGGATACGAACATCCTCAGCGGGCCAAAAGTGGGCCGGAACCTGGAACCGATTCGCTTGCTGATCATCTCCGAGGCCGACTTGCTCGCCGAGATCACGAAGGACGAAGAAGGGATCATGCAGAAGTTTGACGAAGCGATTCGTCGGCTCAGAGAAGCTCAAGTGAAACTGATTCAACAGACCGAACGGCTGCAATCGGCGAGTTTGCCGAACGAGATCCTCCTCGCGGCCCGCGTGCGGGCCGAGGACATCTCACAGGACATCGCCAAGGCCCGTGACCTGGAGCAGTTCGTCGTCAACGAGTACGGTCGTTTACGGCGCGAAGTCGAGACCAATCGTTGCAACGAGGCGGTGCCGAAGCGGTATCAGAACGTCATCATCGGGCCGCTGGAACAGGTGCTCGTCATCGAGCAAAAGGCCGCGGAGGATGGCATGGCCCAAGTGCGTGAGCCGCTCCTGGAAGGCCGTCGGCCCGAAGATAGCGCCATGCTCACCGCCAAGCAGAACCTGCAAGCCTTGATCGCCCGACTCGAACGCATTCGCCGTGAGTTGGGGGATAGCATCTCCGAAGGCAAACTCCGTGACGACTTGCAACGCATCATCAAGAACCAACAGCAGGTCTCGCAGACGTTCACCGAGATCGTCAAACGAAGCCGCGAGATGCTCTTCGCCCCGGAACTCAAAGCTCTGAAACCGATCGATATGAGTGCCTCCGAGTCCAAGAAGATCACCCAGGAAATCGACTGGAAGCTCTTCGATAAGGGCGAACTCAAACTGAGACTGACGTATCCGCCTGGTGGGGAAATCAGTGGACCGATGGAAATCACCGTCAAAGACGACAAAAATGATTTCGAATACACACTCAAAGCGGGCACGAAACCGGGTGCGTATCAAGTCAAGCTGACGCCGAGTGTGGGGCCAACGGTCGAAGTGACCGTGAATGTGAAATAATTCGGAAGAATCGTTAACACTTGGCTTGAGAATCGTTTATCTTTTGGTGGTCTTTCTTCAAGTGCGGAGATGGTCATGGATCGTTTTACCCGCTCACTGCTGTGCATGGCCGCGTTTGGGCTGCTTTTGGTGGCCGTGGCTCCGCTCGAAGCCCAGCAGCCGACCAACCCGCCGACGCCCAGCTCAGCCTCGGATCTCCGCAACCCGCAAGAGCAGAACGCGGACATGTTCCGCAAGTTCCAACGGGAATTACTCTTCCTCGCTCAGAAACTCGAGAACAGCGACAAACCCGAAGACAAAGAGCGGGCCAAAGTCATTTTTTCCGCCCTGGATGTGGCGAAGCGTGAGAAGGTCGATGCCCAGTTCCAGAAGATGGTCGCAGGCTTCGGCACTGCGGGTGGGAACCTGCAACAGCTCGACTCGATTGCTGGTCAGGACAAGCAACTGCAAAAGGCCCTGCAAGACATTCTCACGATTCTGATGACCGACGACTCGGCCACGCAACTCCGCACGGAACGCGAACGCCTCGAGAAGATCCTAGCGGAAGCGAAAGAAGTCTTACGCAGCCAGAAGACCATCCGCGCGATGACGGACGTGAAACGAGTCGATGCGGATCGGATTGCCAAGGATCAACAATCGGTCACCGAGCGTACCAAAGACCTCGCCAAGAAATTGGCCGGGGATACGAAAACCGGCAACGAGCAGAAGAACGGCAAGCCTGGCGAAGAAGCCATCCCCAAGTCCGAACCGAAGCCGACCGAACCCAAAGATGGCGAACAGGCCGGGGACATGAAACCCGATACCCAGGAATCGAAGAGCGATCCCAAGTCGGCGTCCGACCCGATGAAACCTGGTGCCGAAAGCCCTCAAGGGAAACCGTCCGAGAAGAAGAACTCTGAGAAAGCCGGCGAATCCAAAGCCAGCGGCGAGCCAAAGTCAGGCGAACCGAAGGAACCGAAAGCTGGTGAGCCAAAGTCAGGCGAGCCGAAGTCAAGCGAACCAAAAGCAGGCGAGCCGAAGGCTGGTGAACCCAAATCCGGTGAGCCGAAGGCTGGCGAGCCGAAGGCTGGGGAACCGAAGGCCGGGGAACCCAAGGCTGGGGAACCCAAGGCGGGGGAGCCGAAAGAGCCGAAGCCTGGCGACTCCAAGGGCCAAAGTCAGGGGAAGGGGCAGGACAAGCCGAGCGACGATGCCCAGGCGGGCAAGCCGAAAGGCATTGAGGCGAAGCCCATGCAGGATAGCCAACAGGCGAATGCCAAAGGCCCTGGCCAGCAAAGCCCACCACCGCCTCCAGGCGGTGACCAGCAGCCCCAGAACCCTGGCCAGCAATCGGCCCAACAGCAGCAGCAACAGCCGGGTCGCAAACAGATTCAAGAGGCGATCCCTAAGCAACAAGCGTCCCAGAAGGACCTCGAAAAGACCGATCGGGAGAAAGCCGCCAAGAACCAAGAAAAGGCCATTGAAGACTTGGCTAAAGCGATTCAAGAACTCGAAAAGCGGATCAAACAACTCCGCGAAGAAGAGACACTCAAACTGCTCGCGACACTTGAAGCGCGCTGCGGGAAGATGCTCTCCATGCAGATCGAAGTCTACGAAGCGACGAAAGTGATCGATGGCATCCTGGTTAAGAACGGTGGTAACCGCACCAACGTGGAAGTGCAAAAGTCCCAACAACAAGCGGACCGCGAGTTGGAGATCATCGCGGAAGCCGACAAGACCCTGAAGATTCTGGAATCCGAAGGCTCGGCCGTCGCGTTCGCCAAGGTGCTCGAAGAAGTGCGTGTCGACATGATCGCGGTGCAACGCCGACTGAACGACACCTACGTCGGCAAGGACACCCAGCAAATCGAGGAGAATATCATCTCCATGCTCAAAGAGATGGTCGAAGCCCTCAAAAAAGCTCAACAAGAACAGCAGCAACAACAACAGCAACAGCAACAACCTGGTCAACCACCGAAGCCCCAGGACCGGAACTTGCTCGAAGCCATCTCGGAGTTGAAACTGATCCGGGCGCTGCAACTGCAAGTCAATGACCGCACCAAAGGCAACGCTCAACAGTACAAAGGCGAACAAGCCTCGGATCCGATCATCAAGAATGAACTTCGCCAATTGGCCGAGCGTCAGGCGAAAATCCAAGATATGCTCCAGAAGATTGCATCTGGCAAGAATAAGTAACGTCGGATATGTGGGATTGGTTCGAAACTCAGGAGACGACAAATGCGAACGCTGCGTGCGATGCTCTGTGCGGGTTTCTTAGCAGGTGGTGGGGTGGCCTTCGCCGCAGACCCCACTCCACCCGTGATCAAGCCTGTGTTGAACTTCAGTTCTTTGGGTGCCATGCCCAAGGAAGCGGTTCGACCACGGCTCGAAGCCTGGCTCAAACAGATTGGCAAGCACGACGCCGCGAAGGTCCGTCAAATCTGGAGCCAAGAAGCGAGCGTGCCTAACGCCGCACTCGCCACGATCGCCCTCGGCCTGCCTGACAGTGAATTGATGCTCGCGCTCGCCCGTCAGGGTGAAGCACCCGCCAATGGCGAACTGCCAGCCATCCTCAAGGACGACAAGCTCGACCCGTTCGTCCGGTCGAACCTGGCGGCGAGCTACGCCAAGCAACTCGGCTCTCATCGTCTCTACGAAGAAGCTCTGGCCGCCGCCAAACTGGCGACCCCGGAAGTGCTGATCGACCCTGCTTCCTTCTTCTTCTATAAGGCCATTGCCGAGCACTCGCTGATGCAGCGTGAGCCAGCCGTGATGTCGATTGCACGTCTCCTGGATGACGTCACCGATGCTCCCGATCGCTACAAGGTCGTGGCCACGATGATGTTCTTTGACCTGCAACAATGGTCCAAGGACGACAAAGATTTGAGCAACATCACCAAGCTGATGGACAACAGTGGTCGCCGGTTGGACCTCGCCAAGGGTGGCCCGCAAACGCAGGACATCCAGAAGAAGATCGTCTTCCGCCTGGATGAGAAAATCAAGCAGCTCGAAAACCAAGCCAAGCAGAAGCAACAACAACCCGGCCAGCCTGGTGACCAGTCCTGCCCAAATGGCGGTGCTCCAGGCAACGGCGCTCCCGGCAGCGGCCCTCCGAATGCCCCGATGCAAGACAGCATGGGCGGCACCGACAGCGGCGCTGGTCAGGTGGACGTCAAGAAACTGCGGAACTACGAAGCCGTCTGGGGTAAGCTCCCCGAAGCGGAACGCAAGAAGATCACCCAAGACTTCATCCGCGAGATGCCACCGAAGTTTAAGCCGATGATCGAAGACTACTTCCGCTCCTTGAACCGCATGAACGGCTTCAAGCCTTAGAATGGACTCCCTCTCCCCAGGCCCTTCTTCGGTGACGAAGAAGGGCAACTCTTCATCGAATGGCTCGCTTCGATTGTCTGGGATCATCATCGTGATGCGCATCGTCTTTGCTCTCTTCGCAGTCCTGACGGTTATCCAAATCAGCGAGGCCGCGGATTTGGTCATGCCGGAGGGTAAGAAAACCGCTGGCAAACTCGTCGGTTTTGAAGGCGATGTCATCGTCTGGGACGTCGGTGGTGGGACCAATTCCAAAACACCCGCGAAGCAAGTCGCTAGCATCGAGTTTCGCTCGAGTTCCCCAACACCGAAAGAGAGCAAATTCGACGAACTCGAACTCACCGATGGCTCGGTCCTTCGCCTCTCGAAACTGGCCGTGAAAGGCAAGTCCGTCGAGCCGACCCTGCTGACCGCCGAGGTCGGCACCACACCGACTGTGCAACTTCCCATCAGCAGCGTCTCGGCGTTCATCCGCTCCGCTGATGACGCGAAGGCCAAAGCAGACTGGCGGAAGCTTTTACAAAATCGCAGCAAACGGGATCTGTTCGTCATCCGCCAAGCCGATGGCTTGAACCCGTTGCCAGGGACCGTCATCGAAGGCAACGAAGCCGGGGATGCCGTGAGCTTTGAGCGTGAAGATGGCCAACGGGTGAACCTGAAACTGGCCCGAGCCACGGGTGGTCTCTTCTTCAACCAAGCCCCGCGAGATGTCATCCCGCCGACGTTTTGCAAAGTCCAAGATGTCTTCGGTAACTCCCTCGTGGCCACGAAACTCACGACGACCGGCAGCAATCTGGAAGTGACCACTGTCTCTGGAGCCAAGCTCACCTACCCATCGCTGGACGGACTTTGGAAACTCGACTTCTCCGAAGGCAACATCACCTACCTCGCCGACCTTCAGCCCACGATCGACTACCCGCCCCCCGAGAAAGATGGCGTCTTCGGCGAGCAATCGCCGTATGCACCGAAAGTGGCGCTCTACAATGCCCCCACGATGACGTTGATCAAGCCTCGGCCCAGTGTCTCAATTCCCGTGGACACGACACTCACTTACAAACTCGATGGCAACTTCCGTGAGTTCCGTGCGACCCCGATGCTCCTGGCACCGACCAACGCCGATAGTTGGGGATTGCGCTTGCGAATCGAGGTCGATGGTCGCAAAATCTATGAAGAGGTTGTTTCCTCCAAGACAAAACCCGCCGAACTCACCTTCAACGTCAAGGACGCCCGCGAAGTGCGTGTGATGGTGGAGCGTGAAGGACTCTTCCTCGGTTCTCGCTTGTTGCTGGGTGATGCCCGCATTCAGAAGTAATTCCTCCCGACGGGAACGCCCATGACCAGTTCTCTCAAAACCCTCGCCCTGCTGGCCCTCGGCATCGCGGCCTTCAGTTCGCTCGCTCTGGTGCAGGCTCAGGTCGACCCAATCGTGACCAAAGCTGAGCAAGAGCGGATCGCGGCCATCAACAAAGTTCGGCCTGCAGTCGTGGCGGTCTGCTTCTATGGCGGCGAAGCCTGTGGTTCCGGGGTGCTCATCGATCCCGAAGGTTACGCTCTCACGAACTTTCACGTCGTCCAGCCCACGGGCAACATCCTGCAATGCGGCCTGGCCGATGGCAAACTCTACGATGCTGTCGTGGTGGGGTTGGACAAAGTCGGCGATGTCGCCCTCATCAAAATGCTGCCGAAGAAACCAGGCGAGGCATTCCCCTACGTGAAACTCGGCGACAGCGACAACGTCCGCATGGGCGACTGGTCGCTGGCCATGGGGAACCCCTTCGGTCTGAGCCTCGACTTCACGCCGACCGTGACCTACGGCCTCGTGAGTGGCGTTAACCGCTATCAGCCACCTGCCGCGAAGGGCACGCTCGAATACACGGATTGCATCCAGATCGAGACCTCCATCAACCCCGGCAACTCGGGTGGCCCGCTCTTCAACATGCAAGGCGAGCTGATCGGCATCAACGGTCGCGGTTCGTTCGAGAAACGTGGCCGCGTGAACTCGGGTGTCGGCTACGCGATCTCCATCAACCAGATCAAGAACTTCCTTGGCCACTTCATGTCGGGCCTCGATACCGATCACGCCACCCTCGGGGCACTCGTCGAAACCGAAAACGAAGATGGTGACCTGAGCCGGATGCTCGTCAAGGAAGTGCTCGACGATGCCGACGTCGCCAAGCGCGGCGTGCGGCCAGGGGATCAACTCGTGAGCTTCGCCGGTCGGCCTCTCACGAGCGTCAACCAGTACAAGAACATCCTGGGTGTTTTCCCACGCGACTGGCGGATGCCGCTGAGTTACCGTCGTGGCACCGAGACGAAAGAAACCCTCGTCCGGCTCATGGGCAACATGGATGCGGAACCAGACAACCCCATCCGCCCACCGATGCCACCCAAAGGCCCGGCCCCGAAAGGCAAGCCAGGCGTCGAGAACTCGCCAGCGAAGAAGCTCTTTATCGAGAAGAAAGGCTACGCCAACTTCTACTTCAACAAGCAACGCCAAGACACCCTTCGGCAAAATGTCGCCAAGCAAGGTGACTTTGCCGCACGCAAAGGAAACTGGGAAGCCACGGGGACACTCGAACTCGCCGATCGCCGGGGGGACGTGAAACTCACGTGGAAAGATGACACCGATGGCCTGACCGAAGTGAAGATCACCCGCAACGGCATCGAAGATGCCGTCAAACCGCTGAAGCCCGGCACGAACCTCGGTGAACTGCAACTGCCCCAAGGCAGCGGTGGGATGCTCTCGGCTCTCTATCAATACCGTCGGTTGCTGACGCAGTGGAAAGAAGGCTTCGAAATCGGCTTCGATCACGGTGGCCAGCAACCCATTTACCCGATGCCTGCCGACGGCAAAACTCCGGAACGCCTGAAGGATCTCCGCGTCGATTGCGAAGTGCTCCGCACCAAGCATGGCCCCTTTGAAACGAAGTGGTTCTATTCCTTGAAGGATCAGCAACTCTTGAGTTGCGAGTCTATTCTGAGTAGCGATGAAAACCCCTGTGAACTCTTCTTCGCAGACTACCGCACCGTCGATGGGCTAAGCCTGCCCCACCGCATCGAGATTCGCATGGGCGACAAACGATACGGCGTGCTGACCATCCAAAAATTCCAACTCGATAAGAAATAACCCATGACACTATTGATGTCGATCGTGCTCGCCACGCTGACCTTCGCCTCGGATCCGTTCACGAAGATCGTGGACGATGTTAACAGCAAGACCGTGAAACTCTTTGGCAGCGGTGGCTTTCGCGGTGTGAACAACTTCGGGACAGGCATTGTCGTCTCCGAAGATGGCCACATCCTCACCGTGGCGAACCAACTCGTGGATACGAGCGAAATCATCGTCCACCTCTACGATGGCCGGCGGATGAAAGCCACACTCGTCGCCATGGAAGCGGAACTAGACGTGGCCTTGCTCAAGATCCGCATCGAAGGCAAAAAGCCCGAAGAACCAACCGGGTTGAACTTGCCCTTCTATGACATCCCGTCCGCTGCCAAAAAGCCACTGGCTCAGCCCGGCGATTGGGTGCTCTCGTTTGCCAACCAGTTCGAAATCGCCATGCGGGATGAACCGGTCAGTGTGCAACGCGGGGTGGTCGCGGCCTATGCCAAGCTCGCGGGCCGGAAGGGCATTTTTGACTTCCCGTTCACTGGCCAAGTCTACGTCGTCGATGCGATCATGAATAACCCTGGTGCGGCAGGTGGCGCTTTGACCAACCGCAAAGGCGAACTCCTCGGCCTCGTCGGGCGGGAGTTGAAGAACGCTCTCTCCGAGACCTGGATGAACTACGCTATCCCCATCCAAGCCAAAGCTGAGCTGCGCGAGGGAGACAAAGTCACGACCATCACCATCCCGGAGTTCGTCGAGAAAGCCATGAAGGGTCAGTACAAGACGCGCCCTCGCCAGCAGATCACCACTGGCCCCGGTGGGTATCATGGCATCGTGTTTGTGCCGAACGTCTTGGAACGGACACCACCCTATGTCGAGGAACTCGAAGCCAACTCACCCGCGGCCAAAGCGGGGATCAAGCCCAACGACCTCGTGAGCTTCCTGGATGGCGAACCGATTGGCAACATCAAAGCGTTCCAAGAAGCGATCAAGAAAACCCGCCCTGGAAGTGTCGTCAAAGTCGAAGTCCGTCGTGGCGATCAACTGCAATCATTCGATTTGAAGCTCGAAGAATTCCCAAAGCCTGTGGCCAAGAAACCTTAATCCGGATCCTCCGATATGAACCGTTTGTGGATGTGTCTGTGGCTCTTGCTCCCAGGTTTGGCCTTGGCTCAGGATGTCAACGAAGCGAACGAGAAGGCCATGAAAGCGGCCTCCGAAAAGGTCGCGCCGTTCATCGTCAAGATCGAGACCGCCGGTGGCCGAGAGGTCATCGGCCCGGCGGGGCCAGCAGCCGTGCGCAAAGGCACCGGGCCGACCACCGGCCTGATCGTCGCTGCGGATGGCTTCATCATTTCCAGTGCGTTTAACTTCGCCGATAAGCCTTCCGATATCTTCGTCACGGTGCCTGGGAAGCCCCGGCTCGTGGCCAAGATCGTCGCCAATGACACGACCCGGATGTTGACCCTGCTCAAAGTCGAGGCCAAAGACCTGCCCGTACCCACGGCCTTCCCCAAGAAGGATCTGCAGATTGGCCAATGGTCCTTGGCTCTTGGCCGTGCCCTCGACCCCGACATCGGTGATGCTCCCTCCATGAGCGCGGGCATCATTAGTGCTCTGGGTCGCATCTTTGGCAAGACCATCCAGACCGATGCGAAGGTCTCCCCGGTCAACTACGGCGGACCACTCGTGGCCATTGATGGCCGGGTCATGGGGGTGCTCGTGCCCGCGTCGCCTCGTGGTGAAACGGAAACTACGGGGGTCGAATGGTACGACTCGGGTATCGGTTTTGCGATCCCCTTGGAAGACGTCTTTGCCGTGCTTCCGAAGCTGAAAGCGGGCCAAGATCTGAAACGCGGCCTGATGGGGATCACCGCCAAAGTCCAAGAAGACACCTACAACCTCCCCGCCATCATCGGTGCCATTTCCAAGGACTCCGCTGCTGAGAAGGCGGGGCTGAAGTCCGGTGACCAAGTCATCGAGTTAGCCGGTCTGCCGATCGCCAACTTCTCCCAGGTGCAACATGCCCTCGGGCCAAAATACGCGGGCGATGTGCTCGTGGTGAAGGTGCTGCGAGACGGCAAAGAAATGACCTTTGACAAAGTGACACTCACTGCCGCCGTCACCTCCTTTGCCGCCCCATACTTGGGTGTGTTGCCACTGCGGGATGACCCCGAGCCGGGGGTTGAGATTCGTTACGTCTACCCGAAAAGCCCTGCGGAAGTCGGTGGACTCAAAGCCGGGGACCGCATCATGAAAACCATGCCGCAAGGCTTGCCTCCCGGTGCCGAAGCTCCACCGCTCGCTGGCCGAGACTCACTCGCAGCTCTTGTGAACGCCATGCCGGCGGGGACGGAGTTGAAGTTCGAAGTAAAACGGCCTGGTAGCGACAAGGCTTTGTCGCTGACTGTGAAACTCGGCACCGCGAACGACGACTTGCCAACCGCAATCCCCGTGCCTTCGAGTGCGAAACGAGCACTCGAAGCGCCGAAGACTCCTGGCCCGAAACTCCCGAAGAAAGAACCGGCCAAGAAGGAAGAAAAGAAAGACGATAAACCTGCTGAGGAGAAGAAACCCGAAGCCATCGAAACCGGTCTGCTGCAACGCACGAACCCTGCCGCTGGTCGGGAGTATTTCGTCTACGTCCCTGAGAACTACGACAAGAACGTGGCTCACGGCATCATCTTCTGGCTCCACCGTGCCAAACCGGGTGCCAAGGAAGGCGAAGATTTGAAAGCCATCTTCGCGGACTTCTGCGAGAAACATCACTTCATTCTGGTCGGCCCCAAGTCCAAGAACGCCGAAGGCTGGCTCCCGAGCGAAACCGAAGAGATTCTCCAAGACCTCCGCACCGTTATCGGCACTTACACCATCGACCGCTCACGGGTCGTCGCCCACGGCATGGGCGTCGGCGGGCAGATGGCCTTCTACCTCGGTTTCAATGCACGCGACCTGATCCGTGGCGTCGCCACGACCGGGGCCGCCCTCGGCACACAACCCAAAGAACCAGTCCCCGGCCAGCCACTCGCCTTCTTCATCGTTGGTGGCGAACAAGACCCCCTCATCAAAACCATCGCCGAAGCCAAGCCGCGGCTCACCGAAAAGAAGTACCCGGTGATCTACCGCCAACTCAAAGACTTCGGCAAAGAGTACCTCTTCGACACCACCCTCGAAGAACTCAAACTCTGGCTCGATTCGCTCGATAAGATCTAATCTTGCTCAGCGAATCGAGGTCGTGGTTCGAGGACGCGATGATGCCATTGACTGCCTCACAGCAGGGGCTTCTCTGGGGCCAAGCGATTGGCGATATGATGGGCTTGCCGTTCGAGAACCTCAGTGCTCGTCGGGTGCAACGGCTCGCTCACCTTCGATCATCGCAGATGTTCTTTGGCTATGGTTTCGCTTCGGACGACACCGAGCATGCGGGGCTAACCGCCGATGCGATTCTGTATTCACACTGTGTGCCAGGCGCTTTCGAAGCCCGGCTTCGGCAAAACCTCCGTCGTTGGTTCTTGACCGCTCCGGCTGGCATCGGCTTGGCAACGATGAAAGCCTGCCTGAAGATGTGCCTCGGTTTGCGTTCCACGGGCATTCGCTCGGCAGGCAATGGCCCACTGATGCGAGCCACCGTCATCGGGGCGTTCGCGACCCCCGAGATGCGAGCCGAACTCTGCCGACGCTCGACACTCTTGACATACACCTACGAACGAGCCGTGCTCAGTGCTCACATCGTCAGCGAACTGGCGGCGGTTGCAGAGACCATGCCACTGACGGAAGGGCCAAGCTGGATTCGCGCCCAACTCGCCGGGCAACCGCGGCTGACGCCACTCACCGAGAACCTCGAACTCACGGCCACTGCGTTAGAAAACAACGTTGATCTGGAATACTTCCTGCCGCAGATCGGCTGTGGGAAACGTGTGAGTGGCTTCGTGGCTCACACGCTGCCGGTGGTCTTGCATGCCTTCTTTCACCAGGGTTTCGAGTATGATCGGGCCTTGGCGAGTTGCATCCACGCGGGTGGCGACACCGACACGACAGCGGCCATCGTCGGTGGTTTGGTCGGTGCCCGCAACAAAATCCGCGAAGACTGGCTCCAATGTTACACCGACTGGCCGTGGACGCTCGCTCGGCTCCGCGAACCCACTCGTCCGGCCCTCTGGCTTTGGCCCGCACTCTTCGCGCGAAACCTCGCCTTCTTCGGGCTTGCTGTCGCACACCTCGCCCGCCGATTGCTGCCGCCCTGGTGATGTCGCCTGGGTAGTTCGGGCGAAAAACCGGCCTCCAAGCTCGCGTTTTCCTCGGCCTGATACGTAAGATGGAACAGGTCACGTGAACTTCCTGCCGGTGTGGTTGGCTTTGAATAACGTCACTTTGGCTTGTTTTGGACTCAGCTACTTGGCCGCGTTGGCCCTGGAACTGCTACGGCTCCGTCGGCCTGGCCGGGTGGTGCGCTTCGCGGGGCTGGGTTGGGCCGCGGCAGGGTTGTTGGCCCACACCGTGTTTCTCGTCATTCAGCATCCGTCGTTGGCTTCCGCGGAGGGAGCGTTCCTGGGCCTCGCTTGGGTGCTCGCGATCTTCTCGGTTTATGGTTCACTGCACCACACGAAGCAGGCTTGGGGCGTCTTCGTCTGGCCGGTGGTGCTGGTCCTCGTGGGGCTGGCGTACTTTGCGACGAACCAGACGGAGCGGCCACTCGAAGTGCCGACTTGGCTGCTTGGCGAGCGATTCTGGGGGGCGGTCCACGGGGGGTTTTTGCTGCTGGCGTCAGTGGGGGTGGCGGTCGCGGGGTTGGCGAGTGCCATGTACCTTGAACAGGCTCGGAGACTCAAAGCGAAACGCAACCCGCTCGGTGGCTTCAAAATGCTCAGCCTTGAACGCCTCGAACTCATGAACCGGCGGGCCATCAACGTGGCCTTCCCGATGCTCACAGTCGGGCTGCTGCTCGGCGTCGTGATGCTCGGGCAATGGCATGGCCTGCAAGAGAACCTCCTGAGTCTCAAGGTACTTGGGACGCTGGGGCTTTGGCTCGTCTTCGGCGTGCTTCTTTACCTTCGCTACGCGGCCAACGTCTCTGGGCGGCGGGTCGCTTGGCTGTCGATCGTATCGTTTGTACTCGTGGTCATGGTCCTCGCGGCGTCCCACCCTTTTGCTGGGGGCGAGCGATGAACCTTCGCCTCATCGGCTGCAACTTCCGCACGGCGAGTGTGGAACTGCGGGAAAAGCTCGCATTGAACCCCGCCCAACAAGCCACGACGGTTCAAGAACTCTCGGCCCGCTTCGGTTGCGAAGTCGTGCTCTTGAGCACTTGCAACCGCGTTGAATTCCTGATCGGTCGGCCCCTGAGTGAGTACGCCCTCGACAAAACCCTCGCCTCCGAGTTCCTTGGGGAAATACAAAATATCCCACCCGCGGACATCGCGCCGCACCTCTACGAGCACACGGATGCCAATGCCGTCCGGCACTTCTTCCGTGTCGCCGCGAGCCTGGATTCACTCATCGTCGGTGAGGGGCAAATCGCCGGGCAGGTGAAAGACGCCTACGAGTTCGCCCAGACGCACCAAGTCACGGGGCCACTGTTGAATGCCCTCGTGCCGTTTGCACTGCGGGTGGCCAAACGCATCCGCACCGAAACGGGCATCACCAAGGGGCACGTCTCCGTGTCGAGTGTCGCCGTCGATTTCGTGAGGCAAGTGTTCGAGACCTTCACGGACAAAACCGTGCTCGTGATCGGTGCGGGCAAGATGGGCCGGCTGACGCTCAAGCACCTCGAAGAGCTGAAGCCAGGCCGCATTTTGGTCACGAACCGTAGCCCGGATAAGGCGATCGAAGTCGCAGGGCTTTGTGGTGGCGAAGCCGTGCCGTGGGCCAATCTCGACCAGGCCCTGATCGACGCTGACATCGTGCTGACCACAACCGGTGCCCCGGAGATGATCGTCACCGCCGCCCGTTACGCCGAGAAGATTGCGCCCCACCGCACGACGCCGCAAGTGGTCCTAGATATTGCCGTGCCCCGGGACTTTGACCCTGCGATCCACGACGGCGACCGGGTCTGTGTCTTCAACATCGACGATTTGAGCCGCATCCGCGAGCAGACCCTCGCCAGCCGCAAGAAGCAGATCGCCCCTGCGGAGCAGATCGTTGAGCAAGAAGTGAAACGCTTCTGCGACGAGTGGAGCCGCCGCAGCAACGGCAAAGTCATCGGCAAACTGACCGCCGAGGTCGATAAACTCCGAGCCGAGATCACCGCCCAACTCATGCCGAAACTCAACGGCAAACTCTCGGATGCGGACCGCCAGCAGATCGAAGGGGCCTTCCGCCTCTTCCAGAACAAGCTCCTCCACGGACCGATCGCCGCGCTCCACGAAGCCACCCGCGAAGGCCAAAGCCCGACCCTGGTGGAATCACTCAAGAAACTGTTCCGGCTGGAGTGACTCCACCTGACAGGGATTCAAAGCCACATCGAGAAGCTGGCGGAACGATTCAGCCCGTTCGAAAGAGTCCTTCCCAGGAACGCCATGCTCACATGTGATGGGCAGTTCGAAGAGTCCGGATTGAGTTGAAAACTTGAGTACGACCACGGCAAATTCGGCACCGACTTCTTCCGTGTTGGCCAGAAAGTTCGCGTACTCGACACCGAGATATTGAATCGACCCGAGCGGAATGATCCAGCGTGTCGAATCCCCCTCAAGTAACAAGATTCGTTTTTTCTGGTCGAGAGAAAACAAGAATCTCTCAGCGAGATTCTTGTGGGCCCAGGTGTTCGCAAACCACATACTGCGTGGATAGTGGATGCCATAGACTACATTTTCTGAGTGAGTATCGAAAAGGAAATCTTGGCGATTTTGGATTTGATTTTGCAGTACTTTGCGGAAGAAGATCGTTTCAACTTTTTTCTCCATCCCAAGCCCGTGACCATCTTGGAACATATATTTGAGATAGAGAATCGCTAGAAATCCGACCGGGAAAACCACCCATAAATTCATGCGGTTTCCTGGAAACACCAGATCGAGCAAATAGACCGATGTCGCCAGGAATGCAAAGTTTGCAAATAGCCAGGCCAACCAAATCGCCAAACTCATCAGACCAATGATGATAGAGTTTGAATAGGTAGAGCATTTTCCGATATGGGGTCCGTTCACTGTCTCGCAAACGGCGACATCTTTCGACTCAGGAGTCGGCTTCAGGCTTTCATGAGACACCTCGCCCCATTCGTAGAGGCCTGGGAAGATTTGGGAAAGCGCGATCACCGATTTCTGGGAGATCAGGACAGGCCGTTGAGAATCAATTGAGACGTAGAAATCAGGCTCGACATGGCTCGGGATTGTGGCACGAGGGCAGTACCATATCTTGAAAATGCAGTGGACAAACTCAGGATTCCCAGCTTGAAAATCACTTTTGACCCATTCATCAACAGTATCTGAAACCAGGCTCGCTCGCAGTTTATTGGTCGATGGATCCGTGAGTAAAATCTGTTCTTCGCTATGCCATTGCCTTGCGGATTCCGAGTAAGGCTGCCGAGCAGTATACCAACCGACACAACCCGGTATCAAAGCGATCACGCAATAGTCCAAAACGTGAAGGCACCAATTCAGAGTGAATTGAATGCGAGGCGTTGAATACGGAATTTTTTTATCTTCATTTGCACTCGAGATGGGTTTCACCAAGAATGCTCTCTGGTCAGGTCTTTCGAGTACATCCGTTTCCATGCGAAATGTGATGTATCCCGGCAACAAGTTGACACGATACCAATCCACATTCCAGCGGCGGCATTGATCAACATGAAATGAGCCGAAGTACACAAATGATAGGATCGAAGAGAAGAGTGCGAACCCCTTGAGTGGGCTGCGAGCATGGCAATCAAAGACCGCCTGCTTGACGATCAGGCGTTGGATGGCCACCGGAAACAGCGGCACCAAAATCATCGCGTACCACCCCTGATCCAGTAAAATCGCATACACCGTCGCTGCAAGTGATGCGACTGCCGTCAGCACGATCAGATACGGCCAGAGGTCGGACAAATTCGTGCGGCCGCTGGGCTTGTAGGTTTTGGGTGGGGTATCCATGTCCGGAGTTTAGAACATAAATCCGGACATTGTTGGCCAACCGCAACTGTTGAGTGAAGCCTCGGATCTCCTGAAAGATTTGGCCGATTTCGCTGAATACTGTGATGTTCGCGGCGAATGCTGGATTTGCCGGGGGTCTTCGTGAGTAAAATGGCCTCGTCAGGTGAACTTTGGTTTTGGCCCCAGGGCCGTTCATTACGGAGGATTTGTCCATGATGCGGATGTGTCGTGGTTTTTTGGTGGCGATGCTCGGGTTCTTGGCTTGCGGAGGCGTGAGCCAAGCCAGCGAGCCGGGGGTTCTCAAATTGGAGGACAACGCCGGGATCTTCAGTAGCACTGGTGTTCAAGCCGCGAAGGATGCCTTCTCGGGGGTCAAATTTCAGTCCCCGACGCATCTCAATGTCGTCACGTTTGGTAAAGTCCCCGCGGATAAACGATCCGCTTTTGATCGTGTCAAAGACTCGAAGAATGACAAAGGCCGCTTCTTCCGTGAGTGGGCCGAGGAATACGCCAAGTCTCACAAGACTCGGGGTGTTGTCGTACTGATCAGCATGGAAGGCACCTACGTCATCGCCATCGACGACCGGGAAACCGATCTCAAACGCGATTTCACCAAAGATGACCTCACGACCCTGCAAGACAAACTCATCAGCGGACTTGGCGCGGGGTTCAAGGAAAAGGATCAAGAGTTGAAACTCAAGATTCACGATGCCGCACTATTGAAGGCGGTGAGTTTTGTCGGCGATCAGTTGAAAAATACGAGTGCTGGGACATCGAAATCTTCCAGCAACTCAAATACTTCGACCGCGGCACCGAATGTCAAGGCAGAAGGAGGTAGCGGGATGATGAGCTACATTTGCATCGGGATCGTGGCCCTGTTGGGTCTGTGGATCGTGGTCGGCATCGTTCGCAGCCTGATGGGCGGCGGTGGTGGCGGCCAGTATGCCCAAGGCGGTTACGGTGGTGGCTATGGCGGCGGTGGGTTTGGTGGCGGCGGCTTCATGACCGGCCTGATGGGCGGTATGTTGGGCGCGGTCGCGGGGAACTACCTTTACAACAACTTCTTCGGCAGCAGTAGCACCCAAGCCTCGGCCTCCGATGCTGGTAGCACGACCGGCTCGACGGACAGTGGGGCCGGGGACTACGACGGTGGCTCGTCCGGCAGTGGCGGGGACTTCGGCGGCGGTGATGCTGGTGGCGGGGACTTCGGAGGTGGCGGTGGTGATTTCGGCGGCGGGGACTTCGGCGGCGGCGGCGGAGACTTTGGCGGCGGCGATTGGTAACACCACACGAATCAGCAACCATCTCAACGGGCGGCGGAACTTTCCGTCGCCCGTTGGCGTTCCATAATCAACCCCGAGTTTTGAAAGCAGTGTCTCACGCAAAGTCGCAAAGACGCAAAGGATAGAAAAACTCGAATTAAACAGGATCAAAGTTGGGTTTTCTATTCGCTCTTGGCCTCAGAAGATGCTGAGCTTTCCCTGGAGACTCTTTGCGGCTTTGCGTGAGATTCTTGGCTTTCGTCGCTACTCAACTTTGAACCAACCCCGAGTTTTAAGGATCAGCCCATGTCTCAGACTCTCTCCCGGCAACAGGCGTTGGCTCTTGGCTTGGTCGTGTTGCTGACCCTCATCATTGCCGTGGGCGGGCTGTGGCGAATTGGCTCGCATCAGGGGTTGTGGGTCGAGACGTTTGAAGTCTCGGTCGGCTTCCCCGAGGTCCACGATATCGCCCCTGGCACCGCGGTGCGGATTCGCGGCGTCAACGCTGGCCAAGTCGTGGCCATTGACTATCCCGAGACCGATGGCCCCCAGGCCGTGGTCACGTTACGCCTTCGGCTCGACAGCAAGTTCCAAGAGCGGCTCTACGCCGATGCCTCGGCGAGCTTGCAATCGACGGGGTTGTTGAGTGCGAAGATCGTGGCCGTGAACCCCGGCACGCCGGCTTTGGGTCGCTGGAATGGCGCTCGGTTGCAATCCACACCGACGCCCGATTTTGCCTCGGCAGCAGCGAAGTTTGGTGACGTCGCTGATGAAGCCAAGCTGATGCTCAAGGACGTCCGTTCTGGGAAAGGCTCCCTTGGCAAACTCGTGACCGATGAGCAACTTTACAACGAACTCCACGGCCTCGTGAAGGACTCCCGTAAGGAATTGACCAACGTCCAGAGTTTCGTCGAGGATGGCCGGGCGACGATGAAGAGCTTCCGCACGGCAACGGATGGCCTTTCGAAGATGCCACTGATCCGCAGCTACATCGAAGACACGACCGCGCTTCTCGTTCGCCCGACTTGGAAACGTGACTCGTTCACCTTCAACACGATCGACATCTTCCAACCTGGCACCGCGATCATGACCGAGACGGGCAAAGGCCACCTGAACCATGTGGTCTCGCAGCTCGCGGAGTTCAAAGACGACCGCAGCGAGCTGGTTGTGCTCGCCATCTGCGACCCGAACGATCGCACCCAGACCGCGACTAGTGCCCAAGAGCTGACGAAACAACAAGCTGAGCGGACGGTGGAATTCTTGAAGAGCCAAGGCGTTCACAAGATTGGCTGGATTACTCGCCGCAAAGTCACTGCGGTTGGGATGGGTCATGGTCCCTTGCCGATGCCTGAGAAAGACCCTGTGCCTCCTTCTTATGTGCAGGTCTTGGTCTTCACCCCGCAATGAGTGGCAAAGATCGTCGGGGGGATGTAGAACAAAGACATCTCCCTGATCTTGCCGAGAGCTTGACATGCCCCTTCAAGTGCCCTGCCCAAAATGCCAGACGATTTTGAAGGTACCAGACGACGCCATCGGCAAGCGAGTCAAGTGCAAGAAGTGCGATGAGCGATTCATGATCGCCGCACCGATCGCACCAAGCGAGAATGCGCCTGTTCCAGTTCTGCCGGTAGTCTTGCCTCCGGTGGATACGGTCGGTGAATCTCAGATGTTGAGTGTCGCCGAAAGCCTCTCAACACTCCCACCAGCAAACCCAGCGTCCTCGGCTGACCCTTTCGCCTTCGACACAGGCTCTGCACCAGCAGGGAACCTCGCGAGTTCAGCCGAGGTCCCCCCAAGTGCGAACCCGTTCGGGTTCGATGAGGGAGACTCGGTTGTGAGTGTCAGGTCGAAGTCTGGCAAACGCCCCGAACCCAAGAAGCCAACCGCGGCTGACGCCTTGAAAGGCTCCAAGGACAACGACGACGACAAACCCAGATCACGCAAGAAGCCGGAACCGGCGAAGTCGAACAAGAAGCTGCTCCTGATCCTCGGTGGCTGTTTCATGGCCCTCTTCCTGGGTTGTGCTGGGATTGGAGTCGGGGCTTACTTTTGGATCAAAGGCGAGGCTCAGAAGCTCATCGACCAGCAGAAGACTGCGACCAGCAACACCAAAGATAAGGATGCCGGCAAGACCACGACTCCTCCGACCACGGCGAAAGAGGCTGAGCCGAAGCCCAAAGGTGGCGACACCAAAGGCAAAGCCAACGAGACCAAGGGCGCCACGGGACGCAAAGGCGAGCCGAAGCTGGCAACGGAACCGGAAGCGAAAATGACCGAGTCCGCGCCGCCCGCGATGGCCATGAGCAAGCTCCCCGGCTTACCCAAAGAAGCGACCAAAGTCCTGGCCAAACCCCGGCTGACCTACGATGTCAACATTCCATTCACCGATATCTTGGATGTAAAGACGCCATCGAAGAATGCAGATCGTGTGGCGATTCTCTATCGCTCGAATGCCGGGTTCCAGGGGGCAGGGGCCAAGGACACGGTTGAAATCCACGACCTCAACACCAAGAAGATCATCGGCAAACGGGAGTTCCCAGCGGATGGTAGTGTCAACAAGAACCGCCGCTTCGCCTTCTGCCCTCACGGCGACAGCGTTGCCATCGAAGAGAATGGCAACAAGCTTTCGATCTGGACTTTCGATGTGCCCAATCTCATGGCCGACAAGATCAACCCTTTCGAAGGCTTGACGGATTCTTCGGGCAAAATCCACACACTGGAGTTCTTCGATGAACTCCATCTGATGGTGATCGACGACACCCTCGTCGGGCAGACACTCAAAACGGTCGAAGGCAAAGTCATCCCCCAAAAGTCCGTGCCCAAGCCCAGTAAACCGGGTGTGGTATTGGCCCGATCGAACGCAGGTGTCGGCTATGCAATCGTAGAGAACGAGATTCACCGACTGTGGATGCGGCCCACCGAAGTCGCGGTCTTTGATAATCGCATGGCCAAGCTGACTACTCCCGGCACTCCCCTGCAGTTCGCGGTTGATGGCCGGGGTAAAGCCACCGTGACGATTTTCGGTGGCAAACCCACGACCCTGCAAGCGAGTCGGGCTGTTGATGGTCAAGGGCCACTCATTCCGCTTCCCGATGGCCTCGGCAAGCCACTCACTCCGTACTTCCCCTACGTCGGCACGATCGCGGCCATCCCCTTCGACAACGGCCTTGTCCCCCAGACATTGTTGCTGGATCTCGAAAGCAGCACTCTCTTCGCCCTGCTCACCGACACCGGTGCCGCGAAGCATATCACCGACCTCAGCGGCCATTCCTTCTCGACCATCCGCCCGAAGGCGACAGACCCCACCAAGTGCCAGCTCATCCAGACCAGTTCGGACCTCGACGATCTGCGAAAGCTGGTCAACGAAGCCAGCACCAGCAAAACCCTCGTGCCACTCGTCTTCACCGACAAAGGGATCATGAAGTAATTCATGAAGAGACGCGACCGTGAGGGAGGGTTCCGAAACATCTGGTCGCAGATCGCTCCCTGGCGGTCGCGTCTCTTACAAAAACAAGGTCAAGAAGAGACGCGACCGCGAGGGAGCGTTCCGAAACTGCCAGTCGCGGATCGCTCCCTGCCGATCGCGGCTCTTTGAGATGCCAACACAAACGAAAAAGCCTCCAGGGAAACCTGGAGGCTTTTTCGTTGGGCGGAGTTGATTTACCCGAGGTTCATGCTGATGAGGAACTCGGCGTTCGTCTTGGTCTTCTTGGCACGGTTGACCAGAAGTTCCATCGCCTCGACGGGGTGCATGTCCGAGAGCACACGCCGAAGCATCGAGACACGTTGGAATTCTTCGGGGTGGAAGAGCAGGTCTTCTTTCCGGGTGCCGGAGCTGTTGACATCGATGGCAGGGTAGACCCGCTTCTCGACCAGCCGGCGGTCCAGGTGAAGTTCGCTGTTCCCGGTGCCTTTGAATTCTTCGAAGATCACGTCGTCCATGCGCGAGCCGGTGTCGATGAGGGCGGTGGCGAGAATGGTCAAGCTGCCTCCCTCTTCGACGTTGCGGGCTGCACCGAAGAAGCGTTTCGGCTTCTGCATGGCGTTCGAGTCGAGGCCCCCGGTCAGGAGCTTACCACCGCCTGGTGCCTCAGCGTTGTGAGCACGAGCCAGGCGAGTGATGGAATCTAAGAGGATGACCACATCCTTCTTGTTCTCAACCATTCGCTTCGCCTTTTCGAGCACAATCTCCGAAACATGGATGTGCTCTTCGGGCGGTTCATCGAAGGTGCTAGCCACAACCTCGGCATTCGTTCCCGAGACCAGGCGCTGCATTTCCGTCACTTCTTCGGGTCGCTCGTCAACGAGTAACACGAAGACATAGCTCTCCGGGTGATTTTTCAAGATCGCGTTGGCGAGCTTGGAGAGCAAGATGGTTTTCCCAGTGCGTGGCGGAGCGACAATCAGCCCCCGTTGGCCTTTGCCAATTGGGGTGATGAGGTCCATGATCCGCATGCTCAACTCGTCCGGCGCGGTTTCGAGACGGAAGCGAGAGCTAGGGTGCAGAGCGGTGAGGTCGTCGAAGCTCGTGACAGCACTTCCCTCATCGGGGCGTTTGCCGTTCACTAGCTCGATTTGCATCAGAGCGAAGTTGTCCTGATTTTCGATCGGCAGCCGAATCGGCCCTTCGACGATGAGACCCGTTCGGAGGCTCATGCGGCGGATCTGGCTCGGGCTGACGTAGATATCTTCAGGACTGGCCAAGTAGTTGTGGGCCGCACTGCGAAGGAAGCCGTAGTTATCCGGCAAGACTTCGAGTGTACCTGACCCTTTGACGATCACGCCGCGTTCAATCTGCCGGCGAACAATGCCGACGATCAGATGGGCGCGGCTCATGCCTGTGTGCTCGTGAAGGCCTTCGCTCTCGGCGAGGGCGAACAGTTCGGGCATCGGCATGCGGTAGAGATCGTCCAACCGGCTCGAAGGCCGGGGTTTTGGTTGGCCATCTGGCCCAAGTTCCGGTGGCGGAGGTGCCACGGCTTGCCGCATCGGTTCGCGGTAGTCGCGGTCCCGGTCGCGGTAATCGCGATCGCGGAATTCACCACGATTTTGATTGCCGTAACCTTGTTGAGGGCCACCATGTTGAGGCCGTTGCTGGGGCTGGTCAGGCATCGGACGACGTTCGAGGCGTTCCATGGCCGGTGCGGGGCGTCGTTCGACACGACCGCGTGGCCCGGGACCACCTTGCCCACCAGGTCCATTCGGACCTTGAGGGCCTTGTGGATAGCCTGGTCCAGGGCCACCGCTTTGCGGGCCAGGAGCCGGTCCACCGTCATACGGGGGGCGGTCAAAGCTGCGCGGTTCGCGGGGGCCAGCAGGAGCAGGTCGATCCATCGAGACTCGCATAGGCGAGCGCTCAGGTTCCGGTGTGTTGGCAACCGGTGCAGGAGGTACAGACGGAGTAGGAATCGGTTCGGGCGTGGGTTTCGCTTCCACGGCGACAGGTTCTCGTTTTGCAACGGGAGCCTCGGCGACGGGGGTGGGTGTAGGCTCGGGCGCCATTTCTGGCGACTCCGCAGCAGCAGAGGTGGTTTCAGCGGCTGCAGCGGCTGCTGCAGCTTTCTTCGTCACACGCTTGCGAATCGCGGGGCGGGGCGCCCCTTCGACGCTCTTGGCGTCGGGCATAGCAGTACCCTCAGGAAGTGATAGAGCCAAACTTTTGAACCATTCCCAATCCGGCCAGACCAACTTCACTCACTCGAGCTCACATGCAAGTGTGAAGCGAGAGTTTCCGTGGAGGACCAAGCCAACACTTAAGCCCAGTTGCGAACATCGCAATCGGGCCAAAAAGAACTTGTTTGTAGAGTTTTCTTCGCGGGCCAACGAACCAACCTCGATACCACTAGGGCCACCAAAACCATTTTCCGCAGGGCGAATGAAAGATCATCCACTACTGGAGAAAGTCTGTCAAGGTGAGGGAGGAAAGAGCAAGATGCGACTCGAACAAACAACTGCGACGTTTTTGCACGCCACTGAAATCATAGCTCCTGCTTTGCCAATTTCCAGTCGAATTTCCGACTTTCCTCCTCAGAAAGAAACCAACATGCTCAGGGGCTTCAGGTCTCGGAAGCTTCAGGAGTGGGCAGTTCCGCGATCAGGGCGACAGTTGGCTCGTGCGAATCATCCAGAATTCAAGTTGGGCTTTACAGGGGTTGGGGAGGAAGGCATAAGCCAGCAGAAGCTGAGTATTCACGCGGTCGGGGGACCGTTGGGGGGAAGACATGCGAACCACACAGCGGCATTCCTGGCCGCGAACACAGTGGATTGGAAGAGTCAGTTTAGCTGTGCTCCTGATGGGTGCCTTTGCCATCGCGGCCGAGCCGTTGCCCAAAGACGTTAAGACTGCCGAGCCGACCGAGAAGCCCGAGCACACCGCTTGGTATCATCGTCTCACCGGTAGCAAAGCTCCGGAAAAGACCTTCGGAAACTCGGTGCCACGAATCCCAGTGACCATTGCCCCGCTCGAACCAGCTGCACTCGCTGCGGCTCTGAAAGCGGAGCAACAAGCCTGGGACCGCCGGCTGGAAGTCTGCCATAAACTCCGGGTGCTCGCCGCCGAGACGAACAACGACAAACTCGCTGCAGAAGCTGACGATCTCGAACGCCAAGCCACGGCTCTTTACCATCAACGCAGTGCTCGACTGGGTGTCAAAGCGCCGCTTCGGCCGAGTGCCGATCGTGCCGATGCCAGCCCAGCGACGACCGCGAAAACACCAGAACGCACATTCAAGGTGGTGAATCCATGAGCCGCAAACTCGCACTCTTCGCCGTCGGCATTGTGATCCTCGCACCCGGCTGCATGGGCATTCAACCCGTCGGACCGATGACCAAAGTCTTCGGCACCGCCTCCGCTGCTCCGAAGAAAGTGGCCCCAGGCATCACCGCGACCGAACCCATGGACGCGCCCGAAGGCTCGACCATGGTGCCCGCACCACCGCCACCGAGCCCGACGTTCCTCGTGACACCCGGCGAAGTGAATTCCTCGAACACCAATGATGCGTTGAACCGACTTCGCAAAGAGATCGAAGCTGATACCAAGGCTCTCGATCAGTTCCCACGCTACGCGGAAGTCTCGAAGGTCAGCCGAAACTAAGTGGTCCGTTCCGAAATGAACGTCCGAATTCAGTCGTGGCTGTCGCCTGGGACATGAAAATCCTTCGTCGTTGTTGCTTTTCCATCGGACAGGATTTCAGGATGATTTCTAGATTTTTTCCATCCTGCGAATCCTGGACATCCTGTACGAAGAAAAAAAACTCACTCTTCTCCATCATCCCACTCAACTGAAGGTCTGGCCCAACTCGGACGCGAATTACCGAACGGACCAATTTGCTGGGCGATTTCCCCATGCAGTCCAAGACAGCGCGAGATTTCTTCAACCGAGCCCTGTTCCAGGCCTTTTGACCATCGTTTCTCCGATTGGATCGCCTCGACTAACGCGGCCAAGGACCAGTGACGGTCATTCCGCCGCTTTCGGGTCGAACCCCGGCAACGTGGACAGAACTTCCTTCAGCCGCTTGAGAGCGCGGATGTAGCGGTTGCTGGCGGCGGTCTTGGTCAGGCTGAGGACCGTCGCCACTTCGGAGTTGCTCAACTCCTCAAAGTGCCGCAGGGCCAGGATTTCGCGGTCGAGCTCGTCCATCCCGTTGAGCGCTTCCTGCAACCGCACCTGGCGCTCGGCGCGGACGGCCGCCTGGGACGGGCTGGTCAGCCGGCCGAGCAGGAAGTTGGCAAGCGAATGCGTGCTGGCCGCCGGCAATCCACCCCGGTGCAGCGATACCTCCCGCCCGGCGTCCCGCTGTTGCGCGCCGAGGTGCTGGCGGTGCAGGATGAGCAGCCGCTCGGCGACGATCAGCCGCAGCCACAGGTACGCCGGCATGTCCTTGGTCGGGAACTCGGCGGCCTTCTTCTGCACATCGAGGAACGCCTCTTGGAGTACGTCCGAGGCGTCAAACCGCCCCTGGAGCCGCCGGTCAAGACGGAGACGGACCATTTTCTTGAGCCGCTCGCGGCACTCGATAAACACCTCCCCAGCCACGCTCGTCTCGCCGGCGCGGAGGCGGTCTTCGGGGGTGGAGTTGCTCATGGTGTTCGTCACTTGGATTTCAATTGTTGCTCCGCTTTCCACAATCTGAAGGCAGAGAGGCAACGCTCCGGGTCGCGGGTGAAGACGTCCACTGGCAGGAACTCGATACCGTCGGTGGTTCTGTCCAGCCGTTTGCCGGTAGTGAGTTCGCACAACGGGCCAATGTGTTCACGGTGGAGCGTCAGACGTTTTAGGAGTATCGGAGCGACTTTGCCTGAAAACCCCATAAGGACGCGACTTGAGTCCCGATCAAACCACATTGTGCTCGAGAAGCCCGGTGCCGTTCCGAAGAGTTCGCCCGTTAACGCATCGTACACCTCCATAAACCCAGGCCGCGAGAGGCTGAAGGTTACCACTTTCCGCCCGTCTGGAGCGATTCGCCGGCCTCTGGCGGCAACAGGGAGTGGCGGGCCTGCTGCCTGACGGGTCTCGACATCCCAAAGTCTGCTTGTCGAGTCGCTGGATGAGACCAGAACCCGCGTTGCATCTGGAGTGAATTCCAAATGCATGAGGTGACCGCGCGAAGCATTCAGCTGGCAGAGCCGCTGACGAGCATCCACATCCCAAACCTCGACCACGGAAGAGAACTGGAAGTCGCCAGTCGCCAGTCGCCGTCCGTCAATACTCAAGGTGGGTTGGTTCGAGGTGTGCGACCCTTGGCTAGGTTCGTACCGGCAAGTGAGGAGTTTCTCCCCTCGAACCAAGTCGAAGACCGTCACCTCGGCAGCAGCCGGAGCAACCGGCTTGATCGGGTAAATGACGGCCCGCCCGCCATCACCGCTGAGGACAAAACCAAACTCGCCATTGATCCCATGCGGGATGGGCGGCCCAACAGGCGTGCCATCCGTGGCGTTCCAGGCCCTCAAACTGGTGGAGGTTCCGGTTACCAGCAGGCGTCCGATGCGGGCCAAGTCAACGCCAATCACTGGTTCGCCGACTGGCAAAGTCTTGGGATGACTGAAGTCGGCCCTCGGCCCGACGGTCGCTGTGCCAGCCTTGTCGATCTGGCACTCCCACACGCCGTCCCCACTGAACCGCCGTCTGACACCGCTCTCAGTGATGAGCGTGACACAGTCAGCATTACCGCAATCATAGGCGTAGTCCGGAATCGTCGGCGGGACTAGATCATATAGTCGAGCCGTCCCGTCCCAACCGGCGGCGAAAAGGTATCTCCCATCCCCAACCGTCGAAGCGGTAATCATCGTGTCAGCAGCACGCGCAGAGTTCGTGAGAGTCGCTACGTTAGGAACAATTTCTACCGATACAGGTTGTGGCGATTTATTCTTCGGGAGTTTGAAGAGCTGGAGCAATCCTCCGGTCGAGATCACAGCGACGCCACCATCATCAGTGAACTCGGCCCGCTGACAGTGGCGGATGGACCGAAGCGAATACAATTGCTTCCCGGTCTCGGCGTCAAGAAGAAAACAACTATTGCCGCCAGTCAGGAGCATTTTCCCGGTTGGGTCGAACCTCGCAAAATGAGCACCGCTCGAGACTGGACCCCAGACGGCTTTCGCGGTCGCGATATCCCACAAGGTCAGATCGAATTTATCAGTTTGCGATCCACCTGAGTACTGGACTTTCCCGGACCCAGCCGTCAGCAACCGGCTGCCGTCCGGCGAGAAGATCGGACCGAGGCGGTAATTCCAGTTCCTCTCGATTTGGTTCCGGGGCGATTGTGGAAGCGTCGCGGTGAGCGGCTTACCGGTGACCACGTCCCAAACGCGGGCGTTGCCACCCGAGTCGGCGGTCGCCAGCCGAGTGCCATCCGGGCTAAAGATCGCGTAGTACGCATCAGGCACTTGAGGCTGCTGTTCGGTTTTCGATCCAGTCGCGCGGTCCCAGACCGTCGCCCCCACTTTGCCGCCGGCGATTGCGATCTTGCCGCCGGAGGCCGAGATGTCAACCCACTCGACCGGGTCGCCGTGAGCCAGCGTGTGTTCCACTCGTGATGTGACAGTGTCCCAGATACGGGCCGTTCCGTCCGCCGACCCGGTGATGGCCCACTTGCCGTCCGCTGACAAGGCGACGGAAGTCACCGCGGCCGGGTGCTGCAGTTGAACTGTCATGGACCCATTGCGCATGTCCCAGATGAATGCTTTCCCAGTGCGGGTCAGGGTGAGGGCCGTGCGACCCTCGGTGTCGATCCGAGCGTCGGATAAGGGTGCGTCATGGGCGGCTAAGCCAACAAGGGGAATCTGGCCGCTCAATTGGATCCCGAGGCGGAGCCGGTGGTTGGCCTCAGGAAACACTCTGGTGGTGTCCTCACGCCATGCTCGCTCGGCCCACAAGAGGCCAGCATCCCTTTCTTTGTTGTCGAGGTGAAACCGGCTTGCGGCCAAGTGCAGGCGGATGACTTGGCGTTGCTTCTCACCGGCTAACGTCTCGGCAGCGGCGCGAGCCGCAGAGGCCGCTTGTTGTGCGGCGACTGCCTCTTGTTCACGAACAAGAGCGTCGGCCCGTGCGACGTTCGCATCAGCCGCCCGATCGGAGGCTCGGACGGCAAAGTGCGACGACACCCCCGCCCCAACCGCGAACACGAGCAGCACCGCCGTCAGCAGCGACGCCACGGCCGGATTGCGGCGGCACCAGCGGAAGGCTTGCTCGGCACTGCTGGCGCGGCGGGCGGTGATCGGTCGGTCTTCCAGATAACGTTGGAGGTCGTCGGCCATCGCGCCGGCTGTCTGATACCGCATGGCCGGGTCGCGGGCGATGGCCTTCAGTACCACCGTTTCCAGGTCGCGCGGAATGGAACTGTTGATGCTTCGAGGACGTGGCGGGTTGGCGGCGATCACCTGCTCCACGAGCTTCGCCCGGTTCGACACGTGGAACGCTGGCGTGAGGGTGAGCAACTCGTACAGCGTCAGTCCGAGGGCGTAGATGTCTGCTCGTCCGTCGCCTTGTCCCTCGAACCTCTCCGGGGCCATGTATCGCAGTGTGCCGAGGACGTCGCCGGTGTTCGTGAGGTCGTCGGCATCGTTAGATTTGGCCAGGCCGAAGTCGGTGATCCAGACGGTGCCGCTTAGGTCCAGGAGCAGGTTTGCGGGCTTGATGTCACGGTGAAGGACGCCCTGTTTGTGAGCGTAGTCCAGGCCGTCCGCCACCTGGGCCATGAGTCGGGCAACGGTGGCCCAGTACGAACTACCGCCAGCCGACAGTGACGAGGGATGGCTTGCCTCTGCCAGCCCGGATGGCGTCCCTGCTGGGGAGTGGGGCTGGGTGCGAGCGGGAATCGGATCGGGTGCGGAAGCAAGCTTGGCGGCGTCGAATGTGCCTGTCAATAGCGCCGAAGCGACTGCCGTCGCTGGCTGCGCCTCCGGGGGCGTGAGGGGTTCCGCTGCCTGTCCCTTGAGCCGTTTTAGTTCATCGATAACGGCGTCGATTGGGTGGCCGGCGATGAACTGCATAGCGTAGAAGTGCCGGCCGTTGGCCTCGCCGGTGCCGTAAACAGGGACGACATTGGTGTGGTGCAGCTTGGCGGCGGATTTGGCCTCGCGGCGGAACCGCTCCAACTTCTTCGGGTCGAGCAGCGCCTCGGCGGGAAGCAGTTTGAGTGCGACGTGTCGGCCGAGGCTCTCTTGGATGGCCTCGAACACGACGCCCATTCCGCCCGCCCCGATCCGACGAATGATGCGGAAGTCGCCCAGCCGGACGGGATCGGATGGCTCGACGACGGGTGAATACGCGCCCGTCTGGTCGGCCGTGACGGGCTTCAATTGCTCCATCTCCACAAGTGCCGGGAAGAGGTCGCGGACCTCTTCCTCACGGCCGGGCAGGCGGGCGGCGTATTCCTCCAGACTGGGCCGCTCGCCACCGCGGAAGCGGGCGACGAATTCCTCGGCCAGGCGGTCCAACGGGTCGCGGTCGGCGGATGAGTCGGCCATCGGTGAGTCTCCGGGGCGAGTTCAGGTAGAGTTTACCTGCGCAGCATCCCAGATTGTCCACCGGAAATCCCAACGACCTGAGATCTGTAAACGCGGTTTCGTTTACCCGACAAAGATGCCACCGGTGAAGCCTGCGAAGGCGTCAAAATCCAGATTGGTGGCTGGGGTGCCGTTGGCTGTGATGTTCTTGCCGAGGAACGTCGTTGCTTTCGAGCCAGCTTTGGTGCCGGAACCGACGAGCAAATCGGCACGATTATCGCCGTCCAAATCCTTCACAGCGACGCGGATACCACCGCGGGAATTCACATCGCCACTGAAGAAGTTGGCCAAAGTCGTGAGCTGATTATTGATGAGGTTGGCCCCATCGAGTGCTAAGACTCGTGGGCCACCGCCAGGGCCGCCACCCGCGATCAAGTCGGCTTTCCCATCGGCGTTGAGATCACCAGCGGTGACGAAGACACCGTTGCGAAGGGTCTGTTCGAAGGCGAAAAAGTCCCCGAAGAGCCGTCGCGGGGTTCCGCCTAACGATTTCCCATCGAATCCCGCGACTCGTGGGCCGCCGCCAAAACCAGCGACCACCATCAGGTCTCCAAAACCATCACCATTCATATCCGCGATCGAACTGCGTGCCCCGCCTCGGAAAACGGAGTCGTCAATACCCAAGAAGGCACTCAATTTCGGGAAGCCAGGGCTGCCACTGTAGACATCGACCCGTGGCCCGCCGCCTTCATCGGGAGTCACGGCCAGATCGGGGAAGCCATCGCCGGTCACATCCCCGACGGACACGAATACGCCACCCTTAAAGGTCTCCTCGAATGGATCGACCGTGAAGAGAGTGGACTGGTTTTTGCCGTCGAGTACCACGACTCGGGTGCTTCGCCCTGGCCCAGTGCCGATGACGACATCAGCAACACCGTCGCGGTTGAAGTCTGCGGACGCCGTGCGAAGCCCACCCGTGAATCCAGCAAACGGTGTCACCGTGAAGCGGAGTGAACCGTTGGGGTTGTAGAAGTTGACATTGGAACCGCCCACATCTTGTCCAACTGCGAACTCTTTCGAGCCGACAAGCAACGTGCGATCCGGTATGGGTGTCGTCGCCGCGACGTTCACCGTCACCGTAGCCGTGGCTGAGGCCACGCCATCGCTGATGGTGTAGGTGAAGGTGTCGTTGCCAACAAAGTCCTCGATGGGGGAGTAGGTGATGGTCTGATTCGTGTTCACCAGGACACTCCCTTTGGCAGGGATGGTTGTGCTCGTCACGGTCAGCGTTTTGCCATCGAGGCTGCTGTCGTTGGCAAGGACCGAGAGGATCACCGCTTTCCCGATGGTCGTGTTTGCGCTGTCGTCAACGACGACCAACCGAGAAGTCGAAGGGTTCACGGTCAGGGTGTAGTTGGTGGGCGGGGAGAAATCCCCGGTGCTGGCTTTTGCCGTTACTGCGAAGACCGTGTTCCCCGCGACGGTCGCTGTCCCTGAGATGACACCCCCTGGGCTGAGTGTGATGCCAGACGGTAACGCATCAGTGGTGGTGAAAGTGAAAGTCGTCCCAGCGGGTTGGTTCGGGAAGCTTGCTAACAACGATAAATTGTAGGGTTTGCCAGCGGTGCTGGTCGCAATTTTGCTTGGAGTGATCGCCACCGCTTGAGCTTCAACGGCCCCGATGTCAACGGTTGCTCCCACGACCCGGGCGAAGCCGCGTTGATCCATGGTAGACACCCCGGTGTTATCCCCCAGGTTCAACGCCGGGCTTCCGGGAAGCAAAGCATGGGTCTTGGTAGAACCACCGTTGAGCGCCAGTGTTCCCAGCTTGGCATCGAGTGGCGTGGTCGCCGTGCCGATCTGGTTGCCTTGGCTGCCGTTGGTGATGCCTGTGAGATTCGTGTCGACGCCGATGAGGTTGTTCTTGCTCGCCGCGGCCAGTTCACCATTGATGTCGTCGGGTGTGGTCAGGTTCAAGTTGCCAGCGACAATGGTGTTTGTGAGTGTGGTCGTCCCAGTTCGGGTAGCAAGGCCACCACTGTTTTTCGAGCTGTTACCGGTAATCGTTGTGTTGATGAAGGTTGCCGCGCCGTAGTTCCGGATGCCACCAACTGCATCGGCGGAATTCCCTGAGATTGTCGAGTTGATGACGGTTAATGTCGCGCCGCCCAAATTGCTGATTCCTCCAGCGACGATGGAAGTATTGCCAGCGATGGTGGAATTCGTCACGATGGCTGTGCCAGTGTTGAAAAGGCCACCGCCACTGCTGCCAGCGACTGGGCCGTCAATCACGAGATTCCCCGAGATGGTCGTATTCGACAGTGTCAGTGTCCCAGAGTTGTAGACCCCGCCACCGTTGACTGCCGTGCCATTCCGAATGGTCAACCCCTTCATCTCCACCGAGGATTCACTATCGATGCGGAAGATGCGGAATTTTGCAGTCTCTGTCGCAGAACTGCGGGCGATGACCTGCGTTCCTGTCGATGGGCCAGTAATGGTTGTCTTGCCAGTGGTATCGGTGAGGACCAACTCGTTAGAAGTCAGGACGATTTCGCCGAGGCCGGACTGAAATGTGATCGTGTCAGCTCCCTCGGTGCTGTTTGCCAGCCCAATCGCCTGCCGTAAGCTGCCTGATCCAGAGTCAGCCGTGGAGGTGACGACAAAGGTCGCGGGGACGGTGCGATCCTCCAGTGGTGTCAACCCTAATCGTGTGATGGAATTGGTCGATGTCGCGAAGAGTTGACGAATCCAGCGTTTCATAGGTGTTCAAATCCAGTAGGGAAGATCATCCATATCCTCTGGTGTCAGTTTATACGTAATGCCAGCGAAAAACGAGAGCTGGAAGTGATACAACCCAGGTAATCTCTACAATGCGAACCGCTTTGTTGCAGAGCGCGAAACTGGAGAAACCTGGGTGTTCTGAAATGAAGAGTTTTCCTTTACCCCACAAAGATGCCACCGGTGAAGCCTGCGAAGGCATCGAAGTCCAGATTGGTGACTGGGGTGCCGTTGGCTGTGATGTTCTTGCCAAGGAATGTCGTCGCTTTCGAGCCAGCTTTGGTGCCGGAACCGACAAGCAGGTCGACTAGGTTATCACCGTCGAGGTCCTTAACGGCCAAGCGGATGCCACCTCGGGAATTCACATCACCACTGAAGAAGTTGGCCAAAGTCGTTTGCTGATTGTCAATCAGTTTGGCCCCATCGAGTGCTAGGACTCGTGGGCCACCGCCAGGGCCGCCACCTGCGATCAAGTCGGCTTTGCCGTCGCCGTTGAGATCACCAGCGGTGACGAAGACTCCATTGCGAAGGGTCTGTTCGAAAGCGAAGAAGTCCCCGAATAGCCGTTGTGGGGTGCCTGTCAAGGATTTCCCGTTGAAGCTGGCAACCCGAGGGCCGCCTCCGAACCCTGCGACCACTATCAAATCCCCGAACCCGTCACCATCCATATCTGCAATCGAACTGCGTGCTCCCCCACGGAAAGCCGAATCATCAATACCCAGGAAGGCATTCAGTTTCGGAAAGCCCTCTGCACCACTGTAAACATCCACCCGCGGGCCACCGCCCTCATCAGGGGTGATAGCGAGGTCGGGCAGGCCATCACCCGTCACATCGCCGACGGAGACGAACACACCACCCCTGAATGCCTCTTCAAAAGGATCGACTGTGAAGAGTGTCGCCTGGTTTTTGCCGTCGAGAATCACGACTCGCGTCGATCGTCCTGGTCCTGTACCGATGACAATATCCGCGACACCATCGCGGTTGAAGTCTGCCGCAGCAGTGCGTACACCACCGGAGAAGCTGGGGAATGGGGTCACCGTGAATCGCAGCGAGCCATCCGGATTATAGAAGTTGACATCGGAACCGCCGACATCCTGACCGACCGCGAACTCTTTCGCCAACTCAGCCGTGACAGGAACGGTCACTGTCGCAGTCGCGCGGCCGCCCACGCCATCATCGACTGTGTAGCTGAAGGAATCGTTGCCCACGAAGTCCGTATTTGGTGTGTAGGAGATGGTTTGATCTCCATTCACCACGAGGCTACCCTTGGAAGGGGCTGCCGTGCTAATCACACGGAGGGTTTGGCCATCGGCGTCGCTGTCGTTGGCGAGCACAGCCACCGTGACAGCCCGATTTTGGCTCGTTCGGGCGGAGTCGTTCTTGGCGATTGGCAGTGTGTTCACGAGTAAGGAAACGTCCGTCGAGGAGAAGTCTCCGGTGCTGGCTGTCGCGGTCACGGTGAAGACCGTCGTGCCAGCGGCGGTCGGTGTACCCGAAACGATACCTGCCGGGCTAAGCGACAAACCAGGTGGCAAAGTCCCGGTGCTAACGAAGGAGTAGGTTGTGCCTGTAGGCTGATTCAGAAAGCTCGCCGAGATCGGCTGGCTGTAGGATGCCCCCAACGTCGCCGTTGACATGACGGCTGGGGTAATGGCGACGGCCTGCAGCTCGTACGCACCGATGTCCGCTGTGCCTACCACTCGTACCAGCCCACGCTGATCTGTCGTGGCGAGGCCCGCATTGTCCCCTTTGTTGAGAGCCGGACTTCCCGGTAGGAGAGCCAAGGTCTTCGTCAATCCGCCATTCAGTGCGAAAGCCCCCAGCTTCGCATCGAGCGGGGTGCCGGCTGTGCCAATTTGGTTGCCGTTAGAACCATTCGAGATGCCAACCAGATTGGTATCAACACCGATGAGGTTATTCTGGCTGGAAGCAAGCACTTCGCTGAAGATATCACTAGGCGTAGATCCATCGAAATTCCCTGCCACGATACTATTCTTAAGATTCAAGAATCCAGGGGTAGTATTGATTCCGCCACCAGAAGAACCTTTGTTCCCGAAAATGGTCACATTCGTCAGGTTGGCCGGGCCGCTTACCAGAATCCCACCTTGAGAACTAGCAGTGTTTCCGAGGATCGTCGTGTTGGAGATATTCATCTCTCGAGTCTGAGTGTGGATACCACCTGCATTGCTTGCCGAGTTGTTAGAGATCGTGCTGTTGGTAATCGTGGCCATTCCAGCGTTGTATACTCCTCCACCTAAACTACTTGTAGTGTTGTCAGAAATAGTGGAATTGTTTATCGTCACATCTCCAATCCAGCTCCAGAGCCCACCGCCGCCACTTCGAGATACATTTTTGGAAATGAGAGAGTTCTCAATGATGAGAGTTGCTTGATTTAAGATACCACCCGCGAAATCGACAGCCGTGTTTTCAGTCACCGTCGAATCAATCAGCGTCATTCTGCCAAGGTCATTTGAGAGACCAACTCCATAGGAAGCTGTATTTTCAGAGACAGATGTGCTGGTGATTACGATAGTCCCTACATTTCCGACACCCGCACCACTGATGGATACAGAGTTTTTCGAGAGACGGGATTTTGCTAACTCCAAAGTGCCGAAGTTGAGAATCCCTCCACCTGCACGAGATTTGCCATTGGTGATCGAAAGGTTGCTGATCGTCGCTTTGGCGGCAAATTCGATGTTGAAGATGCGGAATTCAGGTGTACCAGGGGCAGCGCTTCGAGTCACGGTCTGGGTGCCAGTCGTTGGGCCGAGGATCGAGGTCTTCTCAGGGTCGGTGATGAGAAGTTCCGCTGACGTGAGCACAACATCGCCAAGGCCGGATTGAAAAGTGATGGTGTCGGCTCCAGGATTCGAATTGGCCTGCGAAATGGCGTCTCTGAGGCTCCCGGGTCCTGAATCGGCTGTGGTTGTCACTACGAACGTCGCTGGAACTGAGCGAGATTCGAGTTCAACCACATTCAAACAAGTCGAACGAAACTGACGGTGCACTGAGGAAAGGTCGCGAATCCAAATGTTCATGAACGCTCCAGACATTGCTGTTTTGGGCATCATGATGTTCTCATATCTGAGACAGAGGTCAAGCAAAAACCAGTCGGCTGGAAGCGATTCTTGCCGGAGACGGTTTTTGCCTTGCGATCCTTTCCCAAACTTTACGCGCCGTATTTGCCGAGGCGGTTGGCGTGGGCCATGGCGAGCAGCATGAGGTGCATGGCTTGGAATTGGCCAAGGCCACCACGGAGGCAGGCGGACTCATGGAAGGCGGTGTTGCCATCGGGGCGGACGTTGTCGGCGACGATGAGCGTAGGCACCGGGTGGAATGAGTGAGCTTTCATCCGGCTTGGGGTACTGTGGTCCCCGGTGACGATGAAGACGTCTGGGTTCAGAGCGCGGATTTCAGGGATGATCTTGTCGAGCTTCTCGATCATCTCCGCCTTGGCCGGGAAGTTGCCGTCTTCGCCAGTGCTGTCGGTGTACTTGTAGTGCATGAAGAAGAAGTCGTAGTCATTCCAGCTCGCTTTGAGCCGGCTCACTTGATCTTGGAGCGTCTGCCCAGCGTCGAGGATGTCCATGCCGACCAGGCGAGCGAGGCCCTTGTACATCGGGTACACCGCAATCGCGGCAGGCTTGAGACCGTAGAGGTCGCCGAAGGTAACGATGTTTGGGTAAGTGGCAAAGCCACGAAGAGTGGCGCCGTTGCAGTCGGGTTCGTTTTGCAGCACCTCGCGGGCTTTCGCCAGGAAGGCGTTGGCGATCTCGGCGGTTTTCTGCGATGCGGCATCGGCACCCTTGGCGAGGAGTGGTGCCACTCCGACGGCTTGCGGGTCGGTGTCGTTCACGGCTCCACCGAGGCCTTCAGCCCGGAAAACGAGGACGAAGCGGTGCTCTTTGACGGGTTCGACGAAGATTTCGACACCAGGGAGCTGGATGGTGCGAAGCTTGTTCACGACCTCAATGCAGCGTGCCGTGGTTGGTCGACCGGCTCGGCGATCAGTGATCTTACCATCGGCGCCGAGCGTGCAGAAATTCCCGCGGATCGCCACATCGTTCGCCCCGACGGCGAAGTTGATGCCGAGGGCTTCCAGAATGCCCCGGCCAATGCGGTATTCCAGGGGATCGTAGCCAAAAAGGCCGAGGTGCCCCGGGCCGCTGCCTGGGGTGATGCCGGGGAGCACCGGGGTGCTTAGCCCACTTACGCCGACTTTGGCGCACTCGTCCAAGTTCGGGTGGCTGGCGGTTTCCAGTTCGGTTTTACCGCCGGGTGTGATCGGGAGTCCACCGAGGCCATCAGCCACCAGGAGGACGATTTTGGTTTTCGCGGGTTCGCGAAGTTCTTGGATCAATTCGTGGATGTTCATGGAGAAGAAGTTTACGGAAGGCACCCCATGACGTACAGTATCGGCAACACTTGAGCCGTTAGTCCTGAAGGTCCCAAGCGATGCAGTTGCCCGACGAGAACATCGAGTACGACTACAAACGTCTTCTCGCGCCCACGCCAGAGCCTTGGACTCCGCTGGTGGAGTTGCAGACCCAGCACTTCCTGGCCGCGGAACGACTCGATCCGATGAAGCCGATGTTGAGCGCGGTTCGTGGTCGCGTCGCTGCGGAACGGGAGTTGCAAAACCCACCTGCGGACTTGCTTCCACTTCAAGCGGGCTTCATTGACGCCCCTCAGAAGTTGCTCGATTCTTTCCGAAGAAAAGGCGATGCCTCCGAACTGGGCAAACTCAACCGCATCGCTCAACGGCTCCGTGACAACACTGATCGGCTCGTGATCCTCGGCATCGGTGGTAGTTATCTCGGGGCCAAGGCCCTCTTCGACGCCCTCTGTCACACCTATCACAACGAACTGCCCCGCAATATGCGGATCGGCAAACCCCGCATCTACTTTGAGGGGAACAATGTCGATAACGACGCCCTCACGGACCTGATGGAACTGTTCGAGAACACCTGCGTTGAGCCAGAAACGGCAGAAGAACGTTGGGGTATCATCGTTATCTCCAAGTCCGGTGGAACGCTGGAAACCGCTGCGGCTTACCGCGCCGTGCGAGCAGAGATGGCCAAGTATTACGGGCCAAAGTCCGATTGGCTGAAACAGCTTATCGTCCCCGTCACCGGCCCGAAGGGCAAACTCCGCGATCTGGCCCGAGGTGAGGGCATCGCTGAGGAAGACATCCTGACCATTCCCGATGATATCGGCGGACGGTACAGCGTCTTCACTCCTGTGGGCTTGCTCCCTGCCGCAGCGATGGGCCTCGATGTGCGAGCGATCTTGCTCGGGGCCGCGGCGATGACGAAGCGATTCCTCGAGGAGCCTTTTGACCGCAACCCTGTGCTCCAGTTTGCGGCCGTGAACCACCTGATGAACATGGAGTTGAAGAAGACTACCCGCGTCATGGCGGTCTATTCCAAAAAGCTCGAATCAGTGGGTTTCTGGTACGATCAGCTACTTTCCGAGTCCCTTGGCAAGATGGGCCGTGGAGCCACGCCGATCACGAGCGTCTATTCGCGTGATCTGCACTCCCGTGGCCAGCAGCACCAAGACGGTGCCCGCGATAAGGTCATCAACAACCTCATCGTGCGGTCGACGAAGCATCCCGCGATTACCGTGGGCATGTCGGATCGGAACGAGGACGACCTCAATTCGATCAGCCGCAAGGGAATGCCTGACATCCTCGATGCGGCATTCCAAGGGACGAACCAAGCCTACACCGAGGCCGCTCGGCCCACCGCGGACATCATCCTGCCGGTGCTCTCCGAGCACACGATCGGCCAATTGCTTCAGATGTTGATGCTTGCCACGGTCGTCGAAGGCCGCCTGGCCAACATCAACCCCTACGGCCAACCCGGAGTCGAGGCTTACAAGAAGAACATGATGGCCGTGCTCAAGTCGACGCCCAACCTGCCCAAAGGCGAAGTCCGCGACCAAGCCAAGGGCGTGTAGTCTGTTTTACTCCTCGTCTTCCGAAGTCCGCGGAAGACGAGGTCTTGAGATGATATTCAGAAACCCAGCCAGGAACGCCGTCAGCAGCGAGACGGCCCAAAACCAGCCACAGATCAGCTCAAACATTTCCGTAAACCAGATAAGACCCAGAATCCCAAGCCAAATCAGCATCAAAAGACCCGGAAGTGCGAAAAGCACCTGGCCCCAGCGGAACTTCGTGAAGTAGCAGGCGATCGAAGCGAGCCACATCGGGTTCGCCCAGATTGCAATCAAGAGCCGATATCCTGGGTCGAATTTCTGCTCTTGGACCACCTTGACCGCATACACGAACATCGAATAGCCACGATCTTTGCCGGTGTAAGGTGTGAAAAGCGAGAGCAGATACGCAACGATCGAAAGCCCGACCAACACAGCGATGATCGTCTTCTCCTTGCGACTCTGTTCGTGAGGCTGACGCATGGTGATCCCTCGCTTCCGTTCGTAGTTGTTCATTTTACGAAGACTTGAGCCGTGCTCTCCGTGTAGTCTTCCAGCGGGCGCGCGAGTTGCTTCACACACTATAATGCAACCACGCATCGTTGGAATATCATCGCCCCTTAACCTCGAGGGATGGCTGATAGTTATGGAACTCACACGCGAGATGGTGTTGGAAGCGTTTCGTAACGGTCAAGCCGCGACGACAGTCCTTCTCGCTCCACGCTGGCTGCTCGACCATCCAGATGACATCCGAATTCTCCTCGAATATGCCGAAATGCTCTACATGATGGCCCGACATGAGGACGCCATTCGTGTTTACGAAGAAACGCTCAGTTGGGTGGGAGAAGACGACCGCTGGGCGATTTTCAACCAAATCGGTCGGATGTATCGGTACTCAGGCCGGTACGCGGATGCTGAACCTTGGTTTCGGAAAGCGATCGAGATCGAGCCAGACGAACTGGCCAGTTATGTGCTCCTCGGATCGAGCCAAGCTCGGCAGGGGAAAATGAAGGAAGCCGAGGAGACCTACCGCTCAGCGATCCGATGGCAAGATTCATGGTTGCTCGGCGAAGCCACCCACAACCTTGGTCTCGTCCTTCGTGCCCAAGGCCGATTGACTGAGGCAGCGGAAGTCTTCAGACGTGCGATCGAGCTTGATCCAAAGAACTTCGATGCCTGCGAGGCACTCAAAGATGTGGAGAAGGCCATCCCGTTGACCTGACGTCATCAGTAATCCATCGTAGAAATCTCACAGTTGCGGAACGCCTAAAAAATGAGCTGACTATCCTCTTTTCCCGCAAATCAGAAGGAATTCCAGGTCTCGTAGAAGCGGGTTCGCAATGGGTTGTCTCGGGCGATAGAATGGGAACATGAAACCGCATATGGACCACTCCGGGGAACACCCGGCCACCGACGATCCGACATTGACATTTTGGGGCGCTGCTTCGAGCGTAAGCGGCTCCATGCACATTCTGGAGGTCGGCTCCCGCAAGCTACTCTTCGATTGTGGGCTGAATCAAGGTCGCCGCGATGAGACCCGCGAGCGAAATACGTCCTTCCCTTTTCACCCTCAACAAATCGACGCGGTCATTGTCAGTCATGCCCACATCGATCACTGTGGCAACGTCCCGACGCTCGTGAAACAGGGGTTTCGCGGGCCGATCTACTGTACCCCGGCAACGCGGGATTTGCTCCGTGTCATGCTACGCGATTCCGCCAAGGTCCAGGAAGAAGAAGCCGGACACGCCAATATTGCCCGGAACTTCGCCGAGCCTTTGGTGCAGCCGCTTTATCATCATGGTGATGTCGAAAAAGCCCTGAAACAGGCGATCAACGTGCCTTACGGGGAAGAAATCGACGTCGGGCCGAAGATCCGTTTCCGCTTCGCCGAAGCTGGGCACATTCTCGGTTCGGCGATGGTTCATGCCGAGGCCGATGGCCCGAACGGCACTCGCACCGTGACCTTCACGGGTGACCTGGGTCGCCGGGGCATGCCGCTTTTGAAGCCCACCGCCGAAGTGCCGCCTGCGGACCTCTTGATCTGCGAGAGCACCTACGGCAACCGCAAACATGAACCGCTCGATGGCACCATCGCCAAGCTCTACGATGCCGTGAATCGCACCGTGGCTCGTGGTGGCAAAGCCCTGATCCCGGCCTTCAGCCTGGGCCGCATCCAGTTGATCATCCACTTCTTGCAACTGGGACTGCGAAAAGGGGCCGTTGAGTCGGTGCCGATTTTTGTGGATAGCCCGCTCGCCGCCGATGTCGCGGAGGTTTATCGCAATCACCCCAACGCGCTTGAGCCGAGCGTCGCGGCTGCTGTGCGGGAAGGGCACGGGATCCTCGGTGGAGATGGCGTGCGTTACATCCGGGATATGGACGAGAGCACTCGCGTCATGACCCGACCTGGCCCGGCGGTCGTGATCGCCTCCAGCGGGATGTGTGATGCGGGTCGCATTCAGTTTCACTTGAAGCAGCACATCGACGACCCCCGGTGCAGCGTCATCTTGGTCAGCTTCCAAGCCCCGGGCACGACAGGCCGTCGGCTCTTGGAGCCGAAACCGACGATTCGGATGCTCGGTAAAGACTGGAACAAGTGGATCGAAGTGACCCACCTCGAAGGCTTCAGTGGCCACGCGGACCAATCGGATTTCCTGGCGTACTTGGGGCCGATCGCAGGGAAGGTCGGCAAAGTCCGGCTGATCCACGGCGAACGAGAACAGTCCTTGAATTTGGCGGAGCTATTACGCGACAATGGCTTCGATGATGTCTCGGTCCCCGAGCCGGGCGACCGCGTGACCCTGTAACCCTCGAACCCGTCCGGAGAACGGCGATGCTCGCTGTCGATCACAACCGAGCCGAGATGGCCCTGATTTACCCTGAATCAGATGGTGAGTTGATGTCAGACAACACCCGGCAGGCCGAGTGGATCGTCCGGATTTTCACCAACCTCACCAACTTGTTCCACCACCGTGACGATGTCTTTGTGGCGATAGATCACCTAATTTACCCAGTGAAAGGGAAACCGAAAGTTCGGCTGGCACCCGATGTTTACGTGGTCTTTGGTAGACCCAAGGGCCATCGGGGAAGTTATCGTGTGTTTGACGAAGCCGGGGTCTTCCCACAGGTGGTGTTCGAAATTTTGTCTCCAAAAAATACGGCCGAGGAGATGAACAAGAAGCGAGCTTTCTATTTCAAATACGGTGCCGAAGAATGTTACATCTACGACCCGGATTCAAACCAACTCGAAATCTGGACCCGTGCTAAGACTCGGTTCGTCCGCGTCAAGTCGACAAAGCCTTATGTTAGCCCACGCCTCGCGGTGACTTTCGACCAGACTGGGGAGCAGCTCACCATCCGCTACCCCAACGGCAGAGAGTTCGTCAGCCTCACCGACGTGACCGAAGAATTGGAGCTGACCAAAGAGCAACTTCACCTTTCGCAGCAACGACTGATCGCCGAGAAGGCGATTGCCGATGCAGAGCGGATTCGGGCCGCGAAGGAACTGGAAGCCCTGCGGGCCAAGTTGCGGGCGATGGGCATTGACCCGGAGGTGAGCTGACTGTGGACGAAGAGCGGGCTTGGTTGCGGGGGATTATGCTCGATCCGGACGATGATGTCCGGCGGCTGGCCTACGCCGATTGGCTCGATGAGCGTGGCTCTCCCGCAGATGAAGCCCGTGCAAAATTGCTCCGATTGCAGATCAACGAGCCTGACTCATTGGAGAGCTACTCACTGGAACTCATCACACCCTGGCAACGCGAATGGGCCTTTGGCTTACCGGAGTTCTCACCACCCACAAGCGTCTGGTGGGGGCGAGGTTTCCCGACGGAGCTGACGATCCGGTTGGATCAACTCGTGCCGCATTGGGGGTATGCAGATGCTCTGGTGCCACTTGAAGTGCTGCGATTAGAGGTGTTTGATGTCTCGATGAGTTGGCTCGAACTGCCAACCTGGGAGCATGGCTTCCCGCTCAAGAGTTTGACGATGCAGCACGATATGCCCATCGGCCAGTATGTCCCCGTGATGCTTCGGAAGTTTGGAACTCTACCACGGCTCCATTCTTTCTCATTGCATGATCGCATCTTTGACTCGGAAAGTTTCACGGATTGCCAACTCGACGTCTGCTTTCCGAATCTACGTCTTCTCAATCTCTCCGAGTGTGAGTTGGATGACTCTGCTGCGGAGTGGTTAGCGACATCGCCGTGGGCTGAGAAACTCGACACGCTCGACCTTCGCAATAACCGCATCAGTTCTACAAGGCTGGATTGGCTCAGGAGCCGCTTCGGGGATCGTGTCATTCTGGAATGAGCCGCAACGAACGTTGGCGTTTCGAAAGCGTTTCGGTTAGACTACCCGAAAGATTTTCTCTCTCGAGGATGGTCTATGTTTCGCTGTTTCCTCTCGGGGTGCATCGCTCTTCTCGCGATGCACTTCTCTCTCGCTCAAGTGCCTGCGGATAAGGCCCTCGCCACCATGACGGCAGGGGAGGGTTTGCAAGTCGAGTTGTTTGCCTCAGAGCCGATGCTCGTCAACCCGACCGCGATTGATGTCGATGAAAAGGGGCGAGTCTGGGTCGCGGAGGCGGTGAACTATCGCCGGAAGAACTTTAACCGGCCGATTCTGCGTGAAGAAGGCGACCGGATCGTGGTCTTGATTGACACGAACGGCGACGGCAAAGCCGATGAATCCAAGGTCTTTTACCAGGGTAAAGACCTCTACGGCCCGCTCTCGGTGCTGGTCATCCCCCAGGTGAAAGACAGCAAGCCAGCGGGCTACCGGGTGCTCGTGGCCCAGTCGCCAGACATCCTCGAATTCACTGACGCCGATGGCGACCTCAAGGCCGATGGCCCACCGAAGAAGTTCCTCACGGGCTTCGGTGGTTTCGATCACGATCACGGCGTCCACGGCCTGCACATGGGGCCTGACGGCAAGCTCTATTTCACCGTCGGCGACTCAGGGGTGACGGGTTTGCAAAGTGCCGATGGCAAAGGCAAGAAGTATGTGACCAACACGACCGACGTGCAAAAAGGGACTGTCTGGCGTTGCGACCTGCAAGGCAACAACCTCGAACTGATCGCCCACAATTTCCGCAACAACTACGAAGCCTGCGTCGATAGCTTCGGCGAAATCTGGTGCTCGGACAATGACGACGACGGTAACCAACAGACCCGCATCTGCTTCGTGATGCCCGGTGGCAACTACGGCTATGGCCCCCGCGGCCAGGGCCAATCCCACTGGCACGAAGAGCAGCCCGGCATCGTCCACAAGACCCTGCGTACGGGCTTCGGTAGCCCATGCGGCATCCAGTTCTACGAAGGCAATCTCCTCCCCGCAGCCTACCACAACACCCTGATGCACGCGGACTGCGGCCCACGCGAAATCCGCGCCTTCACCCGCAAAGCCAAAGGTGCAGGGTACGAATTGACCAAAGCCAACATGCTCACCAGCAGCGACAACTGGTTCCGCCCCGTGGACGTGTGCACGGCCCCGGATGGCAGCGTCTTCGTCGCCGACTGGTACGACCCCGGCGTCGGCGGCCATGGCATGGGCGACCACACCCGCGGCCGCATTTATCGGCTCACCCCGAAGGGCCACGTGGGGTACAAGGTGCCGGAAGTGAAATACACCAAACCAGAGTGTATCAACAATCTGAGTTCTTGTTGTAATGCCCTGAGATCGGCATTTCAAATTCAAGCCATATCAGACGTCTCTCTCATTTCACCAGAAACGTTCCATGCAGTAGAGCGGCAAGGCGATCTCACATCAGCAGCCAGGATCAGTTTATTTCTCTCAACTCACGCTGGCCCAAGAGCAGCGGAATCGTTCTTTGATGGATTCATCGAAAAGCCAGGCATTCTTCAAGAGCTTGCATTTCGCTTGGTTAATGGCCAATACAGAGAGCTTTCGAAAAGGTTTCAGGAAAACATAGTAGATACGCCAGCCAAATTTGTTGACAAAGGATCTATTACCTCACTTCGAGAATACTTGCTTTATATGAGAACGATTGAGTCGAGCGATAAACTAGGTGCATCCATCCTAAAGATTGCAAAACGCTACGACGGCCAGGATCAAGTCTTTCGCGCTGCCCTCAACATCGCCTGCGGCACGGACCCAGCGCGGCGAGATGCGATCCTCGCGGACTTCGAAAAGCACTTCCCCGAGTGGAATGACAAAGTCGCAGACCTGGTGTGGGAACTGCGGCCGAAGAGCATGTTGCCGAAGATGGGCGAACTGCTCACCAGCGACAAGATTACGGCGGCCCAGAAAGCTCGCATCGTCGATATCCTGGCGTCCTCGGACGATCTCTCTGCTGGAAAAACTGTGCTGTCGATTCTTTCGGGCAAACACCCAGAAGCCGTGAAACAACAAGCGATTGACAACCTGAAACTTTTCCTGCCAACGAAATGGAAAGAGTTGATCAAAACCGAAGAGTTCAAAACGATCGTTTCTGAACTCTTGGAAACCAAGCCCACTCAGCGGATGGGCATGCAACTGGTTGCTGCCGCGAAGTACCTCCCGGCCATCGCCAAGGTCGATGCGATTGCCTTCAACGAGAACCCTTCGGACGACTTCAACACGATCGCCATTCAGACGCTCGGCTCACTCACATCGCCCGATTCGGTCAAGGCCCTGGAGCGGTACCTCAAAATCGATCGTTACTCATCTATCGCCTGTGCCGCGTTGGCCTCGCAAATCACCGGTCAGAGCGAAGGCTCCAAGTTAGCTCTGGGGCTATTGAGTGATGTCGTTGGCAATGAAAAAGCGACCCTGAAGTTGCGAACCGAAGCCCTGGCCGCCCTCGCGGGATCGCGTGCAGGCACCACTTACCTACTCTCTCAACAAGAAGCCAAGAAACTCCCTGCCTCATTGATCCCAGAAGCCGGTCGGCTACTGCGGAATTCGCCGTTCCAAGGCGAGCGGAACAAAGCCATGATCCTTTTCCCTGCCCCGGGCAAACTCAATCCCAAGAACCTGCCAACCGCCGCGGTGCTCGCCACCAAGAAAGGCGATGCCGCCAACGGTCAGAAGCTGATGGCCGCGTCCTTGAAGGGCGAAGCCCAGTGCATGAAGTGCCACATGGTGCGAGGGCAGGGCGGGCAGATTGGCCCAGATTTGAGCATGATCGGCAAGAAAGGCAGCCGGGAGAATCTGTTTGAAAGCATTCTCGTTCCCTCGAAGGCGATCGCGGATCAGTACGTGTCGTGGAAGGTCGATACTGCCGATGGCATCAGTGTCACCGGGCTTCTCGTCCGTGAGACGGAAACATCACTCACTTTGCGAGACGCCAACGGCAAAGACTACGAGATCGCTGTCAAGGACATCGACAAACGCTCGAAGTCCCTGGTCTCGATCATGCCCGAGGGCCTCGCCGCGACTTTGACCGAAGACGAACTCATCGACTTGGTCGAATATATGACCACCCTTCAAACGGCGTCGCTCACCCCGGACTCCTGGCTGATCGCTGGGCCATTCGCAAGTGCCACCATGGAAGCCGCACTGACGACTGACCACAAGCCGACCGACTTTAAGCTCATCAAACTCTCGACGGCCTACGTCGACCTCGCCACGCTTCACGGCAACAAGGCGAATAACTCCGCCAGCTACGCGAAGAAGGAGATCGAATCGCCGGTCGCCCAGGAGGCCACGATTCTGCTGGGTATCGATGATGGCGGGTATGTTTACCTCAACGGCGAGAAAGTGTTCGAGACCAAGGAGACCAAAGCCGCTTACCCCGAGCAGCACACCATCAAAGTGAAACTCAAAGCCGGTGTCAACGAAGTGTTGGTCAAAGTCGCCAACGGGAACAACCCGCATGGCTTCTACTTCACCCTGACGAGCAACGAGCCTCTGAAAGCGAAGTAAGTCCTGCCTTGCTGCTAGTCCAACTCGGACTAGCAGCTCTTCTTCTGCGACTCATTTCTCCTATCTTATCAACAGCCCATCGAGTTACGTCCTATTTGGGATGTTGTCATGAGATTTGTCAAATGGTTGCTGAGTTTGTGGCTCTTGATCTTGCTGGGTTCTGGAGTCACTTGGGGCCAAACGACTCGAACCTGGACTGGCGCTGCTGGGCCAGCCTGGCTTACCCCTGGCAGTTGGCAGGGTGGAGCGGTCGCTGGTAGCACCGCAAACACCAACGACGACATCGCTCTTTTCAACGTGGCAACATTTTCCACCGTTGGCATTTCGATGATTGATGTGGGGTCGAGCTATTTCCTCGGCGGTGTCGAGTCTCTATCCACCATCACCCAAACGATTACCAACTCCAGCAACTCCCCAGGCATCCTGACGCTGAATGGTGTCACGTTCAACAACGTCTCTAACTCTGTGATCTACAACCGGAATAACTCGGGCCAACTCTGGTTCAGCAACGGTACTAACGGGGCGAGCACTCTGGGTCTGAGGCTTGGCTCGGCATTTGGCCCCGCGACTCCGGCGAACGTTGTCGTCGGGTCCGGCTCAACGGTGTTCATTGAAAGCGTCATTTCCGAAACGACACCAGGAACAGGGCTGCGTTTGGCCGCGACTCCGGGGACGCTCAACGTCGCAGGCGGTGGGCAGCTTTTCTTGCTCGGGAACAACACCTTCACAGGCGATGTCACCGTCACCGGTGGAAGGCTCACAGCGACCAACCCGGGGGCGATCGGAGTCGGGCCTAAGAACATCATCGTCGAGAATGGGGCGACATTCCAAGCTGGTTCGGGGAGCTTACCGTCCAACGTCGGCATCCAGTTGACCGGGGATGGATACATGTCTGGAGTCAGCACGGTTCAAGGATCATTGGGTGTGAACGGCACTATCATCAACGGCAGTGTGACGATGAACTCGGCGACGACGATTGCCGTGGGAACAACAGCAGGTAACTCACGGATCAACGGTGCCCTGACGGGGAACTTCGACCTCACATTGACAGACAGCGGCACGCTCGAACTCAGGTCGGTCTACAACCCGAACGGGAATCGAAAACTCACCATCAACGGCCCCACTCTGATTCTGGGTGGTTCGAATGGTGCGGTGCAGAACACAACCTCGATTGATATCAACATGGGCACGCTCACCGTCGGAGACGCGGTGTCGAACAACAACCGTGTTCAAGGCCAGGCTTTCAACCTCCGAGGAGGTCGGATCAACTTTCTCGGGGCAGACAACGCTGCAACGACTCAAAACGCTGGGGCTTTGGTGATCCAACCGAGCAACGGAATAGCGACGATATCCTCGGCCGCGAGCTTCGGCTTATCCATGACCGCGAACTTTGCGTCTCTCACCACAACAGGTGGCTCGGTCAACTTCATAGTCAGCCCAACCTCAAGCGAACCTGGGCGAGTGTTCTTCAACACTGCACCGATTTTGGCATCCGGCAACTACATCGGGGCTTGGGCCACTGTGGGTGGGAATTCCTTCGCCACCTACAACCAAGATGGCTTGGGGAATGCGAACACCAACGGCATCCAGGCTGTCGCGCCAGGTTTCTACACACTCGTTTCTGGTACTACAATCCTCAGCAATGCGAATAACTTGGCTCCCGGGCAAAACGTCCTGTGGAACGTGCCATTCAATAACACGCCACTCAGCACACTGACGACCATCAGCTCACTCCATGCGATCATCAACTCCAACGCGACGCTTCCGATCGCCATGGGTTCTCCAGCGAACGGGCTGATTATTGATTCTGGCAACCTACTCGTCACGAGCACACCACTAACGAGCGGCATCACCATTAGCGTCGGCGACGTTCCGGGACAAGGAACACTCAGTCCTGGTGTGAGTGGCACTTTGAATGTGAACGTCACTGCGGCGATTTTGAAGCTCAACACTCAGTTGACCAACACGACTCAGCTCATCAAAACTGGCCCTGGCTCGCTGGTTTTGGCGGGTGGATACCCAGCAGGCATGTTCCTCGGCGCGAGCGGTAACGTAACCATCGACACCACCAGCGGTTCCTTCAGCCCCACCGGGCAAATGAGTGGGCCGATGAGCCTCACGAAAGCTGGCACTGGCACTCTCACGCTGACCAACGCTATCAACAACTACACTGGGAACACGACCATCAACGGCGGGGTCTTATCGATTCCTGGGATTGAGCCTTTCGGTTTCAACAGCGTATTGGGGAACCCGACTTTTGCGGATAGTCGAAGTCTCACCCTTAATGGCGGGACTTTACAACTCACTTCCAATTCCCAAAACCCAACCAACAATCGCGGGTTCCGTGTCGGATCGAGCGGGGGGACGATCGATACACTCGGAACGGCAACCTTCCAGCTCTCTCCCGGAACTTTTCGGCAACTGGATATGACGGGCACTCTGACCAAAACAGGCCCCGCGAACATCTTTCTCACAGGCTACGCTGGCAGCACGGCGACAGCGGCGACGGACTTCATTGTGAACAGTGGGGCCTTGAACTTCGGCACTTCCTACACAGGCACCGCACCCTTTGGCCCCAATGCCCTCGGCATCGTCGTCAACTCGGGTGGTGTTCTCGCCTTGCAGGGGAACGATGTCCTGGGTGGGAATGTTGGCGATACGCTGACATCGTGGAACCAGATCACAATCAACGGCGGCCTGCTTACCACGAACGCCTCGCAGTTCATACCGGGGGGCACGGTTGGCGGTAACGGCAAACTCACATTGAACGGCGGTACGGTAGAAGCGATTTCCAGCGGTGGCTACACCGCAGTTAACACTGGCACAACGGTCATCACCTCGCTTCCCTCAGCCACATCGTCGGTCATCAATGCCCCGATGGTCTTCACTGCGGCCACGGGCACGGGCCTGACCTACGACGTGCGGGATGGCACCGCCGTGAATGACCTCATCGTCAATGGCAACATCATCAGCAGTGTCGTGAGTAGTGTTGTCAAAACGGGGGCGGGCACGCTTCAACTGGCTGGGACATTCAACAACCACCAAGGGATGTTTCGCATCCAAGAAGGGGCTGTTTCCGTGGCTGGGGATAACCAACTGGGGGCCACGCCTCCCGTTGCTGGTATCCAGGTGACGCTGGGCACCGCCACGACGAGCGGCCGGCTGATCATGACCTCAACGGGCACGACCAGTTCGAGTCGATACTTTGACATCAGTGCCGGGGGCGGCACGTTCGAAATCCCCGTGGATACCACGGTCACCATCGCTGGGCAGATCCAGGGAACCGGTACCCTATCCAAACTTGGAGCCGGGACGCTGAGGCCTTACGGGAGCGGCAACCACTCAGGACCGATTCGCATCGAGCAAGGCACGCTGGCCATCGTGAACATCGCCAATTTGGGAGCGAATCCGAGCAGCTTCACCCCAGGCCGCTTGGCGATCGCCGGTGGGGCCGCACTGCAATTGAACGAAGTGATCAACTTCACCGGGTCGAACACTGGCATCCGCCTGGGCACAGCACTCGACGGTGGCCTGACCAATTCGATCATCCGAGTGCAGCCCTTTCAGTTCGTCACGATTCCTTCCGTGATCGATGAGATCTCAGGATCAGGAGCGCGCAAACTCGTGAAAGAAGGCACCGGGGTTTTGAACCTCACCGCAGCGAACACCTTCACAGGTGGGGTGCTCGTCAGTGCAGGGGGCTTGGGCGCGAATAGCAGTGGGGCCACAGGATCGGGGCCTGTGGTGGTGAACAACACGGGCACACTCTTCGGCAGCGGCACGATCGCCGGGCCAGTGACGATCAACACGGGTGGTACGATCGCTCCCGGGAATAGCGTCGGCACGATCACGATCAACGCCAATGTGACGATCGGCGGCTTCTATGGCTTCGAGATTGGGAACTATGGGCCTTCGGCGCCGAGTGGAACAGGGGCCAGTTCGCCATCCGTTTTGCCGAATAACACACGCCATGACATGGTCGTGATCAATGGCACCGCGAACTTAGCGGGCTTGACCGTCAACCCGATTAGCCTGACCGGTGGTTTCAGCGACACCACGCAATATAGCTGGACCATCCTCCGAGCCACGGGCGGCATCACTGGGACACCAAGTGCCGGGATTCCCTCCGGCAGTGCATTCACGAGTGCTAATGGGACATTCACTCTTACCGTCAGTGGCACCGATTTGGTATTGAACTACACTCCGATCCCCGAACCGATGACCATTTTCGGCTTGGGTACAGTAGTTTTCCTGGGTGGATATGCGACCCGGCGCCGGCTCCTCCGAGGCTCCGCGCCGACTTTGTGATTTTTTTCACAAAGTCAGGTTGACGCTCTCAGTCAGATTTCCAAAATACGTGGGGAGCAACAGTCATGGCCATGCCGAAGAAGCGAATCTCGCTCAACGTTGGCTTGGTCGTGATCGGCTCGGAACTCGCTGGGATGACCATTTTTGGTGTCATTTTGGACGTGGTCACCGAAACCAAAGGTTTGTTCACGGTCTGTTTCACCCTGTTCGGCATGATGTCCGCGGTGGTGATGTCCTGGCTGCTTCTCAAACAAGAGAAGCAAGAACAGGACAAGGCTCCGTGATCCGGACTTTCACTCCTGTGATGGGTCTCTTGCTCGCGGTCCTGATGGTTGGTGTCATTGCCAATCAGACGGCACTCGCGACACGTGCCACCGGGTTGATGTTGGTTGCCGCACTCCTTGCCGGGCTAGCGGATTACCAAATCCGCAAAGGTGGCCCCCAGGCGGTGGTTCTGGGGTACTGGGTGGCGGTGGCTGTGCGAGGAAGCATAGCCTTACTTGGCGGCTTGATACTCGGTGCGACTTTGAACCGGGAGCTTTGGGTGAATTTCGCCCTTTGGCTCTTGACGACATACGTCTTAGTTTTGATCGTAGAAACGGTGCGGGAAGTCCGATTGGCGGACAACCAGCAGAAAGAGGGTTCGGAATGAGCACGACGAACTTAGCGGCAGACGGAAAGCCCATCGTCGACTTCACGGCAGAGGCTCAGGACTCTTTCTATTGGCACATTCATGAAAATTTCGCCCCACGGATCGCAGAAGCTGCTGGCAGGCAGATTTCGAAGTTCCATGTTCTGCTTGCCATCGCTGCCGTTCTGACCGCAATGATGCTTTTCTGGCTGGGTCGTCGGATGAAATCTGGTGCGCCACCACGCGGCGTTTTCCAGGGCTTGCTCGAATCGTTGGTGTATTTCGTGCGTGATCAGATTGCCCGCCCGGCCATCGATCATCACGACGATCATGGCCACGTTCACCACGATGGGGACAAGTTCGTCCCGTTCCTGGCAACGACTTTTCTGTTTATCTTGATTTGTAACCTGCTCGGTATGATCCCTTTCATGGGTTCGCCGACGGCTAGTATTGCGGTCACTGCGGCATTGTCGCTGGTTGGCTTCCTCGTGACTCACGGGGCTGGTATCGCTCAGAACGGAATCGGTGGTTACTTCAAGAGCTACATTCCGCACTTCGAACTCGAAGGTGGGCCCGGGATCAAGCTCTTCGGATTCATGCTCACGATGTTGATTCTTCTCCTGGAAGTCATGACCCCGTTCATTCGGGCTTTTGTCCTCGCAGTTCGTCTTTTTGCGAACATGCTGGCAGGTCACGTGGCGATCTTTGTGCTGCTGTTCTTCATCCAGATGGTCTCACAAAAAGAATGGCTCGATTACACTCAAGGTCCGAGTTTTATGTATTACCTGGTCGCCCCCATGAGTGTGGTGATGGTGACGGCCTTGAGCATTCTCGAATTGCTTGTCGCTGGGTTGCAAGCGTTCATTTTCACTCTGTTGACGGCGATCTTCATCGGCTTGGCGAAGCATCCTGCTCACTAACCTGACTGGGCTTCCTAGGCTACACTGGCGACTTTTGGAATTTGGACTGGAACAGCGGTTCCCCTACTACGAGGATTGGTTTCACCATGCGTAAAGTTCTTGCTCTCCTGGCTGTGCTCGTTCTGTTGGCTTCACCAATGGCTGCTTTGGCAGTCGATGAGAAGGCTGCTCCGGCCGGCGCGGCTGCTCCTGTTGCAGCGGCTACCGCAGCTCCTGTGAAGCCACTCAACCTCGGGCCGCTCGGCATGGGTCTCTCGGTCGTCGGCGTGGGTGTTGGTCTCGGTATGATCGGCTTCGCTGCCATGGGTGGCATCGCTCGTCAGCCAGAACAAGCCGGCAACATCCGGACGGCCATGCTCATCATCGGCGGTCTCGTCGAAGGTGCTGGCATCATCGGCCTCGTTCTCTGCTTCGTCGCAGGTCTGATCTAATTCTGGGATGGCGGGTCCGCTTTGTCGAACCCGCCATGTCTTTGCCAGCTTCCGTACTGGTCGATGTTCAGGCGAAGGAAGACACCGATGCGAGTTTTGCTGATTTTGGCCATGATCGCTTTCTCCGCCACTCCTGTGTTTGCCGCAGGTGGTGAGCGAGTTGGCGGGGTGTTCGATCTCCCCGGCCGCTGGGACTTGAGCATCTACACGGTCATCGTGTTCCTGATCCTTTTGGGTCTGATGTTCAAGTTTGCCTGGCCAGCCATTACGGCAGGGATGCAAGCTCGCGAAGACCTGATCACTTCGGCTCGGGATGAAGCCATCAAGGCCAAGCAAGAAGCCGAAGCGATTCGTGTCGAGCTGCAAGCCAAAATGGCAAAGGCTCAAGATGAGGTCAAAGCCCTCATCGAAGAGGCTCGCAAAGACGCCGAGAAGCTCCGAGCGACCGAACGCGAAGTGGGCGTCAAAGAAGCCGCGGCTGAACGCGATCGTGCCAAGCGCGAAATCGAGACCGCCAAAGAGCAAGCCATGGCCGAGCTCAACCAGCACTCCGTCAAACTTGCAGCGATGATTGCTGGCAAGGCCATCAAGCGAGAAGTGTCCCCAGCGGACCACACTCGGCTGATTGAAGAATCGCTGACCGAACTCCAAGCCAGCGTGAACTAACTGCCCTCGCCCTCGCATCAGGACATTTAAGATGGCCGAAACCTCTGACGTGAAACAAGCTTCCCCCGGAACGGTTCGGGTGGCGCGCGTCTACGCTGAGGCGCTCCTGAACGTGGCGATTTCGTCCAGCCAACAGGACGTCATCGGTTCCGAACTGCAAACCGCTGCTGCCGCCTTTGCCACTAACAATAGCTCTTCTCGCTTCCTCGCCGGGAACTTGATTTCGAAGAGTGAAAAGCTGCCGATTTTGGCCAAAGCCTTTGAGCACAACAGCTCAGACACCTTCAAGAAGTTCTTGGGTATCCTGAACGAAAACGGTCGCCTGGGGATGATCCCTGCGATCAGCACCGAATACGACAAACTCCAGGACAAAGCCGCTGGCCGGGTGCGTGTCCAAGTGACCGCCGCTGTGCCGCTCCTGGATGCCCAAATCGAACACTTGAAGACGAACCTGGCCCAGCAGTTGAAAGGCACTCCGATTCTGGAGATCGTCATCAACCCCGAGATCCTCGGTGGCTTGATCCTGCAAGTGGGCGACAAGGTCTACGATACCTCCGTCCGAGCACGCTTAGATAACCTCCGCACACACCTGACGACGAGTGGAACCCATGGCTGATAAAATCAAAGCCGGCGAAATCGCCTCGATCCTCGAACGGCAAATCGCCGACTTCGGCAAGCAAATCGACGTCCGCGAGACTGGCAAGGTGCTGGAAGTGGGCGACGGGATTGCCCGCGTTTACGGCCTGTCCGAAGTCATGGCCGGGGAACTCGTCGACTTCCCGGAAGCCGGTGTGAAAGGCCTCGCCTTCAACCTGGAAGAGAACTCGGTCTCCGTGATTATCCTCGGGGACTATCTCAAGGTCCGCGAAGGCGCCGAAGCCCGTACCACGGGTCAGCTCCTCTCGATCCCCGTTGGCCCGGAGATGATCGGCCGCGTCGTCGATCCACTCGGCAATCCGATGGACGGCAAAGGCCCGATTCTCGCCAAGCGAACACGCTTGGTCGAAAGCCCAGCCCCTGGCATCGTGGATCGCCAGCCGGTCAAGCAACCGCTGCAAACGGGGATCAAGGCCATTGACGCCATGACCCCGATCGGCCGTGGTCAACGCGAACTCATCATCGGCGACCGCAAAACGGGCAAGACCCAAATCGCCATCGACACGATCATCAATCAAGCCTCCGAAGGCGTGATCTGCGTGTACGTCGCCTGTGGGCAGATGGAATCGAAGATCGCCAGCGTTGTTGAGAAACTCCGCTCGATGGGCGCTCTCGAATACACGGTTGTCGTCGTGGCCTCCTCCTCGGACTCGGCCCCACTGCAATACATCGCCCCGTACGCTGGGACCGCAATTGCCGAGTACTTCATGTACGAAGAAGGCAAAGACACTCTGTGCGTCTATGACGACTTGTCCAAACAAGCCGCCGCATACCGTCAGTTGTCCCTGCTCGTGCGTCGCCCTCCAGGCCGTGAAGCCTACCCTGGCGACGTGTTCTACTGCCATAGCCGTCTGCTCGAACGCTCTGCCAAGCTCGCTGATCGCTGGGTTCTGATCCCGAACGAAGCCGACGAAAAGCAAGTCACCACAGACTGGGGTGTCAACGCGGCCCTCGACTCGACCCGCAAACGTGCCGCAGGCGAAGCCGGTATGGTCTACGTTGGCCCTGGTGCTGCCGGTGGTAAAGAGCAAGCCGAGAAGGACCACAAGAACTTCCCTGGCACCAAGCTCGCCCGCATCCCTGGATCTGGTGGCTCGCTCACGAGCTTGCCGATCATCGAGACCCTCGAAGGCGAAGTCTCGGCGTACATCCCGACCAACGTGATCTCGATCACTGACGGCCAGATTTACCTGCAACCCGAACTCAAGAACGCTGGGGTTCTCCCTGCCGTCGACGTCGGTATCTCCGTGAGCCGGGTGGGTGGTAACGCCCAGATCAAGGCCATGAAGAACAAGTTCGTGGCCGGTGGTCTGAAGCTCGCCCTCGCTCAGTTCCGCGAACTGGAAGCTTTCGCCCAACTGGGTACCGACCTCGATCCTGCGACCCAGCGTCAGCTGGATCGCGGCTACCGGATGGTCGAAATCCTGAAGCAAGGCCAGTACGAACCGCTCAACGTCATCGACCAGATCATGATCATCTTCGCCGGCAACAAAGGCGGCCTCGACACGGTCGCCCGCAAAGATGTCAAGGTCTGGGAAAAGCAGTTCCTCGCCTACATGAAAGAGCAAAGCCCCGAAGTCCGCAACCTCCTCGCCGAGAAGAAAGACATCTCCGGCGAAGTGGAAACGAAACTCCTCGGCGCGATCGAGGCGTTTAATAAGACGTTCAAGAGCTAGGGCACAGGGTTTAGGGAATAGGGTTTAGCAGAACAAACACAATGGCCGTGAACGTCGAAACCTGAATCGAGTGGATAGGGTTTCTCGGAAGGTCAAATACTACAGGAGCAGGGTCTAGGGTCAGCACGAGTTAGCAAATGGAGCGTAGCAGGATTCTGCTATGCCCTACGCCCAAGACCCTATACCCTACGAGGATGTTATGGCCAACCTAAGATCACTCGTTCGTCGTCGGAAGGCGATCCGGAATATCCGGAAGATCACCAAGACGATGGAACTCATCGCGACGGCTCGGTTCAAGAAAGCCTTGGACCGAGCGGTTGAGGCGGACGCGTACACCAAGAAGATCGCTGAACTCGCTGCGGATCTATCCAAGAACGCTGGCGAAGTTTCGCACCCACTCTTGGCTGTCCGGGCTAGTGTCAAGAAGGTGCTCGTTCTGGTCGTGACGGCGAACCGTGGTCTCTGCGGCGGTTACAACGGCGGGATCTTGCGTGAAGCGATGCCCAAGCTCAAGGCTTTGACGGCTGCTGGCACTCCCTTCGATCTCGAAGTCTCCGGCAAGCGTGGCATCGCTTTCTTCAAGTTCCAACAAGTGCCAACCGCGGCTTCCTACACGCACTTCGAAGACAAGCCAAAGTTCGAAGAAGTCGATGCCCTGGCTACGAAGTACATCGACATGTTCATCTCAGGCCAAGTCGATCAAGTGATCGTCGTGTACCAGAAGTTCCAGTCGATCTCGAAGCAATACCCTGTCGTTGAGACGCTGCTCCCCCTCTCCTCAGTCGCCGTGGAGACGACGAAGAAGGGCAACGAAACTGCTGCCGCCGCCGGTGCTGACGAGAGCGTCGACTATGAGTTCTTGCCATCTGCGACCGACATCCTGAATGAACTGGTTCCGGTTGCTTTCAAGGTACGCCTCTTCAAGGCCTTCTTGGATGCAGCAGTCAGCGAGCAGATCGCACGCCGCGTGGCGATGAAAGCCGCAACCGAGAACGCTGGTGACCTGATCAAGGCCGTGACCCGGCTTTACAACCGAACCCGACAGGCCAACATTACCAAGGAAATCAGCGAACTGATCGCCGGTGTGGAGGCTCTCAAGTGACCCCTGCTCGCCCGGAGTTACGTTTCGAGACCCTGGACGAAGTCGTCCACGACGTTGAAGCACTCCTGGCCAGCGGTTACGAAAAAACTGGGAACTGGTCCCTCGGCCAATGTGCAGGCCACCTGGCGAACTGGGTCGAATACCAAATGGATGGCTTCCCCAAGCTGCCACTCTTTTTGAAGCCGATCTTCTTCGTGGTGCGAAAGTTGTTCGCCTCGAAGATGCTTCAGAAGGTGATCACCGAAGGGAAAATGAAAGCGGGCTATTCCACGGCTCCGCCCTCAGTGCCTTCGGAAAGTGTCGATGATCGGGCGGAAGTCGAGCGACTTCGACAAGCCTACCGACGCTGGGAAAACTACACGAAACCGTTTCTACCTTCGCCCCTTTTCGGCGAGCAGAAACGAGAAGACTGGCGAAAACTTCACCTGGTGCATGCCGCGCATCACCTGGGGTATCTGAAACCGAAAGCGTAAGTCAACCCGAGCCGACTGCTGGCTCGATTCTGGAGAGTGAACGATGGTGGCCACTGCAACGAAGCCCGGGAAGATTCTTCAGGTGATCGGCTCGACCTTCGACGTCGAGTTCTCTGAAGGCCACTTGCCCGCCATTTACAACGCCCTCAAGATCAACGGCACCGCCAAAGGCGGTATCAAGATCGACCTGACCGGCGAAGTGCAACAGCACTTGGGCGGCAACCGCGTCCGCTGCGTGGCACTCGGCACGACCGACGGCCTCGTCCGTGGGATGTTAGCCGTGGACACTGGCAGCCCAGTCTCGGTGCCCGTCGGCATGGAAACCCTCGGCCGTGTGTTCAACCTCCTCGGCGAACCGATCGACGGCGGCAAGCCACTCGCGGTCAAAGAGCGCCGTTCGATCCACCGCGAACCACCGAAGTTCAACGAACTCTCGCCCAAAGCCGAAGTGCTCGTCACCGGTATTAAGGTCATCGACTTGCTCACCCCCCTCGCACGGGGTGGTAAAGCCGGTCTCTTCGGTGGTGCTGGTCTCGGCAAGACGGTCATTCTGCAAGAGTTGATCACGCGTATCGCCAAGGTCTACAAAGGCTACTCGGTGTTCGCAGGCGTCGGCGAGCGGACCCGTGAAGGGAACGACCTCTGGCTCGAAATGCAAGAAACCAAGACGAGTGCCGAAGCCGATGCCAAGTCGGTGATCGACAACACGGCGATGCTCTTCGGCCAGATGAACGAACCACCGGGCGCGCGTATGCGGGTCGCCCTTTCGGCCCTCACCATGGCCGAATGGTTCCGCGACTCCACCGGGACCGAAACGCTCTTCTTCGTCGACAACATCTTCCGCTTCTCGCAAGCTGGTTCGGAAGTGTCCGCACTCCTCGGTCGTATGCCGAGCGCCGTGGGTTACCAACCGACCCTGGCCACCGAGATGGGCGAACTGCAAGAACGCATCACCTCGACGACCAAGGGTGCCATCACCTCCGTGCAGGCCGTGTACGTGCCCGCTGACGATCCGACTGACCCGGCTCCCGCTAACACCTTCCAACACCTCGATGCGTTCATCTACCTTGAGCGCTCGATCTCGGAAAAGGGCATTTATCCCGCCATCGACCCGCTCGCCTCGAACAGCCGCTTGCTCGATCCAGGCATCGTGGGTGCCGAGCACTTCGCCGTGGCCGACCGCGTCAAGCGCATTCTGCAACGATACCGTGAACTCCAGGACATCATCGCCATCCTCGGCGTCGATGAACTCTCAGAAGAAGACAAGCAAACGGTGAACCGTGCTCGCCGGATCGAAAAGTTCCTGTCGCAGCCGTTCTTCGTCGCCGAGGCGTTCACCGGGAAGTCCGGGAACTTCACCACCCTCGCCGACACGATCCGCAGCTTCAAAGAACTCTGCGACGGGAAGTGGGACCACCTCCCAGAAAACGCCTTCATGTACGTCGGCACGATCGAAGAAGCCGAAGAAGCCGCGAAGAAAATGAAATAAGTGTTGTGGAACCTGCTTCGCAGATTCCACAACAGGGGATAGGGTTTAGGGGATAGGGTCTAGCAGAAAACTGCACGACTCAGAACCTAAACCCTCACTCTGATCCTTCTTCTATCCCCTAAACCCTATACCCCATACCCTACGAACATGAACATCACCGTCGTCACTCCTGAAAAAGCGATCCTGGACACAACGGCTGAGTTCGTGGTGTTGCCGATGTTCGATGGCGAACGCGGTATCGGGGCCGGACACGCGGCCTTCGTCGGCCAACTCGGCCCAGGCGAGTTCCGCTACACCTCCGGTGGCAAAGTCACCAAGTTCTACATCGACGGCGGCTTCGCTCAAGTCCGGACCAACAAGATCACTGTCCTGACCGCGAAAGCCATCCCCGCGACCGACCTCACCCCCGCGAAAGCCGAAGACGCCCGCCTCGCCGCCGAGAAGCTCCCCGCCACCAACCCTGTCGAACAAGTCACCCGCGAAAAAGCCATCGCCCGCGCCACCGCCATGTCCCGCATCGCTGCCAAGCAGGGGTAAGGTTGCCCATTCGGCTATGCGTATAATGGCAAGTGTCACCCTGTTCCCAGGTTAAGCCATGCGCATCACGAAGATTGAGTTCAACGGTTTCGAACCGATCCAAGATGGCTCGGTGATGGAGTTCCCTGAATCCACGGTACCCAACCTCGCCGAAGTCCAATTCCTCACCGGCGAAAACGGCACCGGTAAGACGCGGATTCTGTCCCTGCTAGCAGTACCTTTTGGGGATGCTTCAGAGTTATTGCTACGTATGGGTGCCAGCGGATTCAGTACACAAATAGGTTCCGAATTAACTTTTGTCACTTTCATAAATTCAGCTAGAACCGTTGTTCGATATAATCAGAACGATCGTGCAAAATTCGCCATCGTCTATAAACATCTACAGACTTCTTCAACACCTCTACGACCGATGGCTTCGTGCCTATTTCAACCGAACCAGTATCTTCGTTTCTCCAAATCGGAAGAATTTGAGACTTCGTGTTCACAGCGAATGGTCAATCTGTTGGTGAAGACTGGTATCGCATTGAACTCAGGCGACACGGATGCCAAAGCCTATCGTGTGTCAGTGAAACTTTCCGATGTCATCAGTCATATCACAGGCAAGAAATTCAGCTTCACTTTGAAAGAGGCCCCAAGTGACCATGTCCTCTTGGAGGTTTCTTGGGGCGGCAAGCGGATGGGCTTTGCTCAAGTGCCGGATGGCTTGCGAGCCATCTTTAAGCTGCTCATGAACCTGGCGATGATCCTGGATGACCGGTTGAAAGATACGCAGAAAGACATCTTCGAAGAGCCGTTCGTCCTGCTGCTCGATGAACCCGAAACGCACCTCCACCCCAAATGGCAACGGCTGTTGCTACCTGCGGTGCAGCAACTGTTTCCCAAAGCCCAGATCTTTTGCGCGACACATTCGCCTTTCGTGATCTCCTCGGTGAACTCCGGCTTTGTTCACATCCTGAAATATGACGAAAACGACAAAGTCGTCATTGATAAGCCCCACCCGTGCGGTCACGGCGATACCTACCAAGATGCCGTGGCTGAAGTGTTGGGTCTGGATGCATTCATGGAGTACGACCCAGAAACAGAACGTCTTCTCCGAGAATTTGAGAAGAAGCGCAAGTCAGTGATGACAGAAACGGATGTCGAAGAACTCAGGAAATCCGCCATCGAGTTGGCCAAGCGTAGTCGACGACTAGAGTTTTTGATGGGTCACCAGATGCATCAATTGGAGGTCCAATTCCGTCCTAAGGAGGTTCGCAAGTATGCGGAAGCAGTCGCGCCCGGAACTGCCTGAAAATCTCCAGATGCTCATGGAACGATGGCAAGCACAATACACGGCCGCTCGTGCCGCGAATCATGCTTACCAATTCATTTGGTACGCTAACGGCCTGACGGCACGTGAGCACTTGCTGCCGATCTTACGCGATCTCAATCAGTCGCACTGTTCCTTCTGCGATGCTTTTCCTGTCGAGGGAATCTCGAACGCTCCGATTGAGCACTTCCGACCGAAAAGCGAATACCCGGGTGAAGCCTACGATTGGGACAATTTGTATTTCATCTGCGATTGCTGCAACACCAATAAGAGAGAAAAATGGTTTCCTGAGGTGATCCGACCTGATGATCCGGAATATGAGTTTTTGAGATTTTTCACATTTACTGTGACCGGCGAGATTGAGCCGAATCAATTCGCTTCGGAACAAGACCAGACGTGTGCCCGAGTCACGATCGATCTCTACGGGCTAAATTACAACCCAAGACCATCGAATCGACTTCGCACCAAAATCCAATTCGAAATGATGGCTCATGCGGAGATCGATGACATGCCTTACAGAGATTTTTTGGAATACCTCCAAGAACGATGAGTCCGCTCGTGGTAACGAATCGACATGAATCCCCAAGATATCCTTCAAGAGTTGTTGAAAAGTCTCCTCCGGACGAAAACCTATCCCTCGATGTACTTTGGGCGAGATGACCCCGAACCGGAACTGGTGCAGCAGTATCTTACTGGCTTCTCGATGGCTGCAGGTTTAGCTCTTGGTTGGAATCGGGGTGATACTCGCGCGGTCAGAGAAGGCGTGCTCTTGGCGCGTGGCTGGGAGTATGGCGCTCGACACCACATGCACCAAATCATCCGGAAGGGATGGTCGCGGAGATCATGATCGAGATGATCAGCATCGAGGCCGATTTCATCCGTCTCATGACGGCTGAAGCCCAGGGGAAAGTGTATGACCATGAATCACGCGGAGATCTATGAGCTGTCCCTGAGCCGCGGGCCTTGTTTTGGCTCATGCCCGATCTTTCGGTTCTCCGCTTCGCGGCGGTATGGCTACTCGTATCGCGGAATTGGGTTTGTCGAGCCATTGGGTCAGCGAGTCGGCAAGTTTCCGGGGTATCTGTTTGATCGGCTGGCCGAGTTGTGCCTCGATTTGCGTGTCATGGAGTTGGAAGACTTCTACCCAACGGACTTCGATGATACAGCCTACACGATTCTTGCTGTGAAGTTTGCCGGTGGGGTGAAGACCGTCCGCGATGAGGGTGCGAGTGCATCTCCCGTCAGGCTCTGGGCCTTCGCTCAGTTGATGGAGCATTGCATGAGAGAGGCCTTCGCGATCGAGGATCGTGCTGCCGAATCCGCCCCGAAACCGTATCGCCCCACGAAATAGCAGCCATTCCTGAACCCGCGCCGGATAGGATACTGCCATCTTCGTTCTTGGGGGTGGCATCATGCGTGGGGTGGCTTTGCTGGTGGCTTTGATGGTTGTGGCGAGATCGGAAGCTCAACTGCCAGGGGTCGACGAAGCTGTGGCGGCGGCGATCGCCAAAGGCGGTTGTCCGGGCGCGGTCGTCGTGGTGGTGCAAGGCGACAAGATCATTCACCGCAAAGCCTACGGCGACCGGGCCGTGAAGCCGAACCCCGAACCGATGACCGTGGACACGACCTTTGACCTCGCTTCGCTGACCAAACCCATGGCCACGGCCACGAGTGTGATGAAGCTCGTCGAGGATGGCAAGCTCCGGCTCAGCGATCCGGTCAGCCAGTATTGGCCTGAGTTCGCGGCCAACGGCAAGAAGGGCATCACCATCGAGCAGTGCCTGCTTCACACCACGGGCCTTACAGCGGATAACGCCATCGGCGACTATGCCGACGGCCGGGCGAAAGCCTTCGAGAACATCGCCGCTTTGAAGCTCGAAGCCCCACCGGGGACGCGGTTCAAATACAGCGATGTTGGATTTCTGGTCTTGGGGCACATCGTCGAAAAGGTTTCAGGCATGAGCCTGGATGCTTACGCGGCGAAGCATGTCTTCCAACCCCTGGCCATGAATGACACCAGTTACCTCCCGACGGTCAAGGATCGCGTCGCCCCGACGGGCCTCCGCAAGATGGCCATCATTCGGGGTGAAGTCCATGACCCGCGTGCTTTCGCCATTGGAGGAGTAGCGGGTCACGCTGGGTTATTCGGCACTGCCGATGACTTGGCCCGCTATGCTCGGATGCTCCTGAACGGCGGCGAGTTGGATGGAGTGCGAGTGCTGTCTCCGCTCACCGTGCAACTCTTCACCCAACCTCGACCGGTGTTGCCATTCGGCTCGCGGTCCCGCGGCTGGGATGTCGACACGGGCTTCACCGCTCAACGAGGCGAACTCTTCCCAGCGGGCGATGGATTTGGCCACACGGGCTTCACAGGCACGTCGCTGTGGGTCGATCAGCCTTCCAAGACCGCCATCATCCTGCTCACCAACCGAGTCCACCCCGCCGACAAAGGCAACGTCACCGAGCTTCGCCGACAACTCGGCACACTCGTGGCCAAGAGCCTGCCCGCCACAACACGCACCGCGCTGAACGTCGTTCGCGATGTGTTGCCGGGTATTGATGTGCTGCGCGCCGAGGGTTTCGCACGGCTCAAGGGTCAACGGGTGGCCTTGGTGACCAACCACACCGGCCTCGCCAAAGATGGCACCGCGACGATCGACCTCCTGGCCAAGGCCGAGGGAGTGAAACTCGTGGCGCTCTTCAGCCCAGAGCATGGCATTCGCGGTGAGGTCGATGACAAGGTGAAAGATGGCAAGGACGAGAAAACGGGGCTGCCCATCTACAGTCTCTATGGCGAACGCACCCGGCCAACTCCTGAGCAGCTCCAAGGCATCGATGTTATCGTTTACGACATTCAGGACATTGGCTGCCGGTTCTACACCTACATTTCGACGCTGGGAAACATCCTACAAGCCGCGGCAGAGGCGAAGGTGAGAGTGCTGGTCCTCGATCGGCCCAATCCGCTCGGTGGCTTGGTGGTCGAAGGGCCGATGCGAGACGCGATGAAAGAGAGCTTCGTAGCCTACCACGATCTACCTCTGCGGCATGGCATGACTGTCGGTGAACTCGCGAAGATGTTCGTGGTCGAGCGCAAGATCGATGTCAAACTTGATGTCGTCCTCGTCAACGGTTGGAAACGTGGCGACACCTTTGAGCGCACGGGCCTCGCTTGGCGGAACCCATCGCCCAACATGCGGCACCTCACCGCGGCCTTCGTTTACCCGGGCGTCGGACTCTTGGAGACGACCAATATCAGCGTCGGTCGTGGGACCGAACGGCCCTTTGAGTGGATCGGTGCTCCTTGGCTCGATGCGGCCAAGTTCGCGGCGAACATGAACGCTCGGCGTTTGCCGGGAGTGGCCTTTGTGCCCGTGAAGCGGAAGCCCACGTACTCTGTGAACAAGGATCAAGACTGCTTCGGCGTGGATATCTTGGTCTTGGATCGTAGCCGGATGCAGAGTGTGCCACTGGGACTGCATCTGGCATCCGCCTTACGAGAGGTCCACCCGACCGAGTGGAACCCGAAGAGTTTCAACCGATTGCTCGTGAGCGAAGCGACAGCAACTTCGATCCTCGCTGGCAAAGCCCCGAGCGAGATCACCAGCACCTGGTCGAAATCCCTCGACGAGTATCTCACTCGCCGGGAAGCGTTCCTGCTCTATCGAGAGTAGATGTGATCAATACCGGCTGGCGACCAGCGTGATGTTCTGGCCACCGAAGCCGAAGCTATTGGTCAGCACGTTGCGGATGCCCTTCACTTCACGAGCCGTGTTGGGGATGTAATCCAGGTCGCATTCGGGGTCAGGGTTTTCGTAGTTGATCGTCGGTGGCAACACACCTTGCCGCATCGCCAAGATGGCGATCATCAACTCGACAACACCCCCGGCTGCAATCAGGTGGCCCATCATGCTCTTGCTTGAAGAAATCGGAGTCGTCCGCGCGGCGGCTCCAAGCGCCATCTTGATGCCGAGGGTTTCGCTTTCGTCGTTGGCCTTTGTGCTCGTCCCGTGGGCATTGATGTAGCCGATTTCGTCGGGACGAATGCCGGCATCCTGAATGGCGTTGGCCATGCACTTGCCCGCCCCGCGAGCTTCGGGGTGTGGGTCGGTCATGCGGTAAGCATCACCGGTGGTGCCGTAGCCGGTGAGTTCGGCGTAGATCGTGGCCCCACGTTTCTTGGCATGCTCAAGCTCTTCGAGCACCACCATGCCCGCCCCTTCGCCGAGGACGAACCCATCGCGGGTTATGTCGAACGGTCGGCTGGCTTTCTTGGGGCTTTCGTTGCGGGTCGAAAGAGCCGTGAGCAGGTTGAACCCTGTCAGCCCGAAGGCGTGGATCATGCTGTGAGCACCCCCGGCAAGCATCAGATCGACTTCGCCCGTGCGGATCATCTCCAGAGCCTCGCCAACCGCTTGAGCACTCGCCGCACAAGCCGTCAGGCAGGTGAAGTTCGGCCCGAGCAGTTCGAACTCCTCGGCTAAGTGCCCCGCGGTCGTGTTCATCTCCAGCTCGGCTTCGCGCTCGGGGTCGAGCATCGCAAAGGCGGCCTTGGCGAATCTACCATAATCGACCGTGCGCCCATCGTCAGTCGCCATGCCGACGCCACTGATGACTGTGTCAAAGTCTTCCTGGCCTTCGCCAGCCCCGAGGTAAACGCCGATCCGTTCGCGGTCGATGCCCCGCAAGTCCGCCTCAGCCAGAGCCTGCTGAGCCGCCACGAGACTGAACTGCGTGTTGACCCCGCACTTGGCATATCGGGCCGCGTTCTTTAAGAGCTTCGTCAGGTCAAAGTTCTTGACCTCTGCCGCGAACTTGGTGGGGAAGCCTTGGGCCGCGAAGTGGCTGATGAAATCAACCCCCGACTGCCCCTCCAGTGCCGCCGCAAACGTCGCGGCCATGGAGTGCCCAATCGGCGTCACCGCCCCCATCCCCGTTACCACCACTCGTCGACGCATATCGAATACCTTCTTCGCTCTTCGGGAATTATGCCTTTTTGATGACTGCGACGGCGCATTGGCCCATGTTGGTGGCGCTGATCTTGAGGGCGTAAGGTTTGTGGATCGGGCGTGGCTCTCGGGTCAAGCGGACGGGGCAGGCGGGGTCCGGGGTTTCGGCGTTCAGGGTGCCAGGGAGTTGGCCGTGCTTGAGGGCGAGGATGCTGGCAGCAAGTTCGAGCAAACCGGCGGCGGCTCCGGTGGCACCGAGATGAGCTTTGGGGGCGAAGACGTCCATGTTCGGGCCAAAGACTTCGGCAATGGCTCGGGCTTCCCAGGCATCGACGAGCTTCCAGCCGCCGGCGTTGGCATTGACGTGGTCGATGTCCGTGGGGACAATCTTGGCTTCGGCCAGTGCTCGCCGGATGACGTTGGCAAGGACCGAGCCTTTCAGGCCGCGATCGAAACCAGAAGCGAAGCCAACCAATTCGGCCAACGGTTTGGCACCTCGCTGTAGCGCGAACCCTGGCTCTTCCATCACGAACACGGCACACCCTTCGCCGAGGACGGTACCCGAGCGGTTCATTCCGAAGGGTTGTAGTGCTTTGTCACCGAGTTCGTTCTGTCGGCTCAGTTCCTGGAAGCTGGAGTGCCGCGAGAAGCTGACTGGGTTGATGCGAGAGTCCGTGCCGCCCACCAAGAACGCATCCGCGAGGTTGCGTTGCGTGATGCGGTAAGCCTCTCCGAGGGCGAGGAGGGAAGCGGTGTCACCAGCGGTGATGGTGTTGTTTGGGCCTTGGGCATCGGTGTAAATCGAGGCATGGCAGGCAGGCATGTTCGGCAGGTATTTCAGCATCCATTGCGGCGGGACGAGGCCTAAACCCTCGCGGCCCCATTTGTCGTAGTCCACACTGTGTGGCTGGCCCGTCGTGCAGGCTTTCGCGCCGGTGGCTAGGTCTTCCGTCTCGGTAGCCACCATGACACAGCCGTATTCCACTCCGAAGCGAAACGGGTCGATTTGACCTTTCAGCGGGCCGTTGGCATCTTCCCACGCTTTGACCGCCGTCGTGAAGCCGAACTGGACCGTGCGGGCCATTTTGTTGAGGCTTTTCTTGGCGTCTCGGTTGCTGGCCGGGAGAAATTTCTTGCCATCGTAACTGAGCACTTCAGCAGCTAAGCGGCAAGGAAATGTCGACACATCGAAGCCTTGCAATGGCCGGACGCCTGACGTGCCAGCGAGAAGCGCGTCGTAGAAGGCCATCGGCTCGTTGCCGATGGCTGAGAGAACCCCGACACCGGTGAAGACCATCCGCCGAGAATTCGCAGCCATATCTACCATTCGCCGGACCACTCACGTCGTCGCTACGGACCTATACCCAATCGTCCATCTTATGGAAAGCCTCCAGCACCGCAACCCACACACTCCAGCTTCTGCACTCGGAAGTGGTGATGGTCGATGGATCAGCGCCTATACTGTCCGGGTAGCCATATCCGGCTTCCGATTCACCAAAAGAGGGTTCCTTCGATTGACGTTCTCTTTGCCGAGGCTCCTGGGGCGACTAGCCCACTCATCATGATCCTTGGATTGCTGGTTGTACCCCTTCTCATCCTGATTAACGGCTTCTTTGTCGCGTCCGAGTTCGCTTTGGTCGCGTTGCGGCGAACGCGAGTCGAGGAGATGGTCAACCGCGGAGTTCCAAGATCGAACAATCTCCTCGAAGCCGTCGACAATCTGGATCGTAGCGTCGCTGCGGCACAGCTTGGGATCACCGTGGCCAGTTTGGCACTCGGCCTGGTTAGCGAACCGGTGCTTCACGCTCTCATCGAGCCGATCCTCGATCCGCTTTTCGATCAACTGCGAGACGGCTGGCGTGCGCCGGTTTCACACGGGGTTTCCTTCGGCTTGACGCTGATCCTGATGACTTACATGCACGTCGTCTTCGGCGAGCAGATGCCGAAGATGGCGGCGTTGCAATCCTCGGAGCGCATCGGCTTGCTCGTGGCTCGCCCGACGAATCTCTTCGCTCGACTAGCGTTGCCGATCATCCGCTTGCTCAATGGATCGAGTGCTGTTTTCTTGCGTTGGCTCGGCTTTAAGCCAGTTGGTCATGATCAAGAAGTCCATACCGTCGACGAGTTACGATTACTCATCGAAGATACGGAAGAAGCTGGCCTGATCGAAAGGGAGGCGGCAGAGTACGTCCGGAATGTCTTCGAGCTTTCGGGGAAGAAAGTGCGAGACATCATGATCCCGTGGGACCGTGTGATGTCGCTGGAACTCACCATGAGTGGGGACAAGATCCTCGAAAAGGTTCGCGAAGGCTCACATACCCGGATGCCGGTGTTCCACGAAGACCCAAACAATATCGTCGGCATCGTGAACTCGAAAGACTTGTTCTTCATGTTTAGCCTCAAGGGCCTCGTGAACCTCGAAGACACTCGATTCGATGCCACCTTCCTGGAACCCGACTTGCCTGTCTCACAAGCTCTCCGGCTGTTCCGGAAGTCTCGTCAGCCGATGGCCATCGTTCGTGATCCGGACAAGAAAGTGGTCGGTCTCCTGACTCTGGAAGACGTTCTGGAAGAGATCATCGGTGACATTGAAGACGAGCATGATGACCCTTTCCGTCGTCGTGCTCTGATTGCCAAACTGGCTCGCAAGTCGGGGATCAATCCCCGCTTGAACCGCCCACCGAGCCTTGGCGGGATGTAGAATCCGGACGACCGGAACAACTTGCCTGAATTGCCAGCTAACTTCCTCTTCTCGATAGCTTCCGATCATTCGAGGGTGGCTAAGGTCTCGATGATGAGGGCATGCGTTGGATCGTGCCTATCATCGTCGGCTCGCTGTGCGGGCTTCTGGGTGTGCTCTCTCCCTGGGTTGTTGGGGAAGATCGCTCACCCGCGGAACCGATGCCACTCGCCGTCGCTAACGCCCCGGATGCGATCACCCTCGCTGCGGAAGCCCTCGACCGTGGCGACACCAAAGACGCTACTAAGCACCTGCGGGATTACGTCCAACAACACCCCACGGCTTTGATGCCGCGTGCTCACTACGCGGAGTTACTCTTCCGCCAGGGGCAAGCTGGCGATGCCCGCCGCCAGTACGAGCGGTTCATATCGGAGGCCCAGTCAACGACTGGCCCTACTCACAAGCACATGGTCCATTGCCACACCCGGCTCATGCAGATGGCGGAAGACCAAGATGATGTCTTCCACGAATACCTGAACCGGGGCATTGGGCTGTCGTTGGTCACGGGAGCGGATGAGCCGACTTTGGCGAAGAGCCTCGAAGCCTTGCTCGTGGCCGAGCGAGAAAAGCCCGACTCAGCTCGGGTGCATTTCTACCTCAGCGTGGTCTATGGCAAACTGCGGCAACCCACGTCGGCTCAACTCGCTCATCGACGTGCTTTGGCTGCACTGCCAGACCCCAGCTTGACGCCGCATGAACGTGCCCAACTCAAAGCGACGTCGGATACCTCCATTCGAGCGAAGTGATCACGCCAGCATCGGCATCGGTCTGAGTTCGGGGAAGCCAAATCGTTGGAACAGTCGTTCACGGCCCTCGTGGCCAATCTGCGTATTCGAGATGTTCAGGTAGCGGAAACCTTCAGGCCAAGGTGCAGCGGCGAGGGTGTTCGCACCAAGGTCCGTGATCGGGTTATTGCTCAAATCCAGCACTTCTAGGTTTGGCAGAAACGCACTCTGCCGTAGGGTGCCGATGAGTTGGATCATGTCGACATCACCGAGGCCACACGAAGCGAATTCGATTCGGTTGAGTCGCCTCAACGTGGGGGCGGTCAGAAACAGCCGGATGGCGATCCCTTGATACGGGTCTTGAAGTCGTTCCAGTTCCGTGGCGGTCATCCAGGCGTAGCCACCAATCTCCAGCCGTGGGCCAAAAGCGAGTTCACGCAGTTGGCTCCAATCTTGTTGGTTGGCTAACTCTTGCCAGCAACGTGGATGCGGGGTGGTATCTCTGTCATCAACCCGTTCGAGTTCCGGAAATTCCACAACCATGTGGGAAGGGCCGGTCCAAATCAGTCGGCGAATGGGCAGAATCGGCGGCGGAGAACCAAGCCAGAAGCGGACCAAATCAATGGGCCAGTGGAGTGTCTCGACGAAGCCCCGTTCGTGGAGGCCCAGGATGTTCGCAGATTCCTGGCGATGACGATCAACGTAGCCATCCCACTCGTCACGGAATGGCTCTTTCAGTCGGCGTAAGTTGGCTTCGCGTGCCGGGCGATCCGGGCTGCCAGGTGGGCTGCGAAAGAGGTCGATGGCCTCACGGATGTAATGAGCACGAGCGACACTCGCCGGGTGGCCGGTCTCTTCGAGGCAATCGGCGAACACGAGCCGAGGCAGGTCGGCATCGAGGTCGGCATGAATGGCTTTGAGCCAGTCGTCGTACTCACTGGCCATCAGGTGTTGTCCAAGGTGAGTTCGAAATCGTCCCAGTCCTCGTCATCCCGCATTGGGCCAAGGTTTTGCCGCTGGCTGATCGTCACGCCAACACGGGCGAAGGCGTCAATTCCGATGGGAGAGATGTTGTTTTCGTCAAGGTTGAGGTACTTCAGCTTGGGCACTGCGGGGTGCTGAGCGAGGATTTCGGCCCCTTCATCCGTGATGCCACTGCGGCATAAATCGAGACCTTGCAGTGTGCCCATCATTGGGCTATTCACGAGTTTTCTGACGGAGTCATCCCCAAAGGTCGGCGTCTGAATGATGAGGTATTTCAAAGCTGGCATCGACCGATGTAGGAAAAGGACTTCCCAATCGTCACCGACTTCGGTTCGTTCGCCATCGTTAGGGCGGATGATGCTCAGGTGCTTCAGTTTCTTGAAGTTCTTCTGGGCGAGCAGCATTTCGATGTGAATCGTTTGCCGGGCCATGCTGAATTCGAGGCTCTCCAGTTCCGGCCATTTCGCACGCCAGAACTGCCTGATCGACATACGCCCGACGTGAATCGAGACGTCCCGGAGGCGATCCAACTTCGCGAGGGATTGGCAAGATTCACGGTTCAGGAGGGACTGCTCGGCGAAGTTTCGTGGGTGCCCGATCTCCAAACTCCAGAGGTTTCGCAGCGCTTCGAGTGGCGTGAAATCGACTTCCGCGACGGGGTCTTCTTCGACGATGAACGCCGAGATCATGTGGGCGATCGGGCACTCGGCCAAGGCCGCGATGGCCGCGTCATTGGCTTGTTCGAAGCGGACGGTATGCAACCACCCCCGATGGTAGTGGATGGTGATGTTTGGCTCGACAGGTTCGACGACACTTTGGTTGCGACGCACCGGGTAAACGTGCTCGTAAAAAGGGCCGAGCCATTCCCGCTCGTTCGCCATGCGGATTTCGTACGTGTCTTGCTCCATGGCCCGCAAGCGGCTGGCAGGCTGGTTGCGATCTTCGAGGGCGAGCTGAAGTCGCATGTAATCGCCACGCGGATCGCCTGATTCCATCAGGAAATCGGCGAACGCCGAGAGGGCCGCCAGATTGTCTGGGTCGGCGGCGATAGCGTTCTCAAAACTCGCACGTGTGTCGCTCATGTTCACAACCCACGGTATGCAGCATCGCTCTGCTGGTCAACAGCATCGAAGGGGTTTCCGAGATTGCTGATTGGCGCGATTGTAGGGATTTTTCAGAATGCGCGCTTGCAATGTGGCTGCACAACACTCAGAATGGGCGGAATCCGCTTAAGCCAGATAATCAGGATGATTCCTCATGACTCTCTTCGACACTCTCTGGGATTGCATCACCCAAAAGAAGCCGATTACGGCTCGCTACAAAGGTCACACTCGGGTTCTCTGCCCACATGTGCTGGGGTACAAGGATGGCAAAGAGCATTGCCTCTTCTACCAGTGCGGGGGATCGAGTGAATCGGGGTTAGGGCCGATTGGGTCGTCCCGGAACTGGCGCTGCATGGAACTCGATAGCCTCGATAAAGTCGAGATCAAAGACAGCGAATGGTACACCTCGTACGTTAAACTGAGTGAGCATCAGACCTGCGTCGAGCAGGTCGTCATTCAGGTGACCGAAGAGGTCGAGGTGGAGCATGGCGAAACCGCTCGTACTGGCTTACCAAGGCCAAGAAGTTAAGCTCAACATCCAAAAAGTCGACCGCACCAAGCTCTACGGCTTCGTCGATACCGAAGTGGTTGACGAAGCCGGGAAGTCCTGCGAACTGGGCACCCTCCTCGGCGACGGCCATTCGCTCGTCGGTAAGGGAGGCACGGGCCTCATTTACCTCTCGCAAGATGGTCTCTGGCGCAAAAAAGCCGAACTGAAACCGGTCGATATCAACGGCAAGCCGATCACTCCGGTGAAATCGACCTTTGATAGCGTCGTCGAACTCTCGAACAAAGTCAGCATCGAAGACTATCTCTCTCACAACATCCACCTGACCTACCAACTCAGCCCTGAAGATGCCCCTAACGAAGACCTCCTCCAAGAGCTGAAAAGCGGCATCATCTACCACTTCCCCTTCAGCTACCGTGGCGGCGTCTCGGCTTCGGCTGGCTTTCTGCTGATGGGTAGCGACGGTAACCCGTTCCTGTGCGTCGGCACACCGACTGCCATCGAGTACGTCGGCCTAAAAGCCACCGCCGCCGTCGTCCCCGACGCCGAAACTCCCGAAGTCGTCGAAGACGACGCGATGGACTTCAGCATGGTGTAACAGTTTGAAATCGAACGTCTTGAGGTACGTAATCTCATGGCAGAAGACATTACTGATTTATACGTTCAGCGGAATCTACTGTGGAGAGAATCATTCCGCCTGCTCTACGATTCCTACTATGAGCAGCTACTTGCAGAACAACTATTAGCCAGATGGTACTGGGTTGATTTGATATCTCGTTGGTTAGTTGCTGTCACTGCGTCTGGTTCTGCTATTGCTGCATGGGCTGTATGGGCCAAGGAAGGCTTTACCATCGTTTGGGCGATCGTTGCTGCGTTAAGTTCACTCCTTTCAATCAGTCATTCTGTGCTAAATGTCGGGAACCGGCTCAAAGAACTTGTCGAGGATCGATCTGTATTCATGGGTATCCGAACTTCAGCGAGTTCGATCAGAAGGAAGATGAGGCTGAATCCAAAGTTTGATATCGAAAAAATGACAATGGAGGTTGACCAGCTGAGTAAAATGTTCAGCGATGCTGAGAGTAAAGTGAATATTCAGGACATCTGGCGACGAAGAGAACTTGAAAAACGTGTCCAAGTTCAGCTCAATCTCACCTTGAAGGAGGAACTAGAATGAAAGACAACCCCAGCACACCTCCAAAACCGGTGGTCGAAACACCACTGGGAACGAAAGGCCCACCACTGCCTCGACCTGAACCGAAGCCGCTCCCCCAGTAGAGTTTTCACTTACCCCGGAGCCTGATGGATGGATCAAGTTCCCCAGGATTTGTTGGCGGTACTCCCTCCGGGTGCGGAGCCAGTGGCGGAGCGTTGGTGGACGTCATTAACGGAGGCTGATCGCCAGCGGATCGCGGGCCTGTGGGATGAGCGGTTAGAGGTTCGTTTTTTTGCTCCGCAGCCAGATGCAGAATGTGAGGTCGATCGTTGGGAACAAGTGCCTGTCGTTCGGGGTGGGCGGTTCGTGCCTCCAGATGACGATGGCCGAGCCGAATGGTCCCCAGGCTACTTTGAGCACTTGCTTCAACACCCCGAGTTGCTCTTGGCCTACGAAGCTCCGTTCCGAGTCTTCTACATCTGCACCCAACACCCTGCCGCCAAGGAGTGTCTGAAGGCAGGCCGAGTTCCAGTCGATTTCGTGTGCCCTTTGGCTGATGCCGGATGTCCGCTGTTGGCACTTCGCGGAGCGAATTTGGCAGCTCGTCGCTGAACCTGCTGGATGGCGAACCTGTCCTGGAAGTCTCAGGAGGGTGAGGAGATGCCAAGAGAGCGGGAAATCCGAGCGGATTACGACCGGGAGACAATTGCAGTTTACCAAGCCTACTCGGATACGATCGCCGATGCCGCGCTCGAAGCAGGTCACTTCGTGGCTCCCTTTTCTTTTCACCGGATGACGTGGATTAAACCCTCATTTCTCTGGCTCATGCACCGCAGCAACTGGGGGCAAAAATCTGGACAACAAAGGGTCTTATGTGTCCGAATCCGGCGGAGTGGCTGGGAACAGGCATTATCCTTGGCCTGCTTAACCTCATTTGTGCCGGGTATCTTTGACAACCCAGAAGAATGGTTGGAGCAGTTCGCTTCTGCGCAAGTTCATCTTCAGTGGGATCCTGAACGGACGCTACGAGGTGCTGGATTGCCGTACTCAAGCATCCAAGTCGGCCTCAGTCGGCATGTGATCCGGGAATATGTGGAGGACTGGATCACAGGAATTGAAGACGTCACCCCCACTGTCCGCAAAATTTACAACTTTCTTCACAGTGGTCAGGCGGACAAAGCCAAACGGCTTCTACCGCCGGAAAAAGTCTACCCCGTGAGCCCAGAACTCGCCAGAAGACTGTACCTGGAGTAGATCTACTCCGCGAAGTTGGTGTGGGCGGGGAAGAGGAACTTCAGGACGGCGTCGAAGCGTGCGTGCCAGGCGGATTCGGTGTGTTGGCCGCCGGGGATTTCGAGATACTGGTAGTCTTGGCCAGGAATGCGATGGTGGTATTTCAGGGCCTTCGCCAGTTTGCGCGTGCGGCGGAGGTTCCCTTGCTGGCCGGTGCGGCTCATACCCTCTTGGTCGCCCATGTCGAGCCAGATGCGCGTTTGTGCGAGCCAAGACCCGTCGGTAGCGATGTTTCGTAACCAGGATTCTCGATCCCACCATAATGAAGGCGACATCGCCGCACAGCGACCAAAAACCTGCGGATACTTTTGGATTAGGTAAAGCGATACCAAGCCGCCCATCGATGAGCCACCGACTCCCGTTGCCATCGGCCCCAAGCTCGTGCGGTAGGTCTTGTCGATGAAGGGTTTTAACTCTTCGGTGAGAAAGCGGCCGTAGGCCTCGGCCAGATCTTCAGCGATGGCGGTCGGACCGTATTCCCGCATTCGCTCGCGGGTGTTGCCAACGCCCACGATGATGACGGGTTGAGCCTGGTGCGAGCGGGCCATTCGCTCGGCCACGTCGTCGCAGCGCCACGCGACCCCGCCGAAGCTCGTCGAAGCATCAAAGAGGTTCTGTCCATCGTGCATATAGAGCACAGGGTAGCGACGGAAGCTTTCTAGATCGTAACCCGGAGGCAAGTACACGGTCACGGGGCGCGTTTCGGTCAGGAATGCGGATTCCATGGCCGTGTGATAACGAACACTGTCACGGCCCCAACCGGCGACATGGACATCGACGCGGACGTCCTTGCGGGCGACGAATTCTCGTGGAGGTCGCTCATGGCCGTGGCCATCGTTCTCGGCTTGGCGCCAGTCGCCGCGGGTAATGAGGTATTGCAGTTGAGCACCGGCAGGGAACTGCACAACCGCCCGTGCGGTGCCATCGTCATGCCGTTGGAGAGGCACACCCGTCGCGGACCAGTCGCCGAAAGTCGGACTACTACCAGAAATATATAGCGGTTCCCAGTGTGGGGTGCCACTCGGAACATGGACGACGAATTCCACCTTGAACCTCACGAACCCCTTTCAGCCTCATGCCTTACGTTAGAGTGTTGGGGAAAAACTGCCAGAGCACTCTGAGCTTCGAGAATTCAGAAGTCTCCCTCTTACCCCGCGCAAATCGAATGCAATAATGTGTCTGTGGATGAGGATCCTTTCCCTGCTTTGTGGAGTGACGACTGTGCGAAAGACTTGGATACACCGACTGATCGGGGCTACGGCCCTCAGTGTGGCGATGTTCTGGACGTTGCCAACGGATGCCGCCGACCTGCCTGAAGGTAATGCTGCCCTGGATACGGACGTCGCGTTCCTGCAAAAAGGCTTGGCCAAAGAGCCACAAAAACGCGAAATCTCGACCCTGAAAGCCGTGGCGATGATGGTTGCCGCGAACGCTCAGAGCAGCAAGAACCTTGCTCAGCGTGATGTGGCCCTCGCTATCGCAGGTGCAATGGCCAAGAAGGACTTCGCCGAAGCGAAAAAACTCGCTGGCGAACTCGCGAAGGCCAAAGGCTCCGATGGCAAAGCCGTCGACCTCGCCAAGCAGCACAGCTTCAGCCTCGACGAACTCATGTCAACCTTCCGCAAAGGAACGGTCGGTGGGCTGAACCTCGAAGCCGATATCCGCGCTCAAGCCAAGGCTGTCACGGACGTCAAAGCTGCTGGAGTCATTGGTGGCCGTATCGCCCTCATCGGCGAGTACACCCTGGCCCTCCCACCTGAGAACAACAACGCTGAGAAGAAGAAACAGTGGGACAACTGGAGCAAAGAAATGACAGAGCTCGGCCTCGAGATTGCTAAAGAAGCCGCCAAAGGCGACAAAGCGAGCAAGCCAGAATTGGCCAAGAAGATGAAGGCTCTCGATGTGAACTGCACCGCCTGCCACAACGTCTTCCGTCAGTAGGCCACGCTCGACGCTGATTACTCAAGAGCCGACCCGATGGGTCGGCTCTTTCTCGTCAGTGATCTTCCACGACCAATTTCCGATCTGCCCCAGACACTCCAAATCTGCGCAATAAACCGGGCTTGTCGGATTTATTCGGGCTGGGTAAAGGGCGGTAACTGAGTGGGGCCGATAAGGCTTGCCGGGGTTTCTATCAGGGCGAACTACGGGTCTTAGTACGGTCTCCGTGAGTTTGCTTTCTGGGGGATTCGCAGGATTCCGAGAAGCCACGAAAGCCGGGCATCAATGGTTTGACGGGAAGAACGCGCGGGTTATAGTTCCGTGCGGTTGGGAGATTGCCCATCTTGTGGGGCTTCTATCCGCTTCCCAAATTCCGGTGCCTCGGCTCCACGACTTTCGCTCAGTGAGGACATTCCCAGGATGGGATTCGCTCATGCGAGCCTTGTGGCTTACATGGGTCTCCCGGCACGATTCCAAGGGTGGTAAACACGATGAAAACGGTATTCACAACCGGAGAAGCGGCCAAGATCTGCAAGGTCAGCCAGCAGACCATCATTCGCTGCTTCGACAACGGCCAACTCAAGGGCTTCCGGGTGCCCGGCTCAAAGTTCCGTCGGATTCCGCGTGAGGCACTCCATCGCTTCATGAAGGATAACAGCATTCCGACGGATGCACTCGAAAGCAACAAGCGCAAAGTTCTGCTCGTCGACGACGATCTCGACATTATTGAGCTTCTCTCAAAGACTCTCGATGCCGATGGCCGATTTGAATACAAGGTGGCCGCGAACGGCTTCGATGCTGGCATGATGGTCAAGGAATACCGCCCTGATCTGATTCTCCTGGATGTCATGCTGCCAGACATCAACGGGAAGGATGTATGCATCCGTGTCCGGCAAGATCACAATTTGGAAGAAGTTCGCATCATCTGCATGAGCGGGATGGTCGAAGAAGAGAAGATTCAGGAACTGAAACTCGCCGGGGCTGACGACTTCGTCCGCAAACCGTTCGATGTGGATGTCCTGATCGAAAAGATGTGCGAGCAACTCGATATCGAGACAGCATCGCTGGTCTAACCCACGGATTCTGGGTTAGCGTTTGGAAACGGGATCGGGTGGAAATCACCCACGAAGGGAGCCAGCGGTGAGTGGGCTTGTTGCAGGGAGATCGGCAGTCGCGTTGCCTTGGGTTTGCCCCACGGCCGAAGCGCTGCTGACCCTGACGGACCCACAACCGCGACGCCAAACCCTGGAAACGGATCTCGCGTTTCTGGCCCACATGGCTCGATTCTCACGCCCCTCCTTGATCCCCGATGCGGACCCCTGGAGACGTGCTTATCTTATGCAGGCTCATCTCCCCTCTTCCGCGGGGAACCTGCTCGATACGGCTCATCACCGCAAAATGATCGTTCACTCCGTATTGCCGCGAGGCTTACGGCACGTGGTCGAGAAAGCCGGTCAGCTCGCCGAACTCGTCGCCGAAGAACAACACTATGTCGCACCCGCGATGGCCAATTTCGTCACCCGTCTAGCCTTTTTGGGTTGGTCGGTCGTTGGCGTGAAACAAGCGGAACTCTGCCTCAACCAGCCCGATCACTGGCAAACTCCGGTGAGTTACCAGGCTAAGCATTTTGGCATGACGATCCCTGCGATCCTCGTCCGCCTCGCCACCCGTTGGCAGTTCCCCCATTGGTTGAGTGCCATCTATTCGGGTCTTAGGCTCCCAGCCAGCGACGCTGCTGACCTCGGTGCTCCGATCGACCTCTTCCGGATCGTCCAATCGACACTGGCGGTCGTGGAACAAGGCGAAATGCCACTCGGTTTCGTCGATGCCATGCCGAATGTGGATCGAGAAAGCGAAGAGCTATTCCTGACCGCGGCGAAACTCTGGCCGCAAGTCACCGCCAACACAACCGTCGTCACAGCTCACTCGCCGAAACCCGTGGAACTTTTCGTCCGGCTGTTGCGCTCGACGGCCCAAGCCCGCCGCCACGAACTGGCTGGCCCGCTGGCCGTCGCTGAAGAGCGGATCGAGAAGCTGACCGAACTTCTCTCCGAGCTTCGCCAGGACTTTGAACACGAACTCCGCGATGCCAAACTCGCGGGCCTCGCCGAGTTTGCTGCCGGGGCAGGGCACGAGATCAACAACCCACTGGCGGTGATCTCCGGCAACGCCCAATTGGCACTCGCCAAAGAAAGCGACACGGACAAGCAGAAGTCGCTCCAGGCCATCATTCGCCAGACGAAACGCATTCACGAGATCATCACTGGCACACGCCAGTTCGCCCGACCGCCGCAACCAGCATTCGAGACCTTCGATGTCGCTCGCTGGTTGACGCTCGCCATCGACGGGATGCAAGGCGAAGCCGAATCCCGCCACGTTGAATTGAACCTCGATCTCAACATGCTCCTGAATGGCGTCCTCGCTCACGGCGACCCGGTCCAGCTTCGCCAAGCCCTGACACACCTGTTACAGAATGCCCTGGAAGCCTCGCCAAAAGGGGGTTGGGTTCACGTCAGTGCGGAAGCGGTCCAGCAAGGCATTCGTGTGATCATCGATGATAGCGGCGCCGGGCCAAACGAAGAGCACTTGCCGCATCTCTTTGACCCCTTCTTCTCCGGTCGCTCCGCTGGTCGAGGCCGAGGTATCGGCTTGTCAGTGGCTTGGCGGCTTGCTCAACTCAACCACGGTGATGTTCGCTACACCCCGCGAGCCGATGGCAAAACGCGCTTCACCATGACCTTGCAACGCCAAACGACAGAATTGGATCTCTTGCCACTGCGGCAATCCGCGTGAGACGCTGGCTCTCGGACCTGGTTGATGGGGCGATTCGCCTCGTCGCTCCGCCGAGTTGTCTGCTCTGCCAAACACCGACTGAGAAAACGCACTTCTGCCAAGCCTGCCTCACTAAGCTCACCACCGACCCCTTCTCGAATTGCCCACGTTGTGCCAGTTCCCTCGGTCCTCATGTGCAAAAGTGCCTGAGCTGTGATGGTGAAAAGTTCGCCTTTGAGAGCGCCCAGCGGCTCGGGCCGTATGATGGCTTGCTTCGAGATGCCGTGCTGCAGATGAAATCCCTCGCCGGTGCAAGTCTCGCCTACCGGCTCGGCGAAGCCTGGGGGACTGCTCGTCGCGACACTCTAGACTCCCTCGGTGCTCAGGTCGTCATGCCCATTCCGCTTCACTGGGGCCGGACTTGGGAGCGCGGCTATAATCAGGCGTTGGAACTGGCATTGGGCCTTGGCCAAACCCTCGGGCTTCCGGTCTGGCGGCGAGCGTTGATCCGCAGCCGAGCGACCACCATGCAGTCCAGTTTGAGCGGAGCGGAACGCCGGGCGAACTTGAAAGGGGCTTTTGTGCTCCGCAGCGGCTATCAGGTGCGTAATATAACGGTGTTGCTGGTGGATGATGTCCTGACGACTGGCGCGACCTGTGATGCTGCGAGTCAGGCCCTGAAGCAGGCAGGTGCTGCGCAAGTTCATGCCGTGGTCCTCGCTCATCGGTAACGAACCTCGCCCTCACCCCGACAAGGAAGTTTTCGGATCGTATCACCTAAACCGGGTAACGGTTTGGTACGCAGAAAAACATCCCTGCCGAGAAGTGGGAAAGTTCGAGAGCTGCCCCCTTGCCGGCAGATAATGAGTAACACCAAGACCGACGCTGATTTATAGGGAGTGGAATGATGCGACAGTTGTTTTCCGCCATGGTGGCCGTGGCCCTCATGGCCAGTAGTTCCTGGGCTTCGGATTTGTTCCTGGAGAAAGAAAAAGACTTCGGCACCTCCCCTCGTGGCCCGATCTTGACCCACCAGTTCCCCGTCAAGAACACCACCAACGAAGTCGTGGTCCTGAGCAACGCCCGCGTTTCCTGCGGCTGTGTTTCGGCCCAAGTCTCGAAGGCGGTTCTCAACCCTGGTGAGTCTTCGTCCGTGATCGCTTACATGGACACCAAGCGGATCCCGCAAGCGAACACCTCCAAAACCGTGGTCGTGTTCGTGACAGTGCAACGTGGCAACATCATCGAAGAAGCTCAGATGCGTGTCACGGCCATTGCCCGCGACGACCTTGTTATCTCCCCAGATACATTCGCCTTCGGCACTGTCCGAGCCGGGCAGGGGGGCAAAGTGACGACCAAGCTGACTCTGTACACCGACCCCAACTGGCAAATTGAATCCGCTGACAGCAACGGCATCTACGTGAAAGCCACCACCAAGAAGTTGCCAAAAGCCATCAACGAAGTCGGCACGAGCTATGAAGTCACCGCGACCCTCGACCCGAATTGCCCCGTCGGCAACTGGGTTGCCGATGTCTGGGTGAAGTCCAACGCTCCTGGCATGAACAAGCTCCGCATCCCAGTGACCGTCAATGTCATCGCACCAATCGCCGTGAACCCGGACGCTCCGACCTTCGGCACCGTGACTGCCGGCAAGAGCAGCGAAGCGAAAGTGATCCTGCAAGGCAGCCAAGCTTTCAAGATTCTCGAAATCAAAGGCGCCGACGCCGAACTCGAAGTCCCCACCGTTGGCGCCGCGGCTCGCCCGGTCCATATCCTCAAGCTCACACTCACGGCCAAGAACGCTGGAGATGTCAGCAAGAAGATTGAGATCGTCACCGATCACCCCGAGCAAAAGACGCTGACCATCAAGCTCACCGGCAAAGCCGAAAAAGCCCCAGGCACCGAAGCCGTGAAGACCTCCGAGAAGAAGTAGCATGACGAAGGCGATACTCGGCACGCATGATGTGGTGATGGTGACCCTCGACACCCTGCGTTACGATGTCGCCCAACAACTGTTCCTCGAAGGCCGCACTCCTCACTTCGCATCGAAGCTCCCACCGACCGGTTGGGAGCTTCGGCATTCCCCAGGCAGCTTTACTTACGCCGCCCATGCCGCGATCTTCGCAGGCTTTCTGCCCACCCCCGCAACACCTGGTCCGCACCCACGCCGCATCGCCGTTGGCTTCCCGGGAAGTGAGACCATCACCCCAGAAACGCTCACTTTCACGACCCCAGACATCGTCTCGGGTTTCCGTGAAGCGGGTTACCGGACGATCTGCATCGGCGGCGTCGGGTTCTTCAACAAGCTTTCGCCACTGGGAAGCCAGTTCCCAAACTTGTTTGATGAGAGCCACTGGTCCCCGGAATTGGGCGTCACCGATCCGCGCTCGACGGAGCACCAAGTGAACTTGGCGATCGAGCGAATCCAAGACCACAACCGAGTCTTTCTCTTCATCAACGTCTCAGCGTTGCATCAACCGAATTGCCATTACTTGCCCGGTTCCACGACCGACACCCTGGCCAGTCACGCCGCGGCCCTCGAATATGTCGATGGCGAACTGGGCCGGTTGTGGGCGTATCTGGATGAGCACCGGGACTATGTGGCCCTGGTGATGTCCGATCACGGCACAGCTTACGGCGAAGATGGCTTCCACGGCCACCGGCTCGCGCATCCGGTGGTGTGGAACGTCCCCTACGCCGAGTTCCAGCACACGAGGCCGAGACGATGATCACCCTCGACACCGTGACGGACGAACCCTTCCAGCAGTACGTCTACGCCTACCCGCACAAATCCGCCTATCGGGCCTTTGAACCTGCGAGGCGATTGGCCGAGGTTTGGAAGCAGGAACCTCGCACTTCGCTCTTCCTTTATGTCCACATTCCGTTCTGCACGATGCGTTGTGGCTTCTGCAATCTCTTCACCACCGCGAACCCACAGGACTCCTGGCCTGAGCTGTACCTCGATGCCCTGACGCGAGAAGCCGATGTCCTCGCGGAGTTGCTCCCGGATGCCACGTTCGCTCGTATCGCCCTCGGCGGCGGCACACCGACCTACCTGACCGCGCCCCAACTCGACCGTGTCTTCACGCTGCTGAAGAGCCGCTTCGGAGCCTCACCCCGGGCTTTGCCGACAGGAGTCGAAGTCTCGCCGGATACCGTGACACGCGAGAAAGCGGACTTACTGCGAAGCTGGGGTGTTGAGCGGGTGAGTATTGGTATTCAGTCGTTTCTCGAAGACGAAGCCCGCAACTCAGGCCGCCCGCAAACACCCACCGAGATTCATACCGCACTCGGCCTCCTCCGCGATGTGCAGACGCCGATCTTGAACATTGACCTCATCTATGGTCTGCCTGGTCAGTCGACACAAACCTGGGCTGAGTCCTTGAAAGCCGCCCTCGAATACCAGCCAGAAGAGCTTTACCTTTACCCGCTCTACGTCCGCCCGCTCACAGGCTTAGGCCAGGCCAACAAGACTTACGATGCTGATCGACTGACTCTGTTCCGCCAGGCCCGTGAGACACTTCTCGCCTCGGGCTACGAGCAGGTGAGCTTGCGGATGTTTCGCCGCATCGCTTCGTCCGCGACCATCGGCCCGGCGTATTGTGTCCAAGAAGATGGCATGGTCGGTCTCGGCTGCGGAGCACGATCTTACACCCGAGACACGCACTACTCCCGTGATTACGCTGTCCGCCCGAAGCCCGTGAAAGCGATTCTGCAAGACTACATCACCGCGGACCGCGAAGACTTCAGCTTCGCCCACCACGGCTTCGAACTGAACCTCGACGAGCAAAAACGCCGCTACCTGCTCTATTCGCTTTTCACCCGACCAGGCACATCACTCACTGCCTACCAAGCTCGCTTCGGCACCACACCGACCTCCGACTATCCCGAGCTGACCACCTGGCTCGAACGTGGTTGGTTGACGCTGAGCGAAGACTTGATTCGCCCCACAGACGCGGGCCTTGAACTCTCCGATGCCCTTGGCCCACGCCTCTTCTCAGATGCTGTCCGCAGTCGCATGGCTGAATACGACCATCGGTAACAAGTATGGGATTGGAAGAGACGCGACCGCGAGGGAGCGTTTGCGACCGGAAGTTTCGGAACGCTCCCTCGCGGTCGCGTCTCTTTTTTGGACAATTACAGGCCGGGCAAAGACCCTGGTTTGCCGAGGAAGCCGGCATCGACGGGGTTGCCCGAGGCTGGGGCCAGTTTGCGGGTCGCAGCAGAGGCGCCGAGGAAGACGCCGCCACGCATCGTGGCATCGAAGGCGAAGAAGTCGTCGATCACCTGCAGATTCGCCCCGGAGTAAATGACGACCCGTGCTCCCCCACCATGGCCAGCAGCGGCGATGATCTCGGTGCGGCCATCACGATCAAGATCGACCGACGAGACTCGCACGCCACCGGTGAAGCTCGATTCGAAGGCAAAGAAGGCTGTCGAATTCAGGCCCGTTCTTCCATCGAAGACGTTGACCTGCGAGCCACCGCCGACGTCCGTGCCGGTGATGATGTCCGGGGTGCCGTCGGCATTGAAGTCCCCCGTGGAGACGTAGACGCCGCCGGTGTAACTCGATGTGTACGGGCTGATCTCTTGGAGCACGGCCATGTTGGTCATGTTGTAGACACGGACCATGGTGGGCACGCCGGCCCCTGTTGCAGCCACGATGTCGGCTCGGGCGTCACTGTTGAAGTCGGCGGCCGCCACGCGAACGCCACCTCGTTGGTTGGGGTCGAAGGCAAAGAAGTCCGAGATCACCGAGGTATCGAGGCCGCTTAACACCCGGACACGCGGGCCGCCACCACGATCAGTGCCGGTAACGATGTCCCCGATGCCGTCACCGTTGATATCAGCAATCGCCACACTCATGCCGCCGGTGTACGTGGCTTCGTAAGCGAAGAAGTCGTGGATCAAAGAGCCATCGACGCCATTGAAAGCCCGGATGCGTGGACCGCCACCAACGCCGGTGGTGGTGACGATGTCTGGGATGCCGTCGCCGTTGAGGTCACCGGTCGCGGTCCGCACGCCGCCCGTGTAGCCTTGCTCGTAAGCCAGGAAGCGGAATCGCTCGATGCCCGAGGCATAGTCAAAGACGCGAACGAGCGGAGCCGCGCCTTCACCAGCACCCGTGGCGATGTACGTCGGCCGGTTCGGGCTGAGGCCCGTGTTCGGGAAACTCGGTTGCAAGTCCACGTTGGCGACGGGAGCCACGACTCCGACCGCCGGTTGGACCAACAATGGTGCATTCGCCGAACGGCGCGTGATGGAACCGTTCTCTTCCGTTGAGGCCAAGAATTGGCGCTTCGTTGGGGACTGATTCCCAGGCAACTGCGGAGATTGTGGCGGACGGCGGCTACTCGAACTCAGGGTCTCGCCGAAGTTGAATGGCCCGCGGATCGGGGTAGCAAAGCTCAAGGTGATGCCGCTGAAGACGTCGTTGGCCATCGTCGGCCGTGGGCCGTTCGGGTCGCCGTCTTGCTCCATCCAGTCGTCGAAGTCGACCGGCTGGGTTTCGGTCAGGGTGTACTCACCATAAGGCAGGCTTGGGAAGTCGTAGCGGCCTTGAGAGTTGGTGATCACCGTCAACCCGCCAGGCACATCGGCACTCGTCAGTGGCCGGGTGAGTGATGTGCCTGCGAAGGCCGTGCCACTGATCGTCACCGAGACGCCAGGAATCGGTTCTTCGCCATCTTCGAAGATGCCGTTCTCGTTGAGGTCATACCAGACGTAGCCAAACGTCGCGGCATTCGGGATTTCGCCGAAGTTGTAATTCACCCCCAAGTCGCCGGGGCTCAAGCGGATCGAGCGGATGATGTCGTTCGCGGCTGTGCCGACGACCGTGCCGGAGATCGTCCCAGCGGTATCGAAGCCGTCGTAGAAAGTGCCTTCGGGTTGCTGTTCGCGGACGGTGTAATTCCCGGCTCGCAGGTTCGTGAACTCGTAGAAGCCGTTGGTATCCGTCAGCGTCGAGACAGCAATGACGTTGCCTTGGTCGTCGGTGCCGTCGAGGTAAACCCGTGTGCCAGGGATGGGTCGCTCGCCGGGATCGCGGACACCGTTGATATTGCTATCGACGTAGACGTAACCCGAAACCGCAGCCGGTGGTACCGCTGGTGGCGGTGGGGAAGCCGGTTGGTAGAGGCCAAAGTCTTGGCGGAGATTGGCGAGGCCACCCAAGTCTGGGTTGCCATTTGTGAGCAAGTCAAATGTGCCCGCACGGATGACGCTGCCTTGCTCGGTGCCTTTATCGATGTTGTTGGTGTTGTTCTGCGGCGCGGGTTCGAAAGCGGAACTTGTGCCACCGGTCGAGCTGCGGAAGCCGGTCGGAGCCGTGATCTCGACGGCATACATGCTCGGCAGCAACTCGGTGAAGAGATACAGCCCGTTGGCATCCGTGGTGGTCGAGGCCACGAGGTTCCCGCTGGCATCCAAGAGCCGCACGGGGACGTTCGTCATCGGGGCTTCGCCAGCATCGAACTGGCCGTTGTTGTTGGCATCGTTCCAGACGAAGTCCCCTACGGAATACGTGCGGTAGAGGCCAAAGTCTTGTCGCAGGTTGGCGAGACCACCCGAGTCTGGGTTGCCATCGACGAGCAGGTCGAACGGCTGTGTGCGGATGACGCTGCCTTGGGTCGTGCCTTTGTCGACATTGTTGGTGTTGTTCTGAGGAGCCGGTTCGAAAGCCGAACCGACGCCGCCCGTGGAACTGCGATAGCCAGTCGGGGCTGTGATCTCCACTGAGTACGTGCCAGGTAGGAGTTCGCTAAACAGGTACAGGCCGTTGGCATCGGTAGTGGTCGAGGCCACGACCGCGCCGCTGGCATTCAAAAGCCGGACGGGAACGCTCGTGACCGGTGTTTCGCCAGTATCAAACTGGCCATTGTTGTTGACATCATTCCAGACGAAATCACCGACCTGATAGGTGCGATACAGGCCGAAGTCCTGGCGCAGGTTCGCGGTGCCGTTTTCGTCCGGGTTGCTCGCAGGATTCAGAGTGAACGAAGCCGTGCGGATTCGTCCTGTGGCCTGCGTCGTGCCCTTGTCGGCGTTGTTGATGTCGCTTTGAGCGGCCGGTTCGTACGCTGAACCAGCTCCCCCGGTGGAGCTACGCAGCCCGGCTGGGGGAACGATCTCGACCGAGTAAGTTCCGGCACTCAGCCCGCTGAAACGATAGAGACCATCGCCGCTCGTCGTGGCCGTGCTGATCGTGGCACCCGACCCATCGATCAGGTAGACCGTCACACCCGCGATGCCCGGTTCACCCGGGTCGGCGAGGCCGTTATTGTTGACATCGAGCCAGACATAATCGCCGACGGAGAGTGGTCGGAAGAAGCCAAAGTCTTGGTCGCGGTAGCTGCTCTCGTTGGGCACGAGGTCGGCGAGCGTGACCGAGTTCGGCCCAGCGGTATCGTCGAGTGGGGCTTGGCCCGGTTGCAGGTTCCGCACCGGGCCACGGACGACTCCGCCGGGGTTCGTGGTGCCATGATCCTGGTTGTTCGGCGGGTTGCCGTTCACCGGTTCGAATGGCCCAGCCGGGTTCCCGACCGTGCCAGTGCTTGAGATGTAACCCTGCGGAATGACGACTTCGACCTGATACTGGCCCGCGTTGAGGTTGCTAAAGAGGTAGCCACCATCAGCCGCCGTGGTCGTGGTGATGGGGTTACCGTTGGCCCCGATCAAGGGGTTCCCGTTGGCGTCGAGCAACCGGACCAGCACGGCGGCGAGTGGCGATTCACCCGCATCGAAGCGGCCGTTGTTGTTGAAATCATCCCAGACATAGTCGCCCAGTGAGACCCGGCGGTAGATGCCGAAATCCTGCCGCAGGTTGGCCGCATTCGCCACACCGCTCGTAGAGCTGTCAGGGTTCGTGGTGCCGGCGATGCCGAGCGTGACGGTGCTGGCGCTGATGAGTTGCGTGCCCGCGGCCCCGGTACCATGGTCGGCGTTGTTGGTGAGGTCCGAACCTGGCAAGCCCGGTTCGAATGGCCCTGTGGAGCCGTTGGCGCCGGTGCTGGATGAGTAGCCCGCTGGCGCTGTGATGCGGATGCGGTATTGCCCAGCGATCAAGTTCGTAAAGAGGTAATTGCCGTCGGCATTGGTCGTCGTGCGGACTGGGTTACCGTTGACGACCATCGGGTTGCCGTTGGCATCGAGCAACTCGACCAGAATCCCAGCAACTCCGCGATCGGTGCCATCGAAGATGCCGTTGTTGTTGAAGTCCTCGAAGACGAAGTTCCCCAACTCGACGGGTTGGAAGACACCAAAGTCCTGGTTGCGGAAGCTGCTCGTCGGCTGAGCCGGGTCGGCTGGGAGACCGGCTGGGAAGTTCGCGGGATCGGCAACCGTTGCCAAGCCGAGGCGGGCTTGGATGACTGGGCCGTTGATCGAGTTAGTATCTTCGGTGCCGTGGTCTCGGTCGTCGGCAGGATCACCGACGACGGGTTGGAATGGGCCGGTCGGGCTGCCAGGAGTCCCGGTACTCGAGACGTATCCGGCGAGGGCGTCGTTTCGCAACAACCGGACTTGGTACGCACCGGGGCGGAGGAACGTAAACAGGTAACCGCCGCTAGCGTTGGTGATCCCTGAGGTCACCAGTGTCGGCGTGCCAGAATCCAGGTTGAAGAGCTGAACCGTGACCCCTGCGAGGTCGCGTTCGCTCGTCTCGCGGATGCCGTTGTTGTTGTTGTCGATGAAGACACGATCGCCGATCGTCACTGGTAAATAGAAGCCGAAGTCAATCTCACGCTGACTGTTCACGTCGCCGGCTGTGTCGATGAGGTTGAGTGTGCCCTGCGGGGCATCGAGTTCCCGAAGTGGAGCTGAGCCGGGTTGGAGGTTGATGAGCGCTGAGACGACGTTCGTGCCGACCGTGACACCGTTGTCTCGGTTGTTGCCTTGCAATGGCAACGTGCGATTCTCGGGTTCGAAGGCCCCCGTCTGTGAGCCGTTCGTCCCCGAGCTGGAGTACATCCCTTGCAGTCGGGGGTTATTGGTAAGCGGAATGCGAACCCGGTACTGGCCTGGGTTGAGATTCGAGAAAATATACCCGCCGTCTGGGTTCGTACTTCTGGAGGAGATGACGTTATCGGCCTGATCCAGGAGTTCAACCAACACGCCACCAATCGGAAGCTCACTCGCTTGGCGAATGCCGTCGTTGTTCTCATCGTTCCAGACATGGTCGCCGATGGAGAGTTGGTAAACAAAACCCGCGTCGTAGGTGTGGACGTTCTGCCCAGGCCGGCCGGTGGTCAGCGATATCACAGCATCGCCGCCAACCGCGATCGCGTCGCTATCGATGGTGTCCCGAGTATTGAGGTTGGCGTTCGTCGTGGTCAGGCTGAGAGCGAGCAGTTGTGGCTGATTCTGAGGGATTCGAATTTCGTAGGCCGTGTTGGGATTGATATCGACGCCATAAGTCTTCCCAGCCAATCGGCGGGGCACACCAGGGTCCGCGAGGGAGGTGAAGTAGTAGTTCCCATCAAGGTCCGTCGTCGTCGTGGCGAGCGGTACTCCATCACGATACAGCACGACTTCTAAGATCTGGACGCCAGGTTCGGAAACATCTTGAATGCCGTTGCGATCGAGGTCGATAAAGACCCGGTTACCAATTTCGATCGGAGTCGTCCGCATGGCGACGATGTCTGCAATGCCAAAGGCTTTCGAGAAACTCGGCGGGACTTGGTTGGCGTACACGACGGTTTGGTAGAGTTCATAAGCTCGGACCAAATCCCCGGCCCGACTGGTGGTCGCGTCTGCGGAGTTCTGATACCAGCGGATTCCCCCGGTGTTGTTTCGATTCGGCGTCAGCGAAGCGAAAATGCTAGTCGTCGCGATGTCACGGTGGCCAGGGAGTTGTATCACCCCACCGACGGAAACTTCCTGGTGATCCTGAATGCCGAGGGATTCATAAATCCCGGGGACCATGAAGTCACCCGAGTAGAACTCACCGCCACCTGGTCCCTGGTTGTTGCCAACGCCGTCTTCGGAAGCTGGGATGCCACCAGGCCCTTGCCCATTGCTTTCCATCGTCCAACGAGAGGTGATATTGCCAGCGCTCGACTGCTGATGGAGGAAACCACGCAGCATATCCCCGGCGGCAATTCCGATGAATAGCTTCATCGGGTCAGCGGGGTTTTTGGGGGTTTGGAGGCCGAATTGATCTCCAGATCGATCACGGAAGGCGAGAACGATATCGCCATTTTCATCGAAGGCTAATCCTGTCAGCCACGGCTGTGGGTACATCCCCAAGTCCGGCAGTCCGGCGGGGGCGATATTGCGATAGACTGGGGTCCAAGGCAGCCAGTTCGCGGAGACAGCCTCAGGTGGACCGCCATTCGTTGAAGGCCCTGGGTGAATGAAGCCACGGGTATAGTTGAGTGGGACATTGAGCACAGCGGCCGATGTCGTGGGAATCGAATTCAGGTCGATGAACGTGCCACCACCGGTAGCCTCACCGTTGGCATCGGTGTTGAGCTTGAACTGGAAAACATAGGCCCGCAATGCATCCCGATTCCCGACAACAGTGCCACCCAACGTCGTCGACTCCGCCGTATTTACAGCACCGACGTAAACTGAGCCTTTAAAATACGAGACTGCAAAAGGCCGCAAGTCGCCGTAAGGGTTATTCGCACTCGTGCCCGTGTACCCCGTTTCGCCGGTCAAGATCGGCAGGCTGATAGCAACAGGGGCAGCCGAAGGATTTTGAGTGTCGATGATGTAAAGGCGACGATCACCGAGGGCCACCGTGAAGAGGTATCGACCGCTCGCATCGACATCCAAACCACCCAGGCCACTCTTGCCAACAGCATCCCAGCCCACCTGAGCACGGTATCCGCTCAATTCGTCGATGTAAGTTCCGTCATGGATGTAATCGTCGTCCCCGACAGGGTTGTTCGCCGGGTCACTCCAGGCAGCTTCCGTGCGGTAGTTTCGACCGGTCGAACCGGGTGCGAGCGCCTCGAGGTCAACCAGGGTATCCGCTGTGGTGACGACATTTCTGTTTACGGGAGAGCCATCCATGACGTAAATCGCGCCCGGGCCACTTGGCCCGTAGCCACTGTGCTGTTTCGTGAAGGCCGATGCATAGAGCTTGTTGGCGAGGCGGTCGTAGGCCAGACCCCAGGTCGCTCCCACTTCGCCATGCGTCACTCGCACCGGGTGGTCGCTGGGCTGAGTGTATGGGCCACCAAAACCGGGTCCGCTGAAGGGATTATCTGGCACTGGAATACTGGCACCCGCGACGTACGGGTAGCTTCTGATGACCTTTGCGTTTTTCGTCTCAGGGTTATCGAAAGCACCAAACACGAAGGTGTTCGTCACGAGCGCGGGGCTATTCGGAGTGATGTCTTCGTACTTGACAATCCCGAGATTCAGGTTGCTGATGTTAGCACTGGCGGAAGGTACGTTTGCAAATTGGACTGCCGTGCCGTTGTTGATCCCCGACGGGCCGAAAGAGGTTTGATTCGGGAGGTTGGAGAACTCAAGCCTGTAACCACCGGTATTGGACACGGTGAGGGTGTAAGTCCCGTTGATGTTCGACGTGGTCGAAGCTGCGAGCGCATTGTTACTATCAAAAGCTCGGACTGTGACCGGCACACGAGATGACAATGGATCCCAAGGCTGGGCCAGACCCGACCAGCCGATTTCGGCAGCAAGAGTCGTTGTCCCTGCTCCGGAGTTGTTGGTTACAGGGGGCAGTATTTCAAAATTGCCGTTTGCGTTGTAATCAAGAAAGACTGTGCCACTCAAAGTGGCGGGCATTTCACGGGCTTCAAGTAGCGACAAGTCAAGATGTGACGGTTTACGGGTAAGTAATTTCGAAGCTTTGATGATAGGCTTTCTTGGCTGTTGAGGAGGGATCATTTCGAACCTCGATGAAGAACCAATAAGGTGGGCGAAAGCTCTGGGCTATTCAGTTTGGACCAATTATTTCTTCTGTCAACACAACTCCTGACCACCACAATTGGATTTCCTAATCTTCATAGCTGAGCATCGTAAAGTTCGAAGGAGCCGTCCGAACATGATTAATACTCAGAGCAGAACTGATCCGTGGAACCGTTTCGAGAGCTGAACAAATCGCGAATTATTGTCTCAAGAGAATCACAGTTCTCGCCGGGGTCAAATCGGCGGCCATTTTGGTAATCTGTAACGGGTGTGAGTTCAGCGGAACTGGGAAAGAAATGGCTCTTTATGGAGATTGCAGGGTCTGAGGGCCGATGACAGTGGTGCGGAATAAACGCCCACAACGCAAATTTCCGAGGTGGCTCACGGACTGGGCCGCCACCCAACTTCATGGAGGATCCTATGGTATCCCGCTTCTTAGGTGGTATGACCGCCTTCCTGAGCGTCGCAGGGAGTTTGGCGGCTCAACAGCCCGCTGCTACTCTCGCCCCCCGCGCTCAAGCCCCCCAGCAGAACACCGCTGGCGCCTTCCCGACCCGTAAGGTCGCGATGCCGACCACTCGGACCAACGGTCCGATTCAGCAGGTCTCGGATGCAGCTCCTGCGGCCATGCCCGCACCTGCGATGTCAGTCCCGGCGGCGATGCCAGCGATGACTTATGCCGACCCGGCTGGCACCTGCGGCGTAGAGACCTGCGCTCCTGCCGCAGAATGCTCGGCCTGCGATTGCCTCTGCGGCCCTCCTGGACGCTTCTGGGTCAGCGGTGAGTGGATGTACTGGACCGCACGCGGCCAGAACGTGCCACCACTCGTCACCGGTGCACCAAACGGCCTGCCTCGCGGCGTCGCGGGTGTCCTCGGTCAGCCGACCACCAGTGTTCTTTACGGTGGCCAGCAGCTGAACGACGAGTGGCGCAACGGCTTCCGCCTGCGTGCTGGTATGTGGCTCGATGAGTGCCAACGCTTCGGCATCGAAGGAGATTTCTTCTTCCTCGGCAACTCGAACAACACCGGTACCTTTGGTTCCGCCGATGCCTCGAACACCGTCACCCGGCCGTTCTTCAATGCCAGCCGCGGTGTCAACGATGCCCAGCTCGTCTCGTTTGCAGACGCCCAGTTGGTTTCCCTTCCTGGGGTGCTCTCGGGCTTCGCAACCGCCTCGTCGAGCAGTGACTTCATCGGTGGTGGTGTGAACTTCATTCGCAACCTCTGCTGCGATCCTTGCGGCCGGTTGGATGTGACGCTCGGTTACCGTTACCTCAACCTGCGGGATGAAGTCACGATCACCGAAAACCTCACCGCCCTCGCGGGTTCGAATGTCGCTCCTGGCACCCGGTTCCTGATCCAAGATCGCTTCCGCACCAATAACGACTTCCACGGCCCGGTGCTCGGCCTCAACTGGGAACGCCGTTTCGGCCACTTCTTCCTCGGCGTGCGTCCAAGCATCGCCATGGGTGTGACCAACACGACCGTGACGATCGATGGCAACACCACGATCATCACCCCAGCCCCGAACAGCACAACGACGACCTACCCAGGCGGTCTCCTGACCCAGAACACCAACATCGGCCGCTACTCGAGCAGCAGCTTCTCCGTGGTGCCTGAAATCGGTGTTCGCCTCGGCGTCCAAGTCACGGATCACATCCGGGCGTACGCCAGCTACAACTTCATCTACTGGTCGAACGTGGCACGTGCCGGGGATCAAATCGACCTCCGCGTGAACACCACACAAATCGCCCCACCTCAGCCATTCTCTGGCCCAGCCGTTCCTGCGTTCAACCTGCAACGTAGCGACTTCTGGATCCAAGGTATCGGCCTGGGTCTCGAACTTCGGTACTAAAACATCCGAATTTTCCGACCCAAAACGAAACTTTTCCGAGGCTTGAGCGTCCGATGGGGCGTCTCAAGCTTTCGCCATTTTGCACATCGCAGTGTTTGGCACGCTCAGTTTTTGAAGGCTTCATGTAGGATTTCGTCTCGACTAATTGCCAGACTTAGCCTATACTAGTGATGTAATTTGTGCGAGATCTGGCAATGTGTCGTGCTTGGCTGGTGCTGGCTTCATATTTCCTACTCATGACGGGTTGTCAAGAGTCCAACTTTGCAGACACATCCAGTCAGGTTCGAGTCGTGGCCACAACGAGCATCATCGCGGATGCGGCTCAACAAGTCGGTGGGGAGCATGTTCGGGTTGTGGCTCTGATGCCAGCGGGGAGTGACCCCCACAACTATACACCCCAAGCCCGCGATGCCGAAACCCTCGCCGAAGCCCAACTCATCCTTTCCAACGGCCTACATCTCGAAGGTAAAATCGGCACGCTGTTACGCACGCCAAACCCTGCCCAGCGCACGGCGGAAGTCTCCAAGAACTTGAAACCAGAGCAACTCCGTCGTGTGGATACCAACGAGACGGACCCACATGTCTGGTTCGATGTCAAACTCTGGATGAACTGCGTTGAGACCATTCGCGATGAACTCTGTGCAGTCGATCCACTCCACGCTAAGGAGTACCGAGCGAACACCAAACGCTACCTCGCCGAACTTCAGAAACTCGATGACGAAGTTCGAGCCAAAGCCAATAGCCTCCCTGCGAACCGAAGAGTGCTTGTGACATCCCACGATGCCTTCGGCTATTTCGGCAAAGCCTACGGCTTTGAGGTTCACGGCTTGCAAGGTGTCAGCACCGCTGCGAGTACTGGTAGCTCGGATGTCGATAACATCGCGGGGGTCATAGGGTCACGCGGCGTGAAAGCTATCTTCTGCGAGACCTCGGTCACGACACAAGGTTTGCAAAAAGTCCTGGAGACCGTGGGCCAACGCTATCCCAACCACGGCTCGATTCGACTTGTGAAAGGCGAAGACGCTCTTTACTCCGATTCGCTCGGCCCGACCGGAAGTCGTGGCGACACCTACATCGGCATGGTCCGGCATAATATCCAAGTTCTCACGCAGTTTTTGAATCCATGATCTCCACGCCGCTTCATGCTGTCGAAGTGCATGACCTTACCGTTGCCTATCAAGACAAACCTGTGTTGTGGGATATTGATCTTCAAGTCCCTGCGGGGGTGCTGATGGGGATCATCGGCCCGAATGGTGCTGGCAAAACTACGCTCATGAAAGCCATGCTGGGTCTGATGCCACCAGTCTCCGGGCGGGTGTTAATCCACGGCCAACCCTACGAAGCCAACAAGCGATCCGTGGCCTACGTGCCACAACGTCGCAGTGTCGATTGGGACTTCCCAACGACAGTATTCGATGTTGTGCTCATGGGAACTTATGGCCGCGTCGGATGGTTCCGTCGACCGGGTGGCCTCGAACGTGAAGCTGCTAAAGAAGCCATCGCCAAGGTCGGAATGAGCGAATTTGCTGACCGCCAAATCCGTGAACTCTCCGGCGGGCAACAACAACGAGCCTTCTTGGCCCGCGCGCTCGTGCAGTCGGCCCCGGTGATGTTCATGGACGAACCGTTCCAAGGCGTCGATGCAATCACTGAGCGAGCCATCATCGATATCCTTCGCGAACTCCGCCAGCAAGGTCGCACTGTCCTAGTAGTGCATCACGACCTCAGCACCGTGAAAGAATACTTCGACTGGGTGACACTTCTCAATGTCCGCAGAATTGCGAGCGGCCCTGTGGATGAGACTTATACTTCGGAAAATCTCAAACTCACTTACGGCGAACGTGTGATTGCAATTTAAATGCCACCGCGATACGGTTTCAGGAGATGAATCAACAACTCCGCGACGTTCCACGCATCATCATGAGCACGGTGATTGGTTCCTTCAAAGACCACACCAAGATGAGCGAGTGAATCGAGTGTGCCAACTTCGGTAGGCAGGCCCAGGAAGACGGCCAACAGGGACTTGATGTTCCAGTGCGTTGGGCCAAAGGGATATGGTACGCCAGTGTCAGTGCATTGTCGCTGGAATTGATTGCGGTCGTAGTCGCCGTAGCTCGCCCAGGTTCGTTGGGCCGAGAGATACTCTTTCTTCAGAATCGAGCACGCCTCACGAAACGTCATCGCCCCCTGAAGCATCGCAGGCGAGATGGTGGTCAATTCCGTGCAAAAGTCACTCACTTCCGAGCGTTCCGGTTTGACGAAAATGCTGCGTCTTTCAAGACGCGTAAGACTTGCGAGGTCGATTGGGCAGATGCCGATTTCGATTATGTCTGAGATCATCCCGGACGGCGGTGGGCCGGTCCAACAGGTGGATTCGATATCGATAACCAAGAGTTGGTCGAGTTTCTTCGCCACGGGTCACCTCGGTTGATTTGTCAGCATCGAAAGAGCCTTGCATGTATACAGGATCGGATAGAGCTTTTCATAATACCACAGGTTCGCAAAATAGAAGCCAATCGGCGAAGCCGGGAACTCGGTACCGTTCTTCGTGGCCTGGTTGAGCCAGTCCATACCCCTCCGAATCGCATCTGGATCACTCGGGCCGAGGACTTCCAAAGCGAGTGCCGTCTCCTCGATCGAGCAGGGCGTCCCCACACGACCGCCCCAACCACCATCCGTGGATTGTGCAGAAAGTAGCCAATTCTTGGCTTTGGCAAGAGACTCGGTCCACCCTGGAGGTTCGTGGAACTTCCCAAGAATCTGCTCTAATCGGAGCACACGGCTTGTGCCATAGGTCAGATTCGGAGTCTCCTGGCTGTGCTGATTGCCAAACCAGAGCGGTGCCCAGGAGCCATCTTCGGCTTGGGATCGCCGAAGATATGCGTAACCGCGTGTCGCTGCTCTGGATATGCGATCTTGAATCGATGATGGCATCACATCATGCCATGAGGACCATGCAAGAAGCGTGTGAGCCGTGAGGTCGGTACTGCTGCGATCGAATGGCAGGCCCGTCCAGCCCCTGCAAAATGTGGGGATGCCACCATCCCGATTCTGCAAATCGAGTAGCCACGTAACACCTGCCGTAGTGGCTTTCACAGTGTCCGCAGAAGGCTCACCCAGCTTACGAATCGCGAGTAACGCTCCTGGCGTGTCGTCAGCATCTGGCACGCCCCCGGAAAGTGGCGTCCAGGCCCAACCGCCAGGTGCAGCTTGAGTGTAGGGGTGCGTATCTTGATACTGCTGCTGCAAGAGCCAACGACAGAGATACTCTCGTTGGGCGAGATCGAGATGTTGGCTGGGAGTCGCGTTCACGGCGAGAGATGTGACCCAGGTGGCGAGGTTGGTGTCGATCGGCCAACTGCCATCGGGTCGCATGGAATTCTCCAGGAATTCCAAGGCCTTCTGAACGACCGCATCATCCGTGTGCCCCGCGGCGATGAGGCTCATCGTTACGAAACTCGTCAGGGGAGTCGCTTCGAGATAGCCGCCGGTTGTGGGTTGAATCCTGAGGAGCAACCGTCGGGTTTTTGCGGCTGTGATAGTGCGAAGAAATCGCGTGACTGGGTTCCAGGTCGGTCGGTGATGATGACGCACTTGCCCGATGGCGATGAGTGCCGGCAAGGCATAACTCACCACTGGAAGTTGTAGGAATTGAAACCAAGAAAATGGCAGCGCCGCAATCTCAAACGGCAACTGTGGAATCAACTTCCACGGTCGTTCTCCGAGACAGCCAGCGATGGCAAGCATGGCGAGGATCGGCACCGAGAAAGTGTGATCCTTGCCATAGCGGCGAATGATGGCGGGAGCGAGCACTTCAGGTGAGAGTCCACCCGCTTCGCCGCTAAGCCAAGTTTCGGCGCGGCGGATCGAGTCTTGAGCATTGGGGTTGGAGGCCCGTTGAGCCGCCCAGCAGAGAGCTGTGGTACTGATGTTGCTGAGGCTCTTATCGGTATCACCCCAGCCGCCATCACTGTTTTGTGTATGAGTCAACCATGCGGACCCTGCGAGGATGATTTCATGCCAATGTCGTTGATTTTGTTGGTGATCGTGAAGATGAAATGTGAATATCGCGGTCGCCGTCGAGAGGGCGCTGCTCGAGAGTTCGCCTTCCCAGTGACCTTCCGGGGATCGTGATTGCAACAAGGCTGAAAATGTGTTTTTGTAAAACTCTTGAAAATCATGGAGTAGCATTGTTAGACACTCAGGTGGCCGAGGGCAAGGAGGCCATAGTAAGTGTATTCACAATCCAAATCGTCATCAGTCCAGTTACCGTGAAACCCACCGCGATTCGTCCAGAGTGTATCAATGTAATCCAGGCAAGATTCGCGCACTTTCTCATAGGAAGTATGCATTGATGAAAGAGCGTGCAGAGCCGTGGCGGTCGAGAGGAGGTCGGGAAGTGGAGCCATGGGTGTCGCGTAGAATCCGCCTGCTGGATGACAGCGAGAGAGTAGCCATTCACCGAGGCTCGTTGGCACGGGCTTCCCGAGTTGGCGAAGGATTGTGATCGCTGCGGCAGTTGATGGGGTGAGGCCCATGAGTACATCGGCTTGGTTCGCGTAGCCGCCGTCTTCGGCCCGAAGCCTTTCCACGCAGTGAATCATCCCTTCAGGTTGTATCAGTTCTTGATTCATGTCTTGATACGCACCCAATGCCACAAAACAGGCGTAGGCCGTCCCCTCTTTCGCATCGACTTCTGCGGCATACCCACCATCGGCACTCCGGTGAGCTTCAATTCGTCGCAAGATTTCCTGAGCCGGAGCTTGGGCACGTAGTGGATCGGGGAGATTCGCCCAGCAGCGAGCCAAGCAACCGAGGTGGACGAAGTCCAAGTTGGGGCCGTCGGCGTAGGTGAGGAGGTAATCACGGACTTGGGTATAAGGCACATCGACCCGGAGTGCTCGTAGGCCTTCCAAGCCGAAGACGGTGTAATAGAGATCGCTGTTCCCCGCGCGGTCTTGGAAGCCGCCATCGGGGTTCAGTTTGGATCGCAAGAACTGCTCAACGAGACTAGCTGACTCCCCCAGCTGTTTCGAGGACAGCCGGGCGACCTGCAGCATTTCGAGCCTCGAACTCATGGCACCAACCTTGAATTTCTACGCTGAAGATCTTGCTAACCACGCGACGTAACAACCCTTTCAAATTCGAGGATTGCACATCCATCAAGATGCGTATGGCCTGCTCTTTGTAAGACTCAAGCATTTGCTCGGAACGCTCAGTGGCTCCGAGGAGGTCCATGATGCTACGGACATCGTCCGCGGAGATGCCTGGCTGACGCTGCCAGACTCCAGCGAGGGTGTTGCGGTCTTCGCCTTTGGCGCGCTCGTAAGCGAGAGCCAACGGCAACGACAGGCGGCCTGCGGTAATATCGTCGCCATCAGGCGATGTGATATCTTCGAGATCATCACGGATTTGGTACGCGATCCCCAGCGATTGGCTGTATTGCGATAAAAGCGGATGCAGCGATGCATCTCCTTGTGCCAATGTTGCACCCAGTCGCAAAGCGACTTCGAACGCTGGTGAAGTCTTGCGGCTGTGGATCGATACCACTTCGGAGGGAGTCAGTGGCCGTGGTTGGCTGACCCACGCGAGTTCTTCGCCTTGGCCGAGGCACAGCGTGCGGTGGCCTTCTGCCGCGATGCGGACCATGTCGGCCCGCACGTTGGCTGGCACATCACAGGCTGCGAGCAAACGATAGCCTTCACCGAGGAGATAATCGCCGACGTTCAGTGCGATCGGCATCCCATGCTGGGCGAACAGTGTCGGCTCGCCGTAGCGGAGGTCGTCGGCGTCTTGAATGTCGTCGTGAGCCAGTGAGGCTTTGTGGAAGCACTCGACGGCAATGGCCACTTCGCGTAGCGACTTCGGTACCGCACATTCAGGATCTTCCTGCAGTGCTTTCCAAACGCATACCGCCAAGAACGGCCGCCAGCGTTTGCCAGCCCGTGAGAGCCATTCATGGCCGATGCGCTCAGTCTCGGTGGATGGCTCACCGAGGATTTCGGTTAATGCGTCGAGCGTGAACCATTCATCAACTTCTTGACGAATCGCATCGAGGTCAAGGCGATAGGTGCGATCATCACTTGTGGAGTGTAAGAAGTCCCACACCCATTCAATGTCGATGGTCGTATCTTTGCAATCGTCTTGTAACAGTGGCACCGCCACACCTGGAATCGCTGCGGACTCCATGTAGGGGAAGGCTTTTTCCAGTACCGATAAGCAGCTCACACCTAGGATCGCGTCAATCTTACCCGTCTGGATGATCGCCATGACGAGAGCGGAGCCTTCGGCAACGAGTACCGCGTAACCGAGCTTTTCGGCTTCGTTTTGCAGATCTTGAATGGTACACAGGCCACACTGTTTACACAGCAGGCCGAACTCATCAAACGGAGCCGGGCAGCGATCCTCAACACGGAGGCATTTCGGGAGAAGCAGCAAGCGTCTTTCGAAGGGCACTGCCGCGAGGGCATCTCGGCTCGCTTCGCTGTTGATAATCACAGCGATGTAATCCCGGAATTTTTCTTCACTGCCAATTTCAGAGATTAACTGGTCAGCGTGTTGTTTCAATTCTTCGAATGAGAGCGGCAGAACGGGTTTCACCCGTTCTGTATACTTCCGTGCGGCCACGCGAATGGCTTCACGGCCTTCGCGTGTACCGGGGATCGTGTCTTGGGGCGGTCGCTCGGCCATCACCGGAACGGCTCTCGGCAATGTCAGTAAAGGCAGTTGCATGGGTTTCCTCAAATCGAGAGTGTTCAGGAATAAGCGCCGAAACCAAAGAACCAGTGCTTCTTCGCAAAGCGGTAAGCCCAGTTTTCTTCGGGGATTTCATGGCCAGGGTTATGCTGGCTTTGCCGTGGGATCATGTTATCGAGTTCGGCAAGAGCCGTACCGCGTGAAGTCGTGTCCGGGGCGGCATGTTTCAGCACGATGGCCTTCACGAGGTCCGGCCGTTCGAGCACGACACAACCGCGGGTTGCTTGCGCCGAGGCTTCGCGGAAGTCTTTCAAAAACTCCGAGCCAGTCATTAGGTCGTAGACGCTGCGGGAATCGTGGATCGATTCCTTAGCGAACTGGATGATCGGGCATGGTTCAATGCCACCTGATGGCCCGATGTGGTGGCTGACACCCGTCGCCATCGGGCAGAGGGCTTGGCCGTTGTGATCCCAGTAGGGGTCGACGATGGCGATCGGGTGTTTGCTCCGCATCTCGACCACGAACCGCCGGACTTTGAGGATCTGTTCGGGAGTGAGAGCGAGTTGGAAATTCGGCTCAGGTCCGACGGGACGATAAGTGTGGAACCAGGCGTAATGCACACCCAGTTCGATGAGCCGCGTGAGCCAGGTTTCGCTCAGCAGGTCGTCGATGTTCGTTTGGCAGACACTCGTGGCAACACCAGTGATCAGCCCCTCGGCTTTGCAGTTAGAAAGGCCCATCATGGTGCGGTTGAGCACGTTCAACCTTCCACGGCGCTCATCGCTGACCGTCGAGGTGCCTTCGACGCTGATCAGCGGCGTCACATTGCCTGCGATTCGCAACCGACGGGCCACGGTTTCCGTAATCAGTTGGCCGTTGGTAAAGACCTGGAAATAGCAATCGGGGTGGGCGTCAAAGACATCGAGTAGATCAGGGTGGATAAACGGCTCGCCGCCGAGGATGCCGAAGTAGCTGTTACCCTTCCGCTTGGCATCCCGGATGACGCGGTTCAATGTCGCTTTATCAATCATCTTGCGCGGGGATTGCACATCCACCCAACAACCTTGACATTTTAGATTGCAACTATTGATGACCGAGATATACAGAAACGGTGGGAAATGGACGCCACGCCGTAGTCGCGATTTGAAGCGCTCGACGGAGACCATCCCTTTGAAGCCGAAGTTGAACGCGAACTTCCAGAGAAGCCTCGGTTCGACTTCGCTGAGCATTCGCCGGGCGAGGGTGAAGATCATGAGGGGCTTCCTACTTGAGCCAGAGCTGCGGTCGCTTTCGCACTCGCCTCTTCTGCTTTGGCTTTGATTTGGTCGATGCTGGGTAAGGAAGCGAACACCTCGGCCGGGATTTCCAGATCCTTGCCGAGTTGGATCAAACAGCGTTTTCGCTCTTCGAGAGCTTTGTCTTCGTCACGCTCTTTGCTAAACCGAGACTTGGACTTTGCCGAGCGGTCCCGGAGGGCCTGATAGATGTCTCCACCGAGGAGTGCCGAGATGTCGACTTTCATCGTTTCACGGCGGAGATCATCGGAGTTGACCTCATCGCCGTTAATGGGGCCGTGACGGTATTTCGGGAACAAAATCGCCACTTCTGGGCAGACCCGCGAGCAGGCCGGGCAATCCGTTTTACATTTGTTATGGTTCTGAACTTGAATCTTTTTCTCGTCCGAGACGCCATACACATCAAACAAACAAAACGAAAGGCATTGCATACAGTTCGTGCAGCGGTCGTAATCGATGACTGGGAACCACGGTTTCCATTTCGGCGCCGGTGGCAGGCCCGCTTCGGCTCGCACTTCCTCGACCACGGGGAGCACGCTTGTGGCGTCCAGAGTATCGGCTTGGCGGAAGAAGACAGTCACATCGCCATCGACACGTGCCGGCTTGGCCTCGTGGAAGCGTCCCAGGACCAACAGATGGCCCTGAGTCGGCGTGCTGACTTGGCCACCAGGTCGGACGACGGTCGTCGAGTAGCCTTTTTCGAGCAATGTGGTCAGCATTGCCAGGCGGGTTGCTGGCTCGAAAGCTTGGCTACCGGTGCCTTCGTAGAGGGCGATGCGGAAGGGGGCGGATGTCATGATTGGGCCTCGGCGGGGCTTGGCAGAATGGCCGCAAGAACCTGTTCTGGAGTGTCGGTTCGCATGTTCAAAATTTCGACCCCTTCGGCAGGCAGGGCGTGCCCAGCGCCAGAGAACATCCACTTCACCGCGCGTGGGTAACAGGCGGCAATCTTCAATATACCGCCCGTGGTGGTCAGTTCTTTCAGGCACGGGTCTTTCTTCGAAGTCAGTTCGCAGAGATCCGCGACGGCTTCAAACGGTACATCCGATTCCGTGAGCTGGCGAAGGACTTCCGCCTTGGTCGCTTTCGGTACGACGTTGGCGTAAGTGCAGTGGCAATAGAGCACACGCAGTGGCACACTCATGGCGTTAGACCTCTGTCAGGCGGTGAGTGGGGACCGGTCGACCCGGGCGGAAGGCTTCCAAATGCTCGATGTCAGCTTGCACTTCATTCAAGCCCACGAGTGCTGCCTCGATCGCTGTTTGCAGAACAACTGGATCGGCTTCCGCACGGAGGTTGATGATCAGCTCGCCACTCTCGAGCGACTCGTAGAGTGCATGCGAGGCCTCGGCTTGGCTATCGCTCCGCACCAGGTTCACGACACCGAGGTCGTTGCCTTCATCCGGTGACAGCGTCATTTTTAGGTGAGCAATCTCTGAGGCTCCGAGAATCGTTCGCACTCGACTCATCAAGTCGAGAAGATAACGATTACCATCAAACGGAATATCCGCGTGGAGCGAAACAGTCGCGTTCACCCAGCCGAGAAGAGCTTCCCCTTCGGCGTAAGTGTCGTAATCAACCTCCATCGCCAGCCGGGACACCATCTCAGTCGAGCTGATTTGCTCGGCCCAGGCCTCGAAGTTCGTTCCCTCTCGCGCGGAGATCGTCAGCACTTGAGCTTGTGGGTAAGCCGTCGCCAAAGCGGTTTTGAGCCGTGTGAGCCGGACTTCGTCGAGCAAATCGACCTTGTTGATGACGATGATTTCCGCTTCTTCGAGTTGTTTTTGGTAGATGTAGCGAACCTTCTTTGAGAACGAGCTCCCTGGAGCTAGACCCAGGATTCGCTCGGCTCGTGTCGGGTCCAGGAGCACGCTGTATGGGGCGATAGTGAAGCGGTCGCCGTACATTCGGCGAAGCGGGTAACTGACGGTGGCAGCAAGGTCAGTGCAGCTGCCGACCGGTTCCGCGAGAAAGACGTCGGGTTGGTCACTGGCCGAGAGTTTCTCAGCGGCATCGGTCAGGGAATGAAATCGGCAGCAGAAGCAACCGCCGGTGATCTCCTCGACGGCGAGGTTGTGGGATTCGAGCATGGTGGTATCCACCAAGCCGACGCTCTGGTCGTTGGTGATCAACCCGACCCGCTGACCACGAGCTTGCAACCACTCGGCGAGCCGCAGGAGCGCCGTGGTTTTGCCAGCTCCCAAGAAGCCGCCCACCATGATGTAACGGGCTTTTGTAAGTGTTTCGCTCATGAGGTTTTGCCCAAGATTTTATCAATGGCGAGATCCAAGAGGCTGGTATATCCCTTCACATCGACCGTGTTTGGGTCCGGTTCTCCACGCACGGTGAACAACCAACCGCGACCGTATGGCTCTCGCTCGAAGAGCGTTGGGTCAGCTTCCAATTCCGCATTGTTTTCGACGAACTCACCGGTCACAGGTGAGTAAACATCGGTGATCGCTTTGAAGGCTTCGATCCAACCAATGACCTCGCCCAGTGCCACCGGGGCTTGCGGTTTGATTTCGTAGCCATGCTCGACGAGATCACCAAGCATCCGGGTCGCAAACTGAGTGAAGCCGACGCGCCAAAGTCCTGGCTCTATTTCGAGGAGCCAGTAATGCGATGGGGTATACCGGCGATCGTCGGGAAGGTGGGTCGTGAAACGGGATCGCCGGTAGGACACTTTACAAACTGGGAGTTTCGCCATCACCTACTCTTCAGGCTGAACTTCGTGGAGTCATCCTATGAAAGCACACGAACGAAGTAAAGCGGATCACTTCGTCCGGTCCGGTGGGTCAACTCACTTCGCCCGTTGTTCCAAGAGGTACGCCATGAGGTCGAAGTACTCTTCGGGTTTGAGTGCTGTGTCGAAGTTGGCGGGCATCGGCGAGAGTGGAGATTTCGAACGGCTGTCGATGTCCTTCGCGTTCACTCGCACTTCTTTCCCCATCGCATCTGCGAGGATCACCGTCTGCCCTTCTTCTCGAAGCAGTAGGCCCGAGAGAGTGCGGCCATCGGTGAGGTTCAACACGGTAGTGCGGAACTCAGCATCGACGTTGCGGTTGGGATCAAGGGTATCTTCGAGCAATCGTTCGAGACCACGGTTGCCGATGCCATCGAGTTGGGGGCCGATCTTCGCTCCCTGGCCGCCGAGTTGATGGCAGTTGGCACAGTTCGTGGCGTAGAGAGCTTTGCCTTTGGTCAAGTCCGGTTTGGTTTGGGCGTAGCCATCGGCTCGGCTCTTGAGAAGCTTCGCTGTGTTGGCATCGACGCTCGGTAGGCCTTTCGTCAGCTCTGTGACCTTGGCTCGGAACTTTCCCTTCTCATGGGCCAGGAGCTTCGTGTTAACGGCCCGTTCCTGCAGCAGCCGCGGCGAGGCTTTACCCGCCTCCACCGAGGCGAGCAAATCTGTCGACCCAGCCGGACTCTGCGCTAATCCAGTCGCAATATTCACGGCCAACGCTGATGGGGCCGTTTGCAGCGATTTCACCAAAGCCTCCCGGCTCGCCGGGCTGTTGATGTTGGCCAGGATCGGCACGAGCTTTTCGAGCAGTTCACGGGGTGTTTCGGGTTGCTGAATCGCCGAGACAATGGCACTCGTCGCTTTGGTCGCGTCCAGTGCCACGAGTGAGTTGTAGGCACCGGCTCGCACGGCAGGCGACTGGCTGGGCTTCGTGGCGATCGTGTCAATTGTGGGGTAGGTCGCGGTCAGCTTCAGACTCGCCGCGAGATCGCAGGCCTCGAGGATTTGTGGGTCTGCTCCGTTTTTCAGTTGCGCGTCACAGGTTTCTTCGAGCTTCTGGATAGCTGACTTGGGGAGTTTCCCACCGCGGCTTTGCAGTCCCTGAGACAGCGCTTTCAAGTTTCCGAACATCGATTGTGGTCGATAGGTGAGCAGTGAGACAACAACCGCTGTCGCGTCTTCATCATCCCCATAGCGGCCGACAGTCTCGGAGTGGATCGGCTCGATGTTGGGGATGGTTTTGAAATTCCGTGCCAGGAATTTCGTGGCCTCAACCGTTCGGATCGCTGGTAGCACTTTTATGAGCGGCTCGCCGAGCTTCAGCCGATTGAAGCCCCAGTCCCCACCGTTGGGGAAAGCCTGATCGATGGCTTCAAACGAACCTGGCAACTTCATGCACTGCGTCAGGGCGACATGCACCGCATGATTGAGGTGTGTATCCTCGGCATGCGAAGCGGCCCGGTGATACTCATCGAAGAGTACCGAGAGGAAGTCCGTGTGCGGCTGGACAATGATGGCCTCGACAGCGACGCGGCGGAGCTTTGGCTCAGTTTTGTCCTCTTTCAGAACGGCCAGGATCTCTTGGCGAAGTGCAGGCGTGTGGCTGGCTGCGACCTTCGTCCGGAAAGCGAAGATCTCGTGGATAGGGCCCACTTTCATCAGCTCATAGAGAGGTTCGGTGCAGACGACCCGCCAGATGCGGCCACGGTCTTTGTCTCGGAGGGGGTGGTTGAGATCGACCTCGTAGTGCCCGATGATGCGGTTGTAAAAGTCCGCGAAGTAGATGGCACCATCCGGGCCAACTTTGATGTCCGTAGGGCGGAACCAGGGGTCGCTGGAAGACACAAGGTCCGGCATTTCCTCGGCGACCGGAGTCGATCCTTTCCACACGATCTTGTCCGAGTTGATTCGATTGGTCACCACGTTGCCGAGGTGCATGGTGCCGCGATATTGCTTTGAAAACGATACATGGTCATACCAGGCCAGGCCAGAGAGAGCGGTGCTGCCATGATCGTGCCGCGTGACGTGCGGGGCGAAGCCAAGCCCATCATGCGGCTTCGAGAAACTGCTGTAAGTCGCTTTCGGGATCAGTTGGGTGATCGGCTTCGAGTGGCAATCGGCGGTGTAGAGGTTGCCCCACGGATCGCTCGTCAGGCCGAACGGGTTCACTTGGCCGAAACTCCAGTTTTGTACTTGCGTCCCATCGGGCCGGAAGCGAAAGGTATTGCCGGATTGCATCGTGATTTTGCTGCCATCACGCCCCACGACTTGGCTTTCGTTCGCAAAGCCGTGACAGGCATAGACCCAGCCATCGGGTTGCAAGAGAAACGAGTTCATCATGCCGTGAGTGTCTTTGGTGCCGAAGCCTGTGAGCCAGGGTTCTTTCTTGTCCGCTTTGCCATCGCCATCGGTGTCCGTGAGCTTCACGATCTGCCCGACTTCGGACACGAGACACGATCCATCCGCCAGCGGCAAAATACCAATCGGGATGTTGAGATTGTCCGCGAACGTGACGATCGTATTGGCCCGGCCATCCTTCCCAAAGTCGCTGAGGATGAAGAGTTTGTCCGTCGGAGCTGTCCCTGCGGGAGCGGCATGGGGGTAGTGGCGCGAAGTCGTGGCCCAGAGGCGGCCTTTGGCATCGAAGGCGATCTGAATCGGCTTGCCGATGTCCGGCTCCGCCGCGACAAGCTGCACCTCAAAACCTGCCGGGGTCTTGAACGACTTCAACTCTTCGGCGGGCGACTTCGCCTCCGTCGGGGCAATATGGCTCTGCCCCAACCCGACCGACAACACCACGAGCCAACCGCTCGCCACCAAAGACCAACGCATGGGAGAGACTCCATCACGAAAGAAGGCGACATGTTACCACTAGCGCCTGCTGAATGCCAGCAGGTCGAGCTCACTCCTTAGTGAGCGTCTCGTCCAGGTTCAGGAGCACTCGGGCGAGCGCGGTCCAGGCGGCGGCTTCGCTGGCGGTGGTCTTGTCGGGGAAGGCTTTCAGATCACCTGAGACTAGAATGGGCTTGGCGTTCTCGGCGGTGAAGCGGGTGCGTTCGGCTTTCAGCGAAGCTTCCAACACTTTCTGTTCCTCGGCGGTCGGTGTTCGGCTGACGCATAGGCGGAAGGCGTAAGTCAGCTTGGCCGCATCGTCGCCCTGGTGGCGGATCGCGCGGTTGGCCAGGCCACGGGCCGCTTCTAGGAACGTCGTTTCGTTCAGCCCGACGAGGGCTTGCAACGGAGTGTTTGACCGTGTCCGTTTGACGCATGAAGTATCGCCGACTGGCGTGTCAAAGGTTTGCAGGGGCGGGTAGGGCACACTGCGGAAGCGGAAGACGTATAGTGAGCGGCGGTATTTCTCTGGGCCTTGGGTTTCAGGCCAGCTCTTGGGGCCGTAACTCGCGGGGGGTTGCATCAGGAACATCGGGATCGGTGGGTAAACCGGTGGACCGCCGACATCGAGTTTCAGTAAACCTGCTGCCGAGAGGGCAATGTCCCGGACGATCTCGCCATCGACACGGAAGCGTGCTCCACGAGCGAGGAGCTTGTTGGAGGGGTCTTTCGCAGCCATTTCTGGTGAGACTTTCGAAGACTGTTGGTAGGTCTGGCTCGTCACGATCAGCCGTTGCAGGTGTTTGATGCTCCACGGCTTGACACCGGGTGTCGAGGGCTTCATGAACTCCGTGGCGAGGTAATCGAGCAATTCGGGGTGCGTCGGGAGGTCGCCTTGGGTGCCCAGGTCTTCGGGGGTCGAGATCAGGCCGTTGCCGAAGTACGTTTGCCAGAGGCGGTTCACGAGAGCACGGGCGGTGGTCGGCGATTGTGGGTCCATCATCCAGCGCGCCAGCGACAGCCGGTTGACGCTGGTGGTGGCGGGCATCGGGTGCAAGAACTTCGGCGTGCCCGGTTGCACCTTCTCGCCGGGTTTCAAGAAGTCCCCCCGTTTAAGCAGGTGCGTCGTGCGTGGCATGTCTCGCTCGCTCAATGTCAATTGCGATTCGCCTTCGGGGTGATCTTTCCACAGGCTTTCTATGTCAAAGTTCGCTTCCTTGAACTCCGCCACCGTGGTTCGCCAGGCGGTGAAGAGCGCGTCGCGTTCCGTGGCTTTCCACTCGCTTGCCGGTTTGGCCAGGATTGCTCGCACGCCGGCAGGGAGTGGGTCGGCTTTGGCATCCGTCGCCGTTGTGGTGCTGAAGCGGAAGCGACCGGGATTCATGTTTTGGTTGTCGTCGCTGTTCCAGCCGCCGTGGTTCTGCACGAGTTTGAAGGTGACGCTCGTCTCGGCGTTGCGTTCGATCGGCTTTTCGAGCACGAACACCGCTTTGCGAGGCACATTCCGCCGACCGGGGCCGATGTCAATCGTCCAGGCGGTTTCGTCTTTCCCATCGATGGCGAACGCCGATGGCCCGAGGATGCGTTTGCGTTTCGAGTTGTCGTCATACATTCCAGGCAACGGGTGTTCCTTCGGCTCGGCATCCGATGTGACACCCACGATTTTGACATCCTTGCCACCGACATTCACCTTGAACTCCGTCAGGCCGAACATGCCGGTCACCGAGCGCCCTGGGCCAGCGTGGGGCAGGGTGGGGTCGGTTAGCAGTTCGAGGCGAATGGCCGTGATGGGTTCACCAGCGGGGAGTTTGACGGGGAAATCGACGGAGTGTTTCGTGGGAGCGTAGCCTTCGGCAAGCACCGAGCCATCGGCGAGGACGGTGTGTTTCTGGCCACCGGAGGTATCGAGGATCGGGCGAGCCACGATCCAGGTTGGCTCGGGCGGCAGGGCCTTCGCCCACTTGGCCATGCGGTCGAGCCAGTCAGGATTTTTGTGTTTCAAGTCCGCTTCGATCTCGCCGATCTTGCGCAAAATCTCGGCGCGACGAAGCTGGTTCTTCGGGGTGTAAACCGTGACGCAGGCTTCGTTCGAGTTGTTCAAAAACGCGAAGAGGCGGTAGTAATCATCGTGAGTGATCGGGTCATACTTGTGAGTATGGCACTGAGCGCAGTTGAGGGTAAGCCCCAGCATCGATTTGCCGATGGCATCCATGCGGTCGAACATGGCTTCCATGCGGAACTGCTCGGGGTCGATGCCACCTTCTTCGTTGATCATCGAGTTTCGCAAGAAGCCGGTCGCAGTGATCTGGTCTTGGGTCGGGTTCGGGAGCAAATCCCCGGCGAGTTGTTCGGTCACGAATTGGTCGTAGGGCAAATCCTTGTTGAAGGCATTCACCACGTAATCGCGGTAAAAGTGGACAAAACGCGGTTTGTCTTTTTCGAAGCCATCGGAGTCTGCATAGCGTGCCGCATCGAGCCAGAGTCGGCCCCAGCGCTCGCCGTAGTGCGGACTAGCCAACAGCCTCTCGACGAGTTTCGAATAGGCTTCGGGCGATTTATCCTCGACGAAGGCCGTGACCTCTTCGGGGGTCGGAGGCAAACCGGTGAGGTCGAGTGACAAGCGGCGAATCAGAGTCACTTGGTCCGCACGGGGGGCGGGCTTCAACCCTTCTTTGGCGAGCCGCGCGAGCACGAAAGCATCAATCGGGTGGGTCGCGGTATTCGGGACAGCGGGCCGTTTTGGGGAGACGAAAGCCCAGTGTGTCGGGCCGATCTGTTCGTTGGCCAGGCTATCAGGCCACTTGGCTCCCGCGGCGATCCAAGCCTTCACCTTTGCCGCCTGGGCGGCAGGGATCTTCGTGCCACCGGGTGGCATCTGGATGTCTTCGTCGTCCGTGATCAGGCGATTGTAAAGCTCGCTCTCTTCCGGTTTGCCCGCGACGATCGCAGCGTGTTTCGATTCGCCGCCAGCGAAAGCGTGTTTGCGGACGTCGAGCCTGAAGTCCGCGGTCTTTTTACGCTGATCATGGCAGGAGAAGCATTTCGCTTGAAAGAGTGGCAAAATCTCCTTTTCGAAGGAGACTTCGTTCGGGTTTCCTTCGGCCCGCACTTCGGGCGTCGAGGTATTCGCCAAAACCACGATCAAACCAACCACGACAGACGCGACACACCAACGCATATCGGGACACTCCACAGGAGGGAGCCAGCAGGCAGGAGTTCAAAGCATTATAGCCGCTTTTGCTAGCGTTTGATCAATCGAAACATCAAGACAATTGCCAAGAGGCCGACGATGACATTGGCCGCCCAGACGCCGACGGTCATGGGGATCTTGCCATCGCGGGCCATCCCGCCACCGGAGAGCAGGATCGGGTAGTAGATGAAGACCGTGGGCAGGAAGCAGGTCACGAAGGTGCTCAGGTAATCCGAGCGGTTGAACCAAATCCCGACGGGGCAGCCAATCAGAGCGAACACCAGTGAGCCAACCGCCAGGGCCGGGCGGATGTAAAACTCATACTCCGTGTTACGAGAGTTGCGCCCGTTGTCCTTGAGCTGCTGGGCGTAGGTGAGGTCGCGGTTCAGGACTTCTTGCTTTTGCACGGGGTTGGCAATCGTCTCCGCAATTTGCAGATTCGCCGCGCGGTCGTTGGTCAGCTTCTCGCGTTCTGTCGCTAGGTCCGCCAGGCGGCCATCGAGTTCTCCCCATTCGAGGGCCATCGGTCGAGTCTTGATCTGCCGAGCGGAGAAGATGTCCGGCAGTTCGATGTCAATCGGCGGGGTGCTATCACTGATCGAGAACGAGGAGTTGTTGGCCGTCAGCCAGCGTTCGGCATCGACGGTCAGCACCCGGCGTTCGAGGTCCACCGAGAGCTTGGCTTTCTGCGTGCGGGCGATGTAGTCGTAATCAAAACGTGGGCCGACACCGGGAATGACGCGCACGGCGGCCTTGCGTTTCACGACAACATCCAGCAGGTCTTTGCCTTGCACATCACGGACATAGAGCGAGTAAATCGAACTGGAGTTCCGTAAGCTCCGCTCTTTTTTCAGCATGTTGTAAATGACTTCTTCCGGCTCGCGCATGATCTCTTCATGCATCATCACGTGTGTCCGAGGGATGAGGGTGAACGAAATCCCGGCCGTCACGCTCATGGTGATCACGCCCAGCAAGAAAGCAGGGCGAAGCATGGTGAGCAAGTCGATTCCCGCGGCCTTCACAGCCACGGCTTCGTTGTCGTTCGAGAAGCGACCGTAGACCACACACGAAGCGAACAGGGTGGTCGCGGGGATGGTGTAAGGCAATGTGCTCGGGATGAAGAGCGGCACGATTCGCAGGATCTGCTGGGCCGAAAGCCCAAGTTGCGAGGCTTGTTGAATTAACCCCGCGATGACGAACAACCCTGTCAGGCCCAGGAGCGCGAGCAGAAACACTCGGACCAGTTCCCAGAAAATCATTCGCTGTAGCGTGGTGAACATGCTCGGATTTCGGGTTGCGGGGAGTTCGGTCATTGCGGCATGGACGTCCTGCCCATGCAAATCACACGACTTCTACCTTAGTTTGTGGATTCTGTCGAGATGAGCGGAGTGTGCCGACGTCCACGTGCCTGCAAACTCGTTGAAACGAATGGGGGAGTTAGCCCAAACTGGCGTTCAGCAGGGGAATGATGCGCGACGGTGAAAGTTCCTCAAAGCACTTCAGCCCGTTCGGGCACTGTTTCAGATAACTCCCGCGGCAAGGCACCTCTGTTTCAACGGACGACGAAAACTGCTGATAGGGGCCATGTTTCGTGATCGTGGTGCACGTGTAAGGAGCGACGCACTTCGTCCCTAGAGCTGCTGCGACGTGGAGTGGCCCAGTGTCGTTGGCAAGCATGACGTCCACGATTTTCAGTACAGCCACGAGCCTGGGTAACGAGGTCTTCCCAGTGAGGTCTAAAGTCGGGCTGGTGTACAAAGTGCGGAACTCCTCCGACAACGGCGCATCTTCGCTCGCCCCGACGAGCACCACTGTGCCGACGCGGCTCGCTTGCAAGGTGCGGATGAACTGGGCCACAGGCCAACGTTTGGTCAGCCACTTCGCTCCGAGTGCCAGCGCGACCCACGGTCTCGGGTAGCCCGCAAGAGCTTGCTCGGCGGCGGCTTGTTCAAGGGGGTCGACGGGTAACACAAACTTCACGGTTGTGTCGGGGACGCCAATGGCATCGAGTAAGGCCAGGTAACGGTCCACGGCATGGAGCCGATCAGCATTTGGGATGTCGATGGCGTGAGTCAGGAAATGTCGGCTGCCTTCCCGGGCTGCGGCGAAACCGATTCGCAACGGCGAGCCACTCATGCCGCACATCAGCCCCGTGCGTAGTAATCCTTGCAGATCGAGGACCAAGTCCCAATGTTGCCGCCGGAGTTGATTGGAAAACTCCCAAGCATACCGAGCACTTTTAAACAGTGAGCCACGAAACGTGCCGCGATCGAACGGCAGCACAGCATCCAATTGGGGGTGATTTTGCAACAACCCCGCAAAGCCACGATTGACGACCCAAGTGATGTGGGCTTCAGGCCACGCTATCCGGACACGGTTCAACACCGGCAACGCATGGGCAATATCCCCGAGCGCACTCGGCTTCAAAATCCCCACTCGTCTTGGTACATGCAACATCATGACCGCATCGTAACGACCACCCCGAACAAGTCCAGGGCGAGCCAATCATGTCAATACGGTGTGGGACCACAACTCTCCTGGCGAGTGGTAGAGAATTGAGAGTTTATCTTCCGAACTCCTCACTTCTCTGAACCTCCTTGGCAATCGTTGGGTCTTGTGGTACCATCGAACAACGAGCCTCGCGGTGGCCTTGGATAGGCTCGGTTTAAAACTTATCCACCGCACAACCCTCATGGCGAATGCCAAACTCCGTCAAGCGATTGCTTTCGAAGCCGCTCGACTCATGTACGAACGCTCGGAATCCGAGTACTTCAGCGCGAAACGCAAAGCCGCCAAACGACTGTGCCGGGGCGAAGTGAAGCCCTCGGATTTGCCCTCGAATGCCGAAATCCGTGAGCAGGTCCAGGCCTTCGCCCGAATGCACGAAGGGGACCAACGCACTAAAAACCTCCAAGCGATGCGGCTCCACGCCCTGCGGGTGATGCGTAGCTTGCGGCGATTCCGGCCCCGGCTCATTGGCAGTGTGATGACGGGCCACACCCGCAAAGGCTCGGATATTGACTTGCACCTTTTCAGTGACTCGATCGAGGCCATCACAACCATCCTCGAAGAGGAAGGTTTGCAGTACGATGTTGAGCGAAAGCAGATCACCAAACATGGCGAGTCCCGGGTGTTTACTCACATCCATGTTTATGATGTGTTTCCTTTCGAACTGACCGTCTACGCTGCGGATCAGGCTCACTACGTCTTCAAGTCCTCAATCACCGGCCAAGCTATCGAACGGGCTTCGATCGCGGAACTCGAACAGCTTCTGGAAGCCGAGTATCCAGGATTGGACATCAACGGCGAGATTGAAGAGCAACTCGAAAGTGTCGATCCGTTCCAACTCTTCCGGCTATTGTTGTTACCACTCGAACAGGTGAAGCAAAATCCCAAATATCACCCCGAAGGCGATGTGCTTTACCACTCCTTGCAAGTCTTCGAACAAGCCCGTGACATCCGGCCTTACGACGAAGAATTTCTCCTCGCGGCTCTACTTCACGATATCGGCAAAGGTCTCGACCCCACGGACCACGTCGGTGCTGGTCTGCAAGCCTTGGATGGGTTGATTACTGAGCGAACCGAGTTCCTGATCGCCAACCACATGCTCGCTCAGGAGTACAAAGCCGGCACGCTCGGCCACCGCCTGCGTATCAAACTTGAAGCCCACGAGGACTTTGAAGACTTGCTCCTACTCCGCGAATGCGACAACGCCGGTCGCGTCACCGGCGTCTCGGTGCCAACCGTCGACGAAGCCCTCGAATACCTCCGCGACCTCGAACGCACGAACGCCGGCAAGTGAACAACGAGTTTTGAAGAGCCGCGACTGCTAAGGAGCGTGTTGACGACAACTCCCGATCACTCCCTCGCGGTCGTAGCTCCTCAAATCCAAAACTATTTCAGCAGCCCACGGTTGCGCAGGTAGCCGAGGACGAGTTTCTCGAAGGGGACTTGGTTGCTAGTGAAGAGATAGGACATGCCGCGTTTGCTGCAGAACTGGCTGAGCTTGCCTCGGAAGGCGGCTAGGGTTTGCTCGTATCTCGCCAGTAAGGGGGCACTGATGGTGACCTCGGCTTCGTCGCCGTCTTCGAGGTCGGTGAGTTTGAGGTCGCCGGTGAAGGGGGGATGGATTTCTTCCTCGGCCAGGATTTGGATCGCGTACACATCCAGGTTTCGGGCTGCCAGGAACTTGAGGCCTTCTTCGTAGCCGTCTTTATCCATGAAGTCGCTGAGGATGAGCGCGACTCCTTGGCCTTTGGCTCGCTGGGAGAAGCCACGCAGAGCGGTGTTGAGGTCGACGGGGTTTTCGGTGGCTTCGATCGAATCGAGAGCTTTCATCATCCGCCACAGGCTGGGGCGGCCACGGAACTGGGGCAGGCGTTTTTCGTTGCCCACGGTCTCGATCACAATGCGATCCATGTTGGCGAGGCCAACAAAGCCAAGGGCCGCCGCGACTTGCTTGGCGTAGCGAAGTTTGGTGGGTGAGCCGTAGGCCATGCTCTTGGAGTTGTCGATGAAGAGGTAAATGTGGAGGTCTTCTTCTTCCCGGTAGAGCCGCAGGAAGAGCTTCTCCACACGGCCATAAAGGTTCCAATCGAGGAAACGAAGGTCGTCGCCGACAGTGTAGGGGCGATAGTCCGCGAACTCAGACCCTCGGCCTTTGCGTTTGCTGAGGCGGTCCCCTTTCATGCGACCGGCGAGGATCTTCTTGGCCGAGATTTCCAGTTGCTGGAGGCGTTTCAAGAAGTCGCCGGAAAGAAGCGGTTCGCTGGTCGTGTCAGTCATGAGGGAAGCCTCTCCGAGGATGGGCACATTGTAAGAAATTTCCCTCGATCGCGCTTACCGTTTCCGCTCACGGGACATGAGCCAAGCGGTCGGCCCGAGGACCATCAACGTGCCCACCATCATGACGGGGCTAAGGCTCTTCCATCCCAGAATCGACTCGGAAATCATCATAATCACGACCTGCGATAAACCCACGATCGAGACCCGCGTGGCATTGCCTCTGCTAAACGCGAGTGTCAGGAAGATCTGCCCGACAGTCGCTGTCAGCCCAACGGCGATGACTTCGATCCAGACCCAGGTACTCTTGTACCAGTACGGATCGCCCTGGGCATCAATGTTGACCCCCAAGCCATCTGCGAGCAACCACCCCGCGGCGCCGAATAGGGTGCAGACGGCGGAGAAGTGCGTCACCACGGCAAACGGGGCGATGCCTTTCAAGCGGTTCAACCCCAGCATGGCGACTGCGGTAAAGAACGCGGCGATGAGGGCGATGATGGCGGGGAGTAACTTGAAGCCTTCCGCCTGCGGTTGCAGTGCTACAGCGACCCCGGCCACCGAGAAGCCGATCGCAATCACAACACCCCATGTTGGCTTGTCTTTCAAAAGTGGCCAGGAAAGCAGGGCCAACCATATGGGGGAAGTATTGGTGAGTGTAAGGACATCTGTCGGGTGAAGGTGGGCGAATGCGTAAAAGCTCGCCATCATGCTGACACTGCCCGCGATGCTGCGCACAATCAGCGAACGCGGTTTGAAGAATACCAACTTCGCCCCGATGCTCATAGCCAACGATAAGGCAAACAAAGTCGCCACAACACTGCGGACAAAGGCCACGACCGTCCACGGGCAACTGGGCGTTCCAGCAGCATCGATGGGCCGGCCGAGGTCATGGATGATCACGCCCATCGCGGCGAACCAGAAGCAGCCACAGAGGCTGAAGAGGTAAGGTTTCATGCCCGATTTCGGCTGGGGAGAGGAAGCCGGAAGCGAATTGATTGTCGAAGCTGGACCGGGCCGCGTGTCGTTGCGTATGATGGGGCGGTTCCTTTAGAGAGTGCCTGTTATGATTTATCCGTCGGGGAGTTGGAGAGGGTTTTGGTATCAGGAACAACACGGTCGGCAAGAAATGCGTGCCTTCGAGTTGCATTTCTCGGAGACCCAGATTACTGGCCACGGTGTCGATCTAGTCGGGCCATTCACCTTCGCAGGGCAAGTGGACCCTGCCAATGGCCAGATCGTCATGGTGAAGCAATACATGGGAAAACACTCCGTCCGATACATCGGCGGCCCGGATGGCGAAGGTAGCATCCATGGCCAATGGATCATCGACACTCGGATTCACGGGGAGTTTATCCGGGAAGAAGGAAACTTCCTCATTCAGCCCGTCTTGACCCCCGAAGCCGATGAGCCATTCATCCGCCTGGATGCGAAGTAGCTTCCCCGAGCCGTGTTGTGCGTTCCCAGGTCGTCTGCCGGGCGAATAGTCCACCGAGCGTGATGGCAGCCAAGCGGAAGACCACCGCCGGGGCTGAGGTAAAATCTCGCCAACCCCCGAGCTTTGCTCGACGGATCGCCCGCAGATAAACAACCGCCGTGAGGATCAGCAGCAGAGCCGCCCAGAGTCCACTCAGCGTGGACCAGATGTCGGGAGACAACAGCCAGGTCGCGAAGGCGACCAGACACGTGGTCAAGAGCTGCAAAAGCACCAGTGGTTTGCTGCCCAACCAGCGGTGTATCAGGCCGACACCTGAGGTGAATAAACTCGCTCGCCAGCGACGGCGTTGCTTGGTCATGGCCGCCAAGTCTGGGGCAATCTCACCATAAACCACCGCAGCCGCTTCGAAGCTGACCCGGAAACCCGCGGCTTCCAGCCGGGCCGAATACTCGGCGTCTTCGGTGAGGCCGTAGCTCGTCCACGGGGTGCTCTGAAGCACCTCGGCGGTGAAGGCCATGCCGGTGCCTCGTAAGGTGATCGTGCCGCCGAGTCGTTCCAACCCCGCCGAGACAGCGTTCTCAATCTCGCAACCCACGGCAACGACGACTCGTACCGAAGCCTGCTCGCCGTTCCGCAAGATCACTTTGGCTTGGACGACTTTGGCCCCGGAGTTGAGTTTCGCTTCGAGATGCTCGAAGAACTGCGGGCCGAGTTCGCAATCCGCGTCCAGGATTAGGACAACATCCGCGGCTGGCAATTGGGGGATGGCCCAGGCGAGGGCGTAGCCTTTGCCACGATCCGATTCGTGAAAGCGCTCCAGACAATTCGCACCAGCTTGTCGAGCTAGCGCAGCAGTCTCGTCGGAGCAGTTATCTGCGATGACAGTGACGTGATCTGTAGCCGTGAGTTGGGACTGAACGGAATCGAGCGTGCGGGTGATGCCCGAAGCCTCGTTGTGAGCCGGGATCAACACCGCAAACGAACGAGACCGCACCCCAGCTTGGGTCGCCCCTGTTCGCCATCCGAACGACGTCAGCACGAAGTAGTAACCTGCCGCGGCTGTGGCAGGGACCAGCATCAAAAGCAGTAACACGAACATCATCGACTTTCACCCATGAAAACGCGGCGAGAGCCTGGATGCTAACCCGATTCGTGGAATTTCGGCTAGGCCAACCGCTCCGCGATCTCTGGGAAGTCTCGGAGCCAGTGGTCCGGCGGAAGTTGCTCATGGTCTGGGCCGCGTGCGCCACCGGGCATGAGCCAGACCGGCATCCCAGCAGCTCGCGCCGTGCGGACATCGATGGTCATATCGCCGATGTAGAGGCAATCCGCGATCGGTACACCGAGCCGACGCGCCGCTTCGAAAAGCATCGCGGGATCGGGTTTCGGCACCCCGACATCTTCTGGCCCGAGGACGACTTCAAAGATTCCTGGTGGGCAAAGCCGAGAAACCAGCTCGCGGGTAAACTCGACTTTCTTGTTGCTGCACACCCCGAGACGGAAGCCTTGAGTTTTTAGCGTGAGTAAGGTCTCATTGACTCCTTCGAAGAGCTTCGTGCCTGTGAACATGACGCTCGGATGATGGGCTTCGTACTCTGCAAGGGCGTCTTGAAGTGTGACGCCTGGTAACAGGTCTCGCATCAGTTGACGCAAACCAAGACCCACATACTCCTGGACTTCCTTTTCGGTCATGGTTCCTAGACCATGCAGTCCGCGGACATGATTCACGCTAGCCGTGATCGCGCCAAAGCTATCAGCCAATGTGCCATCGAAGTCGAACAGAATCGCCTGCATGATCGCTCCCGCTTTGGAATCCTTGAACCTTTGAAGTCAGTCTGGCAGGTCGGGTGGCGGAAAGCTAGGCCGGTTGTAAGTTACGAGCGTGTCCTTTGCCTGGGGAAGTGTTGCTGTGTCGTCGCCACCTTGGTTGGTCTTTGCAGATGATTGGGGCCGGCATCCGTCGAGTTGTCAGCATCTCATCCGGACTTTTCTTCCCAATCGAGATATCACCTGGGTCAACACCATCGGCACGCGGCCACCGCGACTGGATCGGCGCACCGCGGAGCGTGTCGTCGGGAAGTTGAAGTCATGGGTTCGTCCTCAGCCGAAGTCGCCCGATAGTCCAACGGCCATGGAGGGTCTGGCCCCGAAGATTGTGGCTCCGAAGATGTGGCCGTCGTTCGCTAGCTCGCTGAGCCGCGGGCTGAACAAGAAGCTCTTGCTACGTGGGTTGATGCCTGTGGTCGAGGCCATGCCCGCGCCGCCGATTGTGATCAGCACGTTACCGATTGTCGCGGACTTGATCGGGGTCTTACCTGCGTCGCGGTGGGTGTATTACTGCGTCGATGACTTCAGCGTCTGGCCCGGTTACGACGGCAAGACGATGGGCAAGATGGAAGCAGAGTTCTTACCCAAAGTCAATGAAGTCATCGCAGTCAGCCCGACTCTGATCGAGAAGCTGAAGGGGCTAGGCAAATCACCTCATTTGCTGACTCACGGCGTCGATCTGCCGTTCTGGGAGCGAGCACGCAGCCCGGCGGACCCGCCGGAGTTCTCACGCATCCAGGGGCCGATTGTCCTGTTCTGGGGCGTCATCGATCGCCGGATGGATACAGCCTTTGTCCGCGCACTCTCGCAAGCCTGGCCAGATGGGACGATTGTGCTCGTCGGGCCGAAGGAAGACCCGGACCCGGAGTTACAGGCGTTGCCGCGGGTCGTTGTTTTGCCGCCTGTGAGCATGGATCGGCTACCTGATTTAGCTTCGCGAGCCACGGTGCTGATGATGCCATACATCGATGCCCCAGTGACGCAAGCGATGCAGCCATTGAAACTGAAAGAGTATCTTGCGACTGGGAAGCCGTGCGTGGTCAGGCGGTTGGGAACCACGGAAGCCTGGGCGGATGCCCTCGATCTCGCCGCGACGCCGCGTGAGTTCGCGGAGCAGGTGAAGCAACGTGTCACTGAGCCGACCATCCCTGACAGCCAAGCGAAGGCACGCGAGAGACTGCAATCGGAGTCTTGGCGAGCGAAAGCTGAGCAGTTTGAAAAATGGGTGACAGGGTAATGTCACTCGTCGACAACATCTTCAATTTTGGAAATGGCGACGATCTCAGCGCGAGCGATCATGACTCGCTTACGGTTCCGTTTTATCCCCGTGGCTACCGAAGCGACGGTGTAGTTTTCGCGGGACGTGTCCGTGTCTCGGAGGTCGTGCATGTCGGCGTTGCGGACCTCGAGAAAATCCGCGTGGACTTTCTTGAGTGTCCCCAGGCAGACATATTCGCTGCGGAAGTCAATCACGACTTTCTGATCGATGAACTCATCCCACATCTCGGAACCTCTTGCGTTTCAAATCCCAGCGCCTGCGAGCAGATCATCCGTCGAAGCCAGTTCAGGCGGCTCACTGGGGTCGGGTTTGTAAAAGGATGTTGCCTTGCGGAAACCCACTCTTCGGTAGAGATTCAGTGCATTCCGGTTGTTGGCGGTGACTTCTAAACTGACGATCCGCACTCCGACGGAATAGAACCCCGCGAGACATTGCTTCACCAGCAACTCTCCCAGCCCGATGCCACGAAATGCGGGCAGCAGTCCGACGTTCTGAATGGCCCCGAACTTCCGTTCAGCAACACCTTGGATGGTGCCAATCACCGCCTCACGACGAACGAGTAACCAGGTCGCTTGTGGGCAGAAGGTGGGCTTCTCGGTGATCGCTTTCATCAACTCGACACACCCCACGAGTGTGCCGAGGTTGGGAAAGAGCCGGGCATCTTCTTGGTCCGCGAAGGCTTCGAACTTCACCAGACCATGCACCTGGAGGAGCGACGGTTGCCAACTCCACCAGGTGAAGCCGTTCGGAAGCGCGGGCGAGGTTAGCGGACCTCGCAGCGGCATCTCCATTCGGTGGCGTTTGAAGAACATGGCCGTTTTTACAGACTCCAATCCCACGGCGTGCTCTCGCAACGCCGCTCGCCAAGATCACGCATCTTCCAAGTAAAATAACATGTCGCTGAGTTGAATGCCGGTGAGCGAAGCGGCTTTGAAGTCCTTGGATTCCAGAGCAGCGCGAATCGTCTCACACAACCGGTCCAGTTCGGCTTGGTCTTCGGGCGTCGCTTTGCTGCGGAGTTTCGTGGCCTTGGCCAAGACGGCTTCTACTTCCTCAGCTTCGCTGGAAGTCTTCGGCAACACAGCGGTGCGCCGAGGTGCCGATTCGCCTTCGATGGCCAACTCGGGATCGTCGGACTCTTCGCTCTCGAAGGGATCCTCCCACAGCTTTTCCAGCCGTTCTTTGGCCGCTTCGCGCTCTTCGATGGCGAAGCGCGCCACGGCGTTGTCGATGGTGATCTGCTTCAGCAGCCCGGTGGCCTTTTCACGGGCCGAGACTTTGAGGGTGCCATCGAGTGTGAGATCCAACTGGACCACAAGCTGGTTCCCCGCGGGAACTCGAGCCAAACCTTCAATCGTAAAATTCCCGACGCGGTGATTCCGCCGGACGTCGTCGCTTTCACCTTGGAAAATTTCGATATCGACTCGCAATTGGTCGTCGTGAACTGTCGAGTACATTTCGCTACGAGAAGCAGGCAACGGTGTGTTGCGATTGATGATCCGCGAGAACACGAACTCACTGGGCCGGTCGTAGAAGCTCTCGGGCATGCCGAGGGTCTTGATGCCCAGGGTGTGCGGTGTGATGTCCACGAGGACCGCGCCGACGTCTTGCTTGGCGATGATGGCCCCCTGCACGGCCGCACCGAGGGCCACGCAGAGATCAGGGTGAACTTCACGGTGCGGAGCCTGTTTCAACTTCTCTTCGAGGAGCCGCGAGATCATCGGCGTACGGGTGCTCCCCCCGACCAAGACGACACGCTGAATTTCGGCGACTGTCAGACGGGCGTCGTTGAGGGCTTTCTGCACGCACTCCATCGTGCGGTCGAGCAGCGGGGTGATCAGCGTTTCAAAGGTCTCTCGTTCGATTTCCATCGAAAGGTGAACCGGCACTCCGTCTTTCTCAGCGATGAACTCTTCCTCGATCTTCGTGAAGGGGTGATCGGAGAGTGCTTTCTTGGCATTTTCTGCGGCTCGTAGCACACGGGCTTTGGTGGTCTTGTCCGCGAGGAGGTCGATGCCTGCGAGTTCTTGGAAGTCCTTGGCGATGTGCTCCATGAGCAGATCATCGAAGTCGTCACCGCCGAGTTTCGTGTCCCCGTGGCTACTCAACACTTCGTAAATCCCACCCTCGGCTTGCAGGATTGAGACGTCGAATGTCCCGCCGCCGAGGTCGTAGACCAAGAAGCGTTCGCGTTTGTCGGGCTTGGGGTTATAGGTGAGTGCCGCGGCTGTCGGTTCGTTGAGAATCCGCACCACTTCTAACCCAGCCAGTTCGCCCGCTTCGCGGGTGGCGTTTCGTTGGGTGTCGTTGAAGTACGCAGGAACCGTGATGACGGCTTTGCTGACTGGTTGTCCCAGCTCTTTCTCCGCGGCTTCTTTCAGCTTCTTGAGGATCATCGCCGAGATTTCTTGTGGGCGATATTTCTGGCCTTTCAACTCGAAGGTCTTGTCTTCGCCCATGAAGCGTTTGATCGACTTGATCGTGCGGTCTGGGGCCAGCACGTATTGGTTGCGAGCGGTTTTACCGACGAGCAGTTTGCCTTCTTCAGTCACGCCGACCATTGAGGGGAGAATCGGGTCCCCTTCGACAGCGAGAACCCGCGGCTTGCCGTCTTGAACGATCGCCACTTCGCTATTGGTTGTGCCTAAGTCGATACCAACAATCACTTCAGCCATGAATCCCACCTCAAAGAAGTCAGGTCACATTGTAGTGGTCGGAGTTGTGGTGTGGGATGTCGGAAATAGCAAGGATAAGAGGATTGAGTGGAGTTTTCCGAAGGGGTGCAATATCCAGGGGTAATCCCGACGAAACAAGACCAGAGCGGCTTTGTCCTCGCGGGTCAGTTCGAAGTAGCGAGCGGTATCATCCGAGGCGGGGAGTTGATCCCGCAGTTTGGCTTTGAAGTGCCGAATCGCGGCGTAGCGTTCACGGCGTCCCGCTCGGGTGGTGGGGGCGCTGTCGATGAGGGTTTGCAACTCGGCGGGGAATTCGCCGAGATAGCGTTCGGGGTTCCAGTGGCGGTCTCGTGCCACCCGGACAATCTCGCGCAGCTCGGAGGTTCGCCGAGAGACACCTGGGTAAGGCAATCGGGCCGTCAGGGTGACGACGCCGTAGTGCGGTGGAGTGATGTCGTAGAACTGCTGAAAGATCTCATCCGTGACTTGGTCATACATCCCGCCACCGATGCCGTGAAAGAAAAAGTCCGCCACGTACCGGCGAACGAAGAGCATTAGCGTCAAAGCACGGGGCCGAAGTTCGGAGACCCGGTGACTCGCAAAAGGCCGCTCACGATGGTTCCCATTCATCCGCCAGAAGGGGCGTTCGCCATCTTGCAGAAGCGGAGCCGGATGATTGGCACTGCGGACGCGGTAGAGCTTTCGGTAGTTTTGAATGGCTGCGTTGTAGACTCGTTGAAAGCGCGGCAAGTCCGCTTCGATGCGTCCGACGAAGTCCGCAAACAAGCTGGTTCGCACGAGCCAACTCACGGGCAGTTCCCAGTTCACGCAGCCCATTTTAGCCTCGGCTCGGCGTCGCATCGCCGAGAACACCTCTCCAAGGTTGGCATGGGCCTCGACCTGAGTGGGCCAGTAGTGGACCATCGTCGGAAAGGGAGGCTGCCAGTTGCGGAGGGCCTCGCCACACTTCAAGAACGCAGCGCGGTCAATGGGGGTTTTTTCGTAGGTCGAGCCACTGTTCGCAGCACAGTTGTAGCGTTGCAGCGATCCACTCGCACTCGGAAGCGTTAACGACGGCGTCTTGACCAGGTCCGAGTCTGCGATCAGAAGTAAGCCGACGCCGACGAAGTGATGGGCCAGCCCATTCGTGGCAAAGTTTTTGGCCCAGACACCGGGATGGCACAACTCTGGCTGGTGCCCCGTGACGACCCAAGGGCCAACACCAAAACCAGGTTCCGGGAGGTTGTGCGTGCGGTGGTACAGCCTGGCCAGTTCGAGGAATTCGCTTCGATCCGTGGTGGGTAAACGGCTGCGGTTCTGCCAGAGCCGTTTGGGGTCGGTGGGCCACTCGGGTTCCAGCAGAAACGCCCCCGAATCTGCGGGGGCGCGAAAGTGCTTTCGTGAAGTGCTCAGAGCCATTCCGAACATCGCCCCGCCATCGTCTCGCATTTCTCTGGTTTCTCTCGGTCGGCCACCGCTTCAGCAATGACCCGGCGATAGTAGGCCAGCCGAGCTTCGGGGTCATTGAGCACACCGCCAAAGGCTCGGTTCGGGTCGAGGTAAAGCCGAGGCACCCCGACTTCGCGTACTTTCAAACCCTGAGCTGCTGCCTGGACCCAGAGTTGTAGCGGCATGCCCCATCCACGTTCAGTGATGTTCAACTTCCGCAACCCGGAGACGCGGTACGCCTTGAAACCACAGAAGGTATCTGTCAGGTCGAGGCCAAACTCGGCGTTGATCTCTTGGGTGATCGTGGCGTTGATGGACTGGCGATCCGTCGGGGCCGGGGTATCCTGCCGGAAGTCCCGCAGATATCGGCTACCGGAGACGATATCGACACCGTGCAACGCTTCCAGAAGCACCGGAATCCGGGCTGGCTCATGTTGACCATCGCAATCCATCGTCACGAGGATGTCGTACTCATGTTCCGTGGCGTAGCGGAAAGCCGTGGCAATGGCGGCTCCGTAGCCTAGGTTCCGCTCATGGGGCAGATACCGGATACCCGGTTCGTTCCGAAGCAGCTCCGAGGTGCCGTCTGTCGAGCCATCATCGATCATCAGGATGCAGTGAGCATACTTGCGCACCGCTTCCAGCACGCCACGGACGTGTTTCGCTTCATTGAAGACCGGTATCGCCACCAGAATCCGATTCGAGTCCATAAGGCACCTCCTGGGCAGGCTATGTGAGGCTGCGATGAAGGATTCTTAGGCCCGAGTCAAGTCTTACAACCAATCCGGCTTATTTATTCAGCCAATTTGAGGGAAGACGTCACTTGGTGACAACCCAGGACTCTTCGCGAATTCCGAAACTTGAGTCCATTTTCAAGATTTTCAAGAATCCAGGGCAAGTTTCGAAAGCTATTTCGTCCCTGCATGTCCGAAATGATCAACCCTTCAGCAAAAGGAAACGACGATGAAAAGCATGCTCTTGACAATCTCGGCGATGTTTCTGTTTTCAGCCACTATGGTTGCTCAATCCCCGAGCGTTCGCCCCACGGAGCCACCACAAGGTGTGGCACGGCAAAGTGACGATGTGAAGAGTTTACCACGGACAGTCCTCGTTCCTACAACGAAAGGGGATGACGCGAAACCAGTTTTTGCACCTGTGATCGAGTACAAGATTGGAATCGATGGGTACACAGGGTCTCGGGGTTTCGTGGTTCTGGCAACTCGCTCGCTTTATGACTTCAGCAGAGATACCACCGTTAGTCCAGCGGCGAATGTTCGGATGAAGAACGCCAACGGAACATTTACTCGTGGCATGCTGGAACCTGGGGATGAGATTTTGGTGATCAATGGATATCGAACCAAGTCGGCGAACGAAGTGATTGCTGCCATCCAGTCTTCCCCGAATAAGACTAACATCAAGATGATCGTGCGAGATTTTCGGACAGGAAATGCCATTGAGGTCTACATCACAGCGGCACAAGTCGAACCAAACACATAGAAGTGTGCAAGTCTTTGATCGCCCTACAAAGCAAAGAACCTGCCTTCTTTTAGGCGGGTTCTTTCACTTATTCAGCCGATTTGAGATCACCTGGCCCTGGGCGGCGGGGCCGATGGCCTTGCGTTCGACCCAGACTTCGACCGGGCCATCTAGTCCCTGGATCGGTAGGCCGATCGATTGCAACGACACCGTCCCCTTGCGGGCGATGCCACCGACGATGCGGATTTCGTAGAGCTGATGGACGGTTTTCAGCATGTAGACATCAAACGGCGATGGGTTCGAACCTGCCGCATACTCAAAATCCACCAGCAAATCTGGCCTGCCGAAGCGATTCGGAGCATTCCGAAGGTTCGAGAGCGTGATAAAGACCCCGAGATTCGGCCCCGCAGCTCGGCCTGGCATCCCTGGCATGCCAGGTGGTCCACCGGGGCCAGCGATCGGTGGGCCGCCGGGGAAACCGGGTGGTCGCAATTCTGGTGGGAGCATGTTGATGATGTCGTCGATATTGTCACCAATGCGGCCCGGCGGCAACTCGCGGGGGTCGATGCCAGGTAGATTTCCTTTAGGTGTGAGGATTTCTCCCCCCGCGACACCTGGGTTTTCGCCTGGGTCGAAACCCGCTGGCCCTGCCGGCCCGCCAGCGATTCCCCCTCCTGGGCGTGGACCTGTCTCCCCAGAAGGGGGTGGCATCGTGGGTGTCAGTGAGGGGACTTTTTGGCTGGGTCCGCCGTAGGTGTAGACCAGAATGCCGACGACCGCGAAGATCATGAAGATGCCAATGGCCACACAGACGAGAATCGCCAACATGGTCCGCTGGGCCATGTCGGAGTTCGGCTTCGTGCGGATCACGATGGTCTTCGAGGTTTTTTTCGGTCGAGGTTTTTCTTCTTCAACTTCGCCATTGTCGTAAGGCGAGGCCGATCGTTTCCGCGGGTCTGACGTCGGTTTGCCCATCGCTCTTGGGCCATCTTCGTCGCGTGTGTCGATGCGGACACCGCAACCAGGGCAATTGGTGTAGCGTCGGCCGGTAGTGCCGAAGGTGGTTTCACAGGTGGGGCAAGTCAGATTGGTCATAACCTGGCTAGGTTCCTGTTCAGTTGGCGATAGTCTAATTATGCGGTTCGCGTGGTGAGGATACAACGAGAATCAACCGTAAAGCTGGGTTTCGTCGGGTAGGTGCTGATGCTTCTTCTGAGTTGTCAGGATGTTTCACGAGGCTACGATGCCACGCCGCTTTTCGAAGGGGTGACCTTCGAGCTACACGCCGGGGAACGCCTTGGCTTCGTCGGGCCGAACGGTGCAGGCAAAACCACGTTCATGAAGCTGCTCTGCGGGATTGATCCGCCTGAGTCGGGCGTCATCAAGTACCATGCCGGGGCACGCTTCGGGATGTTGCTCCAAGTCGCGGAGTTTCCTCCAGGTCGGACGCTCTTCGAAGAAGCGAAATCCGCCTTTGACGAACTCATGGCGACGCAAACCGACCTCGTCGCGACGGCCGAGAAACTGGCCACTTGCACCGACGAGATTCTCCGCAAGCAACTCTCGGCCAAGTACGACCGCCTGACGGAGCTGCTCTCCTCTCAAGACGCCTACCAGTTGGATCACAAAGTCGAGGATGTGCTCAGTGGCCTGAACTTTCTGGAGCGGGATTACCACCGGGAAGTCCGCAGCTTCAGTGGCGGCCAGCAACGTCGGCTACTTCTGGCGAAACTGTTGCTCTCGGCCCCGGACATCATGCTGCTCGATGAACCGAGTAACCACCTTGATATCGCCACGACCCGTTGGCTCGAAAACTATCTGGCGGTGCAAAAGCAGGGGATGATCGTGGTCAGTCACGATCGTTACTTCCTCGGTAAAGTCTGCAACCGGATGCTCGAATTGCACAATCGCCGGATCACGATGTTCCCGGGCGGTTACAAGCAATACGTCCGGTTGCGGGACGAAAAATACGAACGCGAGATGAAGGAATACATCGCCCAGCAGGAGTACATCGACAAACAAGAAGAGTACATCCGCCGTGCTCACTATGGCCAGTTGGCGAAGCAGGCTCAGTCACGTGCGAAGTCACTCGAAAAGCTCGAAGTCTTGGAGAAGCCCACGAAGATTAGCGGACCCGCGATTCGCTTCAATGATGTTGTGCGTTCTGGGGATACGGTCTTCAGTGGCTTCGATCTCACCAAACGCTTCGGCGAAAAGGTACTCTTCGAGAACCTCAGCTTTGACCTCCCCCGTGGCCGACGCCTCGGCATCATGGGGCCGAATGGCTGTGGCAAAACCACATTGCTTCGAATGCTCCTCGGCGAAGAGCCACCCACCTCGGGCAAAGTGCAACGTGGCCACCTCGTGTTCCCGGGTTACCTCGACCAACATTTGAAGTTACTGGACGAAGAAAAATCCGTGATCCAGGCCATCTGGCCGGACCCCGACCCGACCCTGACCGAGCAGAAGATGCGCGAGTTGCTCGCCACCTTCGGGCTGCATGGTAAGCTCGTTCACGAACCGGTGAAACAGCTTTCCGGTGGCGAAAAATCCCGTGCTGCTCTTGCAAAGATCACCATCGCGGGCGTCAACGTCCTGATCCTCGACGAACCGACGAACCACCTCGACATCTGGGCTTGTGATTCGCTCGAGGAAGCGGTCAAAGCCTTCGAAGGCACCGTCATCGTGGTGACACACGACCGGTATTTCTTGAACCGCGTCGTCGATATGCTCATTGTCATCGAAGATGGCCGCACCGAAGTGGTCTACGGCAACTACGAAACCTACGAACGCTTGCTCGCTCACCGGGAAGAGGTCGCCGCGGAGGAGAAGGCCAAGAAGCGAGCTGAGAAGCCACGCGAGGAGCTGGCCCCTGCCGACATCCCTGTGAAGCAGAAACGCAAGAGGAAGTTTGCGTACCGCAAAGTCGCCGAGATTGAAGAGGACATCACCAAAGTGGAAGCCGAGATCGCTGGGGCCGAGAGCCAACTGGCTGACCCGGAAATCTACAAAGATGGCCGGCGGGTCACATTGCTGATGACCGAAATCGAAGCCCTGAAGAACCGCCTCGCCGATCTCTACGCTCACTGGGAAGAAGCCAGTGAACTCAACAACGAGCGGTAGCCATTACTGAGTCGCCACGAGTCGCTGAGCAAGCACCAGCGCTCCGTATGCTGGGTCTTTGACAAGATTCGTGCAGACAGGGAGGATGCCTTGGATAGCGAGGCTCTCCATAAACAGGTTGCGGTAAAGCTCGCTTCCGAGTAGCACCCCACCGGCTAAAGCGAGCGGTGCGAAGTAGGAGAGATTCGCGTTCCTGACCGCGGCGGCCGTCGTCAGCGCCAACTCAGAGGCTTCCGACTTGACAATCGCTGACGCAATCCCATCCCCCTGTTGCGCGGCTTCAAAAACAATCGGTGCCAGACTTGCAATCGCCGCCCGGTCCCAAGGACCACGATACACTGCTGGGATCAAGTCCGGCGGGGTCGCGAGGTTCATGCGAGTCAGGAATCGTTTCAGAAGCGTTGTGGGCTCCGTCATCCGGTCCGCGGCGCGGCAAGCGGCTTGTAGGCCACGTAAGGCGATCATGTAGGCACTTCCTTCATCGCCGAGGACATACCCCCAACCACCACAACGACCGACGTTCCCCGCCTCATCTCGAACAAAGGCAATCGACCCCGTGCCCGCGATGACAGCGATCCCCCAACCTTCTGGGGTGCCTGCCGCAAGCAACAGCGTGGCATCATTAGCAATCTGAAGCTTGCGAGCGATGCGTTCGCGGGTGGCCCAACCGTTAATGACATCATGACCTTCTTGGCGGTCAATCCCCGCGAGACCCAAGGCGATGGCTCCAACCTCGGAGACCGGCAGACCCGCTGCGAGAAACGCTCGCTCGATGCATTCGTTCAATGCTTGCAGACCACGCTCGACCCCAACAGACTGGATGTTCGAAGGCCCCGCCGCTCCGCGGCCGAGGACGTTTCCCGTAGCCGCCTCCGCGAGCAACGCGACTGTGTTCGTGCCACCACCATCAATACCAATGACCAGATCGGCACGGTACGGCTTCTCCGAAATGTTCGTTTCCGTCGGCTTCGCTTGGCCGAGGGCGCCGAGCACTTGGCCAATGCGTCCCCCGCACTCCGCGAGTTTTTCCCGTGCGTCAGCCACGTCGAGTTTTGTGAGGTGCATGATGATCGCCGTCTTCACTTCACCACCGCTCGCTGAGAGCAACGCCTCGGCTTCTTCGGTCGTTGTGTTTGTGATGGTGCGGACGATGCGATTGGCACGAATCTTGAGCTTGTGATTACTAGCTCTCATATCAACCATCAGGTTGCCGAAGGTCTTGCCCATGCGGACCATCGCCCCGGTCGTGAACATGTTCAAAATCAACTTCGTGGCCGTGCCGGCTTTTAGCCTCGTGGAACCGCTCAAAATCTCTGGCCCTGTCACCGCGACCACTGGTAAATCGACCGCTTTCTCCAACTCACTCTCGTTGTTGCACATGACCCCCACAGTGAGCGCACCGACCTTGCGAGCGTAGGCCATGCCACCCAGCACATACGGCGTACGACCACTGCCTGCGATGCCGCAAACCACATCCCCAGGGGTGAGGTTCAACGCTTGTAAATCTTGCTCGCCAAGAGCGGGTGAATCCTCGGCTCCTTCGACGGCCTGGAACATCGCCCCGGGTCCACCGGCAATCAAGCCGATCACTTGTTCCGGTGGAGACTGAAACGTCGGCGGGCACTCCGAGGCATCGACGACACCCAACCGGCCCGACGTACCTGCCCCCATGTAGATGAGCCGACCACCTTGGCTGAGCCGCGTTGCGATGGCATCAATGGCCTGGGCGATCACTTGACTCTGCGTGGCGATGACCCCGGCGATGCTCGCATCCTCGCGGTTCATGAGTGAGACAAGTTCGACGGAGGTCAACTCATCGAGCCGCGTCGAGGCGGGGTTACGGGCTTCCGTTTGCAGATTTTGAAGAGGATCCATTGCCACCGCTCAAGTAGTCCGAAGCCAACGCCACGATCACTGTCGTGCTGGAGCCCACCAGGGCAAACCAGGGAAACGCAAGAACTGTTGTACCGAAAAGGCTCGAAACCCAAACCCCGGTGACGGTTAGGAATCCTGCCGTGAGGCCAATGAGTGCCGATGAGGGTTTTACCGTGCGAGGTAACATCCCCAGCAGAAACAGCCCAAGGATCAGTCCCGTGGTGAACCCCGCGACCGTCAGCACCTGGTTGACAATGGATCGCTCGCTGCCGCTCCAGTAGGCCACAAGTCCGACGGCAATCTGGGCCACACCCCAAAGGGCCGTCATGATCCGGGAAACGAGCACGTAGTGCTTCTCGTCTCGCCCGGCGCGGATTGGCTTGTAAAAATCCGTGACGAACGCATTCGCGGAACTGTTCAAAGAGGACGAAAGCGTGGACATCGCCGCCGCCAAAATCGCGGCCACCAAGATACCGACGATACCTATCGGGAGCCTCTTGACGATGAACAACCCAAAGACTTCGTCTTTGGAACTGGCCCCCATGAAGGTCCCCTTCACGTTGGCGACATACAACCCTACGCCGATGCCCAAGAACAAGATAAACTGCGCGAAGACAAAGAAGCCACTCAGCACCACGGCGACCTGGGCATGCCTCAAGGACTTGGCGCAGAAGTAGCGTTGCACCATCATCTGGTCCGCGCCGTGTGAGGCCATGCTGAACACCGCCCCGCCGATGATCCCTGCCCATAGATTGAACGGCTGAGTGGGATCCCATTCGACCCGATACCAGGCGAACTTCCCGGCTTCCAGACCCGTCTCTTGGAATTGCTCCCAGCCTCCGGGCAACATCTGCAGCACGAAGACCCCCGCGAGCGCCGCTCCGGCAATCTTGATGACAAACTGAATCAAGTCCGTCCAGAGGACGGCTTTCATACCGCCCATATAGGTGTAAATAATGGTAATAACACCCACCGCAATGATGGCCGTCTCCATACCCCAGCCGACGTACTGCACTACGAGTGCTGTGAGGAAGAGACGCAGACCGTCAGCAATCGTGCGCGTGAGCATAAAAAGCGCGGATGCAACCCGTTGCACATTTTTGCCAAACTTGAGTTGAAGGACCTGATATGCCGAAAACAGTTCCCCACGCATATACATCGGCAACAGGAGCCATGCAACAATACACCGCCCGACGATGTAGCCGAGTGCGAGTTGCAGGAAGGTGAAATTCCCCCCCGGGATCTCATACGCCGTACCCGGAACACTCAGAAACGTGACGGCACTCGTCTCCGTGGCGACGATGGAAACAAGGACCATGAACCAGCCAACGTTCCGGTCGCCCACGAAATAGGCTTTCAGATCTTTCTGCTGTTTGGAAAACCATAGGCCAAATAACGTCATGCCTACGATGTAAATGAAGACAATGACAAGATCAATCGTCGAGAGTGTCGGCATGGCAACCACAGAGATAAAGTTACGCGAGGGTCATCTCGATCAGTGTACGAGGTGGGCTTCTCCTCACCCCTCGCGCTTTTTGGCGAGTTTGGTGAGGAGCAGTTCGAGTTGCAGGCGGTCCGGCAGGGGGTTGCTGCCTTTGAGGCCGAGGTTGGTTTCGATCAGCCAATCGGGAAGCTGAGCGAGTCGTTTGCGGCCCAGATGGCGGGCCAGCTTTTCGAAATCTTGCCGGGCTTTGGGCCATTTGGGCACGCCAGCGGCATCCATCGCAGGGCCGAAGGCGATCCCCTGGTTTAACAACTCGCCTACTGTTGCTTGCTTTCTCAGCGTGTAGCTGAGAGCACCGAGGATGCCGATCGGGGCTTCGCCCTGGTCCAGCAATTCTCCGAGTGTGGCGAATGCGACTTGCGGCTGCCCAGCAGCCAGGGCGGAGAGAATCACGAAGACGTCCGCATCCCGAGACTTCGGCACATACTTTTCCACGTCTTCTGGCGTGATCGTCGCTCGGGAGCCGATGGTGGTAGCGAGTTTGGCGATCTCTTGGTCAAGCAAACCGAGGGCTGTTCCGATTCGCTCGACGAGGATGGCTGCCGCATCCCGGGTGAGCTTCTTTTGGTGTTGGCTCTCGCACCATTTCACACACCAGGCTTCGACTTCTGAGAGCTTGTAAACGGACGGAGCTTTGCAAGCGAGTTTTGCCGCGGCAGGCAAGGACTTGGCAAGGTTCGTCGTTTCTGGAAAGGTACTGACTTCGAGGATCAACACCCCGGACGAACTCGGAGCAGCGACGTACTTCTCGAGAGCCGCACGGTTCTCAGAGACGAAGTCGTCCGCTTGTTCGATGTGCACGATTCGCATCGGTGCCAGAAACGGAAGCGTCTCCAACTCCGAGCGCACTTCGGGGAGTTCAGCGGAGGATCCCGACAAGCTCGTGACCGCGAACTCGGGATCGGCATCGCCCAATAGCCGCGAGATGATCGTGTGCCGGCAGCGGCGCTTGAGGAAGTCCTCGTCGCCGAAGATGGCGTAAACCGGGTAGCGGCTGAACTTTTTACCGCCTTCCAGGAAGTCCATCGCGTCCATCGCTGTTACCTCGCCTGGTAGGCGGTGATGAGGTCGGCGTATTGGCGAGCCAGTTTCGTCAGCCCGCTGTAGTCCTTCGCAGCCACAAGTTTCGGATCCACCAACTGGCTGCCGACTCCAAGACAGACGGCCCCCGCATCCAAGAACTTGGTCGCCGTGGTCAGGTCCACGCCGCCCGTGGGCATGAGCGGAATCTGTGGCAACGGCCCGCGCATGGCTTTGAAGAACGCCGGCCCGAGCACCTCCGCCGGGAAGACTTTGACGATATCGGACCCCGCCTCCCAGGCCGCGAGAATCTCCGTTGGCGTGAACGCCCCGCACATCACCAGTTTGCCATAACGCCGGGCCAAGGCGATGATCTCCGTGTTGACCACCGGGCTGACGACAAAATCCGCCCCAGCGAGAATCGCTGCCCGGCAGGTCTCAGGATCAAGGACAGTCCCAGCCCCGAGCAGGACTTTGTCGCCGAGTGCTCGCTTCGCGTCCCGAATGACATCTAGTGGATTCGGTACCGTGAACGTCACCTCCACGACAGTAACACCGCCATCCGCGAGTGCCCGCACGACCTCCACCAGCCCCACCGAGTCCGCGGCCCGCACAACGGCAATCAGCCCACAACCCAAGACCCGCCGCAAATCCGCATCTTTAGCCATGAAACCGGACCTCACATCACCGGGGTGCAGAGAATTTTTGTTGCTAGCTCAAGGTCGTCAAAGATATCCCCAAGTTGTTCACGCAACTCGGCTTCGGTCAGCACGCGTTTTGCTGCGGCACAGACTTGTTTTGTGAGTGTACTTGTCGAGGCACCGATCGAGGTGACCGTGCGGAGAATGTTGAGATAAGTATTCGATTTCTCTACGACCAAGCCGTTATCGCGAAATAGCTTCGCTGTTTCGGTATGCTTCTTCATGGATGTTGCATATGGAACTTTGCGAAACTCACTCACATTGTTGTAGACTTTTTCAATGCGTGCGAGTTGGAAGGTCCAATCGTCGAGGCTAAATTGATTTACGCCGTACTCGCTTATGAGGATCGAGTCGTTCACTTTGCCAACGGCGATAGCTATCAACCGCCCTGCGCGGGATTCATGTTCAAGTCGGAACTCGACGAGGCGTGGTCCGCTCTGGCCGCGTGTCACAGTCGCTGGCGTGGCTTTGAGGTCTCGCTCGACCGAGTCAAAGAACTGCGGATAAGTCTCTTTGTCGATATCCAAGAGCATGATGCCTTGGCCGCCTAGGCCATTGGCTGGACTGACGAATGGCAACAAATGCGAAACCACGCCTGCTTTGCCTTCGGCTTTCCGATCGGCTTTGTCATGCTTCCATCCGAGGAATTCGAAGTCAAAGAAACAACTGAGAAACTCGCGATCATCGCCACCTTCTGTGTAGATAACTGTTCTTTTGGGACTAGACATAAAGATCAGCGAACCTCACATCGACCCCAGATTCGTCAAGGGAACTGATGGCATCGCGCTCGAGTCGACGTGATTCTTGGAGGCCATCGGTGAGCCGTAAATGGTAAACTGCGAACGAGGAACCGACGACTTCCGTGGCTTTGGAGAAGGCCCGAATACACTCCTGGCTATGGGTCGTGAGGATCAGTTGCACCCGCCGCTCTTTGGCGAGTTTGCAGAGGCCTTTCGCAAACAACTCGAGCGAACCGGGGTGCTGATGACACTCCGGCTCTTCCATCAAGAGCAGCGTATCCGAAACACGAATCAGGCTCATGAACGCCCGCATCGCCGACCGTGTGCCGTCGCCCATCGTGTCAAGATTAATGCTATAATCATTAAACATCACCTTGAACTGCCCCGATGGTAGGAGCTGAAATCCTTCACAATTCAGGTCGAATACTTCATTGATGAGATTCCGCAGAATCTTGTCACGACGATCGGAGAGAATAGAGTCCCAGTTGAGTTTCTCCACTAATGAAGAGAAGGCCTGTCGTTGGGTATAGATTGAGACTCTCCACGCGAATGAGTTGTGTTGGATAATCTCCGGCAAAAATTTTCTGCCATCGTTAGCTGTAGCGCCAAAAAAAATCTGACCGCCAAGACCTCGGTAAGAAGTATCTCCACCAGATCCGCGAATCTCTGACCAAAACTGATCGACATGTTTCTCATCAGAACTGATTGGGTAATTTGTCGGCTTCATCGCGCGGGTGATCGCTTCCAACACAGTCGTTTTGCCAGAGTTGTTACGGCCGACGAGGATGTTGACATCGGCGAAGTTCGTCAACGACCCTTCGCGGATGCCGCGAAAATTGGCGATCTGTAAGTCCTGGAGTCGTAACATTTGGAAACCCATGTGTGCTCGGGCATTCTATCCACAGATTCCCGAAGGCGGTTGCTCCTTCAGTTTTTGTACCTCCGAAACCCGATCTTGACTCAGATAGGGGTCTTGGTATTGTCGCGCGGTCGAGAGGAAGGTTGAATGTGGAGAGTGATTTCAGCAGGAGTTGGTGTGTTCGGGTTGGTGGCCATCCTGGGTTGCGGGACCACACGGATGACGGACACGACGCGAGCACTCAGTGAAATGAAGCTCGTGTCGCAGGCCATCGATGATGCGATGAAGAAAATGGACTTCTCGGCCCTGCATGGCAAAACCGTCTTCCTTGATAACCAATACCTCGAAGGCATCGTGGATCGCGGTTATCTGATCAGCTCGCTACGCCAAGAGTTGATGACGCAAGGCTGCCTGATTCAAGACGAGCGGACCAAAGCAGAGTACATCGTTGAAGCCCGTGCCGGTGGCGTCGGGACGGATAAGCACAGTTTGCTCGTGGGGACTCCGGCACTTTCCTTACCGGCACTCGTTCCTGGGGTGCCGACGGCGATCCCTGAAATCGCCTTGGTGAAAAAGACCGACCAGCAAGGCGGAGCCAAGATTGCCGTCTTCGCTTACAGTCGACTCACAGGGCAGGGCATCGGCGAACCGGTTCTCGTGGAAGCGGGGAGCAATCTGAAAGATACGTGGTTCTTTGGTGCTGGGCCTTATCGTCGCGGTTCGATCCAACGGGATTCGGAATTCGCCGGCGAAAAGCTGCCAAAGTTCCCGAACTTGCCCACGCTGAGTCCTGAGACACCAGAAGAACATCGGGCAGAGCCAGCGAGGCCAGTGTCGGACCCGGCCAAACTGGCGAACTACTTGCACCGGGATCGCCCACCGATGCTCGGGCCACGAGGATTCTCCGCGATCCGCACGACCCGACCGGAAATCAGTCCGAAGGGTTTGCCGAGTGTGGAAATCCCTCAACTCCCTGAGCTTCGTACGCCGAAGCAGACGGATAACGAACGCCCATAAACCTTAACTGGTGACCACGAATGTGGAACTCATTCCCTCTCCCGAACGCAGAACCCTTCGTACTCCCGAACCACGACCTGCTTCGAAAAGCCGGCTGGAAGATCAAGACCATCAACGGCGCGTACTGCGTGGCCTGGCGCGAGAATGAGGAAGTCGTGTTCTGCTGGAAGAATGGAGAATGGCACCACTTGACGGGGCGATTCTCGCCCGTCAGCGCCGCGGCTTAAATTAGCGAGTCAGGTAAATGAAGTAGAAGAGCAAACCCACGGCTGAGGCAGCAGCCCCGAGACAAGTCGTCCCGACAATGTAAAGCCAACCTGCCGCTTGCCCATCCGCGGTCGCGGCGGGTTGCAAGGTGAGGCGAAGGTTCCGTTCCAGTTCTTCGAGCAAACGCGGGTCACGGGTCCGCAGATGGATGGTGGCATAGTCAAGGCCCGAAGTCGGGGTGATGGCAATGAGTTCTCTCCCATCGCTCCACACATTTCCAAACCGCGACGCGATCAAGCCTAGCCCAGTGAGCACTTTGCTGATTCCAGCATCGAGAGTGTCCCGTGGGATGTTGTAGACTGCCAGGCTTTTGCCGCGGCGAATCCACTCCCAGGTCAGCACCACCATCGCCATGCCGGCAAAGACCCCGAGAGTGCCAAGCCAGACGTAGCGTTCCTCGGCCCAGATCGAGTCAATCTGGGATTGGTTGCCACGGAGTAAGTAGCGAGCATTCGATTGGAAGGCGAGCAAGCCAAGAGTGGCCAAGACGGGGAAGAAACCGATGAGGCCGGAGAGCAGAAGGAGAAAGTCCGATCGGCCACTCATGATGGTCACGAATGGCCGACGGTGGACCCCAGCGAGCCAGGTCAGGTACAAACCGAGCGGCATCGAAAGAACGATGACCGCTACCAAAATCAAAATCATGAACATCGACGAGCTTCAGCCTGCAAGTGGCAATTCAGTACTCGGAGTAGTGTATTACTCCAGCACGAATTCGAACTTGTTCTGGCCGTCTTTTGTCACTTCAACACGCAACGGGGTGGTGTTCAAGGCACGGTATTTGGTTGGGACAGAAATCTCTTTGGTCTCAGCTTTCGGGTCGATGGTGAAAGGCTCAGTCTGGGTAAAGGTGACAGCGTAACGACCTGGACGCAGTCCTTGAGCGCCGCGGTTGCTGTAGATGTTGAAGGTGCCGTCCGCGAAGACTTTGCTCGAACCCGTGACCGCGAACGAACGTGGCTCTTTGGGTTCTTTTCCTTCGACCTTTGGAGCCTCTTTCTTCGGTTCTTCTTTGCCTTCGCCAGGGATCGGGGTGAAGACGATGTTCACGCCAACTGGAGCTTGGCCGTTCTGCTTCACGGTCCCCGTGACGGTTGGGAAGTTCGAAATCAGTGGCACCGAGCCGTCTTCGTCCGATTCGAACTCTTTGAGTTCGTCGTTGTACAGGCCGCTCATCAGGATGTTGGCCATGACGGGGCCTTCTTTTTTCATCGTCAGCCAAGCGATTTGATCGAATTCACCGTACTCCACACCACGCATCGCACTGCCACCACCGGTGGTCGCGAGTTGGTAGTAGGTGGTGCCGTTGCGAAGGAACTTACGGTACGTGTGAACGTGGCCGCAGTAGATGTTGTGCTTGCGGCCAGCGAGGGTGGTTTCGACGTCGAGCCAGCCATTGGTGGTGAGGTCACGTGCGGTCCAGACAGGGTGGTGCAGGAACACGAAGGTCCACCGGACATTGGCGTTGTCTTTCACGACCTTCGCGAGCCATTCGTTCTGGGTCTTGCCGATGCGCGTGCCAAAACCAGGCTTGCCATCTGCATTCGGTTCGAGGTCGTTGGAATTCAACACGACGAAGAGGCAGTTTTTGTAAAGGAAGTGGTAGTAGGTTTTGCCGAGGCGCTCGGTCCAGAGTTCGGTCTTGAGCTTGCTCGCGGCATCGTGGTTACCGGCGCAGTAGAAGAACGGCATTTGGAACTGCTTGACGTAGCTGTCGAAGGTTTCCCATTCTTTGGTCATCTTGTCTTTGTCGTTGCTACCTTCGATGAGGTCACCGACCGACATGATGAACTCAGGTTGAACCAAGTTGATCTGCTTGACGGCTTTGGAGAAGACGCCTTTGCGGTGGCCGCCGGTGCGGTCGGAGACCACGGCAAACTGGAATTGATCAGGGTCCGTGTTCGGGGTCAGTGTCGTCCAAGGGTTCTTGGCTTCGACTTGAAGAGCGAAGCTGGGCTTCGAACTGGCGTCAGATTCACCTTGACGAGCGTTGGAGAGCAACGCCGCCGTGACGAGAAGGAGTGATACCGCGCCAAAGAGTGCGAGTCGTTTCATACATGGGCCTCAGTTGTAGGGAGAAGTTTATTCTGCCAAGTCATTCACTCGTGGTGAGGTGTGTTTGACGAAACTTTCATGAAGATCGCACTCGTTCGGTTCGAATCGTTTGCCAGGAATCTGCAGTCCCCCGGGAATCCCCTGAATTCTCCAACTCTTACCGCCGATACATTCGATACGGCTTCTCGGGGGATGGGCGTATGTGGCGGACTCTGGCTCTCGTCGCGGTGGTTTCTGGAACGACCGTGTTCGCTCAGATGCCACCGCAAGGCATCCCGCCCGTTCAGGGTATTCCCCCATTGCAGGGTGTCCCTCCAAGCCGTCTCCCTGAAGGTGTCATCGACCTCACCAAGGCACCGCCGAAAGCCGATGCACCTCGGCCTGATGTTGTTCTGCCGATGAAGGAACAACTGCGAAACTTGGATCATGCCGCCATCAACGTTCGCCGAGTGTCCGAGACCTGGCAAGTGACACTCGGCTACGACCCCATCCTGACACTCGGCAAAAGTGAAGCCGATGCGGAAGAGGTCAAACGCGTCTTCCGGGAACTTCGCGGAACTCAGTTTGCGATGATCGGTTTCAAACGGCCACTCGTGGGCTACACCTTGGTGCAAGGCGAGGCAACACAGGCGGTGCCTCCCATCAAGTCTGCTCAGGCGCTGGATTTGAAGACGCTGCGGGCGGAGATGGTGCGGGGCGTCTGGGTCGTCCGCGATGATCGTAACTTTCACCTGAATGCGGGCAGCGTCCGCGCGGATGCCGAGCAAGCGGTGGCCGTCGCTCAACGGTATGGTTTCAATCACATTGGTCACATCGGCAAACCCAACCCAGCGTTCTCGTTCTTCTTCGCCGCACCGCCTGGCAAGGTTGCTAAGCTTGCAGACCCGATTGGGCAGGTCATGCAGGCCCAACACGAGCAGAACTTAATGCGGACTGGCATCTCGGTTCCTGGTCTCGGATTTGTTGGGGAACAAACCAAAATCGATCCTCGTAAGCTCGAAGTGCGGAGGGACAAAACGGAATATCAAGTCGTGAGTGGAGTCGATGTTGTCGCACAGTTTGGTGGCTCGGAGTGGGCGGCCCGTGATGCAACTCGGTTCATCCAAGAAAATCGTTTCACCGAGTTCTGCCAACTTGGCGAGATGTCATTCTTTCTGATCAATGGTCAACCACCGACGAAAATCCCGTTCCAGGCGGATGCCCATCCCTTCCAGCCGAAAGAAATCCAAGTCCGGACGGTTAACAAACGCTCGGCTGTCTGCGATGGCGTTGGTCGCGAGATCATTGCCGCGAGTAGTCCGGAAGAAGCGGAGGCGATGGTGAAGGTCATCCAGGGCTTCCAGTTCGATCGCCTCTGCCGTGTCCCTCTCACTAATAACCGCCAGCTGACTTACTTCGTCAAATCGAGTGCCCGATAAGTGTGTCTCGGTCGAGTGGCCGACGAGCCAAAAGCGTACCCTGTCTGAAATCTTTCTGTTTTCTTCCACGATCGCCATCTATGAATAGGTGCATCTGACAGCGATTCGTGGGCAGGGAATCAAGATGAAGATTGTCCGGATTGATGGCGATGGCATTGGCCCCGAAGTCATGGCCGCGGCCTGCGAAGTGATCGCTTCGGCGGGGGTCAAGATCGAGTGGATCCCTGCAGCCGCTGGGTTGGGTGCCGCCGAGAGTCACGGCGAACCACTTCCAGAAGTGACCCTGGACCTCATCCGCAAACACCGCGTCGCTCTCAAAGGCCCATGCACGACTCCCGTTGGCAAAGGCTTTCGGTCCATCAACGTGCGATTACGCCAAGGCCTCGATCTCTACGCCAGTGTGCGGCCCGTCAAGAACCTGCCTGGGATTAAGACCCCGTTCGAGAAGGTGGATTTGATTGTCGTCCGCGAAAATACCGAGGGGCTGTACGCGGGTCTGGAGCACCAGGTTGTGCCGGGAGTTATCGAGAGCCTGCGGGTGATCACGCGGCCGGCCTGCGAACGGATCGTCCGCTTTGCTTTCGAGATGGCCCGCACGGGTGGCCGGCATCTCGTGACCTTTTGCCACAAGGCCGATGTGATGCGACTTTCCGATGGTTTGTTTTTGGAATGTGCCCGCGAAGTGGCCGATGAGTTCCCATTCATTCGCTTCGAAGAAAAGCCCATCGACAACGTCTGCATGGAACTCGCCCTCGACCCCACGGCCTTCGATGTGCTCGTGATGGAAAATCTGTTCGGCGATGTGATCTCGGATTTGTGCGCTGGGCTGGTCGGTGGCTTGGGTGTCGTGCCAGGGGCCAACTTCGGTGCCCGTTACGCGGTCTTCGAAGCCGTTCACGGCTCGGCTCCGGACATTGCCGGTCAAGGTCTAGCGAACCCGATTGCGGTCTTGCGAAGTGGGGCCATGATGCTCGACCACATCGGTGAGCGAGTTGCCGCGGCTAAAATCGAAGCGGCCATCATCAGGACCCTCGAAGCCCGCGACGGCCTCACCCGCGACCTCGGCGGCACTGGCAACACCACCACCATCACCCAGGCCATCATCAAGCACCTCGGGTGAGGTGAGTCACTCTTCGATGTTTCAACTCACGCGGCAGAAGACGGCTTTCAGGTAGCGGCCTTCTTGGACGTGGGCGAGATAAGGATGGTCGCCGCCGGCGCCGGAGACTTTGAAGATTTGCAGCGTGCGGCCGGCTTGCCAGGAGGCTCGTCGAAGCATCTCCAGGAAGTCTGGTTCGCTGACTAACCCTGTGCAACTGCAGGTCAGGAATAGGCCACCGGGGTTAACGACCTGCAGTGCCAGGCGATTCATATCCGTATATTTGCGCAGGGCCAAATCGACGGATTCACGATCGCGGGTCAGCTTGGCGGGATCGAGGATGACGACGTCAAAGCGCTCCTTGTTCGGGATCGCATCACGCAGCCAGGGGAACAAGTCCGTCTGGATGTATTTGACGTTCACCTTGTTGAGCTTGGCGTTTTCTTTGGCGACTTCGAGCACTTCTTCATCAAGGTCAATGGCCACGACCTCGCCCGCGCCGCGGGCCTTGGCGTAGACAGCAAAGCCACCGGAGTTGCAGCAGATGTCGAGTACCCGTTTGCCAGCGGACATTTCGCCCAGGAACTGCCGGTTCTCTCGTTGATCGACGAAGAAACCCGTCTTGTGCTTCCCACCCGGTGCGACGCGGAATTTGAGGCCATGTTCAGTGATCGTCGAGGGCTTCGGTGCAGGTGGGGCATGGCAATCGAAGGACTCTTGCTTGCCGACGTGTTCTTCCGCAAACCAGTAGCTCTCGTGGCCAGGGAAGAGGCCGTCGAGAGCTTTCTGGATCATCTGCCGTTGTCGCCACATCCCGGCGGCGAAGTATTCCGTGACGATCAGATCGCCGAAACGATCGACGACCAAGCCACTCAGCCCGTCAGCTTCGGAATGGACCAGTCGGTAAGCGTCCGTCACGGCGTCGAGCTTCAAGACTTCTCGTCGGAGGGCGACGGCTTCGCCGATCTTGCGAGCGAAGAAAGCCTCATCGATTTGCTCCTCGGGGTTCGAGGTGAGCATCCGCAAAGTGATCCGCGAGTGGTTGTTGTAAAGCCCCCGTCCACAGAGGTTCCCACTGCGATCGATCACATCCACGATCGCCCCATTCGGCACACGCGGGGGCCGTTCGACCATCTTCTGAAAGATCCACGGATGGCTTGAGTTACGATCGATTTTCAACCGGACTTCAGGATTCTTTTCCACAGCAAACGCTCTTCAGGCTCACAGGACCACATCTCAACAGAACATCTTAGGCAATTCCCCTGAGTTCAAATCCGAATCCTGGAAACAGGAAAGGGGAGATGCGTCCTGTTTCCAATGCTCGATCTTGTGCCGGGAAGTATGGGCAAGTCGTCGCAGGAAAGAAAATCTATTCGGGAGTTGATTTAGGCTTTTTAGGTGTATACGATATTCCACGCCCAGTCTCGTACACTATAAGGATCGACGCATGTGGAAGAAACTACTCATTCTTTTGGGCATCATCGTACTGGGTGGAGTGGGCTATGTCGCCTGGCTTTATCGTGTGAAGCCCGTGATCCCAGACTTGCCTGAGATTGCTACGGACCGTGATGCTGTGTTACCACCAACTGATGACAGTGGCAGTGCGGTGATACAGGTGAAGTATCTCAACCAGGGCTGGTCACCCAACGACAGCATGGAGTTTTACACACTCAGCCAAGGCTCGCGGTTGGTGCCGTATCTGTGGTTCGTGAATCTCGAGCAGAGCACCAGCGAAAAGCCGTTTCTCGATCCCGTCCACCTCAATCGTTTCCGCTTTCTGCAACTCAAGAAAGCCGAGTATAACCCAGATGGTTTGCCGATTGGCTTCGTACGCGACCCACGTCGTAGCGATGAACCTCAAGGACGCAACTGGCTCGGTCTGACGTGTGCTGCCTGTCACACCAATGAAATCCATCACAATCAAGTGGCGTATCGCATCGACGGTGCCCCGAGCCATCAGGACATCGGCGGGTTTCTGCTCGAACTCACCGCCGCGATGAAAGCGACCCTGAACACCCCGGCGAAGTTTGATCGCTTCGCTGAGAAAATCATGGCCTCCAGTCTCCGGGATGCCCCGGATCAATCGAAAGAGCAGCTCCGTCAGGAACTGCAAGCTCAGCTCACGATCCGGGAGAAGTACGATGCCACCAACGCCTCGCCCCACCCCTATGGTTACGCCCGGTTGGATGCATTTGGCCGGATCATGAATGCCGTCTACGTCGATGGCTTGAAGACCCCCGCTTCCCGCAAAAACACCGATGCTCCCGTGAGTTACCCTTTCCTCTGGGACACACCACAACATGATTTCGTGCAGTGGAACGGGGTCGCCAATAATGTGCTCATCGGCTCCAAACGACTCGGGGCACTCGCTCGGAACACTGGTGAAGTGCTCGGCGTCTTCGGGCAAATCGAAATGCAGCCTGAAGGCGGCACTTTGAAGCCAGGCTACCCAAGTTCGGTCAACATGTCGCATCTGGATCGCTTGGAAGAATTGGTCACGAAACTGCACTCCCCGGAATGGCCCGAAAGCTTTGGCAAGCTCGATGAGGCCAAAGTGACCGCCGGGAAAGCGGTCTTCGAAAAGTACTGCATCGGCTGTCATGTGCCGATCATCGACCACAAGAATCCGAATCGGACTGTGAAGGCCTTCAAAACACCCGTTACCGAAGTCCGCACAGACCACACGATGGCCTCGAACTTCGCCTTCCGCACTGGAGATTCCGCGTTCCTGAAAGGAACGAAGAAGTTCATCGTGCCGATCAGTTTTCCGGGGAACAAGACCATCGGAACGAGCATCTCGGGCGACGATTTGCTGCTGAATGCGGTCGTCGGCTCGATCCTTCGTGGGCCATTCAACGACACGAGTGACCCCGACAAGAAGCGATTCCTCGAAGAGTATTCCAACCGAAAAATGCTCGACACGACCCGCGATCTGGGTGTACTGCCCCCGCAAATGACCACCATGAGTTTGGAATTGGCCCCACCGGAGTTGGTGAACCCGCTGATGGTCTACAAAGCTCGTCCGTTGAACGGTATTTGGGCCACCGCGCCGTATCTCCACAATGGCTCCGTGCCGAATCTCAAAGAACTGCTACTTCCCGTCGAGAAGCGTTCGAAGTCCTTCGCCATCGGTAGCCGGGAGTTCGACCCAGTCAACGTCGGGTTTTCGACGAAAAATTACCCGGGTGCGTTCCTCTTCGATACGTCATTACCCGGCAACTCGAACGACGGCCATGAGTACGGTACTGGGAAATCCAAACTCCAAGGCGGCGATGGTCTTCCTGTCATGAAACCCGAAGAGATTGAGCAGCTCTTGGAGTACCTGAAGTCCGAGTGACGAACTCTGGAAGCGATTCACCGCCAAGACGCGAAGACGCCAAGAAGAGACATTTTCATGGTAAACTACGCTTCTTGAGCGTCTTGGCGACTTGGCGGTTCGAACGAAGTGTACCAAAAAGTTTTGGGAACTTTGCTGTTCATTTTGCCATCGTATAATGCAGTCAATCCCTTGGAGAATTTCCCATGCGTCGACAGTGGCTCATTTCGTTCTGCGTTCTGACTTTCGCTTTCGTGGTCCCAGTCTTCGCTGAGGACAAAAAACCGGATCCAGTTGCCAAAGCGGCCCTGCAAAAAGTCGGTGAGTTCATCGGCGAATGGAAAGCGAACGGCAAAACCAAGATCACTGGCAAAGAGACTCTCTGGAAAGAAACACTTCAATTCGGTTGGAAGTTCAAAGATGGCGAATCGTGGATCGCGCTGGACATTGTCGATGGCAAGTTCAACAAATCGGGTGAGCTGAAGTACGACACCACCAAGAAGCTCTACAAACTGAAGCTCGTCGACAAAGAGAAGAAAGAAGCCAACTTCGATGGCACCATCGTCAAAGGTAACCTCGTCTTCACCAGCAAAGATACTGACTCGGGCGATATCACCAAGATGACGCTCTACACCGTCGCAGATGGTGCTCGAATGGTGCTGAAGACCGAAGTACAAGCGAAAGGCAAAGGCCTTTTCAACGAGTTGTACTCCCTCGCCGGTAATAAAGAAGGCGAATCCTTTGCCGGTGGCGGTAGCAAGAAACCAGAGTGCATCGTCACTGGTGGAGCTGGCACAATGGCCGTCAGCTACATGGGCAAGACCTATTACGTCTGTTGCTCGGGTTGCCGAGAAGAGTTCGATGCGAACCCGAAGAAGTACGTCGATGCCTTCGAGAAGAACAAGAAGTAATTCGCGTTTGACCAGAAGTTCCGAAAAGCCACTCGGCACCTCTCCCCATTCGAGGCCATGGGGTTTAACTCAAGTGCAAGGGTCTTGATTGAGTTGCGAGGTTTGAGATGAGTGGCAAAGTTCCAATCGTGGGTGTCGGGCCGGATGGTCTCGCGGGGTTAACAAACCGTAGCCGGGAACTGCTCCTGGCAGCGGAGGTCGTCTTTGGCTCCGAGGCCGCCCTGCGGTTGCTCCCTGAGATCACTGCCGAGCGTGTCCGCATTGGGACTGACCTGCCTGAGATCGTCGAGAAGCTCAAGTCGGGTTTGCCCAACAAAAAGCAAATCGTCGCAGCGGTGGGAGACCCACTCTTCTACGGCACAGCCCGTTATCTCTGCGACAAAGTCGGTGCCGAGCATTTCGAAGTCGTGCCACATGTTTCGTCCATGCAACTCGCGTTCGCTCGCATCAAAGAGACGTGGGAAGAAGCCTACCTCACCGACCTCTCGGCCAAGAAACTCGAAGATGTCATCGATAAGATTCGCTCCGCTGAGACAGTTGGCCTCTTCACCAGTGAAACCACGCCACCGCACCGCGTCGCTCGTGAGTTGTTGTCTCGCGGCATCGATTACTTCCGCGTCTACGTCTGTGAGAATCTCGGCGGCCGGGACGAGCGGATCACCAACGGCGAGTTGACCGAGATTCAAGACCTGCGCTTCGATGTCCTCAACATCATGATCCTGAAGCGCAAACCCAACCGCGCCGATGCCCCACGCCGGACGACTAAGCTCGCTCGATTCGGTAACCCCGACGATGTCTTCGCTCAGTCCCGGCCTAAGACGGGGTTGATCACCCAAGCCGAAGTCCGTGCTGTCGCTCTGGCTCAGCTCGACTTACAACCCGGTGACATCGCGTGGGATGTCGGCGCCGGTTCAGGCTCCGTGGCCATCGAGATGGCGCAACTGACTTCACCCGGAACGGTCTATGCCATTGAGCAAGACTCCGCCGATTACCACCTGATCGTCGCCAACGCGGATCAATTCGGCGTCGCCAATGTGAAGCCGATCTTCGGCAAGGCTCCTGCGGTGTTCGGAGAACTGCCGATGCCCGATGCGGTCTTCGTCGGCGGCAACGGCGGTGAAGTCGCTCGGGTGCTTGAAAGTGCTTTCGCGTCATTGCGGCCAGGTGGGCGGTTGGTCGCCAACGTCGGCACCTTGGAGATGATCACCGCAACGTACCAAGTCTTGAAACGGCTGTCGCCGACGGTCGATGTGCTGCTGATGAACCTGGCTCGGGGTGTGGAGCAGTTGGAAAGCCTGCGTTTCGAAGCCGTGAACCCGACTGTGTTGCTACGGGTCCGCAAGCCGGTCACGGAGTGATCTTGGCCAGCAGCTCTTTCATGCGGGAGTCATTCGGAAACCTCAACAGAGCCTGGCGAAGCACTTGCTTGGCTGCGTCTCGTTGTTGCGTCTCGATCAGGGCCTGAGCCAGGTAAACGGAAAGCACCCGTTCGTGGCCAAAGAGAGCGATGTAGGCTTCTGCCTGTTCACGAACCTTGGCCCAATCCTTGGCCTGATAAGCCCGCGTGGCCTTCCAGATGCGAATGACCGGTAAGCCTGGTCGGTGCTTTTCGAGGGCTGACAACTCGGCATCCAGTTTCGCGTCATCCTTCTGATCCCAGGCCAACGCCATTCGCTGACAATGCCATGTCACTCGCTCGGAACCAGACCATGGAGCCATCGCCGAGGCGTCAAACTTCCTTTGGGCTAACTTGAAATCTTTGAGCTGGCGGGCTTCCAGTGCATCGCGGAAGTCTTGCCAGCCCTGTTCTCGTGCGTTGCGATCTTTGGCCGACATCGCCACGAGGGCCTGGGTCGCGACCAACTCTGAGAGCCTCATTCCCTGACGCGGGTCTTCGATATCCGCGATTTGGTAATCATTCTTGGGCTTTTCAAGCCACCAACGCATCGGCAGACAATCACCGTTTGGCAAACGGTGCAGTGCATACACGATGATCCGCCGATCGCCTTGGCGTTCATCCACCAAGGCCAAATCGATTCGATCGGGGACTTCCAGAAATCGCCCCTCACGGCAGGCTTGAAACACGGCTGTAGAAAGCCGGGTGTTGACTTGGACCGGATGCTCGCGACCTTCGGGAAATGCGAGCGATTCTTCCGCATAAACACGCAAGCGGTCGACGTCAAAATGCCCCATCGTCTTCTCAGTATCCTGGATCGTAAGATCGAGGAGGAAGTTCCGAAAAAAGACTTCCAGTTCCCGATGACGAACAACCGTATTCCCCTCGGCGAAAGCCCGTCGATATTGAGCATCCCGATCGGCGACATCTTCGACCGGAGGCAACTCGGGTGGGAGTGTCCGTTCTTCGAAGACAGAGACCCACACCAGCCAGATCACCAGCCCGAAGCCCAGCCAGACGAAAAACCAACCCAGATGAATCCGCTTCATGTCGTTGTCACCTTGTCATCACAACACCATCATATCGTGGAACTGAACTTGTTTCTGGAGACCTCGGCGCGTACAGTTCCATTGCCCATGAGATCCGTTCTGTGGCACATATCTGCGAGGGTATTCTGATGACACGTCTGCGTTTGATGGCGATGTTGATGGCGATGGTTTGCGGGGTTTGGGTTCTGGCCGAAGACAAAAAGCCCGAAGAGAAGAAGCCTGAAAAACTTGACCCCGCCAAGCTCCTCGGGGACTGGAAAGTCACCGAAGGCATGCGTGCTGGCAAGAAGAGCGACGAAAAGGCGATGCAGGGCGTCGTCACCATCGCCAAAGAAAAGATGACATTTAAGACTGAACAGGTGACTTTCGTGTTCGGCTACAAGATCGATGACAAGAAAGACCCCATCGAAATCGATCTCGATCTGCTTGAGCCAGTTGAACTCAAGTCCTCAGCTAAGGGCATCATGAAGTTCGTTGATGGCAAGCTGACACTTTGCTACCACCCTAAAGATGGCCCACGTCCGACGAAGTTCGAGTCCACGGAAGAGAACGGCAACTACCTCTTCACTCACAAAAAGACTGAGAAGAAAGAAGAGAAGAAGTAACCCCGTTCTGGCATAAAACAAGAACCGCCGAGTCATCGGCGGTTCTTTCGTTTCCACTCCCTGTTTTGGGTCTCCATCATGTCTCATGCTCTCTCACGCCGACAGGTGCTGGCCGCAGGCACGGCACTTTTGACGACGACCACAATGTCTGCCCAAAGTTCCAAACCCAGTACGCCACCGTTTGGGTACTGCCTCAACACGAGTACGGTGCGGAACGCCGAGGGCAAGTCCCGGCCGCTCGTCGAGTTGATCAAGATTGCCAGCGACGCGGGTTACACGGCGATTGAGCCTTGGATCTCGGAGATTCAAGATTACCAAAAATCCGGTGGCACCCTGCCGGACCTCAAAAAGCGATTTGCCGATGCGGGCTTAGCAGTGCCAGATGCGATTGGCTTTGCCGAGTGGATCGTTGCCGATGAAGCCCGGCGCAAGCGTGGGCTGGAGACGGCCAAGCGCGACATGGATTTGGTGCAACAGATCGGCGGGCTACGTGTGGCCGCTCCGCCAGTCGGTGCCACGGGCGGGACGAGCAAACGGGACGACCCCAAAGCCTCGGAGCCGATCATCGACCTCGTCGCCGCGGCAGATCGTTACCGCCAACTCTTCGAACTCGGCGCGACGATGGGCATCACGCCCATCGTCGAAGTCTGGGGCTTCTCGAAGACACTGAGCCGGCTGGGCGAGACGGTACTCGTAGCGGCCGAGTCAGGTGTGAAAGGCGCCGCCGTGCTGCCGGACATTTACCACCTCTACAAGGGTGGCTCGGGTTTCAATGGCTTGAAGCTCCTCAGCCCCACGAGCATCGGCATCTTCCATGTCAACGACTACCCGAAGATCGAGCGAGGCACCATCGTTGATGCGGATCGCGTTTATGTGGGTGATGGCGTTGCCCCGACTGTGGAGATCGTGCAGACCCTCATCGCCATCGGCTACAAGGGCTTCCTTTCGGTGGAGTTGTTCAACCGCGAGTATTGGAAACAAGACCCACTGACCGTGGCCAAGACCGCCCGAGAGAAACTCGAAGCGGTCGTGAAGAAAGCGATGGGGTAGAGGCTTACGGTGCCTTTGGCGCGATGAACATGGCATCGATGTCAGCGTCCGGGAGTTTGTCCTGCCCAGAGTTGCCATCGATGACGAGGACCGTGCCGTTCGGTGTGATCCAGAGGAGGTAGTTCCCGAGTCGGAAGACCTCTTTCATCTTCGGCTGCTTCTCCAAGATTCGGAAGTAGGCCTCGCTCTGAGCTTTGACTGTGACCGCCTTCTGCTTCGGATCGTAACGCTCATCCATCCAGACTCCACCGACCTCGATAACGTTGCGACCATTGACTTTCTGGTTCGCGGTCAGCGCGAGGCGATCTTGGTTGCGGAGGTTGCCCGCGGTGATGGCGAGATCGACGCCGGTTTTGCCTTGTTGGTTCTGCAACACCTGCCGGCGTTCGAAGTTGCCTCGTGCTGTTTCCAGGGAGCGGTTCTCCTCTTTGGCTTTCGTCAGCTTATCTCGATCGTCCTTGTTCTCGCTCTTTTTGAGGGCCTCATCGATTGCTTTCTCTTGCTCAACACCACGAGTCGCCGCGACCCCGCTCGCAGGGCCAGCCGCTGGAAGACTCTTAGCTGCCTGTTCTTTGGCATAATCCTCGACACGCTTCGCTGGGCCACCACCGCCGAAACCGCCACCGAAACCACCGAGTCCGTTGGGGAATGCACTACCACCAATTCCACCCGATTCACCACCAGGGCCAGTCCCTCTGAAGCCCTGCAGCATCGGGGATTGTCCGCCGATGACGGGCATCGGGCCATCGGGGACCACGAGGAAGCTCGTGTACGGTGTGGCAATGCCGTACTTCATGGCCAGTTTGGTGATCTCCTCGACAATCTCTTTCGAGTCTCCGTTCAAGCGGATCTGGTCGAGCAAGAAACCAACCTTACGGCGTGCCCAGAGTTGCTCGACGAAGTCCCGGTTCTCTTCGGTGCGACGAGGGAACTTGAGTTCGTAGACGAGTTCACGTTCTTCGGAGCCGACCATTCCGCTCAGGCGCACGACGGCGTCACCATCACCCGAGTAGCGGCCCAAGACGACCATCTGGCCACCGTGGAAAAGGTCTGGGAGTTTCACGGGGTAAATCTCGTGGAGCTTGATGTTGGTGGTCGTGAGCTTCACGTTGGTCATCGCCGGTCGGCTGATCTTGGCTTGCAGGGCCGCGGCCTTGGCTTCGATGTCTTCGGACGGGCGGACGTACGTGCTGATCGCTTTCGTGGATTCCGAGAGTTGGTCGAGCATCGCGGCATTGACGTCATCGCCAACTCCAAAAGTGAAGATGCGGGTGTTCTCGGAGTTCCGTTTCACGACGTTCTGGACGATCTTGTTCGGGTCACGCTCATCGACCGTTGGCAGGCCATCCGTGAAGAACGCGACGGTGAAGGTGCGTTTGCTGTCCTTCGGGCGCAGATCAATCGCAGCATCCAGTGCGGGTTGAATGGCGGTGCCACCGCTGGTGCGGAGATCATCGACCCACTTGCGGGCACGCTCGTGGGTGTCGTTGTCGAAGGTCACGAGCTTGTCTTCAAAGTGCCGCACGGTGCTGGCAAAGGCGATGATGCCGAAGCGATCCCCTTCACGCAGGTCCGCCAGGATTTGCTTCAACGCTTTGCGGGCCTGGTTCATCTTCACTTCGGTCATGCTGCCGGAGGTATCCAAAACGAGCACCAAATCCCGCGCGATGCGTTTCTCTTTGGCTTGTTCGATGCTGGGGGCCACCAGGAACATGAAGTACCCATCCTGGGACGACACGGGCCGATAGAGGATTGGCGTCATCGAGATGTCTTGTTTGCCGAGGCCGTAGAAGAGTTGGAAATCCCGGTCTAACAGTGACTGCATTTTCGAGAACTCGACTTCCGCTTCGCGCTCGCCTTTGCGGCGAATGTCGACGGAGTGCGTCGGGCTGTAAATCATGGTGATCGGGTGCTGAGACTGTAGCGAGAGTTTCACGGAAAAGTCTTCGAGGTTCCGGGTGGAGCGGCCATCCGTCTTGAAGGGATAGAGATACTCGACAACGCCCTGTTCCATCGTGGCCACACTGGTGAAGCTGATTTTGAGCTTCTGATCGCTGCGAGGCAAAATGGGGAACACCCGCACGCGCAACAAATCTTGCCCGATGTATTCCAGCAAACCGGGGTCTTGCGTGCGACGGACGATTTCGGTGTAGATGGCGTTGGCTTTTTTCGCCTCGAGCAATTCGCCTGAAGTCTCTTTGCCATCAATCCACATCGAGAACTTGTTGACACTCGCCCCACGGGGCACTGGGAAAATGTAGGTCGCTTCGAGGTTGCGACTGGTCGAGTTCCGGAAGACTTGTTCCACAGTCGTCTGGGCGACCTGATCCTGAATCTTGACCTGCACCCGATGGGCGACCATCGCCAGGGGCTGTAAGCCACGCTCATCGGGGAGTAACACCCCCGACGCTGAGGCCGAAGCCAAACTGACCACGAACGCCACACTCGCCAGGAACCATCGCATGAGACACCTCCATCCTTTGGGGAGAGATTTCGCACCACGATAGTACAACGGACGACCGGCAAAATCCTACGGGAGAACTGCTAGATTGTTACGAATCAGTTACTCGAGGATTTTGGATTTTCACAAGCGAGGGGACAGATTCTGGGAGTGAAACGGGAACTCCTGTAAACTTGAGTTGTCCAAAAGATTGGGATGGCTTGCAGTAGAAGGGTAGAGCGATGACCACGATTCTCCGCGCGAATTGCCCCGGATGCCGAAACACCTTACGCATCCCTGCCGAGTGGGCCAATCGGCCTGTGAAGTGCCAGAAGTGCGGCACCGTCGTGCGGACGACTTCGGCCGCCGTCCCGTTCGTGCCAAAACCGAATATCACGGCTCCCACTCAAATTCCATCACAGCCCACTTACACCCCGGAACCGGCGAACTATCGCCCCGAGCCGGTCAACTACACTCCACCCGCCGCCCCGGTCACTTACGCTCCTCAACCGGCCTCCGTGGCTTCATTAGACTTTGACTCCTCGAACGGCACACTTGGCTTCGTCGCCAACGAAACCACGAAGAAGTATTCCGGCAAGAAGTCCAACTTGGGTAAGTTCGCTGGCCTTGCGTTTGTGTTGCTCTTGGTGGCTGGCGGTGTGGCCGCGTTTATGAACCAAGATGCTATCCGCGGCGCGATCACGAAAGCCATGCCAGATAAAAACAACGCAACGATTCCAGCCAGCGAAACGAAAGCCAACCCGACGATCACCCCGCCCAACAACACCTTTGCCAATGCTTCGAAGCGATTCCCCCGGCGGATGCTTTTTGTAAGCGTCACCAAGTACCTCTACTGCAACGGCCTGGCTGCGGGGAACTCCCGCAACACGGACATGGTCAGCATCGCGGCCCGCCGACTGGCTTACCAGTGGAAGGTGCCGATGGATAAGGACAACGACCAACTCTTCATCGTCCAAGACGCCGGAGCGAAAGCTCGCCCGATGATGAAACCCGTCATTGAGGAGGCGGTCAAAGAGTTCTGTGAAACCAGTCGTGCTCAAGATCGCGTGCTGATTTACTTCGGTGGTCATGCCGTGACCGTGGGTGACAAAGCCTACCTCGTCCCCGTGGATGGTGACCTCACCGAGGTGCCTTCGCTCATCCCGCTCGCGGATTTCTGGGCCAAAGTGAAGGACTGCCCCGCTCAGGAAAAGCTCGTTATCTTTGACGTCTGCCGGTTGAATGAGAACGGCGAAAAGCTTCGTCCTGGTTCCGAGCCGATGTCCGAAGCGCTCGAAAAAGCCCTGCTCGATGGGCCAAAAGATGTCCAAATCCTCGTGACCGCTTCGACAGGCAACAATGCTCTCGAATATCGCAACAGCCCGACCGACGCTGATTACGTCGGGGGCAGCCTCTTCCTCAGTTCACTGATCGATGCTGCTGCAACCGGCAAGGTCAAGACGCCGAAAGAGGTCAACCCCGAAGAAGCATTGCCATTCACGCTCTGGCACGACACGGCGAAAGCGACGATGACCAAAATCTCCGGGACCACCGGCAAACCCGACCCGACCCCAAAACTCCGCCCAGCTACGGGCACCACGACGGTGGCCTACAACGCAGACGAACCTCCTGCGAAACGCTTCGACCTGGCCCCGACACCAAAAGGTATGGCCGCGAAAGAACTGGCAACGCTCCTGGAACCGATCCAAAAAATCCCTCCGTACAAAGGTGAAGCCATCGCTGAGGACGCCATCGAGAAGCTGTTCCCGTTCACGGAAGCCGTGATGAAGGACTACAAACCCGATGGTGTCAGCATCGAAGAGATCAAGAAAGATGGCGCCAAATACCCCATCCGCAAAGCCGCGATTGAGTCCTTGGAATTGATCGTCAAGGAGTGGAAATCTTCGGACAGCAAATCAAACGGCCTGATCACCGAAATCTCGACTGGCGCCACCGACACCTTCAAGAAGTTCATTATCCAAGAGCAAGAGACACCCGCCCGCATCAGCGAAGAACTGGAGACCAAGATCACCCAAGTCGAGAAGTTGATGGACAAGCTCGACGAGGAAAAATCGAAATACTGGCAAGTGATGTACCTCTACGCTCTGGCACAACTGAAAGCCCGCGTCGCCTTCATGAGTGAGTACAACCTCGCCCTCGGCAACATCCGCACCGATAATCTGCCCAAAGTCGATGAAGGCAAAGGCCAAGCGGGTTTAGTGCTCGTTTCTACCGAGAAGATGAAGAGCAAAAAAGACGTCAAAGAACTTGCAGACTCGGCCAACGAACTCTTCACCAAGATCGCCACCGACCACAAAGGCACGCCCTGGGCCATCGAGTCCAAACGCTACCGTGTGATCTCCCTCGGCCTCGAATGGAAGCCCTACGTCGCTGGCAAATCCGCGAACTTGGATTGAACCCCAGGGTTACGCTTCGCTTCACCCTGGGCTAGCGGCAAACGCTGCTCCGCGGCTAAAAACCAGAAACGAGAAGCCCACGGAGTGGCGACTGCTCCTAGCCGAGGGTGAAGCGAAGCGTAACCCTGGGACTTCGCGTAACCCTGGGACTTCGCGTAACCCTGGGACTTCGCGTAACCCTGGGACTTCGCGTAACCCTGGGACTTCGCGTAACCCTGGGGCTGGAGCTAGTTCACTTCACCGGGATCATCTCCCCTGTCGCGTGACAGTGGGCCGTCAGTGGTGTCAGGGTGAAGATGATGGCACCGGATTGAAAAGTGTCTCGTGTCGTCACGCTGAGTTGTTCGGGTTTAACCGTGTTCCCCTGTGCTGGCCCACGACACACGACGACGAGTTTGGGTTTGGCCCAGTTCACGAGGGCAGCTGGGTTGGCACCCAGGCTGCCGTGATGCGGGGCCATGAGCACATCGACGGGTTGGATCGCTTGCTGAAGCACGGCAGGTCTGCCCGCTTTTTCGAGGTCTCCGGTTAGTAAGATTCGCCGACCGGCGACTTGGATCAGCATCACCAAGCTTCGTTCATTCTCGCCTCCCGCTGGGCCGCTCCACGGCGGATGCAACACTTCCATCGACAGTCCGCCCGCTTCGAGTCGATCGCCTTGGACGACCACACGGCTCGGGATGCCCGTGGATTTCAGCAACTCCAAGGCGGCAACGACTTCTCGTGTCGGCTTCTCGGCAAAGCTGGGAGTCAGGGAGATTTGGCCGATGCGAAACCGGCGGGCGAGTTCGGCGAGGCCGTTGAAATGGTCCGAGTCCGCATGGGAAATGAAGACCTCATCAACCTGGCGAATGCCACGTGACCAGAGGTAAGGGGCCACCACCCGGCGGACGGCTTGCGGACCGCTGGTCGTGCCAACATCGTAGATCAGGCAGCGGCCATCGGGCGTCTCGATCACGATGCAGCCACCTTGATCGACCGCGAGAAACGCGAGCACGAACGCACGCTCTCGCGGTAACGAATGAGACGCGATGCCAAGCACGATCCAGCCCAGCAGAGCCGCCAGACCCCAGCCGCGAAGCCGATCTGCGAACATCAGCCAGGCCACGAGCACGATGTAAAACCCCACGACCCACCACGTCGCTGGGGCAGGGGAGTACCAAACCCCGCTTGGCAACTCTTGCCCCCAGCCCACGATCCTGTTGCAAGCACGAAAGCACATCTCGAGAGGCCATGCCAACAAGCCTGGTAGAAGCGGTAGCGGCGAAACCAGGAACAGCGTGAAGCCCAAGATCAGGGCTATTGTCGTCAGCAAGACCACGACTGGGCCAAGTAACAAGCTCACGAGGCTGACGAGATTCTGGTTGTGTAACACCAGCGGGAGGTTGACCAAAGTCAATGCGGCGTTGACGACGAACGCCTGCCAAGTGACCTGCAAGAGCCAGCGCCAAGCCACTTCGAGTTGGCTGCGTGAGCCATCGAGCCAGGCATCCCAAGGTGTCGCTGTCCTTTGCCAATACCGACCGAAGCCGAAGACCAAGACAAACACCGAGAGAAACGAAAGCTGACAACCGAGCGAGAACGCATCCATCGGGTGGTAGAGCAAGACCACGAGCCATGCCAGACAAAAGGAGTTTGCCACGGGGATCGGCCGTCGGCTGATTTGACCGAGACAGAGGCAACCCACCATCAAGCAGGCCCGAATCGATGAGGGTCGCAACCCCGTCAGCACCGTGTAAGCGACGATGAGCAGCAACACGAGCATCGCTCGCTCGCGTGGGATCAGTGGCGAGCCGCGAAGCAGCCACCAGACGAAGCCCGCCAGGATGGCGAGGTGTTGTCCTGAGATCACGAGTGTATGCACCACGCCGGTGCGGATGTACGCCTCCCACTCGCTGCGTTCGAGTGCCGAGCCATCGCCCAGTAGCAAAGCGAGAGCTGGGCCGACGGAATCCGCACGCAGCCGCTCACGCACCACCCCCGAGGCCCAGCGACGGATGCCTGCGACGACCCCAGCAGTCCGCGACGCACGCCGGACGAGCTTGACACCATCACGGCCATCGATGTGGACTTCGCCCCGTAAGCCCTGGTCGTGATACAGTACTCGTTGGTCTCGTTCACCGGGGTTGCGTGGTCCACGGGGAGCCCATGCGAGACCCAAGGTTTCCAGTTCATCGCCGATTTCGATTTGCTCAGTCAGGTCTTGGTTCGCATCGCGCTCCATCGAAACTCGAACTCGTCCCGTTGCCGGAAACCATTCTCCGCCGGATTTGTAAGCCGTCAAATCGAGTGTCAACCGCCAACGGTCACTGCGGCGGATCGGTTCCCACGGATCACCTGCGTGGCTGGAGAGCGGCACCGGTTCCTCGGCCAAGTGGCCACGAAGGTAGAGAAGTTCCGGAGATTCGCTCAGCACCCAAGAGATGTCGTGAGCAGGCCGATCCTCGCGGAGATGGTGATGATGAGCCGCGCCCACGAAGAAGACCACCACGGCCACGGGAGCCGAGAACCCCGACCACAACCGCCAGGCACAGTAGACCAGTGCCGCGGTCGTGAAGCCGAGCCAGGCGGCCGTCGTGAGACCGGTGTAGCGATCTAAAATCACCCCAGCCGTGAAGCTCGCAGCCAACGGAAAGAGTGGCGCTGTCTTGAACTCGTCCCAGAGACTCGGACGCGGAACCGACATCCTCTCTCCTATCGCAACATGGGGAGTTGCACGATATCTGTCATTAAGCCGACTTCGATTTTGGGGATGGCTAGCCCGAGTGCTTCACGGGTGTTGATGCTGGCGAGACGGATGGCATCGCTCGGGCTGATGCCGAGTTGCTCGATTGCAAAGCCTACGCAATGATCCGTGAATCTCCCAGAGCCAGCGAGGTACGGTGTGCCGGGGACAACGATCTTCCCGGACGGGGTCACCTCGAGTTCCGTGCCCCACTGGTTGTAACGTCCCGCCGGTAGCCCGGCCAAGCTCCCCGCGTCGCAGGTCAGCATCAGCCGCTCGATGCCTTTGACACGCAGGATGATCTTGGCCAAACTCACGGGCAGATGATCACCATCCAGGATGATGCTGGCCGTGAGTTCGTCTGCCGCGAGTTGTTCGAGGAAGTAGTTCTCATGCCTTGGTTGCATGGCGTGAGAGCCGTTGCCCAGGTGGGTGGAGAGCCTGGCACCCGCGGCGATACCATCGCGGATTTGTTGCGGCGTCCCCGACGTGTGCCCGATGGAAACAACCACGCCTTCGTTTGCCAATGCCTCTATCAATGAGAGTGCCTCTGGCACTTCCGGGGCGAGTGTCACGAGGCGAATGCGGCCAGCCGCAGCCTCCTGTAATCGCTGGAATTCTCCGTAGTCCGCAGGCCGAACGTGGGCTTTGGGGTGAGCACCCCGTGGGCCATCGTCACCTGAGATGAACGGGCCTTCGAGGTGAAAGACGGGTAGCCGGGTTCGCAGTTCCGCGTCATTCTCCAAGGCCTTGGCCAAGACACGGAAGCCATGCAAGAGGTCTTCGTGGGAAGCGGTGATCAGCGTCGGCGCGAAGGCCGCGATGCCATGCTCACCGCATTTGGCGAGGATGGTGTGAACCTTCTCCGGCGTCAGGTCGCGGTCCAGAAAGCCGATGCCCAGGGCACCGTTGATCTGTGGGTCAAAGTAGCCTGGGCCTAACACAGGCAGCCCGGGGCGATCTGGATTCGCTTCTATGGAGGTGATCACACCGCCCTCCCGCGTGACGCGGACGGGGTCGAGGGTCTCCCAATGTCGGCCTTCGATTTTCATGCTGACATGGTACTCGCTGGGCCGTTGAGTTGCGATGAGTGGTGTGGCTGCATAAAATGGACCTGGGTATCTCATGTGCGAGGTGGACAACATGCGAAAGTTAGCAGTCTTGGCAGCAGTCGGGTTGGCGGTGCCGTTGGCCTTTGCCGCGGACTGGCCACAGTGGATGGGGCCAAAGCGAGATAACGTCCTGCGTGAAACCGGTTTGCTCGACACCTTCCCAGAAGCAGGCCCGAAGCAACTCTGGTCATCGCCCGTCGCGGGTGGCTACGCTGGCCCGGCCGTAGTCGGTGGCAAGGTCTACTGTTCTGAGTACAACTCCGCGACCAACCTGGGCGAAGGCAACTTCCAACGCAAAGAAGCCGACGGTACCGAAACCGTCTTTGCTCTCGATGCGAAGACTGGGGATCGCCTCTGGGAACACAAATACGACGTTCGCTACACGATCTCGTATCCCACTGGCCCACGCTGTACTCCGGTCGTCGATGGTGGTCTCGTTTACTTCCTCGGAGCTGAGGGGCATCTGATCGTCTGCAAGGCAGAGAAAGGCGAAATCGTCTGGCAGAAGGATCTCAAAAAGCTCTACAACACGAAGTCCGCACTCTGGGGCTACGCTGGGCATCCACTGATTGATGGCGACAAGCTCATCACCCTCGTCGGTGGTGAAGGCTCGCACTTGGTTGCTTTTGACAAGACCACCGGTAAAGAACTCTGGAAGTCCCAGACCTCCGAAGAGCAGGGCTACTGCCCACCGACGATCATCGAATACGCAGGTGTTCGTCAACTTCTCTTGCCTGGACCACGTGCATTGAAAGCCCTGAACCCCGAGACTGGCGAACGTCTTTGGTCCGTGCCGTACAACTCCGACAGCGGCTCCATCATCATGACGCCACTCGTCGTGGGTGAGTATCTCTTCCTGGCCGGTTACAACAACAAAAACATGCTCGTGAAACTGAGCAAGGACAAACCTGGTGCCGAGGTCGTGGCTCAGGACAAGCTCAAGAACTTCATGTCGCCTGTGAACGTCCAGCCGATCGTCCACGATGGTCACATCTACGGTGTCGACCAAGATGGTACCCTGATGTGCGTCGAAATCCCGAGCGGCAAACGCCTCTGGTCGACCCCGGACACGATCATCAAAGGCAAGCCCCAAGGCTCCGGCACGACATTCCTCGTGAAACACGAAGACCGCTTCTTCCTGTTCAACGAACTGGGCGAGTTGATCATCGCCAAACTCGACAAGACGGGTTACAAGGAAATCAGCCGGTCGAAGCCACTCGTCGCCCCGACCTCCACGGCCTTTGGCCGCAAGGTCGTCTGGTGCATGCCAGCCTTCGCCGACAAGAAGCTCTTTGTCAGAAACGACAAAGAGATGGTCTGCGTCGATCTGGCGAAGTAAAGCCTGAATTCGCAGTCTTGTGAACGGAGCCTGGTACTCAACTACCAGGCTCGCGTCTCAGACATCCCACATAAAATCTCTCACTTCACTCTCGCAATCTGGTCGTTCGGTCGTTAGCATCGCCCCATGAATTCTGCCAACGAAACGCCCACCACTCTTCCCCGCATCCTCGGCCCTTGGATGACGCTCGCCATCGTCGTCGGGACCGTCATCGGCTCGGGGGTCTTCAAGAAAGCCAAGAACGTCTCCGAGAATGTGCCCGAGTTTGGCCCGGGGATGCTCGTGTGGATCCTCGGCGGCTTACTTGCTCTCTTGGGAGCACTCGCCCTCGCCGAGATCGCGGTTCTTTTGCCAAGAGCTGGGGGGAACTACGCTTTCTTGAAGGAAGGCTATGGCAGGTTGTTTGGCTTCATGTGGGGCTGGGTCGAGTTTTGGATCATACGCTCGGCCTCCATCGCGGCTCTCGCGGCCATGTTTGCCGAGGGGTTTCATGATGTTCTGCGGCAAGCGATGGGCCAAGAAGAAGTGATCAACGTCTGGGGCCGTTGGGCGATTGCCATCGGCATGATTGCGATTCTGACTTTCGTCAACGTCATGGGCACGCGGCTCGGAGCGGGTTTGCAAGTCGTGATCACATCCGTTAAAGTCGGCTCGATTCTCGGGATTATCGCCCTGCCTTGGATCGTGCTGGCGATCACGGACTCCCCCGCTCATCCGCCGAGGATGGAAAATCTGCGCCCTTTCTGGCCCGAGGACTGGAGCCGCTTTGATATCAGCAAGTTTGGGGTCGCCTTGGTTGGAGTGTTGTGGGCTTACCACGGCTGGATGAACATCGGCCCGATCGCGGCCGAGGTCAAGAACCCGCAACGCAACATCCCATTGGCTCTTCTCGGCGGCGTCTTTCTCCTGATCACGATCTACCTCGGAGCCAACCTCAGTTACCACATCACGATGCCACGCTCGGATATCGCCGGGTGCAAAGATACGGCTGTCTCCACGGAGTTCGCCCTGCGGATGCTCGGCCCGATCGGGGCGATGCTAGGCTCAGGGGCGCTCATGATGTCCGTCTTCGGCTCGCTGAATGGTAACCTGTTGGTCGGCCCACGGCTCTTGTTCGCCATGGCTGAGGATCGCTTGGCACCCGGCAAGCTCGTCGAACTTCACCCCGCACGAAAGACGCCGGTGTACGCCACGATGGTGCTGGCCACGTGGTCGGCGATCATCATTGTGATCGGTGGTGCGATGACGATTTACCGGCTGCCAGAACTGCCGTTGGGTTTCACAACCCTCGATGTCAATCTCCCCCAAGATAAGCCACTCTTTGACGTCGTCACGGAACTCGCCATCTTTGGCTCCGTGACTTTTGAAACACTCGTGATCGGCACGCTCTTTGTCCTGCGTCGCCGGTATCCTGCTTCGACGCACCCAATTGCCTACCGTTGCCCGGGGTATCCCGTGGTCCCGGCTCTCTACATCCTGATCATGCTGGGTGTCTTGTGGAACATGTTCTCGAACCCCGCCCAGCGTAGCGAAGCCATCATCGGTCTTGGCTTCATACTCGTGGGAGCTGCGGTGTATGGTCTCTTCTTCAGAAAGCCAAAATGAAATAAGATATTCACCACTGAGCACACAGAGAGCACAGAGCAAAACCAAGAAGAAACTCTTTTATTTGTCTTTCTCCGTGCTCTCTGTGTACTCGGTGGTGAATATCTTATTTGCACTTTGATTCAACACGATGGCGGTGGTTCTGGGGCTTCTTCTTCGACTCTTTTGCTGACGCCGAGGAATCGGATCAGGAACGGTAAGGTCAGTCCTTGGAGGACCAGCGTCATGAAGATCACGGCAAAGGTGAAGAGTTCGATTCGCTCGCGGTCGGGGAATGGAGTTTTGCTGTCCAGGAGGTATTTCGGAATCGCCATCGCGGCGGCCAGGCTCACGACGCCGCGCATCCCCGTCCAGGCCACGACCGTGACGAGTTGCCAGGGTGGGTAAGGATCACGGCAGCCGAGCACGACTTTATCGAGGAACCGAGGCACATAAGCCGCTGGGAACACCCAGAGAAGCCGCGTCATGATCACCGCGATGCCAATCAGGCAGGCGTGCCCGATCAGCGTAGCCAGCGAGTAATCGACCCCCAAGCGAAGCTGTTCGAGGATCACGGGAAGCTGAAAGCCCATCAGGATGAAGATAAGCACGTTGAGAATGAACTCCATCGTCTCCCAAACGTTCCGCCCTTCGAGGAGAAGTTCGTCATGGAAGATCTGCTTCTGATGTGTCCCGACCCACAAACCCGCAGTCACCACGGCCAGTACTCCCGAGAAGCCAGCGTGCTCAGCGGGTAGGTAGAGGGCATAGGGTGTGAGTAAAGTGATGGTGATTTCTGTTTTGGCATCGGCGAATTTCTTGGTGCGAATCCAACGGTGAAGTCTTAACACCATGTAAGCGCCCATCAATCCGCATAGGATGCCACCCGCCCCGACGTAGAAAAAGCTCAGTGTGGCATCCCAAATCGAGAAGACACCGGAGAGCACCGCGGCAATGGCCACTCGGTATGCCACCAGTGCTGAGGCATCGTTGACGAGGCTTTCGCCTTCGAGGAGTGTCGTGATGATTTTGGGCACGCGAACCTGTTTCGTGATCGTCGTGGCCGCGACAGCGTCGGGTGGTGAGACCACCGCTCCGAGGATGAATGCTGGCCCCCAGGCCATGCCCGTCAGTTCATGAGCGACGATCGCAACCCCGACCGTCGTGAATAACACCAAGCCCACGGCCAGGAGTGATATCGCTCGAATCTGCCTGCGAAAATGCTTCCAATGAGTGTTAAAGGCAGCAGCGTAGAGTACGGGTGGCAAGAAAGCCAAGAACACCACTTCCGGTGGAAACATGTACTTCGGTGCCCACGGCTGCAGACTCAGCAGCAAGCCTCCGACGACCAGCAAAATGGGATACGGCAACTTCAACCACTGTGAAACGAGCGTGAGTAGTACCGCCACCCCGCCGAGAACGACCACTACCTCAAAATCGTGCATCACCATTCCCTGGAGTTTAAGAATGTCATCTTAAAACCTCGCTTCCAAGCGGCCATCGTGGACAAGCCATCCGATTTTGCACGATTTCGAGTTCCGCTTGCAAGATGCGGGCGGATCATGCGAAAAGCAGGCATCGAAACCTTTCGGGAGTTGGCTCATGCGACGTGGAATGATGCTGGTGGCAATGTTTGGGACGTTGGCAATTGGCACGGTGGTCGTGGCGGAAGATAAGCCCAAGGAGTCGAAACGCTTCGACATGGCCGTGCGTGAGGACATTTTCGCAGGCCTCCGAGGCGATGCCGAGGCCATGAAACGCGGCCTGGATGCTTGCGAAGCGGAATTGAAGAAAGATCCCAAGCATGCCGAGGCGATGGTCTGGCGCGGGGCCGGACGTGTCTTCACTGCAGGTCAACTCTTTGGCAAGAACAAGATCAACGAAGCGATGCCACTCTGGACGAAAGGCCTCGCAGACATGGACGAAGCTGTGAAACTCGAACCGAAGAACATCGGCGTGCGAATCCCACGGGCCGCAGTGTTGATTCCTTCGGGTCGAAACGCTCCCCCCGCGATGGGGAAACCGCTTCTCTTGAAGGCGAAAGAAGACTACGAAACCATCATGAAGATGCAGGAAAAGACTCTCGACAAGATCGGTACCCACCCACGCGGTGAGTTGCACATGGGCCTGGCAGATGTGTACCGTTTGCTGGGTGAAGGCGAGAAATCGAAGGCTCAGCTCGAAGCGATCGTTAAGGATATGCCCGATACGAAGTACGAGAAGCGGGCCAAGGAATGGCTCGCCGCGAAGCCAGACGCCAAACTCGTCCACAGTTGCATCGGTTGCCACACCCCGTGATGCACCTAACCTGAAGCTACCTTCTCCTGGATGGTAGCTTTTATGTCGTTGTTCGCTCTCCTGACGATTTACCACGAAGAAAACAACCGCATCGTGTTTCACGCGATGCCGGTCATGCTTGTGACACTTCTGGTCCTGGCCATCGCCTACCGCTTTTACTCCGGCTTCTTGGCCGCCAAAGTCGCGGCCTTTGACGACAATCGCGTGACTCCCGCCGTGCGCCACGACGACGGGCAAAACTATCACCCAACGAACAAATGGGTTCTCTTCGGCCACCACTTCGCCGCCATCAGCGGAGCGGGTCCACTCATCGGGCCAGTGCTCGCCATCCAATACGGTTATTTGCCTGGTCTGATTTGGTTGCTTGTCGGCGTCTGCCTGGCGGGTGCCGTTCAAGACATGCTCATTCTCACCGTCAGCGTTCGCAGTGACGGCAAGTCACTCGCTGAGATCGCTCGCCGAGAACTGGGCCGACCGGCGTCGATTGTGGCATCACTGGCCATCCTATTCATCGTTATCATCGCTCTGGCGGGTTTAGGTTTGGTCGTTGTCAAAGCTCTTGGCGGTGAGGTCGCGGCCCAGCCGGTCGGCATGGTCGTGACGCTCCCGGAGAACGTGACCCTGGCCACGAAACCCACCGAAGGCGGCTCACTGGCCGAGTTCCCCGTGAACTGCCGTGTGCGTTATCGCCCTGGTGATGCCACCATCACCAGGCCCGAGAGCTTCGTCATCCGATCGACCGAGCCACTCGCGGTGAACCCGACCACACGCGAAGTCACCTTCCCTGCAGGATGTGTCCAGGTGATTCCAGGCTCCTCCTGGGGAACGTTTACGATTGCGATGACGATTCCAATCGCCCTCTTCATCGGCTTCTGGATGCAGAAGATTCGCCCAGGTCGCGTGGTGGAAGCGTCGCTGATGGGTGGGGCGATGGTGCTGATGGCCGTGGTTGCGGGGAACTGGATTCCGGGTTCGAGCCTGGAGCCGTTCTTCTCGTTGACTAAGGGCCAGACGGTTCTCGCTCTCACGATCTACGGTTTCATCGCGGCGGTCTTGCCAGTCTGGATGCTCTTGGGGCCACGGGATTATCTCTCAAGCTTCTTGAAGATTGGCACCATCGGCATGCTCGTTGTGGGCGTGTGTGTCGCTAACCCGCCGATGCAGGCGCCGGAGTTCAACGAGACCTTCGTCAACGGCGGGCCGACCTTTGCAGGGAACATCTTCCCGTTTGTCTTCATCTGTGTGATGTGCGGAGCAGTCAGCGGCTTCCATTCGCTCGTCAGCAGTGGCACGACACCCAAGATGGTCAGCCGGGAAAGCCACATCCGCACCATCGGCTATGGAGCGATGTTGATGGAGTGCCTCGTGGCCGTGACGGCTCTCATCGCGGCCTCGTGCTTACCGCCGGACTTGTATTACGACATCAACGTCGCTGTCGACAAAACCCCGCAATTCGCTGCTCGCGTGCAGGAGATCAACGCCAAGTACGGTGTGCCCAAGGAAGCCCATGACCCGCTCCACCAGATTGGCACAGACAAACTCGAACACATGGATCTTGGCAAAATCGAGGAGAAAGTTGGCGGCGAATCGTTGCGTGGCCGCACGGGCGGAGCGGTGACGTTGGCCGTGGGCATGTCCGTCATCTTCGAGCAAGCCTTCCTGACCTTTGGCGTCTCGGGGAATGCGCTTTTGAAGTATTGGTACCACTTCGCGATCATGTTCGAGGCCCTCTTCATCCTCACCACCATCGATGCCGGCACCCGCATTGGACGCTTTTTGCTTCAGGAGACGTTGGGCCGAGTCTATGCGCCCTTTGCCCGCCCTGATTGGCTTCCTGGAGCCATCATCGCCGCGGCTCTCATCACCGGTGGCTGGGGCTGGCTGATCTACGATGGCAGCATCGACACCATCTGGAGCATGTTCGGTGTCTCGAATCAGTTGTTGGCTGTGATGGCCTTAGCGCTGATCACCACATACCTCATCAACACAGGCAAAGCCCGCTACGCTCCGCTCACGATCTTGCCGATGCTCTGGGTTGTCACCACGACACTGACCGCCGGTACTCAACTGATCCTCTACCGCTTTCCAGACGACATCGCCCAGGGCAAAGTCTTCAAAGGCCGGCTGAACATCGCCCTCACGAGTTTCGTCATGATCTCCACGATGACCGTCGTGCTCTGGTCCGTGACACGTTGGCTTGGGGTACTCTTCGGCTTCGTTCCCGTACGGAAGGAAAGCTGAGGCGATAGCATTTTTGGGACGATGAAGATATGGCTTTCCCACTTGACCGACCTTCGGACATGACACAAACCTTCAGCAACATATTTCAGGTTTGTCGACTTGACTCGGAGTTGCTATGCGTCGTCATCGTTGGGCGGGCTTTACATTAATCGAGTTGCTGGTGGTGATTGCCATCATCGCGATCTTGATTGGCCTGCTGTTGCCCGCGGTCCAGAAAGTCCGCGAAGCGGCAGCCCGAATGAAGTGCAGCAACAACATCAAGCAACTGGCTCTGTCTTTGCATGGGCATCACGACTCGGTGGGAGCGTTGCCCCCAGGACAGCCCTACGGCTACTACTACAACAACTGGTACGCCAACCCCACCATTCGTGACCGTGATCGGAGTTGTTGGCTGGCTAAAACGCTGCCCTTCATGGAGCAAAATGCCATCAACGCACAATATGAATCCTGGCTCATCAATTTGCCAAATTACACCTCTGCCAGCCCGTTCAGCCCCGTCTTGGTCCAACCTTTCATCTGTCCTTCGGACTCACTTAGCCCGAAAGTGGCGAACTCCCCAGGAAACGAGCAAGGGTTTCACACGAATTACGTCGCCTCACATGGCAGCAACACAGCGACATCCACCGCAGACCCACGTGGCATTTCACTCGATGGTGTCATGTTTGGGTTGTCCAAAGTGAAGCTGGTGGAGATCACCGATGGTACCAGTAACACCCTCATGCTGAGCGAACTCTTACAGGGCAGCGATTCAGCCGCAGGTGGCCATGATGTCCGTGGCCGGGTTTGGAACAGCATCCATGCTGGAACGACAGTCAGCACCCTTTACCCACCAAACTCCACCGTCGGCGACAACGTGCAAGGCTACTGTGGTGCAGTTCCGGGTGCTCCGTGTGGCGCCCAGTCGTTGATCGGGGCCTTCACCCTCGCACGCAGCAAACACTCCGGCGGGGTGAACGCGGGGATGGCGGATGGCAGTGTGCGGTTCGTCACGAACAACATCGCCCCGAACATGTGGCAGTGGATCGGTACCCGTTCTGGTGGCGAAGTCGTTACCCTAAACTAAACTCAGGAGCTTGCCATGAAGCGAATGATCTGGTTGAGTTTCCTTCTCATCTGCATGATCGGCTGTGGTGGCCGTGAGGAAACCGAAGTCAGTGGGACCGTCTTGATGGATGGTCAACCCTTGGCGGAAGGCGAGATCATCTTCGAAGATGTCGCGGGCGCCACGACTCCAGGAGCCGGGAAGATCGAGAGCGGCAAGTACAAGATCCTGGTGAAAGCGGGTTCCAAGAAGGTGAAGATCCTGGCCTCCCGGGCTACTTCCAAAGTCGACAAACTGATGGGGTCCGCGGCCCGTGAGCAAGCCTTGGGGTCAGAATACAACACCGAAACCAAGCTCAAAGCCGAAATCCAAACTGGCAAACAAACCGGGGTCGATTTCGAAGTCAAGGAACTCCCGAAAGGCAAATGACCGCGGAGTTTCAATCTCGTATCGACAAAACCGGAATTGATTCCCGGTTTTGTCGTTTTCTGAGTCGCCTTCTTCCGTGGCTGGCAGGGATTGAATCTCTGGTCCCCTTGCCAGGGTCTTGGGGGCGCTTTACTATGAGGGTTTGAATTGTCGGATGGTGGAAAATTAGGGAGCGATATGCCGATTCTGACGATTTTCGCGGAAGGCGAGCAAGCTGCGGGCGCTGGTCAGGGGGGCATCATGCAATTCCTCCCCATGATGCTCATCGTGCTTTTCGTGGTGGTTTTTGTCTTACCCAAGATGCGAAATCAAAAGCGAGAAGCGGCCGAGATGATGGCCAGTATCAAGAACGGGGCCAAGGTGGTCCTCTCGGGTGGCATAATCGGAACCGTGGCCAAGGTCACGGACGGTGAGGATGAAGTGATCATTCGCTCGGAAGACACCAAACTGCGAGTCCTCAGAAGTAGCATCGTCCGGGTCATCGTGGACACCCCTGCCGAAGCGGCCAAATAAACACTCCCGAACGGAATCACACCCCAGGTTATGCCTGGGTTTTCAGCAATCGTGAAGGCGTCTCATGCGACAGAAATTTCTCCAACGGCTGATCATCTGCCTGATCCCGACCCTGATTGCTGCGGCGTTTGTGGCCGCAGGCTTCAAGCGGGAATCCGAAGGGCAAACGGGCTTCCTGCGTGGGATCGACCTCGCCGGTGGAACGATCCTCGTCTACGAGGTGAACACTGAGAAGCTGGAAAAGGCTGGCCCAAACGCCACGCCGACCCAGATGGACTCGGAAGGCATCAAAAAGCTCGCTGACAGCCTGAAACGCCGGATCGACCCGACCGACACCAAGAACGTTCTCGTCCGCCCTGTGGGTACGACACGGATCGAAATCATCCTCCCGCAAACGAGCAATCGTGGCGGCAAGGAAGGCTCGACTCAGGACTTCGTCCAGGAAGTGAAAGAACGGGTTCGCCAAGTCGGGGTGTTGGAGTTCCGCATCCTGGCTAACTCGATTGATGACATCGAAGGCATGAATGAAGCACGATCCATTATTGATCGCGCGAAAAGTGATCCCAAACTGAAGGCTGAGTACGAACTGTTGGCTCAACGCGGCAGCCCGCCCCCCTCACCGACGAATCTTTACACCGTCACAGTGAATAACCAAACGATTCCCGAAACCTCATACCAGTGGGTGGAACTTGGCCCAGAAGAACGTGAGACTTACGGACTGAGCAATGCCTACGAAACTGAGGCTCCAAAACCTCGTTACGGCAGTCAACGTGAGCACCTTCATCCAAGACTCACTGCCGTTCGAAATGCTGATGGAGGAGCCTACTCAAAGTCTGGTACCACTTTCGAATTCGATGGGAACTTATTCCTCTCTCGGGATTTCACACGACTCCAACCACCCGCCACGGAAGCCGACAAGAAAGTTGAGTATTTCCTACTGACACGCATTTCTAGCGTGGATGCGATGAAAGTGGATCGCGATGCAGGTTTGAATGCGTCTTCGAGTAAAGACAACAATAAACCCGTTGTCAGCTTCTCATTTGGTTCGAGTGGTGCAAGACGGTTTGGCTCCCTCACGGAGCGTAACCGGGCTGGTGAAGGGCAATTTCGACGCAAATTGGCTGTTATCATGGATGATCGCATCGTCTCAGCTCCGAACCTGAAGGAAAAACTCTCAGCTGGTGGGATCATCACAGGCAATTTCGACCAAGCCGGCGTGAACCGCCTCGTGTTCATCCTGCGTTCGGGTGCTCTCAACGCAGAACTCAAGCCGGACCCCGTCAGCGAAAACACCGTCGGGCCGACCCTCGGCCAGGATACGATCCAAAAAGGTCTCTGGGCGGTCGGTCTCGCCTTCGCGGCGGTCATGGCCTTCATGGTCGTTTACTACCGCTTCTCCGGTCTTGTGGCCTGCATCGCACTGTTGGTGAACTTACTCCTCACGATCGGCTTCATGGTGGCCATCAACGCCGCTTTCACCTTGCCTGGCCTCGCTGGGGTGGTGCTGATGCTGGGGATGGCAGTGGATGCCAACGTCCTGATCTACGAACGCATCCGGGAAGAGCGTGCCAAGGGTGCAAACCTGGTCACGAGCATCCGCCTGGGTTACGATCGCGCTTTCGCCACGATCATTGACACCCACTTGACCAGCATCTTCACCTGTATCGTGCTCTACGCGTTCGGGAATGATAACCTCAAAGGCTTCTCGGTGAGCTTGACGGTTGGTCTGATCATCAGCCTCTTCACAGCCCTGTACATGACCCGACTGATGTTCGATTACGCGACCTACACGAAGATCATCAGCGACCTGAAGATGATGCAACTCTTCCCACGGCCGAACTTCAACTACATGAAAATTCGCAAGTTGATGTTCACCATCACTGCGACTCTGACCGTCCTCGGCCTCGGCTTGTTCCTCTACCGCGGTGAGTCTGGGTTGAATGTCGACTTCACCAAGGGTACCGCTTACGGTGGCCGCATCGTCGATGGTCAAGAACGTGCCCTCAACGACACGGACAAGAAGGGCTTCTTGAGCTTGCTCGGGGAACAATCCCAACGAGACAAACTTGGCGTCAAGAATGTCGTCCTCGCCGCCGGCGAAACGATTGATGGCAAGACGATCAATGAAAACGTCTACGAAATCACTTACGCCGATGACACGAAACAAGTCGTCACGTTTGTGAACAAACCGGATGGTTCGACAGCGGAATCCCAGATCGCGGATGTCAAAAAGCGAGCGAGCGAACTACCTGGTTTGTCAGTTGAGCAGGTCTATCTGACTGGCGAGAGCTTCGGCTCAGGCAAGTCCCGTTCGTTCACGATCCGCACGACGGAAAAGGAACCGGAACTCGTTCAGGTCATGCTCGACCGTCTGCTGCGTGATGAGAAGACCGGGGAAGCCCTTCTCGCCGCTCCGAAGGTGACCGAAAGCAAGATCAGTGGTCCGACTGCGACACTCAAACTGGATCGCCCCGCTTCACCGAAATTCCTATCGTCGTTGCTCGAACGCGAACTCAAACTCATCAACCGCTGGCCTACAGCCGGTGGGGTCGTGGGGTTGAAGGTCGATGGCATCGCCAGCCAAGGTGGCGAAGAACTCAAGACCGGCCAGTACTCGACCTTCAAAGTCGATGTCTCAACGAATCCTGAGTTCCGTGCCTTGAAAGAGGCTTTCGAAGCCAACAAACTAGCCGCCGACAAGAAGGCTACCGATGAACTCGCCGCTTTCACCAGTGCCCTGGAGAAGTCCAGCAAGACTTTCAGCGCTCGCCCGCTTCCGGATCGCTTGGAAACCTTTGACCCGGCCCTCGCGGCGGACACTCGTAACAAAGCCTTCTACGCCATCGTTGCCTCGTGGGTGGTGGTGTTGATCTACCTTTGGTTCCGCTTCGGGAACTGGACCTTCGGCTTGGCTGCGGTGTTCTGCTTGATCCACGACTTGTGCTTCACGCTCGGCGCCATCGCGATCTGCCACTACTTCTACGACAACGCCCTGGGGCAGTTGTTGCAACTCCATGACTTCAAGATCGACCTCGCAGCCGTGGCTGCATTGTTGACGCTCGTCGGCTACTCGGTGAACGACACGATCGTGGTCTTCGACCGAATCCGCGAAGTCCGCGGTAAGAATCCGCTCCTGACCGAGCAGATGATCAACGACAGCGTGAACCAGACCTTGAGCCGAACGGTTCTGGCTTCGTTGACGGTGTTCCTCGTCGTCGGGGTCTTGTACTTCTTCGGCGGTGAAGGGGTTCACCTCTTCTCGTTCGTGATGGTGGTCGGTGTGGTCGTGGGAACGTACTCCTCGATCTACATCGCCAGCCCGCTGCTTCTGATCTTCGGCGAAGGCAAACCCAAAGCTGACACCCGAGCACCGATGAAGACCATGGCCGTGACCGCAGGCTAAGCTGAGATCCGGCAAACAACGAAAAGAGCGGCCTGGAATCCAGGCCGCTCTTTTCGTTTGAAAGTCAACCTCACCCCCAACCCCTCTCCGAAACGGAGAGGGGTGCAAGAGATTGCGGAAACTGGATGTTTTATAGTGTTTTGCTCCCCTCTCCGTTTCGGAGAGGGGTCGGGGGTGAGGTTGGATTTTCAATTCCGAATTCCGCAATCCGAATTCCGAAATCCAAAATCCAATCACGCTCGGCTAAAGGCAGGCTCGCGGGTTTCGGTGATGGCTTCTGGTTCGGCTTTCGCGGGTTTCGCCACGCCACGGCGGGTTTCGACGAACTGGGACAAGCGGGTCAGCCCCTCGCGTAAGCGACCATCTTCAATGGCGTAGCTCAGGCGAACAAAATCCTGGCTTGCGGGGCCGTAGACATCGCCAGGGCTGACCAGCACCTTGGCGTCTCGGAACGCCGTCTGAGCAAACTCACGGCCCGTCGTTCCCAAGCCACGAACGTTGACCCAGGCAAAGTAGCCGCCGTCAGGCCCAGAGACCGTGAAGCCCATCGCGGTCAGGCGTTCGAGGGTGTATTTCCGGCGGGCGTTCATCTCTTCGTGTTGTGGGCCAAAGACTTCGGGTTCGGTCGTGAGTTCGCGTAAAGCGAGTTGTTGGCTCAAGCCCGAGACATAAGGCGCATTCAACGCCGCCATCATGGTGACACCACGCAGCAAGACTTCTGGCCCCGTGACCCAACCGAGGCGAGCGGAAGCCAGGCCCGTAGGGGTAAGCGAGTTCAAGCGAAGCGTGCGAGCGGGGTTGGTCGGGTTGCGGATGGCCGGGTTGTAAGTGAATCGGCTGAAGGAATCATCGACGACCACAAGCACATCGGAACGCTCAGCTGCCCAGTAGAGATGCTCCCATTGAGCGGGGCTGAGCTTGGCACCGGTTGGGTTCCCCGGATCGCTGACGACAATGAGCCGCGCTCCCCGCATCGTGCGGGAAAGCTCGTCAGGGTCGTACTTCAATTCCCCGGCTTCGGCTTGTGACGTCACCCAACGCACATTCGCACGACGAGACTTGGCTCCTAAGCTAAACATCGGCGATGTCGGGTCGAACATCACGGCTTTGTCGCCGGGGTTCACGAAGGCATCCAGAATCGCGGCATAGCCAGCACTGGCTCCGGAGGTGACGAGAACTTCACGCTCCGCGTCACGCTCGCGGCCTTGTTGGCCCTCGGTTTCGGCAATCGCCTGACGCAGTGCTTTCGTCCCCTGTACGTCAGGAAGGCCCATTCGATCGGCCGTGAGGCGGCCTAGCGAAAGCGGCGAATCCCATTGTGGTGATGCGAGATTCAAGTTGACGATGGTAGTGCCAGGGGCACTCGGGAAGTAACCGGGGTCACAGAGTTCCGCGATCGGCCCGGTGAGCACGCGATCCGAGTAATAGTGCCAAGCGGACTCACAGCCCGCACCGAGCCTGCGGCCGCTCGGGAACCAACGTAGCCAACCCGTGCGGGCCAAGAACCGTAACGCCACTGCTCGCATCTGAAGCCTCCTTGCTAACAGCATCATTGTGACGGAATAGTCCGCCCGCTTGCAACCCGAACTTTGGCGACCGTTCGGAACCCACTGGGCATTTGCTAGCCGGTTCTGGTAAACTGAGGTTATTGCATCTGTGCTTCGTGGGGTCGTCCGGTGAGTGCCAATCCCTTTGTCTCAGCTCGTGAGTACCTGAACTTCTTGCCCCTGCCGAAGTGGGCGGCATTGTTGGCGTCCGCGCTGGCTTCGTTGATGCTCTTTGGCCTATTGCCGGTGATTTACCTCGCGGTCGACCTGATGTCGACGCATGGCCGGGTTTCGACTTACAACTCTTTGACTGCCTCGCAGCAAGCCGATTTCCGCCAAATGTGGACTGACGAGCTTTCGTCCAAACCCAGCATGGCGGAGAAGTTACAGAAACTTGGCATCGCCTCGATTTCAGAGACGCCGACCGTCGAAGATTGGGAAGCACGGCATACCATCGCCACCCATGAAAGCCTGGCGAACCTCGTGAGCAAAGACGCTGCTGAGACATACTTTCCACTAGAAAGTCTCAGCCCGAGCACCAAGATCACGGCTCCTGACGAACTGGGTCTCTTAGCAACCGTGGCGAACAATCGGAGCCATTACTCGGCCCGCCTCTTTGGGAAACTGGCCCAGTGGAACTCCTGGACCTGGAAGCCCAACGGCAACCGCTCCGCCAACGGCCAGTACATTCTCGGCCTGTTGATCATCGGCCTTGTACTGATTGGTTTGCGTGGGCTGCTCTTAAACTTGGCTTCCTACTGCTCCACGATTGCCACCATTGAGGCTGGGGCGCGGTTGCGTCGGGCGATCATTACCCACAGCCAACGGCTCAACAGCGTCGCGGTCCGGGCGGAAGAGCAGGCTCATGTCGGCAAGCTGGTTTCGAAGGACGTCGAAAGTATCGAACGCGGCCTTGGGGCCTGGCTCACGGGGGTGTGGTTCCGCTTTGTCGTCATCCTCGTGTTGCTGGTCTTGCTACTCGCAGGGTACTTCTGGCTTTCGATGGCGATTCTTTGCCTCGCGGCACTCGTCTGGCTCGTGGCAGGGCAAGCAGCGGCACGATTCCGGCGCGATGCTCGGCTCGCTGATCGCCGGGTGGAAGGCCGGCTCGGCATGATGAAAGAATCCCTCACGGCGATGACGCTTTCTAAGGCTTACCTGATGGAGAGGTTCAGCCAGACTCGCTTCGAACGGCACAATAGCGAACTTGCCAAAGCCATCTGGCAACGCGAACGCGGCGAGACTTTCTCCAAACCCACGATGTTGACCATCACCTGTCTCATTGCGGCCTTGATGCTGTATCTCGCTGGGCGGGTGATCTTGGCTGGCGACATGAGCTTCGCGGCACTCGTCCTCAAAGCCACGATGCTCGCCTTCCTGGCCGTGGCGATCACGCGCTGGTTCGCTGCGATGGCGAAGATCCGCGAAGCGACGAAAGCCTCGGGCGAGGTCTTCGAGTTCCTCGAACGCCGAGGTGATGTGACCCAAGCGGTGGATGCCGAATTCTTACAACCGATGACCAGGAAGCTGGAACTTATCGACGTCAGCCTCCGCGAACCGGGGACGGGACGGATGATCCTGGACAAAGTGAGTGTCTCCATCCCCGCCGGGCAGAGGGTCGCTGTGATCTCCGCGGACCCTTCAGAGTCGTTGGCCTTCGCTTACCTGCTGACCCGTTTCCAAGACCCCACCGGGGGCGAAGTCCGCATCGATGGCAAGAACACACGCTGGGTGACGTACGAGTCGATCCGTGCTCAAGTGGGCTTGGTCCTGGAGCAATCGCTGACCTTCTCAGATACGATCGCCAACAACATCGGTTGTGGGGAACCTAGCTATACACTGCCCCGTATCATCGCGGCCGCCAAGATGGCCCACGCCCATCAGTTCATCCAACGTCTTCCTTACGGTTACGAGACCCCCATCGGTGACCTTGGGCATTCGCTGAAGACCGGTGAGCGTTACCGGATTGCGTTGGCTCGAGCCATCCTGCGTGACCCAAGTATCCTCTTGCTTCAAGAATCAGCCGAGGCGTTGGATGCCGATAGTCTCGTGCTGATTGACGACACCCTCGCGCGGATGGATGAGAAATCGACGGTGCTTTTCCTCGCTCGCCGAGCCTCAACACTTCAACAAGCCGATCAAGTGCTGGTCTTGCAGAATGGCAAGCTGGTTGCGAGTGGACGACACCAAGATTTGCTGCAAGGCAATGAGCTTTACCAGCAGTTGCACTTTAAACAATCGCTCGCTGCCGGGATGGTGTGAAAGCAATTTCAAATCGTCAGCTTCACCCGCTGGCCGAATCGCTTGCGGAGGGCGGCTTGGCCTGCGCCCCCGATAGGGTTGTCGCGGAGGCTCAGGTCATGGATGCCGTCGAGGTGCGGGGACTGTGCCAGTGCCAGTGCGCCTGTATCGCCGATGTTGTTTTTCCAGAGGTCGAGGTACTTCAGGTTCCGGACGTATGACGACAGTGCGACCGCTTTGGCGCCGCTGTCAGAGACGCTGCACTCCCGCATGATCAGTTCCGTGAAGCGTTCCAGCCCTGGCGATTGGGCCAGGGCTTTCATACCACGATCAGCGATCGGGTTCATGGAGAGGTTCAATTGCGGGCCGAATACCCGCTCGATCAGCCCGGACTTCACCAGCGCGACGAGACCCTGATCCCCGATCCCGCAGTTCATGAACTCGACCCTGTTCAAGGTTTTCCCGAGTGGCCCCTTGGCGAGTGCGACTGTCGCGGCATCCCCGAAGTTGTTGCGGTAGGCCGAGAGCGAAACTAAGTTCGGGAAGTTGGGCGACGTGACCAAGGCTTTCACTGCCTGTTGATCGAGTTCGACCATGCTGATGTCCAACGAGGATAGGTTCTCGAACCGCATCGCTACTAGCCGCTTAATGACCGCTTCCAGCACCGAACTTTGGCCATCAATACGGAGCCGTTGAACCCTGGACAGATCGGCTGCCATCAGCGCGGCTAACAATTCGGGCACGTCCTGCGAAACCGAGACCGTAAGATCCCGAACCAGTGCAAAGTTTTTGCAGGTCAATGCTGCGGCGATGCGGCGATTCCGAGCGTGGCCATCTTCGAGGGGATTAGCCTCCGTGGTCCTCGGTTCGGCGATCGGACAGTCCAGTGAAATCCCCAGGTAGGGCCGGAAAACAGCCGGAACTCTCCAGCCGGCCAGTTGTCTGATGCCCACGTGGCGGCAAGTCGCTTCTTGCAGCCAAACCGCCTCCGGTGAGGCCAACCAGTTGTGGACACGTTCCTCCTTGAACATCTCTTCCGTGACGTTGAGATGGACCAGCCCACGGCGGAACCCCCATTCCATAGAAGGGGCGAATGGGTCTATCCGCACGACTTCTCGGACGGGTGGCGTCTGCCTGGGGCGGTCTTCTCGACGCCGAATCGAGTTAAAATACTGTAACCTCTCCGAGTGAACCTGGTCCGCCTGGAGTTCTGAGAGCAACTCAAGCAACTTCCCGACCCAGCGGTGCCAGTTCGCGGCGATGAGTTCGCGTTCGTTCCTCTTTAGCATTTGAGTTCGGGAGGTATCGACGGTCGGGCGGGCGAGTTCGCACTGGATACGAATGAACTCCGCGCGGTCACCGTCGTTGTTCTCCTCCAGCCAGTCCGCAAGCACCAGCCGCGGCAGATCATCCGCAACGGCGCTACGGCAGGTGTTCAGGAGTGCCTGCAGGTCTGGGTTGACCGTGTCCATCAGTGCGTCCGTGTTTGAGGCGTGTCCAGTTTGTTTAGTGAATTGTGACAACAGAGCGCGGGAACTGGTTCAGCTCTGCGAACCGCGCCAACATGACGGACTTCCGCTTTACCATGGATGCCGTGACGCTGGTTCTCCAAGGCCCTAGCCTCCTGGCCCCGCTGAACCTACCAAGGACGACGCAGTAAGATGGAATAGGAGGATGCCATGCCACTCAGAGACCACTTTCGCCAACCCACCACGAAGTTCGGCTCTTGGGAGTCGTTGAACGGGGGCTGGCCTATGGTGATCATTCAGCAAATCCGCAAACAATTGCCGCCAGGCTTTGTCGCTGCACCGAAAGTACATCTTGGCCCATACTTTGAGATCGACATTGCCGCTTTCGAGCGGAATGATGACGACACCTTGTATAACCACGCAGGCGGAGCAACCCTTCTCGCCCGACCAAAGCCGACCTGGGCGATCGACACGGATGTCCCCGAGGACGACATTTACGAAGTCGAGATTTATAACGTCGAGGAAGAGCGGTTGCTTGTAGCTGTGATTGAAATCGTTAGCCCTCCTAACAAGGATCGCCCATCTGGCTGAGCGAAACGCACTCCCTCCACTTTGACCTCGAACGCATCTACGAACAAGCCTGCGAAGACCTCAGCATCCCGTGAATTTTGAGCCTCACTTCTGCAAGTATTTGTTGAACTCGGTACTCGTCACGGTCTTGGGTGGTTCCGAGTCGCTGGGCTGGGTGGTGATGCTGTAACTGACGCCCCGAATCGCGGTCAGTTTCTCGGTCGCTACGGACGTTTCCAGGACGCTGCCGACTTTCGTCAGGCTGTCAGCGAGGGTGCCACTGGGTGCGATGACCGTCACGCTGCGTCGGCCTGTCAACCCAAGACCGGTTTTGGGATTCACGATGTGCGAGTAACGGACACCCCCGATGAAGGCGACTTGTTCGAGGTCTCCGGAGGTTGAGACGGAGGCGTTTTTCAGCAATAGTTTTCGTCGAGGTTCGTCTTTCCGCAAACCCATGATCTCGACGCTCCAGCCCTCTTTGGCCGGTGGGGCCTCGCTCACGGTGATATCCCCCGCACCGGCGACGAGAGCGGAAGTGATATGGAACTTCTCGCGGAGCAACTTGAGGACTTCGTCAGCGGCGAAGCCTTTGCCGATGCCGCCGAAGTCAAGCCGCATTCCGGGCTTGGCGAGTGTGAGCGTCTTGGCGGTGGCGTCGAGTTTCAAATGCTCCCAACCGACGAGGGCCTTGGCTTTGGCGAGGTCCGCGGCATCGGGCAGGATTTGCGTCTTTCGGCTGATCCGCCAGAGTTTGACGTACGGGCTAACGGTCACATCAAAGGCACCGTCACTGAGCTTGGCCGTCTGTTGGGCGGCCTGCAACACTCGCAGCAAGTCGTTGCTGATGACCAATGGTTTGCCTGGCTCGGCGTCGTTTTGCTTGCAGAGCCTCATGATCTCGCTCTGCGGGTTGTAATCACTCATGACGAGTTCTAGCTCTGCGACACGGGCGAAACCCGCTTTCGCGGCTTGCTCGGCAACCGCCTTCTCGGCGTACACAATGATTTGGAACTGTGTCCCCATGTGCTTGGATTCGAACTCAAATCTCGCGGGTTCGCCCGCGGTCCCCGTAGACAACAGGACCGAGCTTGCGATAATGCAAAAAGCCTGCCTGAAAATGGACATCATCCCACCCTCCATTTGTGATTCCGTACACTCAGCCATTGACATTCCACGAATCTTGGGAGATTCTTAGTTTATGTTGCGACGCTCGCTGACCGTTGTTCTGTTTTGTTGCACGCTCAGCGTGTTGGTCTCGTTTGCGTTCCAAGATGATCCTAAACCCATCATCCCGGACGTCAAAGACATCCCCTCGAAGGTCAATCTCTCCCCGAAGAACTTTACCCAAAAGATCCCCGGCCAAGACGACATTTCCTTTGAAATGGTCTACGTCCCTGGTGGCGAATTCCTGATGGGCAGCCCCGACAGCGAAGCGGGCCGCAAAGACGACGAAGGCCCGCAACGCAAAGTCAAAGTGAACCCCTACTTCTTGGCGAAGTTCGAGACGACTTGGGAACAGTTTTACGCCTTCTGGAAGGACCAGGGCGTTTACGTCATTGATGCCGTCCCTGATGAATTGACCAACAAACTGACCCCCGATGCCATTACCCGGCCAACCAACACCTACGTCGATGAGCTTTATGAGCATGGCCGGGATGGCCACCCGGCGATGTGCATGTCCCATCATACGGCCATGATGTTTTGCCGCTGGATGCAATGGAAAACGAAACTCGGGTTCCGACTCCCAACGGAAGCCGAGTGGGAGTTTGCGGCCCGCGCTGGCTCTCAAGGCCCGTACCATTTCGACGACAAGGCTGAAAAACTCAGTGACTACGCCTGGTACGTTGAGAACTCGAATACGAGCAAAGAGACCGACGGCACCAGCAAGAAAGGGGATGCCGAGGAGCCCACGACGCACATTGTTGGCAAGAAAAAAGCCAACAAACTCGGCCTCCACGATATGCACGGGAACGTCTGGGAGTGGTGCCTGGATCGCTACGATCCCAAGAGTTTCTCCCTTCTAAATGCTGACAAAGTCAACCTCGGTGCGTTCTTGATGCCTCAGCCGAACGTCAAATGGGGCCATACCGTTCGTGGTGGTTCGTATGCCGATAAACCCGATCGCTTACGAAGTGCGGCTCGTCGGGTCTCTGAGCCGATCTGGATCAAAGACGACCCCCAAGGGCTGTCCAGCATCTGGTGGTTGACCAAGATGGATGTCATCGGGTTTCGTATCTGTCTACCGTTGGAAGAGTATCCTGAGTTGGTTGGTCTCAAACCGAGTCTGTTGAAGAAACCGGAAGACTCTGAAGTCGGTGTCCGTAAACGTGTGAAGAAACAGTAGTTTCCTTTTTCCTTTTTCCTGCAGGAGCCTCTCTCATGTCCAAGTCGAACCGTCGGGATTTCCTGAAAGCGGGAGCTGTGGCTGGTGCCGCGACTCTGCCGATTCTTTCGAACGCGGTCCACGCCGCTGGTACTGACACCATCAAGGTCGGCCTGATCGGCTGCGGTGGTCGTGGTACGGGAGCAATGAAGGATAGCCTTGAAGCAGACAAGAACGTTGTCGTCCACGCCATGGGCGACTTCTTCCTCGATCGTGCTACGGGCTTTAAGGGTGCCATCACCAAACAATACGGTGATCGTGTTCAAGTCGGCGACCGTGTGTTCGGTGGTCTGGATGCCTACAAGAAGGTCATCGAAAGCGGCCCGGATCTGGTGATCCTCGCCACCCCTCCTGGCTTCCGCCCGATGCACCTCGAAGCGGCTGTCAAAGCTGGCAAACACATCTTCTGCGAGAAGCCCGTGGCTGTCGATGGTCCTGGCATCCGGCAGTGCATGGCTCTTGTGGATGAGTCCAAGCAAAAGAACCTCGCCATCGTCGCCGGTACCCAGCGCCGCCACCAAGCGGGCTACATTGAAACTGTCAAGCAGATCAAAGAAGGGGCGATTGGTGACATCGTGTCCCTTCGCTGTTCGTGGAACGGTGAAGGCATCTGGTACAAGGCCCGCAAAGAGAAAGACTCGGACCTCGCTTACCACCTCAACAACTGGTACCACTTCCTCTGGATCTGTGGCGACCACATCGTCGAACAACACGTTCACAACCTCGACGTCTGCAACTGGGTCATGGGCACTCACCCGACCAAAGCTGTCGGCTTCGGCGGCCGCGGTTATCGGGCTAACACGGGCAACGGCCCTGTCGAAGTTTCGGGCCACATCTGGGACCACTTCGCCGTGCAGTACAGCTACGGTGACGTGCCGATGTTCTCGACCTGCACCCACATCCCTGGGGTGAAGGGTGACATCAGCGAAACGGTCTACGGCAGCAAAGGCTACTCGGATGTCAACGGCTACCGCATCAACAACAAGACCGTGTTCGACAAAGAAGTGGTCGGGCCATACGTCCAAGAACACATTGACCTGATCCAGAGCATCAAGGCCAACCAGCCACTCAACGAACTGCAAGCCGTCACCGAATCGACGCTGACCGCTATCATGGGACGCATGGCCGCTTACTCGGGTACTGTGGTAACCTGGAAAGAAGCCCTGAACTCGAAGGTCAGCACGATGCCACCGAATCTTTCGGAAGACATGAAGATCGCTGTCTCCGCAACACCGAAGCCAGGCAAGAAATACTACTAACCCAGACGGAAACGAGTGGCACGCTCACGCTGTGCTGCTCGCCTGAAAACGAAGAACCCCTCACGATTCGTGAGGGGTTCTTCGTTTAGACTCAGCGTTTACTCAGCTGGTGGGTTGGGGTCTTCTTGGAAACGGTAGCCCACGCCACGGACGGTTTCGATCATCTCTTCATCGCCACCGGCTTCTAGGAGCTTTTTCCTGAGCGTCTTGATGTGGACGTCGATGGTTCGCTCCAGCACGATTTGCCCTTCGCCGATCGCGGCATCCATGAGCTGATGACGGTTGAAAGCCCGACCAGGCTGGCGGATCATGCATTCGAGGAGCTTGAACTCGGTCGGCGTCAGGCTGAGTTCGGAGCCGTGGATCGTGACGCGATGGCGGACGCGGTCGATCTTGATCGACATGTGTTCGAGGATGTCCGATTTCTCAGCCGGGGTTTCGGACCGGCGAAGAAGCACTTTCACTTTCTGCAACAAGACTTTGTTGCTGAACGGCTTGGTGACGTAATCATCGGCACCCATGTTGTAACCGACGAGTTGGTCGGTTTCTTCGGATTTGGCTGTCATCATGATGATCGGGATGTGCTTGGTGCGCTCCCCGGCGCGCAGTTCCCGGCAGATGGCGAGGCCATCCATCGAAGGCAACATAATGTCCAAGAGTATCAGGTCAGGGATGAGCGTTTGGGCTTTGCGTAGCCCTTCAGCTCCGTCGTTTGAGGTGTGGGTCTCGTATCCTTCGCGGTCAAAATACCACGTCAAGGATTGAACCAAACCGCGTTCATCCTCAATCATCAGGATGCGTGGCGAACTCATGCAATCATACTCCGAGTCGAGGCAAATCGGCATCGAAGCCCTGTGGCGTCTTTACATCCCTGCAAAGACATTGTTAGCTTCCCCAGCACCTGGATAACCAGAAAGTGCCGGTGGAGAAGTCTTAAGGACTGCAAGTGAAGAAAGAGAGAAGATGTTGTGAAGATGGAAATGGGCTTGGAACGCCCCTGCTGGACGCCTTCGCTAGAATAAACTGCACTCCACCATCTTCGAGAGTTGACCATGCCCAAAGAACGGAAGTATCTGTTCCCCAACGTCATTGAGCTGAACCTGCAAATCGGCCGGCCACTGGGGGTCAATATTTACCTCGTTGACGGTGGCTCGGAGTATGTGCTTCTCGATATCGGGCTGAACGAACACTTGGACGAAGTCATCGAGACGATTCGCAGACTCGATTTCCCGCTATCGAAGTGCAAGATGGTCATCGCCACCCACGCGGACGCGGACCATGTCCAAGCCTTGGGCACGGTTCGGGATCGGCTCAAGACCAAGATTGCGGCTCACCCCCACGCCGCTGCGATTCTTCTGAGTGGTGATGAAGTCCAAACTTACGCCACGATCACCGCTCAGAATTTCCACATTGATCTTCCACCCATCAAGGTCGACAAGAAGCTCAAAGACAAAGAAATCATCCCGGTTGGGAACCTCGAACTTGAAGTCTGGCACACGCCAGGCCACACTCCGGGCCAGTTGAGCTTTAAACTCGGGAAGGTGCTCTTCAGCGGGGATAACATCTACGCCGATTCCTGCGTCGGCGTCATTGATGCCCACCACGGCTCGCACATCCCGGACTTCATCACGAGCCTCGAACGCATTGCTGCCGACGACTCCGAGTTCCTGGCTCCGAGCCATGGCCCGGCGTTTCGCAAGGATCCCAAGATTCTGAATGCCGCGATCGAGAGGCTCAAGAGCTACCAGTTCATGGCGGACTTCGGGACGTGTGCTGTGCGTTGGCCGCTGCAAGACCAGTGGGCCGCGGACATTTTGGCTGGGAAAATTCCTCAGTTCGAAAAATCGCAACCGACATAGCCGCGCCGCTTTCGACCGTGGATACTCTCCCCCATCACCAACTCCAAGGGTTTATCATGGCCAGCGAAACTGTAACCAGTCGTGCGGCGGAGCTACGCGAACAATTAGATCGCCACAACTACCTCTACTACGTCGAAGCTCGGCCCGAAATCTCGGATCGAGAGTTCGATAAACTCCTCGCCGAATTATCAAAACTCGAAAAAGCTCACCCCGAGTTAGCAATGCCCGATTCGCCGACGCAACGTGTCGGTGGCCAGCCGATCGCGGGCTTCGAGCAGGTGACGCACCGTGTGCCGATGATGTCGATTGACAACAGTTACAATGCCGACGATTTGAAGAAGTTTGACTCGGACGTCCGCAAGGCAGCGGGTGGTGTCGCAGTCATGGATTACTGCGTTGAGTTGAAGATCGACGGCGTCTCGATGTCACTTTCCTACGAAGATGGCCAACTGACGCTCGGGGCGACCCGTGGCAAAGGCGATGTCGGCGACAACGTCACGCACAACATCAAGACCATCGCAGCCATTCCCTTGAAACTTCGTACTCCCAACGCTCCTAAGCTCTTCGAAGTCCGCGGCGAAGTCTACATGACTCGGGCGGAGTTGGTGCGGCTCAACACGGCTCTCACGGATGCCGGGGAACAGCCTTACAAGAACACCCGCAACCTCACCGCCGGGACGCTGAAACAGCTCGACCCCAAAGAGTGCGCGAAACGCAAACTCAGCTTCTTCGCCTACGCCCAAGGTGCCATCGAAGGGCTGACGATCACGAGCCAAGCCGAGCTACTGGAGAAGCTGAAAGAGTTCGGGCTGCCCGTCAACACACACACGAAGCTGTGCCACGGCATCGACGAGGTCTTGGGCTACGTCCAGGAGTGGGATCAAAAACGCCACGGGCTTCCTTACGACACCGACGGCCTCGTCATAAAGGTCAACGATTTTGCTCTGCGCCAAAAGCTCGGAGCCACGGCCAAGGTGCCACGCTGGGCGAAGGCTTACAAGTTCGAGGCGGAGCAGGGGATCAGCAAGATCGGCGCGGTCGAGTTCAGTGTCGGCAAGTTCGGTGAGTTGACCCCCGTCGCAGAGTTTGATCCCCCTATTGATCTCGCGGGTACCACTGTCAGCCGGGCGAGTATGCACAACGCGGCGTGGGTCGAGAAGTTCGATGTGCGCTACGGGGACACGGTCGTCGTCGAGAAGGCGGGCGAGATCATTCCTCAAGTCGTCAGTGTCGTTCTCGAAGCCCGCACGGGTAAAGAGAAGCCGATCACCTGGCCCACAGCTTGCCCGGCCTGCGGGGCGGTCGTCGAGAAGGAAGTGACGGCCAATAGCCACGGCTACTATTGCACCGATGTCGGACGTTGCCCGGCTCAGGTCGCCAAGCGGCTCATCAGCTTCGCTCGCCGGGAGCGGATGGATATCGAAGGCCTCGGCGACGAAGTGGCCAAGCAGCTCGTCGAAAGTGGCTTGGTGCAGAAAGTCACGGACCTTTACCGTGTCAACGAGAAACAACTGCTTTCGCTCGAAGGCTTCGCCAAGACCAAGGCCCAGAACCTCTTGAAAGGCATCGAAGCCAGCAAGAATCGTGGCCTTGCCCGGCTGCTCCCGGCGCTCAACATCTACTCCGTCGGCGAGAGCATGGCCGAGCTGTTCGTCGAGAGCTTTACCTCACTCGACGACATTCTCGCGGCCTCAAAGGACGACATGGCCAAGGTCAAAGGCTTCGGGCCGAAGCGGGCCGAGAGCGTCTATGAGTTCTTCCACAGCCCGAGTGGGGACGAGCTGGTCAAGGATCTCCGTGAGTTGGGCATCAAGCTGACCCACGAGAAGAAAGCCGCCCCAGTGGGAGCACAGCCCTTCGCCGGGAAGACGCTCGTGGTCACCGGGACGCTCAAGAACTACGACCGCAAAACCATCGAAACCCGCATCAAAGACCTCGGCGGCAAATCGACCGGTAGCGTCTCCAAAAAGACCGACTACTTGCTCGTCGGCGAAGAGGCCGGGAGCAAGCTCGACAAGGCTCGTGAGTTGGGTGTCACGGTGCTGACGGAAGAAGAGTTTGAGAAACTCGCAGGCGGCGCATGACGGCCCGCGAAAAAGCCCTCGCGATCTGGCGTGCTGGCGTCGAGTCCGTCAGACCTGCGCCGCTCTGCGAAGTAGCGGTCCAGTCCTTAGCCCGCGAGACCACGGGTCGCATCCTCGTCGTCGGGGCAGGTAAGGCGAGCGGCGAGATGGCCCTGGGCATCGAACGCGGTTTGGCTGATCAACTCCACCGCGTCAGTGGGTGGGTCAACGTCCCCGAAGGCACCTCCGCTCAGACACAAAAAATCCACCTCCATCCCGCTCGACCGCAGGGGAGCAATAGCCCCACCGAAGCGGGGGTGTTTGGATCACGCCAGATTCTGGATTTGGTGAAATCCGGTCAACCCGACGACCTTGTCTTGTGCCTGATCTCCGGCGGCGGCTCGGCCCTGCTACCACTCCCGGTGGACGACATTATGCTTCAGGACAAGCAAGAGATCACCAAACTCCTCGCGGCAAGCGGGGCGACCATCCAAGAGTTGAACTGCGTGCGAAAACATCTCTCGCAGATCAAAGGCGGCCAGCTTGCGGCAGCATGCCCGACTAGGCTCGTGTCACTCATCATCTCCGATGTCGTTGGCGACCCACTGGATGTCATCGGCTCTGGCCCAACTGTTCCGGACCCGACGACGTTTCACGATGCTTGGTCGAGCATCACGTCTCGGGGCGTGCTCGACCAAGCTCCGAAATCGGTGGTCGAGTACCTCCTCCGAGGAACACATGGCCATGCCCCAGAGACACCCAAGACACTTCATGACTCCATCGAGAACCACCTCCTGGGCACCAATGCCGTCGCTCTCCAGGCCGCGAAGCTCGCAGCCGAGAGACTGGGTTACCAGGTCATCAGTTGGGGCAGCGACAGTGTCGGGGAGACCCAAACGGTCGCCCGACAAGACGCCGAACGACTGCGAGCTTACCCACCTGGAACCTGCGTCCTCGCCGGTGGCGAAACCACCGTGACCCTTAGCCCCAACCCTGGCCTGGGAGGCCGCAACCAAGAATACGCCCTGGCGATGCTCGATTTCTATGGAGAGCACTTCCCGCACAATCTTGCCATTCTCTCCGCAGGCACCGATGGCGAAGACGGCCCCACCGATGCCGCAGGAGCCTTTGCGGACCGTGCCAACTTTGACGCCAGTGCCACGGACTTTCTGAAACGACACGATGCCTACCATTACTTCGAACGCCACGGCAGCCTCGTGAAAACCGGTCTCACGGGGACCAACGTCATGGATTTACGGGTGATCCTGATGGATTGAAAGTCTCTTGGCTAGTGTGTCCAAGATTTTCCCCAGAATCTTGTACGAAACCCCGTCGGCAGTTCCACTATTGTCGGTGAACTCTTGGAGCCACGACCATGCGACTCACTCTGCGAACTTTATTGGCATACCTCGACGACACCCTGGACCCCGCTCGTTCGCGGGAGATCGGTAAGAAACTCGCAGAGAATGAGGCCGCGCAAGAGATCGTCGAGCGGATCAAAAAGCTGACCCGCAAGCGGAGTCTCCCGGCTCCCTCGACCGGAGCCAAAGGGGATAACTCGGACCCGAATACGGTCGCACAATACCTCTCGGATACCCTCAGCCCCGAGCAGGTCAAGAATTACGAAGAATACTGTCTCAACCACGAAAGCCATCTCGCCGAGGTCGCGGCGTGCCATCAGATTTTGACGTTGGTTCTCTCAGAGCAGATCAAAATCCCGCCATCCGCTCGGCGACGGATGTACGAACTCGTGGATGGCCCAGCTTCGCTGCCGAACCGCAAGCCGCAGTCAATTGGCATCGGCGTTGCGGAAACGACGACATCGCAGGAACACAACCTGGATGCCGTCTACTTCATGGGGATGTCGTCCCAGAAACCCACGACGGGTTACCGACTGGCACGATACGCCGCGATTGGTGTCCTCATGGCAGGTGTGGTCCTCGGGGCTGTCATGGCCTGGCCCAAAGATCATGATTCGAGCCATGAACCGGTTGCCTGGGCACGCCGGACGACACTGGACACGACCGCGACACCCGTCACGAAACCGGATGTGACCAAAAAGCCGCCGGAGAAGATCGACATCCCTGTCGCCGTTCTGCCCAAGAACACCGACCCGGCACCCGAGACTGCGCCGCCGCCGGTGGAAACCAAAACACCCGCGATGACGTTGAACCCGCCAAGCATCGACCGCGCGGCCTTCGGGAAATGGGAATTCAAAGAGCCGCTCGCGATCCTGGTTCGCCCCGCGACGACCTTCACCGGCTGGGTGCGAGTTCCTCAGGACAACCCGACGATCTACACCGGTGACCCAGTGATCTGCCTGCCGGGGTACAAAGCTAATGTCCGCCTGACGTCGGATGTCGTCGTCGAGATGTGGGGCAACCTGCCGGACCTCTTCCCAGGTGCGCCGTTACTTGAGGCGTCCGTCAAACTCGTGGCCCCGCCACCGGGCTACGATGCGGATATGATCTTGAACGCAGGTCGTTTTTACTTGAGCACCAAACGGGCGAAAGGTGCCACGATTCGTTTGCGATTTGCTAACGAAGCCTGGGATCTGAAACTCCCCGACGACAAATCTGAAATCGTCGTCGAGGTCAGCCCGGAGTTGGTACCTGGCCCTGTCGAGCAGGTCAAAACCTCTGCGGGGTTGCATGTTCATGTCGGCACAGTGGATGTCATGGCGTTGTCACTGAAGCTCACCAAGTTGCAAAAAGGGGATGAGCTTTACTGGGATTCGATGAGCAAAGAACATCGCCCGCGGACCAATCCTGATGCCCGCACCAAGTCCGATCGCTCGGCCTATTGGTCCAAGTTCCCCGTCTACCCGGACACCGAACGAGCACGGCTCGTGCTCGGTGCTCTCGATCAATTTTCGAAGAACCTCACTGACCCGAACCGCGTCCGTGCCACCTTGGATGAAGCCCTCCAAGCCAAGGGGGATGTCAGCTTGCAAAGCCTGATGACGGCTCGCGTCGCAGTCATGGAGTTTGCGGCTCTCTCGGATTTGAACGCCATGAGTGATTGCATCAACGACCCGAATCGGCCGATCATTCGTGAAGCGGCCATCGGCTCGATTCGCTCGATGATGGCGACGAACCCGACGACGATGGGCAAGTTCCGGGAGTTCATCATCGATCGGCCACGCCTCTCCGAAGAAGAAGCCGACATCACCGTTCGCCTGCTCCGTGGCTTCTCGTCGATGGAACGCAACGAACCCCAGACACTCACCAAACTCGAAGACTACCTGAATTCGTCGTCAGTGCCGGTGCGTGAACTCGCTTTCGCCACACTGCTCACTTACATTGACAACAAAGACCCCTCCAACCGTGCCCTCATGAGCTTCGATGCGGCGGGGACGAAAGAAACTCGTGCTGCGAGTGTCGCCGCGTGGAAGGCGAAGATTGTGGAGTTGAAAAAGAAACTCGGGACGGCCAACCCGTGATCGCCTCCTGGCAGGCACCCTCCTGGCTTGAACCGCGTACGGCGTACATCCATATCCCGTTTTGTGGCCACCACTGCGGGTACTGTGATTTTGCCGTGACCGCGGGGCAAGATCACCTGATCGATCTCTACCTCGAAGCCCTCGAACTGGAGTTGCAGGCTCTTGGCCAACCGGCTCCGGTCGAGAGCCTCTTCGTGGGAGGTGGTACCCCAACGTATCTGAGTGCTCAGCAACTCGATCGGTTATTCACGGCCATCAATGCCTGGTTGCCACGAGTTGGGGGTTTGCCCGAAGTCAGCATCGAATCGACGCCCGAAAGCTGGACCCTAGAGAAGGTCGCCGTGCTGGCCGGTCACGGTGTCAACCGCGTCAGCATCGGGGTGCAATCGTTTCATGCCCATCTGCTCAAGGCTCTCGATCGGCAACATCTCGCCGAACAAATCCCCGCAGCACTCGACATGCTTCGCCCCGCGATCCCGCAGTTGTCCCTCGACCTCATCTTCGCAGCCCCAGGGCAGACGCTCACGGAATGGCAACACGATCTCACCACGGCCCTGAGCCACCGACCCGATCACCTCTCGACCTACGGCCTCACCTACGAGACCGGCACACCCCTTTGGAAAGCCCGCAAACGCGGTGTTTTGATGACCGTCTCCGAAGACGCTGAAACCGAGATGTACTTGGAAAGCATCGCCACGCTGACCGCTGCGGGTTACGAGCATTACGAAATCTCGAACTTCGCCAAGCTTGCCTGTCGCTCAGCCCATAACCAACGTTATTGGGCCAACGATGCCTACCACGGCTTCGGCGTCGGAGCGGCACGGTACGTGAATAGCTCCCGCGAACTCAACGTCCGCGACACCAAGACCTACATCCGCAAGCTGTTGGCCGGAGAACCCGCGACCTTCCAAGCCGAGACTCTCGCACCCCACGACCGCGCCATCGAGACCGCTGCCGTGCAGCTTCGCCGACTCGATGGCATCGACGCCGACGAATTCCAGACCCGCACCGGCTTCGCACTGACTCCGCTCTTTGCCGACGAGCTTGAGAGCATCCTCAACTTGGGCTTACTCACTTGGCAAGGTCGCCATCTGAAACTCACAGCGAGTGGCAAGCTCGTCGCCGACGGCGTCATCGAGCAACTGATGAAGTACGCTGCGAGTTGATCGGTTCTCTCCATTCGTGTGATGCGTGGTTAACCACTCAGAAAACTCGGCTAGACACGCCTTGAGCGGATGGTATTGTCCCGGCGAACGGTCTCGTACTTGGGGCGAATCATGAATCTCCGGAAACACCTTTTGACCCTGGCACTCGGCGCCGCGCTTGGCGTTGGGGTGATGTACTTCGCCAATACGACTCCGCAACCGGTGAAGGCAGGTTCGGTCGATCGCTTCCAAGACTTCATCATGGCGACGGGGGCTGTGTCGCTGAATGCTCGCACACAGCTCGACGGCGTCTGGATGCTCGATTACCGAGCCGGCAAGCTCCTCGGCACCTGCATCGACAAAACCCAAGGTAAGACGGTCGGTTGGGCCGAGGTCGATTTGGTCTCCGAGTTTGAAGTCCAACCTCGGCAAGATGTCCACTTCATGATGGTGACGGGGTACATCTCGCAGGGGCAATCAGCGCTCTACGTCGCGGAAACGGTCACAGGTAAGTTTGGCGTCTACACGATGTCCGCGGGGCCAAATGGCCAGGGCGTCGTGGTGCGTCGGCATGACCTCACGACCTTCCGCAAGACGGCTCAACCGGGTGAAGCCCCGGCCCCTTCCACGAATCAACCGCTCATCACGCCGATGGATGTCCCACCACCTGCCGCTCCGGGACAAGTGGTTGGTGAGAAGAAACAAGGCAATTAACTCGTTTTTCGGTACACCATCGGAGATGTCTTCCGATGGTGCCTCATGATTGATGTTCACATCCATCTCGTGCCACCGCGCCTACCAGGTGTGGGTTCGCTGCATCGCCTTTTGCGAGAAACACCGGTTTACGTCGCTCAGGAATTGCGAACGCAAATGCGGGCAGCCGGGCTAACGCATGTGTTGGCGATGGGCGAATGGAACTGCACCCCGGAAGATCCGCTGGGCATCGAGACGACACTCGCCTTCCGCGACATGATCCCCGGCTTGCACGCCATCGGCATCATGGACCCTGCCAAGGGCCATGATCGTGAGCATCTGCGGGCCGTCGAAGCGGTGATGAAACTCGGCCAAGTCGTGGCGTTGAAAGGCTATCTCGGCTACCTGCACTTCGAACCCGCCCACGCCGGTTACCGACCGTACTACGAACTGGCGGCGAAGTATAAACTCCCCGTGGTGTTCCATACTGGGGATACCTTTTCACCGTATGCGAAGCTGAAGTTTGCTCATCCGCTCGGCGTCGATGAGGTGGCAGTCGATCATCCTGAAACCAAGTTCGTGCTCGCTCACTTGGGCAACCCGTGGATCGTCGATGCGGCGGAGGTTGTTTACAAGAACATGAACGTCTGGGCGGACCTCTCGGGGCTACTTGTGGGAGACGCGGACCTCTTCACGGACGAAGAAAGAGCCGACACACGACGGGACATCCAGACGCAACTGGCCCGTGCATTCCGCTATGCTGAGCGACCGACGCGCTTTCTCTTTGGCACCGATTGGCCGCTGATTCCGATCGCGGAATACCGCGAGTTCATCGCTCAATCTCTGCCGGAAATGTTTCATGAAGATATCTTCATCACAAACGCCCAGCAACTCTTCCGAATCGCCTGACTTTGCCCTCTGGGGCTTGTATATAATGGCTGTCCCATGTCACATTTCAGGAGTTCAGTGATGAAGACTTTGTTGATGTTGGTGTTCGGCCTGTTCAGCCTCTCCTTGGCCGCCGTGGCTGTGGAGGACAAGAAAGAAGACAAGAAGGAAGAGAAGCAACCGATCAAGGGCCAGTGGATCAAAGACACCGATGGCATCGAAATCAGCTTCCATTTCAAGACCAAAGACCAACTGTTGATCAAAGCCAGCGCGGGTGGCAACTCCATGACCGCGACCTGCAAGTACAAGGTCGAGAAGGACAAAGTCTCCGCGGAAGTGACCGAAGTCAAAGAAGAAGGCGACTTCCCCTCGAAGCCACCCAAAGGCTACAAGATGTCGTTCAAGTTCAAGGTCGAGAAGGACACCGCCAAGCTCGAAGACTACGAAGCTGAAAACAAAGAAGAAGTGAAGCCGATCATCGAAGGCGAATACAAGTCCAAGAAAGCCGACTAACCGCAAATCGGGAAGCATGACACGAACCGCCAAGTCGCCAAGAATTCAAGAATCTGTTTTCTTGGTGTCTCAGCGTCTTGGCGGTTCACTTTCCAGTCTTTCGTTAGCCTGGCTGGGGGAATTGCAGCATCGCCAGTTTGGCGACGGGGTCATGGGCGTGAGCAAAGAGCAGTTCGACCGCGGCGATGTTGCTAACACGCACCGTCATTTCTACGACGGCTCCATAATCGACGCCATCGACGAAGCCTTGTAACGGCCGCTTATCTGCATCCAAGTTTCGAACCGTGACGCTGGAGTTGAGCGGCAAGACCGCTGGCTGCCAGAATTCGGGGATCAGCACATTCGACCCTGCAAGTGTCAGGAGTGGGGTGTTGAAAGGCAACGGTGTCGCTCGCATGGCCCGGGCGTAGGACGTCGACCCTGCTGCCGTGGCGACGAGCATTCCATCGGCCACGACTCGCGGCATCCGCACTTCACCATTCACCGCGACCTCGACCCACGCTGTCTGGCCGGTTTGCCGCTCGAGCCAACAATCGTTGAAGGCCAGGGATTCGATACGGGTGCCAGTGCTGGTCGTCATCTCGACCCAGAGGAGTGGTAGTTGGTAGAGCCGGAGATCGCGTTCCCAGAAACGCACCGTTTCACGGTCGTTCAGTAGGAAGCCCAAGTGCCCGAGGTTGAAGCCGTAGAAGGGTAAGCGTTCGCGCCAGTGAGCACGGATCGCCCTGAGCATCGTGCCATCGCCGCCGATCACGGCAATCAGCTCTGGGTCGGGGTGCTCGAAGGGGCGTAGCTTCTCGGCCAACTCAACAGCACCGGCGTTCTTGGCTTCGTAGACGAGTTTCAGCCGGGGTGACTCGATGCGATACGGGCAATCGCGCGCTGGGGCCGTGGCTCGGAAGAGGCCATGTCGACGGACATACTCCTCGACTTCGGGCATGAGCAAACCGCGTTTCAACCGGCCTTCGAGAAGCTGAAAGCGAATCTCTTCGGACGATGGTGAAACGGGCACCGCGACACATACCGCGTGCGGCGGCATGTCCTGAACCGCAGGTGGTGTGCCTTCAGGGTGCAGGATGGTGAAGTGGGCGGTTCGCCACATCTCCTGGCCTTGTTCCCACTTGGTCTGAATCTGGGATTCGCCGCGTGCTCCGCCGGCCACCCACGTCGCCGACACGACGTGCGAAAGTGAATCGGGATTCCGCCCCAGCATTTCAGGCAACGCATGGTTTGGTGTGAAGCGATTACGCTCGAGGTCTTGCAATTCGACAGTCACCCGAGGCAAGCGGCGAAAGTTCAAATCGGCCATCACCGCGCGGTGGATCGGCAAACTCTCTTCTTCGAAGCGATCAGGCCGCGGACCATTGGAGACGATCACGACTTGCTCGTAGACTTGGCTGAGTCGTCGGGCGATTTCGAAGTGGTGCGATGCTGGGGGATCAAAGCTCCCCGCGTACAGAGCCACGCGCTCACTACGATTCGGGCGTGGAGAGTCGGGCATGGCATCTCACTCGCGGCGGGAAATCTTCTTCCGGCATTCTACAAGCCGACCGGCCAACCGCAGGAAAGCTATGTACGCTGAGAGTGTGGAATAGGGTGCGTCCAACACCAGACGTGGCACGGGCTTCTAGCCCGTGAGTACACAAGCAGCACGGGCTAGAAGCCCG
>JBOFPH010000060.1:0-24745 GCA_051659845.1 Fimbriiglobus sp. | reverse complement strand
AGTGTTTGACAGTTCCAGTCTACACACTCCCTTGCGGTCGTGGCTCTTCTAGGCCTTTGTGACTCTTACCAAAGCGGACGAATATGTCTTACATGAATCTTAGAAGAGCGTCACTTTGCTGCCAAATCGGCTGAGCAGTGCATTCTGGCCGACGCTGGTCATGGGGTTGCGGCGGAGGTCGAGAGACTTCAAGACGTTCGTTTTCGGGAAGCGATCCGCGAGTTCGAGAGCCGCTTGGTCTCCGAAGACATTCGCGGCCAAGTTGATGGTTTCCAGCTGCGCGAAGAACCCGGTTTCTAACCAACGCATCACATCCAAGTCCGTCATCTGATTATAAGGCAGCACCAATTCCCTCAAGTGTGGCATCGTTTGGGTGATGAACGGAATCCAGTCTTGGTTGGGATACGGCGACGATGTCACCACCAAGCCCACGAGCTTGGGCCAAAGCCGAGGTTCGGGTAGAAGCATCACCTCGCTGTCGCCCATGTTCTCGATGGCGAGTTCTGTGAGGCGTTCGTGGCGATTGTCCGAAAGGTGAAGCAGTTGGTGAAAATCCCCCGGTGTCGCCGCGACACGGAAGCGACGAAACGGGACGAGCTGTCGATCCAGCCAGATCGCATTCATCACAAAGGACTGAAACGACATCGCCACATCGTCCAGGAAGCCACGTTGAAAGCGAGCATTCAAGGTCAAAAAATGCTGTTGGCGAATCTCGGTGAAGCTCGGCACCAACTCCATCAAGTGATCGTCGAGGATTTCCTGTTGGCGTCGCCAAAGGGGGACGTTTTGGTCGATGATGTCCCGTGGGCCGACTTCGAGGCGGGCGATCTCGCACTGCAATCGGATGAACTCAGCGTAGATGCCACGATCATGCTCTTCGAGCCAATCGGCGTACACCAGGCGAGGCAGATCGGCGTCGGGGTTAGTGGCGATACCCATGACTAGGGCCAGTTCGTCGTCCGTCATGGTTTACCTCACCCGGCAAACGAGACATTTCAAATAGGTCGTTTCCCGGCACGCTGCGGCGACTGGGTGATCGGCGGCTGGCCCACGGCGTTCGAGAATCTGCAGGTCACGTTTGGCCTCGTTGGCCGTCTGCGACAGGACATCCTCAAGCATCTCCTGGCTCACGACTCCCGTACAGCAGCACATCACCAGCACACCATCCGCAGGAAGCAGTTTCAACGCCAACGTGATCAATCGGCGGTAACCGTTCATGGCAGCAGGTAGCATCGATTGGCTACGGGCAAACTTCGGCGGATCGAGGACGATGACATCGAACTGTCGTTGACTTTGCACGAGTGAATCGAGGTGCTTGAAGACATCGGCTTGCACCCGTTGAATCTGTGGCAAGCCATTGAGTTCGGCATTCCGGGCCGCGAGCTGTAACGCCTTCTCGGAGCCATCGACCGACTCGACTTCCACCGCTCCGGCTTGAGTTGCGTACAACCCAAAGCCACCGGAGTAGCAGTAGGCATCGAGGACTCGCTTGCCTCGACACAGTTTGGCCACGAAGGACCGGTTGTCGCGCTGATCGAGGTAGTAACCGGTCTTCTGCCCTTCGGTGAGGTTGACCGCAATTTTGAGGCCATTTTCTTCGATGAGGATTTCCTCGGGAGGCAACTCCCCAACCAACAAGCCATCCGTGAGCGTCAACCCCTCAAGTTGAGCGATGCCCTTCTCTGTGCGAAGGTAAACACCCCGCACGGCGAGTTCCTCCATCAGGATCTTGCCGATGGCCTCCCGATGAGCGGCGATGCCGAGGCCCGTGAACTGTGCCGTGGCATAGTCCGCGAAGCGATCCACGACCAATCCTGAAAGCCCATCGGACTCGCTAAACACGGCTCGGTAAGCGGAGGTCGGCCCGTGGTCAAGTTTCAGCCAGTCCCGGCGAAGCGAAATCGCCGAGCGGATTCTGCGACGGAAAAACTCCTCGTCTAAACTCTCGGATTCTTGCCAACTGTAGAGCCGGACGCGGATTTTGCTTTGCGAGTTGAAGAAGCCTTTGGCGATGAAGTTCCCAGTCGTCGAGAACAGCCCCACCTCAGCCCCGTCGGTGGGTTCGCCTTCGACGCGATCGATTGCTCCCACGAACACCCAGGGATGCCGGGCGTAGAACGGCATCGCCTTCTTGGGTTTCAGAATGACTTTCGGGATCATGAAAGAGGAGCCGTCTGGATGCGCCGGAAGTAAGCCAGAGCTCGCTCGGTAGGTGAGGTGGCAGGCAGTGCTTGTAGCAAGGCCCGGACTCGGAGCAACAACTCGGTCTTGTTCACGGGTCGTGTCAGAAAGTCGTCGGTGCCAACTTCGACGCCACGTTCGATGTCTGTGGGTTGATCCAAAGCCGTGACCATGAGGATACCGATGTTCTTGGTCGCTGGGTTGGCTCGCAAGCGTCGACAGACTTCGAAGCCACTGAGTTTTGGCATCATCACATCGAGCAGCACAACATCGGGATTCAGTGTCTCTGCGAGTGCGAGTGCCTCCTCGCCATGCGAAGCGAGATGGGTCTCGAAGCCCTGGCCATCGAGGTGAGCTTCGAGCAATTCGGCATTCTGCCGGGTGTCGTCCACAATCAGTATCTTCGGCATCTCACACGCTCCTGGCTGTCAGTTAAGCATTATAGGACCAGCCAGTCTGTCATGGGCTTCAATGAGCCGCAGGTGCGGTGCTGGAGAACTCGCGGTTGAGTGCGGCGGCCAAGCGACGGAGGTCGCCCATCAAGTCTAAGAACTGGTGCGGCAACAAGGCTTGCGGACCATCGGACATGGCCTTCTCCGGGCAATTGTGCACTTCCACGTGGACGCCATCCGCACCCGCTGCGACACTGGCTCGGCACATGCTCGGGATCAGGTCTGGGCGACCTGTGGCATGGCTTGGGTCCACGATGATGGGCAGGTGCGACTGCCCTTTGACGTTCGGCACGGCAGACATGTCGAGCATGTTCCGGGTCGAGTCTTCGAAGCTGCGAACGCCACGCTCGCAGAGCACCACATCCTTGTTCCCCTCGGCCAGGATGTACTCGGCGGACATCAGCAAATCCTTGACCGTGGCACTCATGCCGCGTTTCAGAAGTACAGGCTTGTTGGTTTTGCCGCACTCTTTCAAGAGGTCGAAGTTCTGCATGTTCCGTGCGCCGAGTTGCAGCATGTCCGTGTATTTGCAGACGAGTTCCACTTGACGCGGGTCCATGACCTCGGTGACCACAGGCATATCGTACTTGTCGCCGACGTCGCGGAGAATCTTCAGACCATCTTCGCCCATGCCTTGGAAGGCATAGGGGCTGGTGCGTGGTTTGAAGGCCCCACCCCGAAGGATGTTCGCCCCGCCGGCTTTGACGTATTTGGCGACGATGTCCATCGTCTCGTAGTTCTCGACCGCACACGGCCCGGCGATCATGGCCATGCTGCCACCACCGATGCGGACTTTGCCGACGTAAACGATGCTGTCTTCTTTGGAGAACTCACGCGAAGCCAGTTTGAACGGCTTCATAATCTGGAGAACTTGTTCCACCCCGGGGATGGCCGAAAAGTTCGCTGCTTCTGGTTTACGTTCGTCCCCGATGACACCCACAATCGTCCGGCTCTCGCCCCGGCTCACATGCGGGGTAAACCCCAGTTCTTTGATCGTCTCGACGATGTGCTCGATCTGGGTGAGAGTCGCCTCGGGACGAATGACAAGAATCATGACACGAATATCCTTACAAAATCTGAGCTTACAAGCGCAAAACACGGAGACTAGCAATACAAATCGCTAACCTCATCAACAAGGTGAGATTTCAGAAGCATTCTACGCAGAAGGGCGAATTCAGCGCTACTCTTCGTTGACTTTGGCACTCGGGAATGAGCCAAGGACTTGGACACGCTCACAGGTCTCTTCGAGGGTCTTGATCGCTTTCTTGACCTTCGCATCCTCGGTGTGACCGTCAAAATCGACAAAGAAGACATACTCTCCCTTGGCGTCTTTGGTCGGGAAGGACTCGATCCAGGTGAGGTTGATCTTGTTGACTTTGAAGATGGCGAGCACGTCGGCCAGAGCACCTGGGCTGTGCGAGACTTCGAACATCATGCCGGTTTTGTCGTTGCCGGTGCGGGCCGAGTCGTGGGAAGCGATCACCGCGAAGCGGGTTTCGTTCTCAGTGTGGTCCTCAATATTCGAGAACAGGACTCGAAGCCCGTAACGCACAGCCGCCTGACGGCTTGCCACCGCTGCGGCGTGCGGATCGGTTTGCACCAAGCGAGCCGCATCCGCGGTACTCGACACTTCATGCAAAGTCGCGTGCGGCAGGTTCTTGCCAAGCCAATGGCGACATTGCGACAGGGCCTGGGCTTTCGAGTACACCCGTCGGATTTCCATCTGCTCCGAGTTGGAAAGCAAGTTATGGTGGACACGCAGCCGGATTTCGGAGCAAATCTTGATCGCGGGCATCCGGACGAAGCAATCGAGCGTATCGGCAATGCGGCCATCCGTCGAGTTTTCGAGCGGCACGAGACCATAATCGACATGTTTGCGGGAGACTTCTTCAAACACCGCTGGAATTGAGCCGACCCGGACGTATTCGACCGCTTCGCCAAACCGTTCGATCGCGGCGAGGTGAGAGTAACTGTATTCTGGCCCTAAGAACGCGATTCGTTGCACTCTTTGAAGTGCCCGGCAACCGGAGATCAACTCACGGAAGATAGCGCGTAGTGTGACTTCGCCCAGTGGACCTTTGCTTGCCCCGAGGATGTTGGCCAGGACTTCTTCTTCGCGGGCAGCACTAAAGACTTCCCCACCCGATTCGGATTTGACCTTGCCGATTTGGGCAGCAACACTGGCGCGTTTGGAGAGTTTTTCAAGGATTTCCAGATCGAGTTTGTCAATCTGTGTACGGAGGACTTTGAGGTTCGCCGTTGAATCCGATTCCGATTTGCGGCTCATGACACCGGTGGGGGTGGGGAGTCAAATGGTTAGTCAATGTCAAGATGCTATATCCAGGAGGGTTACGTCGTCAACGGAAGAGGCTGGAACCCAGCAGATTATTCAGAAAAGAGTGCGGGACAGACCGCCTGGAAGCCTTTATCCTGAAGAACAGCCAAACGATATGTTATCCTCATCGTGATTTTCTGCCGATTTGGCAGCGATCACAAGTCCTGGCCACTTTGGAATTGACTTCTCTCAGCTTAAACTGCTTCAAATTCAAAGGTTACACTCTCTCGAGCGAGATTCCCGATCATTGGCATCCCAGTTGCTATAGTTTCGCTGGCAACCGGCCACATCGTAAAAAATGGCCTCAACCCTGGACTCCGTCCCTGTGTTGGGCACCAAAATACTTGGAACAAGAAGGAGCACTCATCATGGCAGAAGAGAAAATCATCGGCATTGACCTCGGCACGACCAACTCTGTCGTCGCGGTCATGGAAGGCAACGAACCCAAAGTGATCGCCAACCAAGAAGGCAATCGCATCACCCCTTCCATCGTGGCCTTCGCCAAAGATGGTAACCGCCTTGTGGGTGACCCCGCCAAGCGGCAGGCCATCACCAACCCGACGAAGACGATCTACTCGATCAAGCGCTTCATGGGTCGTCGGCACAATGAAGTCGAGTCCGAAGAGAAGCTCGTTCCCTACAAGGTCTCGGGTGGCGCGAGCGACCTGGTCAAAGTCGACATCGACGGCAAGCCCTACACGCCGCCAGAAATCTCGGCCATGATCCTCCGCAAGCTCAAAGAAGCCGCGGAAGCCTACCTTGGCCATACGGTTCGTAAGGCCGTGATCACCGTGCCTGCTTACTTCAACGATGCCCAACGCCAAGCGACCATTGATGCCGCTTCCGTCGCGGGTTTCGACACCGAGTGGGAGATCGAAGATCCCAAGACCGGTAACAAGTCCAAGCAACGGATGCGGATCATCAACGAGCCGACCGCGGCAGCCTTGGCTTACGCCATGGACAAGAAGAAGGATCAGAAGATCGCGGTGTTTGACCTTGGCGGTGGTACCTTCGACATCTCCGTGCTCGAAGTCGGCGAAGATGGCGTCTTCCAAGTGAAGTCCACCAACGGTGACACCCACCTCGGTGGCGACGACTTTGACCAAGTACTCATCGACTTCATCGCCGAAGAGTTCCGCAAGGAAAACAACGTCGACCTCCGCAAAGACCCGATGGCGATGCAGCGTCTCAAGGAAGCCGCCGAACGTGCCAAGAAAGACCTCTCGCAACAGGCGTCTTCGGACGTCAACCTGCCGTTCATCACGGCCATCGACGGCGTGCCAAAGCACCTGATGCTCTCGATCAGCCGGACTCAGTTCGAGCGGATGGTCGATCACCTCATCGAGAAGTGCAAGAAGCCAGTGCTCACCGCGCTGCAGGATGCTGGCCTTAAGACTTCGCAAATCGATGAAGTCGTCATGGTCGGTGGGATGACGCGGATGCCGCGAGTTCAGCAACTCGTCAAAGAGATCTTCGGCAAAGAAGGCCACCGTGGCGTCAACCCCGACGAAGTCGTGGCCGTGGGTGCCGCGATTCAGGGTGCCCAGTTGCTCCTCGGCTCGAAGTCCGAACTGTTGCTACTGGACGTCACGCCACTCTCGCTCGGTATCGAGACCCTCGGTGGGGTGTTGACCGTACTCATCCCCAAGAACACGACCATCCCGAAGCGAGCGAGCCAAGTCTTCACCACCGCTGCGGATTCGCAACCGTCTGTGGAAGTGCAGGTCTTCCAAGGCGAGCGGCCGATGGCCAACGACAACAAGAAAATTGGCCAGTTCCACTTGGATGGTATCCCCCCTGCCCCGCGTGGCGTGCCTCAAGTCGAAGTGACCTTTGACCTCGACGCCAACGGCATCTTGAACGTCACGGCGAAAGACCTCGGCACGAACAAGGAAGTCTCTCGCCGCATCGAGCAAGGCAGCGGGCTGAACAAGGACGAAATCGAGAAGATGAAGCGAGATGCCGAAATTCACGCCGACGAAGACAAGAAGAAGCGTGAGTTTGCGGATGCCAAGGTTGAAGCCGAAAACAAGATCTTCTCCATCGAGAAGATGCTCAAAGAGAATGCCGACAAGATCGGCGAAGCCGACAAAGCCTCGGTCACGAAAGCGATCGACAAGTTGAAGTCTGCTAAGGATGGCAGCGACCTTGCCGCGATCAAGTCCGCGATGGGCGAACTCGATACCGTGAGCCAAGCGATGACCCAGCACCTCAGCTCGAAGCCCGGAACCGACGGCTCCAGCCCAAGCGGCAACGAGAAGAAGGGTGGAGACGACGTCATCGATGCCGAGTACGAAGTGAAGAAGTAAGCGATTCAACCAACAGATAGCCCTGCCAGTTCTGGCAGGGCTTTTTTTCATTCGCTCACGTAATCTCTGAGTTGTGGTCCCGCAGTTGGTAAGCAGTCAGGACTTTGCGCCAGGTGGTGCTGAATCCGATGAATCAGCCCACGGGTCGACTCCAAACGATCCTGTGGGTCATCTACAGAGAGCTTCTCAACGACAGCCTCGAGGTACTGGATCAAATCCTCGGCCACAACTCCCTCACCTCGACTGATGTGGTAAACGCAGAAGCTCTCCGCACAAATCCCCCGGCCACCCGTCCCGCAATACTTGCCGTAGAGCGTCTCGCCCTTCTCACGAAGAGCTTGACGCCGTGTGGGTGTCAGACCATCTTGGGACATCTGCTTCTCCGACAACTTCGTGGAACACTTCTTGTACTCTCTGTTTAGAGATTTCAGCCGGATGCAAACGATCAGGACCAAGCCACTGTGATGGCTTGGTCCTGATCGTTGGTTGTCTGGAGGTCAAAGGCTTACCAATCCGAGAGGACTTCGCCACCCGCCCGAGTGCCGAGGCCACGCCAGACAGCGAGCGCGATGTTCTTGCTGACCGCACGAACAGAGCCATCCATCATGCCAACGTTGACGATGCCACCTGTGTGGTAGCTTCGGGATGTGATCGCCGCACATGTGGGGACCGTAATGCTGCTGCCTTCTTGGCGAGAGTTCACATCGGCATCGAGTTCCTGGCCAGCGAAAGTGACAGCAACTCGGGTGTTCGGGGTGAGAGTCGTGGTGAAGCCCGTGTGGTGAACCCGGCCATCGGGCCATTCGGTGTGACCTGTATTGTCATTGGTTGCTGCGCCCATCTTCTTGTCTGGCGCGGCATTGACTTGGGCTTGGACGAAGCTGAGTGCAAGAGCCGGGTCCGTGGGGGCGGTGAGTGGTGGAGCGGCAGTCATATTACGGCTGTATGGCGTGAAGGCTTTCACTTCCGAAATCATGAGGGTGTTGCTGAGGCCATCGCTAATGCCCGTTGGGCTGAGACGAGCATTGGGGTGGAAAGCCCCATCGCCGCCTTGCCCGGTCGCGGGGTTCCAGACCTGCCAAGTCCCCGCATTGAAGCCGTAGTTGTGGGGATAGACGAAAGGTGCCCCCGACTTGGTGCGGACCACATCATTGACTTCGCTGGGGCAAAGGAACGTCGGAATACGAGTCGTGGGGACGCCGGTCGTCGAGTTTGGCGGTTGATCCCAAGCCGATTCGAGGTTCACTCGCACGAGTGAATTGGCCTGTTCGATTTCGGCCAAGATTCGAGCGTGAACGCCCCAGGAACCGTTGTTCGTCGTGAAGACTGAGCCAACGGGAGCCAGCATGGTCGGTGGGTAAACCTGCCGACCCGCTTCGTAGTTGTGAACGCCAAGTGCCAGTTGCTTGATGTTGTTCTGGCACTTTGTTCTTGCTGCGGCTTCCCGAACTTTCTGCACAGCTGGGAGCAATAGACCAATCAAAATGGCGATGATGGCGATAACCACCAGAAGCTCAATAAGCGTAAACCCACGGCGGTTTAACATGATCACACTCCAACTAAAGAGGGGCTAACCTCAGACGGTTCATTCGGGGAAATCTATCCCAAGAATTTCGTGAACAGTGGATATTTTCTATTTCGATCCACTTACCCTGAATATGGGCGTTTTGTGCGTTTGCGACTCAAAATTCGAATCAAAAAGGTGACATGTGAAGGCTTCCGTATTGACTCTCTGTTTGACTATTCTTTTCTCTGGGTTTTCGAGTGCCCAGGAGACGACAAGTACGGCTCCAGTCGGCGAATGGCCCCAGTGGCGCGGGCCGAATCGGGATGGGTTCGCAGTCAATGCGAGCAAATGGCCTGACAAACTCGACGAAACATCACTCACAAAAGTCTGGCGCATCGAAGAGATGGGGCCAAGCTACTCGGGTCCCATTGTCGTCGGCAATGTGATTTACACCACAGAGACGGTGGACAAGAAAACCGAAGTCGTCTCCGCTTACGACCGCACCACAAAAGCACGCCTGTGGCAATCCTCATGGGAAGGTGCCATGAGCGTTCCGTTCTTCGCGGCTAAGAACGGCAGTTGGATTCGCTCGACTCCGACCTACTTCAAAGGCCGGCTTTACGTCGGTGGGATCAAAGACTACTTGGTCTGCCTGGATGCCAAGACCGGTGACAAGATCTGGACTCTTGACTTCATGAAAGAACTGGGTGCCCCGGCGCCTACGTTTGGTTGCGTCTGCTCGCCGTTGGTCGACGACACGGGCATCTACATGCAAGCCGGGGCCGCGTTCGTGAAATTGAATCTCGAAACCGGCAAGATCGTCTGGAAGGTTCTTAAGGACGATGGCGGCATGAATGGCAGCGCCTTCTCCTCGCCGATCCGTGCCACGGTCGCAGGCCAAGACCAAATCGTGGTGCAGACCCGGACTCGCCTCGCGGGAGTCCGGTTGACCGACGGTGAAGTGATTTGGGCCAAAGAGATTCCCTCCTTCCGTGGTATGAATATCCTCACCCCCGTGACCTTTGGGAAAGACAGCGTCTTCACTAGCACCTACGGTGGCACGTCACAACTCTTGAAACTCTCGGGAGCTGAGAAACTCGAAAGCAGTGCCTCTTGGAGCCTGAAGTACGAAGGGCACATGACCAGCCCCGTCATCATCGCGGACCATGCCTATGTGCTTGGCAAAGATCAGCGATTCATCTGCATCGATCTTAAAAGCGGCAAAGAAGCCTGGCGCACCGAGAAGAAGTTCAGCGAATACTGGAGCCTTGTGGCTCAAGGGGACAAGATTCTCGCACTCGACAGCCGTGGCAAGTTGCTTCTGATCAAAGCGACTCCAAAAGAGTTCGATCAGTTGGGGGAGTTCAAAGTCTCCGAATCGAACAGTTGGGCTCACCTCGCTGTGGCGGGAGATCAAGTCATTGTCCGCGATCTTGATGGCCTCACCGTCTTCCAATGGAAGAAGTAACCATCAGCCGCGCAGCGGCGTTTGAGTCTAGCCGAGGGGGAAGTGAAACGAACCCTGAGGATCGCTTCTTGAATTTTGTCGTCGAGCTATCTAGTATCATGCCTCATCATGCTTGTGGGAACTGAGATCGCAGCGAGGCAGAATTGCCTCGCATTCCCCAAGTTCGGATTGCTTGATTGGAAACGTGAGATTGGCATGGCCACGAAGTCCCGGGCGAAAGCCAACACGCTGACACCCGACCGCTTAACCCGACTTTACAAACTGTTGAGCCACCTGGATGGGCACGCTCGGGAACGGGCTTGGCTCATCAAAAAGCTCAAGATGAACAACACCCGCGTGTTCTATCGTGATGTGCAATCGCTACGGACACTCGGGATCGACATCGAATCTGATGGCGAAACGTATTCACTGACGGGAAGCTTTGACGACGCCTGCGACAAACTCCCCTTCCCTGACCTGGGCCTGAGTTTCGCGGAAGTCCAAACCCTCTCCGAAGGACGCTCGGAAGTTCACAAAAAACTCCGCAGCCTCCTGACGACCATCACGGGTGGCTGAGCATGTCAACAGCCATCATTCTCCCAGCTCGCTATGCTTCGACCCGATTACCGGCTAAGCCGTTGCTGCGTGAGACGGGCAAGTTTCTGATTCAACACGTCTATGAAGTCGCGCGACAAGCCCGATGTGCGGATCGTGTGATCGTGGCTACAGATGATGTCCGCATTCTCGAAGCCGTGCAGAGCTTCAGCGGCGAAGCAATGATGACTCGCATCGATCATGTCTCCGGGACAGACCGTATCGCCGAAGTCGCGGAGACCCTGGATGCGGACATCATCGTCAACCTGCAAGGCGATGAACCACAGTTTGACCCCAATCACCTCGACACGCTCGTCGAGCTACTACGCAACGACCCGAACGCCGATGCGGCCACGTTGATGACACCGATTCGCAGTGAGGATGTCTACCTGAACCCGAACTGTGTCAAAGTCGTGGCTGATGCTGACGGTCGAGCGCTGTACTTCAGCCGCAGCCCGATCCCCATGGTCCGCGATGGCACCCCAGACTTCCATACGTCCCCACCACTCTTTCACCTTCACCTCGGCGTCTACGCTTACCGCCGTGAAGCCTTGCTCAGAATCTCGCGGACCCCGGCCCACCCACTGGAACTGACTGAGAAGCTCGAACAGCTTCGCATCCTCGCGACGGGTGGTACCATCCGCATCGCGAGTATCCCCACCGCCCACCCTGGCATCGACACCCCGGAAGACTACGCCCGCTTCGTGGCCCATCACTCGTCCAAGTGAGTCTTGCAAAAACTGCGACTTCTAGCTATTCACCTCTGGGGACTCGGGGGGGGTGGGTGATGCGTGCTGTCGTTGCTTCGTTGGCTTTGCTGGCAGTCGTGGGTTGTTTCTCGCCAAGGCCTGAGAAGGTCTGGATGGATCAATACGAGGGGTTGCGGCAAATCCCCGACATGAACACCCGTGTCAATATGCTCACCGGGATCATGCGATCTGCGGCTTACTCGGGCGATGCGGCAGCCGTAAAACGCTTCTTGAAAGACTTCCGTGGTGACCCTCGGCACGACGAACTGGCTGCTGAGTGTGCAAGATACATCAAAGAAACCAAGCTCGAAGATGCCGAGATGATTGCGAATCTGATCGAAGACGAGCAACGCCGAGCCTACACCTTGAGTGAGTTGAAACCGAAGCCGAAAGACGACGACACCAAGCCTGACGAGAAAGCGGTCAAACCGAGTAAGCCATAAGCCAGCACTCTGACTACATTACACCCAGATTCCACCACAGGAGAAACAACATGGCCAGCCCTCCCGATGTCCGCATCCAGGAACTCCACCTCACACTCCCGACGGCACCAAAACCCTTAGCTGTCTACAAACCCTGCATCCAGGTTGGCTCGTTTATCTATGTCTCGGGCCATGGCCCGCTGAACCCTGATGGCTCGATGCATACGGGGATCGTTGGTAAAGACCTCAACCTCGACCAAGGCAAAGCCGCGGCCCAGCAAGTTGCACTCGCGGTCCTCGCCACGTTGAAATCCCACTTGGGCAGCCTGAACAAGGTCAAGCGCGTCGTCAAAACCCTCGGCTGGGTGGCGAGTGCTGATACCTTCACTGACCAACCGAAGGTGATGAATGGCTATTCCGAGCTGATGCGCGAAGTCTTCGGCGAGGATACTGGCGTCGGGGTCAGGAGTGCGATCGGAACCAATGTGCTACCTGGCAACATCGCTGTGGAAGTCGAAGGCATTTTTGAAGTGGAGTGATTTGAGGCGAGCGGCTGCTTCCCAATCAGCGAAGATTTTTAACCAAGCCAAAAATGATCAAAGACAGGATGGCCAGGATTTGCAGGATGCAAATCAACCGGGTTTTGGGTCTTTCCGCATCCTGAAATTCTTGTTCATCCTGTCTCAGATGTAGCGAAGAGCGACAACCGCGATTGCGGTCGTCGCTCTTCAATTCTTTACACCTTGGTGCGGAAGTATTCGAGCGTCCGCTTCAGCCCTTCTTCGCGGCCAATTTTCGGCTCCCAGCCGAGAAGCTTCTGAGCCAAGGTGATGTCTGGCTTGCGTTGCTTCGGATCGTCTGGTGGCAGTGGCTTAAAGGAAATCGACGACTTGCTGCCGGTGTGCTTCAGGATCTCCTCCGCGAACTCGCGGATGGTAATCTCGGCGGGGTTGCCGACATTCACGGGGTAGTGGTATTCGCTCAACAGCAACCGATAGATGCCATCGACGAGGTCATCGACAAAGCAGAAGCTGCGGGTCTGTTGGCCTTCGCCATAGACGGTGAGCGGTTCGCCTCGCAGGGCCTGGCCGACGAAGTTTGGCAGCACCCGTCCGTCGTCGAGACGCATCCGTGGGCCGTAGGTGTTGAAGATGCGGACGATGTGCGTGTTGACACCGTGTTCGCGGTGGTAGGCCATCGTCATCGCCTCGGCGAAGCGCTTGGCTTCATCGTACATGCTGCGCTCGCCGACGGGGTTGACGTTGCCCCAATAGCTTTCGGTTTGCGGGTGGACGGTCGGATCACCATAAACTTCGGAGGTGCTGGCCAGCAGAAAGCGTGCGCCATGAGCGCGGGCGATGCCGAGGGCCACGTGAGTGCCGAGTGAGCCGACTTTGAGCGTCTGAATGCTGGATTTGACGTAGTCAATCGGGCTAGCAGGGCTAGCGAAGTGCAAGACGTTGTCCACGAGGTCTGGCACGTGCAAGGGCTTCGAGACGTCATGGACGATCATCGTGAACTTGGGGTTCTTCCGCAGATGCTGAATGTTGACCGGCCGACCGGTGATGAAGTTATCAACGCAGACAACCTCATGCCCCTCTTCCAGAAACCGCTCGCATAAGTGAGACCCGACAAAACCCGCGCCGCCCGTAATCAGTGTTCGCACGATGATAGCCCATCCAGGGAATGAATCACCTAGATAGGTTATGGTGAAACGCGGGGTTCGGTCAGGGGTTCGCTAGGCCAAGTCGAAGAGAATGACTTCCCCGGTCGCTTCGCCAAGAAGTTCGAGGGCCTCGCCTTCGACTTGGGCTGCATCACCCGCTTGCAACACCTGACCATTGACGATCACAGCACCCGTGGCCACATGCAGCCAAACGCCTCGCCCCGCTGTGGCCTCGTAGCGGAGTTGTTGGCCAGCGTTCAACTTCGCGTTCCAGACCTTGGCATCTTGGTGAATCACCATTGACCCCGCTTCGCCATCCGGGCTAAGAGCCAAAGTCCAAGTTCCTGGTGAGGCTTCGAAGCTTTTCTGCTGATACATCGGCTTCAGGCCGCGTGCCTTGGGGAAGATCCACATTTGCAAGAGGTGAACGGGTTCCGTCGCTGAGGGGTTGAACTCGGAGTGCAGGACCCCCGTCCCTGCAGACATTGCTTGCCATTCCCCGGCTCGAATCGTCGACCCCGTCCCCAGGCTATCCTTGTGTTCCAGAGCACCGCTCAGGACATACGTAAAGATCTCCATGTCCCGATGGCCGTGGGTATCAAACCCACCACCTGGTGCGACCCGGTCATCATTGATCACCCGCAGTGTGCGATACTGATGATGGTCTGGGTCGTGATACCCGCCGAAGCTAAACGTGTGCTTGCTATCCAGCCAACCAAAGTCTGTAACCCCTCGTTCGCCAGCCTTTCGCAAAATCATCATGACTCGTCCACTCAATGCCCGCTCAGGTTCAATGTCCGGAACCCACGTCAGGCAAGGAGTTATACCAGCCGCTACTGGTCGGCTTACAAGCGGAGAGGCTGCCGATTTGATCAGTCCGAGTCTTTCTCGCGCTGCTGTGTGAACAGCCGACCCCATAGACCGCTGCGTTTCTGAGGAGTATCTCCCTCCGCTGACTGCGTTGCAGGTCGAGGGGTGCCGACTTTGAGTTTCTCGATGGCTTCGAGCAACTCGGCATAGGTCTCATAGCGATCATGAGGATTCTTGGCCATCATCCGCACGAGCACTTCGGAAGTACCCACGTCAACGCCACTATCTTCGATCATGTGTGGCGGCACGACTGGCTCATGAGCGTGCTTGATGAGGAACTCCCGTGGACTACGAGCCGTGAATGGCAAGCGGCCAGTCATGACGTGATAGAACGTGGCCCCCAAGGAGTATATATCGGCCCGGAAGTCCACTTCATGTGCCGTGACGGCTTGCTCGGGAGCCATGTACGCACAGGTGCCGATTGGGTTGCTGCTCTTCTTGACGCTTGTCACCGAGTCGCTCTTCGAGAGTGCTAATCCGAGGTCCGCGATTTTGGCGATCCCTGTCTTGGTCAAGAGGATGTTACCAGGCTTGATGTCACGGTGGACGATGCCATGCTCGGCAGCGGCTTGCAATCCGAGGATGCAGTGCTTGAGCAATTCGATCGCTCGATTCGGACGCAGACCACCCGTCTGGGCGATCAACTCAGCGAGGGATGGGCCTTCGACAAATTCCAAGACAACGTAAGGGACAGCTCCATCGTCGAAGTCCAGCACTCGCGTGACATTCGGGTGGTTGAGTTTCGCCAGCGTGCGGGCTTCGTGGGTAAGCTGTTTACGAATGAAATCGTCTGCTATCATGCCGTCCGCGAACAACAGCTTCACGGCCACGGGGATGTTCAGCGTCTGATGCAGGGCGGTGTAAACGACACCATGCCCACCCTTCCCGAGCACCCCAGTGATCAGGCACTTGCCCAAGACATCCCCGACTTTTGGGTGATTCACCTCCCGTTCGGAGTAAATCGTGTCACCAGCATTGTTCGGCAAACTGGGGATGTCTGAGTTGAAACGTGGGGGATGAATGGCCGGAATGTGTGTGAGTGCTTCCGTTCGCGGCATTGGCTTCGGGAGCGGCTTGGAGGATTCTGGTTTGTTGGCTGGACCAACAACGTCATCTCGTGTGTTGTGATCCGTCTCGGACTTTGCGACACTGTGAGTTTCGACTTGTGCCGCTTCTATTTCCAGAAGCCCATTTCCAGACAACTTCGACAACAATTTCCAGGTTTTCGGGGTGAACAAGAGGCTTGGATCGAGTTGCTTAATGAATCCCTTTTGGGCGAGTTGAAGTGTACGTTCGGCAGTAGGCACCAGGACTTTTGTGCGGATCAGCATCGCGAGGAAAGGTTCGTTCGCATAACAGTAAGCGTTGTACCAGTCCTGGAGGTGTTGACGAGCGCGCGTCCCTGGAAGAGACTCTTCGGTATACTTCAACAAATATTCCTGAACGTTGCTGACCATGACACCACTCTAACGGTACGCAGAATTACTCTAGATCACCTGTTTCGCCTGGGGATAAAAATCCCTCAAATCCGCCATGAATTCCGGCTGTTTTTTAGATATCATCCCAATTCGGAGAAACGTCAGGCTCTGGTTTCGCGCCAGACCGAATTCTCTTCCTCTTACAAGATTGTGAAATGTGTCTATGTCGAAAGTTTCTTGGCAAGGCGTATTCCCCGCTGTCTGCACCCAGTTCCACTCGGACGAGTCCGTGGACATTCCGAGCACGCTGAAGCACATTGACATGATGCTCACAGCAGGGATTCATGGCTTGGTGATGATGGGCAGTGTCGGTGAGAACACGACCCTGGATCTCGATGAGAAGAAGTCGCTGTTGAAAGCGACGGTCGAACACATCCGCGGGCGAGTGCCTGTGCTCACGGGTGTGGCTGAGTACACGACCCCATGGGCCTGCCGCTGGGCCGAAGCCTCGGCGAAGCTCGGGGCTAATGGCTTGATGGTGCTGCCGCCGATGGTCTACAAGACTGACCCGCGCGAGACGATTCAGCACTTCCGCACCGTGGCGAAGGCCACCGACCTGCCGATCATGGTTTACAACAACCCCCCGGCTTACAAGGTCGACATCACGCCCGAGATGTTTGTCGAAATGGCGGACGAGCCGAAGTTCGCTTGCATCAAGGAGTCCTCGGACAACCCACGCCGCATCACCGACATCATCAACTTGACCGGTGATCGGTATGTGATTTTCGCGGGGGTCGACGATCTCTTCTTGGAGTGTATGATGCTCGGCGCCGTCGGCTGGGTGAGCGGGCTGGTCAATGCGTTCCCCGCGGAAAACAAGCGCATCTGGGACTTGGCCCAAGCGGGCAAGTGGGAAGAGGCTCGGGCGATTTATCGGTGGTACACACCGCTCTTGCATCTGGATACGCATATGAAACTCGTGCAATACATCAAACTGGCTTGTGCCGAATGCGGTTACGGAACCGAACTGACTCGTTCTCCCCGTCTGCCGCTCGTGGGCACCGAGCGGGAGACGATCCTCAAAGTGATCCGCGATGCGATCGCTTCGCGGCCGAAGCTTTAACCCAGTTCCGAGATCGGGTTGCCATCGGTGAGCATTGGCATCGGCCGACCGGTGGCATCCAAGAAACTCGCCGCCCGGTAATCGATCTGCAAGTGCTGGAAGACCGTGGCCCAGAGATCGTTCGGTGTCAAAGGGCGATCTTTGGGAGTCTCGGCTTTGCTCGTGGTGCTCCCGATCGTCTGGCCCATTCGCTTGCCACCACCGCTGACGACAATCGACTGGGCCTGTGGCCAGTGATCACGGCCAGGTCGGTTCTTGGCGTACTCGATCTTTGGCGTTCGCCCGAACTCACCCGTCACGACCAACAACACTTTTTTGTCGAGACCACGTTGGTAGAGGTCCGTGATCAGCGCCGAGATGGCCTGGTCGAAGAAGCCGAGCTTGTATTTCGTATCGGTAAAGATGTTGCAATTGACGGCGTGGGAGTCCCAGTTGTAGGTGCCGTCCTCAATCATTGGCTTGCCGGGCGGAGTGGAGTTCTCCAGCACCATCGTCACCCATTGTGCACCTGCCTCGACGAGCCGACGTGCCAGCAAACAACGCTGGCCGTAGCGATGCATTCCGTACATTTCTCGGGTCGAAGTCGATTCCTTGGCCAATTCAAACGCAATCCTGGCTTTGTCGCTGGAGATCATGTCCAGGGCACGTTTGCGGGTCGCGGTGATCCCGTCAGCGGTGCCATGAAGATCCGAGACGATGCGATCATCGACACGGTTCAGAAGTCCCAGTCGATCGGCGAGGTGCTTTTCAGTACCAGGGATCGGCGTCAGGTTCTTGACGCCAAAGGTCGCTTCACTCGGGTCGCCGATGGCCATGAAGGGGTGCGAACTTGGCCCGAGATACGCACTGCCGAAGCTGAAGGTGTCGATGCCTTGCCGACCGCCATCGACGCCACAGATGTAATTCGGCATCCCAAGGCCGGGCTTTTCGAGGAGCTTCGCCGCCATCGAGCCGACCATCGGGTAATCATTGACGAAACCCGTCGGTTCGATGGGGTCGCGGCCCGTGAGGAACTTCTTGTGGCCACCACCATGATCCGCGAATGTGTGCGATACCGAGCGGATGATACTGTATTGATCAGCGATCTTGGCCATTTTTGGCATATGTTCGCAGATCTGAATACCACTGACATTCGTCGCGATGGGCTTGAACTCTCCGCGATACTCGCTCGGAGCGTCGGGCTTCATGTCGAAAGTGTCTTGGTGGGGTGGACCGCCTGGAAGCCAGATGAAGATCACTGCCGGGGAGTTCGAATCCTTACCAGGCCCAGTTTCGGCTCGAAGCTGGAAGGGTTTCACGCCAGCCAAGCCTGCGGTGGCAAGTGAAACGGCCCCAAACTTCAGAGCCTGACGACGTGAAGGGCCTCGGCAGTCTGGATGAGTATTCATGTCAGCAACCATTGGAGAGGTTCTGCAGGCGGGCATATAGAAGATAATCGCCACTCATTTCGTTGTCAAATGTGAAGATGAAGTTTTCATGTATTCAGCTTCAATTTCGCAGAAAATTGTTTCCGAAACTTGGCGACTTTCGGGCTGATCACCGCCTGGCAATATCCCTGAAGCGGATTGCGGCGGTAGTAACCCTGATGGTAAGCCTCGGCAGGGTAGAAGATTGTGAGCGGCTTGACTTCTGTGACAATCAGTTGGCTGAAAAGTCCGGCACTGTTGAGTTCAGAAATCGCTGACGCGGCTTGCTCGGACTGTTCCTCAGAATGCGTCAGGATGATGGAGCGATACTGCGGTCCGACGTCGTTGCCCTGTCGGTTCAAGGTCGTCGGGTCATGGTTCAAAAAGAAGGCCACGAGCAACTCGCGGTACGAGACGACTTCTGGGTTGAAAGTGACTTGCAACACTTCGGCATGACCCGTCTGCTTGGCGCAGACGGCTTCGTAGCTCGGGTTCGGCTCCGTGCCGCCCGCGTAACCAGAGACGACGGTTTCGACACCAGCGATCAGTTCGAACACAGCTTCGAGGCACCAAAAACAGCCTCCACCAAATGTCGCTTGAGTCATGAGTACGCTCGCTTGTGGAGAGAGGTCAGGAAGTTGTGGATGACGTCGTTGAAGAGTGACGGTTGTTCGAGGTTGGCCAGGTGCCCCGCTTCGGGGATCACGATTAACTTTGCTGGGGGTATCTTGTCGTAGAGCTTATCTGCTGCGCTCCAGGGTGTGATCTTGTCCTCGTCGCCGACGATGACCAACGTGGGTACCTTGATGTTCAGCAAGCCCGGCTCCGCATCGGGGCGATCGCGCAAGGCCGCGAGTGCTGCCAAGGTCGCTTCTGTCTTTTGTGAAGTGCCAATCTCTCGGAATCTTGCCACCACATCGGGACGGCTCGCCTGTGTGGTCACTCCCAAAGCGTTGGGCAACATCACTTCGACCAGTGCGGCCGTTCCACCGGTGCGGACGATGTCCATCGACTTGGCGCGACCCGCACGGGCTTCAGGGCTATCAGGTTCGCAACGAGTGTCCGCAAGGATCAAGGCACGGAGTCTTTCGGGGTGCCGTCGGGCAAACGCGAGAGCGACGTAGCCTCCCATCGATAGCCCGCCAAGGATGACCGGCTCTTGGATTTGAAGTGAATCCAGTTTGCCCGCGATCGCGTCGGCAAAGCTCTCGATCGACCAGTTATCCACCACGGGGCTTCGCCCGAAGCCCGGCGCATCAATGACGATGACACGGTGCCCCGGAAGCAAAGCCGCGACTTGTTGGGACCACATCGAGCCATCGAGCGGGAAAGCATGGAGCAAAACAATCACCGGCCCAGCGGTGCCTTGGCACTCGGCGAATAAGTCCAAAGGCTTCATCCTTTTCCCGCTCCGAGAGTAGGTCGTGACATCCTATAATATGCTCGTCGTCTTGCTGAAAACCCACCGGTTCAGAATCTTCCCCATGCGTTTACTCGTTCTTCTGTTTTGTTTCCTCGGCCTTGTTGGTTGTCAACGACCGACGCCGACACCCGTGCCGTCGACCGACCCGGTCGTGGTGGTCGATCAGCCCAAGATGGAAGACCACATCGACTTCGAAGAATTCACAGGTCGCACCGAAGCCGTGGAATCCGTCGAGTTACGTTCGCGGGTGACGGGGTATTTGAAAGAGGTCCATTTCAAGGATGGCGAAATAGTCGAGGCGGGGAAACTCCTCTTCAGCATCGATGACCGCTTAATTCGAGCCGAGTTGGAACGCGCCAAAGCCAACGTGATTTTGGAAGAAACGCGGCTCGCACGCATCAGCAAGGAGTTCGAACGGCTCAAGAAGCTCCGCTCTTCGGGGGCCATTAGCGAAGATGAATTTGAGCGAATCGAAGGCGACAACCTCACCGCTCAAGCTGCACTCTCGGTGGCGAAAGCGCAAGAGAAATCGGCTTCGGAAAACCTCACTTACACGAAAATCTTGGCACCCATCTCCGGCCGCATGAGCCGCCGCTTCACCGACCCTGGCAACTTGGTCCGGATGGATGACACCGCCCTGTCACTGCTGATCCGCACCGATCCACTCTATGTGTACTTTGATGTCGACGACCGCACGCTCTTGGCACTACGCCGAGCGATCTCGGAGAAGAAGCTGAAGTTCGACACCGAAGGACAAACCACCGTCGAGATCGGTCTCCCGGACGAGGAACGCTACTCGATCACCGGCAAACTCAACTTCATCGATAATCGCGTCGACGCGGGGACGGGAACTCTGCGACTGCGAGCGACGATCGACAATAGCAAAGGGATTCTCGCTCCTGGCTTGTTCGTGCGGGTGAAATTGCCGATCAGCGATTCGCAAAGTTTGCTCACTGTCCCCGAAGTCGCCCTCGGCACCAACCAAGGCTTGAAGTACGTGTATGCGTTAAACGACAAAGACGAAGTCGTCGAGCGACGGGTCCGCAAGCTTGGCAAACAGTTCGGCCCGGGCCGCGTGTTGCTGGAATCCGAAGTGCTGCTGACGGATCGCATCATCATCAGTGGTGGCCAGCGTGTGCGACCGGGGGTGAAGACCAACCCGAAGCCCAGCGCTGCCACCAAACCTGCCAGCACGCCGCCCAGCCAATCCGCCTCGAAGAGCGGCTCGTAAGTATGAAATTTGAAAATCACAAGTCACACGATGACCCATGGATCCCTTCTCCCCTTGCGGGAGAAGGTGGATTCGGGAAACCCCGCCAAGGGGTTTCCCAAAGACGGTTGAGGGGTCAGCGCTCGAAGTGGAAAAAGACCCTTTTCTCGGTGCAGCGGGCTACCCCTCATCCGCCCGATCCGGCTCTATCGAGCCTGGATCAGGCACCTTCTCCCACAAGGGGAGAAGGCAGAAGACCCCCGAAAAGGCGTGCATCGAAGCGGCCAGAGTTCTTCTAACTAGAGGCTAAACGATGTTGCCGCGTTACTTCTTGGATCGGCCCATCTTTGCCAGCGTGATCTCGATCGTCATCACGCTCGCGGGGGCACTCGCAGCTTTCACTTTGCCGATTTCACAGTTCCCCCCAGTCACACCGCCGACGATCCAAGTCGATTGTGCCTACCCCGGCAGCAACGCTCGGATCGTCTCCGAGACGATTGCTGCTCCCATCGAGCAGCGAGTGAATGGCGTCGAGCGGATGCTCTACATGAACTCCCAATCCACAAGCGACGGCTCCTATACGCTCACGATCGCCTTCGAACCGGGGACGAACCTCGACGTCGCCCAGGTGATGGTCCAGAACCGCGTGAACCTTGCCGTGCCGGAGTTGCCAGATGTGGTGCGGGCCACGGGCGTCGCCACACGGAAGCGCTCACCGGAGATCTTGCTGACGATCAGCATCAATAGCCCCGACGATCGCTACGACCAACTTTACCTCAGCAACTATGCCCTCGCCCACATCAAAGAAACCCTGTCTCGCATCGAGGGCATCAGCGATGTGACCATCTTCGGCCAACGTGATTACAGCATGCGGGTCTACCTCGATCCCATTCGCTTGGCCGCCCGAGATCTGACTTCTCTGGATGTGGTGAAAGCCATTCGTGAACAGAATTTGCAAGTCGCACTCGGGCGGATCGGTGCTGAGGAGTCCACACAGATCCCCATGACCATCACCGGCCGGTTGCGCGATGAAAGCGAGTTCGGGCGCATCGTCGTCAAAGCCACGGATCATGGGCTGATCCGCATTCAAGACATCGCTCGGGTCGAGTTGAATGCTCGTGCTCAGGACGTTGAGAACCGCTTCGACAACAAAGCCACCGTCGGCCTGGCGATCTTCCTGCTCTCCGATGCCAACGCCTTGAAAGCGGCTGAGGAGATCAAGACCAAGATGGCGATTCTGGCCAAAGACTTCCCGCCCGGCATCATCTACGAAGTCGGATACGACACGACGCCCTTCATGCGTGAATCGATCCGCGAGGTGTTCAAAGCCCTGCGAGATTCGATCATCTTGGTCGCCATCGTGGTCTTGGTCTTCCTGCGGAGTTGGCGAGCCACCTTGATTCCTCTGATGGCCGTGCCTACAGCAATCGTCGGTACCTTTGCCGCGATGTGGTTTGTCGGCTTCGGGCTGAATAACCTCACGCTCTTTGGTTTGGTGCTGTCTGTGGGGATCGTCGTCGATGATGCTATCGTCGTCGTCGAGGCGGTGCAGCATCAACTGGAGCGTGGGCTACCTCCGCGCGAAGCGACACTCCGCGCCATGGAAGATGTCTCGGGGCCGATCATCGCCGTCGGCGCGGTGCTCGTGGCTGTCTTCGTGCCCTGTGCGTTTTTTCCAGGCATCGTGGGCCAATTCTTCCGGCAATTCGCCCTGACGATTGCCATCTCCACCTTGATCTCCACCTTGAACTCGCTGACCCTCAGCCCCGCATTGGCTGCCCTGCTCTTGCGTGCCCCACGTCCGCGCACCACCGAACCGAACCGCTTCGAACGCATCCTGGCCTGGCCCAGCCGGTGTTACCTAGGCATCGTCAAGCGAATGATCCGTGTGCCGCTTATGGTCTTCCTGCTCTACATCGGGGCGATCGTCGGCACCTACTGGGGCTACCTGCAACTGCCCTCAGGCTTCATTCCCCAGCAAGACAAAGGCTTCTTAATCGCGAGCGTGCAACTCCCGGACTCGACCTCTGCCGAGCGAACCCGCGCGAGCATGCAAGAGATCACTACCTTCATCAAATCGATCCCTGGTGTTGCCCACGTGAATGCCGTCGCGGGGAACTCGTTTGTGCTTAGTGCGTATGGGTCGAACTTCGGGTCGATGTTCATCATCCTCGATCCCTTTGAAGCCCGCACCGACCCAAAACGCCACTCCGAGAGCATCTCGGCCATCATCCGCAACCGCATCGCAGTTGAGGTGCCTGAAGCCCAGGTCAATGTCTTTGGCGCACCCGCGGTGCCAGGGTTGGGCCGAGCGGGTGGCTTCCGGCTCATGGTCGAGGATCGCGGCGTCGAGAGTTACGAAACTTTGCAAGGCATGACTGAGAACCTCGTCGCTCAAGGCAACAAACAACCGGGCCTCACAGGGCTTTTCAGTGTCTTCCGGACCAACTCCCCACAACTGAGTGTCAAAGTCGATCCCGAAGCCTGCTCCGCAGAGGGGATTGACGTCCGCGATGTCTACGGCGTCATGCAGTCGACTTTGGGGGCCAGATACGTCAACGACTTCAACCGTTTCGGGCGAACCTGGCAAGTCAACGTCCAGGCGGATCATAGTTTCCGAGACGACTTGCGTGCCGTGCGAGCACTCAAGGTCAAGAACAAGCTCGGCAAGCTTGTACCTCTGAGTGCCGTGGCCAAGGTCGAGGAGGTCACCGGGCCATTGGTGCTGACGCGGTACAACATGTACCCAGCAGCGGCGATCAACGGTAACATCCGCCCTGGAACGAGTAGCGGTGCCGGGCTGGCGATGATGAAGCAAATCGCGGATCGGGAACTGCCACAGAACATGAAGACCGAGTGGACCGAACTGGCCTTCATCGAAGAGCGTTCGCGTGATAGCGGCATGGCCGTCTTCGCGGTGGCAGTCGCTGTGGTCTTCTTGGTCTTAGCGTTCCTGTACGAAAGCTGGCTCACGCCACTCGCGGTGATCCTGGTGGTGCCGATGTGTGTGTCGTCGTCGCTGATTGGGGTTTACCTGGCGAAGCAGGACGTCAACATCTTCACGCAAGTGGGCTTCGTGGTGCTCATCGGCTTGGCCTGCAAGAACGCCATCTTGATTGTCGAGTATGCCAAGCGGCTCCGCGATCAAGGCACCGAGCGACGTGCCGCCGTGCTCGAAGCCTGTCAGCTTCGCTTGCGACCGATCCTGATGACCTCAGCCGCGTTTGTCTTGGGTGTCGTGCCACTCGTGATCGCGACGGGGGCGGGAAGTGAAATGCGTGTGGCCTTGGGAACTGCGGTCTTCAGTGGGATGATCGGCGTGACGCTGTTTGGCATCCTGCTCACGCCGGTCTTTTACGTCTTGGTCGATCGGCTCAGACGCCGTTAAGCTGCAGCAGTTGGTTTACCCATTTCCGCCTCACTTCGAAGCCTTTTTTCTCCCCTTCTCCCCTTGCGGGAGAAGGTGTCCGATCCAGGCTCGACAGAGCTGGATCGGACGGATGAGTAACTGTGGCGGCGGACAAGGGTATTGTGCTGTTGCCCAACTCTTCGTAAACCCTTGCCGCCGCCACAGTTACCTGGTGGCTGCTCGGATGAAAAGAGTGAAAAATCGATGTCCGGCAGCCATACCAG
>JBOFPH010000059.1:0-304780 GCA_051659845.1 Fimbriiglobus sp. | reverse complement strand
GTGGGATTTTGGGGAGAATTGGCAGCACATTTTCTGTGACTGCGTCCACGGCGTGCTCACGCCACGCCGCTCACCAAAAAATGGATTCCTCGGCTTACTCTGGGAAGGTTCGGCGTATGATAATGGCATCTCCTGGGGGGTGTGGGTTATGCCTGCGCACTTGCTCTCGCTGACAGATGGCCCGAGCATCTTACTCGATAAGCCGATCCTGCTCTTTGGTCGCCATCACGAATGTGATGTTCAGCTCAATTCCAAAAAGATCTCCCGCCGGCACTGCTGCATCGCTCAGGTCTCGGATTACCTGATTGTCCGCGATTTGGGCAGCACGAACGGCGTGAAGATCAACGGCGAGCGGGTCAATGAAGGCAGGCTATTGCCCGGCGATGAACTCATCCTGGGGAACTTTCGCTATCAAGTCTGTGGGGATGTCATCGGTCGACCTAGCCCCGCAGCCTCAGCGAGCTGATTTGAAATACAACCTCACCCCCCTCTCCGAAACGCAGAGGGGTGTAAGAGGCTGTGAAATTCTGCCTCTTTTTGAGAGTCCTCACTGAACGCGACATGTGATCTTCTGAAAAATCTTCTGTAGCTGGCCTCTGTGAGGCCGGTTTCGCTTCCCGGGAAAGATGACATCAACTTTCTCATCCGGTCGCACCGGCCTCACAGAGGCCAGCTACAGAAAACCCTGTTTTCCTTGCGGAAGACTCAACCAAGAACAGTCGTGTTCAGTGAGAAGTCTCCCCTCTCCGTTTGGGAGAGGGGGCGGGGGTGAGGTGGCTTTTGGCTTTATAAACAGGAGCAATCGGATGTGGCGATGGTTAGCGGTTCTCGTCCTGACAACAACCTCGGTGGCCTTCGCTCAGACCTCGAAGGGTCCGAAGCTCCCCGACGGTACGAGCGTCAATAAAGACCTCGCTTACGGCAAACATGAGAGACAGAAGCTCGATCTCTTCGTGCCGAAATCCGAGACACCGCTGCCGGTCGTCATCTGGATTCATGGCGGCGGCTGGGAAGCCGGGGACAAGTCTGGCAACCCTGCGATCGCACTGCTGACGCAAGGCTATGCCGTCGTGGGCATCAACTATCGCCTCAGCCAACATGCCGTGTTCCCGGCTCAGATCGAAGATTGCAAAGCCGCGATTCGCTACCTCCGTGACAACGCCAAGAAGCATAACCTCGACCCGGATCATTTCGCCGTATGGGGTGCTTCTGCCGGTGGGCACTTGAGCCTGCTTTTGGGCACGAGCCATGGTGTTAAAGATCTGGAAGGCGAGGAGTCCAAGACTTCGACCCAAGTACAAGCGGTCTGCGATTGGTTTGGCCCCACGGACCTCGTGAAACTCTCGCCGAGCTTTGCCAAGAATAACCCGATTACGAAACTCATCGGCGGCACGACCGGCGAGAAAGCCGATCTCGCCAAGGCCGCGAACCCGATCACTCACCTGACGAAAGACGATGCCCCCGTGCTCATCTTCCACGGCGACGAAGACAGCCTGGTGCCGCTCAGCCAAAGCGAATTGTTCGCAGCCGCGGCCAAGAAGACGGGCATTGAGTGCGAGCTGGTGACGTTCAACAAAGCGAACCACGGCGGCACCGAGTTCATGAAGCAAGTGAACTCTGAGGCTCAACGCAAGAAACGTGATGACTTCTTTGCCAAGTATTTGAAACCAAAGTCCCGATGAAACCTGAGCATGACGAGTGCGTCGAGCAGGCGTACTTCTTCCGCAACTTCCGCGAACGCCTGGCGGAGAACATGTCCGCTCAGGACCTGCTGAACTCGTTGCATGAAGAAGTGCTGACGACAACCCGGCTACCATTCGCCATCCAACTCCTCGCCACGGAGATGAAACACTCCGGGCGAATTTCGTCCGGCTTCGGCCTGTTGCCGCACTACTTCACGGCCTTCCAGACGTTTATCATCAGCCAAGCCGAGGACGACAAAAGTAAGTTGTCGATGCCGGTGGCACTTCTCATCCTCGAGCGCGAAGCGGCGTACAAAGCAGACAAACCCACGAAAGCTGGGCTATTCGTTTATCAATTCGAGACCACGGCCCGCAATCGCCTGGGTTACTCGGACTCGCTCGAAGCCATCAGCAAAGACCCGTTCTACGACGCTGACTGGAAGCGTTACATCGAGTTCGTTCGCCGGAGTGGCGGGGTCATTGACTTCTGCGACTTGGTCTATCTGCGCTCCGAGTTCTACGTGCAAGACGAACGCCGGAAGAACCCCGCTTACGACCCCCCGCAGCCTCCCATCTATGGCGACCGGGAAGGCAAGATCGCCAAAGCGAGCCGAGGCCGCGATCCGTTGTTCCTATTCGCCGCTTTACAGCGCCAATTGAACTATCCGCAAGTGCCACGAGCGAAAGCCAAGGACGACATCGAAGCCAAGCTCGACAGTCAAGCCACCAAGATCCGCGAGCTAGAAACTCGCCTCCGGATGCTCGAATCCGAGCAACGCGGTCAATTCGACCCCACCCAATTCGGCAAACCCGACGCCTTCCGCAACCTGCCAGATGATGTTTGAGTGAGCTATTGATGGTGGTCTGCCGTGGCGCCTGGTTCAGATTCCATTTGCGGTACAAAAGTGCGCTGATTCGTGGCTTGACGTTGACCGTCGGTCTTGGGACTTCTATGATTCTCGACTGAACCGGTAGAATCGTTTCTGTTGGTCGCTCGTCGGCGAAATCACCCCAGGGAGCCTCCGCACATGAAGGCGGAAGAACGCAAAGAACTCGAACAGAATACCCTGGCGACGGGTGCCCAAGAACTTGTCAGTCAAGTGAAGACAGGTGATTTCCTCTCTCCAAAAACGTACCGCTGGTTCGGCATCGGCTTGGCCGTCGGGTTACTCGCCACGTTGTTCTGGTTCCTCAGCTCCCAGAACAAGGCCGCGAACTCCTCGCAATGGCGAGAAATCTCGAACCCCGACACCGTCAGTTGGGAAGAAGCGGCTAAGGTTTACAAGGACTCGATGCCTGGTCGTGTGGCACGCCTCGAGATTGCCCGCGAGCAACTTGGCCCCAAAGGCATCGGCAAACTGAATGCTTCCAGCCGAGAAGACCAGAACAAAGCTGTGACGAGCATCGAAACGGCCCGCGAAGAGTTCCTGAAACTCGCTGGCGAGTTCAAGAACGACAAAGCCCTCCAGGTGACATGCCATACCCTGGCCGCGGATGCGGAGTTGGCTCTCGTCGGCATTCCCAAAGACGCCAATAGCCCGGACCATCGTGGCCAAGTGAAAACGGCTGTTGAACTCTACACGAAGGCCGCGAAGATCATCGGTGAAAAAACCCCTGCTGGCGAAGAGCTGACCAAGAAAGCCGCGGACCTGACCGCCCGCAACGCAGAGATCACCAAGGCGGCCCTGGACATCTACAACCGCTCCGCCATTGCTCCGGCTTTGACCTTCACCCCCGGCAGCGGCGACATCAAAGCCCCGATCACCCTGGAACCGAATCGGAACCTGCCGACCCCCGAGGCCATCAAGCCCGCGGTTGGCCCCGTCGGCACTCCGCCAACAACACCCAGCCCCGTGACCCCGATCACGCCAACACCAGTGACGCCGTCCTCGAAGAAGTAAGCGGTGGCCAAAGAAGAGCCACGACCGAAAAGAAGTGGTTCTTCAACCCTGAAATCAACGATCCAAGCCCGAAATTCTTAGCCACGTAGTGGCGACTGCTTCTAGCCCAGGGTGGAGCGTAGCGAAACCCTGGGGACGCTTATGATACTCGAAGACGACGAAGACATTCCTGATCCCCCGGTGCCGGCGTATGCTCGGTCCCGTGATCCCGTTGAGATGATCGTCAAAGTCAAAGCCGAGGGGATGCGGCTCGATCAGTACCTCCAGATCTTCTTCCACGACTTTAGCCGATCGGAATTGCAACGCGCCATCGAAGGTGGCCACGTCACGGTGAATGCGAAGCCTTCCAAGGCGAGTTACAAAGTCCGCAACGACGACAAGCTCTACATTCAGTTGCCCGAGCCGATTCACGATGTCGTCGTGCCCGAAGACATCCCCATCGAAATCCTCTACGAAGATGAATGTCTGGCGCTCATCAACAAGCCGCCAAACATGGTCGTGCACCCCGCCCGTGGCAACTGGACTGGCACACTCGCCAACGCCCTCGCCTTCCACTTCCAAGGCCAACTGAGCACCGCCAACGGTGCCCAACGCCCCGGCATCGTCCACCGCTTGGACCGCGACACCAGTGGTGTCATCCTGATCGCCAAGGACGAGGTGACCCACCGCGAAGTGTCGATGCAATTCGAGACCCGCAAAGTCCACAAGGAGTACGTGGCCATTGCAGTCGGCGAACTCGACCGCGATAGCGACTACATCGAGGTGGCGATGAAGCACCACCCGACCATCCGCGAGCAGATGATCCCCGTGCCGAACCGCGACGACCCGGAGGCCAAGGAAGCGTGCAGCTACTACGAAGTGCTCGAACGCTTCCGTGGCTACACCCTGGTGAAGGTGCAGCCCCGCACCGGCCGGACGCACCAAATCCGCGTTCACCTGCTCTACGCCAAGTGCCCCGTCCTCGCGGACAAGATGTACGGCAGCAGAGACCGCTTCTCGCTCAGCGAAGTCGTCCCCGATCTGCCGAAAAGCGAGGACCAAATCCTGATCCATCGCCAAGCTCTGCACGCCTTCCGGCTCCGCTTCAAGCACCCTAAGCTGGGCCGCTACCTGGAAGTCGAGGCCCCACTGCCCCCCGATATGCGTGCCTGCCTCGAAGCTCTCCGCACTCACCGCGCGCCACGGTAACTCTCCGGCATAAGATGACGTTCTGATATTGGGGATGTGTGAGGTGGATTGATGCGGGAGTTGTTAGCGAGGTTTGCGGGTTGTCGGGTGTTGGTCGTGGGGGACGTGATGCTCGACGAGTTCATCGTCGGGCATGTCAGCCGCATTTCTCCGGAAGCCCCGGTGCCGGTGGTCGAAGTCGATCGCCGGACGCTGATTGCTGGGGGAGCCGCGAACACCGCCGCGAACTTGGCGGCCCTCGGAGCCGAGCCACGCTTGGCAGGGTTAGTCGGCGGCGATGACCATGCGTTGCAACTTCGCCAGTTGCTGGAAGGTGTCGGGGTCGATGTCGAGTCGTTGGTGGTTGACGCCTCACGCCCGACGACCACCAAGACGCGCATCGTTGCGGGGACTCAGCAAATCGTCCGCATGGATCAAGAGAGAAGTCATGTGATGGCCAGTGACATCGAGATGTCGCTCTTGGGCCAAGTGCAAGAATGCCTCGCCGAGGTGCGGGCTTGCGTGATCTCCGATTACGGGAAAGGCGTCATCACCCCGAGCTTTGTGCAAGAGGTGATCCGTCGTGCGAATGCCGCCGGTGTGCCCACCGTGGTGGACCCGAAGGGGGTCGATTACGCCAAGTATCGCGGGGCGACCGTCGTGAAGCCGAACCAACTCGAAGCGGGCAAAGTGCTCAACCGGGATTTGAAAACCTCCGCCGACGTCGACCGAGCCGGGGCCGACTTGCTCGCGCAACTCGGGCCGAAGACCTCGATCCTCATCACCCGTGGCCCCCATGGCATGAGCCTGTTTGAGCCTGGAAATAAGACCTTTCACATCCCCACGCTTGCCCGTGAGGTCTACGATGTGACCGGAGCCGGGGACACGGTCGCGGGCACGATGACGCTGACACTGGCCGTCGGTGGCAACCTCGAACAGGCCTGTCAGCTCGCGACTCATGCGGCGGCGATCGTCGTGGGCAAAGTGGGTACCGCGACCTGTAGTCTCGCCGAGTTGCAAGCCGCTCTCGGCGAAGAGGGTTAAGACATGGCCGGTGGCACACCCGTAGAGCGTGAGTTTGGCGTGGCCTTTCCGGGCGTCGTCGTGGATCCCTCGAAGTGGACTCAGACGGCCCTCAAGGCGATGCCCGCCGAAGGCCGGTTGCACTGGCCGACGCTTTTTGGCCGCGAGGCTCCGGTGGTCCTCGACCTCGGTTGTGGCAACGGCCGTTACCTCATCGGCAGCGCTATCGCCCGCCCAACGCACGACCACTTCGGGACGGACATCCTGCCGGTGGTGGTCCGCTACGCCCGCAAACGGGGCAATCAGCGAGGCTTGCCGAACCTGAAGTTCGCTGTTCTGGGTGGCCATGAGTTATTGGAAAAGTACGTCGAGCCAGGCAGTGTCGATGAGATTCATATCTACCATCCGCAGCCTTACTACGACCCCGCGACCGTCCACAAGCGGCTGATCACACCCGCGTTTCTGGCTCTCGTGCATCGCTCGTTGAAGCCTGGCGGCTTGGTCACCTTGCAGACCGATAACCCCGGCTACTGGAAGTACATCACCGGGGTCGTCGATGTGTTCTTAGATTTCCACGAACGCATTGGCCGCTGGCCCGATTCTCCCAAAGGCCGCACTCGCCGCGAAATCTTAGCGATGAAGAAGAAGCTCCCCATCTTCCGTGGCAGCGGCACCGCCCGTCTCGGCATCAGCCATGAAGACGCCATCCGCATGGCCGAGAACCTCCCGCCACCCACCTTCGACGCCGACCGAAAACTCCGCGACCTCGACCGCCTGGCGTAGGGAAGTAGGGAAGAGTATTCACCACAGAGTGCGCAGAGAACACAGAGAAGTAAAGAGGATTGGCTCAGTTAAAGCACCCAATCACTTAGAATTTGAAGATGCTTTCGCACGGAGTTTCTCGATGCACTCCAGGCTGTATTTTTGGCTGTCATAGTCGCCTCGATCAAATATGTTTTGCAACAAAAATTCGATGCCAGTGAATGGGATTTCTACGTCACTGATGAATTCGCTGAGAGAATACAACGCACACCGATTAATGAAGCTGTCTTTGCTTAGTAGAAGAATCATAAACGGAGCCCAAAGATCAGGATATGAACGCAAAAGTTGTGCATTTATGCTTCTTGCTGCTATACCCAAATGATGTGGATCAAAAGGTTCAGCCTTGAGTGTTTTACAGATAAATTCGTGTACGAGATCCAAACGATCGAATTCGTAAGCGATGCATATTGCTGTATCAATGTCGTTAGTGAATGTCGAATTCAGTGCTATCCCTAAAGCTGAACCGATATCCTCTTCTGGTACAGTTATTCCGTATTTTAAATTTCTAAGAATCGAGTAAATATCGTGCATTAGAGTCTTCTACAGATTATGTTTTGCACTTCAGAGATATTGCTGGCCTGCTACTTCTCGACGGACTTCGCGCAGCGGAAGCCGGTGTGCGACATCCCGGTGTCCGTGGCGCCGCCTCGACGGGCCGCAGGGCGATAGCTCTCGCAGTACGTGACGTGGCACAAGAAGGAACCGCCGCGGATGACGCGCTTGGGGGTTTCGGGTTCACGGGGGTCCCAGAAGTCGTTCGGGCCGGTGGGGTTCTTCGTCAGGCCGACTCGGGTTTCGTAGGCGTCGGCTCGGTACCAATCGGAGCACCACTCCCAGACGTTCCCGGCCATGTCGTAGAGCTTGTAACCATTCGGGGTGTAGCTTTTCACAGGGGCCGTGCGAAGGTGACCATCGACGAGGGTGTTCTCATGGGGGAAAGTGCCTTGCCAGATGTTGGCGAACTGGCCATCGCGGTCGGTGGGCTTGGTGTTACCCCAAGTGAACCGCTGGGCCGCTAGCCCACCACGAGCCGCGTATTCCCACTCCGCTTCGGTCGGCAATCGCTTCTTGGCCCACTTGCAATAGGCTTGCACATCATCGAAGGCGACGTGCACAACAGGGTGCTTTTCCCGCCCCTTCAAGTCGCTCCCCGGTCCCTCCGGCTGACGCCAGTAAGCGCCCGGCGTCCAAGCCCACCACTTCGAGACATTTTCCGCAGGCGTGGCTTCCTTCGGCTGTTTGAAGACCAACGACCCTGGCACAAGTTGATCCGCCGGCGGCTTGGCCGTATCCGGCGGCAGGGACTTCTTCATGACCTCCCAATCGGGCTTCTTCTCCGCCTCAGTGACGAACTTGGTCTCCGTCACGAACTGATCGAATTGCTCATTCGTCACTTCGTGTTCATCGAGAAAGAAGCCATCGACAAACACCCGATGCACCGGCTGCTCCGTGCGTGGCCCATCGACGCTCCCCATCTGGAACTCGCCCGCTGGAATCCAGACCATCCCCCCGGGTGCCGTCGGCGCAGAGTTCGCGTTCAACGCCAGTAAGCAATAACAAAGCCCCGCAAACGCCATCGCCGCCAGGCCGTAAATGAACTTGGACATCACGTAACCTCCTGAATTGCTAGTATACGCGATGTCGACTCTGCACCAGCTTGCAGTCTGCTGCTTTGGAAGCTAGCACGAACCAAGCTGATTTGGCAAAAGTGGTCACTGAAGGCTGAGATTGCCGCGAAGCCAGGTTTGCTAAACTCGGCCCGTGAGTTCGACGAAGATGTCTTCGAGGTTACGGTTTTTGTATTTGATCCGGACGTCGGCCAGGGAGCCTTGCTCGGCGACTTGACCTTGGTAGATGACGATGACCGTGTCGCAGGTCATCTCCACTTCACTCAGGATGTGCGTGGAAAGCAGCATCGTGTGCTGAGTGCCCAGTTCGCGGATCAGCTTGCGTGTCTCGCGGATTTGGGTCGGGTCGAGGCCCGCGGTCGGCTCGTCGAGGATGAGCACGGGTGGATCGGCGAGGAGAGCATCGGCAAGGCCGACCCGTTGGCGGTAGCCTTTTGAAAGGGTGCCGATGAGTTGCCGACGGACGTCTTGGAGCCAGCATCTCTCGAGCACATACTCGATTCGCTTCCGTCGACTGCCCCAACCGAGGCCCTTCAACCCAGCGCGGAACCTTAGGTACTCCTCCACCCGCAACTCGGGGTAAAGTGGGCAACTTTCCGGCATATAGCCGATGTTGCGCCGAGCGGCAATCGGGCTAGAGAAGACGTCATGCCCAGCGATGCTGGCCCGCCCGCTTGTGGGGCTGAGATAGCCTGCGAGGATGCGCATCGTCGTCGATTTGCCCGCGCCGTTCGGCCCGAGAAAGCCGACGACCCGACCACGCGGCACCTCGAAGGAGATGTCACGGACCGCTGGATATTCCCCGTAGTATTTCGTCAAATTCTCGACGGCAATCATGGCCACGGCTCACTGAGTGATGTCTCGTTATTAGACGCGAAACACGCCACTCGACAAGTGCTTGTCTTCGTGTGTGGTGATCAGGAAATCTCCCGAAATGCGATCAACGAGGAGGTCTGCTTCGGTCGATAATCAAGAATGCACCGGTTGTGCTGGTGATGAGCACGGTAAGAGGCCCCGTATGAACCCTGTCACGAAGCAGCATCTACTGCTCGGGGCAGCGTCGGTGCTTCTTGCTGCGGGTTGTGCCTCCACGCCGCCGACTTCAAGCCGCTCACCCACACCACCCTCCGTTCTGCTCTCGTCCAAACCTCAGACCCACGACATCCTCCCCGTAACCGCCAACACGGAGCCACTCACACCGACGGAAACCACGGGCCGGGTGCGTCCGGCGTATGCCAAGATGGAAACACTTCCAATTGACCTGCCCACGGTCATTCGACTGGTCGATGAGAATAGCCCCGCCATCGGCATCGCTCATGCGAAAGTTCAGGAAGCCCAGGCGAAGCTCGCCAATGCTGAGACCCAGTGGCTCCCGAACTTATCAGTAGGTGTCACATACAACCGCTTCGACGGGCAGACACAAAACCAAGCAGGGAACGTCTTCGGCGTGTCGCGGGCGAATCTCTTCCCGAGTGCTGGTCCGGCTCTGAGCCTGGATTTAGCCGAGGCGATTTATCGCCCGCTTATCGAACGACGACTCACTTCCTCCGAGCAACTCCGCGAACAATCGACCCGACTCGGTGCCGAACTCGATGCCGTCATGGCTTACCTGGACTTGCTTCAGGTGCATTCCCAACTCGACATCAACGCCGACGTTCTGCAGAAGACGGAAGAGATGCTCAGCGCGGCCAGGGATGTGAAAGTCGACCGAACCACTGGGGATGTCCATCGTGCTCAGATCGAAGTGCTCCAGCGAAGAACCGATCGCCTCGAACTGACAAGCCGAGCGGGAGCCGCGAGCGCCCGACTTGCCCGCTTGTTGTTGTTGCCGCCCAACGTCAAACTCGTACCCGCGGATGGGGCGATCGTGCCCGTGACACTCATTGACCCGGCGTCTACCATCGACGACTTGCTCGCCACCGCGTTGGCGAATCGTCCGGACCTCGCCTCGAACCGGGAAGCCATCGCCGCCGCCTGGGCCAAGGTCCGCCGACAAGAGCGAGGCCCAATCTTCCCGAAGATCACAGTGGCCAACCAAACCGGCCTGTTCGGCGGCGGGCTGAACGACGACCTTGCCAGGTTCGAAGCCCGAAACGCGCTTGGTGTGCAGTTCTATTGGGAAGTCAAAAACCTAGGCTTCGGTAACCGTAGTGAGGCCGCAGAACGCAAAGCCATATTGTCTCAGGCGAACTTCCAACTGGTGGAAGCCCAAGCGAAGGCGTCGATGGAGATTGTCGAAGCGGCTCAGATGGCTGCGGCGAAACACGATAGCCTGGAGCTTGCCGAACGAGCGGTCCGAGAAGCGTCGGAGTTATACCGCATTCAGAAGGAACTCCCCGATCCGCTGAGGCCAATGCAAGCGATTCAAGTCCTCAACCAAACCCAGCAGAGCTACCTCACCGCTGTCATCGAGTTCAACCGCGCGCAATATCGCCTCTACACCGCCCTCGGAAACCCAATGGCAGGATCAGATCACGCTGTCCGATCACGATGACAATCGAGGCTCTTTGAGAAGCGGAGAAAACCGCTGAAAACGTCTTGTTTCAGCGGTTTTTCTCCCCCTTCGCCGCTTCGGAGAGGGGAGCCAGAAAGTGCGAAAACATCTTGTTTTCAAGGGTTTTTCGCCCCCTTCTCAGTTTCGGAGAAGGGGTTGGGGGATGAGGTTGCCTTTGGAAATCGGAGAAGTGACCATGCCAAAGCCCGCAAAGGGAGAAGGGTAAAAACATCATGTTTTAGACACTCCTCACTCAGCGATACTGTTCTTGGTTGAGTTTCCCTCATGGAAGACGGGGTTTATGTAGCTGGCCTCTGTGAGGGGCAAAAAGACTGAGATTCCTGGCGGTTTTAAGCCTTCTCCCCTTGCGGGAGAAGGTGGATTTGGAAACCCCGAAACGGGGTTTCCAAAGACGGTTGAGGGGTCAGCGCTGGCTGTGGGAAAGTACCTTTTCTGGATGAGGCGTGTCACCTCTCATCCGTCCAATCCTGCTCTATCGAGCCTGGATCGGACACCTTCTCCCGCAAGGGGAGAAGGGTAAAAACATCATGTTTTATGGGGTAAATCTGCTGTAGCTGGCCGGTGCGACTTGCGATGAAAGTTGATGTCAACTTTCATCGCAAGTCGCCCCGGCCTCACAGAGGCCAGCTACAGCAGATTTTCAACAGACCAATGGCTTCCTACGCTTCTTCGAGGTACGTGTACCCGGAGAGGCCGTTTTCGTAGAAGCCGAGGAATTCGCGGCTCTCGGCGATGGTGAGGTTGTTGTTGCGCACGGCCCGTTCGACGTCTTTGCGCATCCGGTTCAGCAGGATTTCGCCACTATACTGGACGTAGTGCAGGACTTCGTTGACCGTGTCGCCTTTGATGACCGTGTCGACGTTCGCGGTGCCGTCCGGTTCGACGTGAACGTGGACAGCGTTCGTGTCGCCGAAGAGGTTATGGAGGTCTCCCAGGATTTCCTGATAGGCGCCGAGCAAGAAGGTGCCGAGGTAGTACGGCGTCCCGTGGGTGACGGGGTGCAGTTCCAGGGTTTCTTGCACGTCGCGGAGGTCAATGAACTTGTCGATCTTGCCGTCCGAGTCGCAGGTGATGTCCCCGAGTACGGCCCGGCGTGTTGGCTCTTCGTTGAGCCGGTGAATCGGCATCACTGGGAAGAGTTGTTTGATGGCCCACGAGTCGGGCATCGATTGGAAGACGCTGAAGTTGCAGAAGTACGTGTCGGACATCAGCGAGTTCAGGTTCTCGAACTCTTCCGGCACGAAATCCAACTCGGAGACGATGCGTTGCAACTTGCGGCCGATGGCCCAGAAGAGCCGCTCAGCGGTGGCACGGTCCTCGATCGGCAGGTAACCGAGGTTGAAGAGGTTGAGGGCTTCTTCCATCGCCTGCGTGGCGTCGTGGTAGCCTTCGCTGTAGTTCTTCTTGTTGAGGTCGCGGTGGACGGCAAACAGGTCTTTGATCGGCTGGGCAGTCTCTTCGGCCACACTGGCTGGGGCATCGCAGCGATCAAAGTTCGAGGTGCCCAGCACATCAAAGACGAGCACGGAGTGATACGCCACGACAGCCCGGCCACTCTCGGAGATGATGGTCGGGTGCGCGATCCCGGCTTCATCGCAGACGCTCTTGATGCGGAAGACGACGTCGTTGGCGTACTCTTGCAGCGTGTAGTTGGTGCTGCTTTCGAAGTCGGTTTGTGAGCCATCGTAATCGATGCCGAGGCCACCGCCGACGTCGATGATCTTCAACCCGGCGCCCATACGGGACAATTCCACGTAGATGCGCGCCGCTTCGATGAGGGCATCCTTGACCTTGCGGATGTTGGATACCTGGCTGCCCATGTGGAAGTGCGTCATCTGCAGGCAATCGGCCATGCCCTTGGACTTCAAGAACTCCAAGGCTTCGATGACTTCCGTGAGCGTCAGGCCGAACTTCGAGCGATACCCTGCTGAGCTGCGCCACCGCCCGGCACCGCGGCTCGCGAGCTTGACGCGAATGCCGATCGGCTGGCGGACGCCAAGTTCCTCGGCGTACTTGACGATCAGTTCCAACTCCGAGAATTTCTCGACCACCGGTATGATGTTCTTGCCGAGCTTACGAGCCAAGACCACCATCTTGATGAACTCGTCGTCCTTGAAGCCGTTGCAGATGATCGGCGTCGGGTCTTCGCTGTTCGTGACGGCGAGAACGGCGAGCAACTCAGGCTTGCTGCCAGCTTCGAGACCGAAGCCGTGCGGCCGACCGAATTTGAGGACTTCCTCAACGACGTGCCGTTGCTGGTTCACCTTAATGGGGTAAACGCAGGAGTACTTCCCCTGGTAACCGTATTCGTCGATCGACTTCTTGAAGGCGTCCGCAATTTCGCCGATGCGGTGCTCAAGGATATCCGTGAAGCGCAGCAAGATCGGCAGTTGGATGCCGCGATTTTGCAGTTGTTCGATGAGGGATTTGAGATCGATGGAAGTGGCCGGATCTTTGGTCGGGTGAACGACGACATGGCCTTGTTCGTTGATACCGAAGTAGCCTTTGCCCCAGTTTCGAATGCCGTAGGTGTCGTGTGCATCGGAGATGCTCCACCCCGTGCCCATGTCGCCTGTGTCCGTAGTGCGTCGTTCCGCCACTTTGCCCATCAGTGGATGCCCCCATGTTTGCTTGGTCAGATTGATTTCGAGACTTCCACAGTATAGCCAGCAATGGAAGCCAACTGAATAGCCAGGGCAGGATTCTCTGGTCCATCATTTTTAGGCTTCGCGCGATCTACTTCGAAGCTTCCCCAAACGCTCAGAGGTGAGAGTTAAGGTAAATTTCAAACCGCCTTCACGCCCTTAAGGTCGCCCTATGCTACGCAATTTACTGTTACTAGCAGCTACGCTGCTAGGTTTTCCGGTGTTTGCCCAGACGGACTTCACCTGGAACACCACCACCGGGACATTCAACACGCCCGCCAACTGGGTCGGCGGTGCCGTCCCCACCTTCAACACCGACGCCCGGCTGATCTTCAACAACACCGGCGCTAGCTACACCGCTACCAACGACGTTGGAGCGATCACAGTTAATCGTCTGACGTTCAACAACACTGGGACAGGCGATCTCATCCTGACCGGGGCTTCCGCCTTCACTCTTGGCGGCACAGCCCCGCAGATTGTGAACCTCGGCAGTGCGAACGTCCGCTTCACGGGCTTGTTCGCAGGCGCTGGGACGATCACATACAGCGGAGCAGCCGGCGAGTTCCGTCAGGACGCCAACAATGCTGGCTTCACAGGCACGCTGATTATCAACTCTGGTACTTTCCGAACTCAAAACACAACTGGGACGCACAACTTCAACCCAGTTTCTATCGTCGTTAACAACGGCACCTATATCTTTGGCAACAACACAGCGGGTAACCCTAACCTACCAAACACCACCTTCGTTACGGCGAATACAGGCGGTGTGGTGCGTTGGGAGGAAGGTGAGGACTATGGTGGTTTGAACCTTTTTGGTGGGACCGCGAATCTTGCTCTTGGTGGGATGAATATCCTCGGCGGCTCAGCTTCTGAGTTTCGTTCGGGAACTTTGAACGGACCAAACGGTATTGGTGGGACGACTGCAATCAACAAGACGACTCCGGGAACCGTAACGGTGACAGGGGCTAACTTAAGCGGTGGTGCTATCAATATTCAAGACGGCATCCTCAGCACGAACCTCGGGTTCACGAATGCGAACCCTGTCAACCTCGGCTCGGCAGCTGGGACACCGATCTACCGCTTCCGTGGTGCTGCTCCGCTCTCCTCAAGTCGGCCGTTGAACGTCCTCGCGGATGGCCCAGGGACTGTCGAGATTGAAGATGTGGCTGGTGTAGTCACGATCTCTGGCGGCTCCTTGGTTGAGAACAACCTGACCAAGTCTGGCCCTGGCACGCTGAACCTGACCGCAGCCGTGAGTGGGACGGGCGGGATCACCGTCTCTGCAGGTAACCTCAATCTCGCGGCCCTCGCCTCTTACTCTGGCCCGACGCAGATCAATGCTGGCGTCTTGCGCTTCACGCCGGACACCACCGCGAGCAGTACGGCTGTTACCGTGGCCGCGAATGCCACCGTGGCTGTGAACTCTGGCGTGGGGTCAACAAGCTTCACGACCAGCTCGCTCTCACTCCCTGCCGCTGGGGGTGGCAACGTCCGCATCGACCTCAACTCGAACACATTGCCTACAGTCCCGTTATTCGCCATCTCAACGACGGACGGCTTGGCTCTGAACGGTGGCACCCAAAACCTGATCCTGACCAACCAGCAAGCCTTCGCCAACGGCACCTACACGCTCCTCGATTACCTCGGGACACCGATCACCTCCGGCTTCAACTTGGCTCTCCCAGGCCGCACGGCTGGGGCGCTCGTTTACAACAGCGCCAACACCAGTATTGATGTCAACATCACTGGGGCTGACACCGTCCGCTGGGATGGCCAAATTGATGGCGTTTGGGACAACGGGACATCAGCTGGCGTCGGCGGTACCTTCAACTTCCGTCTCTCGACTGCTGGGACGAGCACCAACTTCATCACCACCGACAACGCCAACTTCACGGATGCTGCAACGGGATCTCGTAACATCAGCATTCCCGCCGATGTCTTCCCTTCAGCGGTGACAGTCAATAACAGCTCGGGGAACTACACCTTCAATGGCCCCGGTGCGATTGCTGGCTCAACGAGTTTGACCAAGCTCGGCACCAGCATCTTGGTGTTGAATAACAACAACACTTTCACGGGCGGCACCTCACTGCAAGCGGGCGTCCTACAAATCGGTAACGGCAGCACAACGGGGGCGTTGGCTGGGCCTTTAGCCATCACTGCTGGCGCGACACTCGCCTTCAACCGTACGGACTCATACACGCTTCCGGGCAGCATCACCATCACCGGAACGGCTAACACGACTTTCGCACTCGATGGTGCAGGAACGATTGACTTCGGCGGAGCGATCACCGGTACAGGGACCATCACCAAAACAGGCCCTGGAACCGCTACACTACTCGCTAACAGCAACCCCTTCACCGGGACACTCGTCATCAACGCTGGGACGGTGATTCTCGACGACCGCGGAGGCAGCGGCGGCGATTTGGGTGCGGCTTCGATTGTTATCAACAACAACACGACTTTCCAATTTGGAGCTGCCACCGGTGGTAACCCCGACTTCCCCGATACCACCTACTTGACCATTAACACTGGTGGCACTTATCGCCTGATTATTGGTGAAAACTATGGTGGTTTCAACCTCGCTGGGGGGACCTACGAAGCCGCCGGAGCTAGCACTTTTGCTGGCATTACCGCCAACTCCTGGACTTCGGGCACACTGACTTCCACCACTTTGCCAACGAACCAGGGCATCGGCGGAGCTGGGGTGATCAACAAGACCACAGCGGGTGTTGTGACCAGTGATGGCATCAACATTAACACCACAGGCACCTTCAATATTCAACAAGGAATTTTTGCAACGAACGCAGATCTCACGAACACTGGAGCCACTACCCTCGGTGATGGAAGCACAGTTGGGGTCACGCTTCGACTCACGGGGACCACGACGCCGACCATGAACCGTCCGATGTTTCTCAACGGCACAGCTATTAATCAAAGCATCATCGAAGTGGTCGAAGCCACGGCGCTGAAAACGTACTCGGGTGTGATCTCAGGGACGGATGGTGTCCTCACGAAAACTGGCCCTGGCACGCTGATCCTCACTGGGAACAACACCTACGACGGCAACGGCAGCACGATCATCAGTAACGGTAAGATCGAAGTCAACGGCCAGACCGGGACCAACTCGGGCACCGGCACTGGGCCAGTCACCGTGCAGGCGACGGGTGGCCTGGGTGGCAGTGGTCGCGTCGCGGGAGCGATCGTGGTGGCAAGCGGTGGGAGTATCTCCGCGGGGATTTCGGCTGCAGCTCCCGCCTTGGCCACTGGCTCGACAGTGCAGATCGATGGCGAATACCTGGTTAACCTTTTCGGTACCGGGGCCAACGACATCAGCTTGATCAACTCGACAGGCAACGTCACTTACGGGGCTGCATCGACCCTCAAGCTCGGCATCCTCCCCGGCACCTCGACCGTCGATGAGATCCGCGGTGCAGTCGGTGTTGGCAACACCCGGACGTACACCATCGCCAGCGCACCGAGTGCGGCAACCTCCGGGGCGTTCAGTGCATCCGACTTCACGTCCGCTGGCTTCCAAGCCAGCGAGTGGAGCATCACCTACAACGCCAACAACACCATCCTCACCTTCACCCCAGTCCCCGAGCCAACGACGATTTTGGGCCTGGGTGCTCTGGTCTGTGGGGTCGTGGCCGCTCGTCGGCGACGGCAAGCGGTTTAAGCCTCTCTGAGGAACGCTTCCTGAAAGCGTTCCATGCCGACGTGGGTGCCGAAGAGTTGCAGAAGCCAGGGTAGTGGGGCCTTCAGGAATTTCTTCTTGAAGCCCTTGAGGGACGCATCTCGGTCGTAGACGGCACTGGCGATCTGGCGGACCAACTCCGCTCGGTCGTCGCCATGGTCTTCGAGCCAATCCGCATAGACCCCGAGCCGCAGTTCTTTATCCGTGTTGAGGTGTAGCCCATTGAGGAGCGGCATCTCCTCTCGGGAATAGAAACTGCCCAAGAGTGGCTCGAGTTGATTGGCCAGTTGTTCCCACATCTCTGTCGGGCGAAGTGATTTCAACAACTCCAAGCCGGGGTACTTTTCGCGGAACGCTTCCCAGTTCTTGAAGAAGCGATCCGGAATCGCTCGCCGGCGGATTTCAAAGAGATAATCGAGCCACGGGAAATACAGTTCGTCCGTCCGACCCATGACGGCAAGCACCGCTTGAAATCTCTTCGCATTCAAGGTCTTGTCGTGGGCTAACAAGTACGCATCGTAAAGATCCTTCGGTTCCCCGACCCAGTTGAAACTCTCGCTCGTATTCCGGCGAAACCCTCGCATCAACCAAGACACCTTCGCTGCGAGCATGGTCTCACGGGAGTACGCCGGGAGAGTAAACGTGTTTCCAGTACGGTCTGTGAAAGTCTCCGTTTTCAGCTCTGCTTCCTCAGCGGTGTATGCGGCATGGTGGGCGATATCGATTTGCAACCGACCTGTCTCACCGGCTGGCGTCCGCCAATTGGCATAAAAGCGTTCTCCTGGAGTGCCATAACTCCAGAGCGATTCGGGGTGGTTATTGTGACTGCCAAAAGGGTCTTCAAAGTGAATCGTCGAATTCCGGAGTCCTTCGCAACAGAGCATTTTCGTTAAGCTCACGATTCGCTCAGCAGAATTGGGAGCAGCAAAGACTTCGAAGTCGATGTCACCCGCGGGCCTGGCTTTCTCGGGATACCAGTGCTGCAATAACAGGCTGCCTCGCAACGCCGGAAAAAAGGATTCCCGCACATCTACGATCCCACTCACGCATCTCAAAAACTCCATCATCACTCGATGCGTGACGTGTGGATCAGCCATGTTGGACTTCCTTTCGCGTGGTGGAGAGGCGGAGAGCCAGCCGTCGTCGAGTTGGATGCGGCTATCGTAGAGGCAGTATTCGGTTTCGCTTTCGAGGACAGTTTCATCAATCACTTCGAGCGCCGCCAGCAAGTCAGTCAGCCGAGCCTCGGCCGTCACGCGACCGACGCCGTAGTGCCGGATCGTGACGAATCGCTCTTCAAACTCCCCATCTTGGCGAAACGCATTCCGAGACAGATGGCCGTGGTGGTGCTCACAGACCGCGAGAAGTTTCGCCGTGTCGGCATCTCGTTCGCGGCGAAGTTTGATGTGCTGCTCGAAGTAGTGGCTGGGAGGATGCAACAGACTGTCCAAGTCCTCGACTGGTACATCCGCGTTCCACGGGCTGGCTTCGATCTTCACCCGGTCGATCACGAACCATGCTTGCCGGGCTTCGTCTGCAAATGCCTCAGCCTCAGCGAGCACCGCCTCGAACGTCGTCTCACCACGTCGCCAGGTGGCCATCGGCTGATCCGGATGGTCACCACGCGCGAGCACAATGCGGACGCACTTCAGCCCCCGCGCTACACACCACTCCGCGAACCGCTCCGCATCCCCGGCTGCCGTCAGGTGAACTTCAAAATCCCCCATACTCGCCTCCTCTTTCGGGTGTCGGGTATCGGAGATCAAGCGACCTCATCCCCCAACCCCCTTCTCCGAAGCAGAGAAGGGGGAGAAAACCGTCTGAAACATGACGTTTTCCGCAATTTCTTGCACCCCTCTCCGCTTCGGAGAGGGGGTGAGGTTGGATTTCAAGCTGCTTCCGAACGCCGAAAGCAAGCACTGGTTTCGCGATCGCCCGCTACGAATCGACACCCGAACCCCCAGACCCGAGACCCGATTCACCCAGACCCGATTCGCCCCCAGACCCGAGACCCGATCCCCCAGACCCGAGACCCGATTCACCCGATTCCGCCGATCGATCCCATTCGCCAGTGCCGAGATCGAAACCCGGGCGAGCATACCGTTCGGCGTCTTCCCGGGCGTATTGATCCCAGCGATTCAGCATCTCTTCACACTCTGCTTCCGTGTAAATGTTGGTCGTGTTTTCGTACCACTTGACCAACCCAGGGTCCATCTCGGGCGCCGCTTCAGCCTTGGCTGCCTCTTCGAGGAGAGCGATCTTTCGCGTCTCGACGCTGTGTCGCAGCAGTTCCTTGGCCGCCTGGAATTTGATTTTATCGTCAATGTCTCGAAGTTGTCGCCGCATGACGGTCAGGCTTTCGATTTGTGCCTCGCGGGTGAGAATCGGCGTGTAGAGATCGAGGTATTGCACCCACTTTTTGGGGTACTTCATCGGCAAGAGTTGCAGGTCATCCTTGGTCATCTGGGTTTTCTCGGCAATGTCATCCCAAGATTTGCCAGAAATCCGTAGCCAAACGACCAATTTGAGAGTGGAAGTTTTCATAAATCACCACGTGTCAAGTTAAATTCAGTGAACTGTACGTGTGATTCAACCCGAAAGTCAAGAGACTGGCTTGGAGCGACGGAATTTTCGGGGTTTCCCGTAGTCCGACCTCCACAAACGCCGAAAGCCAGACCTTGCGGTCTGGCTTTCGGGTGTTTGGGCTGGTTTCGAGTTACCAGGCGAAGTGGCTGAAGGCCTTGTTGGCTTCGGCCATCTTGATGGTCTGGTCACGTTTCGCCATCGCTTCACCTTCTCGGCGAGCTGCGGCCATCAGTTCGTCCGCGAGGCGGAGGTAAGCAGGACGGCCAGACTTGCCGCGGATCGCAGCCAGAATCCAGCGGATCGAAAGCGACTGCTGACGGGAGGGCTTCACTTGCATCGGGACTTGGTAGTTGGCACCACCCACCCGGCGGGAGCGAACCTCGACCGACGGCTTCACGTTTTCGATAGCTTGCTTGAAGATTTCGATGGGGTCCGCGTCTGGGATCCGCTTCTTGATCTGGTCCATGGCATCATAGAAGACCCGCGTGGCGGTCGACTTCTTGCCATCGTACATCAGGCAATTGATGAACTTGCTCGCCAGGAGCGAGTTGTATCGCACGTCAGGGCGAATTTGAGTTTGGCTGGCGGTACGCTTTTTAGTGGCCATGAATCGAAGTCCAGGAAGCAATCAGATGAGAAAAGAACCCCAGGCAAGTGATTGTTACTTGCCTTCCTTTTTCGAGCCGTACTTGGAGCGGGCTTGTTTGCGGTCACCGACGCCTTGGCAGTCGAGCACACCGCGAACGATGTGGTAACGGACGCCAGGAAGGTCGCGGACGCGACCGCCACGGACCAGCACGATGGAGTGTTCTTGGAGGTTGTGGCCTTCACCGCCGATGTAGGCTGTGACTTCGATGCCATTCGAGAGACGGACGCGAGCGACTTTCCGGAGAGCCGAGTTAGGCTTCTTGGGGGTCATGGTCTTGACCACAGTACAAACGCCACGCTTTTGCGGGCAGCCTTGCATGGCCGGGTGTTTGGGCTTCGATTTTTGGGGAACGCGGGGCGTTTTCACCAACTGGTTGATCGTCGGCATTCTCAGTCTCTCAGCCAAAACAGAGCATTCGCGGGGAAATCGGTCTCTCGAAATCCAGTACCCAATGTCGGTACCAGTCCCCAAACAAAACCCCATTCAAGCAGAAATCCGACAACTTTCCAGTCCACTTTGCCAAAAAATCCGCGCTTTGGGCTTGCGCCCATCGATGATCCCAGGTGAACTTCTAAGGCTAGCTGTAGAGGCTGTTGAACGCTTGGGCGTCTTCGTCGTAGTCCGCTTGGACCAAATGTTCGTCATCCACAAATGTCATATTCACAGACAGCGAGTAGGAGTCTTCGCCATCTTCTTCATCACCTTCACGGTAGACGACGAGAGTTGCAGTTCGAATCTCACCCAGATGAGGAATCAGCCTGCGAATCTGGGTCGTGAACTCGCTAGCTCGGGACACGAAAATCTGGTACAGCTCGAACATCCGCTCGTCGGGGTCATACGAAGGCGAACCGCTGTCCGTATGGAACCACAGATTGAGAGGCACCCAGTCTGTCTGGATGCTGGCTGGGCGTTCCCAATTGATCTCCAAGTTGTCCGAGTCGGTCTCAATGGTCCAAGGCCCGATCGCATCAAGCCGCGCGGTGTCGAAATTCGATGATAAAGCCGTCTTTTTTCGCTTCGCCATCTGATGGACCTCCCCAAAGTGTCTGAACAAGCTGCTTTCTTGTGTGAGTTTTTATCCATCTTACTCAAGGTGTGTTCACTTGGGAGGCTTTCTTCCGGGCAAGATGTCTCAGTAAAGACGCTTGCAAGATGGAGTCTGCAATCCGGAAGGGCAATTGTCAACCGAATGGTTCTACGACTTTTGAGTCTGGATAAGGTTGAAACTCTGGTCGATTCGGTGAATGATCTCGAAGGCAAAAAAATGCTTTGGAATACTTACTGGGACGCCTTTCTTGCTTTGAGGGAACGGCTAAAGAGCTTGAGAGAACTCAAATACATTTGCAGTGAATTCTGGAGAGCAACAAGAATCCCCCAAAGCACTGTGGTCAGTGAAGCCCAAATTGGCCCACTGTGGCCAGACGAGACTTTGTTGCCAAACAACACCTTATGAAACCCTCACTCCTCACTCCGCGGCGGGTAGCTGTTTCATCGCCAGTTTCGCTTGGCCGAGGAGGTAGGTGAGTTCGCCGCTGAAGACGAAGTTGTCGTCGCCGAAGGCTTGGCGGGCACGGCTTTGGTCGAGGTGGGCGAAGAAGATCTCGGCTTCGCCGATCAGGGCGTCGCCGCAGGTGATCTTGCCGGCGACCATCGCCCCCTCGGGGCGAACGTCGAGGAGGGTGGCCGTGTACGTGAGTTGCTCGCCGGGCATCACCTCGGCGTAGAACTTGGCGAAGGGGATCTTGGCCAAGACGACTTTTTCGCGGAACTGCTTCACTTCGCCGACGAGAATGCCGCCGGTTTGGGCCAAGCCTTCGAGCATGAAGCAGGCGGGCATCACCGGGTAGCCGGGGAAGTGTAGCGCGAAGTGGTCCTCGGCGTGGGAAAGGTTCTTGATGGCCGTGGCCGTCTTCCCGGATTCAAAGTTCGTGAAGCGATCAATCCAAATCCAACGCATTTCTGATCCTTTGGGGGGCTTATCTAAGAATTATTCACCACGGAGTACAAGGAGAGCACAGAGAAAGAAAAGAGCGATTTTTAAGAGAGGTGAGAAGACAATTCGATTCCTTTCCTCTTCTATACTCTCTTCTCCGTGCCCTCTGTGCTCTCCGTGGTGAAAGCTTTTCTCTTTAACTTACATGACATCGTCTTCGACGCCATGGAAGAGGTTCAAGTAGCTCTGGTAGCGGCGTTCGCTGAGGTGCTGTCTCGCGACGGCGGAGCGGACGGCGCAGCCATGTTCGTGGATGTGCGTGCAATCGGGGAAGTTGCACAGCGGCACATAAGGGGCCAAGTCGGGGAAATAGCCCTCGACCTCTTCAGGCCGCGTGGCCCAGAGTTGCAGTTGCCGTACCCCTGGTGTGTCGACGACCCAGCCGCCGAAGTCCAGGCGGATCAATTCCGCTGTCGTGGTGGTGTGGCGGCCTTTGTCGTTGCTCTCGCTGACGCTCTTGACCCGCAACGACAACTCCGGCTGAATCGCGTTCAACAGAGACGACTTGCCCACGCCCGATTGGCCGGAAAAGACCGTCGCTCGCCCGGCGAGTTGCTCACGCAACTCGGGGACGCCTCGCCCAGTGCGAGCACTGGTGAGGATCGTCGGGATGCCCATCTGCGAATAGAGGCCGATGAGCGGCTGCAAATCGACGACGTCTGTTAAATCGGCTTTATTCAGGCACAAAATCGGCTTCAATTCACCTTTCATGGCCGCGGCAATGTAGCGATCGATGAGGTGCGGTTTCAAATCGGGTTGGACGAGCGACATGACGATGACAAGCTGATCGACGTTGGCGACAAGCACATGTTCGCGGCGTCGGCTGGAGCGTGTCAAGACGCCTCGGCGTGGCTCGACCCGTTCGATCATGCCTTCGGGCAAGTCCGTCGGGGCGGCTTCCTCGGCCGGGCGAATCCAGACACGGTCCCCGGTGGTCACGATGCTCCGCTCATCGGTCACCAGTGACTTCAACAACCGCCGGACCGCACAGCGGTAAAGTTGGCCCGTTTCCAATTCGACGATGCTAAACAGCCCATGCACCCGGATGACCCGGCCCGGCTTCCAGTTGACCAAATCGACGGCGGGCATCGCCGTGCCGGAATCGCCGGAGAGCATGACGGTCCGGTGCCGGGAGATGTCCCCCTTCGCGCGGACTCGCTCACCAGACTCATGGTTCGAGGTCTCCGCGCTTTCCTCGGTGTAGTTGCGTGTCAGGTCGTTGCCCCGCGGCGGCTTCGTGCGATTCCGCCGCAGTTCGACCCGCACCTTCTTTTTCTTTTCATCCATACCACCATCTTACCCTCCCAGCCGTCGAGCAGAAGATAAGTCGGTGCAAGATGCGATGGTCTGCTCGGGAGTCGGAAGCTCTGGGAGATGCAGCGCGCTGGCATTTGGCCTGTGTCCCAGTTCCCCCCAGACAGCGGAGTTGCGATAATACCAACATGGACGCAACGGGGCTGCGATTGAGTTACGACCGGGGGACGGTGCTCCTCAGCGATTTGCCGGAGGGCTTCGATGCCACGGCACTTCCGGGGGTGCGTTACGACGAACGGACGCTCATGTACCGCGCTCAGGCTCGGGACTACCGCGGTATCGTCGAGCACTTGATCCGCGAGAAAATTCCTTACACCGACCAGGCTCGTGGCTGGCCGAATGTCAGCACGGGTTGGAAACTGCACACGGAACGCAAGCCACACCCGCACCAAGCCGAAGGGATGCAGATCTGGTGGCAGACTGGTCGACGGGGCACGGTCGTTTTGCCAACGGGCACGGGGAAGACCTTCCTGGCGGTCTTGTGCATCGAGAAAGTCGCCCGGCCCACGCTCATCATCACACCCACCCTGGACCTCTTGCGGCAATGGCAGGACCAGTTGCGAGAGTTTTTCCAGACCGACATCGGAGCCGTGGGCGGCGGCGACTACGACTTCCAACCCATCACCGTGACGACGTACGATTCCGCTTACATTCACGTCGAGAAGTGGGGCAACAAGTACGGCTTCCTCGTCTTTGATGAAGCTCACCACCTGCCCGGAGCAACCTACATGCTCGCGGCCAACGCTAGCATCGCTCCTTTTCGCTTAGGTCTCACGGCGACCCCCGAACGAGCCGACGGCGGCGAGATGCTGCTGCCCGAGTTGATCGGGCCGATCGTCTATCGACGGGAGATCAACGAACTCTCCGGCTTGTACCTCGCGGATTATGAAACTCGCCGCGTCTATGTGGACCTGACGCCCGAAGAAGAGGAAGAGTATCGCCGCTCACGGGACGAATACAAGCGGTTCCTGTCAACCTCGGGAGTCGATCTCGGTGGGCCGAACGGCTGGCAAAAGTTCTTGTTCACGGCAAGCCGCACCCCCGAGGGTCTCGCGGCTCTGCGAGCCTATCGCCGGCAAAAGGAGATCGAACGCAGTGCGAGTGGGAAGTTCACGGCGCTCGAGCAGATCATCACCAAACATGCCGGGGAACGCGCTTTGATCTTCACCGCAGACAACGCCACCGTCTATAAGATCGCCCGCCGCTACCTGGTGCCCGCGATCACTCACCAGACCAAGACCAAAGAACGCAAGCAAATCCTGGAGCGGTTCCACTCCGGTGAGTACGCCGTACTCGTCACGAGCCAAGTTTTAAACGAAGGAGTCGACGTCCCTGCCGCGAGCGTCGGCATCGTCCTCTCAGGCAGCGGCAGTATCAAAGAAAACGTCCAACGCCTCGGCCGCATCCTCCGGAAATACGGCAACAAGCAAGCCAGCCTGTACGAGGTCGTCGCCCGCGGTACCGCCGAAGAATTCACCAGCGACCGCCGCCGGCAGCATAGCGCCTTTGGCTAGGTGGCTTACGCGGCGCGGCGTTCGTCGCGGGCGAGCCATTTTTGGATGCGGGGGAGGGTGTCGGCCCATTTCTTGCTGAAGCGGGCTTCGGCGAAGGCGTCGTAGAGCAGGTCGAGCGTCTCGATGAAGTGGCGCATCCGGTCGGCGCGGTCTTCGAGTTTGGCCCGGCCATCTTTCACGTCTTCGTCAGGTGGCGGCATCTTGGCACTGGCCACGGCCATGGTCTCAGCGTGCAGCGATAACTCGTACTGGTAATCGTGGCGGACCAGGGTTAACCCCAGCTTGCGCGGCAATTTACCAGACTGAATCGCACGCTTCGCTTCGGGCAAGCGGCTTGGGCCTTCATGGCTGATGGTCTCGTGGCCGGTCTGGCCGCGAGGGCATTCGAGGGTCAACGTGCGGGCGATCATGTACGTGACTTCGGTGCCATCCGCGACCTTGATCGTGTCCGATTCACCTTCGGAGTTGAACCAGAGCCACATCAAAAACTCGTTGCCGATGAAATCCCGCGAGGCATCGTCGGCGATCCAACCCGCCTCTTCGGGCGTGACATCGGGCACGAACAGTGACAATCGACTGTCATCGACGTTGCGTGTCAACTGGTGGATTTCCGCCATCGAGTAGGCTCGCCGACCGGCGGTGATCGCTTCGATGTTGTAGCCGAAGGTCTGTTGAAACAGGCTCGTTAGGCGGTCAAGGTGGGTGTACGAGGTCGCGCCGAACAGGACTTCGTTGCTCTTGGCGTCCCAGACGACGGGAATGCACTTGCGCTTCTTATAGCGGCCATCTTTGCCTTCTTGTTCGAGGCGTTCACGGGCCGCTTCTTTGGCCTCACGCTTCTGGCGAGCGGAGGGCATCCCGGAGGGATTGTTTTTGCTCAAGGCTTTGAGTTCGACCGAGTAATAGGCTTTGAGCAAATCGTTGGGGAGCTTGTCGGTGTCGACACGGAGGTCGAAGGTCAGCATGTCCGAGATGATGTTTTTGGCGAGTTGGAAGTCCGTATCGAGGACGTGCTCCCCCGCGGTCCAACCGACTTCGATGCCATCGGAGGAGGACAACTTCGAACGACCGGCCTGGAACTCGGCCAGGCGTTCGAGGTGCTCTTCGCCGAACAAACGAGGCGATGGGCCATCCACCTGGAACCGCAAAAACGATGCTCGACCTTGAAAAACGCCCATTCTGCTCGCCTCATTGCGGACATCGTAAACATCGACCTTCCGAGGCCATGAACTTGACGAATCCTCCAGGTCAGACGGATGCATGGGCTGGAAGCCCATGCCACGATCCGCGGCACGGCCATCTTGGCCGTGGGGGTTGTACGCTACTTCCCGGCGGGGCGGGTGTTTTGACCCTGGCGTTTGGTCAGGCTATCGCCCATGTCTTCGCGGGCTTTTTCAGCATAGGACAGGAGACGCTTCACGACGTCCGGGTGTTGCTCGGCGACGTTCTTCAATTCACCCACGTCCTCGGTCAAGTTATACAGAGCGAGTGTCACTTTCTCGGGGGCGTATTTGCCAGCGACGCCATCGGCACCGGGTTTTTGGCCCTGCATGGTGCGGCTTGTGTGCGGCAACATCAGTTTCCATGGGCCACTACGGATCGCTTGGAGTTCGTTGGTGTGGTAGTAGTGAGCGTAAAAATCATGCGGACATTTTGCTCCGTCAGTACAGCGGAAGAGCGGCAGGATGTCTTTCCCATCGACCCCATGAGCCGGTAGCTTCGCCCCGGTGTACGCGGCCAAGGTGGGAAGCAAGTCGATGGTCATCGCGGGTTCCATTTGCACTTTCCCAGCCGGGATGACGCCTGGCCAGCGAGCCACGAAGGGCACACGGACACCGCCTTCGTAGACCGTCCCTTTCCCTTCCCGCAGTGGCACGGCACTCCCGGCATGGTTGCCGTAGTTGATCCACGGGCCGTTATCGGAGGTGAAGATGATGAGCGTGTTCTCCGTCAGTTTCAATCGATCCAGCGTGGCGAGAATGCGACCGACCGAGTCGTCGATCTCCTCGATGACATCGCCATACTTTCCGGCTCCAGATTTGCCACGGAACTTCTCACCGACGTAAAGCGGCACATGCGGAAAGCTGTGGGCGAAGTACAGGAAGAACGGCTTGGTCGCATTCTCTTCCACGAATTTCGTGGCCCGATTGGTGTATTGCTCCGTCAATTTCGCTTGATCGACCTCTGCGTATCGTGGTTCCATCCCAGCGAGGCTGTCGATGAGCGGCAATGGTGGGAAGCGCGGTGGGTTCATGTCGTTGGAGTAAGGCAAGCCAAGGTAGCTATCGAAGCCGTGCTTCGTCGGCAGGAACTTGGGCAAGTGGCCGAGGTGCCATTTTCCGACCATCGCCGTGGCATATCCCTGGGCTTTGAGCATCTCCGCCATCGTCAGTTCGTTTTCGTGGATGCCATTTTGCGACGTGGGGAACAGAGCACCATGAATGCCAATGCGATTCGGGTAACAGCCCGTCATCAGAGCCGCCCGTGAGGCGGAGCAGACCGGTTGAGCCGAGTGGAAGTCCGTGAATTTGACCCCCTCTTTGGCGATGCGGTCGAGGTTCGGCGTCTTCCACGCCTTGGCCCCGAAGCAACCAAGATCGGCATAGCCAAGGTCATCGGCGTAGATCAGCACGACATTCGGCCGCTCCGCCGCCATCGATACACAGGAGAGCAACAAGAAACCCAAGAACAGGCGCATCAAAAGACTCCAAGAGAGAGAGGTCGTGTTTCAGGAATTGCGTCGCATCCGCCACCACGATACCGCAGAGACGAGCAACAAGCCACCGACGCCGAGGCTGAGTTTCAGCCACGGTGTGGAAGTCATCTCCGCACGCGAGGTGTTGACAGGAACTTCGCCAGCAAGGAGCAGTGGGACTGTTTTCACATGGCCATCGCGGGCATCCAGGGTGATGACATAGTTGCCAGCAGGCAGCACGGGTAAGACCCAAATGCCCTCGGCGTCCGTCTCTCCTTCGGCCACGATCACGTCCGCCTGGCGAACGATGACTTTGGCCTGAGCCGCGGGGCTATCGTCTTCGAAAAACGCTTCCAGCCGGACGCGTTCGGCCACGATTGTCGTCTTGAAAATCACGTCGTGAGCCAACCCCGAATTCAAGATGACGAAGAAGGTCACCGCAAGAATTCCCCAACGAAACATAACCACCCCCGAACCTTTTTGGTGCCGCGCGACTCTAGTGAGACAGAACACCACGAAGCGCTATTGTCGACGAAACGGGACGATGCTAATCTTATGAATGCCGGAGAGGTGGCTGAGTGGTCGAAAGCAACGCATTGCTAATGCGTCGTACGGGTAAAACTGTACCGCGGGTTCGAATCCCGCCCTCTCCGCTTTGTGTCGATAATAGGTTATTTTCAATTCTCGGAAAATCGCATTTCACTCGGCTTGGTTCAATTCCAGTGGTTTCCAGGTAGCGGATTTTAAACACATTTTTTCACGCAGAGACTCAGACACGCAGAGATCGGAAGAACAGGAAAACACTGCTCTTGAGCATCCTCTATAAGTGCGGAACTTTTTCCTCAGAGACTCTCTGCGGCTCTGCGTGAGGTTCTTGGTTTGTCTTGGAGAGACTGATACCCAACTTTGAACCACGCCAAAGAATCGAGACTTTTCACTCAACACAACTTGCCACCTGTTGATAATCTTCTGTAGCTGGCCTCTGTGAGGCCGGTGCGACTCGCTGGGAAAGTTGACGTCACCATTCCCAGGAAGCGAAACCGGCCTCGCAGAGGCCAGCTACAGAAAACCCAGCCTTCCGTGAGGAAAACCCATCCACGAACAGGTTCAGTGAGTAGTCTCAAAAAATCCCTTCAATCACCAATGCGCTCCAACTCAGTAACTCGGGGTCGGTTCGCGGAGGCAGAGGCGTGGGTCGGATTTCGGAACCACTTCACCAGGTTTCGGGTCGAAGTCGATGATCGCACTATCGTGGTGGCTTGAGTCTTGAAGCTGGCCGTCGGCCATCAGGATTTTGTTGTCGGCAAAAGGTTCCAGGCGATGGTCGTGGGTCACGACCAAAACGGTGGCTCCGCGTTCGTGGGCACAGTTCTGCAAAAGCCGGATCACCTGTTGACCATTGTCCCAGTCGAGGGCACTGGTCGGCTCATCGGCGAAGATGAAGGTCGGGTTCTTGACCAAGGCTCGAGCGATCGCCACCCGTTGTTTCTCACCACCGGAGAGTTGGGCCGGGCGAAGGTGAGTCTTATTCGAAAGGCCCAGTTGACCGAGGACATGTTCCGAGCGCTGTTTGGCCTCACTCGCTCCACAACCTTCGCCCCAGCGTAACACGACTTCGAGTTGCTGACGTGCGGTCAGCGCTGGGAAAAGGTTGTAACCCTGGAAAATGTAGCTGCAATGCTTCAAGCGAAACTGCTCGAGTCCCGATTCGGAAAGTTGCCAGATATTCTCCCCGGCCGCCATGACGACGCCTTCGTCGGGGTGAAGGAGCGCAGAGATCACCGCGAGTAAGGTCGATTTCCCACTGCCTGATGGCCCCATCAGCAAGTTCATGTCGCCGGCTTTAAGTTCGAGCGAGGTATCCCGCAAAGCGTAAGTCTTTTGGTCACCGGAGCCGAAGGAGCGGGTCAGGCCCGTGGCAGAGAGTGTCACCCGTGATCGGCGAATTGTTGGCACAGCCGTCTGATCGGCCGGGGTGTTGCGAAATGAGTCCGTGAGCCGCGTCAGCGGGTTCCATGAGCGATTGGTGTCGTGCATGTCGTAGCCCTGGTGAAAGTCGTGGTGAAAGATGGCGTACTCGCCGAGTGATCAAGCCATTCAGTCTCCTTGAGAAAACGGTGTCGTGACAAGAACTTGCACGGATTGTTGACGTTCATGATACCCAAAAGAAGCCCAGGGTGTCCGGTTTTGAACCGAACACTGGGTCTGCTTACTTCTTGCCGCCGGGGGTGAGGAGGGTCGGGGTGATGCTCTCGTAGCCCGCACGCCGACCTTCATCGAGGAGTTTGATCACGAATTGGTAGTTGAGCCGGTCCGCGATTTCGTACTTCAGCTTGGCTTTTTGCGTCGAGGCGGCGGCTTTTTCACGCAGGAACTTGAAGAGGGCACTGGTGTCGTTACCCAGGGCCACGTTACCAGTCTTGAGCGCCGCGGTGATGCTGGCAATGTTGCCATTATCGGAGGCAAAGATCTGGATGATGATGTCCTCGGCCTCAACGTCGATGGAGGCGGTCGGAATCGCGGCACCGCCACCATCTTCCTTGGGAAGGCTCAGAGCAATCTGGGCTTCGGTCGGAGCAGGGCGGAAGGTGAGGATGAAGAACGACATCAACTGAAACGACATATCCAACATCGGTGTGATGGGCAGTTCTGGTTCCGTGGGTGTGTTCTGCTTGCGTTTACGGTGTGCCATGTGAGTCCATTACCCCTTAATCGTGCGGAGTTGGAGGTTCAAGTAGCCGACCCGTCGGCACACTTCGAGGACATCATTGACCTGCTTAAAGTTGCAATCTTTGCTCGCCCGCACAACGATCACGGACCGGCCTTTGCCTTGCTCCCACTCGGCGGGTTTCGTGCGCGCTTTGTCGAACTCAAACTGGTTTCGCAGGAAGCCAGTCGCTCGAGCGGGGGAATCGTAGAGATCCTTGCCGACTGTGATCTTCCCCTCCGCATCAATGTTCAAGATGATGTAAGACTTGACGCTCTTGTCCAGCATCCGTGCCTCAATCGCCACGGGCAGCTTGATGCTCTCGTTGACGGACTCCATCACGAAGTTGGCACAGAGCATGAAGAACATCACAAGCTGAAGCACCACATCCAGGAGTGGTGTCAGGTTGGGTTCACATTTTTCGAAGTTCGAGGAGGTACTCATCGTGTCCTCGGGTTATTTGGGTGCGGCTGGGGCAGCTTGAGCCGGTGCAGGCTGAGCCGTTGCGGCAGGAGCCGGGGCACCTGGCTTCTTGGAGTTGTGGTACATCTGAGTCAAGAGGTCATCGGAGACCGTGCCGACTTCTAGCATGAGTTGGGTGATGCGGTTCCGGAAGTAGGTGTTCAACGCGATCGCAGGCACCGAAATGGCCACGCCGACGAGTGTCACCGCGAGAGCGTGTGAGATGCCTTCAGCAAGTACGCTGGGATTCGGGTTTGCACCAGGTTTAGCAAGTTCCATGAACGCCATGATCATCCCGAACACGGTGCCGACGAGGCCCAAGAGTGGCCCGAGCGTCGCGATCACAGCGGTATAGTTGTTCTTCTGCTCTTTGTCGGATTTGAGAGCTTCGAGGGTGTTCATGCTCGCTTCGCGGGCATCTTCAATGCCGTACTGCAACCGGGCCATGCCGGCGGTCAGGGTGCGGCCGAGGTACGAGGTATCGTTGCGGGCCATATCGTAGGCTTCTTTGAACTTCCGCTTGTTGACGGTATCGGTGAACTCATCCACGAACCCAGCTGGAATCGCCGCGGACATTTTCAAATCCAATGCCAAGAGCACCACCATCGCCACGAGCCAGACCGAAATCGGCAGAAGCAGAATCCAGAAGATCCCGACGGAGGTGATGATGTGAATGAAAATGTTGTTCTGGCTCTTCGGTTCGCCACCGCCTTCAGCGGGAGCATCTTGAGCGAGGCCCAAACTGGGGGCCAACAGCATCACGAGGGCCACGGCAATTAAGCTCAGCCAAGCACGACGGGCGGAGAGAAACCGTAGTGAGTTCGAAAGCATAAGGAATCCCTGGGCACAAACGAGGTGGATCGACTCTGTCCTATGTAGGGAAAAGAAATCTCAAGCCTGTCGTCAAGGGAAAAACCCTCATGGCGAGAATCTCCATCCCGATTGAGTCTAGCTTAGAGCAAAAACCGTTCCAGATTCCAAAGATTCTCAGGGAACAATCCGAATCCATCGCCCGCACAATGGGTATTGCTAGGACTCTGATTTGTCACTGACCCCACACGAAGCGGCCCACCAATCGAGGTTTTCAGCGCCACGCCCTGGTCTGTAGTTAGCGAACCGTTCAATCGCTTCCAACACGGCACGTAGCTCGGAATCGCGCGGCTTGACAATCTCAGACCACTGCTTCATGACACCTGGAGTGCTCATGACTCGCACCCCCCATTCGCTGGCGATCTTCCGAGCTTTCTTGTCGTCCGTGAGGATTGACCAACCCCGACACTTGGCAATCGCCAACCCCATCGACTCTCCATCATCCTTGATTCGAGACGCCAGTTGGAGATACAGCGATTGCTCCTCATCGCTCTCGCAATCGCACCGGCTTAGTACCCCAGCCACAATGGCTGGGCGGAGATCGATCGGCATGACGATGAGTTTTTCGGGATCGTTCGGGTCTGGCTGTCGATATTCCTGGGATTCTCGTTCCACCGCGATGGGGAGAAACCATTCGTGGCCGAGCGCGGTGAGAATCGGCACGAACTGGCCACTGGCATAGAGGTTCAAGATTCCACAGGCATCCAGAATGACGGCCGGCATCGATTGGCTCCGGTCCGTGGGTTAAGCGTGATCAGCCAGCAGTGATGCTTCAAAGTCCGCCTGGATAGTGTGCGTGCGACCTTCGGAATCGACTTCCAGGCTTACCATTGCCTCCTGGATCACTCGGCGGGCTTCCCAGATGTCGCAATGCAAATAGTTCGCGACCTCTTTCTCGGTGAGTTCGCCACGTTCGTAAGCATGCACCGCGAGGAACTTGTACCTCTCCGGGTAGGCTGGTTCCGAACCTGCTTGATTCACGAGTCCGAGTTTCTTTTCGGCTTCGCGGACGGGGATCCCTTTCTCTTTTTGAAGTTCCCAGGTGCCTGGCTTCAGCAGACCCAGGGATTCCAGACGAAGAGCCATCGCTTCTAGAGAAACGAAGTACCGATGTTTCAGTTTCACCAGATCACCGACTTGGAAGTTGCCCGTGGTGTTCACGATTTCGTTGAACCGAAATCGCACCGACGACGCCGGCATGAGGAAGCTCATCGCAAAAGATTCTGCGAACCGCTCGTTGGCCGGTTTGCGTCCGAAGTGGTTCAGGTAATCGATACCTGCTGTGTAGCGGTCCACGATGAGGTGAGCATACTCGTGCGAAATCGATGCTCGCTGCTTCTCGGCTGGATGAACGCTGTTAATCAACATGCACCCTCCCAGCCTATCGACGAAGATGTACATGCCGGCAAACATCCGGGGCAGGCGAGTGAAGAAGATGCGGACACCGACCTCAGACTCCAACAGGCTGCGTATGTTCGAGATCGGCTGGTCGCCAAGCCCGAGCCGTTGCCGCTCGCGGCTCGCCACATCTTCAGCCAGTTCACTCACATTCACACGCGGGTTCAGCTCCACCGGTTGCGGGTAGTTCATCCGCAATGGGGCTTTCATGCGATCTTCGAGTTCGAGGTAGTTCTCGACGAACATTTTGAACTGCTCGATCGCGAGCTTGAGTTGCTCCGTGTCCGCGGGCTTCACTTTCTCCATCGCCAGACGGAAGTGTGGTTGAAAATCCGTCAGGGGTTCCAGCGTGCGGACGAAGTGATGAACCGGCTGACCGTAGAGCGCTGCGAGTTTGATCACTTCAGCAGGCTTGGCAGTCCGTTCGCCTTTCTCGATGGCAATGAACGTAGGTCGGCTCATGCCGAGCTGTTCGGCAGCCACCTCCTGAGTGATCGCACGGGCCTTCCTGGCCTCCGCCAATCGTTGGCCCACCATCCGCGGCGAAGCGGCTTCAATCGTCATGACGTGGCTCCTTAACTTCGAGCGAAACGTCTCGCTGAATAATACACGATAGAGATTAGAATTTACTTTGTCAACCGTCAAGAGTTTAGTCATCGATCATGAGTCAAAGCGTGCTATGTCGCACAGGTAGTCAGCAAATGGTGGCTTTTCAGGCTGTGCCTGACAATTATCGTTGCCAGCACAGTGGGCCATCGTCACAATTTCAAACATCGGCTATTCATTTTTCGTTTTTCTCGCCTTGAGGTGTCCGATGCTCATTGATTGCCCCTATTGCCGGGCGAAGATTCAGTCTAAGTTACCCAAACCGGGGAAGTACAAACCCAAGTGCCCGAAGTGCGGTGAGAGCTTTGCGCTGGTTGTCCACGATGACCCGGAGCAAACCTTTTTGGTCCGCAAAGCCGAGCCGAGCCAGAACCCCGAAGCCACCCAAGCCGTCGGCTCGCCTGAGGCGACCGGGGATTTCAGCGCCCGCGAAGACGCAACCCAACAGGAAGTGACTGGGGCTTACCATGCTCCCAAAGCGAAGCTGGACAGCACTAATGTCGATGCGACCGGCGCCTACGGCGGGGACTTTGGCGGAGCCACGGAAGCGACCGGCGGCTACATCCCCAACAAACCCGAAGACCTCGACCAGACCGCAGACCTCAGTGAAGCTGCTCAGCAAAACGAATCGCGCACGGACGTCGGCACCGAAGCCAACAAGCCCAAGAAGAAACCAGCTCCGGCTGGCGTGCAGCAGATCGAGATGCCCGAGCAACTCGGTGGCTACGAACTCGACAAACAACTCGGCGCCGGCGGCATGGGGGCGGTGTACCTCGCTCGGCAAATGTCCTTAGATCGCAGCGTGGCCCTAAAAGTCATGCACGCGAACTGGGCCAAAGACCCAGTCTTCTTGGCTCGCTTCACACGCGAAGCCTACGCGGCGGCTCAGCTCAACCACCATAACGTCGTCCAGATCTACGACATCGGGGCCGACCAGGGGATCAACTTCTTCAGTATGGAGTTCGTCGAGGGCAAATCCCTGGGCGATGTCCTCAAGAAAGCGACGAAGTTCGACCCCAACGTGGCCGTGGGTTACATCATCCAAGCCGCACGCGGGCTGAAGTATGCTCACGATCGTGGCATGGTCCACCGGGACATCAAGCCCGATAACCTCATGCTCAACGTCGAGGGCATCATCAAGGTCGCGGACCTGGGCCTCGTCAAGACCTCCGGCATGACCGCCCGCGACGACCAAGCTCCTGCCGGGGCTGGGCCAGAGGGTTCGATGGTCCGCGGGAATTCGAAGTTGCAATCGGTCTCCGTGGATGTCACGAACGTCGGCACGGCGATGGGTTCGCCGTCTTATATGGCCCCTGAGCAATGCCGGGATGCCTCGACCGTCGATCCCCGGGCAGACATTTACTCACTCGGTTGCACGCTGTTTGCGATGCTCGCCGGACGGACGCCGTTCCAAGGTAAGACCGCGGTCGAGGTCATCACCAAGCATCTCTCGGAAGCCCCACCGACACTGGATTCGTTAGATAAGTCCATACCGAAGGAACTTTCCAGCATCGTCGGCAAGGCTCTCGCCAAGGAGCCAAGCGAGCGGTATCAGACGATGGAAGACTTCATCAGTGCTCTGCGAGACTGGCAGGAAACCTCCAAGCTCGGGCCACCGCGGCCGACCGAAGAACAGATTACTCTCTTCGAGAACCTCACCAGCCAACTCACGGACTACTCCCTGGCGAAGCTCAGCACCATGCTCGCGGTGCTGTTGCCGATCATCGCCCTCGTGGCGGGGATCGCGATTCTGTTCATCAAACCCGTCGTCGGTGGGGCACTCGTGCTCACGGCCGTCTCGGGGGTGTTGACCGGGATCGTGGCATCGGGTGTCGTCTCGGGGTCGTTCCTGTTCGGCAAACTCCGCGAGTGGGCCTTCGGTGCCCGCATCACGGACTGGCTCACGGTCGCCTTGGCCGTGGTGCTGTTCCTGGTCGGGCTGTACTTCTCCGGGCTGATCGTTGGCGGCATCATCGGCCTCGTCTTGGGTGTTGTGCTGGGTTGTGGCTTTGCCTTCGGCATCGCCCGCACCGTGGCCAACAAACGGGAGCAATCGCGCAACGACTTCAATGCTGTCCTCAAACGGCTTCGTCTCGCAGGGATGGATGAAGATGCCGTGCGGGACTTTGTGGTCGTGACGGCTGGTGACGATTGGGAGCAAGTCTACGAGACCATTTACGGCTACCCCGCCAAGCTCGCCAAACGGGCCGACCTCGCCGAGAAGGGCGAAAGCAAACCCAAGTTTGCCGGCTGGCGTGATGGCCTGATTGCGAAACTCGAAGGGATCATCGAAAGCCGCAAGCAAGCGAAGGCTCAGAAGCACATCCAGAAGCTGGAGCAGAAACGGCTCGTGGCCGAGGGGATGAGCGAAGCTGAGGCCCGCAGCCAATCGCAGGATGCCGCGGAGGAGCTGGTCGAGCAGGCCGCCGAGATTAAGGCCACGAACCTCGACAAGAAGAAGAAGGTCGACGTCAAGAAGCTGATGACGCGCTACGACATCACCAAGATGAAGGAAGCCCGTCGGCCACGCCGTTCGCCATTGAAGATGCTCAAGAACCGCGTCATGGGTGCTGTGTTCAGCCCGAAGTTGCGGGTGGTGATCGGGGCGATGCTCATCGTCGGTGGGTTGATGTGGGCGAAGCAAAACCAGGCCGCCCTGTCGCAGGTCGAAGCCGTGGCCGCTGGTTCGACGGGCGTCGAGAGTGCCAAACAGGCCAAGCAGCAGGCGTTGAGTTTCCTCGAAGTGCTGAGCAGCTCGAAGACGCAACCGCTGAAAGTGTCGTTCTTGCCCGAAGCGTTGACGGGGATCTTCGATAGCTTCAACCCGATCATCGCTGGGGTGGTACTGATCCTCTCCGCCTTCACCGCGAACACTTTCGCCATCCTCGCGATGCTGATTGCCTCCGTGCTCGCGCTGATCGGCCACCGCTTCGGCATCATCCCCGACGTGCCACCATTGAAAGCCAGCCACCTGACCGCGATTGTCGGCTTGGTACTGGGTCTGGGTGCGCTCGTGATCCTAGGCCGCCGCGAGGAGTGAGCTGCAATACAGACGAGCACGAAGCGTCAGCGAGTGTCTTGGTGTCTTTGAACAAAGAGACTCTCACACCAAGACACTCGCTGACGCTTCGTGCTCGTACAACACGACCCTGCTTCGCCATCACTGGTCGGACTTTTTATGAAGAAGAAAATCAAACAACCCAGCCCGTCCCATGATCATCCAGTCCATTGGTTGGCCTCGAAGTGTTGAAAAGCCTCATATCAAGGAAACTTTGTAGCCATGAATGACACTCCAGAACCGCTCAAATCAGAGTGGCCGACGACAAGAATTGGGAGGGTTTTCGTAGAACTCATTCGCATTCTGGCAATTGTGACACTCTTGGGGTGCGTCTTCGGAATCATCTGGTCCGTGCCTCTGATTTGGGAAGCTCGGCCCCGTACTTGGTGGGGTTGGATTGTCTTTGTCGGGCCACTACTGTTCGGTCTTATCAGAATCCTCTCTCGTTTAGTTGGAGATGAAAAACCCACGTGAACCAAAACCTGGTCAGCCCGTGAGCAAACCACAGTTCTTCTTCAAGTTGGGTAAATTGTGCGGTCGATACCAGCTTTGCAGATTGCGCGGTTCCGTTGGATTAGTCTGACGATAGCGTTCTGGGCGGAGTAAGTTATGCCGAACTTGAAGCAGGGTCGGAAAGTCGCGTGTGGGCTGGTGGCGGGCTTGATCAGCTTGGCCGGATGCTCGCGTGCGGATTTTCGGAAGCGGGCGGATCGGGATGTCGAGGGTGTGATCACCCAGAAGAACACGAATGATGCGTGGAAGGTTGAGAACTGGCACGTCTACCCGGATAGCCGCGCGCGGTTCGCGGACCCCAGTTGCCCGGACTTTCCTCCCTTCCCGCCGGATGACCCAGCTGCGCTCATGACTTCGCCGAACCCACAAAAACCAGGCCGAGGCGGTGCTGGGCGTTACGAAGGGGATGGCTATCTCCAACAACTCCGCGACTGGGACGCTCAAAACCGGGCCGAAGACGCCAGCACCGAGACTCTGAAGCCGCTGCCCACACCCGCGACAGATGCCAGTGCGGCGGTCTTGGGGGCGGCGCTCAGCTACAAGAATGTCTTCGAATCGCAGGAGCCGGCGTTCCGCATTCGGCTCGAACAAGCGGTCGAGTTGGCGATATTCAACAGCCGGGAGTTTCAAGATCGCCGGGAAGACCTTTACCTCTCCGCCTTGCCCGTGACGTTGGAACGCTTTTCGTTCGCGGCTCAGGCGTTTGCGGCGGAGCAAGTCATCCGGGAATCCGTGGGTCGCGATGTGCCTGGTGGCGGCGGCGAAGCTTGGCGGATCAACTCTGAAGCTGGCATCTCGCGCCGCTTCGCCACGGGGGGTGAACTGCTCATTCGCCTAGCCAACCAGATCGCCATCGATCTCTCTGGCGACAAACCGCAGACCAGCATCTCGAACCTGGGCCTGACCTTCATTCAGCCCCTGCTGCGGGGCGGTGGCCTCGCGGCGACACTCGAAAACCTGACCCAGGCCGAGCGGACGTTGCTGTACTCGATTCGCTCGTATGCCCGCTTCCGCAAGGTCTTTTATGTGGCGATGGCCGGCCGCGGGGACTACACGAACAACCCATACGGCCTGCAAGGCTTGGCTGCGAACTTTGGCCGGGGCGTTGGGGCCAACCTCACGGCTCGCCCGACCGGTTACATGCCGACCGTGCTTCTGGGCGCGACGCTCGCCAACGAAAAGCAGAACGTCACCCGGCTTGAAAGCCTGCTGGGTTTATTCGAAAACCTCAAGGAACTGCCCGGCGGTGTGACGGAGTTGCAGGTCCAGAGTGTCGAGCAGAACCTGATCGATAGCCGCACGACGGTGCTCAACAGCACCCGGCTCTACATCGACAACCTGGACTTTTACAAGTTGCAACTCGGCGTTCCCGCGACCGTGGCCCTCGAACTCGATGACGCCCCACTGCGGCCCATGAAGCAGCAATTGGGTAAATTTGAAGAAGTTTATGAGCAGCTCCGCGAGGTCGAGCAACAAGGCGGCCAATTCCAGGCCGGTGAAAAGCCTGCTGATCTTCGGAACCGTTGGATGAAACTGCTGACGGAATCGAGCCTCGCTCGGGGCACGGCGTTCGCCAAGAACTACCCCAAGCAAGCCGAGGACTTACGCCGCGAACTCGATGGCTCGCTGGATCGGCAATACAAGGCCCTCGCCGAAGCGAAGCAAAAGCTCCTGGATGCCCGCGCGGCCAAGCAAAAGGACAAACTGCCGATCCCACCCGAATGGGCGATCGAGTTGGAGGGGATTGACTCCGCGATGGACCGCATTCGCTTTGAGCAGACGTTGCGGATGTACGAGATGCAAAACTGGCGCCGGCTCCCGGCGGAAAAGCAAGCTGGCGACCAAGCGGGACAATTCCGCGCGGTCTTCGAAGCGGGGGCGTTGCTCGCCATTCAGCCACGAAACCAGCGGTTACAGCAGATTCGTAAGAACTGGCCAGAGTTGCCACCCATCAATTTAGATGGTGTCGATGTGCTGAGCGTGCCTATAGATGAAGCGTACTTGAAAGTCGCGCAATCCGCACTGACCAACCGCCTGGACCTGATGAACGCTCGCGCTCAGGTGGTGGACCAATACCGCAAGATCGCGGTCGCTGCGAACTCCCTGGAGGGAACGTTTGACGTCCGTTACGACCTGAACACGACGACACCGCGTGACCAAGCCTCGGTGATGGGTTTCTCAGGAATGCGAACGAGCCACGTGGTCACACTCCGAGCCGAGCCGCCATTCGTACGGCGAGCCGAACGGAACCAATACCGGGCCGCTCTCATCAGTTACCAACGGCAAAGGCGGAACTTGCAGGCTTTTGAGGATAATATCATTACGGACGCGCGAGGAGATTTGAGAAGTCTGAGAGCTTTTGCAGAGACCTACAAACTTCAGCAGCGTGCGGTAGAATTAGCATACGCCCAGGTGGACAACGCCGCGAGCACCCTGGTCGCCCCCCCTGATCCTTCCGCAAGAGAAGGCGCTGGTAGTATCGCGGCCCTGACGCAACAATTGTTAAACGCTCAGCGTAGCCTATTAGGCGCGCAGAACGACTTGTATACCACCTGGATTAACTACCAAACGACGCGAATGGAACTCTACCTCGACCTAGAGTTGCTGCCGCTCGATAGCCGAGGACTGTGGACTGATGAACTCTCCTCAACACGACCCGAACAGTCCACCCGTCCCGCTGCAAGTGGTGGCGGAAACGGTGGACCTCTTCCCGGACCCCTTGGCCGCGAGCAGCCGACCGGACCCCAACCCACCCCATAAATCGACGCTGGCGAAGGTTGTCACCGCCAGCAAACCTGACACGAATCTTGGCGTCCCGCCCAACCCACCGAAACGCCGCTCTGGCCGTCGGTGGTTGTTCCTCGCACCGGTACTTCTCATCGGCACCGCTCTCGTGGGCTTCAGCATCGCCGCCATCGCCATGCCGAACCTTCGATCGCAAGTCCTGAGTCCTTTCACCAGCACTGCGAAACGCCCAGACCTGATTCTGCACAAAGTCCGGGCGGAGTATCTCCAAGTTTCGGTGATCGAGCGCGGTACTTTGGAATCCTCCGATAACCGCGAAGTGATTTGCAAAGTCAAAGCCGGCTCACGCGGCCTCTACTCGTCGACCATTCGCTGGATCATCGAAGACGGCACGATGGTGACCAAGAATCAGCTCCTCGTCGAACTCGATGATTCGGCTTTGCAGGATAACCACCGGGCCCAAAGCATCATCGTGGAGAAGGCGAAGTCCGAGTGGGTGAATGCCAAAGAAGACCTCATCATCACGATGAAGACGAACCAAGCCGAGATCGCGACTGCCGAAGCCTTGGTCAAAATCTCGGAACTGGATCTCGATAAATACGTCGGCCTACGCCTCGACAAAGAAGCCGATGCCCGCGGGGCTGTGCTCGGCGCGGTGGGCATTCTCGTCGAGCAGGGGGAGTTCCGCCAGAAACTCGACGACATCTCCAGCCGTTTGAAGCTCGCCGAATCCGATCTCGAAGCCTACCGCGACCGCAGCGCCTGGGCACGCCGGGCCGTGGGGTTGAAATACATCACCCCGAGCCAAGCGAAAGTGGAAGAGTCCAAGTACGAGAGTGCCAAGGACAACGTCGCCAAGCTGACGATGGAAAAGAACATCCTCACCAACTTCATGCGGACTCGTGAACTCACGGACTTGGGCACCAAGCTCGAAGTCGCGCGGATCGGGGCCGATAAATCCGAACGACAAGCCAATGCCAAAAAAGTCCAAGCCGAGGCCACCGAACGCACCAAGTATTCGGTCTACAACCAAGAACTCGAAAAGCTCCGCGACATCGACGAGCAGATCAGCCAAACCAAGCTCTACAGCCCGCAAGATGGCATGGCTGTTTACTACAAAGAAGCCGGGAGCCGCTGGAGTAGCTCGAACGAAGGCGTGATCCAGCAGGGTGCCCAGGTGAAGGAAGGCCAGAAGCTCCTCCGCATCCCGGACCTTCGCAAGATGCAAGTCAACACCCGCGTTCACGAGGCCATGGTCTCGCGGATTCGTGGCGACGACCGCCAATCGACCGGTTATTTCGATTCGCTCCGTGCTGCGATGCTCGTCTCTCCGGATGCCTGGCTACGCCTGACGACCCACTCCGAACAAAGCGTCAACGCACTCCGCGAAGCGAACCGCGAGAAAGAGTACGTCCTCGCTTCCCAAGGTCAGAAGGCCAAGATTCGCGTCGATGCCTTCCCAGACCGCTCACTCGAAGGCCACGTCCGCACGGTCGCTGCTGTGGCGTCGCAATCGGACTGGATGTCGTCCGATGTGAAAGTCTACCAGACGCTCGTGCTGATCGATGAATCGGTCGAGGGCTTGAAGCCTGACATGAGTGCCGAGGTCACGATCCAAGTCGACCCGCCGAAGGAGCCTGTGCTCTGTGTGCCGATTCAAGCTGTCGTTGGTGGAGCCGAAGGTGGCATGAAGCGCCGCATCTTTGTGATGACCGCCACCGGCCCGGTCGAACGCCCCGTCGAACTTGGCCTCTTCAACGACAAAATGGTTGAGGTCCGTGCGGGGGTTTCGGAAGACGAGCAAGTGATCCTCAACCCGAAAGTTCTGCTCGGCGAAAAAGCCAAGACCCGCGAAGAAACCGAAGCCCCCAAGACCCCACGTGGCCAAGGTAAAGGCGGCCCTCCCGGTGCGGGCGCTGGTGCTGGCAAGAAGAAGGTTTAGGAAAGATAGACTGCCAAATAAAGTTGATTCTGTGCTGGTTTTTTTCCCTTCTCCCCTTGCGGGAGAAGGTGTCCGGTCCAGGCTCGATAGAGCCGGATCGGACGGATGAGGGGTGATACGCTTGATCCAGAAAAAGTGCTCTTCCCAAGGTGCGGCGCTGACCCCTCAACCGTCTATGGAAACCCTAAACGGGTTTCCAAATCCACCTTCTCCCGCAAGGGGAGAAGGGTAGAAAGGCACTTGAGAGAATGCGATTGGGGTATCCCGCTAAGATTCCGTCGCGGTTCGCTCCGCGAACCGATGTTGAGAACCAGGTTCAACTATGCCGCTCGTTGAAGTGCGAAACCTCGTCAAAGACTACCACATGGGCGACGTGACCGTGAACGTCCTCCGTGGGCTGAACCTCGGCTTCGATGAGGGGGACTTCGTCGCGCTCATGGGGCCGTCCGGTTCCGGCAAATCGACATTGATGAACATCCTCGGTTGCCTCGATCGCCCAACCTCGGGCCAGTATTACCTGCGGGATCAAGACGTCTCGCGGATGTCGGATGACGCTCTCTCGGAAGTGCGCTGCACCTACCTCGGCTTCATCTTCCAGGCCTATAACCTGTTGCCTCAATACACCGTGGTCGAGAACATCGAGTTGCCACTGGTTTATCAAGGCATCAAACTCGACGAAACCACGACCGAGCGTTGCATCTCGCTCGCCACGATGGTCGGCCTCGGCGAACGGCTCGATCACCGCCCGTTGCAGCTCTCGGGGGGCCAGCAACAGCGCGTGGCCATCGCTCGCTCTCTGGTCAACGATCCGCAACTGATCCTCGCCGACGAACCGACCGGTAACCTCGATAGCCGGACTTCGGACGAGATCATGACGATGCTGCAAACCCTCAATCGCCAGGGCAAAACCATCATTATGGTGACCCACGAAAACGACATCGCCGCGTGGGCACGCCGGGTGGTCCGCCTCCGCGATGGCCGGGTCGAATCGGATGTCCGCAACGACGAAGGCTTCGCTCCACTCACACCCCTGACGGCGTAGGGTAAACGAAAATTCGGAATGCGGATTTCGGAATGCGGAATTGAAAAACAAGAGAAGTGAGTTTCTTCATTCACCTTTTCCCACAAGGGAGAAGAGATCCAAAGCCTAAGGCAACCCGATGTCGATCATCAGTTCGAATAGCAACTACATGAGCTGGATCCTGATCGGCTGCATAGGCCTGGGGATTCTGTTCCTGATTCGTGTAGCCTTCTACCTCTTCTTTCACCTCGTCGCAGGCACGAAACTCGGCCGCACGATCTTGCTGGCGGTTCGTAGCCTCTGGCTGCACAAGCTCCGGGCCTCGCTCTCGGTGCTTGGCATCGTGATCGGGACCAGTGCCGTGATTGCCCTGATGGCCTTCGGCAAAGGTTCGATGCAGGATGCCTTGAACGACATCAAACGCCAAGGAGCGACGAACATCATCGTTCGCAGCGTCAAGCCGACCGACGACTCCGCGACTTCCAACCGCTCAATGGTCGCCACCTATGGCATCAAATTCTCCGACATCGAACGCTTCGCCACCTTCAACGACTCGCTCATTCGCATGGTGCCGATGCGGGTCTTCCCCTCGGAAATCCGCTACCTGGATCGCCTCGACCCCAAAGGCCGGCTCGTGGCCACGGTCCCGGATTATCAGGTCGTCAACCAAATCGAACTCGCCAGTGGTCGCTTCCTCACCGAGGAAGATGAGCACCACATGATGAACCACTGTGTGCTCGGGGCCACGGTCGCCGATAAGCTCTTCCCCTTCGAAGAACCGCTGGGAAAAACGGTTGTGATCCGCTCGCACCGTTACCTCGTCGTCGGCGTCGCCTTGGACCGTATGCCCACGGGCGGGAGCGGCGGCAGCCAAGCGGCCGAGGACTTCAATCACGACGTCTACATCCCGTTCAGCACTTGTCGTGCCCGCGTGGGCGAGTCAGTCTTCGTCCGCACCTCTGGTTCGCGGAGTGGCGAGAAAGTCCAGGTCAGCCAGGTGACGTTGACCGTCGATGCCGACTTCGACACAAGCGAAGGCCGGATGCGAGTCAAAGCCATCGGCGATGCCATCAAGGATGTGCTGAAAGAAGAGCACCCGAAGGAAGACTGGGCCGTGACCGTGCCACTGGATCGCCTCGAAGAAGCCGAGCGTGCCGAGCAGCGGTTTACGAGTTTGCTCGTGCTGATCGCCTCCATTTCGCTCGTCGTCGGCGGCATCGGCATCATGAACATCATGCTCGCCACCGTCACCGAGCGGACCCGTGAAATCGGTATCCGCCGAGCACTCGGGGCCAAACGCCGGGACATCATCACCCAGTTCCTCGTCGAAGCCGTGACGCAAACCACCGTGGGCGGATTGGCGGGGGTACTCTTCGGCCTGGCGATGGTCTTCGGTGCCCCGGTGCTCTACGACCTCGTCGGTGGGGGCAACCTCCCGGCGGTGCTCGATTACCGTTCGATCATCTTGTCCGTGGGTGTCTCCATTTTCGTGGGCGTTATCTTCGGCCTCTACCCCGCCTGGCGTGCCGCACGCCTGGACCCCATCGAAGCCCTCCGCCACACCTAAGACTGGGGACTATCATGCTCGCTGTCGTGACGGCTCAAGCGGCTCAGACGCTCGATCAAGACCTCATTCCTTTCATGGCCGCGTTGGGCCGCGCGAACGTGCCCGCGGAAATCGTCCTGTGGGACGACCCGGCGATCGATTGGTCGCGGTACTCACTGGTGCTCATTCGCTCGACGTGGGATTACGTCTCCCGCTACGCCGAGTTCTTGGCTTGGTGTGACCGCGTCGAGGCCATCACCTGGCTGGCGAATCCAGCTGACCTTGTCCGCTGGAACACAGACAAACGCTACCTCCGTAGCCTCGAATTGAAGGGTATCCCTGTCGTGCCGACGGTCTTCGTCGCACCGGGTGAGAGTTGTTCTTCTTGGCCTGTCGGGGAATGCGTCGTCAAACCGACGATCTCTGCGGGAGCCGTGAATACGGAACGCTTTGCGCCCGAGGCTGGAGATGCCGCGAAAGCCTTCTTGGCCAAGCTACTTCAACAAGGAATGACAGTGATGGTGCAGCCGTACTTGTCGTCCGTCGATGCGCGGGGCGAAACGTCACTCGTTTACTTCCATGGCCAGTACAGCCACTCGTTCCGCAAAGGCCCGATCCTGAAAGGGGCCAAAGAGATGCAGGGCGGGTTGTTCGCCGCCGAGCAACTCACACCCACCTCACCCACCAGTGCGGAACGCGACCTGGCCGAAGCCGTGATGCACCAAATCCCCGGTGGCCGAAACCGTGTGCTGTATGCTCGCGTCGATCTCATCCAAGACGACCTCGGCCAGCCGTGTCTCTTGGAACTCGAACTCACCGAACCAAGTGTGAACTTTGACCTCGCCCCCGGCTCCGCCGACCGCTTCGCCCAGAGCCTGAGAATGAGCTGAGTTAGTTCGCAACTTTCAGCCAGCCTTGTCGAGCCTCGCAGAGTCGAGCTACAGCAAGGCCTGAAATTGGTCGTCGAGGAGGCTTGGCGACGAAGCCCGACATCAGCCGCAGTCGCTTCTCATCGATAAGAGCTTGATCCTGTAAATCCTGGTCATCCTGTCTGATGGATACATCATTTTGAGACAGGATGACCAGGATTCGCAGGATGGAAACAACATAGAAATCATGTCCGATCGAAAAGCGACAACCCCTACAGGAGCTAGCATGATGAGTTGGGAACTCGCTGGGGCTATACACTGTCGAGCCTCGTCGAAGACTCCTCGACTGCGACCTACAAATGCACTCCCGTAGGTCGTGGTCGAGGAGGCTTTGCGACGAGGCCCGACACAGCGTCACGACACCAGGCTGAAGAATAGCTCTTCGAGGTCGGGTTCGTTGTGGGTGTCGCGGAGTTCGTCGAGGCTCCCCATGGCGACGATGCGGCCTTTGGCCATGATCGCCACGCGGTCGCAGAGCTTCTCGACTTCGCGCATGATGTGAGTGGAGAAAAGGATCGTCTTGCCTTGGGCGCGGAGTTCCTGGATGCTCTGCATCACGGCTCGCTGGACGAGGATGTCCAGCCCGGCGGTGGGTTCGTCGAAGATGAGTACCGGCGGATCGTGAATCATGGCTCGCGCGATCGAGACTTTCTGTTTCATCCCCGTACTCAGTTGGCCACCGGGGACGTTGCGGAAGTCATGCATTTGGAACTTGCCGAAGAGATTCTCCAACCGCAGGCGAAGAGCATCCCCCGACATGCCGTAAAGCTTGCCGTAATACTCGACCATCTCCCAGGCCGTCATGCGGTCGTAGACGCCGGTGTTGGCGCTGACGAAGCCGATGTTCGCCCGCACGAGGGCCGGCTCGGCGACGATGTCATGCCCCGCGACACTGGCAAAGCCTTGAGACGGCTTTAAAAGCGTGCAGAGCATCCGGAGTGTCGTTGTCTTCCCAGCGCCGTTGGGGCCGAGTAGCCCGAAGACCTCACCTGGCCTGACGGCGAAGTTGAGATCGTCGACCGCTGGTGCTTCGGTGCCATCGGGCTTATGGAACAGTTTGGTGAGACCTTCGACTTCAATCATGATGCCATCATATAGAGGGAGAGAGATGGGTGAGGTTAGGTGGGCTGTTTCAGCCGGAGTAGGCTTTCTTGGATCAGAGATTTGGTGGCTTCGAGAGAGCGCAGAATCTCAACGAGGTCGAGCGGTGGTTCGCCGGCTCGGAGGCCTTTCTCGACTCGGCAATAAGTCTTGTGCTGGCCGAGGAGTTGCATGACATCGGTGAGGCTATCGAGAGCCAGGCTGAGGTTCCCAGCGTCGTGGCCGAATTGAAAGCGGTAATCGTCGAGTAAAGCAGCGTCACGGTGCGGCAGGATCATCGGGGTTACTTCTTCTTGCCAAGGTTCGCCGGGTTCCAGTCGGTTTCCTTCATACTAGACGGCACTTTGAGCTGATCGAAAAAGTAATACTCGACTTCTTTGCCATCGGCGTCGGTGGTGACGACGAGAACGGGCAACATGTATCCTGGCGAATCGGTCTTGGGGTCAAAGAAGACCTGGCGGGTGCCGCCTTTGGGAAGTAGTGGGTCTTGCCCGGCAGCGATCTTCACCTGCACGGCTTCCAGCGGGTACGTGAACTCTTTGCGGTTCACCTGGCCGAGAGCTTTGACTGTCAGGCTGCCATCGGTGCTGGCGAGGGCTTTCGTCAGCCCGGTGAGTGTGCGGCCAAAGCCCGCTTCGTAAATGCGGTAGCGGCTCTTCGAAGTCACAGTGCGGCTATCGGGGTCGACATCCGTCTTGTAACCGGCCCCGACCAGGATGTTGTCGCCTTTGCCCGTGATCACGTGCATTTTGTCGCCGAACTGTCCTTTGACGAACATGACCTCACGGCCCTGACCCTCGGTCGAGAGCACTTTCATGTAAACGCTCAGTGGGGCCTTGCGGAAGTGGTAGACGATCTCGTCTTGCGGCATCGCTTTACCGTTGACCACTTCGCGTTTGATGAGCTTAGCTTCGAAATCCTTGATCTCGGCGTACTGCTTCACGCTGGCGTCGATCAGCTTCTTGGCGTCGTTCGCGGGGTCCGCTTTCGCCTTCGGTTCGGTTTTCACGTCGGGTTTCGCAGGGTCTTTCTTCTCGGTTCGCTCGTCTCGGCGTTCCTCGCGGCGTTTTTTCATCTCTTCCAGGCGCTCGCGGATCGGGCCTTTTTCGTCGTCGGTCGGTGGCAGGTATGTCGGGCCAGATTTGTCATCAGGAAGTGAAATGGCACCGGTCTGCAGAATCGGCGTTGTGGGAATCTCGACAGCATCTCGAATGCTGCTGTCTGGCATCTCCGGTACGCGAATCGAGATCGACTTTGGCACTGGAACCAACGGCTCGTCCGGCTGCGGGGGTGGTAGAGGTGGCTGTGGGGCCACGACCGGTTCTTGGTTCGCGAGTTCGCGGCTGAAGGTTTCTGGGATCGGCTTGGCCGTGAACGGCATCCGCTGACGCCAACGGTCGCACCCAACGAGATTCCCCGCGAAGGCCAACATTGCCACGCACCAGAGAATCTTCGTCATACTGCGATCTCCCAGAAGGAACCCACCAGTGGAAAGTTACCCCAACCCACATCCGGCGCCAACCCCAGGAAGAATGATGTGATGCGGAGGGTGGCTCGGTGTACTTTGGAATTGTGTCATTCAGTGTCGTGATCGCGTCTTGGGGCCACCATCACGCGATGAAACCCATATGGAAAGAGATCCTTCCAAAAGTCCAAGACGATCATCCCGCAGAACATTGCTGAAGTGGGGGCGAACAAAACCAAGCAGATTGAGATCAGAAATTCTGAGAGAGCAAGGGGTTTGCCAAGACAGAGTAAGGGGACGAGCACGCAGAGAGCAACGAGAATGACATCTACGAAGACTCCCAACAAGAAGGCCCATTGAAAGGCTTTCAGCCGGCTTCGAGTGAAGTAGTGAAATGCCATCAACAGAAACAACGGGGTCAAAAAGCAGGAGAGAATCCCTAATAACATCACTATGCCGAGAAACATCACTTCTCCTCACGCTTTCGTGTGGTCCATTCTACTCACAGGTTATTCGTCAAGATCGTGCTTTTCTCTCGGGGCCAGCATAACGCGATGAAACCCATGAGGGAAGAAAGACCTCCAACAATCCAAAACGAACATCGCGTTCAACACTGAGAAAAAGGCACCAAACGCACCTAAATACAAGCCGACCAGAAATTCTTTCGTAGAAGGCGTTCTCCCAAGCGACATCATCGGGACAAGCAGGGACAGCACAAGAACAATGTCATTCACGAACATACCGGACAGAAACGCCGAGCCGAGAGCTTTTCCGCGGTTCCGCATGGTGTAGTGGAATGCCAGCGACATTAAGAATGGTGTGATAAAGCAGGAGACGATCCCAGAAATCATGATGATATCGATGATCATCCTGGATCACCTCCGCTACGATTTCGGGCCACGGGAGATGCCGGCGGGGGTGCGGAGCCATTCGAGGTTCGAGGGGAGTTTGTCGAGGCTCAGGTTCTGGGCGTTGCGGTGGAGGGCGTTGGCGAGGGCTTCGCTGAAATCGGGATGACGCATCAGGAAATCGTCGAGTGTGTTTTGCGCGATCCGGCCACCGAGGTTTTGAGCCGTGACGATCATGGCATTCGAATCAGCGGCTTTGTCCCGGTAGGCCAAGACGATGCCTAGGCCGAATTTGGACACGAGCTGTGGCAACGGCGGGCCTTGGATCTTGGGCACTGGGCCAGGACGGTCTTGTTCCAGGGCTTTGAAGACTCGCTCCGCGTCGTCGAGCCGACGGTCACGGACGTAGAGCAACCCAAGTTCGGTGCTCGCTTCCATGAAGTCCTTGGCGGACAGGCTGCGTTCTTTGATCTTCGCCGAGAGTTCACGTTCTCGCTGGCTGACAATCAGCGACGGTGGGCGAACATCCGGCAATCCGACGATCGGCTTAGCCTCGGTGGGGCGATGGGTTTGGTCATAGAGCCACCAGCCGCCGAAGCCGATGGGGATCAAGAGTGCGACGGCGAGAAGGCGGATGGCCCACGTGCCGGGGCTGGTGGTCGCGGCCGTTGGCACGATCGGCGACATGGCCGAGCCGACGGTGTTCATCTGCGTCGACAGTGGACGCATCGTGTTTGTCGATGTGCTCGTGTTGAGACTGAGAGGTTGGCTGACGCTCAACTCGACCGCTGGGATCGGCAGCCCTTTCTGCACCTTGGCCAAGTCCCGGATGATGTCACGGGCCGTTTGGTAGCGGGCTTCTGGCTGTTTCGCCATCATCCGCTGGACGATGTCGCAAAGGCCAGCCGGTAGGTCGGGGCGGAGGGTCTGCAGGTGGGGAGCCGCCTCTTGGACATGCTTCAAAGCCACGTCAAACGGCGTGGCACCCGTGAACGGTGGCTGCCCGACGAGCAAATGAAAGGCCGTGATGCCGAAGCTGTAAATGTCCGACCGGTGGTCAATCGACTTCCCCTGGACTTGCTCAGGGGACATATACAGCGGCGTGCCGAGGGTCATGCCGGATTGCGTGATGTTGAGCGGTTGCGTTTCGCCGGCAAAGTAGCGAGACAGGCCAAAGTCCGCGACTTTGACCTCGACTTTGCGTGTGACGAGGATGTTCTCGGGTTTGATGTCTCGGTGTACGAGGCCAATCTCACTGGCGCGTTGCAGCGCGGAGGCGATTTGCCTCAAGATGCTTAAGGCAATTGGCAGATCGGGCGGTCCTTTGCGAGCGAGATACTCGCGCAGGTTGCGTCCGTCCACGAACTCCAGGGCCATGTACCGTAGGCCTTCAAACTCACCGACGGCATAGACCTGGACGATGTTGGCATGAGTGATGCGAGCCACGGTTTCCGCTTCGGCCTGGAAGCGTTTGAGTGCGGTGACACTGTCGGCGAGATCGCGGCGAAGGAACTTGAGCGCCACTTCCCGCTTCAAGGACTGCTGGCGCGCGAGGTAAACTTGGCCCATCGCTCCCTGGCCGAGTTTGCGCAGCACGACGAAGTCCCCGACCGTCTGATTGGTCAGGTCCGGCGTCGTTTCCAGATCGCGGCCCGGCTCGGCCATCATGCCTCCTTCTGCCCAACAACACAGGCAGCCCTCTCAAGTTACAACAATTCCACTCAGCGGGCCTCAGTCTTACTTCCCCGAACGGAAGAAGAGGTTCCGGACTTGCAGCTTGTCTTGCCCGTGGATCACGAGTGGGCCAGGAGTCGGGTTGTTGTCAGTCGTCTGGACGATTTGTTCAGTCCCGGCGGTGCCGACGATGGCGGAGCTGGTGAGGTCGAGGGTGATGCGGGTCCAGGTCTTGGGTTTGACTTTGGCCGTGAGTGTGGTGTTCTTGATCGTGAAGAGCACAGTGTCGGTTTGACTTTGGACGTCGAAAATCAACTCACCCGAGTCAAACTCTTTCTCGCTGGTCAGCTTGCCTTCGCCCGTGGCGGTGAGCACTTCGCCGCTCTTCCAGCCGTCGCCTTTCCAGCCAGTCATGTCGACGCCCGTGTAGAGGCTCTTGTGGCCAGCATCGAGTTTGGCGATCTCTTCAGGTTTGGGGTTGGTGCTCGGCAGTTCTTGAATCTTGACATTGCGGAATCGGCATTCTGCCCCTTCGCTTTCGAGAGCCAGGTAGCCTTTGCGTGGGCTGCACTCCGAGACCCCGGAGACTTCTTTGCCGTTGACTTCGAGCTTGATGGCACCGTTATTGGCGATCACTTTGTAATGGTTCCACTCGCCACCGCCTTTGCAACGACGCTCGCTCGGCAGGCAACGCTCGATGCCCTTCGGGTGTGGACGATCGGGTTTGCACTTCGCTCCCCAGATGCTGAAAACGTCGCCGTGGCTTGTCGCCCAATCGGCTTCGAAGTTCACGAGCACCTGCACTTCTATGCCGCGTGTGTACCCCGTCCCCACGGCCGGCAGCGGATCACCCCAGACGAATAGCCCCGAGTTGCCCATCGCTTTGGTGTTGGTATGCATCCATTCCATTTCGAGGATGAAGTTCTCGTAGTGCTTTTCGCTGCGCAAGAAGCCCGTCGGTTTGCCATCCGTGACGACCATGCCGTCCTTCACGAAGAAGGTCTTCGGAGCACAATTGACGTTGACCCAACTACTCAGGTCTTTGCCATTGAACATCGGCGTGGCTTTGGGATCATCGGCGAGCAACAGCAGTGGTAGACAGCCCAGGCAGACAGCGAAAAGAGTGCAACGCATCATCGAAACTCCGGGTGAGAGGAACACGACAATTGTATCAGGAATGAGCTTCCCAGAACGTAGGTGGGAAAATGATGAGAGAGTGGAATTGTCCCGAAACTTCGGTGGGAATTGTGGGTTAGGATTGGAAAGGTTCTCGAATTCTCCTCGGGGTGTTTGCCATGTCTGAACGTCTGCTTTCATCGTCCCGTCGGGGCTTCATGCAGTTGAGTGCCGCGGGTGTCGGGATGGTGGCGGCCTCCGGCTGGATGCAAGTGCTTGCCGAGGCGGCCAAGTCCCCCACGCAAGTGAAGGGTAAGAAAAAGAGCGTCATCCTGCTGTGGATGGACGGTGGCCCTTCTCATAAAGACACCTTCGATCTCAAACCAGACAGCAAAGGTGGCGGCGAGTTTAAGCCCATCGCCACTTCCGCGAACGGCGTACAAATCAGCGAACATCTCCCCAAGCTCGCCCAGTGGATGCACACCGGCACGGTTGTCCGTGGGATGACTAGCCCCGAAGGTGCCCACCCCCGCGCCAAGTACCACCTGCACACCGGTTACCGCGAAGGCCAAGGTGGCGTCACTTACCCGAGCCTGGGTTCGATCATGGCTCAGGAACTCGGTGACACCAAAGCCGCCGTGCCGAACTTCGTTTCCATCGGCAACCGCAGCTACGGTGCTGGCTTCCTTGGGCCAAAGTACCAACCACTGCTGATTACCGATGCCTCCAAAGGCATCGAAGACCTCAAGACCACACTGAGCACCAAGACCCAAGACAACCGCCTGGGCCTTCTCGAATCGATGGAGAAAGCCTTCTACCACGAGTATCAATCGGGCACCATCACCGATCACACCACCGCTTACCAACGCGCCGTGGCCTTGATGCGATCCAAGGAAGCCCAGGCTTTTGACATCTCCCAAGAGAGTGCCAGCGATCGTGCTCGCTACGGCTCGGGCAAGTTCGCCGAAGGTGTCCTCATGGCTCGCCGCTTGGTCGAAGTCGGGGTGCCGTTCGTCGAGGTCAGCCTCGGCGGTTGGGACACCCACGAAAACGTCTTCGCCAAAGTGAAAACACTGTCCGGCCAAGTTGATGCCGCGATGTCTGCCTTGCTCGAAGACCTCAAAGCCCATGGCCTTTTGGATTCGACGCTAGTCATCTGGATGGGCGAGTTCGGCCGGACACCGAACATCAACACCCGCGGCGAAAAGCCAGGCCGGGACCATTATCCCAAAGCCTGGAGCCTGGCGATGTTCGGCTGCGGTCAACGCGGAGCGGTCGTCGGCAAGACGGACAAAGACGGCGCCACTGTGGCCGAGCGTCCGGTCAACCCCCAAGACTTCCTGGCCACCGTCTGCGAGTTGGTGGGCGTGGACCACACTAAACAGAACGAGACCCCAACAGGCCGGCCGATCCGGATCGTCGATAAGCCGAAGCCTTTCACCAAAGAAGTGCTGTAACTCCGAAAGCCCCATCTCTGATGGGGCTTTCGCTTTATTGCTGCCATTCATCTCCCCCGTCGAACCCGCTATGATGGCGGGACCATGACGCCAAGCACCACGATCGCCAGCCGCACCGCCCTCCTGGACACCGTCCCCACGGGTGAATTGCTCATCCACGAGATTTACCTCTCCGTGCAAGGGGAGTCGACCTTCGCGGGCCTGCCTTGCGTCTTCGTGCGGACCTCCGTTTGCGATCTACGCTGCACCTACTGCGATACCCCCCATGCCTTCAACCGTGGCGAACGGATGCCCCGGGCCACCGTGCTCGGCAAGGCCCTCGAATACGGCGTGCCGCTCGTCGAAATCACCGGCGGTGAGCCGCTCTTGCAAGCCGAAGTCTTGCCACTGATGCGAGAGCTATGCGATGCTGGCTGCACAGTGTTGATTGAGACGAGCGGAGCTCACGATGTGAAGCCCATCGACCCACGGGTCCACATCATCATGGACCTCAAATGCCCCGACTCAGGCGAAAAGCACCGCAACCTCTGGAGCAACCTCGATCACCTGAAACCAACCGATGAAATCAAGTTCGTGATCGCGTCGCCACGTGACTGGGAGTGGACCGAGGCCACCATCCGCCAGCACCGGCTCGATGAGCGCTTCACGGTGCTGGTCAGCACCGCCTTCGGCGAACTGGCCCCACGGGACTTGGTCGAGCGGCTTCTGGCCGCGAAGCTGCCGCGGGTGCGGATGCAATTGCAACTTCACAAATACATCTGGGATCCGAAGGCGCGGGGGGTGTGAACCCAAGGCCTTCAACCGTGTGCCATCTTTTGGGGTAAGGCGAGACGTCTCAAATCGGAGATTCTTCGCCGAGTGCACGACGAATCACAGCCCGCAGTTCCACAAACTGGAATGGTTTTTGAAGGAATCCGGCCAGCCCTTTCCCTGCAAATTGATTCGTGACGGATTGCTCACTGTAGCCACTCATGAGGATGACTGGCAACTCCGCTTGCTCTCGACGGAGTTCGCGGAACGTTTCCACGCCGTCGAAATGTGGCATCGTCATGTCAAGCAAGGTGAGCCGAATTGTCGAATGATTCTGTTGAAAGACTTCGATAGCGGCTCGCCCGTCCGGCGCAGTCAGGATGTTAAAACCCATTGATGTCAACATTTGGCGAGCCGTCGACAAGACCATCTCCTCATCATCGACAATCAACACCGTACCGTGTGCTTTCCAATGGTCACCGACGAATTCCGGCTTAGGTGAAATCGCCGATCGATCCGAGAGTGGGAAAAGAACCTTGAATGTCGTCCCTTTGTTGAGTTGGGTGTAGCACTTGATTGTTCCCTGGTGTCCTCGAACAATCCCGAGCACCGCTGAGAGGCCAAGCCCACGTCCAACAAATTTCGTGGTGTAGAATGGATCGAAGATTTTGGTTAGCGTTTCCTGACTCATCCCACAACCTGTGTCAGCGACCTCAAGATAGACGTACATCCCTTCCGGGAGAAATTGATCGTCGTAAGTATTGACCAAGTATGTCCGATCGCAGTGCATGATGCCCGTTGAGATCGTGATGAGACCGTTTTGATCGCTGATCGCTTCCGAGGCGTTGATCACAAGGTTCATGACAATTTGACGGATTTGAGACCCGTCCGCCATGATAGCTGGCAAGTTCGGAAGAAAGTTGAACTTCGTCACACATTTTTTCGAGATCGAAACTTGCAGTATCCGAACCATGTCCTCAATCAAGTCCGATAAAATGATCGGCTCGACCAGGAACACTCCTTTGCCAGAGTAAGCGAGCATTTGGTTGGCCAGTTGCGCCGCACTCCGGACACCTTTGATGGCCTCGCCAATCAGGTTGCGGGCCGCCGAATTCACAGGCAGTTCCATTTGTGCCAGATCGCAATATCCGAGAATCCCGGTCAGGAGATTGTTGAAGTCGTGGGCGATACCACCCGCCATGATGCCAAGGCTTTCGAGTTTTTGGGTGTGGAGGAGTTGTGATTCGAGTCGCTTCCGGTCTGTTTCAGCATCTATTCGCTCTGTGATGTCGCGAGCTACTCCGAATAGGCCGATCAGTTCACCTACTAAGTTGCGTCGAGCCGCGACGCGATCCTCGATCCAGCGGTAAGCACCAGATCGGCCGTGCCGAAACCGATAGATCCGTGTCAACAAGGGCGAGCCAGCGGATAACTCGGTCATACTTTTCGCCATCGCGGCCATATCGTCGGGATGAATACAACGCACCCACAGTTCCGAATCCCTGAAAAAATCGTCTGGAGAGTAACCGAGAGTTTCTTGGGCTTGGCGACTTACGAAGGTCGTCGGGGATCGAAGTGGATCGTTACCAAAATGAACAGACCAGACGACATCGCGAACATTGTCGACCAATTCACGATAGCGTTCCTCGCTCGCACGGAGTTGTTCGTGAGTGTCGCCCATCAGTTGATCGGCGAGCACATTCGAATCAACATTCATATTTGACATGATTGACACCTCGAATGAGTCCGGCAGAAAACACAATCCAACCAAGAACGCTGTTTCTTGGCCTGTTATATGAATTGCACAGTTGCTGGTTTTGGGAGTCATGCGCTACGAACAAGCGAGGAATCGAATCGCTTGTAGGCGGCGTCAGCAAGAGAATCTTGAGCCACTTTAAACTACTTCGATCATAAAACCGCCATCGCGGCAAGATGTCATGCGATGGTTGACGTGTAAGACGTGTAAGCGACCGATTCCAGCCGTGTCAACGTCAACCGACTTGATCACGGCCGCTTGTTGGGGAGCTTTTCGTAGAGGAGTTCGACGAACTGTTCGAGAAAGTCCAGTTGGTCGCTGGAGGCAATCGCCCGGACTTGGCAGACGAGTTTGCGGCGGCGTTCCATGCGGCCAATGACGGACTCGACACCGAAGCGAGCAATCGGGCCGTTCTCTTCTTGCATGTTGATGAGTTCGCGGGCTTCTTCGATGTCGAACGCCGCCGCTCGTTCGGGGTGGCGGTCGAGCCAAGCCCGCAATTCGGGTAGGAAGACATCCTCTTTGAGACGCTTTTGGGCCTCTTCGTCAATCGGCGAACGCCCATGAATTCGCTGCAAGAGGCGATCGAGCGGAAGTGTTCGCAGTTCGTGGACGGTCAGCCCGAAGGCTTCCGCACACTGGCTGACCGTGGCGTTACGTAGGCGGCGTTTGGTGCTGCCATTCAAGATCGCGCGGACCGTGTGGCGGTTGAGTTGCGAGATTCGCGCGAAGTCTTCTTGGTTCCAACCTTTTTCTTCGACCAGCCGCGCGATCTTCTCGGCGAGCTGTTTATCATCTCCATTGTCAACGCGAGCCATAGCCTGCCGTGGCCTTTCGACGGAATCTACCGAGAACTTGCGAGTTCGTTTGGGATGTTGTCGCAAGTCCCCTTCAAAACGCCAGACGACTTTCAGCAGATTTTTCAGAAAGCTCAGAACTTTCCGACACCTGCTGGCAGAACCACGGACGGAATCACGATTCCTGCACTGGATTCCACCTTTTCCACGGGCTTTTTCGGTTCATCCTTGGGCTTCGGCATCTCCTTCGGAGCTTTGGCAGGTTCCTTTTCGGGCATTGGTTTCGCAGCTTCGGGGCTGATGACGGGAGCCGCACTCGGCAAAGGTGGCAAGCTGCATGCGGTTGGTTCGGGGACGATGCCACAGGGTGAGCCGCAGGTGCTGAGGGGGACAACGACCATCGTCGGCTTGTGGCTGAACCGGGACTTCAGCTTCGCCAACAGGCCAGGTTGGCAGGGATCACAAGACAGAACCGCTGGTGCCATGATGGCGGGAGCACATGGCTCACAAGGGGAATGCAACCGCGCGCGGAACTTGGCAAACAAGCCGATGTGTGGGGTCGCCGGTTCGCAGATGGTCGGGCAAGGGTCCGCCGACAGGACATACGCCGTGGTCATCAGCAAAAGAGCACTGTTCATGAATCCGGCCTCCCATGTGAGAAGATGTGATGGGAGCCATCCTTGACTGATCTACCGGATTCCTACAGTCACAGACTGCCCGGTATCACAGATGAAATCGACCAGAAATGACTCAATCCTGAAGCCAGCTTAGCCGACTTCGAAGAAATCCGCGTGAACTCTCTCGGATTGTGAGAAATGCGACCATTCTGCCGCTTGACGAGACCTGAGAAGCTGGGTATTCGGTGACCCGTGAAAACACCCTGGCGATCTCTGATTCTCGTGACCTGTAGCGGCAGCCCGCTACTGGCTCAGTTACCGCCGTTGGCCTTGATGCCACCCCGTGTGACGTCGCCGGTGCCCGAAGCACCGCCAGTGTTGCCGACCGAAAAGACGCTGCCAATCAACCTGCCAACGGCCTTACAACTAGCGGGTGCCAACCCACTGGATATCCAGGTCGCTACGAAGCATGTTGAGCTGTCCTCGAAAGCCTACGACCGAGCCAAGCTCCTTTGGTTGCCGAACATCATGGTCGGGGCGGACTACTTCCATCATGAAGGGCTGCAACAGAACTTCGCGGGCGAACTGGTGAAGTCGAGCCGCAGTTCTTCGATGGTCGGCTTCGGGCCGAATGTCGTCTTCGGCGTCACCGATGCGATCTACAACCCACTGGCCGCGAGACAGGATTTCCGCGTGCGACGGGCGAGCTTGCAAGCGGTCACGAACGATGTGACCCTACAAGTGGCTGAGGCTTACTTCCAACTCCAGCAAGCCCGAGGCGAACTGGCTGGCGCGATGCTCGCCACCCAGAAAGCTGAGGAGGTTTCACGCAAAGCTGAGAAGCTCGCGGAGGGTTTGGCCCCGCCACTCGAAGCGACTCGTGCCCGTGTGGAACTCGCTCGTCGGCGCCAAGCGGAAGCGGCCGCGCGTGAGCGGCGGGCCGTCTTCTCCGCTGAGTTGGCTCGCATCTTGCGTCTTCAAGCCGACGCCATCCTCGAACCTGCGGAACCAGCGTTCTTGCCAGTGAGCCTGATTGATTCGAACGCCACCTTGGATTCCTTGATCCCGATCGCGCTCACCACTCGCCCGGAGTTGGCGGGCCAACAAGCCGTCGTGCAAGCCGCACTCACTCGGCTCAAGGCTGAGAAAGTCCGGCCGTTGATCCCGAGTCTTGCGCTTCGCAGTGTCTCGACGAACCCCAGTGGTTCGCTGGGCTACGGCACCTTCGGTGGTGGGCCGGGTGGGCAGATGGCGAACTTCGGCAGCCGGTATGATGTCGACGTGCAAGTCATGTGGGAGTTCCAGCAGCTTGGCTTCGGCAACAAGATCCGCGCTGGAGAACGCAAGGTCGAATACGACTTGGCCATTCTCGAAATGTTCCGCACCCAAGACCGCGTCGCCGCCGAGGTCGCTACGGCTCATGCCCAACTGAAAGCCGCTCACGAACGAGTCATCCTCGCCGAGCCAGCTTTCAAAGACGCCGTCGACTTGATGGGCAAGAGCCTCGAAGGCATGAGTCAAACCCGCCGCACTGGCGACACGCTCACGCTGGTCGTGCGGCCGCAAGAAGTCGTGGCCGCGGTGCAGTTACTGAGCCAGACCAACACCGATTTCCACTCCGCGATCGCCGATTTTAACCGCGCTCAATTCCGCCTCTACCGTGCCCTCGGCCACCCCGCCGACGCTTTGCCGGGCAGCTTGACCAAGTAATCCTCGCAGTAGGCTGGAAGCTGCCGAAAGTGCTTGATTTACTGCCGTTTCCCCCCTTCTCCCCATGCGGGTATTAGTACGGTCACAAATCGTTTTCAGCTTGAAAGGCAACCTCACCCCCAGCCCCTCTCCGAAGCGGAGAGGGGAGCAAGAGTGTGAGGAAAACGCCATGTTTTCAGGTGGTTTTTCTCCCCTTCTCCGCTTCGGAGAAGGGGCTGGGGGATGAGGTTGCCTTTTAAATTCAAGGCACTGAAACGAGGAGTGAATAGGTCGCACTCCAACCTGGTAATGCCTATTCCTCGCGAGTCGTGACTAAACTGTAGGCATGAAGACACTCGAATTACTCGCCCCCGCCGGGGATTGGGTGGCACTCAAAGCCGCCGTGGCGAACGGCGCGGATGCCGTCTACTTTGGTTTGGCCGGCTTCAATGCCCGTGCCCGCGCTGCGAATTTTACTCTGGAAGAACTCCCCGAAGTCATGGGCTATCTGCATCAGCGGAACGTCCGTGGCTTCGTGGCTATGAACATCCTGATCTTTGATGACGAACTCGCCGAAGCCGAGCGCACGATCCGCGCGATGGCGTCCGCGGGTGTCGATGCCGTCATCATCCAGGACTTGGGCCTCGTGACATTACTAAAAACCATCGCGCCGACGTTGCCCGTTCACGGCTCGACGCAGATGACGTTAACCGAACCACGCGGCATCGAGTTCGTCCGCAAGTTGGGTGTCGAGCGGGTAGTGCTCGCGCGGGAGTTGTCGCTGCCTGAGATTCAAAGTGTCACGACCCGGACGGACATGCCAGTCGAGGTCTTCATTCACGGAGCACTCTGTGTGGCGTACTCGGGGCAATGCCTGACGAGCGAAGCCCTTGGTGGCCGCAGTGCGAACCGCGGGCAGTGTGCACAAGCCTGTCGGTTGCCGTACCAAATGATCGTCGATGGCGAAGCCCGCGAGTTGGGTGATAAGGCTTACCTGCTCAGCCCGCAAGACCTCGCCGCCTACGACATCATGGGGCCGCTCATCGAAGCGGGGGTCATCTCCTTCAAGATCGAAGGCCGTTTGAAAGGCGGGCAGTACGTCGCCGCGACGACCTCGACCTACCGCAAAGCCATCGACGCGGTTCTCGCGGATTCGATCGCGGAGTTTAGCCGACAAGAAGAACTGGACCTCGCGCAGACCTTTAGCCGCGGGCTGACGCATGGCTTCCTGGGCGGCATCGATCACCAGAAGCTCGTGCGTGGTCGCTTCCCCAAGAGCCGCGGTGTGCGGTTCGGCGAAGTGGTTGGCGTCAGTGGCCGCGGGGTTCAGCTCAAACTCGCGGAGGACGTTCCGGACTTTGCCAAACCCGGCGATGGCGTGCTCTTTGACCTCGGCACCCCCGACGTCCGCGAGCCGGGTGGACGCATCTGGGAAGTGCGACCCGTGCAGCGGGGTGTTGTGGAAATCCGCTTTGCCGAAGGCAGTGTCGCGTTCTCCGAGATCCCCGTTGGCTGCACCGTTTGGAAGACCGACGACCCCGCGTTGAGCCGTCGCCTCGAACAGACTTACTCCCAAGATCGCCCCGCTCGCCCAGCCCCGATTACCGCGACTTTGAGCGGGAACATCGGTGGTGAACTGCAACTGACCCTCACCGATGGTCACCGCGAAGCGAAGGCCACTTGGCCCGGCCCGCTCGTGCTCGCCAATAAGCGGGCAACAACCGCCGACGACTTACGAGAGCCGCTCTCCCGACTGGGTGACACGCCGTTTGAACTGGTGGGCTTGAACTGGCAACTTCCTGAAGGCGTCATGGTGCCGAAGTCTGTGGTCAACGATCTTCGCCGCACCGCGAGCGCTGAGTTGCTGACGAAGCGCTTCCCGAGTCATGCGACCTTCCCCGCATCAATTCCTTCGCCGAAGTCTCCGACAAGTGACAGCACGTTGTCGCTCACGGTTTTAGTCCGCAACCTCGAACAGCTCGATACCGTCCTCGCCTGGCGCTCGGAAAGTCTCCCAAGGCCTGGTCGAGTGGTCGCGGACTTCGAAGATTTGCGCCGCTACAAAGAGGCCGTCGAGAAAGCCCAAGCGGCCAACATGCCGCTCGCTATCGCCCCGTTACGAGTTTGGAAACCCCTGGAAGAAGGCTTCCAGACAATGGTCGTGCGGGCGAACCCCGAAGGCATCTTGGTGCGGAACCTCGGCTCGATCGCGTATTTCCAAGAGCAGCTTCCCCACGCCAAACTCACGGGGGACTTCAGCCTGAACGTCTCCAACCACCGCACGGCAGAACTGCTTTGGAACGCGGGCCTTGAACGGCTGACCCCCAGCTACGACCTCAACTGGGACCAATTCCAAAGCCTCATGAAGCACTCCGACCCCAGCCGCTTTGAACCCGTGATCCACCAGCACATGCCGATGTTTCACATGGAGCACTGCGTCTTCGCGGCCTTTCTTTCGACTGGCAAAGACCACCGCGATTGTGGCCGACCTTGCGAAACGCACCGCGTCGAACTGCGAGACCGCGTCGGCGCCGAGTTCCCCGTCCACCCGGACACCGGCTGCCGCAACACCGTCTTCAATAGCGTCGCTCAAAGTGCCGCCGAGTATGTTGGCCGCATGAAAGCCCTCGGCATCCGCCACTTCCGCATCGACCTACTGCGAGAAACCCCCGCCGAAACGACCGTACTTCTCGAACAGTACAGCCAACTCATCCACAACGCCACGACCCCCGGCAAACAAGCCTGGCAAAACCTCAAAGCCATCCACCAACTCGGCGTCACCCGCGGGACGCTGCAATTGGTGTAAGAAGCTGTGAGCTATCAGCTATGAGCTGTGCCGCGATGGGTCGCGGGAAGGTCCTCAATCAGAGAAGCCCAGGCCATAGGCCTGGGCTTCTTCTTTGCTGATAGCTGACGGCTGATAACTCACAGCAGTCGTGCTGTGAGCTTTTGGTAGAGATAGGCAGATGAAGCCATGACAGGTATGCTGAGCGCCAATACAGTTGCTGTCGAAATGGTGTAATAATCCCAAGAGACACGGGGCGTGAGTATGTATGGATATTCTTTGCCACGGTAATCCTTATACTTCTCGGCCTTAAATTGAATCATTTCCGCCGAATCGACATCTCTTGATATGGTTCCTGCATAATACATTGTGATGAGGCTGCTGGTAGCGAGGACGAAAGTGACAGAACGAGTTCGATATCCGGCGGCTCTACGAAAATAAGGCAGTATATTTGCCACGGAAATCGGCGTGAACAACACAAAAAGCAAAATACTCAACACGAGTGGGTATTGTATGGGAGTCGATATCTCTGGAAGAGAGCTGATTTGAGTTGAGATTTGTAACAAGAGTGGAGAACCAAGATCGGTCGTGTAAACATGAAAACCAGGCCTACGCCCAGACATTTCTCCACCAAAAGATGTCTTTGGCTCGCTCAATTGCATCCAAGTGAGCACTCCAAGAATTACAGTGGCCAAGGCGATCAGGAATCGCGGGAAGAATGTCGCGCTTTTCAGAATCATCTTGGCCACCAAAGGTTCGTGTTAGCTTCACCCATGAGCTATGAGTTTCTTCTTTGCTGACAGCTGACAGCTGACAGCTATCAGCTACACCCACTCGTCTCACCGCAGGTGTCGCATTTGGCGCAGGCGCCGCTGCGGACGAGGGTCAGCGATTGGCAGACGGGGCAGGGGTCGCCTTCGTAGCCTCGCTGCTTCGCCATCTTGATCTTGTCCGAGAGGGTCAGTTGCCCGGCGGTCACGGCGGCGATGCGGTTCACTGGAGTGGGGGCCGGTTTCTCGACGACGGCGTTGCCGGGCTTGGCGGGCTTGGCGATCGGGGTGATGATCGTGTCGCCTGGGCCGGCTTTGGCTCGCTTCGAGCGGGGTGGAGCGATCGAGCGTGGCGCCGAGGCATCGACTTCGCGGGTCGAAACGAGTTCTTCGCCGACGAAGGGAATATCTTCCACATCGTCGTGGATGGCGTCGCCGCGGAGATCCTCGGGGATCACGTGAGCGAGGTCGTGCCGGTTGAGGTACGTGATCGCCAACTCGCGGAAGATGTAGTCGATGATCGACGTGGACATCTTGATGTACGGGTTGCCTTGCACGATGCCGTTCGGCTCGAAGCGAGTGAACAAGAACGCATCCACGTATTCATCCAGTGGCACGCCATGTTGCAGGCCCAAACTCACAGCGATGGCGAAGCAGTTCGTCATGCTGCGGAAAGCAGCGCCTTCTTTGTGCATATCGATGAAGATTTCACCGAGGCTACCATCTTCATATTCACCGGTTCGCAAGTAAATCTTGTGATTACCGATGCGCGCTTTTTGGGTGTAACCCGCACGGCGATCTGGCAAGCGACGACGGCGAGCGATGTAGCGGTGGATGACCTTTTCGGTGATCCGCTCGGCCACACGCAGAGCTTCGGGCTTCGGCGGCTCGACGGTGGTTGGTGCGTCGTCGGCAGTGATCGCCATCAGCATCGCGGCTTCTGGCGAATCGGCGACGGAGTTCAGCGGTTGGCTGAGCTTCGAGCCGTCGCGGTAGAGGGCGTTGGCTTTGGTCATGAGCTGCCAACTGAGCCAGTAAGCCGCTTTGACGTCGTCGATCGTGGCCTCGTAAGGCATGTTGATCGTCTTCGAAATCGCCCCGCTGATGTACGGCTGAGCCGCGGCCATCATGCGGATGTGCGATTCCGGCGAGAGGTAGCGCTTGCCATGTTCGCCGCACTTGTTGGCACAATCGAAGACCGCGAGGTGTTCGTTCTTAAGGTGCGGTGCCCCTTCGATGGTCATGGTGCCACAGACGAAGCGATCCGCCTCGGCGATTTGGGCTGTGTTGAAACCCAAGTGTGCGAGCAGATCGAAGCTCGGCGAATTCACCGTCTCCGCAGGGATTTTCAGGGTGTTCAGGAGGAAGTCGTCACCGACCGTGAAGCGGTTGAAGACGAACATCATCTTGAACGTGCTCGGCAGTTGCGTTTCGAGTTGCGCGATGATCGCATCCGTGAAACCCTTGGCTTTCAGGCTCGCCGGGTTGATGTGCGGGCAACCGTTCAGGCTCCCGGCCCCGCGGCAGTATTTGATGATGTCATCAATCTGCCAAGCCGAATAACCGAGTTTCGCCAAGGCCGGCGGCACCGATTGGTTGATGATCTTGAAGTAACCACCGCCCGCGAGTTTCTTGAATTTTACCAATGCAAAGTCCGGTTCGATCCCCGTGGTATCGCAATCCATAACGAGGCCGATCGTGCCCGTAGGCGCGACAACCGTGACCTGAGCATTGCGGTAGCCATGCTTTTCGCCGAGTTCGAGCATGCGGTCCGATTCGCTGCGTGCCGCGGCGACGAGGTCCGCCGGGCAGTAGCGATCGTCGAGGCCCTGCGGGGTGACCGTCAACCCTTCGTACTCACTTGCCGGGGCGTTGTAAATCGCCCGGCGGTGGTTACGGATGACGCGGAGCATCGGCTCCTTGTTGGCGTCGTAGCGTGGGAACGGCCCCACTTCGGCAGCAATCTCGGCCGAGGCTGCGTAAGACCCGGCGTGCATGATGGCCGTGTAAGCCGCACACTGTGCCCGGCCCTCCGGCGAATCGTAAGGAATCCCCTGCACCATGAGCAGTGCGCCGAGGTTAGCGTAACCAAGGCCCAGGGTGCGGTAGTCAAAGGACTTCTGCGCCACCGGCACACTTGGGAATTGCGCCATATACACGCTGATTTCGAGAATCAACGTCCACAGGCGAATGCCATGCTTATAAGCTTCGATATCAAATTGACGGGTGTTAAGATCGTAGAACCGCAACAGATTCAATGATGCCAGGTTACAAGCCGTGTCATCAATGAACATGTACTCGGAGCAATTGTGGACGAGTAGCCCATTGGCAACGAAGTGGCTCGTGACGGGTTCGGTGAGGTCATAGACCGTCTCAACTCCGAGGTATTCGAGCGATTCGATGTTGTCATCAAACCGTTCTGCGTAAGCTGTGACCGTGCGATTGAGCTTGGCCAACGAGGCCGCTTTAGCACTTTGAGGAATGAACCCGATTTCCCGTTCGAACACAAATCGAGAGCTACGGCTGATACGCAGGCTGTGCATTTGCTCAACCTTGTATTCCTTCATGCCACCCCTGCCGTCCGGCATCTGGGTGAGGAGTTGGCTCGCAACACGACGATTCCGATACAGCTTTGCTTTGATGCCGAAAGTCAGGAGCAAGATTTGAGCTTGCTTCAACAACTCGATGGAGCATGAATCGAGACTGATGTATTGAGATTTCTCGCCGTAATTTGCGACTGTGCCATCGGCCGTGAACAATCCGCGAAGGACGGCTGCGAGGGAAGCCTTGTCGAGTTGGAACACATCAGGCAAAAAGCGTTTGTGGACGCTACCTTCATTCAACACGGCAAATCGCTTCAGCTGATCGACGACACAGCGTGCCGAAGTCCCAATACGAACCGTCGTCTGCGGTTGAGAGACACTGTTGTTCCGCGAAGCGCGGCCATCGGCGGCGAACTCCGCTTTATAAGATCGCAAGTCTTCTTGAATCTTTTCAGCGATCGCCATCTCTTCAGGAGCCAGAGTCAGCATGGCGACTTCTTGCTCACCCATCAGACAGCCATCGCCCACCAGCAAACCCAAGAGTTCGGTGAGGCGGTTGTCGAGCGAAAGTCGCCCAAAGTGATTTCCGCGACCGTCTTCGTACAAACCCTGGCCCAGTGCGATGCGATCGTCCTTGCGCAGGTCCGAGGCGGCCACATCACCACGGTTAACAGTCATCACTTTGTGATCAGCAGTCAATTTCAGCTCAAAACCAGACTTGGTGACGAGGCGATAAACGGGCTTCTCACCAGTGATGAAGGCAGGTTTGATTTCACGGATTTGCCCATCGCCACAGACGATTTCGTGCGGGCCATCGAGCATCTGATCGATGCGTAGCCAGCCTTGGGTCGTCTGCACCAGTGTGTCACCAGTCACACACGGATTGCTTGCATTAATGCGGTCGTCGTTCGGGCAGGTGTGCCATTCGTTGATGGTGGTGTCGAACTGGACGCCTGGGTCGGCGCAGGCCCAGGCGTTGTAGGAGATCTTGTCCCAGAGGTCGCGGGCTTGCAGCGTCTTCTTAGGCTGTGGAGCGCGACCTTGTTTCTTGGCCTTCTTGAGTTCGGTGCGCCAGTAGAGGTGCCACGGGGCATCGGTTTCCACCGCTTGCATGAAGTCGTTGGTGATGCGGACCGAGTTGTTGCTGTTCTGCCCGCTGACGGTGAAGTAGGCCTTCGAAGTCCAGTCCGTGTCGTACTCTTCGATCTCAACCGACGTGACACCTTGCTTGGCGAGTTGCAACACGCGAGCGATGTAGTTCTCAGGAATCAGGGCCGCACGAGCATCCAGGACTGCTTTGCGGAAGGCGAGGTTCTTGGTCGGGCTGTATTGCTCGGCTTTGTCCGCGTGGGTGACGACGGCTTTCAACACGGCGTTCATGTGCTTATTCAGAAGCCGTGAACCAGTGACGAGCGAAGCGACCTTCTGCTCTTCGATCGCCTTCCAGCTGATGAACTCTTCGATGTCCGGGTGGTCGAGGTCAAGCACGACCATCTTGGCCGCGCGGCGCGTGGTGCCCCCGGACTTAATCGCGCCCGCCGCACGGTCGCCGATTTTCAAGAAGCTCATCAACCCGGACGACTTCCCACCGCCAGACAGTGGCTCGCCATCCCCACGGATGTGCGAGAAATTCGAGCCAGTACCGCTGCCGTATTTGAAGATGCGAGCCTCGCGCACCCAGAGATCCATAATCCCGCCATTGTTGACCAGATCGTCTGAAACACTCTGGATAAAGCAAGCATGGGGTTGTGGCCGCTCGTAGGCGCTGGTGCTGGCGGTCATGGAGTTCGTCAGTGGGTCGACGAAGTAGTGGCCTTGGGCTGGGCCTTCGATGCCGTAGGCCCAGTGGAGGCCGGTGTTGAACCATTGGGGGCTGTTCGGAGCGACCATCTGCTCGGCGAGCATGTGGCAGACTTCGTCGTAGAAGACTTTGGCGTCGGTTTCGCTCGTGAAGTAGCCGCCCTTCCAACCCCAGTAGGTCCAGCAACCGGCGAGGCGATGGAAGACTTGGCGGGAATCTTTCTCGCCTTCGGTCGGGGTGTGGGGTGTCGCGGGGATGCTGCGTTGCAGCCAAACGGGGACACCGTCTTCGTGGACTTTGACGGTCTGCGTGGGGATGCCGGCTTTACGGAAGTATTTCTGAGCGATGATATCCACCGCGACCTGCGACCAACCCTTCGGGATCGAGATGTCTTTCATCTCGAACACCACGGACCCGTTCGGGTTCACAATCCGGGAGGTTTGGGGGAGAAAAGTCGTCCCCGCGAAGGTGTCTTGGCCATCTTGGGTGAATTTTCGAGTGATCTGCATAGGTGATGACCACAGGTTGTGACTGAGGTTCCGTAGTTTGTATCAGTAATTCCACTAGCGCACTAACTGAGAGTGCACGCGATTCCACAACAACGGTCGAGCCTCGTTTGTGGTTCGGCTGTGGAAAAGTGGTTCGTACCGGATGCTATCTTGGCAGCGCCGGACGCACGTTTCGACTCCGCGCCAGCGCTTCAGCGCTTCTTCATTTTTTTAGCGCTTGGCGCCTTCGGTTCAATCGCGCCAGGCAGTACGACCGGCAGGGTCAAACCCTTCTGGTCCTGATACTTGCCCCTTTTGTCGGCATAACTGGTTTTACACACCTCAACCCCCTTTAGGAAGAGGAATTGAGCGATCCCTTCGCCCGCGTAAATCTTCGCTGGCAGAGGGGTTGTGTTGCTAATTTCGATCGTCACCCGGCCTCGCCATTCGGGTTCGAGGGGCGTCACATTGACGATAATTCCGCAACGTGCGTAAGTGGACTTGCCGACGCAGACTCCCAGCACGTCACGGGGGATTTCAAGATACTCCACTGTCTCGGCGAGCGCAAATGAATTCGGCGGGATAATGCACTCGTCGGTCTCGACATCGACGAACGATTTGGGGTCAAAATTCTTCGGATCGACCGTCGAACCCCAGATGTTGGTGAAGACTTTGAAATGCCGGTCGACCCGCACATCGTAGCCGTAGGAGGTCAAGCCGTAGGAGATGATCCCAGGGCGGTGCTGTTGGGGGGCGAAGGGTTCAATTTTGACCCCTTGCTCGATCATCCAATCGGGTAGGACTCCCATCGCTGTAGTGGCCTCCTGCCTATCGCTGCGGAATCTGTCTTATCACGATCAACATCGGTTCCCTCACCTCTTCCACCACAAAGGATGCCGTACGGGAAGTCAGACCGCGATGTCAGTAGTCGGAGAGATTCGACGAATTGCGGGAATCGTTCCAGTCGATACAACCGAAAAGCCTTCTTCGCAGCCAGATTTGTGCTTGGCTTGGTCGGTCAGGTATGGCATACTGACTCACCTGCCGGTTTGCTCTTCTCCCTCAGATTGTGCGGTTTCCCATGATTGCGATCCATCGCCGCGAGTTCTTGCAAGTCGGGTATTGTGGGGCTTTCGGTCTGGGGATGCTCGGCACCCCGACGATGAAAGCTCTCGCACGACCGACAGCCGGGAGCCAGCCGAGTGCCAAATCCGCAAAGTCTGTTTTGCTGATCTTCTTGCCGGGCGCGATGAGCCACATCGACACCCTCGATCCGAAGCCAGACGCGGCGCCGGAGATTCGTGGTGAGTTCAAATCGATCCCCACCAAGATTTCTGGAGTGCACTTCTCCGAATTGTTACCCCAACTCGCAGCACGGGCCGATCAGTTCGCCTTGGTGAGGTCGTTGTCGCATCGGGAGAACAACCACTTGGTGGCAGTGCATCACCTGCTAACAGGCCATCAACAGCCGGGTGCCTTCTTTGATAAGGTCGCGAGCCGTGACGACTGGCCCGACTACGCTGGAGCGATGAGCTACCTCCGCCCTCGCTCGGATGGCATCCCAAGCGGCGTGACGGTGCCTTGGTTTCTCAAGGACAATAACGCTGGGCTGACCTGGCCGGGCCAACATGCGGGCTTCCTCGGGCCCAAGCACGACCCCTGGCAACTGCACCAAAACCCGAATGCTAAAGACTTCAAAGTCGAGAACGTCTCGCCTGCAGCGGGGCTGAACATCGAGCATCTCGAAGACCGCCAACGGCTCCTGCAAGAGCTGCACCGCGACCAAGACCACCTTAGCCATCTGGCTCAGTCTCGGGCACTGACGGACCAACAAGACGCGGCCTTCCGCTTGCTGACATCTGGCAAAATCTCGCAAGCTTTCGAGTTGAACCGCGAATCGAACGAGATGCGTGAACGTTACGGTCGGAATCCTTTTGGCCAGACGTTGCTACTCTCACGCAGGCTGATCGAAGCGGGGGTTCCCGTTGTGCAAGCGAACATGGGACGCACCCAGAACTGGGACTCCCACGCGGACATTTTCAATCGCTTGAAGAAAGATTTGGTGCCACCACTGGATGTTGGCGTCGCGGCGTTGCTGGACGATATGAAATCGCGTGGCTTACTCGAAAAGACGCTGGTGGTGATGCTCGGCGAATTTGGCCGGACGCCGAAACTATCAGCCCAGAACCCCGGAGCCGCCATTGGCCGGGACCACTGGGCACCGTGCTTCACCGGCCTGTTCGCCGGTGCTGGCGTGCGTGGCGGACTGGTCATCGGCAAGTCCGACAAGATCGGCGCTTACCCCGCGACCAGCCCCATCAGCCCGGACGATGTCGGTGCCACGATCTACCACACTCTGGGCATCGCACCCGAGACGGAACTGCACGACAAACTCAACCGCCCCGTGACCCTCAACCGCGGCCAAGTCATCCAGAGCCTGTTTACAGGGGCCTGAAAATACAACCTCACCCCAGCCCCTCTCCGTTTCGGCCGAAACGGAGAGGGGTGCAACTAAGCGGGGGGGGAAACATCATCCGCGTTTCACGCCTTGCACCAGGTACGGAGCGGGCTTGGTGAAGGTCGCCTCGACGAGCTGGGTTTGCTCGTAGCGGTGGATCATCGCGGAGCCGGTGGCTGGGCTGGCACCGGGGTCGCGGCCCACGTACTTGGCATCGATGCCCATCAGACGGAGGCGGGGATCGACGAAGAACCAGCCGCCGTTGTTGTGGGGTTCTTCCTGGCACCAGACGAACTCTTTGGCCTTCGTGAACTTCTTGAGTTCGGCACGAAGTTGCTCTTCGGGCCAAGGGTAGAACTGCTCGAGGCGGACGAGCGCGACGGTGGGCGTCGGGTTCTTGTCCCGGTGAGCCAGCAAGTCGTAGTAGACTTTGCCGCTGCACATCACCACACGCTCAACGTTCGCGGGGTCGATGGTCGGGTCCGCGATCACTTCTTGGAATCGGCCTTCGGTGAATTCCGCAATCGGGCTGGCCGCAGCATCGAGCCGGAGCAGTGACTTGGGCGTCATGACGATCAGCGGCTTACGGAAGTTTCGCTTCAACTGCCGACGTAGCGCGTGGAAGTAGTTTGCGGGGGTCGAGAAGTTGCAGACCTGCATATTGTCTTCGGCGCAGAGCTGCAGGAAGCGTTCGAGCCGGGCGGAGGAGTGCTCCGGGCCGTTGCCTTCGTAGCCGTGGGGCAACAAGAGCACGAGGCCCGACGAGCGGTTCCACTTCGATTCCCCCGAAGCGATGAACTGGTCGATGACGACCTGAGCACCGTTGGCGAAGTCCCCGAACTGAGCTTCCCAAAGCACGAGAGCCTCGGGTGTATCCAAGGAGTAGCCATACTCGAAACCCAAGACCGCCGCTTCCGAGAGCAAGCTGTTGTAGGCTTCGAAGCCACCCGCTTGGCCAGGCAGGTTGGCGAGAGGGGCATATTCGACCGGGTATTTGCCGTACTCGATGTCCGTGTAATCAACATAGTACGAGTGACGATGGCTAAACGTACCCCGACGGCAGTCCTGGCCGCTGAGCCGAACGCTGTGTCCTTCGAGCACGAGGCTACCGAAGGCGAGGGCTTCACCGCCGCCCCAATCGACGCCCTTAGCTCCGCCACGAATCCCCTCGACGCGCTTCTCGATGATGCCTTTCACCTTGGGGTGCCACTCGAAGCCTTGCGGCACGGTGAGCATGGCTTCAGTGATGGTGTTCACGGTCGCGGGGGTGATCGCCGTCGGCACGTGGGCGTGGCTAAAGTCCTTGACCAAGCCATCCCAGCGGTTCTCGAAGGCCTTCATCTTCTTGGAAGCGATCTTGCCTTCTTTGATCTCGGCTTTGAGCTTCTCTTGCTTGGTTTTGAGCTTCGATTGGAAGGTCTCGATCAACGCCTGGCCTTCCTCGACCTTGAGCGTCCCTTCGGTGACGAGCAAGTTCGTGTAGATCTCGGCAGGGGTCTTTTTCTTGTCAATGAGCTTGGTTTCTTTGGGCTGCGTGAACGAGGGATCGTCCCCTTCGTTGTGCCCGTACTTGCGGTAACAAAGCAGGTCAATGACAACATCCGCTTTGAATTTCTGGCGGTATTGCATGGCCAGCCCGATGACTTGCACCGCCGATTCGGGGTCATCGCCGTTGACGTGGAAGATCGGCACTTGGATGAACTTAGCGACGTCGGTGCAGTATTGGGTGCTGCGCGCGTCGCGGGGGTTTGTGGTGAAGCCGATTTGGTTGTTGATGACGATGTGAATCGTCCCACCGGTGCGGTAACCAGCGAGGTTCATCATGTTCAAGGTTTCGGTGACCGTCCCCTGGCCTGCGAACGCAGCATCACCGTGGATGAGCACAGGTAGGCCACGCGAACGCTCAGTGTCGTTGAACTGGCGTTGTTTCGCCCGTACCCGACCTTCGACGACCGGGTTGACGATTTCGAGGTGGCTCGGATTGGGCGTCAGCGAGAGGTGGACCGGTTTGCCACTGCTGGTGGTGACGTCCGCACTGAAGCCCATGTGGTACTTGACGTCGCCGTCGCCGTCTTTGGTCGATTCGGGCATGTAGACATCTTCAAACTCGTTGAAGATCGCCTCGGGCGGCTTCTGCATGATGTTAGCGAGGACGTTCAACCGGCCCCGGTGAGCCATACCGATGACAACTTCCTCAATCCCGTGAGCGGGGCAGGCTTCGACGATGGCATCCATCATCGAGAGCATCGTCTCGCCCCCTTCGAGGCTAAAGCGCTTCTGGCCGACGTATTTGATGTGCAAGAACTGCTCGAACAGCGTCGCGTAGTGCAACGTCATGGCGATGCGGTATTTCTCGGGCCGCGAAAGGGCTGGCTTGTTCCGTGTCGGCTCCATCTGCTCCGCGAGCCAGACACGCTTTTCGAGGCTGTCGATGTGCATGAATTCCACACCGACGTGGTTGCAGTACGTCTGACGAAGCAGTTCCAGCACTTCAGAAAGCTTCGCCGAGCCATTCATGCCGAAAATCATGGACGCATCGACGGTCTTGTCGAGGTCCGCTTCGGTGAGGCCGTAGCTTTCGAGCTTCAAAAGCGGGCTGCGGCCTGGAGCGTTGGGCGCGAGTGGATCGATCCAGGCTTCGAAGTGGCCGACTTGGCGATACCAGTTGACGAGCCGCACGACCCCCGTCTGCAGCCGGAGATCCCCGGTGACTTGGGGCACCGTCGGGCGTGTATTCCCGCCGTACTGGAAGCCCATGAAGAAGTCGTTCCAGCGGGGTTCGACACTGCCTGGGTCGCTCAACCAGCGGTCGAATTCTTGTTCGAGGAAGTCCCGGTTGTACGAATCAGCAAAGTTACGGCTACTCATCAATAAAACCCAATAAATTCACGCCGGCGCCACACTGGCCCATGAGAGGAACAAGCCAACGGCAAACCGACCCGATACCTATTAACATAGCCCTGAACGCTCCGCGATTCCAAGTTTGCGCGCCGGTTTCTAGAGGAGCCGTTGAACCATGACCTGATAGGGCTGTCCCCCGGCTTCAGGGTCGGAGATCGGAGTCGGCGAAATGACAGTGAATCCCGTTTTCTCGTAAAGTGCAATGGCCCTCTGGCTGGACATGTAAACATCGAGAAAAAGCAGTTCGTGACACTCCGAGCGACCCGCTAACTGCTTGGCTTCAGCGATGAGATGCTGAACGATGGTTGTTCCGTAACCCTTGCTCGGAATTGTCGGATGAACTGCGAGCAAGGGGATGTAGGCATGTGGTCTTCGATCCGTGAAATCTTGGTAATCCACGCCAACATCCAGACTACCTAACCCAACGTTCTCCAGATCAGGATTCTGGTAAATCCAGACTCGGCACGAGCCATACCGAACACGATGTGGTAGGTCAGAGAGCAGCATTCGCGTGACAAAATCATCAGTGAATGGCCAGGAGAGCAGGCTTTGATACTCTGGGCTTTCAATGCTGATCGGGATCGGAGTGAGTGGGATGGGCGTTCGTTCCGTCATACTGCGTCATCCAGTCCCACCTGATGGAAATGATCTCGTTCGCTAAACGAATCAGCTTGAAGTTTTGGGGACAGTCAATCCAGCGAGTCTTTGCTTGATCGCGGAGGCTTCTTCTGGAGACACTCTCAGACCAAGGCGAGCCGCGGGGCCGACAGCGAGTTGAGGCCGAACCCAGTGTTCGAGGATGGACTTCAGCTCTAAGAGTGAGTTGTGGAGAGTCCTCTTTTCCGCAAGAAAATAGCATAGAGCTTCTTGGGCTTTCCCCTCATTCAGCAAGTGATCTGCTCGATCGTGGAGTTTCCATCCTTCTTCTTGCCAGAGCTTCTCGACCGCTTCATCGAACGGTTCGCGGCCCGAAAAGACAGCCCCAGCCCATTCTTTGATATGTTTTTGAAACTCCTGACATTTTTTGGCATAGGTGCGCAGTTTGGCTTCGAGTGTCATGCACTCGATTCCTTCGCCATGATCGCATTGATCCAACTGCCCACGAGCTTGGGTGCAGAAATCCAAAACCTCGACAAATGGCATGATCTTCTCCCACAATCAGGTCTCAGTTATAATACCCCAGCCACTTCGAAATTCCAACAGATCCCATCGCCCGCAAATCCCTGGCGAAACAACTTTGTTTTGAGAATCAGCTGAGATGGCTGGCGTTCGCGGCTCAATCGGCGACCGACGAATTTGGAATGTTTCTACCAAAGGGCAACTTGGTCTCTACTTTCACAGAACTGGGCTAAACCACGAGAGAGGCTTCCATGCGATTGTTATGCATCATCGGCTTATTATTCCTGTCAACGACCACCTTCGGGCAGGAAGCTCGGCGAACGGGGCCCTGGGATGTCAAGTCGTTGCAGACGGTCGAGATCAAGCCGCAATGGGGAGCGGAGGTCGGCAAGGCACGAGAAGTGTACTATGCAGGCGAGCCGTTCCAAGGGAAGCCAACGCGGGTGTTTGCCTACTACGCAAAGCCCGCAGGCATGGGGCCATTCCCTGCGGTGGTGCTGGTGCATGGCGGCGGTGGGAAAGCGTTTCGTGAGTGGGCCGAGCATTGGGCGGGCCGAGGTTATTGCGCCATCGCGATGGACTTGGCTGGCAAAGGACCGAAAGACCGCCTGGAAGATGGCGGGCCGGATCAATCCGACGACACCAAGTTCCGCGCGTTCACCGACAAAGACATCCGCGATATGTGGACCTATCACGCGGTCGCGAATGTGCTCCGCGCGCACACGTTGCTACTCTCATTGCCCGAAGTCGACAAAAAGCGGACGGCCGTGACCGGTATCAGTTGGGGCGGCTACTTGACCTGCCTGGCCGCGGGACTCGACGTCCGCTTCAAAGCGGCTGTGCCCGTCTATGGCTGTGGTTTCTTGCACGAGAACAGCGTTTGGAAAGAATCTCGCTTCGACAAAGTTCCGGCTGAGCGTCGGGAAGCATGGGTGAAGGCCTTCGACCCGTCGCAATACCTCCCGAGCGTCAGTTGCCCGATTCTCTTTCTCAACGGCACGAACGATTTCGCGTATCCGCCTGACAGCTATCAGAAGTCTTACTCTCTCGTGAAATCGCCGAAGACGATCTCGCTGCGGGTGCGATTACCACACGGCCACATCTGGACTTTTAAAGAAGTCGATACCTTCATCGATAGCCATCTCAACAAAGCCGAGCCACTGCCAACGCTCAGTGAAATGAAACGCGAGAACGACACCGTCTCGGCCACAGCGACGAGTACCGTCGAACTCAAGTCTGCCCACCTGCACTACGCCGTGACAACGGGAGCCTGGCAGAAGCGTGAGTGGAAGACGATCCCCGCGACCCTCCAGGATGGCAAAATCATGGCCAAACTGCCAGCGGATCGACCGCTTGTCTATCAACTGGCGGTTACCGATCAACGTGGCCTCGAAGTGACCACCCCCCACGCCGAAATCGAGATGCCGAAGAAGTGAGACTCAACGAAAACAACGATGCGCTACTCATACTGCCTAGCCAGTAGATAGTACTCCCGGCCGGCACACTCCCGGGCGTCAGCAGCGGACGCCTCGAACCATGCCGGCCCGCCTAGAACAGCCAAGTACCAGACCAGCGGTTCGCGGGCAGTTGGGTCGGCCGGTAGCTGCACCAACAAGGCAGAGGCCACCAAAGTCTTAGCCGAGTGCCGCACCGCTTTGCGAGGCACCCGCACCGACACCGCCCCCAAGGCATACAACTCGTCCACGACCCGATGCGGCCAGTCTATGGGCAGGCGTTCCCCTCCAAAGTGGAAACTGGTGTCGTGCGACGCTGCTGATAACCACTCGCGGGCCTCGGTGCCATCCCATGCCCGCAACAACTGTGCGTCGGTCATACTACCTCCGATGGAGTTGCGGTCACACCCATGCTGACTCTTGACCTGATTGCTTCAATACCCGCAGTTCAACAGCTACGCCAACGTCGTTTGGAAGCCGTAGTCGGCGGGGGTGCCGGCGGCGGCGCGGTCGCCGAGGAGCATCAGTTGGGCTTCGGTGTCGACGAGGCGAACATCACGGACGGTCTCCGCAACCAGCCGACCCACGGCCACGGCACGGTCGTCACTGCCATCGTCGGCGAGGCCGACGAGTACGACGGAAATGGCAAACCCCTGGCGGCGAAGCATACCGAGAGCGACCGCTGTCTCGACGCTGACGTTCGGCAGGATCGCGAGGATGGTCGAGTCCTTCGGAATTCGCGGTGAGACTTCGAAGAGCATCTGGGCGAAGGTCGAGGCATCGGTGAACTCCAGCCTCGCGAGCACTTCGCGGATCTTTTGGAATTGGTCGAAGCCACGGCGTGTCTCGACGACGACGGGGCGAAGCCGTTGGGATTGGTCGTCGAGTTCGAAGCGGTCGCGGGCCGCTTGGCGGGTCTCTTGGGTCGCTTGCTGTTCTTCGAAGGCTTCGATACGAATCCGCTCGGCAGCATCGCGGCCATTGCTGGCGAGCCCCAGTTGTTGATTCAGGCTGCTGACGACATAGGCGAGGGCACAGGCTGTGGTGATGACCAAGTCAGACCGCGTTGGTTCGGAGCGTTTCGGGTAACTGGCTTTGTGGAAGTCCACCAGCAGTGTCGCCCCGGCGAGGGATGTCGGCTCGTAGACACGCGAATGCAATTCCCCCGTGCGAGCCGTGGCTCGCCAGTGGACGCGCTGCAAAGGGTCACCCAGTTGGTACGGCCTCACACCAGCGGTGCGGGTCGGGTCTTCGAAGAGCCGGTTGGCCAAACGCACTTCGCCGATGGGACGCTTCGAAGAGAAGTCGTAGTTTGGCAGCGGCACAATCTTCGGCAACACCATGACGTAACTCGGTGTCGTGAGCGTTCGGTGGCGACGATAGAGCCCGAAGACATCGCCTGTCTCCGCCAATGTCGGGCCGATGGGGTAGTAACCGCGGCCCAGGAAGGTGAACTTGAGTTTGACGGTCTTCGTCTCTTCCGGCTTGAGATACATCATCTGCAACCGCGAGCCTTTGACCTGAATGCGGTTGTGCCGAATGGTAAAGTCCGGGATCATCTCTTCGATCAGCACCCAACCAATCGGAATCTTACCAGTGTTCGTGAACTCCAGTCGGACCTCCAAGGAATCCCCGACTTCGAGCGGTTGCAATTCCAGGCTCCGCGAGACTTCGAGATTCTCAGCCCAGGTCTTCGCCAAATACCGCGACAGCAAGTAGACACCGATGAGCACATACCCCGCAAAGGCGACCAGCCCCGCCTTCAGCGCGAAAGCCAAGCCCAAGAGGGCGAGCATGATCCAGAGCCAACGCCAGCTTTTTCCCATCTCATGCCTTCCGGAAAGGGTGCCCACTGTTGTACTCGTTCATGACGAGAAGGCTTCTCTCAACAAACCGGGAACCGTGAAATCCTGTCTCTGGCGGAGGGACCATCCGGGCTGCATAATGGCGGGATGAGCGAGCCACCTTTCGATCCTGAGAAGAGTTCCCGTCGCCTGGTCATCTGGGGGACGGCACTCTTAGTGCTGGGTATCTACTTCTCGCGCTGGTGGTCGTTGCCACTGGTCTTGGTCGGGGGTGGGCTGTTGCTCTTCTCCTGCTACTCGGCACGAGATGGCTTTCTGCTGCTAGGGCCAGTGACGCATTTCGAAATCCTGCGTGCCACACGGAAGCGAAAAATCTGGTTGATGCGCTGCTTGTATACGATTGCCGCGGCTGCGATTTTGCTGGGTAACGTGGTTGTGTTCGCGGATCAGCTCCTCTGGTTCAACCCGGGTTGGTTCCCACCGGGGGCCTTGGCCGCCATCAACGAGCGAGTCACATTTTGGTTCGCTGGGGCCATCGCTGTGGTCGCCATGATCACCACCATGAACGTCATGCCGGGCGTCGTGGCTGAAGAGCGGGAAGGCAAACGTTGGGACATCCTGCTCACCACCGACCTCCGGCCACGTGAGATTCTGGTTGGCAAAGTCGTTGGGCGGATGCTCGTCGTTCTGGAACCACTGGTGACCATCCTGCCCATCCTGGCGCTCATGCCTCTCTGGGGAGGCGTGCCACCGGAACTCGTGCTTCTCTTCGGCGGCATCTTGTTTATGCAACTGATGTCCCTCACCGCAGCCGCTTGCTTTTACTCGGTCTTCTCGGCCACAACCCAGGATGCAAACGGCCGGACCGTCGGTATGCTGATGCTCTTCATGGGCCTGGGGACGTTCACTCTCATCTTGCCGCTGTTCGGAGCCTTGGCTGGCTTCCCGGCGTCGTACGGCATCAATATCGGCATCACGGTCTTGGATGTGGCCCAAGCCTTGATGTTCGGGAACCCGGTCTACGTCGTCGGGGATGTGATCCAGAAGATGAACGGAGGCCGTGGCTCGCTCGATGATCTCTTGGCCGCGAAATTCGGGGCGTATGCGGCGTTCCAAATCTTCGTCACGGTCGCTTTCGGGGGGCTGGCTTGTCTGCGGTTGCGGCATGCCAAAGTCTGGGCCACGAAGGGCAAAGGGAAGCATCAGAAAAAAGTCGACTTCGTCGAATCAACGCCCACCGCGACACCCAAGAACCCACTCTATGCCAAGCTCGCGCCGAATCGCCCGCCGGTTTGGGATTGGTCGCTCACATGGTGGCAAATCTACGCCGGGTTCGCCAACATCGAGACGATGCGCTACGGCAAATCCGCGCTGAGGCAGTACGTGAAAACCTTCCTGATCTCACTTGCCATTTTGGCGGCGCTTTTGATTGGTGATCCCTACATCCCTTACATCGGCGGGCAGATGCGTCCGGTGTTGAAGGGGGCCTTGCCGCTCTTCTTCCTCGGGCCTGTCGTTGTTGGCATCTTTTCCACCATGTTCCGTGGCTCGGCAACGATTGCCCAAGAACGCAGCCAAGACACGATGCTGATGCTTCGCACGACCCCGCTCTCGGCCGAGGAGATTGTCGGCCAGAAGTGGCTTGGTGTGTATATTGAGATGCGGCACATCATTTTCCTCGGCGCCATGGTCGGCCTCGCGGGAACGGCCCTCCGACTCGTGCATCCACTCAGTGTGCTGTTGACGCTCCTGTTCGCCATCCCTGCCTTGGCCCTGACGACGAGCATTGGCATCTGGTTCTCGGCTCGTGCCCTGACCCCGGCGAAGGCCGGTCGAAACCTGGCTCTCACGGTCTTCCTGGGTGGCTATCTGGCGATGATTCCGATCGGGCTATTCATCGGTCTCCTGGAGAAACAAGGCATCGATATCGAGCCGATGTTGGCCGTGCTGCCGGTACCTGGAATCAGCTCGGGTTTTGCTGCATACCTCGAGTTCATCGCTGACGAAAAGATGAAAAATGACCTCTGGAAGGGGATCTACTGCTTCCTGGGCATACCGGTGCAACTCGGTATGGCTTACGGCCTCTACCGCTGGGCTTGTTATCGATTCAGCCGGGAGAACCTCGGATGATCATCTGGCAACTCCTCGCAGGCGCAGCGGCCCTCCTCTTTCTCGGGCTGTTGGTGCTCTTCCGGCGACGCATTGGCTGGCTTCTCGATGCCCCGATGGTCGGCTGGGAACTCCGGCGCCTGGGTCGCAACAAAGCCTTCTACTGGGTCCGTATCGGCCTCGCGCTCTTCATGTTGATCGCCTTGTTCATCGCCTACATGACCTCTTTCCCCGGATCTCCCTACAGCAACTCTGAGGTCGATAACATCCCGCTTTCGCAAATGGCACGCTTTGGGGAATCGTACCTGATCGCGTTTTTGGTCGTGGAAACCATCGCTGTGGTTCTGTTGACGCCAGTGCTGATTGCTGGGGGAGTTTCACGCGAAAAGGAACTGGGCCGCCTCGATTTCATCCGCTCGACGGCGATGAGCCATGCGGAGATCGTCTGGGGGATGTACATCAGCCGGGTAGCCAATCTCCTGGGCAATGTGGCCCTCGGTTTACCGATCCTGATGCTTTCAATCCTCTTCGGTGGCGTCGATGTCGTCATGGTCCTCTGTGGGCTAGCGATCATCTCAATGACGGTGTTCAGCCTCGGGGCCTACGTGCAATGGCAATCGATTCGCCGACCCTCGACCCGTGAAAGCCTCGTCATCACGTATTGGAACATGACCTGGACCACAGCCATCGGCCTATGTTGCGGCTGTGCGCCGTTAGTGAGTGCGATGTCCCCTTTCTCGGCTCTGCTCTACAGCTTCTACAGCCGTGAATCCCGGTCGTTGTTGTTCATCGGCCATGTGGCGGCCTACTTGATCATCCACTTGATTCTGACGATCACCTGGCTTCGCAAAGCCGTCCGAGCGATGGCCGACCCAACGGGACAATACAGCCGCATCCCGGATAGTGATATCCGTGTCGATCTCTTGGATATGCGCTCCTACACCGAAGCGGAACTGGAAGATGCCAACCGGCACTCGATGGTGCCGATGCTCCGGGACGACGAGAACATCTTCCTCTGGAAGGAACGTTACTTCTCAAATCGCTTCTCGGTCCACATCCATGGCGCGGTGTTTGGTTGCATTGTGGCCGCAGGGCTGACGCTGATATTCCTCATACTCTCGGTCGTGTTCATCACCACGATTGACTTCATCGACAAGAAAGGCAGTTCAGACAGTATGCCTTTCCGAGAGATGGTCAAAGTGTTGATGACCGTGATGATGCCGCTCTTCATCCTGGCGGTGATCCTGCGATCCTCCACCGCCATCGTCCGCGAGCGGGAACGCGATACGCTGCCATCACTCATGTTGCTACCGACGGATCGGGTGGAAATCCTGATGGCAAAGTGGTGGCACTCGCTTTACAGCCTGCGTTGGTTCTTCCTGATCCCGCTAGCGCTGATGCTGATGGGCGTCTTGCTTCAAGCTGTGAGTGTGGTCGGGTTCACGATCTGTCTGGTTCGCTATGTCTCGGTCATGGTGCTCGCCAATACCTTCGCACTGGCCGTTTCGTTGTCCTCCAAAACGACAACCTCCGCGATGATCTGGTGTCTCGTCGTGAGCATCACCTGGCAGTTGCTCACGTTCGCCGGGCTACCCTTCGACTCGGGACGGGGGTGGATTTCCGCACTGTTACATCAACTCAGCCCGGCAATTTCGATGTGGGAGGCCTGTCAGCTCGGTAGCCGAGCGGAGTATTCCTTGCCTGTGGCCGTCCTACTGGCTGTCGGCGAACTCATGCTGGCAGGTGTCTTGTGGCGCTGGCTCAGCCGTCGCTTTGAGAATGAGGGACGCGCGTAGGGAGAAATGGAAATCGCCGCGATGGGTTCCGGGCCAAGGGGTTGGACCGAATCCATCGCGGCGATGAGTACAGGTTTCCTCACCTGCAGAGTGTTACTGTTGCATGACGAGCTTGGCGCCCACGAAGACCAGTGCCATCAGGATCACCGAGACAGCGATGATGCTGATGATGCCAATGTTGCCACCGCGGCTTGCGGTCGCACGGCGGGTTTCTTCTTCGGCGTCGTTGAGCCAACCCGCGGAGGCTCGCAGAGCGGCAGGGTCGCTGTACGGCGAAGGTTGCTCGTCGATCGCGGTGAGCAGTTGGACTTCTTCCACGGCTTGGGGCAGTTGGAAGGAGTCTCGGCTTGGCATCCGACCGGCGGGTTGCCGTGATGGGATCGGGGCTGGGTTCTGGATACGTGGCTGAGGAGCTGGGGTCGTGGGTTGCAGGCCACGGCTTGGCTTCGCAGGCGTTGCGCTTGGTGCTTGGCGAGCGCTGTTGAAGTTCGGGGCTGGAGCTGGCCCGCGGCTGCCGCCGACGGGGCCAGGGGTTGTGGCGATATTGAAACCACTTTGGCGGTTCGGTGCGGTGCGGCTCATGGCTGGGGCTTCGTCAGCAGTGACGCCAGCGAGTTCGCCGAGGTATGGTTCCAGAGCTTCGACCACTTCGTCGGTGCCTGAGAAGCGAGCTTCCGGGGTCTTGGCCATGAGCTTGGAGATCACAGCCACGAGACCTTCAGGAGCTTCCGGAGCGAAGTCCCGCACGGAGACCGGCTCTTTGGTCTGGTGAGCCATCATCTTCTCGACGGCCGAACCTTCTGGGAATGGCACGCGACCGGTGAGGCAGTAGTACAGCACACAGCCGAGGCTGTATTGATCACCAGCCGGGGTACGGTTGGTCGGTTCCATGATGGATTCCGGAGCCGTGCAGTCCAAGCCGCTGGTCAGCGTGTTGGCGGTCGACATGGTATCGACGAGCGATTCGCCTTCGTTCTCGACGAGGAGTGAACCGATGCCGAAGTCCAGGATGCGGGTCTGGCCATCGTCGCCAATCATCAAGTTGGAAGGCTTGATGAGGCCGTGGAAGATGTTGTTCTGGTGGCAGATGTTGAGGCCTTGAGCCGTCTGCACGCCGATGAGGGCGGTTTCTTGAGGGCTGAGGCGGCCTTGGCTCTGGACCTTGTTCTCCAAGGTGCTGCCTTCAGCGAGCGGCCAGACGAGGTAGTGCAGACCACCCGCGGTGCCGACGTCGACGAACGGGACAACAGCGTTGTGGTTGAATTGGCCAAACGAACGAACCTGACGGCGAGCGAGTCGCACGTTCCACATGCTTCGGCGAGGCAGAACCTTGACGGCGTAGAGGAGGTTATCGTTCTTTGAGGTGGCTTGGTAAACTTGACCCATGCTCCCTTGGCCGATGGTGTTTTGCAACACGTATGGCCCGAGGACGAGGCCCTGAGTCTTGCCGTTCAGGATGCGATCGGACTGGAACGACGTCAGGATTTGCTGTTGGACCAGGTGGTCTGCCAGGGCTGGGGCTTCGGCGCGAGGGTTCCGCTTGAGGAACTCACTCACAATCTGGTCGAGTTGGCCACGGTCGATCAGACCGCTGCGGCGAATGTCCCAAACGAACCATTCACATGCGCCAAGATCGTTGGTCACCATCGGTACGAGATCCTAGTTTCGGGGTCGGTCCCAGGGCGTAGGCGTCGGGGACGGGTTAGTCTCAGAGAAAATCTTTGTGAACGTGCAAAACTAGAACGGTTATTCCCGGAGTCAAACTGTTACCATCCGTTTTCACTGCGTCACCAAACCTGTATTCTGTGCCTATCCCGATAATGGTCGAACGGACCCCCCACGACCTCTCTATGTACCTTGATCGAGCAATAGCCAATGGCCTTGAATGCCTATGACCCCTGCCCCTGCGGGAGCGGGAAGAAGTTTAAGTGGTGCTGCCAGGACTACTTCCAGCACATCGAAGCCGCTTTTGACCTCCAGCAGCGTGAGCAACACGAGAACGCCGTCCGTGAGATGGAAACCCTCGTTGCCAAGCACCCGGATAAGCCGCAGGTCTACGGATTTTTCGCAAATCTGTACCTTGGTGAAGACAAGCCTGAAAAAGCCGAAGAAATGCTCGACAAGGCTTTTCAGCTCGACCCTCAGTTCCCGATGGGATACTTGCTACGCGGGCTGATGCGTCAGAATGAAGGCGAATACCTCGGAGCACTTTCGCTCTTCCGCAAAGCCTCGGAAGCCTTCAACTCGGAAGCGACCACTCAACTCGCTCAGGTGAATGAGTTCATCGCCCGACTCGAAATCATGCTCAATCGCCCCATCGCCTCACGGGCTGCGATGGCACGTTCCGTTTACTACGCTCCGAACGATGCTGAACTGCGTGACCAGTTCGAAAGCATCTTCGGCGAAGACACCCGTCTCCCCGCCTCGGCTGGCAAAGCCTACACCTTCCGCAAGACTGCCAAGCCGATCCCCGAAGAGGCCATCACGGGCAAGCTCGGCGATGCGAAAAAGGCGTTCGACCAAGTCACGCAACTCGTTCCCGAAGACCCAGCCGGTTGGTTCAACCTTGGCCTCGTTCGTGCTTGGCTCGGCGAACAACCCCAAGCTCTCGAAGCATTCAACAAGTCCATTGAACTCGAATGGGATGACGCCAACGCCGCCGAAGCTGCCGCAATCACCGAAGTCTTGCGCTGTGGCCAAGGTATGGAAGCGGATTCGGATTACATCGAGTACCGGGCCTTCATGCCCGTCCGTGACCCGGAAGCTCTCTTCTCCTTCTTGCAAGCGATGGCCCAGGCTCGGCTGATCCTCGCTCCGCAGATGAACGAAGACCAGACGATGTTCACCTGCATCATGATCGAGGAGATCCCTAGCCTCCTCGACACGGGCAACGCTGTCGCCAAGGCGATGGCCAACGTCTCGATCGCCGGTGGCGTGATTCGCATCTGGAACACCGACCAATCGAACGTCCAGAAAGTGGCCCAGATGCTGCGGGACCGCTTGGCTCTCGCCGTCGGCGAACCGACGTTCGCTTCAGGCGTCTGCCAGTTCATGGACATCATGCAAGGTGCTATTGCCTACCCGACCCGCACCGTAGATGCTGCGTCCATGGAGAAGCGGATCCACGAATACGCCCAGAACTACTTCGAAACCGTCTGGGCGCACAAACCACTGAAGTCGTTGAGCAACGTCTCACCGATCGATGCCGTCGGCAGCAAGCTGCTTCGCAAGAAGGTGCTCGGTCTGGTCAAGTTCCTTGAAGAGATCATGGCGGGTCTCAGCCCACGGCGGCGGATGCCGGACGGCTCGGTTCAGGCCATCACGCTTTACGACTTCAACTTACTGCGTCACAAGCTCGGCATCGAAGTCCTGGCCACGGGCGAAGCCCCGACACTCAACGTCCCCGAGACGCCGATCGTCGTCGGTGAGCCGAAGCCCGCCCCACCACCGAAGCTCGACTTCGGGACGATGAACGCCGCCGAACTCGCCGGCGTGAACCTCGACCCACTCACGATCGCTGAGATCGAAGACGGTATGCGCGCTGCCTTGAAACTGGATGCCAAAGAGATTGCGGTCAAGTACGCCCGCTCTGGTGTCGCCAAGCCCTACGACATCGCGCGGCCTGATCGCTACCCCATCTACGCAGTCGCCATCACCGGTGCGATTGCCGAAGGGAACTACGACCTCGCCATCCAGACCGTTTCCCAAGGGATGACCGACGACGGCTATCACAATCAAGGCAAACGCATGGGCGAATACGCCGTGCAAAAAGCCCGGTTGCTGGCACGCACGGGCAAGATCGATGAGGCCGTGAAAGAGTTTGACACGCTGCTGGCGAAACAGCCTGACGAGCCGAAGTTCTACATCACAGCGACCGAGACCATGCTGAGCGCCAAGCAACCGACGCACGCGCTCAAGTACGCTGGGCTTGGTCTCGAAAAAGCCAAGTCCCTCAACAACCGCGACCTGGACGGCGCTTGCCGGGAACTGACCGAAGCGGCTGAGCGAATGCAGAAGTAAACCGAAGACGACTTCAACGGCTCTGATCAGGGCCTGCAATAACGAAGCAACTCCAGCCGCAAGGCTGGAGTTGCTTCAGTTTCAAAGCGAGACCCACCTCAGTTACCGTGCCGAGATTTGCTCCAGGATCGTGGGGTCTTGGATTTCGTTGTCTCGGGCCAGTAACAGCACTTTCGAGATCACTTCCGAAGTCCGCGGATCTTCATCCGCAAACGGGAGGAAGAGTCGGCCACGGTGCCCTGCTGGCACGGCGACGACACACAGCGAACCGCCCGGCAGTTTCTGCACGCCACCGCTGCCGAGGTGAACGCCGTACTTGCCATACGAACCCTCGATCAGGGCGTGCTTGGGGTCCAGTTTGACGTTGGTGATCTTGAGGAGTTGTAACGTCTCCCGAAGCAGTGCGGCTCGCATTTCCACAGTCGATTGCGTGGCTTCCGGATCGACGCCACCGACGTGGGCCACGCTGACGATCAGGTCCAAGTCCCGCATCGTCTCGCTGAAGATGATCGGGGGCACATCCTTCAGCAACACCGGTTTCCACTCGCCCCGTTTGTGGAATCGCAAGGATTCCACCGAAGGCGACTGGGCATCCGCTGGGGTCGAGTAGCCGTAACCGAGGCTGATGTCGGCGACGAGATCGGCTTGCAGGAAGATCTTGCTGAGATCATCCTTCGTGGACCAACCGCGGCTCGCCAGCAATGCCTTGGCCTGGGACTCGTTGACTTGATGCCCGGAGTACCGAGCCGAGAACTTGCCATCCTCCTTCTCGGCCTTCGTGAGGACATACAACTCGCGGAAGACCTGCTTGAACGGTTGCAACCGCTCCGAGCGGAAGCACTCGGCTTGCCACTTGGGCCAATCCCCGGCTTCGAGGAAGTCGAGTGGATGGGCGAGGGTCCACTCGTCGGTCGGCTTGATGGCCAAGCTCTTGCCCGTGTGGCTACGCAAGGCTGTGCCAACGGAGACGGGGTAACCCAGGCCCTTTTTGGTTTTCACGACCAGCTTCTCGATCATCGGCCGGACGATGGCATGGTTCATCAGCAAGCTGAGTTCGCTGCCTTGGAAGACTTCCCCAGCACACATGGCCTGTTCGAGGGTCTTCTTCGAGCTGGAGAACATCCGGGTGAGGGTCTTCTTGCGATCCAAGAACAGGCTCACTTTCGGAGCCTTTCGCAAATCCGCGGGCAAGGATTTCAATGGCTTCTCACCACGGGCGTAACTGACTTCGACTTCGCCATAGACGCTCAGCCCCATGCTGATGGTGACGCCACTGGCGGTGAGTGTGGCCGGGCCTTCCTTCAGATCCGAGACTTCGTCCGCGGTCACGGCCCATTCGAGCCGCATCGGGTCGGGGTAACCGGCCGTCACGGCCAGGTTTTCGAGGCCCAGCCGCATCGACTCCATCGCTGGCTCTTTGGAAAGGGAACTGAGCCCACGAGCGTAGCGTTCGTATTCCTTGAGCACGGCATAGCGCTCGGCTACGTCATTCGTTCGCTTCGCTTCGTCCTTGGGCAACGGCAACAGCCCCAGATGGCGGACGGCTTCTTTGAGGTACTTCTTGCGAATCTGCTCAACGAGTTCTTTCTTCTTGGTGCGACCAAGCAGCACATCCGCGAGCCGGGCCGCCTTCTTGTGGGACTGGCCATAGCCGAGGAACTTCGCGGCGTGCTCGATGGCATCCCAGCGATCGTCCTTGCCCAACGCGGAATAGGCTTGGTGGAACCAGTTCACATCAATGAGGCCATCACTCCGCTGCTCCGGGGTGAGCGAGGTGCGGGCTTTGACGAACTGCTCCCACAGGCTCGGTTGCTTCTCGCCGTTGTCGTCCAGGACGTGCCCACCGAGTTCACTTTGCCAACTGCTGCCCGTGTGGGCGATGAACCAGTAGACCGCTTCTTGGTAGCCGGGCCAACCAATCGCTTTCTCGCAATGGCTCGCCCAGCGTGGGTTCACGAGACCCAGTTCGACGATGCGATCGATAGCGAATCGCTTCGATTTCACGGCTTCCTTCACCAGTGCCGCAAACTTCTCTGGCGTGTCCTCGGCGGTGGGGTAGAAGACCTTGACGAGATGCGTCAGCACCGCGGGCTTGTTATGCCCGTTGCTCCAGGAGGAGGTCTGCACGAAGCCCTGTCGGCCAAAGGAGCCCAGGATGTCGAGCATGCGTTTCATCCCCGTGAGCGAGCGAATGCTCGTCGCCGCGGGGCTAGCATCGGTCGGCGTCTCGCCACGGTTCAACTCAATCTCGACGATGCGTGTCACCGCGTTCGCCAACAGCTCGATGATTTCGGGCTTCTGCAGAATCTTGCGTTCCGATTCTTGCGTGGGGGATTTCAACGACTTCAACTTTTCGAAGGTGCTCCAGTCACCTAACAGATCGAAACGCGAAGAGTAGTAAGTGAAATCTCGTGGCCCAATCAGGTTGGCCGCGACATCCGCGAGCGTTGCACCGCCTGCATTGTAAGCCCGGATTAAGACTTCACTCGAAGCGAGAATCGGCGTAGCCTCGGGGATCGGCTCTTCCAACCACCGATAAAGCTCGAACAGTTTGATGTCGTGCTTGGCGGTCCAAGACGATACGCTGCTCTGGAGATTTCGAGCTTTTGCCAACCAGGGATTGAAGGAACTCCCGCGCCACTCGTTGCGTTTTTCGAGTGCTTGTCGTTGGTGGTAGTCCAGCTCTTTGTACCCTTCCATGTCACTCATTCGCAGGGTTTCTGCGATCGTGGACTCTGGCACCTTGGCGAGCAGCGTCTCCGCGGCTTCGAGGAGGAAATCGGCGGTTTTCTTGGGCTGCTTCAGCTTGAAGAACCACATCAACAGAATCCGAACGTTTCCTTCGTAGCGCAGTCTCGCCGGTTTGGAACGAAGGCGAGCGTTGGCTTCGTTGAAGTCTTTGCGGCCCTGGCTGAATTCTTTGCTGTCTTCATCATCGTCGTCGTCATCATCGACCACAACCTCTTCGCGGTTTTCTTCTCCTTCGCGGACGTACAGAATCGGGTATTCGAAAGCACGAAGCAGTTCGAAGCCATCGTCGTCTCGGGTTTCGGGGCCACGTTTCTTCCACCAGGTTTCCCAAAGCGAAAGCAACGGTAAGTTTTTCTGATCCTCTTCGGCGCTGAGTTTGTAGTCCGGGTTGGGGATGGTGCTGTCCCAAGAGTAGCTGGTTTGGCCCAGAATCCGCTCGTTGACGACCTCCCCGCTTTTCACCGTGAACGTCTTCATCCGGTTTTCGTGGATGAGGTTGTCGAGCGATTCCAGGAAGGCTTTCGTCGCGGGGCTAGCCAACAGGGTGCCACGATCCACGGGCGGTTTGACGGGGCTGCGGTGGTTCGGGTTGTAAAGGCCCAGGCCATCGGCGAGCGTTGGCGGTTTCAGGGATGGGTCAAGGATCACGGCAATCGTGGTCTTCTCGAGATCCGAGAGACGTCCGCCGCGGGCTTCTTGGTAGGCGACCAGTTTGCTCCGCACTGTCTCCGCTTGGCGGTCGGCATCGACCATCCGACGGGCGAGTTCGATGCCACCCGCACGGCAATTGGCATCCCCTTTGGCGAGGAGCCGTTCCATGCTGCCGATGGCTTGGCTGTCGGTGCGGTTCAAGAGCAGCGAGAAGATGCTACGGCGGAAGTCCGCCATTTTGCTCGTGAGATAGCCTTCGATGGTCTGGACTTCGTCCTCGGCGAGTTTGCATTTCGCCAAGAAGCCGATGGCCGCTTCGCGGATGTCTTTGGAGGGTTCACCCGCGATCGTGAGTAACGTCTCCCGAACTTTCTGGCTGAGCACCCGCGGTTCGCAAATCAACCGCAAGGCCCGCAAACGGGTGTAACCACGGAACATCGACAAGTAAGGGAGCAACCGCTCCGCCGGGCGGTCTCCCAGAAACTCCAAGAGAAGGTCGGCGAGGCGCTCACGCGAGAGGTTGGGGATGTGCCAGCCTTCGACGGGGGATTTGAACTCCTTCTCCTGCTCGGGGATCATGTCCACGAGCTTTTCGAGGGTCTCGAAGATCTTCTTTTGCTTCTTGGCTTCCGTCGCCACGTTGCCATAACCGAGTTGGCCCAGGGCCAAACTGAGGATCATCGGGTCCGGGTCTTGCAGGCATTTCAGAATCGGCGCGGTCGTTTCCGGCAAATCAATTTCGCACAGCAGTTTCACGACCCCCAGCCGACGAAGCGGATCTTTCTCCCCAAGCATCTTCGTCGCCCGCTCCGCTGCCGCCGGGGCATCGTAATACGCTTGAGTCCAGAGGGCGTGATACACGCTCGACGCATCGCCTTTCGTGATCGCGGCTTCGCGGGCTTTGGCATCGGTCAGGTATTCGAGTGAGGTGGTTAAGGTCGCTTTCAATCGCTTCGGTTCCTCGACCGATTGGCTCTCGCCGAACCAGACCCCCGCCGCCCGTGCCACCGCCGCAAAGCGGATAAGATCCTGGGAGAGAATCAACTTCACCATGCGAATGAACGCTTCTGGCTGGGATTCATCCACGGCTTCGAGGATCATCTGCCGCAGCCCTTCTTGTCGCTGAGCGGCCAAGAGCACCTTCTCGACGAACTCCCAAGCCTCGGGGCGCTTCGAAGCCATCAGCCCGACAAAGGCATACCGGCCCGGCCCGGCAATATCGTGCCGGTTCGCAGCAGCATCCTTCATGATTTCAAGGATGCTATCGCCCAACGGTCCACCGGCATCAATGACACCAGCCAGCATGGGCGATTGATATGTGCGGTAACTATTGATGTGAAACGACCACTGCGCCACCCATTCGACCGAGACCTGGTCGTCCGAATAGACCCCGACCTCTTCGAGGAAGAACGAGAAGTACGCTTTCAGCTTCTCTGCGTACAACTCCGGGCGATCCTTCGCTCGCATGGGCCGACGGAGGTAACCGGTCTGGTAGCTTAACTCGAGGATTTTTTGGACACCCAGTTCGAGTTCCTTGGCCATCGTCGGGAAGGCGGCTTTGAAAATGGCTGCACGAGCTTTGCCATTCCGCAGGAAGGCCTCCGCTTGCTCGGTCGCCAGTTTTTGCTCTGCGTAGTAGCTCGTATTGCTGCTGGGGAAGCTCTTTCCCTCAGCAGTTTTCCGCACCATCCCAAAGGCCATGGTGGCCAGTGCGACGGGGAGTTTTTTCAGGCGTTCGTAGCGAACGGCTCGGTTCTTATCGGAGGCCCATTTCACGATTTGTTCACGCGCGGCGACGGGATTCAACATGACTTAGCCTCCTGCCAAAAGGGATAAACGAATGAAGGTCAACCGGCTGGCTTCGTTCAACGTGACGACTTGATCGATCGACTTCAGTTCGGTCTCGTCGAGGACGACCATGTACAGCCCATCCTGAAACGCGACGATCGCCGCTTGGATGGCTTCTTCGGTATCCACCTTCTGGTCGAGTTCACTGCCGCCGGAGAAGACTTTGCCCGCTTCCAGCCCGGCTTGGAGATCCTGCGCACTGAGGACATGCAAGAGCCGCCGCTCGGCTTGCCGTTCCCGAAAAGCCTCGACTTCTTCCGTGACGATGTGCCGTAGCAAGGCCCGCAACGTCAGTGGTTCCGAGAGCGTCGCAGCGGGAGGAGCGACCGAGAAATCCGCAAACAGGGGCTTCTTTCGCCCCAGTGCTTTCGCAGACACCGTTAACATGATTGGACACCTCAGTGAGATGGAATGATGTGTTTATCCTCATCCCAACCAATCTTGGCTATGTCCGTAGTGAAAAAACAGCCTGTTGGAAATCGATTGATTTCAAGGTTTTCGGAGAGTTCTGCTTCGGTCTGGTCTGAAGATTTCCCGGATTCCCGTAAATCTACAAAGATGGGCGGCGAATAGACTGGCAATTGCGGAACTCTATCGAGGCCATCATGGAAACGGTCACGCGGAAAGCGTTAGCCCCGGACACCCGTTTGCAAAACGGGAAGTTTCGGATCGTCCAGCTTATTGGCTCCGGTGGCTTTAGCTTCGTCTACTTGGCTCAGAAGTCCGATGGTTACTCGTATGCCATCAAGGAACTCTTCCCCGAAGAAGCGACCCGCTCGACCTTCCTCTGGCTCTGGAAGCGAAACAAGGTCAAGAAAACCGCCGACTGGGCGGAGCTAGAACGCCGGACGCGGGATGAGTTTGAATTGGCGAAGTCCGTGAAGCACCCGAACATCGTGCGGGTGCATGATCTGTTTGAAGAGAATGGCACGCTTTACTTGGTCATGGATTTCCTCCCCGGTGCGACGCTGCACCAGCACCTGCATAAGCACCTCAGTAGCCGCTCGGCGGAGTTCACTGGCGGACTGTCCGAGAGTGATGTCGTGGTCATCGGCCAGGCGATTGCCGACGGCCTGGCGGTGGCCCACTCGAAAGGGATCGTTCACCGGGACGTGAAGCCGAGCAACATCATGATCTGCGAAGATGGCCGGATTGTGCTGTTGGATTTTGGCATCGCCAAGAACTCCCGAGCCTCGGATGCTCGCTCCCGCGTGGGCACCGAAGCCTACATGGCCCCCGAGCAACTCAAAGGCGCGGCCCAGAGTCGCAGCGTCGATATCTACGGCCTTGCGGCCACCTTGTATCACACGCTCACCGGCAAAACACCGCCCCGGGCCGAAGACCGGCTCAAGAAAGATACGCTCGTTCCGCCGCATGTTCTGGCCCCGCACGTGAGCCGAGGTGTCTCGGACGCGATCATGGATGCCCTGTCTCTCGACCCCAACGACCGCCCACGCACGATGCAAACCTTCGCCGAGGAGCTTCGCGGCGTGCCGAAGTCCCTGGCCATGCAGGCCTCTGAGCACGACGGCGCTTGGAACTGGTGGAAGCCGATCGTCATCCTCGTCATCCTCGGTGCGCTCGCGCTGTGGTGGCAATACGGGCGCTGATTTCGTAGCTGCGAACGTTGCTGCCGGGCCATTGTTGTGTGAATATACCTCCCAAACGACTCGTCCTTGGGAGCGGCATCATGACCGAACGCATCTTTGAATTCAATGAAGGCTCGTCCCACAAATTCTGGGCCATCAGCACTGACGACACGTCTTACACCACCCGTTGGGGCCGCATTGGCACCGACGGGCAGAGCAAAACCAAATCCTGCTCCAGTGCGGACGCCGCGACCAAAGAAGCCGAGAAGCTCATCACCGATAAGACGAGCAAAGGCTACCTAGAAACCACCACCGGTGCTGCCGCGCCATCAAAGCCTGTGGCCAAGCCCAGCGTGGTGACGAAGGCGACAACGGCCACAAAACCTACCGAGCAAACCACCTCCTCTGAGCCAGTCATTACCCACACCATCGACTTGGATCCCGCGGATTGGTACTGCGTGACGTACAACTTGCCGAAACCATTGCCACGCCCGACTTACACCGGCAAGCCGTTCAAGATCGCCGATTGCATCGCGAAGATCAAGAAAGACAAGGGGGCTGGTAACTATTGGAATTGGCCAAACCTCAAGACCGAAAACCTGTCGCCACCGGAAGCCGAGTTCTGGCTCCGTGTCGTGTGCGGAGTCGAGTGCAGTAAGACTCCAAGCACCGAACTGAAACCGTTCGCCAATCTTGAATACACCGGAGACCTCACACTGGAGCAAGTAGAGGAGATCATTCAAAACAGGCAGACGTCTTACAACACGAGCGATGTTCTTCACGCCACGTTGCCGGTCCTGCTTAGCCCGGCTGATCTCGTCACGGCGGCTCTCAACAGACCCTCGCTCTTCAGCGAGCTTTATGTCGGTTTTTGGCAAACATATTCGATGCCGTATCTCACTCCAGAAGAGCGGACGGCATTCGCGGAGCGGATTCGTCCCGAGGTCAGTGTTGCCAAATCGAAGAGCAGGTCTGATGGTCAAGAACTCTACTTTGAGTTTGCAGTGATGCTCGGCATGCACGCGGAAATCCAGACCCTCATCGACTCCTGGCCCGATGATCGCTTCGAAGACCATAACGATGCCATCGACAACAACGAGTTCATGCTCTTCGGCCTGGCTTCGAAAAAAGCGGTCATCGCCGCCGCCGGTCGGCTCAACCTGAGTTTCAACATCTTTGGCCAGTCCCCGGATCGGCTCACCCGGATGTGGCTGGCCCATACGGGCTCCGAACAGCTCGGACGGATTGTGTCGTCACTTGAGGGCATGTCCAAGTCGGAAATCGGCGAAATCATGAAGCCGTTCGTGTTGGTGAAAGACCCCGTCGCGGCGCCGTACATGCTTGAACTTCTAACAACAAAAGCCGCCCAGTATGCTCGCCAGTGGTTTGAGGAGAACCCCGGGAATGGCATGGTCGGCGTGATGCCACTCGTGGCAGGCCGAGGCAAGGTCGCGGACGCGGCCAAAGAGTATCTGCTTGACATGAAACGCAAAGGTCACACGCAGTTCATCAGCGATCAACTCAAGGATCAACCCGCCGAGGTGAAGGCCGCCGTTGAGAAGCACATTTTGAATGTGGAAACCAAGGTGATCCCCAAGGCTGATACCAGCAGCCTGCCGAAGGAGCTGACCGATGCCTTGGCCGCTGCCGCGAAACTGAAGCCCGCGAAGCTGCCCGCATGGGCGGACCCCGCGACGATGCCGCCACTCGTGGTCGGCGGTCAACTGCCCGACGATGCCGTCAAGACACTCTTAACGGTACTCGCGACGACGAAACCCCAGACGCCTTGCCCACCGCTGGTGACCGCACTCTTGAAACATGCCGACGTACAGAGCCGGGATGCGTTTGCTTGGAAGCTCTTCACCTCCTGGCAAGGCGACGGCTTCCCACCCAAGGACAAGTGGGCCTTCTATGGCCTCGGCTATCTCGGCGGGGATGCGAGTGTCTTCAAACTCACGCCGATGATTCGTGAATGGCCCGGTGAAAGCCAACACGCTCGAGCCGTCACGGGTCTGGAAGTGCTCTCGCTCATCGGCACCGATACGGCACTGATGTCGTTGAATGGCATCGCGCAGAAGGTGAAGTTCCAGGGCCTGAAAAAGAAGGCTCAAGAGATGATGGAACTCATCGCGACGAGCCGGAACATGACTCGTAGCGAACTCGAAGATCGCATCGTGCCGGACCTCGACCTCGACGAGAAAGGCGGCCGCACCTTCGACTTCGGCCCGCGCCAGTTCCGCATGACACTGGGATCGGACTTGGCACCCGTGATCTCCGACGCCGACGGTAAACGAAAAAGCGATCTGCCCAAACCCGGTAAGTCCGACGACGCCACCAAGGCCGAAGCCGCCGTCGCTGATTGGAAGTTGTTGAAGAAGCAACTCAAAGAGACGCTCAAAATCCAATCACCACGACTGGAACAAGCGATGGTCACGGGTCGCCGTTGGAGCCTCGCGGATTTCCAGACTCTCCTCGTGAAACACCCCCTGATGACGAACCTTGTCCAACGACTCGTCTGGGCGTCTTACTCCAAGGATGGCAAACGCACGGAGCTTTTCCGCATCAACGAGGAGCAAGAAATCACGAGCAGCGACGATCGACCGACGACGCTGACTTGCGAAACGGTCGGCATCATCCACCCGCTGCATTTAACCGACGACGAAAAAGCGAAGTGGGGCCAAATCTTCGGCGATTACGAGATCATTCCGCCGTTCCCGCAGTTGGGCCGACCGGTGCTGACCGCGACCGCGGAGGAGCTGAAGGGCAAGCACCTGACCCAATTCCTCGGTGGCAAAATCAACACCTACTCAGTCATAGGTGCCTTCGAGAAGGATGGATGGGTTCGTGGCATCGCAGCCGATGGTGGCATGGTGACCGATTACTCCAAACTCTTCCCCGCAGCCAACGTCCGTGCTGTTCTCATACTCGATCCCGGTTACCCGATTGGCTACATGGACTACAGCAACTCCCAAGCGATCAAGATGGCCTACTTCATTCCAGGGACCAAAGAAACCGTAGGCTGGATGGACGGCAAGGATGCGATGGAGTTGAAGAAGGTCGATGCGTTGGCCATCAGCGAAGTCCTCGCCACCCTGCGACTGCTCGCCTCGAAAGCCACGTAACTCTGGCTTGTGTGGTTCCCGCCAGTTGCTATGGTCGCCTCGGTCTCGGAATCTGTTCACGAGGGCGAAGCGATGAAGCGAATGATGTGCCAAGTGGCGATGGTGTTGGCGATCAGCATGACAGCGGTGTCGGCTGCGGAGCCGAAGAGCTTCAAAATCCAGGCGACGGCCATGATGGTCTCCCGAGCCACTACCGAAAACCTTGTCGTGATGAAGGATGTGAAGCACGAGAAGACACAAGCGGTGAAAACGGATGATATCAAACTTTGGCTGGTGAATGCCCAAAACGAGCCGAATACTCAGACGACCGGCGCGCCATCGCTGATTCTCAACGACAACCAACAAGGTTTCGTCCAAGTGGGGGAGCCAGCGATGCTCCAGACCGGCCTCGAGATTCAGTTTGTCGATGGTATCGAGAAGATCCAGGTGAAAACAGAGAGCGTTTACAAAGGCATGACCTTCCGAACCACGCCAAAGTCCAAAGACCAAAACAAAACACTCCTCAGAGTCGAATTCGAACATACTGCGGTCGAGAGTCAACCGGCCCGGGAAGTGAAGATCAGGTCGTTGGATCAGCCGAATGCCGCACCGAAAGTAATCACGTTGCAAGCTCCCAAAATCACGAAACAATCCGGTGAAGGCACAGCCGAAATTGGTACGAACGAGTCTTTCGTGATGGTCATCCCTGGGAATGGACCGACAGCCCATAAAGTCGAGTACAGTTTGCCCGGCGTGAGCCGAGTGCCGTATTTGAACCGCCTCTTCAAGAATCAAGGGATTCTGCTGGCACCACCGACGGATACCGTGATTATCGTCTCGGTGGTGCCAGTCGCTGTGAAGTAGAAGTTATGGGATGTCGTAAATGTTGATGCCGGTGAGGTCGATGGATTGGGCCGCACCATCGGTGATGCTGGTGATGATGATTCGCAACCCCAGCAATGGGGTCGCAGGCAGTCCTGCGGGAACGGACATGCGCTTGACATCCACCAAGGCGATTTTCGGCTCACCGCTGTCGAGAATCGCCGTGACCAATCCCTCCCAGTACGCATCAGTTTCGTTCGAGTTGTAAACCTGGACAACGTCGTCAACAGCGGCGTTGTCTGCAACGATGGCGAATACATGTCTCTGGCTGTTCGATGCTTTGTTGAAAGCATGGTTGACTTGCTGAATCATGAACGTGACTCCAAAATGTTTGGACAGAACGGGCGATTCCCGGTGACACTCTTCAACGGGTGCGCCAATTAAAAGGTTGTTACGTCACATGCTTCGTGTGCTAGACAAGCCGAGTCAAGACCATTCGTGCCGGTAACAAGTTTTTTTCTCAGAAATGAACCATGACTGGCATCGACTCGCATTTTGCACTCCTGAGAATTTTTGGCTTTTGCTATTGCTTTTTGGTCCCTGACTCCGATAAAAAGTAAATAGGTAGTCGGCGCTCTCCCAGCGACGCCTCACCTCTTTGTGGTTCGCAGCCACTCAAGCCCAATTAACGGTTTTGCACCATCCAGCATTCCCTGGATTGTGATTTTTATTTCCGTTCATCGGAAGGAACATGTCATGGTCTCTCTCCAATCTCTGCGGAGCCGTCGCGGCTTCACACTCATCGAGCTTTTGGTGGTCATCGCGATCATCGCCATCCTGATCGGCCTGCTCCTGCCAGCCGTCCAGAAGGTCCGCGAAGCGGCTTCCCGCTCGCAATCTCAGAACAACCTGAAGCAAATCGGCCTCGGCCTGCATAGCTTCAACGACACGAACAACGCCCTGCCGAGCAACGGCACCTGGGGCAACTGGACCCGCCCTGAAGGCGTCCGTGGTGGTACACCTGGTGCGGGTAGCAGCGATCCAATCTGGCTCGGCACTTCGTCATGGTGCTACAAGATCTTCCCATTCGTGGAGCAAGACAACCTCTTCCGCACCTACAACGAAAACGCTCCCGTCAAAGTGTTCTTGGTTCCTGCTCGCGCTACCAGCAACACAGCTGTGAATGGCAACAGCGGCGTTGGTATCAACGGCGGGAACTCCCGTGGCGCGATGACCGACTACGCCGGCAACTGGAACGTGCTGAACGACAGCGATCGCCGTGCGACCGCAGACTTCTCGGTCGCTACGATGCCAGACGGTACTTCGAACACGATCCTCGTCGGTGAAAAATCACTTTCCACCGATCAATACCCAACCCGAAACGGTTGGAACTGGGACGAGAGCATTTTCTGGGGCGGTTCGGGCGGCACAGGCCGTGGTGCATTCTGGGATGGCTTCAACAACTCGACCAACCCACCAACACCTAACGCCGCCTACTGGAACAACCAAGCCGGCACTGTTCAACGCGACGCTCCGAACACCGACCGCGGTAATGCTTGGGGCAGCCCTTACTCGGGTGGCGCTCACTTCCTCATGGGCGACGGCTCGGTGACGAGCATTCGCCACGGTGCAACCCGTGCTCAAATCTGGGCACGACTGACACCGAAGAACGGTGAAGTTCTCGCCGATTTCTAAGATGTCCTGGACACTGTGCCCCACGAAGTTTTCTTCGTGGGGTTTTTCTCTTTTCCGAGGTGATTTTTATGATGATCAACCTGCGTAGTGCCCTCGCGATAGCGACATTCTCCGTCGCTGCGTTGGCCCTCGGTTGCAGCAGCCCCCCACCGAACGAAGAACTTCCTGGCGAACCCGTCAGTGGTAAAGTGACTGTGGATGGCAAGAACCCCAATACCTACGCCACGATCCTCTTTGTGTCTGTCTCGGATCCTTCACAAACGGCAACGGCCGGGCTTGAGCCCAGCGGAAACTTCCGTGGTCGTGCTCCTCTCGGAAAATGCAAAGTTGCTCTGAAAATCAGCTCCGGGCCAGGGTCTGGCGGTGGGAACATGAGTTCGAAGGGCGGCAGCAAAGGTCCGCCTCCTGGTGGCCCACCAACAGGCGCTCCTTCGGGGGGGAACAAGAACGCAGCTCCACCGAAAATGTCAGGTGCCGTGGACATCACTCCGAAAATGTTGGACCCGAATAAGTCTGGAGTAGAAGTGGAAGTGGTTCCGAATGCTGACCTGACGCTCGAATTCAAGAAGTAGAAGTGGCTACCAAAGCCTGGACCGCGATTACGGTCCAGGTTGGGATCAGACTGAAATGTTACTTCAAATCGAATTGCTTCGCTTGGATGATTTCGCCGGTCTTGTCGTTCTGAACTAGGGCCACCACTTTCAGCCCTTTCAGATCCAATGGGCGATCAGGATACGGGAAAGGCCGGTTCTTCTCGAAATCCTTCAGGTATTTCGCCAGCTCTTCTTTCACTTTGCCCAGGTTGGCTTTCGTCTCGTACTTGCCTTCTTTCAGGCTCGTGAGCTTGACACCATCGATCGTACCGAGGAACGAGCGGACCACGTGGTGGTGGAAGCGCAAGCCGTTGCCGCCGACGTACTTGATGTTATCTTCCACGAGCACCAGGCGGAGCTTGAGTTCTTCGGGTTCCTTGACGCCTTCGATGCTGAGACCCACGGTGATGTCATCGCCGGTTTGATTGACGGTCCCGCCGATGACCACATCGGTGCTCTCTTCGAGAGCCTTTTCGAGCACTTCGCGGTAATCGCTGTACTTCTTTTCGGAGTTGCCCATGGGGCCGCCGCCGCCCGCTGCGGGCTTGCCATTGAAGGCCGTGGCAGGAGTACCACCGAAAGCGCGATCGTTGAGATCGCCGTAGAACCTGAAGCGAGCCACGCTGTCGGCGTTGGTCAGTGGGTCTGGGCCGGGGATGTGCTCGTGGTACTGGAGCAGGATGACATCTTTCGACTCGTAGGTCTTCAACAAGCCATCGAAGCCGACGTCTGCTGCGACACAGGGTGGGCATTGAGCGCCGGTGAAGAGTTCCATGACCGCGACGCGGTTCGCCTTGCCGTCTTTGCGGCCAGCGTATTTCGTGGGCTTGAACGGAGGCACTTCTTTGAGGTACTCAGCGTCGAGTTCGGCTTCGATTTTCGTGAGTGCGACGTCTGTCTCGCCGGCTTCTTTGGTCAGCCCGGCTTGGGTCTGAGCACGCTTCAGGATCTTCAAATTCGCAGCGATCGTCTTCTTGGGCAGATCTTTGCCAGTGGGGATATCGCCGAGGTATTGCAGAGCGAGTTTGCCGTACTTTTCTTGGTCGAGGAGAATCATCGCAATTTGCGTTTTTGTGGCCGAGAGGTTCTTCTCGCCATACGGCGCGACCTCGGTTTCTAGAATCTTGGCCCAGGTTTTGACGTCGGTTTCGCTCGCGTTCAGTTTCTTGGCGTTCGGGAGGAGCGATTGAGCAGCAATCGCGGCATACGAAAGGTCTTTGTCTTGCACCATCGTCTTGTAGATGTCGTTGATCTTGGGTTCGAGTTCCTTCATCTTGGCGTCGTATTCTTCACGCATTTCTTTGACTTTGGCTTTGTCCTTTTCGTTGCGAGCATCCGCCATGATTTTCGTCACTGGAGCGCGGAGTTTCGCGATTTCCTTCAACCCGTCGTTCGGAGGAAGTTGGCTGAACATGTCTTTCTGTGCCAGCTTTTCGAGTTTGCTCGGCTCCATCGAACCGCGCAGTGGGCGTACTGCACGGTCGGTGCCGTAATAGCCCCGAATGGCACCCGATTTGGCGTCGATGGTGCCTTCGAAGGTCACCTTGCCTGTACCGGACTCCATCACGATCTTGACCTGATTGCCCTTGGCTTCGAAGGAAGACACTGTGGCCTGGCCATTCTGACCTGCGCTCAGAACTTCTGCGACTTGCTTACCGTCTTTGGTTTCGACTTTGATGAGCGCGAAGCGCTGGGCGAACATCGGGCTGCTGCTGTAACTGATGGTGTAGTTGCCATCAGTGAGGCCGTCTTTGGCCTTGGTCGCGGCATCGTCCGCCTGACCTAACATGAGTGCGAGTGCCGCGAACGCGAAACTCAAAAGACCCCGTCGTAACATGGTGACCCCCGAAAATCGGACGAAAGAAACCCGGACGTCATCGCCGGGTCAGCCGTCATCTTACGTAAATCCCAGAGCAGGAACTTCATGATTTCTTCGCGTCTCGAGTCCGACGCCGACAAAGAACAAGAGCGGTATCCCCCACTTCCACACCATCAACTCGGCCTGGAAAGCGGATGCATCCGCTGCCGTCCGTGTGTAAGCTTCCCAGCCGAAGAACCACACCGTGAGGCTGGCATCGCGTTTCATCTCGGGGGACCAAGACATGACGGATGTGTTCACGACGGCATTCGGTCCATCGCTGGTGACCATGAAACAGAACGCACCGATTGCCGCGCCGATCAAGGCAAAGAGGCCAATGACGAGCAGATCCCCACGACGATTCGTGGCCATCTCAGACCTGACCCTCTCGCAGGCGTTGCTCCGCTTCGCGGATGACTCGACCGGTGACCCACTGGATACGCGGCGACGGTTCACCGGTGCGGACGAAATCCCGGACCACCTCGATGGCCGTCTCCACTGGAACGAAAAGCCCCGTGAAGATACGAATGGCTCCTTCGCACGGATCCATGACTTCGACCCAATCGCTCAGCTCAGGATTCGAGCACGAGTAAAAGGACTCCATGTCGCGATAGTACGGCGAATCGACCCAGCTCACTCGGTAGTTGAAGTAGAAGTGAAAACCATGTTGATCGTTCTTGGTGAAGACCAAGTCCGACGTGCAACCGACTTCGGAAGCTCGCCCTTCGGCGTAGAATTCCAGGGTCTTAAACCCAGACCCATCTTCGGCGTCGTTCCAATAGTCCTGACCACGCTCCCGCATGAGCTGAATGAGTTTGTCAGCACCCGTTGGAACTGGTCCGGGAATGTCTCGTTCATCGAAATAGACTTCTTGCATAGCGGTAACCTCAGTATTCCCTCATCATACTTGAGGTGATCTCCAGAAGTCACACCCCGACGGCCAGTTCCGATGTGAGCACTTCTGGAATTGGAACTGGCGGAAGTTCTTCGCGGCGGAAGTCTTTGTCGACTTCGCTGGCTAGGGCGGCGTAGTCGGTGGCACCCGAGGACTTCGGGGCATAGTCAAAGATCGATTGGCCGAAGCTCGGGCACTCGGCGAGCTTGATGTTGCGGCGAATCTTGGTGTCGTAGACTTGGGCATCCTTCCACGGCACATTTAACTCGCGGCTCTTGTCCAGGAAGGTTCGCAGATCGCTCACCACCTCTTGAGCCAGCTTCGTGGCGGCATCATAGAGGCAGACGACAATGCCCGTGACCTTGAGATTCGGATTGATCCGCCGACTCACCAGAGCCGTTGTTTCCAAGAGTTTTGAGAGACCATGCAAGGCAAAGAAATGCGGTTGCAGTGGGATGATGACTTCGTCCGCCGCACAGAGGGCGTTAAGCGTCAGCACACCCAGGCTCGGGGCACAATCCATGAGCAGGTAGTCTGCGGTTGTGCCTGAGGCTTCCAGGCTTTCTCGCAGGATCACTTCCCGCCCGACGATACCGGCCAGTTCGACTTCTGCGGCCGCGAGGTTGATATCCGACGGCACAATCGAGAGGTTCGTGGTGATCTCACGGCGAACATCGTTGATCGCTTTGCTGCTCACGAGCACATCATAGATACTGGGTGAACTACCGTCGCCGGGGATGCCGAGGTGCGTTGAGGCGTGGGCTTGCGGATCGAGGTCGAGGATGCCCACTCGTTGCCCGGCCAGTGCCAGTGCGGCCGCGAGGTTGACCGTCGTCGTGGTCTTGCCAACGCCACCTTTTTGATTCAAAATCGCAATCCGTCGCATCCGTAAGCCCTCATCCTGAAGTCGCGGCGCGATGATACCCACTCCCTGGCCTGAGTGCCTAGCCCGAGTTGATTGTCAGTTGGCTCGGGTGCATCCAAATTCTCTGGTGGCACGGCCATCTTGGCCGTGCGGATGGGAGGAAGTGGCAGTCGCTTGACGCATGGGCTGGAAGCCCATGCCACGATTGATTCCTGATGATTTCGAGAGAAAATGGCACCAGGGGAATTAGTTAGACCCGTTGGCTCCTGTCGGGCCATCGGCGGCTTCGATCAGTCTTCGGAGATTGGCTTCGGGGATGTCGGTGCGGATCATTCGGATCGAGCCATCCGCCAAGCAAACGGGAAAAGTCCGCCGGCCTGGTGCGCCGAGTTTGGGTAATGGGACATCAGGGCCGTACGGCAACTCCTGCGGCTTCGCCCACGGCACGGTCTCCCCAGCTTGTACGAAGAGAATCGTATTCGAAGCACCGTCTGGGATTTCCTGGGTGCGGATGGCTCGGCCGTCGCCAGCAAACAGGGTGCCCGGCCCGACGAACACGCGATACGGTGTCTGGTCACCCGTCATGGTCTCGTGATGCAAGGGATCGGCGTAACTGCGGATATGGACTGACGTGTAAGGTCGGTTGCGTTCGCTATCCCAGGATTGAGTCAGGTCGATTTTCTTGTGCAGTGAGTCCTGTTCGATGTTGGGTAACAATGTCACACGAAAGCTGAGTCCCTTCGCAATCTGCCGCTGATTGGCCGCGAACGGCAGCACCCAATTCTCGGGGACATCCTGAGTCATGTGCATAGCGAGACCCATCTGCTTCATTTTGCCTTGGGTCATCGAGAGAGCCGCATTTTCTTGCACCTTTTCCACAGCTGTGTACAGGAGATGAATCGCGAGTCCGATCCCAAAGAGGACGCCCACCAACACGAAGATGGCTTTGAGCTTCTTGGATGGCGTGGGCATCGCTCTCTTCTCTAGGTTCGGAGCAGTCATCCTCGCATCGCTTCACAACGGATGCAAGCAACTCACGGCTTGAAGGTGAGATACAGGTGCCCCAGGGTGATGAGGATGAACCAGACGGTGAGTGTGTGGTAGCCGAGTTTCAGCCACCAAGCAGTCAGGTACGGCTTGGCGTCGAGGACCGGTTGCAGGCAGAGCCGGATGCCCCAGAAGAGGGCGATGAAGCCACAAACCGCACGAGCCAGCCCCGAACCGGCAGCGATCTCCTCGGCATAGACCAGTTCCAGGATGCCAAAACCCAAGATGTTGAGGACGACGTAAGCCCCGTAGATGAAGTACATCTGGTAATGCAGCTTCGGCAGGCTCGCCAATTCGCGCTTCCAATCCAGCCGAAACGGCACCAGCGACGATGCCACCAAGATGCTGAGTTGCAGCCCCGCAAGTGTCCGCACAAGGTCTGTATCGGTCATGGTGAAATCCCCGAAGTCAGTAGATTCAAAAACGGCACCACCACTCCACGAACAAACGGCGGATGAAACAGGCCGTAAGCCGGCAACAGCACCACCGCGAACGTGAAGGCTCGTGAGCGAATCCGGGGCCAACGACGTTCGGCGAACAGGCCTACGCCCTGTAAGGCGAAGTACAAGGTCGGCCAGCCGAAGCCCGTGAGCACCGGGCCGGAGATCACCAGATCATGGACCACGCCACTGAACAAGAAGCCAACGACCAACCCGGCTTTCGGCCCGAGATACTTGGCCAACGGGCGGAAGAGGAAGCGGTGGGTGAAATTCCGGAAAGCGGTGTTCCAACGGTTGGCCCAGAAGTCCGCGAGGGAGTTGGCTCGAATCGGCCAGTTCATCAGCGGCTTGGCCACGAACCCACAGCGTCGCCAGAAACACGAAAGAACATGAAATGCCCCGAAATGCATGCTGAAGATGATGCCAACCATGCCGACCCAACCGCGGAGCAGTTCTGGCTCCAGGGCCGGGGCGACGGCGAAGATCAGGATCACTCCGAACGTCATCTTGCTGACCGCGAAGCTCCACTCTTGGGCGGTGGGCCGAGTTTTGTTCTCAGTGTTGCAAAAGGCGTGAGCATCCAACCCAGGCCAGAGAGTGAAATAACAGGCTTTGACCCAGAGTTTCGCCGAGATGCCTTGGAGGGTGAGCAGTTTACAGGCCACGAAAATAACCGCCGCGACGGCCCACATCACCGCCCAGGCGGGGAGATTTTCGATGTCCATGTCTTTTCAACCGATCTCTTTCCGGAAACGTTAACGGGAATCTGCCGGAAGTGCGCTTGGGGCCTGACATTCCGGCAGAATCCGTGGCGTGAAATCGCTCTTCCCCCAGCTCGCGGATTGGCGTAAACTCTTGCCACTTGGCCTTTAAGCGAGCTTGCCAGAGGGTTTTCGTCGTCTGGCATCACATTTGCTTATGAAGTCTTTGGCTCGGAGATTGGCTCCGCACGGGAAGACTTCACGGGGTAAGCAGGCGACGATCGGCCACAACACAGGCCCAAGGAGGAGACGATGGCCATCGACCCACTTCCTCCGGCATTGCCGACCTCCCTCCCCGCTGCGCCGACCGAAACCATCATCCACCGGTATACGATCCTCGTGGCCGATGATGACCCCGGAAACCGGGATGTGCTCTCTGGCTTGCTTCAGGATCGTGGCTTTGCCACCGTCCAGGCGGGATCGGGCGAAGAAGCGATTGACATTGTGCGTGTGGAGATGATTCATCTCATCTTCTTCGACATGCACATGCCCCGCATGACCGGCTTGGAAGCCCTGCAACAAGTTCGGATGATCAACGAGCTGTTGCCCGCGATCCTGATGACCGCAGACGTGACCCGGGAACTGATGCGACAAGCGCTCCAGGCCCAGGTTTACAGCGTGATCCCGAAGCCCGTGAACAAGAACGTCGTATTGCACACGATGCTCAAAGCCTTACAAAAGATGTACGGACAGGCCGTCAACGAAGAACCCAAACCCGGTTCTCAAAACCCTAGCTGATGCTTTCAGTTTTCTATTTCGGAGTGAAGAACGATGAAGATTGTGCCATTGAACGACAAGATCGTGGTCGAGCGCCTCGAAGCCGAAGATAAAACCGCTGGCGGGATCATCATCCCCGAAGCTGCCAAGGAAAAGCCGAAGCAAGGCAAGATCCTCTCGCTCGGCGAAGGCAAGCTCCTCGACAACGGCACTCGTGGCAAGTTCCAAGTGAAGGTCGGCGACAAAGTCCTCTTCACCAGCTACGCCGGTAGCGAAGTGAACGTCGGCGGTAAAGACTACCTCGTCATGACCGAAGACGACATCCTCGCCATCGTTGGCTAAGTTGCCTTTTGCCTGATTCCTTCTGGGCCGTCCTCGGTCAGCAGCCGGTCGCCGACTTGCAGTTCGTGGCGCGCCGCCCACTGCCTCTTTGACTCTCCCGCTTCGACATCCTCGCCTGGCTACCGCTGGTCGAGTGACGAAGTCCTCGGAAAGTCGGGATCTTCAGGAGTGTTTTGTGCGTAAACGTCGGAAACATTCCTGAAGATATACTGCCCAGTGAGCGACTACTAAAACGGCCATCACGCTAGCGAGTCCCCAAAAAACGATCCTGACCCAGGTTTGCGTAGTTGGAGCATCTTGCCTGGCCCCTGCGATGAGTACGCAAGCACACCAAGAGCCGAGCCCCGTCAGAATGGCGAGGTCTATGACCAACTCACGCCAGGTCATCTGACCTAGTGTTTTGGCTGGAGTAGTTCTTTTCCGACCTCCAGGCATACCCGTTCTCCTTCTCCACCAAACAATACCTCGATGTCAACGACCTCTGCTTACTTCGTCGGCTGCATGGCTTGGAAGAGTGCCTCGACTTGCGTGAGTGTCGTGGCGGGGGCTTTGGGGCGGATTCGGGCGGTGGCGAGCAGTTCCGGGCGGACGGCGTATTCGAGTGGGAACGTCTCGGTGCCGTTTTGCACTTTCAACGTGAACCGTGTTAGCCCGCTGGCGTCGGTTTTCGGGATGCTGGCGTCAAGGACTGTCCATTTTTGTTTCGCCACAAACTCCTTGGCGTCCGCGATGGCTTTGTTGATGGGTAGCGGTTCGACGAGCCGCGTGATGGCCACGGTCCCAGTGTCGTCACGGTCCTCGAGGCTGATGGTGCGAGCATCGGTTTGGCTGAGCCGCCAACTGCGCGGGTAGGTGATGCGAACGCCGATCGTGGCGTCTTCGTAGAGCAATTCCGTGCGGGCGTCTGTGGGTTTGGTGTCCAGGGTGCGGACCATTTCGGGGGTGATGACGGAGTTCGTCGCGGGGCTACGACGGACGATGAATGTCCCTGTCACTTCGCCGTTGACTGTCTTGCCATCGGGGCCGAGTTGCTGGTTCTTGGCGGTGAGGTTCAGCGAGGCAAAGATCTTGCGTTCGAGGTCAAAGTAACCGGTGCCTGTGAAGGTCTGGATGCTCGCGCCGTCTTCGGTGAGGCCTCGAACTTGCCCGGAGAAGCCGAGCTTGGCGTGTTTGCGGCCGTCGATCATCGGGAAGGCGAGCAACTCGACCGTCAGGTCATTTTTCTCGATGGTTTCGTAGTCGGTGAGTTCGACGATCGCATGGCTAGACGCGGCCCATTTGTTGCCGATCGTCGCGGGTTGGGCGGGCAAGAGACCCGTGACCAAGACGGGGGAAAACAAATCCGCACGGACGATGTCAATCTCGCCCAGAGTCAGCGGGCCATCGGGCGAGAAGGGGACTTTCTTCCCCTTCTCGGACCGCAACACCACCATCCGCATGATCCCGGACCGCAACTCGGCCTTCTGATCCTGCATACCAAGAGTCCGCTTCATGCTGACGTCTTGATATTGCCGGAGGATGACCAAATTTTTCTCAGGGTCACGGGGCAACAACACTTCGTCGTATCTGAGTTTCGATTCTCCCTGCACGGTGATGACTTCGGGTTTCCCACCGCGCTCGTTCTTGCGATCCGGGAGTGCCAGTCGGCCCACGAGCGTCGTGGCTAACTCGACGCGAATCGGGCGATCGGCTTTGAAACTCTCGATCAACTCGACCCGCTCTTGACCGAGTGAAACCGCGACGAAGCCCAACAGGCTCACCGAAGCCAAGATCAACCGCAACATGCCAAGCCCTCAAGCGCAAAAGGAAATCGCAGTATTGTACCTGATGTGGCGCGAAGGACTTACTTCTTCTTGGGCTTGATTTTCGCTTCTTCTTGAACCATCGATTTGAGTGAGCGGATTTCCATAGTGGAGTTGTGCGAAGTTGGCGTCGACATCTCGCGCAGCTTCGAACGTGCACGGCTCAGCATCGTGCCGAGGGTATTGACGGGGATATCCAGTTCGGTGCTGATCTCTTCGTAACTTCGGCCTTCGAGGTAGAACAGCCGCACGACTTCACGGTCTTTACCGCGGAGTTTGCGGAGCAACCGGTCCACTTCTTCGAGGCTTTCCATGCTCTTCTGGATGGCTGGTGTCTCTTCGGTGCCATCGGAAACGTTGGCACTGGCCCCGGCCTTGATTTCCTCACGGACGGCTTGCCGACGGTTCAGCTCGTGGATGGTGGTGCGCCGCGCAATGACGGTGAGATAGGTGGCGAGGCTCGAATTCCCCTGGAACTCGCGGAGTGCTTTGAAGTCTCCCGCGATCAGCTGGAGGAGCACTTCGCTGGCAATGTCTTCGGTATCTTCGGCGGTGAGTCGAGCACTGCGGAGATGAGCAGTCGATTGGATGACGTGGTAAAACAACCCGAGGAAGCGATCAACAAAATCATTCCATGATCCTGGCTTCTTGGCCAAGCAACTTGCGAGCAGTTCACGATCTACGGGAGTGAGCGACACGACCGACTACCTCCAAAACGCCAGGTTGCCGACGTCCATCTACCATATCAGTGTAACCGAAAACGGCTCGAAGTCCCACTCTCCTCGCAGACACAGCAGAAAATCGCCCGCTACAACCGGACTACGCCATCTGCAAAGCAGGCTGATGGATCGCCGTTTCACGACGCCGGCGGAAGCGACGCGGTGGGTATAACAACACCGCTTGCAGCACGATGACAAACACTGCAATGTAAAGTGTCGTGAAGAAGGCTTCGGGTGGTCGGCCACCGGTGAAGTATTGGTCGATGAAGAGCAAATCGTGCAGCAAGCGGCCCAGGAAAGTTTCCCCCGAGTTCACGGTCTGCCCGGCGAGGAGCCGGAGTTTCTCTTCCCAAACGGTGAGCGGACAGCGGATATTCATGACCGCTTCGTAAGCGACAATTCCAATCGCCGTCAGGTGCGACCAACGGAACCACGGGTTCCGCCCACACTGCCAAGCGAAAGCGCCCGCGAGCAGAATAAACACCTGGCCGAGGACCACATAGGCGACGTAGCCGAGGTGAATTCCCACCACAACATCCGCCAGCAGGCCGTACATAAAAAAGCTCCAAAATGAGTGTTGCAAAAGATAAAACCGCCAACACTCATTCGAGGCCCAAGCCTGCGGATTTATTCCAAAAATCACTAACCCGCGGCAAGTCGACGCGCTGCTCCCGGGCTGCTTCGGGCTTCAGGGCGATTCGTGTTGATCACTCAGCTTCAAGCTCGAAGCGCTCCCGTAAAGCACCAAATCCAAGCTTTGCTCGATGAACTCATCGCTCACTTCGCGTCGCTCGACCAACACACGGTGAATCAGCGCCCCGGCCAATGTGAACAAAATCAACTCCGGGGCAACTCCAGCTTTGATCTCACCACGATTCATGGCCCGTGCCATGATCTGTAACGGAGCCTGGTGACTCGCACTTTGGTAGGCAAGTTCAGCCATGCCACGCAGATTCATACTGTCACCCTCGGTCAGGAGTATGCGGACCGCAGCTGCACCCAACGGTGACTGAATGAACTCCGCCACCGTCTTGACGAGTGCCAACAAGTCCCCACGGAAGGTACCGGTGTCGATGTCCTGCTCAGTGTGGCTCGTCACCAGTTGTAATGCTTCTCGCACCAGTTCATCTTTGGTTGGCCAACGCCGGTAGATGCTCGTTTTGTTGACACCTGCCAGTTCGGCGACCCTAGGAATCGACAAGCGTTCAAAGCCCACCTCAGCGAGCTGCGACAGCGTGGTTTCTAGAACAGGTCGAACGAACGCATCACCACGCGGCTGCACAGGAACCTCACTCGGACTTGAATTGCGCATTTTCGCTTACCCGAACCCTTCAGGATTAAAAAGCAACTTGGAGTTGCTTTCCCGGTGCTCGATCGCTACGGTTAATGCAACTTGAAGTTGCAATACCGCTCCCGATAGGAAGACTTGCCCCATGACGACTGAATCCCATCCGCTCATTATGTTTGTGCAGGCCTTTTTTTCCCAGGCGACCATGTATTTTGCCGTCGTAGGCGTGCTGTACTTGGTGATTTGGAAATGGGGCAGTGAACGTTTCAAGAACCGCCGCATCCAAGCCAAAGAACGCGCTGACGGAAAACAAATCCGGTTTGAGATCAAGAACTCGCTCATCGTCATGGTGGCCGGCTCACCGATGACCTTCGCGGTGAGCACGCTCTACGCCAGCGGCGCAACCCAACTCACGACCGATGCATCTACCCTCGGTTGGCCTGTCATTATTGGGACTTTCATCGGGCTGCTCATTTTCAACGACACTTGGTTCTACTTCTGGCATCGTTTACTGCACCACCCCAAGCTCTTTCGTCATGTACACGCGACTCACCACAAAAGCGTGGATGTGAACCCGTTTTCGTCTTATTCATTCCATTGGTTCGAGGGCTTCATCTTGGGGGCTTGGGTTTTGCCCGCTGTGCTGTTCGTGCCCATGTATGTCCCCATGTTGGGCTTACTGAGCGGTATTGGCTTGGCGAACAATGTCATGAGTCATCTGGGCTACGAATTTCTGCCCAAATGGCTCATGCGAGTGCCCGTGCTGAGCTGGATGAACACTTCGACTTTTCACAACATGCACCACAGCACTTTTAAAGGTAACTATGGGCTCATGTTCCGGTTCTGGGACCGGATGCTTGGCACAGAACTACCAGGCTATGAGAAAGCATTTGAAGAGCGGGTGAAGTAGGCCGCGTCGCACACTTTTCCCGCAAGTTCCAGAAGGGGTTACTTCAAGTCTTCAGGCTTCACGCCTGGCTTCCACTCATTGTCTTTCTTGAAGCGGAAGCCCGTCGGCTCGTACTTGCCGACGAACTCGACGTTCGTCTTCGCAGGCACTTCGACACTGAGCAGGTGGAAGCAAGCGTTGACGACCATGCGGCGAGTGCCTTCATAGGCAAGGTCTTGCGAGGCACCCATCGTCGTGGTGAAGACTTGGCCGACTTTGTCGCTTTGCTTGTAGGTCTTGGTCCAGGCGACAGGCATCATCGGGTCGTTCTTGTCCGTGGCCAGGGCTTTCGAATCGGGCTTCAAGGTCTCGGTCACTTCGCCGAGTACGAGCGTCTCCGAGCCTTCGGCCAGAGGGAGTTTAACGGTGTAGACATCGGAGGGGCCAAAGACGGTCGCTGGCTCGATACCACGGAGAATGGGGCTTTTCTTCCCGGCGTCTGTGAACACACCGCGGGTGCCTTGCTTGCCGTGGATCCCGTGGTGGGCGACCCAGGTTTCGCCGAAGACCTGCTTGCCGAAGCCGCCTTCGTAGCCAGCGACTTTGCTATCGGAGGAGTACTTGGCGTATTCGTCTTTGCGACCTGGTTTGAATGGGTGGGTGGAGGTGCGCAGGCCGATGATCGGCTTGCCGGTGTCCATGTAATCACTGATGTGCTTCATCTGCTCCGCCGGGATGGTCCGCCAGCGCAGGAACATCACGACCAAGTCGGCGGTTTTGAGCTTCTCCAGCCCTGGGATGTTGTTGGTAATGTTGGGTTGAATGGTGCCATCTTTGGGGTCGATGGCAAACAGCACCGTCACGGCAAACCCGTGGTGCTGGTTCAGAATCTTGGCAAGCATCGGCAACGCTTCTTCCGAGCGATACTCTTCATCGCCACTGATCATGACGATGTGCTTGCCTTTCCCAGGCAGATCGGGTTTATCCGTGTAGCTGATCCACGGATCACCTGCAAAACTGCTGAGAACCCAAGAACTCACCATCGCCAACGACAATAACCAGCGCATCGAATGCTCCAATGTGAGGAGAGATTTCCACAACGACATCTTACCGGCACGACCCGAACCGGCGATTTTTAAGGCCTGCTTCAATTCCTCTGGACGACTTTTTAAAAGGCATTTTCTCACGCAGATACGCAGAGACGCAAAGGTTGGAAGAACAGGAAAACACTCGCTGAAGCTATTTGGGCTTCCACCAGGTGTTGAGTTCGGCTGTGAGCGTTCTGACGAGTTGGGGGCGGGGGGGGGCGAGGTTCTGGGTTTCCGTGGGGTCTTGGGAGAGGTCATAGAGTTCAATGGTCGCGGTCGGTTCGTTGCTGGCTTCGGGCACGATGAGCTTCCATTGCTTGCTCACAATCCAGCGGTAGCGGAGGTTCGCAGCGGGTTTCAGGATGTCCTTGGCCGTGTGCAGGAAGATGGCTCCAGTCAGCGATTCGCGATTTTGGAGCTTTTCCAAATCCAGCAGGTTCAACCCCGGCAGGTTCGCAGGCACTTTGCCACCGGTGGCAGCCAGGATCGTGGGCACGATGTCGATGGAGCTAGCGAGTGCCTGGCTGCGGGCGGGCTTCATGTGGCCGGGCCAGCGGACGAGGATCGGGGTGCGCAGGCCGCCGTCGTACTGGGATTGCTTCGACTTCGGCGCGTACTTCGTACTTTCGGGGTCTTGAATCCAGCCATTGTCGTGGAGGTAGACCACGATGGTGTTCTCGGCTTGCCCGGACTTCTTGAGGCCTTCGAGGATCTCGCCCAAGGTCTCGTCGAACCATTCGCACATGGCCCAGTAGCGGGCCACGTGGATCGAGGGCGTTTTGTCCTTGTACTTAGCCAAGAGCCGATCGGGTGGCGTGTGTGGGGAGTGGGGCATCATCGGGGCGTACCAGATGAAGAAGGGTTTCTCCTCTTTCTTGGCACGGGCCATGAAGTCGAGGACCTGTTTCACCCCTTCGCGGCCAATCTTCAGCCCCTCATCGCCATGCCGACCGCCACGGGCGTTGTCGCCGTGCGTCATGCCTTCGGTGAAGCCACCACAGCGGCAGGCGTTGCCTTCCCACCATTTGCCGGACTGCAAGCTGATGTAGCCTTGCTCGCCGAGGAGTTTGGCCAGGCTTGGTTGCTTCTCGAAGTTGGCTACCATGGTCGCGCGGTCAGCAAGGTACTGGGGGTTCTTCATGTATTCAGTCGGTTTCACCCCGACGGGGTATGGCGGATCGTTGCAGACAATCGTGTGCTGGTGCGGGAATAGCCCGGTCATCATGGTGGCCAAGCTCGGTCGGCACAGGCTGCTCGGCACATAGCCCCGTTCGAAGACCAGGCTCTCGGCCGCGAAGGCGTCCAAGTGTGGCGTGCGGATGTGTGGGTGCTTCATGAAGCCGTAATCGCCCCAGCCTTGGTCATCCCCGACAAGGTACAGGACATTGGGCGGCGCCGCCAAGGCGTGACCCATGACCACGAACAACATCAACGCCACAAGCCGAAACATGATCAAGACTCCGAGAGAGGTTTTGCACAGTGGACAGCGTACCTTTACTCCAGCCGCCAGCGAGCGATGCTGGTGAAGGGAGTGGTAGGGTTCAGGGTGCGGGGGTTGGCGAGTTCGGTTTGGCCTTCGAAGTCCAGCTTCACCATCGTGTTCAAGACGATGTGCCGGTCGAGTTGCCAGAGTGGGATGTACGGAACCGCATCGTTGAACCGATCGTGCATGCGGTGAGCCAGGCCAACGAGCTTGCCGTCGTAATCCCGGTGAAGCCGGACTTCGGCGAGGCTCTGAGCGAGCTTCGCATCCTCGGCGCCAGGCTTGGCCTCGGGGCTGAAGTAGCCGTGGATGTTCCTGCCGTGCTTACCGTGGGCCGTGGGGTCGAGGGTCAGGCTCAAGTGTTGCGGGTACCAGATATCGGGGTGATCTTGGGCGATGTAGGCGAGGTCGTAACTGGCTTCTTCCTCGAGGCGACGCATCATCTGCCGGTAAGGCATCGGTTCGAGTACGATCTCAATCCGGCGTTCGTCATCCTTCGTCGGGGATTCGATCATGCTCCTGAGCCGTTCGCACGCCGCACGAGCGTTTGGGTCGTCGCTGGGGAAAAGAAGCGAGAACTTCGTCAGTGTCGTGGTTGGGCTGTTCACGTAGGCTCGGAACTTAGTCGCGGCCAAGTCCCGGTTGTAAAGCGACGGTGGCACGCTGCCCAGTGGCTTCGGCTCGGCCCAACTGCCGGGCGGGAATGGCCCGGTCATCGCTTTGTGGAACTCCTTCGTGCTGCTGCGAAAGACATCGGTCAGCACCCGCTCGCGGTCGATGGCATGGAGCAGACCTTTGCGTAAGTCCGTGCTTTGCAGGCCAGGCCGACGGTGGTTGATGGCCAGTTGGTAAGTGCGGTGAGGGTCCGCGACTGTGACCGTGCGGACCTTGCCATTCAGGTTGTTATTGGCTTGGTACTTGGCGAGGTCACGGGTCGGCACGTCCAACAGAAGATGCACACGGTCGGCGCTCATATCCGCGACCGGGTCCGTCGATTGGTTCATGTCCACGAGCCGGATTTCTTTGATAAAAGGCTGGCCCATGCGGTTCGGTCGGCGGGAGTAACCGGAGTTCGCCAGGAAGATGATTTCCTTGGGTTCTTCGGTCGGGGTCCGGCGAAACGGGGCTAAGCGGAATGGCCCACTGCCAAACGGTTGACGGGCGAATTCGAGGTCGTCGTAAGTCTTGTTCGCTTCGAGTAACTTCGAGGCCGGCAGGATTGGGAATGTCAACAAGGAGCGTGGATCGGGGTGGCCGAGCTTGAAGCGCATCCGCAGGCGACCGGGGTCGGCAGGGTCAAAGCCCGGGTCATCGAGCCAGGACGTGCTTTCGGTGCCGTGGAGGCCGGGCTTCTGCCGCATGAGCCGCAGGGTGCCCGCCACGTCCGCGGCCGTGAAGAGGTCACTCGGTTTGCCCCAATCGACGTTGCCCAGAAGCCGCAAATCCCGAATGCCCGCACCCACGGTGCCACGGTCGAGGGCTAAGCGCGGCGTGAACCGCGATCCGGTTGCTTCCTCGGGGATGCTTTCCCACAGCCCTTCGAAGATCAATTGCATCGCTTGCTTTTCGCTGTCCGTGCGAGCCAGCGCCGGGGACATGAACTCCGGCATCCGCGAAGTACCGATGAAGAGCACGGGGTAACCGAGTTTCATCTCTTGCTGCATCGAGCGAAGCGAGCTGCTATCGGGGTCGAGTTTCTCCACCGAAGTCAGGATGTTGCGGGCCTCGGTTTTATTCGTACCGATGACCCGTTGAGCTTCGTTCAGAAGCTTCTTGGATTTCTCCAAGAGAGCGACCCGCACCCGTTGGGCGATTTCGTTTTTGCTGCCTGGGAATCGCGTCTCGTATTCTGTCAGCAGTTCCCGGCTACGGACCCAGTCTGCCAAGGTTTCGGATTTCAGTAGAGACTCGGCTTCGAGGAGCCTCACGGCCAGAACCGGTTCGAGGAATCGCGGTTGGCGCTGGTAAAGTTCGCCGTATTTCTTGGTCAGGTCACGCACGATCGGCCAATCTCGCAACGAGGCCGCATGATTGACGCGGGCCAACCGCACCTCGGCGAGTTTGTCGTAGAGCGCGACTTTGATCGGCTCCCAGTTCTTGCCACGTCGGCGGTTTTGTTCTCGCGCCGAGTCATGGAAGAAGTAGACGGCAATGAGCACCTTTTCGCCAGCAGCCAAGCGGTCAGCTTTCGAGAGCCGTTGGTCTTCCGCAACAGTCGGCGGCGATGGCGGCAACTCGATGAAACGCCGGACTTGCTCCAGGCTGTAGTTCTCGAAGCACTCCAGTTCACGGACGTTTTTCTTGGCCACCGTCACCAAGTCTTTGAGAGTGTCGTCGGAGTTCAGAGGCACGATGCCGAACTCGGCGGGGAAGGTGTCTTTGCCCCATAAGAGAGGAAGAGGGGTGACGCGATTCATGATCCCCGTGCCGACGCGGATGCGATCGTAGGCGACGCTGAACAGATTGTAAAAGGCTTTCAATTCCAGTGATTTGGCGATATTGGCTTCGCGCTGCAAATCCCCCATCTTGTACTCAAAGGCCCCAGCATTCGACGGCGTTTCGGGCTTCTCGGGTTCTGTGGGAGGGGTCGTGAGGGGAGGTGTTAAGTTGCCAGGCGGAGGCATGCTGGGATCGAGGCCAGGTATCTTGCCCGGTTCGCGTGGCATGGGGGCGCTTGGCATCGTGGGATCGAGGCCGGGCAGTTTGCCCAAGGGTGGTGGCATTGGCGCGGGCTTCTTATCGTCGTCAGGAACGGGGACTTTCTTCACCGGGCCTTTGGGCTTGGCTTCTTCCTCTTCGTCTCGTCCCGCCGAAATGCTCACGAACAATGAGGCCAGGATGAGAAACAGACCGGATCGCAGTAACATGGCAGATTCCCACAGGCCAGCGCGAAACAAACGCCTCAAGACAGTGTTTATGATACCGTACCGCTTCGAGGGAAGGGTAGCCCGGAGGTGCGAGAACTTCTCATCAAGTTTTCCCCTGTCCGAGACTCACCAACTTCGGAGAACGGACACTACATGTGGTTTGCCAGAGCCAGCCGGCTCCGGACTTCAAACCGAATCCTTTCCGGGCCACTCAAGTCGTGGCCACTTTTGGAGATGCGAAGATGCGTAAAGTTGTTCTGGCGATGGCCGCATTCATGCTGACGGTTGGCCTCACCCTCGGTGCTCCTGTTCGCCTCGTGAAGTACGACGAGAAGACCAAGGAAGTCACCGTCAAGGAAGGCAAGAAGGGCGAAGAGGTCGAGAAGACCTACAAGATCACCGACAAGACCAAGTTCAAGCAAGGCGACAAAGACGTTCCTGCCGAAGAAGCCCTCAAGAAGTTCGTCGGCGACAAAGCCATCAAAGGCTTCGACATGACCGCCAAAGATGGCAGCATCGAAGAAGTCAAGTTCTTCGAGAAGAAGAAGAAAGACAAGAACTAAGCTCTTGATCGAAACCACTCAGAAAGCACCGGTCCCACCGGTGCTTTCTTTTTTGATACATCAGCCATTCTTCGACCACGCCTCGGGTAGGAGCTTTTCGAGATAGCTTGAAGCTTCATCAAGTCAACGCCTTGTATTCACCATTCCTACTCGAATCCCGTCTACCTTAGGATCATTCAACATTGGGTATCAAGTCAGATGCACGACCGCGATTGCAGTTGTACCTCTGTAAACCCAAGAAACCCATCGATTTGAGCCAGGCTGGGTTCTGTTCTGGCAATTTTTCACACTCCTCGAACCGCTCGCTGCGATCGCGATCACAGCGATTCAGATTGTATTGTATGCACTTGTTCAGGATCCTCCTTTGTAGGAGTATGGTATGCTACGTATCTCCAACATTTTTCTTCGCTTTGTTGTGAAATGCTGGTGCCCGGCTGCAACTGCTTCATCAAGCGAACAAGAACGTGGAATGAGGACTCGCAACAACTTGGCTCGATTGAAAACGATTCCAGGCACATCAGCAACAAGCCTCAAGTATGCACTGATTGCAGACTCAAAAATCAAATTCCATTCGAAAAGTGCGAGGGAATCAAATCGTGGCGAAATGGTATACGCAGTCCATGCCATTATCATCTACCGAGTCGTCGATGCCTGGCCTTGGGAACGAAAGATTGTGATTACTGACGTATTTCTCGATCCGAACTACTTCCCAAGTCAGTCTACTCCACACAACACGAGCAATCCTAACGATTCTATTTAAATAGTGCTTCAAACTCCGCATCACTCAAAACGTCGTTGGTGTTCACTGGGGAAGACACTGCCTCAGCCAAAGCGATTTGATCTTCGGGTGAGAGTCGAGAAATGGCTTGAATCAGTTCCCGGTCTGAATCGGACGTAACACCCGTGGAACTCGAGAGGAAAATGTCCAACAATGCCTGGCTACCGCGGTCTTCACGGATCTGGCTGAGGAGTTTCGAGGCCAGGACTTCGCGTATTTTGTCGGATGAAGCAAGAGTTGTTGGGTTCAAAACAGCACCTCCTTCAGTAACAAAGTATCCAGGTTTTCGAGTATTCACAGAGCTGAAACTGCCCTAATCTATCATAGGCTCGTGAAATAGAAAACTAGCACGGACACCAACTTTTTCCAGACCAGTCGCCGGTCTGAACCAATTATGACCCCATACCCTACCGCCTCAGAACCCTCCGAACTGGCAGATCCCCATGTGGTTGGTAATGGCACTCTTGGTGGTGTTCTTCGCCGGTTGTGGCTGCGGCGTCTTGGGTTGCTTCCTGTGGAATCTTTTCCACTCCTGGCCAAAGTTCGATTGATCACTTGCGGACCAAGAACTCTTTGCTGTTGAAGAGGCCCCAGGCGATGTCTTCCCAGGCTTGGCGGCGGTCTTTGCTGGCGGCGAGGTAGGCTTGGAGCTTCTGGCGTTCGGTGTCGGTAGGGAAGCGTGTCACCGTGGCGAGATAGAGGTCGTCCAAGGCCAGGTTGGGGTTGCCGAGGCGGTTGTCGGCGTTGCGGAGCAGATCGTGGACGAGTCGACCGGTGATGAGCTGGAAGGATTGCAACATGCCAGGGTCTTCACTCCGTTCGCATTCGCAGGTGATGAGGCGGTCGGGTTTGCCGAACACTTTCAAGAACCGCATCCCCATCGCTTCCTTGCCCCGGCGTGGCTCTCGTTGGGGCGGCGCCGGGATTTCCATCGCTCGCATCCCGGTCGGGTAGCCGGGGAATTTCAACTCGGATTTCAGGGCCACGCTCATCGCATCCAGCAGTTGCTCGGCTTCGAGCGGCTGGATGACAGAGTGCGAGAAGTGGAGTGCATCGTTGGCGTTCGTGGCGTTGGTCTTTTCGCTGAGTTGATAGGTCTCGGAGTTCAGGATTTCGCGCATCAATCCTTTGATACGGAAGCCACCAGCACGGAACTGGGTTGTCAAATAGTCCAGCAACTCGGGGTTTGTCGGTGGGTTGCTGAGACGGAAGTCGTCGTTGGGATCGACTAGGCCGCGACCCAGGAGTTGCAGCCAGATGCGGTTCACCTGCGTGCGAGCGAAGAAGGGGTTGGCGGGGTCGGCGACCCAGTCGGCGAAGGCCGTGAGTCGCTCGGCCTCGGGGCCGTCGTCATTTGTGCCGAGGAACTTCGGCTTCGCCATCCCGCCACGAGTCGGGTGGGGTAAGTCGCCCTGCAGAAGAGCGGTCACGAACTGCTCACCGACGAACTCATGCTTATCGAGATCGTCCCGTTTCTCGTTCGACGGCACGCGATAGCCGATGCGAGCGAACGTGGCCGCGAAGCGGTGGTAATCGTCTTGAGTCCAACGGTCGAAGGGGTGGTTATGGCACTTCGCACAACTGACGCGAAGCCCCAAGAAGACCTGGGCCACAGACTCAGCCCGTTGATACGGCTCGCGGATAGCGCGGTAGAAGTTTGTCGGCGGGTTCTGGTAAGTGCTGCCCCGTGCGGCGAGGATTTCGCGAGCGAAGTCGCTCCACGGCTTGTCCTCGGCGATCCAGCCTTTGATCCAGCGGTGGAAGACCTGCACCCCTTTTTTGTCGAGGGATTTCTCCTCGTTGCGAAGCAAGTCTCCCCATTTCGTGGCCCAGTATTGGGCGAACTCCGGACGCTCGAGGAGCCGATCGATCAGCTTGGCCCGCTTGTCCGGGGCGGTGTCTGCGAAGAAACCCCGGGCCTCTTCGGGTGTGGGTAGGATGCCGCAGGTATCAAGGTAAACTCGACGCAGGAAGACGGCATCACTCGATTTGTCGCTGGGTTGGATGCGTAACTCGGCCCACTTCTGAGCGGTGAGTTGATCGATCCGGGACTTCTTGGCCCAGCTCGACAGGTCCGTTTTTGGGCGATCGGGGATGAACGCAATCCGCACTGGCTGTAGCTGATCCAGATAGCGCACCAAGACCACGGTCTCGCCGTCGCTCTCTCGCACGACCTCACCGGACATCTCAACCTTCGCGACACCCACGTTGTTCAACTCCCAACTGACCAAGTCCGTGATCGGCTTCGTGCTGCCGTCCGCGAAGGTCACCGTGGCCCGGATGGTCACGCGGTCTTGCGGAGCCACGACGATGGCGGTGCTGGGGGTGACGGTCAATTTCACGGGCTTCGTCGCTTCCCGAAACTGGGCGCCAGACGCAATCCAGTCATGGATCAGCCGGTATTCCAAGCTCGTCGGCGAGAAGCGAACACCCCCCTCATGCGGCACTTGGCCCGTGGCTTTCTGCAACAGTAAACTCGACGCAGGACGAGCGACATCGACTCGCCGAGCCAGGGCATCCCGGGTGAGCGTCTGGAAGTCGAGGGCCGCATTTTCCCCACGCAACGAGAGCCGGAAGCCCCCTTTGCCGTTGAGGTTCCCATGGCAAGCGCCCATATTGCAGCCCGCCCGCGACATCACCGCCATGACGTCATTCGGAAACGAAACCTCCGCCGCCCCCGCCCAGGGAGCCACAAGCAAACCAACAATGAGCAAGAGATAGCGCATATCAACCAACCAGAAGAGCAAGCGGGCAGGTGTGTTATTATAACCCCAAACCCCACCCCAAAGCGAGTGGGAAACTGGCGTTACTTTTGGGAGCGATGGCGTATGGGCTTCGGCTTGCGAAAACGACGTTGGCGGTGGCTGCTGATTCTCGTGGTCGCCATCGCTGGTGGTGTCCTGCTCTGGCGAGGGTTCATTGTCCACAGGATCGAACCGCATCCCGGCGAAGTCGGCGATGGCGAGCGCTCATCCGACGTGGCCGCCGACATCCGACTGATGTGGGAGACGCAGAAGCTGGGCGGCACTCCCGACCCATCGCACGGGCCGAACCCGCGGGCCTCGACCGACCGGGCCATCGACGCTGCGTCTCGCGTCTTCAACACGGTCGAGTTGATCGGCAAGACCCGCGAGGAGGTGGTCAATCTGCTCGGTGACCCGAAAACGTCGAGCGACAGCATCTACAACTTCCCGTTCTGGTCAGCCCCACAGGGGTCGTTGGTGTACCGCTTCGACTGCGGGGCCTATGGCTGGCAGTTCAACGTGGTGCTGGAGGCGGACGGGCGGGTCTGTGAGGTCGAGCGCCACTGGATCCACTGAGGCAGTTATTGAACATGGGCCGAAAACCAGCTAGCAATACCCCAGGTGCTGCACGGGACGGCCGGGGCGTGATTTGGTTTTCAGGGTTCACGGCTCAGTAGCCCCGCCGGATCTGAGCTTGGTCGTTCGGCGAGGAGAGGCTCCAGATGGCAAACGATACGGAACCGGGTCCATCGCCGGCCGTCGATTCAGCCCATGCCGTGTTCCTCGCCTGGGAACGGTTGCGGCTGGCTTACAACGCGGTCCTCGGTCTGGTCGTTTTGTTCTTCGCCGGGTCCGAACTGCCCAACCGCGAGTTCCAGGGTTTCCTACTCCGCGCGGTGATCGGGGCCAACCTGTGCTTCTGTCTCGGGCCGGTCGCCGAGGGCTACTTGGCGTTGGTCGGAGCCAACCGCCGAGTGGCGCGGTGGTGCCTGTTCGTGCCGGGCCTGCTGTTCGGGTGCTTGGTGGCCTCCGCGGCACTGTTCTCGTGGCACCTCCGCCGCTTCGACTGAGCCGGCGTTGAGAATTCGAAGCCAGGCCCAGCTTCATCACACGGCTTCGGTGTAGATTTGCAGGACGTAGACGAAGGTGAGGGGTTTGGATTGGACGTCCACTTCGAACTGGTACTTCTCGCCGTTTTTCAGTTTCGGTCGCAGCGGAACTTTGACTTCGTCGCCGGTGGGCAGGACTAGCTTCAGTTTGATGCTTTGTTGGATTTGCTCGCGGTCGGCCCAGATCGTTCCTTCGATGTCCTTGTAACGCTTGCCTCGGCGGATGGCTTCACTGGCGATGTCGAACTGTTCTTCGGTCTGCTTGTGGAACTCGCGCTCGAAGGCTTTGCGGGTCATCGCCGTGGCTTCGGCTTTGTCGAAGCGCTTCTCTTCGGAGTCTTTGTTGGGGTCGTAGACCATGTAAATCCCGGCGCCGAGTGCCCCGATGATCAGGGCTACCACGAGGCCCGTCGAGATCAACGTCGTGCCGATCGATTCGTTCCCCGTGATTACCAAAATGAACCCGATGAAGGCGGGCAACAGGCCCAGGACACAAGCACCCACCCAAGCTAATAGAGCCTTGTCGGACTTGGCTTTGGGAATCATGTGATCTTGATAATGGGCACACTTCGGGCAAGGAATGGCCTCGCAAGCACCCTTCATCTTCTTCTTGAGCTTGCTTTTGGCACTGCTCTCAGCACGTGATTTGGCCCCGGATTCGTCGAGAAAATAGAGGCTATTCCCGTAACCCGAGGCTGAGCGAAACATCTGGTAGACGTACTGGGCATCGCACTCTTCGCAGAACACCAAACGGCAAACGGTTTTGGTGATCGTGGCTTCGTGCTGGTTGTTGATGACGAACATCGGGCGAATCCTGAGCGAACTTACTTTGGCACGGGAGTGCGGGCGACGATTTCGCGGACGATCGACGCTGTGTCGTCCCGGCCGCCCTGGTCCCAGGCTTTGGTCAGGATGCGGTGAGCGAGCACCGCTTCCGCCAGGACTTTGACATCATCCGGCAAGACGTAATTCCGCCCCTGCAAGACCGCATACGCCTGGACGGCGCGGTAATACGCCAAGGCCGCTCGGGTGCTGGCACCGAGGTTGATCTCGGGATGGTCGCGCGTCGCTTGGATGAGGTCAAGGATGTATTCAGAGACGGAATCCTCGACGCGGACTTGCCGGGTGAAGTCCTGGAGTTGCTGCAACTCGTGGGAACTGAAGACGTGTTGGAGCGAATCGACGGGTTCGCCGGCACGGTGCTGTTTGAGGATCATGCGTTCGGATTCGCGGGTCGGGTAACCGACTTTCAGCCGGACGAGGAAGCGGTCCAATTGGCTTTCGGGCAGTGGGTACGTGCCTTCGAACTCGTAGGGGTTCTGCGTAGCGAGCACCAAGAATGGCCGGCCCAGTTTGCGTGTGGTGCCGTCGACGGTGACTTGCTTTTCGCTCATCGCTTCGAGCAGTGCGGATTGCGTCCGTGGGGTGGCGCGGTTGATCTCATCGGCGAGGAGGATCTGTGTAAACAACGGGCCTGGCTGGAAGCTGAATTGCTGGTTCTGCTGGTTGAAGATGCTCGTGCCGATGAGGTCCGAGGGGAGCAAATCGGGGGTGAATTGCACGCGGTGAAAGGCACAATCGAGGGATTTCGCAATCGCCTTACCGAGAAGCGTTTTCCCGACGCCGGGTACATCTTCGAGCAGTAAGTGCCCATCGGCGAGGAGTGCGACAAGAGCGAGGCGGATCAACTCCGGCTTGCCGAGGAACACAGAGGCGATGTTTTCCCGAAGTTTGCCGAGGCGTGGGATCATCGCTTCAAGGCCGGGCGGTGTCTCGTCAGGCATACTTCTCTTTCCAAATCACGGGCACAGTAATGCGTAATATAGGCACAACGATGGTGGTTGGAAGATGCCGACAACCCGAAACCTCGAACGCCGGTAACTTCCCACATGGACCGCCGCGACCGCTTTGCCAGTTGGTTCGTCCGCCAGTTCGGTGGGCTGCTGGTCTCCTACACTCACATCGCCCTCTCACCGCTACTGATGGTGTTCTCCAGTTCGCTACGAGGTGGCATTTTTGCGATGGCGAGCTTGGTGACCTGGGTCACAACTCTCGCTACGTTCTATTACTTATGCTTTCACTTTTTTGAGCCTCAGTTTTGTTGCGTCGTGATCGTCGTCGTTGGCCTCATCGCATTGATGCGAGTTCTCATCCACAAACAACTGGCTACGCCGTTCAGCCAATACCACGCCACGGGATGGTCGAGCGTGCAGACCTCGCCTTACACGAACTACCATCCCGAGAGCATCCGTGAGGAACTCGATTACCTCGAAGTCTTGTTCGGCATCATTTTCCGGGTGCCGTTATGGGCACCGCGTGCCAAGCGCCGCATGATGCATGACCGCCTCACAGAATACATCCGCGAGATGCGTGAAGACCCCCAACTGTTGCGGCTTCGCTCGCAGTGGTTTGACTCTAACGACAATCGCTTGACCTACTACATTCCGCACCACGAGCCAGGCGAAAAACTTCCCGCGATCCTCATTTATCATGGTCATGGTGGCAACATCTCCATCGCCAACTGGGTCTGGGCGAAGCTCGCCGAGGAGTATGGGTTCGTTGCGGTCTTCCCAACTTACAACGTCGGCGAGTGGGAAGCCCGAGGCGCCTGCGAAGCGACTCGAACCGCCTTGAAGCACATCCAAGAATGGGGCATCGTCGACCTCGATTGGCTCTTTCTGGCAGGTCTCTCGCAAGGCGGATGTGGAGTAAGCCGAGCAACAGCCCAGCACAAAGGCTGGAAGGGGCTGATCTACGTTTCGGCGGTCCTCGAACCAGAGGAGTTGATCTTTCTGCCTAAGGATGTCCCCATTTTCGCTTGGCAAGGGGAAAAGGACGTTAACGTCCGCACGGACAGTGTTACGTCTGTAGTCAACGAACTGAGTGAAAGTGTATACAATGTGACTTACCATGTTGAAGCCGAAGCAGACCATTTCTTATTCTTCGAATACCCCCAAAAGCTCGTCGAGCTACTCGAGCCGTGGTGGCCACGAAGGTCGCTTAAGAATCTACATAACAACAAGTTGAACCGCCAAGACGCCAAAACGCCAGGAAGAAAAGTCTGAAGACGTGGATTTCTTGGCGTCTTGGCGTTTTGGCGGTTTGGACTTTTTTGAGGTCGCCGAGTGAACGATTCACTCTGGGCTAGTGAAGTGCGAACCGTATCGTCTTAGATGTACGCATATTGAGACACAGCGATGGCACTAAAAATCTTGCTCGCGGCTTCGGAAGTCGTGGGCTTCGCAAAGACGGGCGGCTTAGCGGACGTGGCTGGCTCATTGCCACGTGCCCTGGCCGCACGGGGGCATCAAGTCGCGGTCATCATGCCGTATTACCGAGCCGTGCGATTCTTGCCGAACCCGCCGGTTCGAACTGAGCACGTTGTCCCCGTGCCGATCGGCGGACGCACCCTGGCATGCCGGCTGTTTCGCTCGAATCTACCCAAATCGGAAGTGCCGATTTACTTCATCGAAGCCCCGGATTACTTTGACCGTGACAACGGCTTCGAAGGCAAGGGCCTCTACCAGCAGACGATGCCCGGCGGTTACAAAGCGGACTACCCCGATAACGCTGAGCGGTTCACGTTCTTTAGCCGGGCGGTTCTCGAAGCGATCCCCGCGATGGGGTTTACACCGGACATCATCCACGCCAACGACTGGCAAACGGGCTTGGTCCCCGTGTTCCTCGCCGAGGTCTTCCGCCAACGGCCTGGATATGAGCATGTCCGCAGTGTGTATACCATTCACAATATCGCTTACCAAGGGATGTTCGGCTCGGATGTCATGAAACTGACCGGGCTGCCAGGTTGGCTCTTTAACCCGAACCAACTTGAGTATCACGGGCACTTCAACTTCCTCAAGGCGGGGGTCGTTTTCGCCGATGCTGTGAACACCGTCAGCCCGACGTATAGCCGGGAGATCACGACCGCCGAGTATGGCTGCGGGATGGAAGGCCTCCTGCGGGATCAGCAACACAAACTCTCGGGCATCGTCAACGGCGTCGATTATGGGGTTTGGGATCCTGCCATCGATCCGCACATCCCCGTGAACTACGACCGTGACACGGTCTTCACCCACAAGCCTCGCTGCAAAGAAGAACTGCTGAAGCGCTTCAACTTGCCCGTCGAACTCGATCGCCCAGTCCTCGGGGTGGTGGCGCGGTTGGTGGTGCAAAAGGGGATCGATCTCATCCTGAGTGCGGCACCTGGGTTCCTGGATTTGGGTTGTAAGATTGTCTTCCTCGGGGAAGGTGATCCCGAGTATCATAATGAACTCGAACAATTCCAAAAACGATACCCAGACAAAGTCGGGTTGTACCTAGGCTTCAATGAAACGGTCGCCCACCTCGTGGAAGCGGGCAGCGATCTCTTTTTGATGCCGAGCCGCTATGAGCCGAGTGGGTTGAACCAACTTTACTCCCTGAAGTACGGCACGCCCCCAGTTGTGCGGGCCACAGGCGGTCTTGCAGACACCATCGTGAACTCCAGCCAAGAGAACATCCAAGCCGGCATCGGTACGGGCTTTAGCTTCGGTGAATACCAGTCCAACGCCCTGTACGAGACGGTAAAATGGGCCGTGACGTTGTACCGTGATCGCCCGGCGGAGTTTCAGAAGGTCGTTCGCACGGCGATGCAACAAGACTGGTCCTGGGGCCGCAGTGCCGCGGACTACGAACGCCTATACCACAGCCTACGTTAAGATGCAGACAAAATCGTGCCCCTGAACACGGAGGATTCCCCATGCTCGTTCGATGCCTGATCCTGTCGATGGTGTTCGTGCTGCCTCTCTTGCGTGCCCAGGAAGAGAAGCCCGCGAAGCCAGTCGTGACCAGTGAGCAAGCCGATAAGGCTCTGCTGGAAGCCCTGCAAGGAGAGAAGATTTTCTTGAAAGGAGAAGGCAAACTCATTCGCGCCGCATATACGAAGCATTTTGAAGCCACGTATGCGGAGCAAATCAAACTCGCCTTTGATGAAGATACGGCAGCGATCCAGAAGTTTCTGGATGCGAATGTGGATATCAAAGAAATGCTCTTCACCGCCATCGACCCCGAGGTGGACAACGTCATCCCCGCGCTCGAACTCTTCCGCAAGCTCTACAAGCTCTCCCCCGAGAAGCTGAAGGCTCACCCGAATGTCGCCGTGGCCGTGGCCGTGACCTGGGACGAACCGCGGGGCGTTTACGACTATCGTGGCCATCAAATCCGCACGAAATCCGACCTGCCCGTGGAAGTCATGGAGACCGACGCGATCAAGAACTACGAAATGGTCACAAAGATCGAAGGCCCCATGAAGCAAGCCGTGAGCTTCTTCCCGTGGGAGTTCATGCTCCACATCGTCAATCACCGCACTCCCCAAGATGAGCGTGACTGGGCCACGAAAAACTATTTCCCCCGCCGCAGTGGTATTGGCAAGAGTTACTTCGACATTGAATATGACCAAATCATGCTGCGCACTAACTCCGAAGTCTGCAAGCTCAATGATAAGCCTTATACGCTCCCGAGCATCCGCAAACATGGCGGCGTGTGTGCCATGCAAGCGGACTTCGCGGCTCGTGTGGCGAAGTCCTTGGTCGTCCCGGCGGAGTATGTTTGGGGCGAATCCAATAGCGGTGGGCTTCATGCCTGGGTCATGTGGGTCGAGGTGAAGACCGTCAATAAGGAGAAGATCGACTTCGCCCTGATGTCCGAAGGGCGTTACCTCGGGGATCAGTATTACGTTGGCAAAATCCGTGACCCCAAGAGTGGCGCCGTCTCCACGGACCGCGACATGGAACGTCGGTTGACCTTCATCGGCTACGCTCCGCAAAACGCTCGCCATGCGGACTTACTCATGCGTGCCTTCCCCCTGGTGCGTGATCAAAAGAAGCTCAACCCCAAACAGCAAGCCGAGTACTTACGGAAGGTTCATGAGATCTTCCCACAAGATGAGAAAGCCTGGCTCGCCCTCGCCGATCTGGGCCGGAATGGCCACTCGAAAGAGACCGCCTTCGCCAATGCCGATCGTGCTGTGAAGATCTTTGAGAAGTTCCCGGACTTCTCCTGGAAGATCCTCGACGACCTTCTCAGCCCACTCAGCGACAAAACCCAACGCACCCGGCTCTACGAGCGCATCGTCACCTCCTACGAACTCCTCAGCCGCCCCGATCTCGCCTGTGAAGCAAGACTCAAGCTCGTCGAGTATCAAGTCGAAGCCAAAGAGTACGACAAGGCCATCACGGGTCTCGCCAACACCATCCGCAAGTTCCCCGGCGAAGGTCGCTACATCCCGCAGATGATGACCAAGCTCACCGAAACCTGTGCCCTCACCAAAACGGGGACAGAGAAGCTCGCCAAGTTCTACCTGGAGTTCCTCCCCGCGGTGCCGAAACGCCGTGGCGACGAAGTCAGCAAGTACTGCGTCAAGATGCACGAGCAAGCCATCGAGTTCTTCGATAGTAACAACAAGCCCCGTGAATCGGCCGCCGTGAAAGCCCAACTCCAAGGGATCCTCAGTGGCCGAAAGTAGCCTGTTTTTCCCCGGCAGGTCTTCCGGTTAGGAGAATATCTTTCCGGGGGTTGATCGTATGCTCCTTCGCCGCGCCGCTGTGGGCTACCTATTGCTACAAGCCCTGGGGGCTAGTGCCTGGTGGGTCATGCTCCTCGGCTGGCCAACCAGCCGCAAGCACTTCCTGGCCAGTGGTGCCCCAGATGCGACCCTGCTCGCCTTCGGGCTGCCCGATGCCATCCTTTACATGACTACCTCACTGGCCACGGCCTACGGCCTCGCCACGAAGCGAGTTTGGGCGTGGCCACTCTTGCTCATCCACGCTGGGGCCGCAGCTTACGCCGGCCTGTACTGCTGGGCGTTGACAGCCATCACCGGTGGTGATGGCCTCTGGGGAGCACTGTTGATGACGCCTTCGGTGATCATCCCAGGCGTGTTGACGATTCTGTTAAAACCGCGAGGTGAGCCATGTTAGGTCAGCTCCGTACGCGGGAGGCCCGACCCACAAGCCGCGCTTGGGTGGTGATGAAAACTCTCCTCCAACTGGCCATCTTCTGGACAACATTCTTAGTCGTCTTGCCCTGGGGAATCCTGTGGCTGGAGACTCAATTCGGCTTGGAGTTCTGGAGATTTCCTGGACTTATCCCGACAACGATTGGGATCGTGCTCTTCTGTCTGGCGGGTAGTCTGGGGCTGACATGTGGCATCACGATGGCGATGGTCGGTCGTGGCACGCCGATGCCGACGGATTGTGCGAGGGAACTCGTCGTCGTCGGGCCGTATCGATACGTCCGCAACCCGATGGCGATCGCTGGGCTGAGCCAGGGAGTCGCTGTGGGGATCTTCTTGGGTTCGCCCGCGGTGATTCTTTACGCTCTGGCTGGTGGGCCAGTCTGGCATGTCCTCGTCCGGCCGTGGGAAGAATTGGACCTTGAGCAACGCTTCGGCGAATCTTACCGCTGTTACCGCGCCAGCGTCCGCTGCTGGCTCCCAAGGTTTTGGTAAGCATTCGCGCACGTGTCGGTTCTTGTCTTTCGGGGTAAGCTCGGGTAAGTTGGTGGTCCCACCGGTTGGAGCCTCTCGTATGCGTTGGATCACTCTGGCTTTGCTGTTCTGTCTTGGGTCTGTGGCGTACGGCCAGAAGCCTGTGAGCTTCATCCAGGATGTTGCGCCGATTTTGAAAGAAAGCTGCTTTGCGTGCCATGATGCCAAGAGGAAGAACGGCAAGTACGACATGACCACGTTCGAAAAGCTCATGGCCGGGGGCGCCAATGGCGAAGCCATCGTGGCCGGGAAACCCTTGGAAAGCGACTTCCACGACCTGATCGTGACGCAAGAAGAACGCCGAATGCCACCACGGGAAAAGGGTGAAGCAGTTGCGGTGGCCAAGGCCAAGATCGTGGAAACATGGATCGCCCAGGGAGCGAAACTGGACGCCGGGCTGGACCCGAAAGCGGACTTAGTGCGAGAACTTCGCCTCCGCTGGACCCCACCAACACCGCCGCAGGCTTACCAATTCCCCACGATCATCAACTCGGTGGCGTTTACTCCGGATAACAAAGCCCTGGTCGTCGGTGGGCATCATGAGTTACTGGTCTGGTCGGTGGAAGGGAAGTTGTTGAAACGCATCCGCACTCGGGCCGAGCGAGCTTATGCGATCCAGTTTTTGCCATCGGGGCAAGTCGTCGTCGCAGGGGGCCGACCGGGGCAAGAAGGGGATGTGAGGCTTTACAACCTCGATGCTCCGGGCCAAACCGAAGCAGGAGTCGTGATGCTCGATGGCGTCTCGGACAAGAAAGTCATGCTCGAACAGCTCCTCGATTGTGAAGACTCGGTGCTCTGCCTGGCGATGTCCCCTGATGGCCAGCAACTGGCGGCAGCAGGTTGTGATCGCACCGTCCGGTTGTGGGAACTGAAACCCGGTCAGTCCGCGAAGCTGACCCAAAGCCTTGATAACCACGCCGACTGGGTGCTCGGTCTCGCGTTCTCGGACGATGGCAAGCTCCTGGCGAGTTCGGCCCGAGACAAAACGGCCAAAGTCTGGGATCTGAAAGCCAAGGAGTCGATCCTCACTTTCCAAGATCACCAAAGCCCAGTTTACTCCGTCATCTTGAACGCTGACGCGAGCCTCGGTTACTCCGTTGGGGCGGATAAACAGATTCGCACCTGGAAACCGACCGGTGAAGGCAAAGGCGGCAAACCACTTGGCTCGCATGGCGACGAAGTCTTCCGCATCGTCAGGCATCCCTCTGGCATCGCGGCGACGAGTTCCGCCGACAAGTCGGTCAAACTCTGGGACTTATCCAACGCCAAGGAACTCAAGAACCTTACTGGGCTGACCGACTTCGCCTATGCCGTGGCGATTAGCCCGGATGGTCAAAAGGTCGCTGGGGGGAGTTACGATGGCGAAGTCCGGATTTGGACGATTACCGACGGCAAACTGCTGTCAGGATTCAACGCGACGCCGCGTGCCGGGAAGTGATGCTCGAATCCAAGCAGGCCGTGCACGGAATCTGGGCAGGAAAACGGGGCGTTTGGGGTGGCTTAGAGATGAATTGAAAAATCCTGGATCAGAAAAGCCTAGAAAACCCTGCTTTGGATGAGAATGCGCTCATTTTCTTGCCAGCTCTGCCAAGTTTGGCACAGCGAGTGCATTGAGTAATAACGCAAGCCAGTGCTGAGAGCGGGTTGTAGGGAGGGGAGAGGCCCTACGGTTCGCACCACCTGGCTTGTACAGAATACCTGGGTATCAACCATCGTGGGAGAGGCGATGTTTGACCCAGGTGTTCTTGTTTTTGTAGGTCACTTCGCAACTCAACACAGAGACCAGAGTTCTAGACACAATCCACACGACGAGTTCCAATCCCACCAAGTCATTTTTTCCATCCTGCGAATCCTGGGCATCCTGTCTCAAAATGATGTATCCATCAGACAGGATGATCAGGATTCACAGGATCAAGGAAGAAAACCCTCGTTTGTCGTCACAGTGTCTTCGCAATCAAGACTTGCCATGCTACAGACTCGTACTTCAAGCCTGGAAACTCGATTTGGTTGAGCAGTGGATCACAAAAGAAAAGGCCACCGCAAGCTGCGGTGGCCTTTTGAAATGTTGATTCAAAGCAACAGAGCTTAGCCGATGAAGTAACCGGTGCGAGCGATGTTGTCGAAGGCGAAGCCGTTGAAGAGCGATGCGCCGGAAGCCGAGAGGGCTTGGACGCGGGAACCGCCACCAGCACCAGGAGCGGTGAGCACTTCGTCGGTGCCATCGCCGTTGATGTCGAAGGCTCCGAGGCGGACGCCACCGGTGAAGCCGGTTTCGTAAGCGTTCGAAATCTTGCCACCCGAGGAGAAGCGGATTTCGGAGCTGCTTGGGCCACCGAGAGCGGCTGCGATGCCGAAGGTGCCACCTGCAACGTAGACACCTTGCGTGTTCTTGGTGTCGAAGGCGTAGTAGTTGGCCACAACTGTACTACCGTTGAAGGCGCGGACGTGAGGAGCACCGCCACGACCAGCACCGGTGATGATGTCGAGTTTGCCATCCGCATTCGCATCGCCGACACCGACGTTCACGCCACCCGTGAAGCTTCCGGCGTAAGCCAAGAAGTCCTGGCTAGAAACACCAGCCGCGTTGGTCACGAGAACCTGTGGTGCTCGGCCCATGCCTGCACCGAGGATGATTTCGGCTTTGCCGTCGCCATCCAGGTCGCCAGCGGCGACGTTAGCACCACCGCGGAAGCTTGGTTCGAAGGCGATGAAGTTACCGAGTTCGGTGCCATCTTTGCCGCTGATGATGCGAACCCGAGCGGAGCCACCCATGCCTGCGGAGACGACGATGTCTTCGACCCGGTCACCGTTGACGTCTGCGGTAGCGACTTTGACGCCACCGGTGAAGGTGGATTCAAAGGCCAAGAACTGGAACCGTGCCGCGCCGTTTGCCCCATAAACCTGCACGAGTGGCAGGGAACCTGCATCAGCGCCGACCGCGAAGATGCGGTCAATCGGTGTCACCGGTGGGACAACCACAGGAGCTGGGACGTTGACCACGAAGGTCTTGGTGATGGTAGCACCGGAAGCGTCGGTGACCGTCAGGGTGATGGCACTCGAGCCAACCGTGCCAGGCAGGTTCGAGACGGTCACGGTGCGGTTCGCACCCGAGCCGCCGAGAGTCACGCTCGAAGCGGGAACCACGGATGGGTTCGAGGTCGAAACCGAGACTGTGAGGGCCGAGGCAGGGGTGGTGTCGTCACCGACAGTGAAGGCGAGTGGGCCACTGGTGCCACCTGCGGCGATGGTTTGGTCAGGGATCGTGCCGGTCAGCGTCGGCTGAGCGTTTTGTGGCGGGACCACAACTGGGGCCGCATTCACAGCGACTGCGAACGATTGGTTCGCTGTCATCGTGCCGTCGCTGACGCTCACGGTGACGGTCGAAGCACCGAGGTTGCCAGGCAGGTTCACGAGGCTGATGGTGCGGTTCGCACCCGAGCCGCCGAGGACGATGCTCGAAGCTGGGATCACAGTGCCATTCGAGGCAGTCGCGGTGACGGTCAGGCCAGCCAGGCCAGCATCATCGCCGATCGTGAACGGGATGGGTGCGACACTGTTCGATGGCAGAACGACGACTTGGTCCGGGAAGGTGCCCGTGATGGTCGGGCCTGCGTTCGGGACGGCGACGACAACCGTACCCACGTTCGAGGCGGCCGAGAGGTAACCTTCGGTTGGCTCGATGGCCGCACGATTGACGACGCTGGCGGTCACATCACCGTTGCCGGTGAGGCCACTGACGGTGAGCACGTAGCTCTTACCGGAGCCGACGAGTGATGGCGTGCCCTTGTTGACGACGATATCGGAGAGGTCAAAGCCTTCAACAGCTTGGGCGAAGGTGATGTTGAACTGCACCGAAGCTGTTGGCGCCGTGAGCAGTGCTGGGCCGACAGGCTCAACATCAACATCGACTTGCGTAATCAGGTCAAGGTAGTTCGCCACCGAAGCTGCGAAAGGTGCGGTGACCGTGGGGGCGACTTCGGGGGTCGGGAAGGTCAAGAACGGTGTGAAGTTGACCTTCGAAGGGGTGCTGATCGTGTCGCCCTTGCCCGCGGTGCTAGCCGTCGAGAATGGGCCAGTCGCGTCGCCGAAGTAGTTGTTGGTGGCATCGATCGTTGTGGTGGCCAAGCCGCCGAACACAGCGAATGTGTTGCCAGTGAGTTCGTTGTACTGGGCCTTGAGCGTCGAAGCGTCAGCAGCCGTAGCACCCACGTTCAGAGCCACGGTGTTTCCGGAGAAAGTGTTGCCGATGGCCCAGGCTTCGGAAGGGTTAGCACCTGCACCATCATCAAGGACAATCAAACCGCTCGAACGGTCAGTAGGAGCGACCGTGCCGTTGTTTCCTGTGATGAGGTTTCCGAGCACCATGACCACGGAACCTTGACCAGCCACTGCGTCCCCAGCGAGTTCGATCCCGTTTTGGGCGAACATACCAGCGCCGCGGCCCGTAATCTTGCTGTTCGTGACCATCCCTTTGGCACCCTGGTACAGGATGCCAACCCGGCCGTAGTTCGAGACTTCGCCATTGTCGAAGTTCACCACGCCGCCTTTGGCGGCAACGATCCCAACACCGGAGCTAACCATGTTTGGCTCGAAGACGATGTTAGAAATCGAGACGCCATTGAAATTCCCGACCGCTCCTTCGCGGACCTGGAAGCCACCGCCGATCAGTTTCCCGGAACCATCGAGCCGGAAATCTTCGGCGGTCAGTTTGGCGTTGGCTCCGACGACGCGGAAGATCGCCGTGAACTCGTCATCAACAAAGCCGGCGCCAAAGTCAGCCTGGGAGTTATTGAGTGGCGTGATGATCGTGGCGCCGTCACCAGCACCACGGAGAGTGAGTTCTTGCGAGACAGGGATCGAGTTTTCGATGACACCGCCACCAACGTTGTTGGGGCCAGCGTTGTTGACTGGGAGAACCCCAGGAGCCATTTCGATGGTGTCGGCACCAGGATTTTGCTCAGCGGCGAGAAGGGCATCAGAAAGGTTATTGAAGGTTGTCCGGGTCGGGTTGGTCGTCCAGTCGGCCAGGTTCGTGGCAAAGATGCCTGCAGCCTCGCGAGGTGTTCCCGCCGCAAAAGTCACCGCAGCGCCCCCAGCGGCCACCAGTGTAGGATCGACAAAGAAGGTGGCTGGTACGGTGCGATCTTCGAGGAAGACCATGCCGGGCATGAACTGAAGGGATTTGCCGTCTTTGGTGCGTTTCAGCCAGCGAGAAGCCATGGTCTGTCTCCGGAACAGGAACAAAAGAAGTTCATAAACTAGGTAGGAAAGCTGTTTTATACACCAGCCGCCAGATTGCCCAGATTATCAGTTGCGATTCTTAATACGACTAGCTTGCGCGGCTGGCCGCTCGATTCCAAGCGTGTTTTCCCAACTTCTCCAGTCTTTCGCACTTCCGACGTGGATCAGTGTGACAGAGTTGCCCTATTTCGCAAAATCCGGACATTCCGCACTCTCGGTAAACTCAGCTCATCTTCTCCGCCGATAACCCTGTCACGGGTTCTTGTTTCGTCCTTGCGCGACCAGAGCCCTTGGCACGGGAGATCGATGATCATGCGGTGGAAACTCAGTCTACTCGGCCTCAGCGTGGCCCCGTTTCTCTCGGGCTGCAACCTGTTTTACTACGCTGGCCACAACGCTATCAATGAGCCAATCACCCGGCTCGATGAGCACAAAGTCTCGACGCGACTCACAGCCGAGGCTCGCAAAGTCTGGAAGGAAGTCTGCAAGCAGTTCCCTGCCAAGACTTTCACGCCAGAATTCGCGGATGGCTTCACGGATGGTTATGCCGATCACATGGAAAACGGCGGACCTGCCGTTCCACCAACCATCCCGCCGCTTCGCTACCGCCGCTCCAGCTACCTGACGCCACATGGCCATGCCTTGATTCGCGATTACATGGTCGGCTTCCAGTATGGCGCTGAAGTTGCCATCGCCACAGGAAAACGACAGTTCTTGACAGTCCCGGTCTTGCTTCCTGAGCAGACTCAGGAAACCATCCTGGATGTGAAGCAATTCCCAGCTCCTCCGGAAACGAGCACGGACAAACCCAAGACTGACGGGGCCAAACCGGCCGAAAAACCGATGCCGAACCCGATGGGTCTGCCAGCGCCGAAGCCGCTGGATAACCTGGGTGCTCCAGTGCCGCCGAAGCAGGATGAAGGAGCGGTGCCGAAGAACCCGGCCATTACGCCTCCTGCGACGCCACCGACGGCTGCTCCGACTCTACCGATCAACCCAGGACCGCCAGGATCGGCGTTACCCAACACCCCAGCGCCGAAGGCTCCGATTCCGATGCCGGAAGTGCCGAAAGTGGATGTGCCGAAGGTCAATCTTCCGCAGCCTGCGAAGCCGTTGAATCTGCCCTCGCCTGGCAATTCGATGCCGATCGTCGATGCCTCGATTCTGCCTTCGAGTGCGACTTCGGTCCCAGTTGCTCCGAGCCATGAGCCGCCCGCTCCGCTGCCGCCGGTCGAAGCCCCGCCAGCCCCGTTGCCACCGTTGCCCGAACCGCCGGTTCGTTAACCACAGACTGCACCCCAACACTGCCCGAGGCGTAGGATCATGAATCGCTGTCTGTTGCTTCTGATAATGGCGTTCGCTTCTTTCTCCGGGGGCTGTGCGTCGATCACGAACCCCGTTGCGGATGGCATCCCGGTTCGCCGGTTGCCAGCCGAAGTGCTTGGGCGGCCCAAAGCGGATATGAAACCGATCCCGCTCACGGCCTTGAAGCAGGCCGAGCCAGACCCGTACCGCCTCGACAAAGGCGACGTCTTGGCTGTCATCGCCGATAACTTAGTGTCCCAGGAAAACCAGCCTTCGCCGGTGAAACTGCCGGACCAATCCAGTAACACCGCGGCCCTCGGTTACCCCTTCCCGATCAACGAAGATGGCACGATCACCATCCCGCGGATGGACCCGATCATGGTCAAAGGGCTGTCCGTCGCCGAGGCAGAGGAACTGATCCGCGACACGGCCTTCGGAAGGAAAGGTAACAAGGACCTCATCAAGCCGACTCAGCGCGTCTCGGTACAGCTTTTGCAGAAACGGCGTTACCAAATCACCGTGGTCCGTGAAGACTCCCAGCCAGTTCCCACGACAAGCGGCTCGGCTGTCTTCGGTGGGAACCGCCGTGGTAACGGTTTCAGTCTGTCGCTGATCGCCGGTGAAAACGATGTCCTGAGGGCGATGAATGCCACGGGTGGCCCACCGGGCTTGGATGCTAAGAATGAAATCGTTATTTACCGTTCGGCGAAAGACAAAAAGCTCGATGACAGCGTCAGCCTCGATTCCAAATCCTTGAAAACGGCTGTGATGAACGGCGACGCCATCGCCACCCGCATCCCACTGCGGCTCTATCCAGAACAGCAACTGAAACTGAATGAGTCCGACGTTTTGCTCAAAGATGGGGACATTGTTTACATCGAAGCCCGGGACACGGAAGTCTATTACACCATGGGTCTCTTGGGGGCAGGCCAGTTCCCCCTGCCACGGGACTTTGACTTGGACGTCATCCAGGCGATTGCGGCCATCCGTGGGCCGCTTTTGAACGGGGGCTTCACGCAGAACCTGTTCGTGGCCAACTCAGTCGGTACCGGGATCGGGGCGCCCAGCCCAAGCTTGTGCATCGTGTTGCGGAAGGTCTCACCGACGCAGCAAATTCCGATTCGCGTGGACCTGAACCGAGCCTTCATCGATCCACGTGAACGTATCCTGATCCAACCCGGGGATATGATCGTCCTCCAGGAACGCCCCGGAGAAGCGGTCGGACGTTACATGACGCAGACCATCCGACACTCGACGACGCTCGAAACAATACGCCAAGGCACCTTCATCGGCACAGGCACGACGAACTTGCCATAAGCGAAAGCCTGCGAAGCCAAGCGGCGTAGCATCAGCTACGCCGCTTGATCGTTGGACGAGGAATTAACGTCGCGACAAAGATTGCTCAGAAGCGTCCAGAAGCGACATTCGCATTCGGGTGGCATCTGCGAAAGGTTGGCACACACCGTTTAAGTTCAATGTCCCATCTCGTTGGATCGAAGCACTCAGACCATCTTCGCCTTGAAACATCGCGACGACAAAAGTCAGAACGAAGGTGGCCACTGCCGCAAGTGTGACATAAGTCGCGATGGTAGCATCGAAAAATGATGCGGCATAGGCTCCGAGACCGATCGCAACCGTGAGAAGCAGTCCTTGGAAGAATGTTTTGTTCGAACGTCGACCTTTCCGCCGGTGGTACTCACAGACTGGAAGACGGAGAGTCACCGATCGATTCATCGTGATCAGCATCGCTACGAGTAACCCCAGAACCAACACGATGCCCGAAAGGGCTGGATTGAGACGGAATTCCTGCTGACGAAACTGAGTAGCGTTTTTGCCGCAACAGACGCACAGAGGCGGCAAGAAATCCACTTGGTGGGGGCGAAGGCTGACACGGCTCATGGTACTTCCTGAATGAGTGACTTCAGGAATGTAGAATAAAATCGCACTTCTCACGGAATGCGACGTTTGATTTTCGAGTGGTCTTCGATTACTGGCTTCTGTGTGACTGTTTTTCGCTTCGTGTGCAAGTAACATCCGGATTGTTTGTGGAGTTGATTTCATGGCGCAGCGGAAAGTGAAGTTCGAGTATGAATACCCTCGGCCAGCGCTAACGGTCGACTGTGTTATCATCACGCGGGAGCGGAAACCACGGGTTCTGTTGATTCAGCGGCTGAAAGATCCGTTTGCTGGAGATTGGGCGTTGCCTGGTGGTTTTGTTGAAGAGAATGAAGGCTTAACCGATGCCGCACGGCGTGAGTTGCTCGAAGAGACCGGTGTTGAGATCGCCAACCTGGAACTACTCCACGCGACCGGAGACCCTGGCCGTGATCCGCGTGGCTGGACTGTGAGTGTCGTTTACCTGGCTCGGGTGTCAGTGAAGCAAATCCAAGCCCAGGCGGGGGATGATGCCGCGAGTGTCGCTTGGCATCCCTTGAACGAGTTGCCGCCACTCGCCTTCGATCATGCCGCCATCTTGGACCTCGCCAAGCAGCGGCTGAAAGCGAGTTAGCCCTTGAGCAACTCGCGGAGTGTTTTCAGGTGCTGTGGCACGGCAGTCATCGGGTCGGGTTTGGCTTCGTATTCGAGGGTCACGTAGCCGTGATAGTTGGCTTCACGGAGAATTTTGACGACCTTGCTGAGGTCAGCCTCTTCGACTTTGCCAGCGGGGTAAACTTCGGTTTTGACTTGTACGGTCACCCCATACGGGGCGATCTTGGCGATGTCGGCGTACGGGTCGGCGGTCTTGAAATTGCCCGTGTCGACGTTGACTCCCAGATACTTCGATCGGATCGGTTTCACGAGGGCGAGCAGTTGCTCCGGGGTCGCGGTGATGCCGCCGTGGTTTTCGAGCGCCAACACCACCCCTTTTTTCTCGGCATGAACGAGGCATTCTTCGATACTCTCGATGACCCGTTTCTGAGTCACATCAAGTCTCTCGCCCTTTGGTAAGTTCCCCGCGAAGATCCGCACCGCTGGGGCTTCCAGAGCTGCAGCCACGTCGATCCACTCGACGACATGCTTGATATCGGCGGCTCGTTTCGCTGGATCTGCCGCGCAAAAATCGCTCCGCACCGGCACCCCCGTCACCGCTAATTTTTGCTTCTCGCAACGATCTTTGAGGGCTTTGACATACTCAGGCTTTGTCTCTGCGAAGAAGTACGAAGTCAACTCGACGCCATCGACGCCGTACCCTGCGGCCAGGTCGATGAACTCGAGGAGCGTCAGATTGGGCTTCTTGAGATCGAGCCGCTCGCGGAAGCTGTAAGCCGCAAGGCTGAGCTTCAACTTCGCGGCCCCCGCGGGGCGGACGATGGGGTCGATGGCGTACGCCACGCAGGGCATTATTGCTGCGATGCCGAGAAATCGTCGTCGTGTCAGCATGTGCAATCTCCTGTGGAAAGTTCGGCTTGGTTCAAATCCAGCGGCGGATCTTAAAGACATACTCTCACGCAAAGCCGCAAAGAGTCCCAGAGGAAAAGTTCGGCACTGAGACGAGAAACTCAATAGGAGTATTTTCCTGTTCTTCAAACCTCTGCGTCTTTGCGGCTCTGCGTGAGATTCTTGCTTTGACTTGCGGCGATTGCTACCCGAGTCTGAACCAAGCCGAAAGTTCTGTCAGGCCCACATGTCGTAGAGGCATGCGGCTCGCTTACGGAATCCAGGAATCCGACGACGATACACTGGCGCTGAATTCGGCTAACAGCTTCGCGGCCTGGCTGAGGTCGTCGTGGTGAATGACTTCGACGGGAGTGTGCATGTAGCGATTCGGGATGCCGACGATGCCGACCGCGACGCCTTGGCGGCTGATCTGCATGGCATTGCCATCGGTGCCCGTGGCCCGAGGTGTACCACGAACCTGGATCGGGATACCGTGCTGGTGGGCGAGGGATTCGAGACGATCAAAGACGCGCGGGTTGATGTTCGGGCCACGGAAGACGACCGGTCCAGCGCCGCATTTCACTTCTCCGACCTGCTTCTTATCGGTGCCTGGTGTGTCCGTGGCATGACAGACATCGACGGCAATCCCCACCGTCGGGTTCAAGGCATACGTAGCCGTCGTGGCCCCTCGTAAACCGATCTCCTCCGCCACCGTCGAGACACCATAAACCGCGGCATTCAGGCTACGATCCTTCAGGAGCCGAACCGCTTCCATACAGACCCAGACGCCGACTTTGTCGTCCATCGCTGGGGAGGCTGCGAGACCGTTTCGCAGCGGTCGGTAACCCAGTTCAAACGTGACCGGGTCGCCGTGCCGCACGATTTGGCTGGCTTCTTCGCCCGTCCGGCAGCCGATATCGACCCAAACTTCGTGGAACTCGGGAACCTTCTTGCGGTCTTCAGGCGAAAGCAGGTGGATCGCTCGACGCGCACAGACGCCCGCAATCGGGCCAGTTTTCGTCCAGATGGTGAGATGTTGCCCCAGAAGGATTTGCATATCCCAGCCGCCGATTGGCTGGATGTACAGGTAACCTTCCGCGTCGATGTGCTGCACCATCAACCCGATTTGATCGCAGTGCCCCGCGAGCATGACCCGCGGCGCCTCGGGCGAGTGAGCTTCTGGGTAGCGAGCCACAAAGACGTTACCGTGGGCATCGGTCGTGACGTTATCAGCGAACGGCTCCGCATACCCGCGAACCACCTTTTGGATCTTCTCCTCAAACCCAGAAGGGCTGGGAGTCATCAATAGTCGCTTCAAAAACTCCAATGGCTCGCCAGTCATTCCAGCCCTTTCCCAAGAACGCGGATCATAGAGTCAGGATAGCTGACCAAGTCGCTGTGTCATCAGGTGAGAGTCTCGTGTGGCGAGATGCTGCCGGTGGCTCGGTGGTGTCTGAGGGGGGTGCCGTTTTTGGGAGGAGGTGTCTATAATGCCAGCTCTGGGAATCTCCTCTTTAGGCGAATGGCTATGAACGTAACACAAGTCGTCAAAGACACCGAAGCGCGGATGGAAAAAGCGCTCGATGTCCTTCGGAACAATCTCAAAGGTCTGCGGACGGGTCGGGCCAGCCCGCAAATGCTCGACTCCGTGAAAGCCGATTACTACGGCAGCCCGACACCGATCAGCCAGATTGCCAACATCTCCTGCCCGGACCCAGCTTCGATCATGATCAAGCCTTTCACGGCCGACGATCTGAAAGAAATTGAAAAGGCGATCCGCAGCAGCGACCTGGGCTTGGCCCCGAACAACGACGGCAAAGTCATCCGGCTCAACATCCCGCCGATGTCCGGTGATGCTCGCAAGAAGCTGGTCACGACTGTGAAGAAGACCACGGAAGACCAGAAGGTTTCGTGCCGGAACATCCGCCGCGACGTGAACAAAGAAATCGAAACGGCCGAGAAAGAGAAGAAGATCTCCGAGGACGATCGCGACAAGGCCAAGACCAAGATTCAAGACCTCTTGAAACTCTACGAAGCGAAGCTCGACGATATTGCAGAGAAGAAATCCAAGGAAATCATGGAGAGCTAAGCGGGACCTGAGTATTCACCACGGAGAGCACAGAGAACACAGAGGAAAACAAATCCATTTTGTTTCTCTGCTCTGTGCTCTCCGTGTACTCCGTGGTAAATACTCTTCTCGGAATCTCCGAAGTATTCACCCAATCCAGAGACTTCGCCGATGCCACCTTACAACTTCAGTTGGATCGAACCTGCGGTCATTGCAGGCTTGGCGATGCCCGATAGCCGGGAAGACTTGGCTTGGCTTCGCGCGAATGGCATCGAAGTCCTCGTCTCTCTCACTGAGTATTTGCCTCGCCGCGAGTGGATTAACGAAGCCGGTTTATTGAGTGTTCACATCCCCATCCGCGACATGTCAGCACCTACGCTCGAACAATTCGAAGTCTTCCGACAGACCATGGAGCGTGCGAAATCTCAGGGCATGGGCGTTGCCGTTCACTGTGCCGCAGGCCGCGGCCGCACGGGCACCATGCTCGCCGCTCACCTCATCACCCAAGGCCAACCCGCCGAAGCGGCGATCCAAGCCATCCGCACCGCCCGCCCCGGCTCCATCGAAACCAGCGAACAAATCCAAGCCCTCGTCCGCTACGGAAGCCGCCAGAGCGGGGGATAGATTCCGCTGGCGTATAGAGTGGCTTGATGTAGACTATTTTCACTTGAGACTTCAGGAGGATTGTCGATGTCCAAATGGCTGCAATGTCAGGTGGATCGCGGGATGTTCAGTAGTGAATCGACTATTACCTATCCAAGCAGTGGTACACCGAAGTTCTCTGTCTTTGTGCCGATTTCCGAAGTCCGTGGCGAGCCTGGTACGATTGGCAAGGTACGAGTCGGCGTGATACAGAATGGCGACTTCACTTACGCCATCTTGCCAACCAGCTACAGCGATAGTGAACCCGTTTCTTTGTCCGACCTCTCGGATGAGCCATGATCCTTTCCAACAACCTCGGTCCTCACAACATTGCTCTGTATCCTGGTCAGCCGATCTGCCAGTTGATTGTCGAGGAGGTCGTCGGTGTTCCGGTACGGAATGACAGTCAATTTCAGGGTCAGCGAGCACCAGGTGGGACGAATAGCGGTTGAGGTCACAGTTCCTGAGCTATCCTTCCGGCAGATACTTGGTGAGATTCCCGGATGACGGAGACGGAAGGCTTTCTGGCGAAGATTCGGGAGGCTCCGGAGCAGGATGGCCCGCGGCTTATCTTTGCCGATTGGCTGAATGAACAGGGGGATGTCCGCGGGGAGTTCATCCGCATTCAGATTGCCTTAGCGCGAATGCCGGACTTTGACCCACGTCGGCAGGAGCTGATTCGCCAGGAGTCTGAGTACTTGGAGCGGTTCGCGGATCAGTGGGCGGAGCCGTTTCGTGGCCTGGCGACTGGCCCGGTCTTTCGACGTGGCTTCGTCGAAGAGGTCAAAGTCACGGCCCGGCAGTTGCTCGCTCACCCCGAGGAGATCTTCCGAGCTGGTCCCATCTGCCGCTTGCATCTTCTCGATGCAGGCGGGCGGATTGGCCCGGCGATGGCGTCGCCTTATCTCGACCGGCTGACGGGGCTGACCATCTACGGCCAGCATCTGCGGGAGAATGTGGCTCAGGCTGTCGCGGATTCGCCGTACTTGGCTCGCTTGCGTTCGCTGCACCTCGGGCGAAACCAGATCGGCGACCGTGGCTTACGCCGACTGGCTGCCGCGACGGCGTTGCATCACCTCGAAGAACTCGACCTCAGTGAGAATGAACTCACGGCGATGTCGGGCATGATCCTGGTGGAGCATGAACGCTTTCCTCATCTCGTGCGGCTCGACTTGGGTGGCAACACTCTCGGAGCGACCGGGGTGAGTCAACTCGCCCAAGCACAACACTGGCCTCGGCTGACACGGATGGGCTTGGCCGGCAACCGGCTCGGTGTCGCTCGTAGCCCTGAGATGCCAGGCTTGGCCAGGCTACTCAACATCACTTCGCTGGACTTGGCTGGGAATGGCCTCGGGCCTGAAGGCTTGCACGTGATCCTGGAAGGCACCCGTGCGGCCGGGGTGCGTGAACTGGACTTGAGCCACAACGACCTCGCGGATGAGGGGCTGATTCACCTCGCCAGAAGCCCACTCACCTCCGGCCTGCGCTCGCTGCGACTCACCGGCAACAACATCACGGACGCTGGCCTGACCACGCTCACCCAAGAAGGCCGCTGGACCCGATTGCAAACCCTCGACCTCACCAACAACCCCATCGGCGACGAAGGATTGCGAGCCATCCTCGAGTGCCGCACCCTCTCACAGCTGCAACGACTGCATTACCCGAGTGCCGGCATCTCACTGCGAATCCGCCTCGCCCTCGAACGGAAATTCCACCCCGAAGAAACCACCGCCGGGGTGTGACAAAGAACCACGACTCTGAGGGAGTGTCAATCCATTTGAGACAATCCTTCTCTAAAACTCCATAAACTCACGATCCAAATGCCCGATTTGATTACCTATAATCTGAAATTTTGCATCGAGATAGATTCCGATAATGAGCAGTTTTTTCTTGTATGAATAGGTGATGCAGTACACTGCATTTGTGGGACATTTTTATCTGAAGGTTGAATCACATAGACGAAATCTGGTTGTGGGCGGATGTCGTCGATGGACTTGATTTCATTCTTGCCAAGCTCAGTGAGTAAGTCTTGGAGCGTTTTTTGTTCACAGGCGGCGTCAAGGCATCGCTCATTCTCCGCGCAACCCACCAAACCCAGCGAAGAAGTCACACAGACCAGGAAGATGAATAACCGCATCTCGGTCCTTTCCGCAATATCGAGGACTAGGATCCTATCTTGTTCTTACCATAGTACACAAAAAGCCCAGCGACTTCGCTGGGCTTTTTCGGGTTTTGGGTGCTTCGGCTTATGTGCCGTGTTCCCAGCTGTTGCTGTACTTGGCTTGGTCAGCGGTCATCGCGTCGATCGTGATGCCCATGCTCTTGAGCTTGGCTTCGGCGATGTAGAGTTCGATTTCCTTCGGCAGTTGGATGACCTTCTTGTCGAGCTTGCCCTTGTTCTGCACGCAGAACTCGGTGGCGAGAGCCTGGGTGGCGAAGCTCATGTCCATCACGCTGGCGGGGTGGCCTTCGGCAGCGGCGAGGTTGACCAAGCGGCCCGAGCCGATGACGTAAATCCGCTTGCCGGACTTCATCTTGTATTCGTCGACTTCATGGCGAACACCCGAGACGACGCCCGTGCTGAGTTCCTTGAGGGCGACCAGGTCGATTTCGATGTCGAAGTGGCCCGAGTTGCAGACCATCGCGCCATCTTTCATGGCTTCGAAGTGCTGCTTGGCGAGGATGTGCTTGTTGCCGGTCACGGTGATGAACAGGTCACCGACCTTGGCGGCTTCGGCCATGGTCATGACTTGGAAGCCATCCATCGCAGCTTCGAGAGCGGCAATGGCGTTGACTTCAGTGATGATGACCTGGGCACCCAAGCCACGCACGCGGCTCGCCACACCCTTACCACACCAGCCGTAACCGGAGACGACGACTCGCTTGCCAGCGACGAGCATGTTGGTCGAGCGGATGACGCCGTCGATGGTGCTCTGGCCGGTGCCGTAGCGGTTGTCGAACATGTGCTTCGTGTCGGCGTCGTTGACGGCGATCACGGGGAACTGCAGCACGCCGTCTTTTTCCATGGCCCGCAGGCGAATCACACCCGTGGTGGTTTCTTCCATCGAGCCGATGATTTGGCTGATGGCGGCTTTGCGTTGGTCCGGGGTGAGTTTCTCGGCCCAAGCCTGGACTTGTGGGTGGACTTCTTTGAGGCGACCGAGGGCGATGAACACCATCGCGCTCACGAGGTCAGCACCGTCGTCCATCGTGACGTTCGGGCTGTGCTCGAGAGCGGCCGCGACGTGCTTGTAGTAGGTGTCGCCGTCTTCACCGTGGATGGCGAACACCGAGATGCCGAAGTCCTTCACGAGGCTGGCAGCGACGTCGTCTTGCGTGGAGAGTGGGTTCGAGGCAATCAGCACGAGGTCCGCGCCACCGGCTTTGAGCGTCCGGGCGAGGCCGGCGGTTTCTGCCGTGACGTGCAAGCAAGCCGACATTTTCAGGCCTTTGAGCGGCAGTTCTTTTTCGAAGCGAGCGCGGATTTGTTGCAGCACGGGCATATCCTGGTCGGCCCACAGGATCCGCTTTTTGCCCTTCTCGGCAAGGTTAATGTCTGCAATGTCGTGCTTAGGTGCCGTCATCTGATCCATCTCCAGTCAAAAGAAAACGCCGGACGGCCTTCCACGAAGACCCCCGGCAATCACATAAACATCGTTGTATCGTAGGCCTACCCATCTTCAACCGGAGATTGCCAAGTTTCCGCAACCGGCAGAGCCGGTACTGCTGAGCGTGCGGGATTGAACCTCGAATTCGCTAAATCAAGCCTGCAATTATCCTTCACTCAGCACAGAATTTCATCTCCGAGGTTGGGTACAGCAGTCGGTCCATCGCTGAAGAAAACGTCTTGCCGAGGTAGTACAACCCGAAACCATGGCCGTAGTACATCTCTGCATTGCTGCCAGCCCAGATGATGTAGCCGGGAAGAACATCGCCTAGAGGGAACAGGTCGACTCCTATTTCTATGCTCCATTCCTCAGCACGATCAGCCTCGCCAGTGGCAGCGCTTATAGGATCAAATCGAATAAGATTCTGGTAAATCCTATGCGAATTGGACGGCAGTGGCACAGACAATCCTCCAACTGACTCCAAAATCATTAGAGCAGTCGGATTCGATCTGAATCCCTCACTCTCTAAACTCGTCACCCAAGTGGCAATATCAACCTTTCGATCAGGGCTCCACCCAGCTTGAGAAAGCAGTTCCAAGAAGTCAAAGCTAAGATCGCTCGGATCAACCATTTGGGAATCACTCCCGGGTCACTGGATGTTGAGTATAAATCGGTTTAGATATCTCCGTCGTATCAGCGATTAGGTGCTGAAATCTGTCGATGTCACGGGATACTGGCCCTACTCCTTGACGCCGATCTGATCGAGCAGGAAGGCGAAAATCTCGGCCTGCTCGCGGAGGCCATCGTAACGACCACTCGCGCCGCCGTGGCCAGCGTCCATGTTGCACTTGAGCAGGAGCGGGTTCTTGTCGGTTTTGAGCGTCCGGAGTTTGGCGACGTACTTCGTTGGCTCATGGAACAGCACTTGGCTATCGTTCAGCGACGTTGTGACCAGGATGCTCGGGTAGTCGCGCTTCTTGAGGTTGTCGTAGGGCGAATACGAGAGCATGTACTTCCCGGCCTCGGACTCCTTGGGGTTGCCCCACTCCAAGAACTCTTGCACGGTCAGCGGTAAGGTCTCGTCGAGCATCGTGTTGATGACATCCACAAACGGCACGGCCAAGTGAGCCACCTTGCAGACATCCGGCCGCATGTTCACGACCGCGCCGATCAACAACCCACCCGCACTGCCACCTTGAATCGCCAGCCGATCACGTGAGCCGTATTTCTCTTTGACCATGTGGTCCGCACAGGCGATGAAGTCGGTGAACGTGTTTTTCTTCTTCATCAGCTTGCCATCGAGATACCACTGTCGGCCCAGGTCCGAGCCGCCGCGAATGTGGGCGAGAGCGAAGACCACGCCACGATCCAAGAGAGCCAGCCGGGTTTCGTTGAAGCCCGGGTTCGAGCTGAAGCCATAGCTGCCGTAGCTGTAAAGAAGCATCGGTGCGGTGCCGTCTTTTTTCAGGCCCTTTTTGTAGACGATCGAGATCGGCACTTTGACGCCGTCCGGTGCCGTGGCTTCGATGCGCTCGGCGACGTAGTTGGCAGGATCAAAACCCCCGGGGACTTCTTTGCGTTTCAAGAGCTTGCGGGCTTTCGTCGCCACGTCGTACTCGAAGACCGAAGACGGCGTCACCATGCTCGTGTAGCTGAAACGGAAACTCGGCGTGTCGAACTCGGCATTCTGCCCCAAGCCTGCCATGTAGCTTGGCTCGGGGAACTCCAACCGCTGGGAGCCTTCCGTGGTCACGACTCGCAAGTGAGGCACACCGGCTTCGCGCTCCTGGACGACGAAGAAATTCTTGAACGGCTGAATGCCTTCGATGAAGACTGCTGGGCGGGGCGTCTCGAAGTCTTTCCACTCTTTGGGCGATCCACCGACGGCGCAGGTCATCCACTTGAAGTTCGTCGCACCATCTTTGTTGGTGCGGATGTGAAACAGCCCATCGCGGTGGTCAACACTGTACTCGGTGCCTTCTTGCCGCGGTGCGATCACCTTCCACTCGCCACTCGGGGTCTTCGCGTCGAGGTAGCGCTGCTCGGTCGTGGTCGAACTGGCCGAGGTTTGCACCAAGTACTTTTCGTCAAAGCTACGGCCGATGCCCAAGCGGTAGAGTTCATCCTTCTCTTCGAAGACGAGTTGATCCTTGGCCACAGGCTCGCCCAGCGTGTGCCGAAAGAGCTTGTGAGCACGCTTGGCCGCATCTTCCGTCACGTACAGGATCACCTTCGGATCACCGGTCCAGGTGAAGTCAGCGAGTTTCACGAGGCGATCTTCAACGAGTTTCCCTGTTTCCAGATCCTTGATGCTGAGGTAATACTCCCGGAAGCCCGTCGTGTCGGTGAGGTAGGCAAACAGCTTGCCATCATCGCTGACCCCCGCTGGCTGGGCCGACATGAACTTCTGCCCTTTGGCGATCTCGTTCACATCCAACAGCACTTCCTCGGGGCTTTCAAGAGTTCCCTTCTTGCGGGCATAGATGCGATACTGCTGCCCGGTGACGATACGCGAGTAGTACCAGTAGCCATTCTTCTTGTAGGGGACGTCGAGGTCCGTCTGCTGGATGTGCGAAAGCATGTCGTCATAGAGCTTCTGCTGAAACTTTGCCAAGGGCTTCATCGCCTCGACGCGGTAAGCATTCTCCGCATCGAGGTACTTGATGACCTCGGAGTTCTTTTTGTCCTTCATCCAGAAGTAGGGGTCGTCGATTTTGGTGCCGTGGAAGTCAAAGGAGTATGGTTTCTTCGGAGCGACCGGAACAGGCGACTCTTGAGCCAAACCCGCTGAAACAAGGGAAACCGAGAGGGCCAAGACAAACCACTTCATCGCAAGCCTCCGAACGCAGAATCAGGACTCCGGAATTGTACGCCAGGAACTCAAGACAAACGATCAGTGTGAAAAATCCTCACGCCCGAACACGAAGCCCGAACCTTTGCGGCCAAATTCCCTCTTGGCAAGTACCCAGTCACCGCTAACATACGGGTGCTGAAGGGGACGTAGCTCAATTGGTTAGAGCACCGGACTGTCGATCCGGAGGTTGCGGGTTCGAGTCCCGTCGTCCTCGCTAGATTTGGACCCCAGAATTTCGCTGGGAAACACGTCAAACCCCTGGAAATCCAGGGGTTTTTTCGTTTCACCACTCTCAGGCTGATTTGGACTCGATTGTACACCAAGTGTGCCTGAAGTTGCTGGAATGCCCGTGAGCGCCAGCAAGCTGAGAGCAAGCTGAGAAGTCTCTGGTGGGATGGTTTCGCCTACCTTCGGCTCCGAAGTCGGGAGGAAATTTGGCATTTTCCCCATGGCCCCGGCCAGATCCTCCAGACGACGATGCGAGTATCGAGCCGTGAGTTCTGGCTTCGAGTGACCGGCCAATTCCTGGAGAGTACGCAAATCAATTCCAGCACGCCCACCAAGAGTCAACATCGTGTGACGAAGAGCATGGAAGTCGGCATACAAGGGGCCATCTGGGCTTTCGACGACGTAGGGAATCCCAGCATCGGCCAAATCACCGCGAAGCATGTCCGCACCACGATGATCCTCGGCCCAGCGTCCACCCCAGACAGGTTGACGAGCAGGCTTCGTCGCCAAGAACTCCGCCAACTCGGCTGCCACACCCTCCGCCAATGGTTGCACCTTCAGCCGTTGGCTTTTGTTGAACTTGGCGGCCAGTGTGACTGTGTTCGGGGTTGTGGTGAGTTGAAAATCTTGAGGGGTCAGGTTCGCCAAAGCTTGAGCACGAAAGCCAGTCGTCGCGGCCACCAAATAGAGCATCATGCGATCCCGACCCGTGAGACCGCGATAAGATCGTTCGCTCTCACTTGTGGTTACTAACAGACGCCGCAGCTCCTCTGCTGTCAATTCACGACGATGACGACGGATATCGACGGCAGAAGTCACCAGAGACAACGAGTCCAAAGGGTTGGAGTCGATGCGTTTTGAGCGGACCATCCAACGCAGAAATCCTCGGATGGCTCGGACGTAGTGATTGACGGTTTCAGGGCCAATGCCTTTCGAGCGAATCTCGGTTAATGCGAGGAGAGTAGCACGGGGGTAGCGACGGGCTTTCCCCTGACCACTCGCTGGCAGCCCGTGCCGTTTGACATGATCGCGGACGGCCGTGCCACTGATACCAAGCAGCGTTGCGGTTTCGTTAGGAGTGAAAGACTCTTGTTGAGGAATCGACATCGGGGACTCTGAGGACTGCAACTTCAACAGCCATTCATTGACCCGAGACGCCTTCAAGTCCCCAGCGGTCACAAACCGGCACGCATCAAGCATGGCCCGCACCCGGCCGACGGCAAGAGAGACATAATCTGGGGTGTTGTTCTTGGCGGTGAGATGTGTTTGGTACTCAGCAAGATGCTCAACGAGCGGTCGATTCTTCGAGATCGCGAATGGGTCGACGACACCAACCGCTGCGAGAGCCGCATCCGCCTGGAGCTTGCGTAGCATCGTCTCCGCAGCGACTTTGTCCCGGCAAAGCGGAACTTCCTGCTGATCCACCGACCCATACCACTTGCTGGACTCGACGACGATTCGAGTCTTGTCCGCCGAGAGAATGGCCGTGTGTGTGCGGCCTTTGCTCACCCAGCGAACCCCCGGTCGGCCACGGATGCTGATGTATTCGGATTGGGGCGGGATAGGTTTGGTGAAAGTCTTTTTGTGCACAGCCACGATCATCGTCCTCGGAAAGTAACGCTCGGAAACGTATTCACCGGAAACCATCGACAGCCAGCGCTCGCACAATCACATCTGCAATCAGAATGCGACGTCCAAAACGGATGGCTTTGACTTTCTTGCGTTGGATAGCCCGCCGCAAGGTATGGAGATGAACTCCTAAAAAACTCGCAGCCTCCGAAAGCGTCCAAGGCTTCCCAGCAGGACGTATCATCGGAGTTGGTTCCATCGATTCTGAGGCCATGATACTCCGTCCTGACGAATTGTTGGGGAACAAAAAGTGCCAAAACAAAGCCGCCCGTGAGTTTCGGGATCACGGGCGGCAAGGTGGGTGGGGTTACTTGCCGTCGTGGCCAGGTTTCCGTCGGACGGAGAGCCAGCCTTGGGTTTTCCGGTGCCAGTTCTCAATCTGGCGTTTCAGCTCTTTGGCCAGTTGGGTCGCCTTGTCTTTGAGTTGGGCCAGTTTCTTGTTCATGGGTCATCCTCACGAGGTTAAAAACGGGCTGGCGCTCGGAAGCACCAGCGGAAGGGTCTCCTTCAATCGCGATCGAGGGAAGGTTCGGCCACACCTGGGGAAGGTGAAGCCGGGGTGGTTTCTCGGTGCTCGGCGATCCGGTCGAAGATTGAGCCTTTTCGGTTTTCGGCAGCGATCTCACCCTGAGTTGGGGTGAACGGGCCACCTGGCTCCTCGACGGAAATCGAGTCTGGGAAAGCCTTTGTGGCGGTGGCCAACTCTTTCGCGCCTTGGCGAAGAGCGGCCAGACCTGCACCAGCGAAGAGTTTACGGGATGGCTCAGTTGCCATGGGTCACACTCCTTTCGGGGGTGTCGGGGCTACTTCTTTGCGAAGAACCCCCAGAGGAATTTGCCGATTCCCACGGTAGCCTCGGGGTTATTCTTCGCCTTCGAAGCGACGACATAAACCCCAGCCCCCATCACCATCGCAAACAACATCATCGTGAACATCTTCAACCCTCTAAAAGTTTCAGTTTCCATCGTTTCCCCACACCAATACATGCCGATTTCGCGAATCAATTTCCGCGACTATTTTCGGCTTTCATCAGTTTTTTCAGACCATCCGTAGATATGCGAGATTGTTGGTAACAGACCACAGTAGAGCGGTCCCTTTCTGTTCCAGAATTTCTTCTGAATGCTATCCCGTTCCAGAATTCCCGGGTAAATGTCGTGCCATCTGAGGCATGAAGGGTAGGCGACGGTTGTCGTTGCTTTCCCCTTTCTACACGGAGAAACCCATGAAAACTCTGTCTCTTGCAGCGACTCTTGTGATCCCTGATCCTACCCAGCCCCGAGATTCGATTCCGCCCGAGGAGCTGGCGGAGCTTACTGCTAGTGTTCGACAACGTGGGCTGTTGTTTCCGATTCGCGTGCTTCCTGTGAATGCGGAAGGCAAGCATGTCATCACCTCGGGGCATCGGCGATTCGCGGCTCTCATGGCGCTTGGGGCGACTGAAGTCCCGTGCATCATCGTGGATGGGCCAGGAGACGAGGCCAGCATCCTTGCGGAGCAGTTGTCAGAGAATTTGATCAGGCAAAACCTGAGCGCGATGGAAGAGGCGAAAGCGTACCGTCGCTTCATCGAGTTGCGGGGTTGCACGCCGAAGGAGGCGGCTCATGAGTTGAGTGTGGCTCCTGGGCGATTGAGCAAGTTCTTGCCACTCTTGAACCTGCCTGAGGAACTTCAGGCCAAAGTCCATGATGGCTCCTTGGCTGCTGATACGGCCTACCACCTGTCACGGCTGGCCGACAGTGATGACCGAACGTTTCTCTTCGAGCAGGCCTTGAAAGGCCAACTGAACCGTGACCAAGTCGCGGCTCGGGCCAAGTCTCACGCGGCCAAGACACCCGACGCCCCGAAGGTCTCGCTTCGCCGCGTCAGTTGCCCGCTGGCCAATGGGCATGTCGTGACCTTGTCAGGCGGTCACGATCTTGAGTTGGAGGGATTCGTCGAATCCCTGGAAATCATCTTGAAAGAAGCCCGCAAGGCCCGCACCCAAGGGCTGAATATCAGCACTCTGGCTCGGGTCTTCCGCGACAAATCCAAAGGAGGTGCATGATGCTCAACTGGCTCTTTCGAAAAAAGCGTGTCATCGAAAGCTCGCCAATTCCTGCGACCCCTTGGCCGCTTGATTTGCGGCTCTTGGACTGGGTGCGGGGTGAGCACTTCACCTTGGAAGACGCCACCAAAGGGGTGCAGGTGTGGGGTATGACAGGCTCGGGCAAGTCGAGTGGCAGTGGCAAAGCCCTGGCTCGCAGCTACCTACACCACGGTATGGGTGGCCTCGTGCTATGTGCCAAGCCCGGCGAAGCGGATACCTGGCGGGAATATTGCCGGATCACGGGGCGAAGCTCAGACTTGCGCGTCTTCTCGCCCTCCTCGGAATATCGCTTTAATGTGCTTGATCACGAAGCACAGCGGCCCGGAGCCGGTGGTGGCTTGACGGAAAACATCCTCCAGTTGCTGATGCAACTGGCTGAGACATCACAGAGAAACTCTGGCCGCAGTGGTCAGGAAGGAGAGGCTTACTGGAAGAACTCTTTGCAGCAATTGGTCCGCAATGCCATCGACTTGCTGAGCATCGCCCAAGGCCGAGTCTCTGTCTCCGATTTGTACCGCTTGGTGATCTCAGCTCCCGTGAGCTTCGAACAAATGGAGTCAGCTGCTTGGCGAGGAAAGTCGCTCTGTTGGCAACTGCTCCAAAAGGGCGACACTGTCCCCAAGTCAGGTTACCGTGAGCATGACTTCTCCATCGTCGCGGATTACTTTTTGATCGAGTATCCAGGCCTTTCGGAGAAAACGCGATCGATCATCGTTTCGATGTTTACGTCGCTCACCGATGTCCTGAATCGGGGTGTACTGAGGGAGTTGTTTGGGAAGACCACGAATCTGACCCCCGAGGATTGCCTGGATGGCCGCATCATTGTCGTCGATTTGCCGGTGAAGGAATTCGCAGAAATCGGCTTATTCGCGGCCACCATCTGGAAGACTCAATTTCAAAAAGCCCTCGAACGGCGCGACATCCAGCACAACGCTCGCCCTTGCTTTCTGTTTGTTGATGAATCACAACTGTTCACAACGCAAAATGACGCGATGTTTCAGACCACTGCGAGGTCTTCGCGTTGTTGCACCGTGTATCTCACACAGAATATCAACAACTATCTGACCGCCTATTCGGGGGAGTCCGGTCAGGCTCAGGCCAAGAGCCTACTGGGGAACCTCGGTACCCATGTGGTCCACGCGCTGGGGGACAGTGAAACCGCCGAGTTCATCGCCACCCTGATTGGCCGCTCGAAGCAATGGTTCGCGAACGGGAGCACGACGCACCAGCCCTTCAGCCTCGCCGACGAGTGGTACGGAGGCCGCGACAGCCAATCGACGGGTGGTTACTCAGAGACAATGGAGTACGAGGTTCAGCCAGCTCAACTGGGCCGCATGGCCACAGGTGGCGTGTCAAACGGTTTCCAAGTCGAGGCCCTCATCTGGCGAGGTGGGCAAACATTCCGTTCCACGGGAAGGTCTTACCTGTGGACTTCATTCAACCAACGGGAGAACGCATGAAGACTTCAGGTGATTCATCACAACCGTATGGCGGGGATCGTAAGCAGCAAATGGATGCCTTGGTGGGCATCGTCCAAATTGTGGCCTTCCCCATTATTGTGTGGACCACACGCTGGGGCACATGGGGATCGCGGTTTTTGAATATGGGTTCGGTGATCGGGCTGTTTTCGCCAGTGGTGTTCGCGGCTTTCTATGGGCCGCATCGGCGTACACCGGACTTGATGATGTTCTGGCTGATCACGGTCGGCCTCTTGCTCGCCCATCGCATCGCCAGCTTGATCCGCCGCAATCTCTGGGGCTACGACTGCTATTCTCGCTTCTGGGGCCATTCCTGGCGGGAACGCAACTCGGAACTCACGGCACAACGCAAAGCCCGTGGTAAAGACTCTGCGTTGGCGTTCTTCATCGGCATCGTGGCGTTTGTTCTTGGCAGTATGCCTCTGGGGGCTTTCATCATGATTTCGAGCATCGTCAAAGCACTGGCTGACTCCCTCGAACAGATGGCGACTGAAGCACGTCTGCGCCAGATGCAAGACGCTCGTCTTGAAAACGAGTTCTACGCCGATCTGTATCGGCAACGCTATCGGTGATCCCTCAAAAGCGAGAACTAAACACTAAAACCACTGGAATCCGTTTGGATTCCAGTGGTTTTAGTGTTTGTCATAGGAGGTTGCGTTGCAATCACACCGTCACAAGAAACCTCAGCCAAGGTAGTTCAGCAAAATCGGGTGATGCCCGTGCACTGTTTGCCACAATCGAGACACTCGCTTCTCTAGCTTGCCAGCCGTTCAATCGGAGCAGGTAAAATGAAAGCCGAGTGACTTGGCCCGTCTCGCGATTTCCGCCTCGATCTTATGGTAAAGATCGCGAACTTGTCGTGAAACGTTGTCGTCGGGTTTCACTGTAGCAGGCTGTTCAGGATTCCAGGATATGATTCTTACGATGCGCCCGTTCCCGTCAGTGATTGCACGCCGGGCGACATCTATAAAAGCGCCGTAAGCAGTTTGGTTCCGAAATGCCGCGCGCCGAACTTCCACGAAAACACGAACAGCCAAGCGGCCCAGTCCCCTTACCTGAGCAAGCATCAGGAGGAAGAGCTCAGCCCGCTCCATCGGAAACGAGGCACTGGAGGCGAGTATAGACCCCCAATCGAGGTTGTCGCTTGTGAACGTGACGAGGGGTAAGTACTCGGAACACTTGCCATCTTCTGTGTGACTGCTACGAACGCGGACACGACGGTTCCACTTTTGTTTCGTCCTTGCCCGGTAGTGCAACGCGACCATTGACGTGACCGGTTCCAACTTGTCGAAGTATTCTTCGACGCTGATGATGCTTCCGAGGGCAACCATCCCAGAAAGAACGAGAGGTGGCTTCATGAACGCCTCCCCGATGTAGTCAGCATGAATGTCATTCATCATCCGATTCCATAGGCTACCGTAGCGGTTCGATGGATCGACTTTCAACAGTTTCTCCGTAGCGAGCCCATTGTAGGTAGTGATTGCGTGAAGCATTTGAACCTCGAACCGCTCACGTTCGTTGGTTGTCTCCCACAGGACCCTGTCCATAACAACTTGTGCAGTTTTAGGGTGCTTCCGACCGTTTGCGCTGGGCTTCAAGGTGGACATCACATGCTCCTTGCTAAGGGGTTTCGAGATTGGGCGAACCATGCCAACAACAACCTTGAGGCTGTGTCTATACATCACCGAAGTCTCGAATTCGTTTCATGACTTCTTGACACGGTTCGAGGAATCCAACGACCATTTCGAGGATTTTGTCGACATCGCTCGTGCGTTTCTCGCGCTCGACAAGTTGACTCTGGCGACTTTACAGTAATGATCTGAGATCAAGAGATCATGAGATGAGATGAGATGATTATTTGTATCACATGAAAGTTATGCACATTTATGCTAGAGCCATCACGATTTTGGGGGAGTGCGTGGCGCATCGGGCGGGTCTTTTCGTTTGCCTTGACGATCTGCCCAACTTTGTGTGGGGTCAGTTGCCTTTTTGAGTTTTTCGTACGCTTCTTGCACAGGATCGTATGCAAAAAACTCCTTAGCTTCGGTCTCACTCAGGGAGTTTCGGATAAACTCACGGGAGTTGATATACTCAGCCATGGCCTTATCAAGTGGGTTAGTGAACGGCGATTCAAGATGTAGTAATTGACCTTCCCCACGAACCGCCGAAAGGACAACAGATTTGAGGACAGGTTCCACAGTGCCGTTTGGCAAAAGCAGTTCCTGGCGGATTAACGCGCGTGTTTGGTCGGGGTCAATCTTATGTCCAAGGCACACCTGACGCAATAGCGGCACCAAGTTCCATTCCTCATCATCCGAGTCATGGAGGTAAGTCTCGAGGATTCCTAGTTGAGTCGCTGCATCCCATAATCGGACGCGATCGCCGTTGGCCAAGGAAATGAATTTTTGACTCGGTATATCTTTATTCATATTTATGAATATAATTTTATAATATCTTATTTGCAATAAGTATTTTACATATTTAATATCTGCCAAGATTCAATCATTTCAATCGGTTCGGTTCAATCATATTTGCTGGTCTTGGGAGGGCTGTGATGCGGGAAGCGGGAAGCGTTCGCCGTGCGGCCAAGCACAAAGTCGGTCCGGGTCGATTTTCTAGGGCGGTGACGATGGCTTAATGTAGGTAGTCCAGTTTGCTACTTATACAGCCATAGAATTGAACGACCAGGCTAATGGCTGTAGGTCTGCCGAACTTTCTCGTATTTCTGGTCAGGACTTGCGTTAGTTCGGCATGTGGTTTTTTTGCTGAGGGCGTTGGTGAGATACCCCTCTTGTTTTCACAAGCCTAACTGCTCCCAAAGATCTCACGGGCTGGTTACAGGTAAATCGGCAACTCTGTGATCCGCTTGAAATCCGAGGCTTTTGGGCGGATCGTGTGGTTTTAGCTACCCAAAACGACCCACGTTCTGCCGTCACGCCCAGGATAGATAAAAAAATTATTCAAAATAAAAAGAAACGAATGCTGGCGAAGAGTGATTACTGGGTAGACGTGCCTTTTGAAGAGAGGTCAGGAAATGCTGCAATCTCAGCGGGGGCTTGAGCCAATGATTCCATCGACTGAAGAAAATGAATCTGGTTCTGATAGAGAATCTGTCAACGAAAATTCGATTTGTGTATACTCTAAAGAGATCCTTAGATTCGCCTATAGATTGTTACAAGACGAACACGCTGCAGAAGATATCTTACAAGTAGCTCTGCTGGCAGGCATGGATTTTGTCAAAAAGTATCCTGAGAAATCCCAATCTGACTTGCGTAAGTGGATGTATGTTGCCGCGAGGCGTCGGTGTTTCAACTATCGAAGGGACGCAGCGAGATGGCGTTATGAGCCACTCGACATTGCCCTCCACTCGCCGAAACTAACCATCCCGACAAGTGACAGCCCCCTCGGCCCCTCAGAGGAATCAGAATCTGACGAAAGCTGCAACTCCATTAGGAGTGCACTTGGTTCACTCAGCGAAAAGCATCGCTCGGTCCTTGCGTTGCTTCCAGAAGCCTCTTCGTACGCCGAGATCGCTGAGATTCTTGGGATAGAGATTACCACATTGAAAAATCGGATCCATCGTGCTCGTGAAGCGTTTAAAAAAGCCCTGAAATCGGTTGATCCGCTCCTTGCGGCAGCCCTCGAAGCCCGATCAAACTCAAAGCTCAGTGGATGAGATGCGAATTGCTAGCATACAGCGTTACGCTAACTAAATTTACAATTCTTTGTCAACCAATTAGGAGACGAAATGGTGATGCACCATCCCAGCAACTCGCCACGTGACGAATTCGCTGATGATCCGTTCTTCATTGCTTATTGTAAAGCCACGGAGCCGCCGCCGATGCCGGCTCATCTGAACAGCCATGCTTACTTCCTTGACATCGTCGAGAAGAGCAAGATCCAGCCGAAAGTTAAACCTAAGAAAACAAACGCTCGGAAGTTTGTGGCCATCTCAGCAACCATTGCCGCTGCAATTATACTCGCGGGAGGCTTGTTGCCTTTAATCCCGCATAGGAAACAGCCCTCAGTCACTGTCCCGACTCAATCTGTAAAGAGCTCGCCTGTGGTAGAGATGGCTCTCCGCACCAAGATCGAAAGAAATGAGATCGTCCCTGACAAGCAACCCGGAACCCTATCGCCCCCAACAGGGGAGTTTACTGATGGGGCTCTGATCACGTTTCGTGTCTCGAGTCCATGCAAAAAAGCTGTGCTCTACCAATTGGACGCTGAGAATACCCAACGACTCCAAACATTCATCAGTGGTGACAACGGTGCAATTAGCGCCACATCGTACCGCTGTAATTTTACTGAGTCAGTCGGCCACAATGGTTTTCTCGTGCTCATTCTCTACGACGACGAGAACGCCGGGGCGGTCGAGTCACTGGGGTCGTGGATCACTGAAGCTCAGAGGGATGCTATGCAGCAAAACGCGAAACTTCCAAATGCCGAAGCACTCATACGTGAGACGATTCTCGAAGCTTTGGAAACGGGAGATTGGAAAGGACGCACGGAAGACGTCCAACTACTCCAGATCCTCAAATTTTCGCAATGACATAAAATCTAGATCGGCTTGAGGATTTCTCCAGCAAAACCCCGACTTTCCATATGTTCATCCATCCAGCTTTAGCGTATCCCGAATTACGGAGTTCACTGATGCGAAGCAATTCTACGACAAGGTTTTTGTTCATCTGTTTCGTGATTTGTAGCTTGAACGAGACGAGTTCTGGTGTTTTCGCGGGTGATCTGCCGCCGAAAGCCGTTCAAGAAAAGAACCGTCACGCCGGCGACAAGAATGACTCAGCTCCTATGGCATTCATTATGGTTACGCCCGAGTATCAAAACAAAGACCAGATGCTTCCCTTGAAATATATCCTCGACTCGGCTGTCAAAATGGCGACTGAGTTTAACAAGATCGGATATCAAGTCACGTTCGTGACCGAAGAAGTATCATTTGGGTCTGCGGAAAAGAAGCTCAAATCGTGTACGGGTATGTCCCTCGAAAAAGTACAAAATAGTATCGAATTAAACTCTCGCATCAAAAACTGGTTCGCTCTCGTCGCGCAGAGGAAACCACCGATCGCGATCTTAGTGCTCGTCGGTCATGGTGAGGAACGGGTGGTGGTGGACAAAGACGGCTCCCGCCAGAAAGTACCTTTCTATTTGACTCGACCTGATGTTTCGGGGCGCGGCGGCTTGTCGCTCGAAGACCTCAAGGACGTGGCCGCGAGGCCTGACGCGGTTCCAACCGTAGTCGTCGTTGACATGTGCCGCTTGCCAGCGAGCCTTCAAATTACCAGTTCCGATTCTGTTATGTTTCAAGAGAATACATTAAACAGTTTCATGGTGACCACAGAGTTCAAGACAGCAAACGCTCCTAAAATTTCATTAGGCAAGGATGACAAGCTCCCTCTCGGTTTGAGTTTTGCGGATACCGGGAACGGGACTGCGACAATCAGCGGTACACCCGTTCTAAAATCTGCTGGAAATTACCTGCTGACCATCACTGCTACCTCCGACAAACAGTCGGTGTCTCAGGTCCTTGAGGTGAAGGTGTTAGACACTACAACTTCACCCGGAGCTTACGCCGTGACTGGCGTTAGGATCGCCAAGTCTACAAGGAAAGCAAATGGTGACTATTACCCAACCATGATGTACTCGACGATCTCGGGAGAAGTCGCCAAAGCAATGGACTCGCTGACGGAGAACCTCGCCGTTGGGCTAGGTTGCGGAGCAACCGTGCAGGAATGGTTGCGCTGGAGGACCAATACTCCTAAACAAGGCTCTTTTGATGTTTCCCTTGGTGATTGGCTGAATTACGGCAAAGCTGGGCTCGACAAGTCACACAAGGGCCTGCAATCTGCACAAATTCAAGAGAGTGCAATCGCCCCGTTGGAATCGACGAGCGTGTTTCGCGTAAAGGGTGACAAATCGATCCCTCCCATACGGTTCAGTGGGGTAGTCGATCTGCTTGACGGCTATAAATCACAAGCTGGAAACATAGTATCGAACATCGATTCACGTCTTGGCTTAACTTTGTCACGAAAAATGGGGGCAAATGATACTTGGTATTGCGTTGGGACATGGCCCCATGAAAATGGTAAGTCTCGTTTCTTTGATGTGAAAGACAAGTTGTTTCAAATGGATGTTTATGCATCGAAAGCCAATACGGGAGTTATCGCAAATCAAATGGAGTTTGAAGTGAGATTCGCTCGTTCGACCAAACCGAAATGGTCCCCGTTTGAAGGTAGTCCAACGTCGATCAAACTAGCAATCGGCGCCCTGACACGGATCGATATCCCGTTCAACCCCAGCAATGATAAGGACACGAATAAACCATTTCAATTATGCGGACTAGACATTCTTGGGGAAAAGAATTTCAAGTTTCCGAATGGTAAGTCCATGTATGCTTGGCCAGATGAAGTTGCACTCCACGTCGTTGAAATGAAAATTACCAACCCAACGCTAAGCGGAAAAGGGCCCATTAACCAACTTGAACAATCTCTAATCCGCAGGTGGTCCTTCTTGAGTTCTTCGGCAGACAATTCCTACGAATTTGGGATTCCGAAAGGGCAAGAGAATAAAGTTTATCGATTGAGTTCCCCAAAAGATCAAAACGTACAGATTAGCGGCACTCTGATGCCGCGGGTCTATGCAACCCCAAACAGTGTGATTTCGATCGAAGCGTATGCTAAGAAAACAAGCGAACTCTCGATAGACTTAGTTTATGAGGATCCGCAAACTCTAAAACGTCAGTTTCTCGGAAATCAAGCGAAACTCAAGTTTGCCGAAGGACAATCGATTACAAGAAATATTAAGCTTTCAGAAAATCAGAACGGTTATGTGACTCATCTTGTATTGAATTTCTCAGGCGATATAGATATCAAGCAACTTTCGCTAAAGCCCGCCCCTCTACCTCCAGTGAAAGCGAAAAAATAGGATTCAAGATTCAGGAAAGGTGTCGAGATTTGGGATGAATAGATTCTATGTATCTTCTTCCGTGTTCGCCACTGTTTTGTAGATAACTGTAGAGCGTCGTCCGCGAGATTCCCACGGCCTCACAGATTTCGGCAATGGTGTGTTTGCGTTGTTGATACAACTCGACCGCCATGGCTCGATGAGTGGCAGTGAGGGCTCTGGGTCGCCCGCCCTGCCTCCCGCGTGCCCGAGCCGCAACCAGCCCTGCTTGAGTGCGATCTCGAATTATACTCCGTTCGAATTCCGTTATTGCTCCCAGGACATGGAAGATGAGTTTGCCGGAAGAAGTCGTGGTGTCGATGGCTTCAGTAAGGCTGAGGAAGCCGACGCCACGTGATTCGAGTTCCGTGAGGGTCGCGATGAGGTCTTTGAGTGAGCGGCCCAGCCGGTCGAGACGCCAGACCACGAGCACATCCCCAGTCCGTAGAAGCTCTTTGGCTTGCTTCAAACCAGTCCGCTCGGCGTTCTTCCCACCGGCGACATCGACGAGTACCTTTTCGCAACCGGCTTTCGCCAGGGCGTCTTTTTGCAGGTCGAGGTTCTGGTCGTGGGTTGAAACACGGGCGTAGCCGATGAGCATGTCAAGAAACTCGTCACTGGGGTGAATAGCTTTACGTTGATTTCTTGAATGACTTACTTGACACGTTCGCGCAAGGAAAATGTGATTTCGAGGTGTCCAGACTTTCGTGTCCAAGAAACGACCGTTTTCCGAACTCGTGAATTCGCCGCTGTCGTGCCATTTTCGACGCCGTTGTCATGCCATGACTTTCTGTCATGGCATCGTGTATTCTGACATACTCATTCTGATTGACATTCTGCCCACATCTGTGCCATGCTGAATCCACTTGCCAGCCCGCTAACCACTGGCAAGCCACTTCATGGAAAGGAATCCCGTATGACCACTTTTGAACATGTGCAACTGGCTCCCGATGGCCGTATTGTGATTCCGGCTTCGGCACGCAAAGAACTCGGGTTGAAGTCCGGTGATACACTCGTCTTGGAATCGGATGGCACGAGTCTCCTGATTCGCACTGCGGAAGCCGTACTTGAAGAAACTCAGGACTACTTTCGGCAGTTCTTGCAGCCAGGAGTGTCTGAAGTTGATGGGTTGATTGCCGAGCGGCGGCTGGAGGCGGAAGCAGAAGCGCGTGACTGAATTTGTTCTTGATTCATCCGCGTTTTTGGCTCTCTTGCTCGGAGAACCAGGGCAAGAGATCGTGCGGCCTCATCTGTCGAAGGCAGTGATTTCGAGTGTCAACTATGCCGAAGTCCTGCGAAGAGCAACGAAACTGACGGGTTCTGTGGATACTGCCCTCTACCAAGTGGATCGCCAGCGGGTTCCGGTAGTGGATTTCAATGCCGAACAGGCGCGGGTTTCGGCAACTCTTGTGGCGTCGACGCCGCCGTTCGGGTTATCCCTTTCGGATAGGGTTTGTTTGAGTCTGGCGATGGTTCGCAAGTGCCCAGTGCTGACAGCGGATCGAGCCTGGGGCAAGCTGGACTTGGCTATCTCCATCACGCTCATTCGGTAGCCCATGTTGGACATCTTCCACATCACCCTCGAAGCCAGGAACCCAGAGCGCGATTGCTTTCGTTCCTACCGCATTGAAGCGGGCAAGGATTTATTCGGCATGTGGCTCGTGGAAGCGAGCTTTGGCCGTATCGGCCAGCCAGGCCAAATCATCCGTTTCAGCTCTCCGGATGAAGACACCGCCAGACGGAAAGTACAAAGCATCCTGAAACAACGGTCGACGGCGATCCGCCGCATCGGAGTAGCCTACCTGACCCAGAAGTGCCACGATCCTGCGGGTTGGCTATCTTGTGATACTCCCGGATCGCAGACATGATGGCAAAAATGACGACACAAGGACGTTTCGCACCTTCCCCAGTCATATTAGAAAACCGTTGCGTTTCGTTGTTTTTCTGGTACGATTGGGGAATGAAGTCGCTGCAAAGTCACCTCGATTCTCTGCTCGCCCGTGGGCGTGCCTACTTCCGCAAAGAGCAGGCCATGGCGGAGCTTGGGATATCCCCGGAAGCCTTTAGCGCCGCTGCTTTGCGGCTCAAACAGAAAGGCCGGTTGGTGTCGCCACGCCGGGGCTTCTTTCTGATCCTTCGCCCGGAAGATCATTCGCTCGGTGCGCCAGACCCAGTCGAGTGGATCGATCCCCTCATGAAATACGAAGGCATCGATTACCGGATTTCACTCTTGCGGGCAGCAGCGTTTCACGGCTCGGCCCACCAAGCTGCGATGGTGTTTCAGGTTATTGCCCCCCCAGCAGCTTCCCACCATCGAAATCGGTCGCCAGCGGATTGAGTTTCTCTATCAATCGCCCGAAGCATTTGCGAAACTGAACCAGCCCGAATGGTTGATGTCACTGAAATCTGATTCGGGGTTGGCCCAGGTGGCTGGGGTTGAGTTGATGCTTTTGGATTTTGGCCGGTACTTTCACCGAGCCGGAGGGATCGGAGGAATCGCGCAAGCGGTTCATGACCTGGGGCAGCAAGCCAATCCACGCATGCTCGCTCAGGCTGCGGAGTTCTATGAGAATTCTACGGTGAGACGTGTGGGGTTCCTGTTGGAGCACTTCGGTCACGAGCGTCAAGCCCGTGCCTTACGGCCTTTCGCAGCCCAAGCCAAATCCTTCAAAGCCTTGAATCCCGCTGCTGAACCGATTGTCCCCGAATTGAGGGAATTGACGGAACAAAATCAGGCTTGGAAACTCCACATCAATGTCCCCGTGGAGATTGACGCATGATCCCGATCACTCACTTGCGGCAATGGTCCACTCAAGCTCTGCCTCATCATGAGTCGGGCATTTTGCAGTTCTGATGTTATCCATACGCGGCGAGCAGCGATACAGTCTGCGAGCGTAGCCGACTGTGGGTAACATCCTGATGGCCTGCTCGTCTCCTCAGCCTCATTTTGGACTGCGTTTCTTCTTCGGTTTTGGCGTCTTGGCGGTATCCAGTTCTTGCAGTTTCGCTTCGATTTCTTCGACAGTTGGCAAGGAGGATTGGACACTCTTCGGTAAAGCTCGGGTCAGTTCGTAGGTGGAAATGCCGATCGGTTTGTCGATGCCGGCGAAGCTGTAATCGGCTTGGAGTTTGTCGTGCGTTTGGCACAGAATGAGGCCAATGGTTGGGGCGTCGCTGGGGTGCTTCAGCTTGTCGTTGACCACATTGCAGTAGAAGTTCAGCTTGCCCGCGTATTCTGGTTTGAACTTCCCCTTCTTCAAGTCGATGACCACGAATGCCCTCAATCGCAAGTGGTAGAAGAGCAAGTCGATGTAAAAGTCCTCGTCGCCGACATCGAGCCGATACTGCCGACCCACGAATGCAAAACCCTGGCCGAGTTCGAGCAGGAATTTTTCCAATTGGCGAACCAACTCCGTTTCGAGTTCACGTTCCTGAAAGGGTTCAGTCATCGTCAGGAAGTCGAAAATGTAAGGGTCTTTCAGGGTTTGTTGCACGAGGTCCGACTGTGGTGCTGGGAGTACCGCCGCGAAGTTCGAGAGTGCTTTGCCTTGACGAACGTGGGCCTGAGCATCGATCTGGAGGGCGAGCACGTTTCGGCTCCAGCCGTTGGTGATCGTTTGCTCCATGTACCACTGCCGAGCCGTCAGGTCTTTAACCTTCTGCATCAAGATGACATGGTGAGCCCATGACACGGACCAGAATGTCGATTCGGGCAATTTCGCAACCGCTTGTGGCGAAATTGAAGCGGCTTGTGATTGCGGTAATTTTGGAGCCTTTTGGGGATCACCGATTTTCGCAACAGGTGGTTGCGAAATTGGGGCGAGACTCGCATACTCGCGGTAGAACCGAACCATCAAGTCGATATTTCGCTCCGAAAAACCTTTCAATTCCGGCAGTTCATTCTTGAGTTCGGCGGCCAGTCTAGGGATGACCGCAGTGCCCCAGCCTTCGCTTTGTTGTCGCTGGTCGATGATGCGGCCTATGTCCCAGTAGAGCAGGACCAACTCCGAATTGACCGCCAGGATTGCCCGTGTTTGGGCGGCTTGGATACGCCCTTTTACATCCACAAGCAAGGTCGAGAAAGCGTCAGGCTTCTTGGGTTTCTTAGCTGCCATTTCCGAGTCCCTCCTGCATCTCCTCACCATTTTGGTTTACCGTGAGAAACGGTCACCCACCACTGCTGACCCAAACATGATTCGGCATCGTATCGCGTTGATGCCAGAAAATCGCTGCAGTGTCATGCTGTTTCTGTAGTCGTCATTAACGCTTCCAAATGCGTGAAAGGTGCTGAGGGAATCAACCTCCGCGGCCGTGCCCATGATGCTGGGAACGGTGACGAGCGTGGCGTGTCATCGAGCCATGATCTTCGTGGTAATCATTCTGCGGCTGTTCGTGGGCGTGAGAATGGCTGTGTGCGGGGTATCTGTCGTGGTTGTCGTGATGAGGGTCATGATGCCGTGGGTTGCGAAGCATCTCACGCAACAAGTGCACGGCAGCCCCGACGCCGAGGACCGCCATGGACACCATCGACACGGTTTGGAAGACAAGCCCGAGGCGATGATCTTTCGTGTGCTTGGCGAATTCTTGGGTCTGGTTGGCGATTTGTTGGAGATTGGGGGTCATGGGGAAATCCTTCGCTCGGGGGCGTTAATGAAAGACGTGGGTCTTGTGGACGGGGAGGAAGACTCGAGTACGCTCATTGCCATTGGACTTGGAGGAAGACGGGAAACGGAGGAGTTCGGCGATCTCGCCAGCAGGATTGCGTTCGGCGATGCAGAAGGCTGTGTCGCCCACTTCGGTCATCAGGTGTGGGTTCGCTCCATGTTTCAGAAGTAGCTCCGCGATTGTGCGTTGCTCTTGGCTGACTGCGTAGTGGAGTGCCGTGAAGCCGAATCGGCTCTTGGCGTGGATGTCTGCATTGTGATTCAAAAGCACTTCCACCACGGCAAGATTGCACGCGATGACAGCCGTGTGCAGGGGGCGAAAGCGATACTTCGTGGAAGTGTTGACCTCGGCACCGAAGCGAATCAACGTCTCGGCCATCTCACCCGATCGATTCGAGCGTATCACGGCCGCGCGGTGCAGGTAGGTTTCGCCCGATTTCGTCGTGGCCCGCAGACTCACCCCACGACGATGCAAGTCCTCGATCGCATCGCAGTCTGAAAGACAAATCGCCTCAACCACCTTCGCATTCCAGCGTCTCCACCAGCCCATCATCCCCTCCCTCTCATTTTGCCCGAGTCAGAAGCACAAATCAGGCCAAACCCTGTGACCTCAAAGCAACACCGTGCTCGTTATCGACGTCCCGCCTGTGCTGATACTGAAGCAGACTGAGTTCGTGTGGCCCAAGTGGGGTCAGCCTTGCGTTTCCCTGAGAGCCAGTCTTGCAACTGGCCTGAGATATCGTTCACCAACGCGGCATTCGCTTCCTCCTCGTCTTCGGGAAGTCCGCGCGGAGCGGCTAACGCAGCTTGCAGTTGATCGCGCAGTTTCGTGAGTGTTTCGAGCCGTTCCGAATGGGCAAAGCCTTGGCCGAGCCGGGCTTCGAAATCGCGGTGTTGATTCTTGGCAATGACAATGTCGGCCTCTGTTTCCTCACGTCGATCGAGGAAGGAATGGGTCAGGCGTTGAAGGGCATTGAGGACGGCGCGGGGGCCTTGGGAATCTTGGTTTAACCCAGTCGATAGCTCACTGGCACCTGAGAGGATCACTTCAGCAGCACCAGCCGGATGCTTTTCCAGAGCAAAGGAAAGCCCTTGGAATCTGCCCAAGGGAAATCGTTGCGTGCCGGAGACATCTTCTGGGATCTTGTCGAGGACCGCTCCCAGAGTCCCCATGACCTGATCGGGACGAACAGATACGCCCTTCACGATCAGCGGGTCATGTTCGTGCTGCTTCAGGGTGGCCAGGTCGGTGGTGTAAGCATGAAACCGCTGTTCGAGTCGGGTGATTCTCTGAGGGAGATCGCGAACTTGCCTGCGGGCCAGGAACTGCTCATCGGCATGGTTTCGTCGGAGGATTGAGAGCTTTTGGATTTCGGCTTCGGCTTCCGCGAGTGTGAGCACAGCGGGGTTGCCCGAGGCGATGGCTTTGACCTCCGCAAAGCTCATCTCCTGACTTCCCACATCTTCGGCGCGACGAATACCCGTCTCCCCTTTCATGAGTTGGCTGATGAACTTGGCCTTGGTTTGTAGCGTCTGCCAGAGGTAGCTATCGAAACTTCGCTCGGTTACGTACCGATAAATCTCAACCTCGGGGTTCGAGTTCCCCTGGCGAAGAATACGTCCTTCGCGCTGCTCGACTTCGGCTGGCTTCCAAGGTGCATCGAGGTGATGCAAAGCCACGAGTCGCTTTTGTACATTCGTGCCTGCTCCCATCTTTTGAGTGCTACCGAGCAAGATTCGGACTGTCCCTGTCCTCACCTTCTCAAAGAGGGCCTGTTTCTTGGCGTCACTCTCCGCCTCGCCCATGACGGCCATTTGCCCGCGTGGGATGCCCAGGACTTCGAGTTTATGCAGGATGTCGTCATAGACCGAAAAGCCCCAAGGGGTGGGCTGCACACCCAGGTCACTGAAGATGAGCTGGGTACCCTTCTTAGCGGCTGATTCTTGCCAGATGCGATGCACATTGGCCACCAGGGCATTGAGTTTGGAGTCACGTGCATCCGAGGCCGTCGCCGAGATCAAGCGAGGATCGAGAGCAAGTTTTCGCCCATCGGTGGTGATGGCCAGGGCATTGTCTTCGCGGGGATCAACTTTTTGGGAGCGGATGCGCTCATAGCGGGCTACCAAGGATTCTTGGATTTCGGCCTGACTTGCGGACATGGGACAGGCGACGATTTCGGCCTTACCGCCTCGGAGTTTGGGGCGAGGGAGATCGAGCATTTCTGCGGTTTGGACATCGGCAAAGGATCGAAACAGTTGCTGGAGTTCGGGGAGATTCACGAACTTGGCAAATCGGCTGCGGGGTCTGAGCGAACTGCCATCGGGAGAAATTTCCATGGCATCGACGACTTCACCGAATGTCGCGGCCCAGGCATCGAAGTGATCGATGCCGCGTGAATGTAACCCCGTTGGATCGAGGTAACGGCTCAGGGTAAACAGCTCCACCATGGTGTTACTGACCGGTGTGCCCGTGGCGAAGATGACACCATGACCAGGATGGCGTTCATCGAGGTAGCGGCATTTCATGTAGAGATCGAAGGCCCGTTCGCTGCCACCAGTTTGAATCCCTGCCACACGGTCGAGTTTGGTGGCGGTCTCCAGGTTCTTGTGCAGATGGCTTTCATCGACGAAGAGTTGATCGACGCCCAAGTCTTCGAAGGTCAGGCCGTCATCTTTTTTCTCGGCGGCCAAGAGTTCCTGGAGTTTGGCTTCCTGGCGAGCTTTTTGCTTCTCCAGGGTTTTCAAGATGTTGCGCTGGGCTTTCGACGGTGTCCGCTTGGCTCGATCCACGAGCAATTGATCATACTCGGCGATTTGTTCGCGCAGGAACTTCGCTTGGTAGGCTTCCGAGAGGCCGATCCGCTCGAAGCTCGAATGGGTGACGATGATGCCGTCCCAGTCTCCCGAGGCCATCTTGGCCGTGAGAAACTTGCGTTTGTCACGAGTGAAGTCTTCCTTGTCGGCGATCAGGAGTTTGGCATTGGGGTAAAGCTGCAAAAACTCCCGGCCAAACTGTTCGAGGAGATGATTCGGGACCACATACATCGGCTTGCGGATCAGGCCCGCTTGTTTCATCTTCATGCCCGTGGCAGCCATCGTAAACGTCTTGCCCGCCCCGACGCAGTGAGCCAAGAGCGTGTTACCGCCTGACATGCCACGCCAGACGGCATTCGTCTAATGAGGCCGCAATGTGATCCCCTGGGCCAAGCCTGGGAAGGCTAGATGCGAGCCGTCGAAGAGTCGAGGCCGGAGCGCGTTATAAGTGTCGTTGTAGGTCCGCACCAACCGCTCACTCCGCTCGGGGTCTTGGAACACCCAGGTCCGAAATCGCTCCTTGATGATTTTTTGTTTTTCACGGGCCGCAAGGGTGGCTTCCGAGTTCAAGACCCGCTGTTCGCTCTCTCCCGTGTTGATGGTGTCGTAGATCGCTGGGGTTTTCATGTTGAGTGCGAGTTCGAGGAGTTGAAAACCAGTCACGCGATCGGTGCCGAACTCGGTGGTAGCTGCTACCGATTGCAGAGCCTTCCAGTTGGGTTCGACACTCCAAAGTGCGTCTTTGGGCAGATGAGCGAGTGTCACAGAATCCTCGGGGACACGAAACACGTCCGCTGCGAAGGCGAGTACATCGCTTGCAGGAATCCAAGGCGAGCCGAGATTGGCGTCGATGTCGCCAGGCAGCACATCCTCGGGCTGAACCGCTTGGAGGGCAGAGACATTGCGAGCGAAGCCGGGCCCAGCGGCTTCGGCTTCACGGAGTTTTTGGCGGACATTACCCGAGAGATAGGCATCTGCTGTCTCCCAGAGTTTCGACTGGGGATTCTGATAGATCAAGTCCCCGAGTTCTTGGATGACACGCGATTCACTGTGACCATAAAGCCCTGCAATGAAGGGAAGATCGATACATCCCTTTTGATCGAGGGACGCGAGCAAGCCATCACTGGCCGAAGAGACATGGGTGATCGCGGGCGTCCTGCCGACGACATCGTGCATGAGAATGGGGGCTTTGTCCACTTGGCCTGTCGTCTCGTCGTACTCTTCAAGGGCCATGACGAGCATGGCATCAGGGTCTTCACGGAACTTGACCAGGTTGGGCATCCTTCGAATCACCGCACCGTCGCGAGTCTCCGAAAACGTCGTCTTGTTGATCGGCCCGTAGGTGGCCACAAACTGGTCATACTCCCGGTTCAGAGCTTTTCTTGCCTCGTCGCGGCTGGCTTCGGGCCAGCCTTCGTTCTGGGACTGTAAAACCCGGCGTGCCTGATCGCGCAAGCCTAGTAGCCCCGCAAGCCGTCGGCCCACGAGTGACCCATGGGCATGGAGTTCTGTGCCACCGTAAACGACGGGCAAGAGTTGGCCGCTCACCTGCTGGCGAATGCGGCCATCGGGGGCAACGACGAAACTACCTTCCGTACCGTGGGCTGACGCCTCGGGCGGAGTGAAAGAGGTGGGTTTTGATTGGGTTCGAACTCGTGTGCGCAAGAGCGGGAGATGAGTAACCGCACGTTGCAACTGCTCAGCCAGGTGACCCGTGGATTTGACACTGTAGCCGTCGCCATAGAGCGTATCACGGCGACTCCATGACCCCAGCACCATCTCAGGATGCCGGACAAAGTAGCTGTTGATTGCCACCTTGCCACCTTCGATTTCCACGGGTTCGCTCTTGAGCCAGTGAGGATCGGCGTGATGAGCCGCTTGGCCAGGGGAACGTTTCTGGAGGAACAGAATATCGGTGACGACTGCTGTACCTTCCGTCTTGAACGCATCCGAGGGCAAGCGAATGGCCCCCAGAAAATCGGCTTTCGCAGCCAGAGCTTCACGGGCAGCGGTATTCTGTTTGTCGAGTGTGTAATGCGTCGAGACAACGGCCAGAATCCCACCAGGAGCGAGGCTATCGAGTGACTTAGCGAGGAAGTAATCATGGAGGGCGAGTTTCTGGCCTTGATACTCATACCGCACATCAGCGAACGGCACATTGCCGACGACGGCATCCAAATCAGGTGGTAACTTTGTAACCCGAAAATCTTCGATGCGAATGTCATGCTGGGGATGTCGAGCCTTGGCGATTCGGCCTGAGACACCATCGAGTTCGATGCCCGTGAAACGCATCGAGGGCGAGGCGAGAGCCAAAAAGTTTCCCGTGCCACATCCTGGCTCAGCCACTTGGGCATCCTCAGGCACACCCAACCGCCTGAGGGCTTCATAGATGCCACGGATGACTACGGGTGAAGTGTAGAAGGCTGTGAAAGTGGTCCGTTTGGCGCTCGAATACTCCTCAGGTGTCAGGAGCGATTGCAGTTCTTGCCCCAAGTTTTGCCAAGTGGCATCGAGGTATTTACCCGTGACCGGATCGGGAAATATTCGCAAAGCCAACGGCCCGAAGCCTGGAAACTTGGCGAGGATTGTCTGTTCTTCGGCCGTCGCGTGACGTTTCTCCTGTTCGATGGTTTGCAAGGTGCGGATCGCGGCCAACAGATCGCGGGCTTTGCTCTTCTCACCACTCGCCAACTCAGGAGCCACCGCCACAGCAGGCGTCATGGCGGCGAGTTCAGGCTCGGAAATCGTGGTGACCTTCGGTGGGACAACATCAAAAAGCGTTGGCCTGCGTGTGACCAATCGTGATGTAACTGGTGCAAACCTCGGCGCATCAGCCTGGGGAGCCTCCTCGGGCTCTGCTTCGCTCTCTGGCGGTGGATCGAAGAGGCTCCGCGCATATCGGGGGTGGTTTAGTCGTGGAGTTGTTGCAGAAACTCGCTCGACGAAAGACGCTCTTCGAGTTCCGCGATGGCCAGTTCCAGAGCTTGAGGGCGAATCTGCCGCAGATCCTCCTCCGGGTGTTGCTCGCGAAGCTGGTGGACCCAGCCCAGATGGCTCGCTTTCAGTTCCTGCCCCAGGCGGTGCAGTGTGCTCAGGAGTTGTCGTGTCTCTTGCAATCGGTGGTGTAGCAGCGGTTGGGCTTCGATCAGGCCGAGTGTGATCGTGAGGTACTGGGTCATGAGGCTCTGTGGGTGGCTGTTGATCGGGCACATCCTGAAAGTCGGTCGCAAAGCCCGGCAGAGTCGGTTGCTGAGAACGGCGCTTGGGGATCATCGGACCGACAGAGAAAGTGAAAGACGCGACTGCTTAGCGCAAGGCAGAGGAAGTTGCAAGCAACAACCGAGAGAGTTGACAGGTCAGCCGAAGTCGTTTAACGGTCACTGACCGACAACAGATTTTGAGAGGATGTGTGCCCCGTAAAAAGAAAACCGCCGCTGCCGTGGCTGCCACCGAAGAAGCCGTGCTGCCCACGCCTGCCGAAACCGTAACCTTGGTAGCGGAGCCAGTGCGAGCCGCTCAAATCGCTACCACCCCAGCCGCCTCCCCTGCCGAAAGCCTTCCCGCCGAGGCTACCGAAAAGCCAGCGAAGACCTGGGCAAGTGGACCGCAGTGGGAGAACTCAATCAACCTTTCGACGAGCAACACTGGCCCGAAAATGCGGCTGGGCCGTAACAACAAATACCGCCAGATGGTGATTCAATTCGACGAAGCCCCGTGTGCCGATGTCCTGGACCTCTTGCATGAAGCTGAATGGCGACGCCGTCCTGCCGAAGGCGTTTGGACACAACAAATGACACTCGGCCACGAAGCCCGTGGTCACCAAGAGGCCGCAAACTTCTTCGAAGAACTCGCAGGCATGGAACGCCAAGCCCGTGGCCTGGAAGCCAAACAATCCCGCCGCCGGTAGCCACTCAACGCCAAGGCCATTCCACCACCGCCCGCTCCGACGCCTCCTCCGGCTCTAGCAAACGGGCCAAGAGTCCTGACAGCCCGCCATCGGAGGAGCTTTCGCGGGGGGGCGTTGCACTGGTATACCCCCGCGAAAGACACACTCCGATGGCGACGGCAAAACCCAGCAGGAAGACTGTTTCCACCTGTCAAAACCCGTCCGAGCCACAACGCACATAGCACAAGCAATCCCAGCCCATTCACCTACCAAGCCATCCTCAGTCAGGCGTGATGCTTCTAACCCGTCGTATGGATCCGAGTGGCGAGGGTGATTCTGTGGCTACCGTGAAGCCTTTCGCAGGTGGCACGAAACCACTCCCCGATGTCCGCTCGTCGTGATGGCTCAGTAGCCAAATCGCGGGCCAGTCTCATGGAGTCCCGTGGTTCACTTCTCCCTTTTCCCAGTCATTGGCAGCATCCACTCTGCTTGGATTCCGAAAACCAGCCATCCTTCACTTTTTCTCTCTTGGGCATGGAGAAAAGGTGTTTCATTCTTCAAGGACTTTTGGCGTCCGAGTGACGGTCTCATCGTGTGGATTGGCGACACAGACCTTTCGCGGAGACTGTCTGACAGGCACGGTGAACGCAAACCCCGTGGTCCTGCCAGCAGAAAATCGGCTCCCCCTGAAGGTTGCCCCCAATTTTCGGCTGGCACGAACGCCTTGCTCCCCGTGTTTTGGTTCGAAAGTCGTGCTGTCAGGCTCCGGAAATGTTCTGGGGTCGAAAAACCAACTAAGGAGAACCATCCCATGTCAGAACAAGCCAAAGTCGATCACTCGAAAAAACACCCTGCGTTCATTGCCCACACCGTGCGTGAATCTAACGATGGCAAGAGTTTCTGGAATCGCGTCGGAGTCGTCTGGGCGAACAAAAATGGCAAGGGTTTCGTGTTGCAACTCGAAGCCGTGCCGCTTGATGGCCGCGTCATCCTCTTGCCGCCCACGAACGAGTAATCCTCACCTCGGGGCGGAGATGGTCTTCGCCCCCACTTCCACAGAAAGGAATCTTCCCATGCACTTCGAAACCTCACCCGTTTACGCACAACTCGATCACCTCCAAGCCCTCATCGAAAACCATCCCTTCCTGCTCGACGACGAGTTCGACCAAGACCTCTTCGACTTGGAACGCGAGTTCGAGGAACTCCGCGATGTGATCAACCACTGAGAAAGGATTTCGCCATGAAACTTCACTTCGACACCATCGCATATCACCGCAATGGCATCTCAGGTGCTCCCTTCCATGCGATTCTCTTCTGCGACGAAGACGAAGGCCGAATGCTCGGGATCGTCTTTGAGAAGGCCAACCATGTCGCGGTCATTCACCTCGAAAAACTCGCCCTGAACAATGTCGCCTTTGGGGAAAACTCGTGGCGAGGCGATCGCTACGAGACACTCCTCCGCGAAGCCATTGAAACGCATCAACATTTTGAAGAAAGGAACCTCTAAAATGACATCTCTCGATCACATCGCCCAAAAGCATCTCAATATTCACACGCTCACCCCCACGCGATTCGAACAGCTCGGTGTCTATACCGTCAGTGTTCGAGCGATCTCCAGAGCACTGCAAGACGCGTACGATTCGGGTTCGGAGTCCACCCAAGTCGGTGAAATCTTAAATCACCTCATGGACATCGTGGATCGCTGCGTTGACCCAGTTTTTACGCCTCGACACATCGATTTCCTTCAAGAACGCATGAAAGATTTCGCGCCCTCCACGTTCACGAACTGGATTTGAGGAGGCTCATCATGTCGATCTCATCCTCCGCCAATCCACTCTGCCACAACACATCCACCAACAACAAGGAGAATCCCCATGGGTGACCGCGCTTGCCTACTCTTTTTCGATGACCGGGTGATTTCGCCCACCGTCTACTTGCACTGGCACGGAGAGGACATCCCAGACTGGCTGCAACTCCTGACAACCCGGATGCGAGGCCGTTCGGGGGATGCGTTCTATGCGACCGCACGGTTCATCGGGATTTGCCACGAGCGTATTGAGGGCAACCTCAGTCTCGGAGTCCGGTCCAACAGCTTCACACACGCCGATTTGCAACGTCCTGAAATACTCGAAGCGGCAAGTCCTGGGGATTCGGGGTTAGTCGTCGTCGATACCCGAGACTTCTCTTGGAGAGTCTATGGTGGTGACCTCGACACTCCCCTGGGGAGCGAGCCATGAGCGAACGTATTCACTCCCGAGCGAGCCGATTGGAACTCACTTTGCTGGGTTATGCAGACAGTGATGACACCATGACCAACCTCGTGGACCTGATCGCCGATGCCATGCACTGGTGTGACTCCACCGGCCAGGACTTCCACATCGCCTTCGCTCAAGCTTGCCGACACTATGTCAACGAACTCAACCACGAACAAATCGACGAAAGGAGACTCTGAAATGACAACCCTCGAACACATTGCCCAAAAGCATCTCAATCTTTACACGCTCACCCCCACGCGATTCGAAAAACTGGGTGTCTACACCGTCACGGTTCGTGCCATCGCGGCCGCACTGCAAGAGGCTTACGACTTGGGTTGTGAGTTCCACCCCGTGGGTGACATCTTGGACCAGTTACTCGGTGACATCATGGACAGCGATGACCCGTCCTTTACACCTGCTCAAGTCGCATTCCTGCAAGATCGCATCGAGAAAATCACGAGCTTCACCCCATTTCAAACCCTTTGAGGAGTCTCATCATGTCCCACGCATCCCCTGCCAATCCCTTTTACGTACGCCGCCTGCAAGTCTTCGCACAACGCACCGAGGAGCGCTCGCAGCCCCAGTATGCTCGCTTGCCTGTGGCTCCTAAGAATGCCAGTCCCGTGCCTCATCTGACGAGCCTTTATCACTTCCACCGCGCGGGCGAGTATGGTTCACGCCAGTGGCCTGGTAATTGTGGCGGCAACCTGATCCGTGACGTCTTACTCTACTTTCGCCCCACCATGACCATGGACCCGATGGCCGGCAGTGGCACGTGTGCCGATGTCTGTGCCGAACTTGGTATCCCCTGTGTCTCGTTTGATATCCACCAAGGCTTCGACGCCTGTGACCCCAACGAGTTCACCGCTGTCGAGATGTTCGATTTCATTTGGGCACATCCAGCCTATTGGCGGATGAAACTCTACGCCGATACCCCCAAAGATCTCTCCCGTTCGCCTACTCTTGAGCATTTCTTGAAACGCTATGGCCAGTTCGTGAAGAATGCCGCCCGAGCGTTGAAACCCGACGGCAAGCTGGCGATTTTGATGGGCGACTACTGTGACGCCGAGGCCGGGTATGTCCCCCTCACCTACGAAACCAAACGCTTGGCATTTGCCGCAGGGCTTCGCCAGCATTGCACGGACATCATCCGCTTCTCCCACGGAGCGAGCAGCAGTCGCAAGGTCTACAAGTCGAGCTTCATCCCAGGACTGCACGACACGCTCATGATTTTCGAGAAGCCCGCGAATCTTCGTCAGTACACCGTCTGAATGCGGATCTTGGTCACCACGATGCCCGCTTGGGGCTTGGCCGCATTGTGGAGAGCATCGACTTCTGCGATCCACGGCACACGATGCCGATGCAAGCCGTCGAGTAAGCCCACACTCGACGGCGGCTGCATGGCCAGATTCACACCCTCGATCAGGACCAACACCCCCACAAAGCGAAGCGTGATCCCGAACGACGGATCGTAGAGAATCCGCTCGAGGAGTGTGAGCGGGAAGGCATCTTGAGTCCCATCGAGCAAGCGGAAATTGAGCATCAAGCTCCGCTCTTTGTTCCCACGCAGAAGGCCATAGGAGGCCAGATCGTCGCACGCATCGGTATCCTCAGGGACTGGGAGTACCGAAGGGCGGCGGCTTTGGATCCGATCATGCAATTGAAATGTTTCACTCACGGAGCATCTCCCGAGGGTCACGGTATGTTCTCGTCTTTTCCACCTCACGGCTCTTGGCTTTCACGCGTTCGCGAGGTTTCTGCCGTCGGGCACGATCGAGCCGCGTGCGGGCCACGAGTTCACTGGCCGACAAACGCGGATCGGTCTGCTGAATAGCATCCCGCAGCGAATCCTTGTCATCGGTGTAGACGACGACCTGATGGCGACCCCGCGACGCGGAGACGTAGAACTGCTCGCGTGACGCTGCACCCCAAGACTGGCTCGATTGGCCAATCAAGACCCGATCCACCGTCTTGCCCTGTGCGGCATGGGATGTGGTCACATACCCATGCGTGAGATGACCAAAGTCCTTATCGACGGTCCAGCCGTTGGCGAGGCGAACATCACCCCGCTTCGTGAACCCCGCCACGGAATACAAACTGCCGTTCTCGAGCCTATGGCCATCCCTGGTCGTGCCTCCCAAGGTCACCCGAACCCTGTCACCCACCGCGAGCGGAATCGCTTGCGGGCGATAGACCTGGAAGCGCTGGGCCTGATCCAGTGGCAGTTTTGTTGTCTCTGCGACGACCAACCGCTCGCCTTTTGTGAAACCTTTGGCGTTCTGCTGAAACTGCAAAATGTCCCCGACTTGATACTTGTCAGCACTCCCTCGCTCAGCCTCCGTCAGATCGACTCGCACCAGTCGCCTGAAGGCATGATCGTCGCCCGTAAGCTGTGCCTCGCTTCGCAGCGTCTCACGGATACTGGAGGTGATGGCCGCACCCTCGGCATGCGTCGGCGAGACCACGAGTACCGATTTGCCCTGCTTCAGACTCGTGACGTAATCCGTCGCCAAACGCTGATCTCGCTCCTCAGGGGATACTTCTTGAACCCAGCCCAGTTGATCGAGCTTGTCAAACCCTGCGCCTGTGTGCCCGCCTGCGAGTAACTCCACCGCGGCCTTGTAATCCCCCTTCTGGCGCTGGATCTCTTTGACCTCGGCCACGGGTAGCCCTGCCTGAGTTTCCAGGATTTTGAGCACCGCACCGCGAGCCACCGAGCCATGCTGACGTGCATCGCCAGAGAGAATGACGCGGCACTCCAGCTCTTTGGCCACTTGGAAGACTTGCTTCATCGTCTGTGTGCCCAACAAACCCGCTTCATCGATCCAGAGTACTTGGCCTGTGGCTTCGCGTTGCATCTCACGATCCACAAGGAAGCGAGCCACCGTGTCGGCATTTGCAAAACCTTCCTGGCGGAGCACACCTCGACTGGCATCTGCCGACGGAGCGAGTGTCACGACACGATGCCCACCGCGTTTAATGGCCTCGACAGCTTCTTGCATCATCGTTGTCTTGCCGACACCTGCCGAGCCTCGCACCATCATCACGCGATCCTTCGAGTGGGTGAGGTGGTGGATGGCCGCGCGTTGACCTTCATTCAACCAGTCCCTGCGAATCGTGTCGTTTATCTGGCCCAACGGAGTTGCCTTCCCTCGACCATCGCGTGCGAAGTCAATCAACTGGCGTTCCTCGGCCAGGACTTCCCGCGTGGTGGCGAGTCTTTGCCCTTCATATTCGCGCACAATTACATCCGAATCGCGTATTGCTGCTTGGGCTTCATCGAGACTAAACCTCCCAAGCCCCGCATTGAGCATCTCAGCGAGCAAGCGACGCTCAGAGACGACGGAGTTCCGCTCAAAGACATGCTGACAGCCGTAAGCGAGCGACATCTTCGCAGGCAGCCCACGCGCAGCCAGAGGCGAAGGCTCGACTTGGGACTCGACGTGAGGACTACCTCGAAGCCTCTGAATGGTCTCTTGTGCGTCCTCGTCGAGTCGTTCTTTCCAGAGTCCACGCAGTTCCTGCATACTCAGGTTCTTGGCTTTGCTTTGACGGGTCTTCGCACCCAATTCAGCCTTTTCATCGGGATTGGTGATGCCTTTTTCTTCGGCCAAGGCTTCAATCTGAGCCGTGCGGCGTGAGAAATCCGCGAGCGTCTTTTTCGAGAAGCCTTGAATCTCCCAACCTTCTTTCATCTTCTCCAGTGGCAGTCCCAGATCGCGTAACTTCGCGGTGAGCTTCGAGTGGAACACGGCCTGATAGAACGGAGCATCGCGTTTCAGGTTGCGAAACTGCCCAGCCTTCCATGAGTTCTCAACGGGATCAAAAGTCATGTTCTGCACGAAACAATGGCTGTGCAAATGCGGATCGGGAACACCATCCATGGGCCTTGCAGTGAAGTGATCGAAACGCGACCAGAGCATCTCACCTGTGGTGCGTTCGGTATCCTGCTTGCCTTTGCGGACACGAGTCTGCATATCGGCTTCGATCAGCGACATGGTCTCGTCAACAGAGTCTTGGAAGGCAGCGAGCAACTGCGCGTCATTGGTCATGGCGTGATAGAGCGAGAGCGACTTCGGAGCGTGAAAGTTAAAATCATAGCCCACGGTGCGATTCGCTCTCGTAGCCAGAGTGATCGACTCGCCTGATGTGGGATGACGGTTATCACACAAGGCCTCGAACTGAGTTTTCTCGACAGTTCCTGCAAGTCCCAAACGATCCGCACCCTTGCCTCGCCAGAGACCTGGCAATTCTTGGTCAGCGGTGTAATAATCGGATTGGCTGTAATAGCTCTTGGCTTGTGCGGCTGATTGGGTCGAGACGATGCGTAACATGATCAAGCCCTCCTCGCGTGCCTGTTGGAAAAATAGTCGCGGCCAGCGAGAGCGAAAATCGTGCCAAGCTTGTCCTCACATGGAGTCGAAGCACGATCCTGACGCAGTGGCCTCATCTCTACATGCCTCTTTCGGACGTCGATTTCCCACGAGATTTTGGGATTTGCGGAACATGAAAACCTGCGTCATTCTGCGAGTTAGGCGACCAACTGAGTTGCACCAAGCTAAATAAGAATGTGGTACAGACGTCTTCCCTCAACTTTGTTGAGGAAGAATTTCGCCGCGAAATCGGCTCTCAAGACAGCCTGACGGCCAGCCGACAGGCCAGCAAGACAGCTTGCCAGCATGATGACATGGTGACAACCCAGCGTCACGGTTAGCCAGCATGTCAGCCTGCAAGCCGTACAACCAGACAGCCAGCAGGAAGGCAAGCCAGCCGTGTGACATGTTGGCCACACACCCAGACAACTTGCCTGCAAGCTGCACAAACGGCTTGCCAGCAATCCAGCGACATGGCAATGTCGGCGGCATGATCATTGTGCTCGCCAATTCCAAAGGCGGGGTCGGGAAGACCTCGATCTCCGTCCATCTCGCCACCTGGCTCGCCGAGCAGGGGCATTCGGTCATACTCGCTGATTGCGATGCCCAGCAGTCGTCGAGTGAATGGCTTGCCGAAGCCGCCCCCGAAATTCGCACCGTGCGGCTCGCTGACCCGTCTGCCATCCTCGATTCACTCCCACAACTCGCCCAAGAAGCCGACTTCGTCATTGCCGATGGTCCTGGCTCCAATACCGAGACGAGCCGGGCATTGCTCCTGCGAGCAGACTTGGCTCTGGTGCCCTGCAAGGCCTCCATGCTCGAGGTGCGAGCATTGGCTCAAGCGACTTCCGTACTCATGCAATCCCGCGATATCCGCCAAGGGAAGCCCGACGCAATTATCATCCTCAGCATGATTGGCAAGAACTACCGACTCACCCAAGACATGAAAGACGCCGCCGCATCGCTCGGTTTGCCACTCGCCAAGACCGCGATGACCTTGAAGCAAATCTACGCCGATGCCCCTGGGCAAGGCACTGTCGTCTGGCGGATGGGATCACGTGGCAAAGACGCTGCACTCGAAACGGAAGCACTCTTCCGCGAGGTGCTGCCCAACGCCGTGGGACGCAAGAAACCCCGTCGCCACGCGACAAAACAGCCCGCATAGGAGGGACCATGTCAGAACGCAGACCACTCGTCGAAGGACTCAAACCGATCGCCCCAGTCGTCGACCCCGCCCTCGAAAAGCAGTTCGTCTTCGGAGGTGTGACCTCGAAACCCGAGCCACCCGTCATCGTCGAGAAAGCCCAACCAGCTCAATCCCGCGCTCCACTGACGACTCGCATCCGTGCCGACTTTGCCACCGCTTTGAAACGGGCTTCCCTGGAAAGACAACTCAGTGGCACAACCCCGAACACCTTGCAGGAGATCCTCGAAGAAGCCCTCGAGCCTTGGCTCAAAACCCACGGCTACGTCCCATGACCGATACCCCAAGCCGCTTGCAACTCTCCCCGACACAACGCAAACGACTTGATGCGGCCACCGACATCCTGAGTCATCGCCCCGAGAAGATCGACTTCCTCCACACCGTGCAGTGCCAGTGCGGCATCCCCTACAACAACCCCGGCGATGACACCCGAGAATGGGAACGCCGCCAAGGTTTGGCGACATTGAGAATTGAAGCAGGCTCCGCCTATGACCCCGCCACTGGCGACTTCGTGAAACTCGGCTTACCCTACGGCGAGAAGCCGAGGCTGGTGCTCATCCACCTCGCCACAGAAGCCATCCGCAACAGCTCACCACTCATCGACGTCGAGGATTCGATGACTGCCTTCGCCCGAGCCTTGGGCCTCTCCATCAATGGCCCCCACCTGCGACATCTCAAAGACCAACTTTCTAGGCTCGCCTCCGCCACTGTCAGAATGGGTATGGTCGAAGGCGGACGGGCCGTCCAAGTCAACACCCAGATCGTCAGTGCCTTCGACCTTTGGTACCCCGCCGAACCCGGCCAACGCATGCTCTGGCCCTCAACCGTTCGCCTTAGCGCCGAATACTACGCGAGTTTAGCGAGACACGCCGTCCCCCTCGACCGCCGCGCCGTCGGAGCCTTAGCCGGATCAGCATTGGCATTGGATGTCTACACCTGGCTTGCCCAAAGACTGCATCGCGTCAGTGCCCGCGAACCGCAATTCATTCCTTGGACCGCCGTCTACGACCAATTCGGCCAAGGCTACGCCCGCCTCCGAGACTTCCGCCGCCGTTTCCTCGATATCCTCAAACTCGTCCACGCCGTCTACCCCCAAGCCCGCTTCACCGCCGACGAACGTGGCCTCACCCTCGAGCAAAGTGCCCCACCCATCGCCAGCAAACCCGACCAACTCCTCATCGGCTGACATAGGTCTGTCACCGGCCAGGGTCAAAAACGCACAGAGAACCCGACTTTAAGCGAGGAGCGATGTAGTTGCTAGGATAGTAGCCCGAAGACACATTCCACCTCTGTAAGAGGTCTTTCCGCCACGATATGCCCGAATTGATACTCCGCCCTTGCCAACCCACTTCCTGAATGCCACTTCCAACCCCACCGCGAACTCAGCAGAGTGAGTTATCCCCGATATCCCCGCAATCCACCGATATCCGCCCATCCACTATAGGTAAGAATATAGGTATATATAGGTTTGAGCGACCAAGTGTACGTCGCCTGCGTGGACTTGCGGCCCATACCCCGCGACCAAGTGTACGCAACCCCCGCGACCAACTGTGCGTGGATAAGTTGCCACCGCGACCAAGTGTACGTGGGCGAGTGGAACTAAGGCTACCTGACAAAGAATCTCTGCTCAGGAGCAGCATCCACTCTCGAAAGCACCATTGGGTTTTAACTGAATCGTGGAGAAATGCTTGGAAATGCTGGCAGTGTCATTGACCAAAGTATCCTGCATGGCTAGTTTGAATAGTAGGTAATTCTGTAGTTTGGAGATGGAATTGCTTGCTTTTGGGCGATTACTGACTTTGTTGGCTTGTTTGCCACTACTTATGCCTCCTGGTTACTGTTTTTGTACAGCCAGTGAGTCGCCCAGTACGTTACTTGACCTGACGAAGACCATCCACCCTAGTGCTGTATTTCCGCACTCTCACAAATCTGAGGGTTGCTCTCACCGTCACGTCTCGCAGAATGATGGTCCTACTCAACCTTCGGGCGACCCCCATCCACAAGATCCTGCTGTCCCGACACCCCACCATCATGCTCCCACCTGCCCGGCTGCCTCGCCTGTCTTAGCAAGTCTCCAGTGGAACCACCCAGCTCCAATCACTACCATCGCTCTTTTGCCTGGTACGGTATTTCTTCCTATCTACACTACCCGAGTAGTATCTCACCCTCAAATTCACCAAGAATCAATCTTTCCAGTTCAGCCGCCAATATACCTCTCGCACTGCTCGCTAACAATTTAGCACCTAGCACTTTTAGCACCTTTCGACCCGGTCGATTTGATCGCCACGACGACACCCTCGCCTCTGGGATGCCAACACCGGAGTCGCTGATACGCACATAATCCTGGCACTCACATACCTACTTAAGGAGCAGGCATGAACGAGCCTATCCCCAGCGCGCCTCGTCAGCCAGCATTGGCCGAGGCTTCCAGCTTGCCACCCCTGCGATTGACAACCATCGCGATCCGTGCCGGCTTTGTACTCGCGATAATCGCATGTGCAGCATCGGGTGGTTACTTGACCCGAGACCGTTGGATGCCAACCCTCTTCCCGGTCACCAAAGATACTACCCTGAATTCGGACGCTGCTGTTGACAAGGCGGAAGTTGGGCTATCTGAAAAAATACTTCTTACCACCCAAGCTCAGAAGAACCTCCGAATCACTTCAGGGCCACTCAAGCCTGAGGTGTTTTGGAAGACAATCTCCGTCCCTGGTATGGTAATTGACCGACCCGGCTACAGTGATCGAGGTGTTGTCGCCCCGGTGACTGGCGTCGTGAGTCGAATCCACAAGATTGCGGGCAACACGGCTCGACCCGGCGAGGTACTCTTCACTCTGAAACTCCTCAGTGAGTCGTTGCACTTAACCCAGACCGACCTGTTCAAGAGTGCCCAGGATATCAAGTTGGCCGAAATCCAAATCAAACGGCTCAGGGAGTCCTCCGGAGCTATACCGGAGGCTCGGATTATTGAGGTGGACAACCAAATCACCCGACTTGAAGTGGCAGTCAAAGCGTACAAGCAGGAACTTCTGAATCGGGGTGTATCGCCCGAACAGATCGAAGGAGTGACGGCAGGCAAGTTTGTCAGTGAAATCCCTATTTTTGTTCCGAATCGCCCGACGGAACTCGTCTCAAAGTCGCTTACCTCAATTAACCCAATGCCAGCACACGACGCGGCCCCAAGCCTAGCCCGCATTTTGGATCAGAACACCTCTCCCGCAAAACAGCTAGCGCGCTCTGTCGCCGACCAGTCGGGGTTCGAAGTGGAGGAATTGAAAGTCGAGCTAGGCCAACAAGTGCAAGCAGGGCAGACGCTTTGCCTGCTGGCGAATCACCAGATGCTGGCCGTTGAGGGCCGAGCGTTTCGTGACGAATCGATACTGCTGGAAAGGGTGGTCAAGGAAGGGTGGCCGGTCGAGGTCGATTTTGAGGAAGAACCAGGCCACGGGTGGGGCAATCTCGGTCAGACGTTTCGCGTGACTTACATTGCTAATACCATCGACGCCGAGAGCCGCACGTTTCGGTTCCTTATCCCGCTTGATAACCAGTCGCGAACGGTCGAGACGGATGCTCATGCCCAGACCCTTTGGCGATTTCGGCCTGGCCAACGCGTCCGACTCTTGGTTCGAGTCGAGAAACTCGACAACGTCTTTGTGCTGCCTTCTGATGCCGTCGCTCGCGATGGAGCCGACACCTATGTCTTTCGCCAGAATGGGGACATCTTCGACCGTAAGCCGGTTCAAGTCGTGTACCGCGATCGCCAGAAGGTGGTTGTGGCCAACGATGGCAGCGTTCCGCCTGGCATTTACGTCATCCAGACGGGTGCCGCCCAGCTGAACCGCATGGTCAAGTCTCAAAGTGGTACCGCTCCGAAGGGGTTCCACATCCACGCTGACGGCAGCGTACACATGGGCAAACACTAACAGGAGGCGAATATGCTCAATGGCATCATCCGGCTGGCCCTCCAGTTTCGAGGGTTGGTCCTGCTCCTCGCTTTGATTGTGATGGCGTACGGCAGTTTCCTAGCCACGACCATGCCTATCGATGTGTTCCCAGACCTCGACCGCCCACGGGTGGTTTTGTTGACCGAATCCCCCGGCTTGTCCCCGGAGGAGGTCGAGTCACTGGTCGCTCAGCCCATCGAAACAGCCATCCTTGGCGCGCCCGGCGTACAGGCCGTTCGAAGCCAATCGAGCCAAGGTTTGGTCGTTACCTACGTTGAGTTTGGGTGGAATACGGAAGTCCGCTACGCGCGGCAGATCGTGCAGGAGCGACTCACGGCCGTCGGCGGCACACTGCCGCCGGGCATCCGCCCAGTGATGACGCCGCCGAGTTCGATCATGGGTCAGATCATGCATGTCGGGCTGTACCGGCAGAAGGGGCCAAGCGGCGGGGTGCTAGCGGCGGTCGGCCGAACGGGACTGATGGCCGAGCGGATCGAGCAGAACGGCATACCAACGGTTGCCGTGTGGCGACCGAAAGACCGCCGCGACCCGAAAACGTGGGAAAAGGTGGCGGTTGAGAACCCGGCGTGGGGCGGCGGCGGCTCGGGCCGCGATGTGACGTTTGTCTACAAGGGCAGGCAGCAAGCCGCCACTTTCCGTACGCCCGAGGAGCAGCGTATGGACCTGCGGACGGTAGCCGATTGGGTGATCCGCCCCCGGCTACTCAAGGAGCAAGGGGTGGCCGAGGTGATCGTCCTGGGTGGGGACAGAAAACAATACCAGGTGCTCGTGAACCCGGAGAAGCTGCTTGAGTATGGGGTCACCATACAGGAGGTTGATATTGCGATTCAGGAGAACAACCTGAACGCCTCGGGCGGGTTCACCGAAGAGGGCCACATCGAACGGCCGGTGCGGGTGATCGCCAGGCTCGGGCCACAGTCAGCGAAGGTGCTGGACGACCTCCGCACGATCCCGGTGAAGGCAAGTGACCGGCCCGTCCTACTCGGGCAGGTGGCGACGGTCGCCGAAGGTCCTGCCCCTAAGCGGGGGGACGGCGGCATCGACGGGGCCGACGCGGTTGTCCTCACTGTGGTGAAGCAACCGCACGCCGACACCCGTGCCGTCACTGACAAGGTAAAGGTCGCCCTACGCGAGTCCGAGGCCGCACTTCCTCCGGATTACGTTGTCAACACTGACCTGTTCCAACTCAAGGACTTTATCGACCGGGGCGTGTACTACGTCGGTGAGGCATTGGTGATCGGCGCCGGGCTGGTGGTCGTCATCCTGTTCCTCTTCCTGCTCAACTTCCGCACCACGTTCATCACCCTGACGGCGATCCCTCTGTCGCTGGTCGTCACTACTCTGGTGTTCCGCCTTGTTGGGTTGCTGACTGGCACCGAATTGTCGATCAACGTCATGACGCTCGGTGGAATAGCAGTCGCGATGGGTGAACTGGTCGATGACGCCATCGTCGACGTGGAGAACATCTTCCGACGGCTCCGCGAAAATAGTATGCTGCCAGCCCCCAGACCAGCCATCATCGTGATTTACGACGCGAGCCGCGAGGTGCGGTCGGCAATCGTGTTCGGGACGGCGGTCGTCGTACTGGCATTCCTTCCTTTGTTCGCGTTGTCAGGGGTCGAGGGGCGGTTGTTCGTCCCGCTCGGGCTGGCGTACATCGTGTCGATCCTGGCGTCCCTGGTCGTCTCGCTGACCGTCACCCCGGTCCTTTCGTACTACCTGCTCCCGCAATCGCGGGCCGCGCATGGTGACCACGATGGGTTCCTGCTTAAGGTCTTGAAGTGGCTGGCTGGGTTCCTGATACGTTTCAGCATGAAGTACGCGGGCTTACTCCTGCTCGTCACGTGGATCATTGTTGGGTACTGCGGGTGGCGGCTGTCCACTCTCGGGTCCGACTTTCTCCCGAAGTTCGACGAAGGGTCGATCCAGATCAACGTGACTTTGCCCGCTGGGTCGTCGCTGAAAGCATCGAATGAGGCGGCGGTCCTGATCGACGCCAAGTTGCAGACGATGAAGAAGACACCCGAGAACCCCAAGGGGGACATCCTGCACTTCGTGCGGCGGACGGGACGGGCCGAACTGGACGAACACGCCGAGCCGGTGGGGAGGAGTGAGTACATCTTGTCGATGAACCCAGACGCTGGCCGCAGCCGGGAGGAGATGCTGACGAAGCTCTTGGAGGAGTTGCGTGAGGAGGTGCCTGGGGTAGACTTCGAGGCCGAGCAGCCGATGGCCCACTTGATCTCGCACATGCTCTCAGGCGTTACAGCACAGATCGCCATCAAGGTGTACGGCGACGACCTCGACCAATTGCAGAAGCTGGCGACCCAGATCAAGGAGGCGATTTCGGATGTGCCGGGGCTAACGCCGCCTGTGATCGACCCGCAGGAAACGGTGGACGAACTCCACATCGTGCTGCGGCCCCACGACCTCGCTCGGTACGGCCTCAGCCGGCAGTATGTCGCCCGGTTCGTCGAGACAGCGATGAAGGGCGAAGTCGTGTCGCAGGTACTGGAGGGCCAGCGGCGCTTCGACCTCGTCGTCAAGCTGAACGCCACGTACCGTACCGATTACGACCGACTGGGCGAACTGCGGATTGACCTCCCGCCCCCGCGCCGTGAGTCTACTTCACTCGCGGACGCAAGGCCAGGCGGTGCCGCCCCCCGGCAGGTGCGACTGCGGGACGTGGCCGACATCCCCGAGGCGGCAGGCGGGCCGAACCAGATCAACCGAGACAACGTCCGGCGACGGGCTGTCATCCGGTGCAACACGCAGGGCCGCGACCTTGCTGGGGTGGTGGCCGACATTGAGACACGGGTGCAGACTCGCGTGACTATGCCAGAAGGGTACTTCGTTGAGTATGGCGGACAGTTCGAGGCCCAGAGGTCTGCCACGGTCTTGATCTCGGTCCTCGCGGTGGTGTCGGTAGCAGGCGTATTCGTTGTGCTGTTCCTGCTTTACCCTTCGGTACCGGTCAGCCTGCAAATTTTGAATGCGGTTCCGACCGCGTTCATCGGCGGGGTGATAGCGCTGGTTATCACGGACCAGACGCTAACGGTGGCTAGCCTCGTTGGATTCGTGTCACTCGGCGGTATTGCAGTGCGCAACGGCATATTGCTAGTGACGCACTATTTCCATCTCATGAAAGAGGACAAACTGCCGTTCAGCAAGGAGACGGTGCTACGGGGCAGCCTGGAACGGCTGGCTCCAGTGCTGATGACCGCATTGACAGCCGGGATCGGTCTGATCCCCCTCGTCGTGGGTGGGAAGAAGCCGGGGCTGGAGATTCTGTACCCGGTTTCTACGGTGATCCTTGGCGGACTCATCACCTCGACGTTCTGCGAGTTTCTGATCCACCCCGGCTTGTTTTGGAAGTTCAGCGGCAAGGACGCCGAACGGTTGGCCCGCGCGGAGCCGACCACCCTATGAAATCACTCCGGCGACTTCCGCCGGTGGTTGAAGACCCTGTTCCCTGACGAAAGGTGACGACTATGAACGCGAAACTCCTGGGCCTCGGCATGCTGCTGCTCGGCCTGTCCACAGTCAGCTGCAACAAGCCGGCGGACACCCCGAAGGCGGACGACAAGAAGGCCGAGAAGGTCGAGAAGGCGGCGAAGAAGGACGACGACCACGACCACGGCGAAGCCCCGCACGGCGGCACCATTATCGAGTTCGGCAAGTACCACGCCGAGTTCTGTGTGGACCACGGAAAGAAGCAGGTGACGGTCTACATCCTGAGCGAAGACCTGAAGAAGAATGAACCCATCGCCGCCGCGAAGCTGCTCCTAAGTATCAAGACCCCGACGTTCCAGACGGACCTCGTTCCGGCCCCGCAGGAAGGCGATCCGAAGGGCAAGTCGTCGCGGTTTGTCGCCACCCACGACAACTTCGCCAAGGAACAGGAATTCGAGGGGACGGTGAGCGGGGAGATCGACGGCAAGCCGTACCTGGGCGATTTCAAGGAAGAGGAACACAAGGACCACAAACGCGACAAGGAAGACAAGGACAAAAAGAAGGCGATGACGCCAGTGGACGACCACGGGCGGGCTGTCGTCGCCGCACCGACGGGGAAGGAAGCGGCGGTCTACCTCACGCCGGGCGGCATCTACACCGCCGACGACATCAAGGCGAACGGCAACACTACCGTGTCCGTGAAGTATAAGGACTTGAAGGTGTCCCACGACATCAACCCGAAGGCTGGTGACAAGCTCTGCCCGATCACGCTGACGAAAGCCAACGCGGAACTGACTTGGGTCATCGCCGGGAAGAAGTACGAGTTCTGCTGCTCACCGTGCGTCGAGGAGTTCGTCACTCTGGCGAAGACTAAGCCGGACGAGGTGAAAGCCCCCGAGACGTACATCAAAAAGTGATTGAGGCGCATCGTCAGAGTTGGTGCGATGTATGTCGTGACTGAAGGCCACCCAACATGGAACACGCTGACCGAAGCTTTGTTACAACCGAGTGTGGGCGAAAATGGCCGAAAAAGCATAGTATGCAGAATTTCTAAGCTGTTTTTGACATAGAAGATGAGGCCACTTCTCCGCAAGGCTTTTGCATTTGCAAAGCCGGCGGGTGGCTGGCTTGTCGGGCCGGTTAGCCGATCGCACGTGATCAAGCAACTCGATCAACCCGATTGTGAACGAATCGGGCTGCTGCGTAAAAATCACGGCGTCAAATAAGCACCAAAGTCAACACAAAGAAATTGCGAGTCATGGAGATGCAGCAACTGGGGGCCGCCGCATGACAAGCCCCCAGTGCCAGGAGCAACAACAAAGCGACTCGTAACGCACGAACTCCAGGCCAGCCTGCTCGCCCCATGTCCGACACTGTTCTGCCGATGGGCGCATAGGCATGGGAGGCCCACGCGGCGTTTCAATATCGGTTCGCCAGTGGATGATACCCGCTTTGCCGCCAGGGGCGAGCACTCTACACGCCTCCTGGAGCAGCCCAACGGGGTTTTCGATGTGAAGGATGTTAAAAAGCATGGCGTACCCGGCGCTACCATCTGCCATCCCGCACCCGTTTGCGACGAAGTCTCTGACCTCGGCAAACACTGTAGAAAACCGTGCGGCCACTGCTTTGCGTGAGGTCGCGGCCACCATCTCCGGCTCGATGTCGAGGGCAAGGATTCGGCCACCGACCAGTTCGGCAGCCGGAAGGGTGAATGTGCCGTACCCGCAGCCGAACTCCACGACATCTCCGACCTGCCCTGTGCAGTCAAGTTTGGCAACCATGCAAGCGGGGTTGAAGAACGTGTCCCAGTAGGACTCATCCGGCATCCCGCTCTCTCGCCCTTTCATTCAGCACCCTCCAGAGATACACGATGGAGGGGTATAACCGAGCAAGGTTCGGGCGACCAGGTACTGGCAGGGGTTGGTCAAGGACATCACTTTTTCTCGGGCATGTTTTTCTTGGGAGCTGGCATTTCTTTGCCGTACTTGGCTTTGTAGGTCAATTTGGCTTTTTCCATCAGCGAGGGATCGCAGATGAAACACTGGCTTTTGGCGCGGTCATGCTTGTCACACCAGTCCCCTTTTGCCTTGCATTCCTTGGCAGCTTTGGCGCTGCACATGCTGCACTCTTCTTCCGCGATGCCGTGTGGGTTGCACCACTCGCCGCCATCTTCGTCGGAGGGGTCAAACGGTACCGTCTTGTCGGTGCCTTTGGCGACCTCTTTGTTCTTCGAAACTGCGGTTGAGTTCTGCGCCGTCTGCTGGCCACAACCCAGTACGACGAAAAGAGCCGCAACCAGAGACACACTCATCACAAACTTCTTCATCATATTCTCCAGAATGATTCGTTGTTAGTTTTCCGTTGTTCGTTGAGGATTGGCTGCGTCCCGATCCGGTTCACTGTCAACGACCGACTGATAACTTCCAACGACTGTAAAGAGCACCCGCAGAACCAAAAGTGACATGATCATCGCTGAGATCACGCCACCAATCACCACCGTGGCCAGGGGGCGTTGAACCTCGGCTCCCATGCCGGTTGAGAATGCCATCGGGACAAACCCGAGGCACGCTACAAGGGTTGTCATCAACACAGGCCGAAGCCGTGTAATAGCCGCTTCTTCGACGGCCTGCTCCAGAGTTCGGCCTCGTTTCTGGAGTTGCCGAACGTAGCTCACAAGAATCATGTCATCCAGGACAGCTACACCTGAGAGAGCGATGAAGCCGATGCCTGCCGAGATCGAAAACGGCATATCCCTCAGCCAGAGCGCAAAGATGCCTCCGACCCACGCGAACGGCACACCGGAGAAAACGCGGAGAGAATCAATGACGGTCCCATAGGTGGCGTACAAGAGTAAAAAGATCAGGAGCAATGCGATCGGTACCACGATCATGAGCCGCAGCTGTGCCCGCTCCAGTTGCTCGAACTGCCCGCCGTAGGAGACGCTGTACCTACCGGGTGGCAGTGTCACCTCGGCCTTCACCTTCCGCTGTGCATCGGCCACGACGCTGCCGAGGTCTCGCCCCCGTACGTTGCAGGTGATCACGATGCGCCTTTGGCCCCACTCACGGGTGATCGTGGACGGGCCATCAATGATGCTGATGTCCGCAATCCGCGAGAGTGGCACACGCTCGCCCGTTGCGGTTGGGAGCTGAATCGCCCCGACAGACTCAGGGCTTTGTCGCCACTCATCGGGCAATCGTACGACGAGCGGGAAGCGGAACTGGCCCGTGACGATTTCACCCATCGGCTTCGAACCGATGCTTTCGATGAGATCCAGCACCGCTCGAGCCGGAATACCGTAGCGAGCCAGTTGGTCTTCTTTCACTTTCACCTGCAAGACGGGCTGGCCAGTGACCTGCTCCACAGCGAGGTCGACGATTCCAGGAACCGTCTTCATGGCCTTTTCGATCTCCGCCCCTTTGGCCCGGAGCAAATCGAGATCATCACCGAAGAGCTTCACGGCCAAATCCGACCGGGTGCCAGAAGTCATCTCGTTGATCCGCATCTCGATAGGCTGGGCAAAAGCGAATTTTAGCCCCTGAATCGCCCGTAGTTCTTTCTCGAAGAGTCGCGTCAAATCGGCTTGTGTTTTGGCCTTCGTCCATCGGTCACGACGTTTGAGACTGACGAAGATATCCGTCAGTTCGACCCCCATCGGGTCTGTGGCGACCTCTGCCGTGCCAACTCGGCTCCAGACATGGTTAATCTCGTCAGGGAATGCGGCGAGTAGTGCTTTCTCGATTCGCGTATTCGTCTCGACCGATTCTTCCAAACTGGTGCCAGCAAGCCGCACGGTCCCTAGTGTGATCGCCCCCTCAGAGAGCTTGGGAACAAACTCTGAACCCAAGTTCGGAGCGATCATCCCAAAAGCCACAATCAAGACCGTTGCACCAAACACGAGCACCGCGAGTTTGTGACGCATCGTACGTTTCAGGACCGGAACATAAAAGAACTTCACGACCTGCAACAGGAAAGGCTCACGCTCGGAGATTCGTTTTGGAAGCAAAAGACTCGCTAGCGCTGGCATCAAGGTCATGGATAAAATCATCGACCCTGCGAGGGCAAAAATCACGGTGAGGGCCATCGGGCGGAACAACTTGCCCTCAATCCCCTCAAGTGTCAGAATCGGCAGATAGACGATCAGAATGATGAGTTCGCCGAAGAGTGTTGGCTTTCGGACTTCGACCGCCGCGTCTCTTATGACTTCTCTCTTGGACTTGCCATTGGGATTGTGGGCGAGGTGGCGAACGCAGTTCTCAATCATGACGACCGAAGAATCCACCACCATCCCAAAGTCGATGGCACCGAGTGACAACAGGCTCGCGGCGATCCCAAACCGCAACATCCCACTGAACGCAAACAGCATCGAAAGAGGGATCGCCAAGGCCACGATGAACGCGGCCCGCAGGTTGCCAAGAAACAGGAACAGGACACAGATGACAAACAGCCCGCCTTCGAAGAGGTTGTTTCGAACTGTGTCGATGACGTAGCCTATCAGTTCCGTTCGGTCATAAACGGGCACCGCTTTGACGCCAGGCGGAAGGATCGGCTGCACATCGCCCAGTTGGTTCTTCAAGCCCCATGTGACTTCATGAGAGTTTTCACCCATCGTCATAAAGCCCAGGCCGAGCACGACTTCACCTTTGCCGTCAGCCGTCACCGCACCGCGCCGAACCTCGTGACCGATCTTCACATCACCCACATCTCCTAGCAGAATCGGCACCCCGTCTTTGACAGCAATCTGGATTTGTTTGAGTTGATCAAGGCTCGTCTTTCGCCCGATGCCGTGGACCAGCAAGGTATCGCTGCCACGGTCAATGACCCCGCCGCCGACGTTCTGGTTGTTATCGCGGATCGCAGCCGTCACGATGTCGAAAGTGAGGCCGTATTTGGCCAGCTTCGCGGGATCGATACGGGCCTGGAACTGGCGCTCAAAACCACCCCAAGAGTTGACCTCGGCCACCCCTTTGACTCGTCGCATTTGTGGGCGGACGATCCAATCATGGACGGTGCGGAGTTCGGTCACATCGTCGCCTTTGCCGGTGATGACGTAGTGAAACACTTCGCCGAGGCCGGTGCTGACTGGCCCCATCTTGGGGCGTTCCACCCCTTCCGGCAATTGCACGACGGAGAGACGTTCCATGACGAGTTGTCGTGCAAAGTAAATGTCTGTCCCGTCCTCGAAGACAATCACCACCTGCGACAGGCCGAATTTCGAGATCGACCGAAGAGTCGTAACCTTCGGAAGCCCAGAAAGTGCCTGCTCGACTGGGTAGGTAATCTGTTGTTCGACTTCCGCTGGCCCCAGAGAGGGAACAACTGTGTTGATCTGAACCTGAACTGGAGTCGTGTCTGGGAAGGCATCAATATCGAGTTGGCGCAGAGCCACAGCACCCATCACCGCCGAGAGAATAGCCCCGAGGATGACCAGCCAGCGATACTTGAGCGAGAAATCGATGATCGTGTTTAGCAAGACAGCCTTTTGGTGAAATTACTTGGGATGGCAACACGCACAGCCTTCGCCCAACTCGCTGCGAAGTAGTTCATTCAGCATCAAGCCGCTACCTTTCGTGACGACCAATTCGCCGATCAACACACCGATGACTTCAGTGGACTTGCTATCTTTGGCACCGATACGAACTTTTCGGACGTGGAACACTTTCGGGGCGTCGGGCTTCTGGTAGTTCTTGTCGCGGATGAAGACCACATGACAGCAACCATCCCACTGAACCGCCTCGTTCGGCACCGAGATGACTTTGTCCTCTTCGCGGAGAATCACTCGCCCTGATCCGTAAGTATTCGCGACCTGTTTTTGCTCATCATCAGCGAGGTCCGCACGAACCTTGACGGTCCGAGTTTTCGGGTCGGCCTGAGAGTTACACCAGGCGACTTTCCCCACTAACTCCTGTCGCCCGTTGTCTGGCCGGAATCGCACGGTCTGGCCGAGGCTGACGCGGTGTGCGTCTTCGCCTTTGATGTCAAGGGTCAGCCAGAGTGAGCGGGTATCGACGACTTCGAACAAAATTCGAGTCGCGTCCACCACCTCGCCCGCGACAACATCACGAGACATCACCCGCCCATCCATCGGGGAAACGAGCGGCAGCAGGTTACTCGTCACCGCTTTCGGGTCGATCGTTGCGGCTACTGTTGCCGGTAGGCCGAGCAGATGCAGTTTCGCTTTGAGTTGATCGCTCGACATCGCACGGACTTGGGATTCCTCGATAGGCAGGCCAAGATTGGTCAGAGCCTGGCAGACAGCTCCGAGCCGTATCTCCGCCTCGCGGACAGCAGCATCCGCTTCACGAGCGAGAGCCGCTGGGACAGCACCGCCCGATTCTTTCACACTGGCAAGAGACCGTGTCTTCAACTGGAGCGTGGCAAAAGCTTGCAGTAACTCGGCCTTGGCCTTGCCGACTTCGGCAGCATCCACGAGGGCCAGAAGGTCTCCTGCTTTGACGTTTTGCCCGAGGTATTTGAATACCTTCCAGACACTTCCCGGTGAGCGGGATGAAAGATGCGCGACGCGCGTCTGGTCGTAAACGATCTCACCAGGGGCAGCGATAAACTCGACCGCTGGAGAGGTCCATACTGGTTCAACAACCACACCAGCTTTATCTGCGTCCTTCGCAGTGGCGTATTGAATCCGCCGGTGATGTTTTACGCAGTTCGAAGTGTTGGCCGGTCGCTCCGTAAAATCCAAGCCTCTTTTGGCACGGGCGAGATCATCAACTGAGATAACAGGTGTCTCTGGCAGTTGGGCGAGTTCCGGATGACACAGAACACATTCCGCGACACCATGCAACTTGCACCAACCACGGGCTTTGACTCTTGGCAAGAGCGACGAATCGCACTCGACACAGATCGACTCAGGAATGTTGTGATCCGCACACCAGTCTTCTTTTTCTTTCGTCGCCCCAGTCAACTCCGAGAACTTCGGAAGTTTCCAATCGTTGTGATGTCCCCACCAACCAGTTGCCCCAGCCAGAGCCAAGACAACCAGAGTCGGAATCGACCCCAGCAGGTATCGAATCAGAGCCAAGACGGGGTGCTGACGCGACTGATGGATTTCCAGCAACAGAGCCTTTGGCTCTTGAACAGCCTGCTCGTTCATGACAAGTCCTCAAAGATCGAAATAGCCGAAGCACGACTCGAAACGTCGGCCCTTGAAGCATGATTTCAGGTCAAAAAGTCGGGATCAAAAACGAAAGAGCCTAGATGACGAGGGCGCATTGAGCCAGGTAGATAGGGAGCGATGGCGAGACAACTACAGCCGATATCGGGCGTGAACGGGCATGAAACACCGTCTCGAAGGTGGGGGTCACAAAGACGGTGACGACTATGGGACAGGCAGAAGATTGCGCAGATTCGACCCACTTCGTCTGGTCAACACCCACTGAAACAGGGCAGCCCGGTGAGTGAGTGTCTTCATTGGGCAACTGATCGTTTATTACCGTGACGAGCTTCTCAGTTTCACTCGATTTGCGGTGTGTGCAGCAACTGGACCGGCAGAGAGGTGTGCTATCATTTTCAGCCTGAGATATTTCGGCAATAACTGGTGTACGTCCGCAACTGGCTTTGCAGATGCAAAGCCCAGTCGGAAAGAGAAGTGGCAGACAGGCCACCAACATCAGGACTCGCGACAGAATCGACAACGAGCAGCCTCTTGGTATTTGTTATCCCGATGGAATGTTACGCAGACTACCGACTAAGGTCAACCGCCAGTATCCAGTCACGGTTTCTGAGTTGGCTTAAGCGGCCATTGGTCTTCGAGCATCAATCCCGCGATTTCGCTCGCGTTTCGCCATGCCTCGCCGAGCGAGCGAAGGTATTCGAGCCTCGCCTCAGCTACTGCTCGTTGGGCCTGCAAGACTCGCAAGTATTCAAACTCGCCGCCTTTTTGTCCTCGTAAAGCCAATTGATAGGTTTTTTCCGCTTTTGGGAGAATAGCAGACTTGTATCGCTCGGCACGTTGTTTGGCGGCCGCATAAGGGCTGTGGGCAGCAGCCAGCCTTGCGACGAGATCATTCTGCACTCGCACAACTTCATTCGCAGCAACATGGACTTCTGCTTTGGCAGCGAGGATGTTTCCTTGATTTTTGTTCCAAAGTGGCACCGGGACACTCGCGGAAATCACCCAATCATTGGATCGGTTCTGGCTCTGGCGCACATAGCCCGTGCCCACGGTCACGTTCGGGGTCGGTTCGACAGTGGCTCGTTTCACGAGAAGGTGAGCCTTCTCAAAACCAACTTGGGCCGAGCGTATTTCCGGGTGAATACCAATCATGTAGGTCCGGACGCTATCCAGATCATAGTCCGGTAGGTTGGCTTCGAGATCACCTGCGAGCTTTCCGTACGGCAAGTCTTTCACACCGACACTTGCAGCCAGTCGGCGAAATGCGCCAGGCAGCGCCCGGTTTGTCGAGTCAAGGTCTGCGCGGTATCGCTCCAGATCGACTTCCAATTGCACCACATCAAGTTCACTTCCGAGACCAGACTTCAGTAACTTCTGGGAGTTCTCAACCGACTTCTCAGCAAGGGCCACAAGCTCTGCGCCAATCTCCGCTCGACGTTGAAGGCTCGCCACTTCGTAATAGTTCTGGCGAACAGTTGTGAAAAGCTCATATTTCTCAGAGGCGACGCGAAGCGATGCCTGATCGACTTCCTTGAGTGCAGCGGCCTGGCTTAAAGCAAGCTTGTTCGCCGTCACGATTTCTTGTTGGAAAAACGGAGCAGTCCAGATGCCTCCTGGTCCCGTGCGGTCACCGAGTTCATCACCGGTCACGGTGATAGTCGGGTTAGGGTACAACCCAGCCTGCACCGCCCGCCCGCGTGCCGTCTCAACAGCCCAGCCAACCTGCGCAAGGCGAGGATTGTGTTCCATCGTCATCGTGATGAGTTCTTGCAGACCGAGATCCGCAGTCGTGGATTGGAGCCTGGCAGGTTCTATCTCTTGCGACTCCGAAGTCTTGTGGCTGACTGGGGTGATAACCGATTCCGGTTGAGACTGAACGATTGGAGTTCCACCGTAATGATGACCAGAAAGTTGTCGATTGCGAGAATCAGTCACGCACCCTGCCAGGCTTAGGCAAGCCACGCATGGTATGACAAAAATCAGTCTCTGGGCCATTTCGAATACCTCTAGGCTCCCATACAATCGGCACAATCCGCATTCAGATATCAATCGAAATGCACGCCTTCGCCACCTATCAGGAGAGATCCTCAAGTCTGAGTCATCGAGAATTAATCCCTCTTTTCACAACAGGTGGTTGCGAAATACTGGCGCAGTCAGTCACGAGTCCCAGAAGTCATAAAAGACGCCCCTCGGTTCAAGAGTCAAGTAACTTGGCGAGGATTTTCTGCGCGAGTTGTTTGGGGACACAAATGTGGTCCCGGGGTGTAAATCAGAAAGATTTCGAGATATCCTGGGTGAAGCCTGAGATTTCCCCCATTCCTTCAAGAGTTGCAGCCGCCAACTATTTGCTTACCGCATGGCACATGCCAACGCCCGATACCGACAATGCGGATGCCCTGTGAGGATTTCGGATTCCCCAGAGAAACAAGGGTTTCCCACACTAACCAAGCACCAAGGCAACACCGACAAACGGTGACTCAACCAGATGCAACACCTGTCGGGCGGCGTCCGCGCTCACTCGTCGATGGGGTCGATCCCAGCCCAAATGCGATACCCGTTCAGCTCGCCGTCGGCCACCGACTCGCAGCCGACCAGAACCTGCTCCTCCCGGTCGAAGCCCTCGCGCGCCAACGGGAAGTGGCCGATCCCGAATCCTTCGGGGCTCCCCAGCCCGCCCGGGCGACCGGACCTGAGCGGGTAGCTCCTTGAACCGGGTGGTGTAGCTGCGGAGGTGGACGGCGTACTCGTCTACGACCAGCACCTTGACGATGCGGTACGAGCCGTTCTTGTCGCGGCTGGCGTACAATCCACTGACCACGTTGTCATCCGCCATCTGCAACCTCCGTCGGCTCGTTCGGCTCGGGGCTTCCGCGCCGAACGTTTGAGTCCACCCGCCGGGGCGCTGAATCGGCGTGGTGTTGCGAGGAACAAGAATGCGCCCCCGGTCGGCGTGCAAAGTTTTGTTCGGCTTAGTCACTGAACAAACTATCTAGGCCTCTACTCCGCGCGTAGTGTACCATCCAACCGTTGGGTGTAACCAAGATCGTTTTGCGCCTATTATCATCATCGTCTCGGAGGCTTTGAATGAGATTTGCCTCCTCCAACTTGAGCACGTTAGATCGCATCGCTTGTTGTGTTTCAAAACCGAAAGCATTAAAGTCGCCTGGCGCGGTCTGCCCTCCGAGCGCAACAATATCGTCGAACAACTTCCATGGTCGATCTGTGACGACACGGTCGGTGGCCTTCAGTCTTTCTATGCATTGGTTTTTAAGCCATTTTTGAAACATTACGTCTTCCCCGCCGTTGCCTGGCGACCATTCGGTTTCGAGCGCGATCTTTGTGCAGAAGTTGTCTGCCTCTGATAAGGAATCGCGGAGGTTTCCAGCGAGCACCTTGTAAAGCAACGCAAAATCTTGCGGTTGAACCGGAAGCGCTGCCCAAGTTTGAAACGCAAAATGATCCTGTCGACGTAGCAGAATCTCTCCGGATAACTCATTAGCAATGTCGCCTACCTCGACTGGGTCGTGCAAATAACCACTCATTCGCGGTGTGGAACCAATTCCCCTCACGATTCCTAATGCGCCTGAGAGGACCCATCGTAGGCCTGGGACACTTAGAATCCGATCCCGAAGTGATTCAACGAGATTCCTGGCGTCATTAGAAGTCTTCATCAATTCTAAGTTATCGATGACACAGACGACGCCTCCGTCGGTTGGTGAAGGAAAAATCTCGGCCAACATCTCACGGGCTCGAACTTCAAACCCTGTTGATTTGAAGCCATCTCCGGTGTTGGCAGATTGCGTTTTGCCAGCTGTGCCGCCGAATCCAAAGGCTGACGCTCCAAGACTACCTCCTGAAATGATCGGGTCTTGTAGCCATCTAGCGAGAGGTTCTAAATGCGGTGACTTCATTCCTGCCTGTTTCAACCGTTCCTCGAAATGCTTGAGTGCAATGGTTACTTGATGTAGGACCCGCAGAACGAATGCATCGACGTCGACATTGGGCGAGAGCTGGAACATTTCCCCGCACGGAAGCAAGGCTGGAGTTTGGCCGTTGCTCGAAAGGAAATTCTGTAGGCAATCAAACGCCGCTACGTTGATGATGCTAGTTTTTCCGATACCGTTGAGTCCTTCGACAGTCACAATTTTTGGGGGTGCGCCGATGAGTCTACGGATCCGATGACGTTCTTTATCTCTGCCGACTAGCAGTTGAGCACCGGAGAGAGTAGCAGGTAAAGGCGTGTTCGCTAAAGGATTTTCGGAAAAACCCCACTTGGTATAGATGTCCGACATATATGTCTCCACAAACACCAAGGTCGCCGAAAGAATCCATGCATGCTGTCGGCCGATAAACAATGTATCGGTTTTTTCTCACCCAGACGATGAGAAGGCTTGCGGATACTGGTTTAAATTCTAGTCCATATCATCGGCATCGATCTGGTTCTGAACAAAAGTTTAGCTTGCCTTTTGTTCCCGAATCTGGGAATTTCTATCTCGGCCGAGCCTGCGCGTTGGTGTACGAGTTGAAGTGAGAGACTGCTCTAAGAAACGCGTGACGCTCTGAGGAGATCGAGATTCGTTGCCTTTAGACTGAAGAGAAGTTCCTGGGTTCTCTCACTCTCGTGTGACCACGACGCCTTTGTTCCGTGAACTTGGCAACACAACCGGTCATTGATGCACAAGATGTCTTGGTGATGTCTGGCTCGTTGGGACGATTGGGTCGAGGAGCGATTTCGGACATTACCTCTTGTGTCATTCGAGTGACCCCGTTGAGACGGCTCGTGACCTGCGGCGATGGTTCAACACTAGACCAACGTCAGAGCAAAACTGGTAGCATTTTGGTAGCATTAACGAATCAAGGGCTTGCAACTATTCGTCGCAAACCCTTGATTTTACAGCACTTACAAAGAGTTGCGGCGATAGGATTTGAACCTATGACCTCCAGGTTCTGATGAGTATTCGGTTTCATTTATTGGCTGTGACGGGAAATGATCTGGGGCGAGCTGATCCCAACCGCTGTTCCTGAGATGCAATCAAGAATCCTGAACTGGGCATTTTCCTCACTGCTTGTGGCGAAATTGATGTCGCTGGTGATTCGGAAGTGCGGATGGCACTTTTTCACGATCACCTATTTTCGCAACAGCTGGTTGCGATATACCGGTTTCTTGGGTTTACCCGCCATCTTCGTACTCCCTCCCAAAACGTATCGTTGCTTCTGATGTGGGGAGCCACGAGGGAGCCACGAGGCCGCCCCTCGGGTCAAGAATCAAGTAACTTGGCGAGGATTTTTCGGACCTCGGGTGGCAGTGCGGCGAGCTGTGCCAAGAGGTTGATAAGGGCCGCAGTCTCAATTTTGGGAGAGCAAGCTGAGAGCAAGCTGAGATCTAGGGGTGCAGGATTTGCTTGGTTTTGTAGGGGTTTCGGTGGGTGCGTTTCCGGACTGTCGATCCGGAGGTTGCGGGTTCGAGTCCCGTCGTCCTCGCTAGATTTAAAAGCCGCAAACGTAAGGGTTTGCGGCTTTTTTCGTTTCTCGAAGCACTGCCAGAATCAAAATTTCTGGGGGCAAATTGGGGGCAACTCCGATTTCACATGGGCTTCGCATTGGGCTTGGTCGGATCCACATCTCATCCACAGGGGCGACGTGTGGTGGTGAATCCAGGTAGTTTTAGAGGTCGAATTCAGCATCGAATCCAAACGGAAACAACAAACCTGGTGTAGCGATTGGGTCATGGGTTTGTTGATGAATCAAAGTTGGCTCAGGGCTGCTCCGTGGCGAGGCTGAGCTTGTCCCTTCGGCAGGGCTGGGCAACTCAAGTTTCGGCCTGGCGACTTGCCTAGTGAACCTCCGAGGGTTCAGAATTGTCTGAACAAGAAGTTACTACCCGAGAGGGACCCAGCCAATGCACACCGAAGACACTTCTATTCGGAACACTGCTTTCATCGGCGTATGTGCGGGTGCGCCTGTGCCATTGCCTTTCGAGGAACTCGTCGCACACCACGAGTCAATTCGAGACGCCATTGCGGAAGCCCTACATGTAGAGCATCTGTTGGAGCCAGACCTCAAGTCGCTCGTTGCCATTCAATCGACGATCTACGCATTCAACATCTACAAGGCTTTTGCCCACCTGATGCCGGAGCTATTCCATGAGACTGGCTCCGTTGTCCTTCGTCAGCTCTGGGAAGTTTCTCTCAATCTACACTGGATCGAAGGAGACCCCGACGTTCGCTCCCAGGCATTCTGTAGCTTCACACTCATGGAACAGCGAAAGAACTTCATCAAGTCTGGTCAGAACGATCAACTGCGAGAGTTCGATGCGGCTACGGCAACTTACCAAGCGGGCTTTCGTTTCGTTGATCGCAAAGGCAATGAGCAGGTCTACAAAGACTTCGCGGCAAAGAACGTCAGTGATCGTGCCAGAGAAGTGGGGGGACCGTGGAATCGCGAGTATGATACAATTTATTATCTGACCTCATTACATGCACACGGTGGTCCTGGAGCCATTTTTCAGGGATTCTTCACTCGGCAATATCCCATGCCTGAAGTGCGAGAACGGAACTCGATGGCTCTCCTCATCATCCTGTCCGTCAAAGTGATGGTTCGAAACATCCAATTGTTGAATCGGCTGGGAATCCTATCGAACGAAAGCGTCGCGTCAGTCAAAAAGGCGTTCGAGGCGTTTCAAAACACCATGGAAAAGCAAGTACAAGCGGGTGAGGGTCACGGCGAAGAATTACCCGCTGCATCTGGTTGAGTCGCAGTTCCTCGGTGTCGCCATCGTACTTGTTTCGTGTGGGAAACCCTTGTTTCTGTAAGGAATCCCAAATCCTCTCAGGGCACTCGCATTGCAGGCATCGGGCGTTCGCATGTGCCATCTGGCTAGCGGAATGTTAGCAGAGATCAAGTGTGTGGCACTTCGTTGGCTTCAGGTCAATCGCGGAGTTTTTCGAGCCAAAGTTGGTAGTCTTTGTGGCGAAGGCGGTAGCGGGTGGCGTGATTGGCATTGCCAGGCGTAGTCGTCGGAGCCGAGTAGTCCGCCGACTTTGAGGAGCGGCCAGGCCAGGATCGCATCTTGGGGGACGTCGGCCTCGTGGCTGGCGTCGATGTAGATGAAGTCGTAGCTGGCGGGGATGAGGGTGCGTAAGACTTCGCTGCTTCGGCCTACGTGGACGTGGATGCGGTCTGCGTGGGCGGCGGTGCTGGCTCGGAAGCGGGTTTCGAGGTTGTTGAGGTCGAAGTGGGATTGGTCACTGCCGCCTTGGAAGGTGTCGACGACGGTTAGCCGAGATTCGGTGTGGGTCAGGATGTTTTCCAGCAGCCAGACGGAAGCCCAGCCTTCGAGCGCTCCGACTTAGAGACCCTGGCGGGTTGACTGGTGTTGTGACCGAGGAGTTGGCTCCAGATGTGGCGAGTGAACCAGTCTTGAGTGAAGCCAGGGGACGGTGCGGGCTGTGGATTGCTTGGTCGCCGCGTATGATTGAGAAGTGTCGAATTCCCCCACTCTTACTCTTCAGAGGAGTCGAGTCATGGCGATGGTAGTGACGGCGTCTTGCCAAGATTGCAAGTACACAGATTGCGTGGTCGTTTGCCCTTGTAGCTGCTTCTATCAAGACGAGAAGATGCTGTACATCGACCCGGACGACTGCATTGATTGCGATGCCTGTGTCCCCGAGTGTCCGGTCGAGGCGATTTACCAAGACCGCAATGTCCCCGTGCAATGGCAGAGTTACATCGGCCTGAACCAGGACCGTTCTCAGGCCCTCAAATCCGCAGGTGATGCCAATATCACCGACAAACAAGAACCCCTCGTCGGCCCTGGCTGCAAAGCACCTGGTTAATCGAAGCGAGCGACAAGCCGCGTCAGCACCAGTGCTCCCAACCCCATGACCGCCAGCACCCCGCAATCTTGCAGGATGCGGGCGACATCGGGGTGGGTGATGTCGGGGTTGAGAAGCTGCGCGTAGGCATCCAGGGACCAAGCGTGCGGTGTCAGCCAACTGAGTTGCCGTAGGCTCTCGGGGAGTGTCTCGCGCGGTAGCAGCGACCCACTGATCCCCGCGAGGACGATCACCAGAAGAGTGCCGTAGATGGCCACTTGGGTTTCGGTGCGTGCAAGTCCCGCGACAAGCATCGACATACCCACCGCGGCCAAGCTCGTGGCCACGACCACGGGGATGAGCAACCATGGCTGCGACCCCCAGGACATGCCAAAGAGCAGTTTGCCGCAGACGAGCAAGAAAAAGCCTTGAAACAACGAGATTCCGAGGCACGGCAGCATCTTGCCAAGCAGAATGTGCGATGTGGTGATCGGCGCGAGCCGCAGTCGGACGAGCGTGTTGTGCCGACGCTCGGCGACGAACAGCCAGCCCACGGTGAGGAGTAAGAAGAAAGCAAAGGTCACCGTCGCGCCGGGGACGAGCGTCTGGTACTGGACCTCTTGTGGGTCGACGTAGATCGTCCGGTTTTCGCTCCGCGTCGGGGCGGCTTGGGCGGGACGCTTGATGATCACAGTCTTCAATGGCACGACGCCAAAGCCAGCCACGGCGCCGTGGATGTGGAACTGCCGTTTGGACTCCGTCAGCCCGGCCCAGGTCTTGGCGTTGAAGTCGTACTCCGAGAAGAAGTCCCCAATGCCGACGCGGATACCTTCCCCCAGTTTCGCCTTCGAGAAGCCTGGCACCCGGTAGGCTAAGCCCAATGCGGGGATCTTCTCTTCCATCTTGGACATGAAACGATCGGTCCCGATCAAGTCAAAGGCCTGCCCGATCATCCACGGTATCACGACCCGCAACAGCGAGACTTGCACGACCTGCTGGATGACGCTGGCGCCCACAGGCTGGGTCTTGTTGATCAGGAACTCGACATCGAGTTCGTCGGTTTTGACGCCATCCCGGAACAGCGGATTGATGGGGTCTTTTTTGAACTCCCCACCGACGAAGGAACAACGCTGGGCCTTGCGACTAAAGTCTTTCCCCAAGATCACGACCGCTGAACGATCGCCGCGATCGACGAGCCGTTGAGCTTGCTCCCGGCTCTCGATCTTTTCGACGCGGATGTTGGCAGTATCGGCGAGGTCATCGAGCAGAATCTCGCTCCAGGGCTTCGGCGGGAACGCCACGGGTTCTGTGCCCAGGCCTTCGTCCTCGATCACGACCGAGATGCGGATTTTGGAATCGGGCTTATCGGTAAACACCCGGCCCAGGGTCAGGCCCAAAATCAGCATCATGACGAGGGGCATCACGAGCAGGATCACGACCGAGCGGGCATCCCGCGAGAGTAAACGGAGATCTTTCCAAGCGATCATCAGGAAGGCCATATCAGTCCCGCAGTGCGGCCCCCGTGAGGCGGATGAAGACCTGTTCCAAGTTCGGCGATACGACTTCGACAGCCGTCGGCTGAGCGTGGGCCAGGCGAGCGAGAAGCGGGCCAGGTTCGTCCGTGTCGTACTCGGCTCCGGTCGCGGTGTGCCGAACCGCCGTGGCCCCTGGAGCTTGCGTGGGTAAATTCGCACCCGTGAGGCGGAGTGTCGTCGGCATGGTTTTCAGGAGTTTTTGCACCTCATCGCAGGCGATGATGCGGCCATGATCCACGATGGCCAGCCGGGGGCAAAGAGCCTGCACTTCTTCCATGTAATGGCTGGTGTAAACGACCGTCAGCCCGGCGGCATTCAGGCGTTTTACCTGCTCGAAGATGTGGTTCCGGGATTGCGGATCGACGCCGGTGGTCGGCTCATCGAGCAGCAACACCTTGGGCCGATGGACTAGGGCTACGGCCAAGTTCAGCCGGCGTTTCATGCCACCGGAGAAGGTGCCGGCGCGATGCTTGGCCCGGTCTTCGAGGGCTGCCAAGGCGAGCATCTCTTGCACCCGGCTCCGCAGGTCGGGGCCACGCAGACCATACAGTCGGCCGAAGAAATCGAGGTTCTCTTGGGCGGTGAGTTCCGGGTAAATCGCCAAGTCTTGGGTGGCGAGGCCGATTTGTCGTCGTAACTCCGTCGTCGATGTGGAGAGTTCCTGGCCACCGAGCGTTACGCTCCCCGCCGTGGCATCACTTAGCCCCGCGAGGATCGAAAGCAAGGTGGTTTTGCCAGCGCCGTTTGGGCCTAGCAATCCGAACAGCTCACTCGCAGCAACATCAAACGACACACCACGGAGAGCCTGGAAACTCCCGTAATCCTTTTTGACATCCGTGACGTGAAGAATTGGCTCACTCATGCGGTCTATGATACGTCGCGGACCTTCCACGAGAGCTTCCATGTCCACATTCAACGACGCCCGGCTGCGGCCAGCGAACACGGCCCCCATCGCCAAGACGGGCGACTACGTCCTGTATTGGTCGCAGATGTACCGCCGATTGAGCCATAATCACGCTCTGGATTATGCCACCCACCTGGCCCGGCATCTCAAGAAGCCGTTGATCATTTACGAGGGCTTACGGCTCGATTACCCGTGGGCCTCGGCACGGTTCCATCAGTTCCTCCTCGAAGGCATGGCCGAGAACACCCGCACGGCCGCTGAAATCGGCGCAACGTACTGGCCCTACGTTGAGACGCCCGTGCAACCGGCTCGCGGCTTGCTCCGCAAAATCGCCGAGAAGGCATGCCTCGTCGTCACCGACGATTACCCGCAGTTCATCATCCCCGCCCAGATCACCGCCCTCGCGGAGAAATCCCCCGTGGCCGTGCACGCGATCGATGGCAACGGCCTCGTGCCACTCGCACTCTTGGGTCCACCGACGGCTGCCGCGGCTCACCTCCGGCCGAAGTTGCACAAGCTCTTCACCCAAGGCTGGGAACATCGTGCCGAGGCCAACCCGGACTTTGCGAGTTTGCCAAAAGCCAAAGTCCAGCTGCCTTTCACCCTGTGGGAGCCACCCGCGGACATCACGGGATTTGTCGAGAGCTTGCCTATTGACCAGAGTGTGAAGCCACTCCACAAGCTCCCCGGTGGCCGTGCGGAAGGGTTGAAGTTGCTACGAGACTTCGTCAAAAGCAAGCTCCGACGCTACGCCGAGGAACGCAGCCAACCCGCTGACCCCGAAGTGAACTCCGCCAGCGGCTTGAGTGCTCACCTGCACTATGGCCACATCGGGATTCAGGACGTCACTGAGGCGGTCCTCGAAACCATCCCCGGTTGGTCGCTCGCAGAACTCAACTTGAAGACCCGCAATAAAGACGACTTCTTCTGCCGGGATGCCAACGTCAACGGCTTCCTCGACGAGGCCATCACTTGGCGCGACGTCGGCTTCCAGTGGCACTACCAACGACAACGCACCGTCACTGGTGGCAAGCAAAGCACAACCACCGAAGCGATACCGAGCTTCAACTTCACGACCTTTGACTACTCCCCACTCACCAGCGGCACGCTCGAAACGGTTCTCTCGCCGTGGGCTTTGGCGACCCTCACGAAACATGCCAGTGACAGACGTGAGTACGTCTACACCCTCGAAGAGTTCGAGGCCTCGAAGACCCACGACGAGATCTGGAACGCCGCCCAAACGGAACTCGTGAAAACAGGTCGCATTCACAACTATCTACGGATGCTCTGGGGCAAGAAAGTCCTGGAGTGGACGCCATCACCCGAAGAAGGCTACCGGGTGTTAGAACATCTCAACAACAAGTACGCCATCGATGGCCGGGACCCGAATTCTTACACCGGCATCCTGTGGTGCTTTGGCCTCTTCGACCGCCCCTGGCCACCGGAGCGGCAGGTCTTCGGCAACATCCGCTTCATGTCCTCCGCGAGTACTGCGAAGAAGTTCAAGCTCGCCAACTACTTCAGCTACATTCGCCGACTGCCGAGCATGTGAGGCCACCTCATCCCCGATCCCTCCGAAACGGCTTCGGCTGAAAAAGCAACCTCACCCCCAACCCCGCTCCGAAACGGAGAGGGGAGAGAAAACCCCTCAAAAACAAGCGGTTTATCACAATTTCTGGCTCCTCTCCGTTTCGGAGCGGGGTTGGGGGTGAGGTTGTTTTTTAATGTCAAGATTCGTGCCTACTGGCTTCACATTTCGAACGAGATATGTCAAATGGAGACCCATCTCACGGATTCTGTGGAGTTACCATGGCTGCTGAACCGTTTCAAGAGTTTCGCTATCGCAAGTCCGAGGATGCCTGGGTAGCGCTCGTTTCGCTGGAAGAGTTCGTGCCGCTGAAATCGAAGCGTGGCCAGACGTCGAAGAAGAAAATACCGCCCAGCCAATTCGAGATCACTGTCCCCGCCAGAGTCGGTGACGAGCCGAGCACCCCGCAGGCGAAGGCTTTCAAGCATCTCTTGGAAAACGAGTCAGCCATCTTCGAGAAGGTTGCGGCACAGATTCTCGCCAGTTTTATTACTTACGTCGGCCACGTGTCATGGATCAAGGAGCGTCACAAGTCCATCAAGACGACGGAGGCTCTATTCCAATCGGGCTTGGTCGGATTGCTCGATACCGAGATCATGCGCGAGCACAAGAAGAAGTCCTCTTATATCGTGTTTCATCTCTTTACCGATTGGGAAGTGGAACACGGGATGTATATCGTGTACACCCCCGCGACGAAGAAAGCGAAGTGGGGCACGAGCGATGATTTATGCGACCTCACCGAAAGCGATGAAGAAGTTGGCGACTTGGAAATAAAGTCTGAATGGGAACAACTCGTTGATGCCATCTCTTTCGGAGAAAAGCGCAAAATCAAGCAATTGATTGCAGCGGGGGTCGACATCAACAAAGTGCCGAAAGGCCAAACCCCGCCTCTTTACGAAGCCGTCAGCAACATGAACACGGCAAACATCCGCGACTTTCTGAAACATGGCGCTGACCCGAACGCCGGTGTTGGAACACGAACGGCTTACAAAACGGCTCTCAAAATCCGCAACGACTACGGCTTTGCCGGTGCCACTCGCCCGGCAAACTCACTGATGCGGATGATGACGGACAACATGAAAAAGACCAAAGGCGTGTATGAAAAACTCGAACGCGAGTGGAACGAAGTCATCCGTCTGATGGAAGAAGCCGGCGGCAAAGAGTGATCTCACTCGACATCGAAGATGGTGATCGCTCCAGTGTCGCCGCCGACGGCGAGGCGGAGGCCATCGGGGGAGAAGGTCAGGTGTGTGGCTTTGCCGATGGGCCAGGTGTAGCAGGCGAGTTCGTGGCCCGTCACTTGATCCCAGAAGCGGACGGTGCCATCCCAACTACCACTGACGAGCTTGGTGCCATCGGGCGAATAGGCCACGGTGGTGATCGTGCCTTTGTGGCCTTTGAGCGTCAGTGGGGCGAGGCGCGTGCCGAGGGCGATGAGGCGGATGTTCCAGCCGAGGGCCGCGGCCAGTTGTTCGCCATCGGGGCGGAGGGCAATTGAGCTAGCCGATTGGTCGAGTGGGAAGGTCTCGGCGTCGCCTTGGGTGATGGGCCAGACGGTGATGCGGCGGTTCCACTCGGCCCACGCAACGACCTTTTTCCCCAGCAACACACTCACGGCACGCACGCCGCCGGTGCTCGTCTTGCGGGGGGGCAATGGCCGTTGGCTCGGCAGTTCCCAGAGTTCGAGGCTACCCGGTGATTCGCGGTAACGGATCCCTTTGCCGACGGCCAGCATCGTGGGCGAAAGATAACGGAACGAGGTGATCGCTTGAGGGGTGCGATACTTCTTGCACTTCACCCACCCTTCGAGGGCGGGGAACTCGAGGAAGTGGTTCTCGCAGCCGGCACGCAGATACTGGCCATCGGGCGAGAACTCCAGGCACTGTACAGCACCAGAAGGGTCTTGGTTGTCTTCGGGAGAATAGATCGTGCTCGGGCCATCATCACCCCAGACCTGGATGACGCCGTTCTTGGTTCCGGAGACGAGGCCGTTGTTATGCGGTGAGAAAGCGAGCGCGTAGACTGGAGCCGACGCCGTTTGCAGGTAGATCATGCCGCAGCGACCCCGGTGGGTGCTCCGCCCGAGGAGAGCGGTTGCGGACCCGCAGGCAATGGCACTTGTACCACCCGAAGGTAGCACTCCATCAGCAGCCCGGCGGCGAACATGGCAATGCTGATCCACTGCGAGAGGGTCAGGTCGAGGGCATATGTCGGCTCGATACGGAGGGCTTCATTCAAGAAGCGGTGAGCCGAGTAGCCGAGCATCAGAATCACCATCACCTGGCCATTGTGTCGGCGAAGTGGCTGGAACGCGAGCAAGACGAGGATGAGTAACACCATGCTGACGGTTTCGTAAAGCTGCGTCGGGAAGAAGCTGACCGTGCGAGGAGTGTAGCTGATGGGCAGCTTTTGCCCGGCCCGATCGACGACGAGGTCGAGTTGACCACTGCCTCGTGGCCAGACTTGAGCGAGTTCTCCGAGGCGATCGGTGATGTAAAAGGTCAGGCCGTTGGCTTGTAAATCCCGGAGGCGGATCATCCCCAGGCGATAGTCTTCGGGTTCTCGAAAGCCGACTTTGAGGATGTCCGCAGCGGCCTCTTCCGAACGCAGTGGCAACTCTTCGCCCCGCATTTCCTTCAGGCGTTTGATGGCCTCCGTGCGCAGGCTATTCTGACCGAGGAGTTCGACGATGATCCAATTGGGTTGCCCCTGGACTTCGACGATGAGGTCGCCCGTTCGCAGCCCCGCGGTTTCGGCTTGGCTCAGCGGCTCGACAGCGAGTAGCCGTGAGCGTGGGTCACCTTCGCCAGTGACGGGCTTGGGAGCGATGCGGAAGCCGGTCGAGGTTTGCAGGCCATGAATCTCAGGCAACCGGGATTTTTCGTTGGCGGGTAAACAGACTTGTTCTTTGCTGTGGGCAGACAGGAGCGGGAACTGGCCCAGTTCTGGGGTGAGCGGCACCGTCTGGCAATCGACGCACACCGGCTGGCCCCAGCAGCAGCCATTCAAGTAACAACCGATCCGCCCGATGGCCATGCCGACGGCAATGAGCGGCGCGACCACATCCGCGAGCCGCCAGCCGGAGATCTTGAGCCGCCGTAAGACAGTGTAGTAGAAGATGGAGTAGCCGCACAAGCCGCCAAAGACAGCTCCGTAAACAACGATGCCGCCTTTCTGAAGCTGAAAGAACTGGAAGAACAGGTTCGGCCAACCTGGCTCGAATTGGTGCTTGTACTGCCACATGTAAACCACCCGCGCCCCGGCGATGCCGGTCACGAAGAGGATGATGGCTAAGTCTTGGAGCCGACCGCTTGGCAGCCCGATGTGTCGTGCCCGACGTGGCCCCCAGAGCATGGCCGTGACCACGAAGCAGAGGAACAGCATCGCCCCGAAGCCGTAGACTGGCAAGCCATTCTCGGTGAGGCTGTTGGTGCCTGGGATGACGAACAACACCTGCTGCATGACGGAACCTCACTCCGGGATAGTCACTTTAAGTCAGGCTTCAAAATCGGGTAGCACGGAATCCCGATGTGTATTTGAAGAGCCGCGACCGCCAGGGAGCGTCTGCGGCTCCCAAATCCAAACACTCCCTTGCGGTCGTGGCTCTTCGAGAAAGTCCACTTTAACCATGGCGATCAAAAAAGCGAGGCAGGAAGGGCTGACAGGAATGAAACGAGCCGCAGAGAATCTCTGCGGCTCGTCGAGGTCTGGTCAGGTCGTGTGACAGCACTTAGGCTGCGAGCTTGCGACGCAGGCGGCGGAGGCCAAGCACTGGAGCCGCGGCGAGCAACAGCACGAGGCCAGCAGGAGCTGGAACGGCTGGGTTGTTGCCTGGGTCTTGTGGCAGTGGGGTGGTGACGCGGAAGTCTTTCAGGGTGACGTCTGCATCAAACTGAGAGCCACCATTCACACTCAAATCGTAGTTGATGTGCAACTCGATCAGGTTCACAGCGGAAAGCGAGACGTTCGTAAATCCGCTCATCGGGAGTGTGAAAGTTGTGGTTGGCTGTCCGGTCATGACAGTGCCCACTTGAAATGATGTATTGGTGCCATCACTAATGCGAACGGAGAAAGGGATAGCGGTGTTCAATGGATTGAAAGTGAATTTAATGCTGGTGCCTGAGAGAGAGAGGTTCTGAGGCGTGCTGTAGCTGTAGGCCAATGTTGCGTAGGGGGCATTCAAGCCAATGTTCTGGGTTGCCAAATTGAAGGATGGACCATTGACTGGGTGAACTCCGAAGTAACCGTTTGTAGCACCCGGAGTACCAGTGTTGATGGTTTGGGTTACGCTAATGTTTCGGGTTGCAGCACCAACGAAATCAGTTGCAGTGTAGGTCGAAGCTGCCGCTGCAAGGCTGTATAGTGTTGGAGGGTTTGGGCTGGTGAAGTCGTCAATGACGAAATCAGCTTTGGCGGCTGTGGTGGAGAGAGCGACGGCAACGACCGCCAGGAAAGACTTCAAAACGAGCTTCAACATTACCAGATCCTCATGAAAGTAGTTCTTTGAAGAGGCAGCCACTGCGAGTGAGAGTCTGCATCATGTTAGAGGCGATCCGTCCCATCTCAGAGTACCGACTCTGTCGATCGAAGGCAATATGCGACATCGACCAATTTTGCCAGGATTCGGAATCTTACCGCCATGCCAATAACGGATACACTTTCGGTGCCAAAATCCGATGCCGGAGCATGATTTTCTTGTGGACCGTGAAAATCATCGCAAAAAGGGCTAAAGTCCATCAGGAAAATATCCGACCGGTTTCGGCATGTTCCCTGGATTGTAAATGGCTGGGTCGAGTGCCAATTCACACTGTTAAGGTAAATTAGCACTTTCAGGGACGCGAAATTTTTCGCCAAGAATGTGCGAACGCACCGCTTCCATCATCGGGAAGACGAATTTCGCCGCCCCGACGTGGGTCGCTTCGAACCAGAGAATCGGCGGTTTGCCAGTGGCCAGCCAGAGATTTTGCATGGCTTTCGCGGGGACGATTTCATCGTTCTTTGCACCGATGAGCAGGAGTCGCTTCGTTTTCAGCTGCTCGGCGTACGTCAACGGATCGACGGTGGCGATGATCTTTTGCAAACCTTCGCGGGTCAGGCCGGCGGCTTTCAGCGCTTCCGTGACGATGCCGCCCGCCGGGTGGGTGCTGAAAGCATCGACGAGTCCGCCACCGCCGAGAAGCAAGCAGGCCGATTTGAGTCTCGGTTCACTGGCGGCGAGGATCCCACCCATGAAGCTGCCAAGGCTCGTGCCTACGACTCCAAGTCGGCTGGCATCGACTTCCGGTTGCTCCGCGAGCCAAGCGACCGCCCGGCGAGCGTCCAGGATGCACTGGCGAATGTTGGTTTTGCTCCCCTCGACGTCGAGGGAGAGAAAGCGTTGCCGGCCATGCGTCTTTTCGTCCGGTCGGCGCGGGCCATAGTAGGGCATGGTCATGCAGATGGCGGGGATGTCGTTCAAAGCCAGCCACATCGCCTCGCCCCTTGACACGACCCCAGCGCCATCCAAGATGTCCAAAACGATGACGGCTGGTTGCCGACCTTTCAGATTCTTCGGGCGGAAGTATTCGCAGTGAACCGTGTTGTTGACTTCATGAGCACCCGGCAACGCACTCGGGAACGTGACCTGGATCACCTCGACTTGGCTGTAAGCCAAATCATGCCGGACTTTCGCTTGGTAAGCGAACTTGTGTGGGGCCAGACGGTACAACTCCGGGACGTTCGCCGTGTCGTCCTGGCTCGTGAAGCGGATTTCACCTGTGGTGCCCGCCACCGAAAGGCACGCCGCCAGTAAGAACGCTGATATCATCTGCCACCTCGATTCGCTTCCCTAGCTTCGGCATCTATTCTACCCCACATCAGAAAAACCGCCCGGTTCGGGTCGTGCAAAACAGACCAAGCAACTCGGCACTTGCCTAGGATGGAGTGGTGGTTCTGATCAGCACTCTGTGGATTCTGTCATGCCGTCCGATGTCCGGATTGTCGATATTCGCCTTGAAACGGAAGATCATCTCTACCGCTCGCCGATCAAGTTCGGCGGCGTGGCTCTCGATCGGGTTACCCTGCTTCATGCCCATGTGATCCTCGAAAATCGCCAAGGCCAGCGGCAAACGGGCTTTGGCTCGATGCCGCTCGGGAACATCTGGGCCTTCCCGACGCGAAAGATGCCTTATGAAGTCACATTGAACGCCATGCGCGAAGTCGCGGCGGAGATCGCGACCATCTATCAACGCTCGACGATCTGGGGCCACCCGATCGACATCACGCACACTCTCGAACCTGAGTTCTTCGTCGCCGGTGAAGCCGTGACGACACGTTGCGAGTTGGTGGAATCACTGCCGGCTTTGGCGACCCTTGTCGCCGCGTCGCCAATCGATGCAGCACTTCACGACGCCTACGGCAAGCTACATGGCCTCAACGCCTTCCAGACGCTTTCGCCTCAGTTCCTACGGCATGACCTGGGTCATTACCTGGGAGCGGAGTTTGCAGGGCTACGCTTGCACGACTACGTTCGCACGGCTCCGCAGCCGGTGCTGCCGATGTATCACCTTGTCGGGGCACTCGATCCGCTGACACCCGCTGAGGTCACGCAATCCATCGGCGACGGCCTGCCAGAACATCTCGGCGAGTGGATTGCCACGAATCAACTGACGCATCTCAAGATCAAGCTCAACGGCGACGACCTCGCCTGGGATTTGGCCCGGGTGCTTGGCATCCATGCCGTGGCCACGACCACCCGGCCCGGCGTGACTTTCGCTTACTCCCTGGACTTCAATGAACGCTGCCAGAATGTGGCGTACCTTTTGGCCCTTCTGCACGAACTGCAGGCCAAGTCCCCGGTGGCCTACGACTGGGTGCAATACATCGAGCAACCGACGGCACGAGACTTGCGAGCCAACCGCGACAACGTCATGCACGAGGCCGCGAAACTGAAGCCGGTCGTGATTGATGAATCGCTTCTGGACCTTGAATCGTTGAAAATCTCGCGGGAGATGGGCTACACGGGAGTCGCATTCAAAGCGTGCAAAGGGCAATCGCAGACGCTCCTGCTCGCTGCCGCAGCTCAGGTGTATGGACTGTTTCGCTGTGTCCAGGACCTCACCTGCCCCGGGGCTTCGCTGATCCACAGTGCCAGCCTCGCGGCTCACATCCCGGGTGTCGTGGCGATCGAATCCAATGGCCGGCAATACTGCCCCGGGGCCAACGCCAGTTGGTCGGCACGATTTTCAGGAGTCTTTGACATCACCGATGGCTTGATGCACACGGGCCAACTCGCTGGGCTGGGTCTCGGGGCGGTGCCCATCGGCGTATGATGTCAGCGTTCGTTCTGTGAGTGCTTCGTCATGGCTGTTGTGCGAGTGAAGACCAATCTGCGTTGTGCGGCCTGTGTGGCGGCGATCGCTTCAGCGTTTGATGCGGAACCGGGCGTTAAACGCTGGGCCGCGGACGTGCAAAGCGCCGAGAAGCCCCTGACTGTCGAGGGGGAGATCACGGTAACCCGTGTCGCGGAGATGCTCGCCGCACATGGGTACGCGAGCCTCGGCGAGGTGACTCTCTTGTCGCTTGGGGTCGTGAAACCAGCACCAGTATCGAGCGAACCACCGACGACTTACAAGCCGATTGTCTTGATTCTCCTTTACCTCCTCGCCATCGTCGCCGCAATCGAATGGACCGCCGGGCACTTCCACACCATGCGGGCCATGAATCACTTCATGGCGGGCTTTTTCCTGGTCTTCAGCTTCTTCAAGTTGCTGGATGTGCAAGCGTTTGCGTCGTCGTTTCGCATGTATGACTTGGCCGCGATGTATCTGCCAGGGTATGCGTATCTCTACCCGTTTCTCGAACTCGGGCTGGGTTTGGCCTTCTTGTCGCCGATCTCGCCGGTGGTCACGAACAGTGTGGCCCTCGTGGTGATGGGTGTCGGTCTGATCGGGGTGGTGCGGAGTTTGGTGCAAAAGAAGAAGGTGAAATGTGCTTGCTTGGGAGCGGTGTTCAACCTCCCCATGTCCTACGTCACTTTGACGGAAGACCTTCTCATGGTGGGGATGTCCGCCACGATGCTCGTGATGCTACTGTCCGGTTCCTAGAATAGTGGCAGGTTAGATTTACTTCTTCCTGGAGACAAACATGCTACGCAAACTGGGATTGATGGCGATCGTGATGAGCTTCGCAGCCACGGCGATGGCCGACGACTCGACTCTGAAAGTCAAAGAAGGGGATGCTTTCCCCAAGTTCGAGCTGACGGCAGCCCAAGTCGAGAAGATCCCTGGCAAGAAGGCCGGTGAAAAGGTCTCGCTCGCGGATCTCAAAGGTAAGAACGTCGTCATCTTCTTCTACCCGAAAGCCCTCACCTCGGGTTGCACCATTGAATCGTGTGGCTTCCGCGATTGTGCGGAGAAGTTCCCCAAAGATGCGATCCTGATCGGCGCGAGCGCGGACACCGAAGAAAAGCAAAAGGAATTCATCGAGAAGCACAAGCTCCCATACGCTCTGCTCTGCGACACGGAACTGAAGCTGATCCAAGCCCTCGGCATCCAGTCCATGAAGGGCAAAGTGCCACAACGGATTTCTTTCGTGATCGATAAAGAAGGCAAGATCTCGAAGATCTACACCAAGGTCTCCCCGAAAGACCACCCCGAAGAAGTGCTCAAGTACGTCAACGCGCTGGGTAAGTAGTCTGCCTGATCAGCTCCCAGGCCGTTGGCCTGGGCTGGTGAAACGGTCCCTTCAGGACCGGAAAACTTGGCCCTCAAGGGGCCATTCTGTCTGCCCAGGGCAAAGCCCTGGGTCAATCGGAAACCCTCACCCCGGATAGTCTCATGGCCAAAGAGAAGATCACCCGGCAGCAGATCGAGCAGTATCTCCACGATGCACTGCCCGTGACCGAGGCCACGAAGATCGAGAAAGCCATCCGAGACGAGCCGGCGTTGCTCGCGCTCGTGAACCAAGTGCGGCGTGAGTCTGACGTCGGCGAGCATTCCGTCGGGGCCATTTGGCGCCGCGCACGGCTTTCGTGCCCCAGCCGCGAGCATTTGGGGATGTTTCTCGAAGAGATTCTCGACGACGATCATCGTGAGTACATTCAAGGGCACCTGCAACTTGTGGCGTGCCACATGTGTCGGGCGATGCTCGATGATCTCCAGTGCCTTGCGGCCGAGCCGAAAGCCAAGCAAGTCGCCCGCAAAAAGCGCATCGTTGATTCGAGCGCCGGAATCCTCACGAGCACCAACGCCCGGAAATGATTTGGGTTGGTGCTGGTAGTCTTCTCACGCCGATGGATCGAAGATACGCCAGTAGGAGTCTCCGCCATGCCCGCCGAACAACCCCCCGAAGCTCCCGTTGCCCAAGAATTCCCTGGCGGCATCGAAGCCCGACCCTACCGCTGGGCCTTCGCCGTCTGGGTGGTGATGTTCCTCATGCTCCTCTGCTTCGGCTTCCTCAACTTCATTGGCCTCCTGATCCACCATAATCGCTGAGATCGGGTATCGGGTGTCGGGTCTCGGGTTCTTGTCGAGAAGCGAAGCGACGAGACTGCTGCCACAACTCGGATGCTCCTAGAATGCCAGAATGACAACACCCGAAACCCGAAACCCGAAACCCGAAACCCGAAACCCGATCGACCCGAAACCCGAAACCCGAACACCCTGGGCACCCCGGCTCTGGGAAGGACTCGACTACTTCGCGTTTTGGAAGCTGATGGTTCAGAACCGTTTTGCCGTCGAACCGAAGTATGCTTACATCGCCGGAATCATGTCCTGTGTGACGTTCGGGAACACGGTGCTCCGTTGGTTCCAATCGGCTCGGTATCAACGCCAGATTGATGAAGTCAAACTCACCGCTGACCCGACCTTTGTGCTCGGCCACTGGCGCACAGGCACGACACTCCTCCACGAGCTTCTGCACCTCGACGAACGCTTCTCGACCCCGACGACTCACGATTGTTTCAACCCCTGCCACTGCCTGCTGAGCGACGATCTCTTCAAGAAACACCTGCGTTTCTTGCTGCCCGAAAAGCGCCCAATGGACAACATGCCTTCCGGCTGGGAGCGACCCCAGGAAGAAGAATTCGCCCTCGCTTTGTTGGGTCAACCGAGCACCTACACCGACATCGCCTTCCCGAACCGCCCGCCACTTTCGCCAGGTGCCCTCGACCTCTCCGGTCTCACCGATGCCGAGCGGAGACGCTGGCAACGGACACTCTTGGGCTTCGTCAAAACCCTGGCCGTCCGTGATCCTCGGCCACTGCTCCTGAAGTCACCGCCGCATACGGCCCGAATCCCCGAGTTGCTGTCCATCTTCCCGAAAGCCCGCTTCGTCCACATCCGCCGCAATCCGTACACACTCTTCGCTTCGACGATGAAGCTCTGGCTCGCACTCGCCCAGTCTCACGGCCTACAAACCCCGAAGGGCGGCGCCGCACTCGAAGCCAAAGTCTTCCGTGAGTTCCGAGTGATGATGACCCGCTACCTGGCCACCAAATCTCAAATCCCGCCTGGGCAGCTCGTCGAGATTCGCTACGAAGATCTGATTCCCGATATCGTTAGCGGCGTGAAATCCATCTACGACGGCTGGAACTGGGACGGCTTCGAGCGAGTCCGCCCACGGCTCGAAGAGTATGTGGCCCGGAACAAAGACTACCAGACGAACCGTTTCGAAATCCCAGCCTCACTTCGCGCGAAAATCACCCACGAATGGGGCGACCTGATCCAATCACTGGGGTACCCACTGGAGTGATAAACGTCGTTGAGTATGCTTCTTGGGAGCGGTTTTGAGTCCGGATCTTGACAAGCTTGTAAACTGTGGTAATTGGACACTACGAATATGGCAGGATCACTGCCTGGAAACTGTTCTTAAAAAGGAATCTGTCCCGATGGCCCACGTCGTCACCGAAACTTGCCACGATTGCAAGTACACTGATTGCTGCGTTGTCTGCCCGGTTGAGTGCTTCTACCAAGACGATGCGATGCTTTACATTGACCCCAATGACTGCATCGATTGCGAAGCTTGCGTTCCGGAGTGCCCAGTCGAAGCCATTTACTCGGAAAACAACGTCCCGACTCAGTGGCAAAGCTATATCCAGATCAACAAGGATCGCGCCGCCAACCTGAAAGGTGATGGCCACATCACCGACAAGCAAGACCCCAAAGAAGGCCCTGGCTGCAAGTCCAAGAGCTAACTCTCGCCGAATCTCTCTTCTCCACCCGGAGAAGAGAGTCAGGATGACCCACTTCCATCGAATGAAGCCTACACCCGTACTCAATTCAGCCCATCAAACCTGGAAAACAACGATCGGTGTGATTATCATGACGATATGAGTGACACTTCACCAGGACAATTCAACAAATTCGCTTCTGTCTCGATCCAGGGCGGAGCGGTCTACGGTCTGAATCTGATTGGGCAACTCCGAGCTGTTGAAGAACAACAATACACCATTGTCGCATTGTCAGGCACCTCAGCCGGGGCCATTGTTTCGGCTCTGGCTTGGGTCGGCTACACAGCAGACGAGATCTTGCAGCTCTTCACCGACTTGGCCAGGTTGACATGCAGTAACAAACCTGAGTTGCTTCGGTTACTTGACAACCAGGACACCAGAGAGTCCGTTGTGCTTGCAAAGTTGAATCGAATCGAGAGCATCAAGAGGAATTTCGACCGAATCAGTTGGCTTCCCAGTGGGATCGTTGCCGCTGCAACTGGAGTATTTGGTGTGTTATTGAGTTTGCTTCAATCCAATTCGAAGGCTGGCTACTTTACAGGCGATGCTCTTGAAAAGTGGCTCGACAAAACCTTCCGTAATTCTCCGAAACTCTCCAAAGCCAACCTGCCCACACAAAGACACCTGACCTTTGGCGATGTTTGGGATTTTTTCACCCTCCAAAAACCAACTGATCCATCTGCTGCGCACTTCTTCCCAGCTCTTACCTTGACGATCACGGATCTCTCTGTTGGCAAACTGGTACTGGTCGATTCAACAAGCTACCGATTCCGTCAGTTATCGATAGCAAAAGCTGTTCGCGCATCGGGCGGCTTTCCACTCTTCTTCGAGCCTGTGAAAATCACGTTACCGAAATGGGATGAAGCCAAAGCCGATACGAACCCAGACTATTTTGGAGAATGTGATCACACCGGAGTAGCCATCGATGAAACACATCTCTATGCCGATGGCGGAATCGTACTGAATTTCCCCGGCTTTGTATTCTCGAAGTATATCGTCCGACGAAGGCTCTTAAATCTTGCGACACAAGTCCAAGAGTACTGGCTATTTGCCATGCGTCCCTGGATGAATATTGGGCTCAGTTTGATCGACCCACCCTTGCTCGAGCCTGAGGTCAAGAGAGTCGAGCGTCCCAGTACGTGGCAAATCTTGCGTTCGCTCTTGGGACTGGCTTCTAGCGGCACTCGAACATATCTGGAAACCATGCTGACCACGGAAACCGTCGAGCGATTCGTGCCAGTCAATCAATCTCGAGATGAGTCCTCCGAAGAAGCGAATACAGAAGCCACTGGCTGGCCGTATGGCTTGCTGGATTTCGCAAAGCTGAAACCGAGTTATGTTCGCGCGATGTATTCCAAAGGACTTCACTCTGGCTCAGCGGCACTGGGGTCATTGCAATTCAGTCTGCCTGAAGCATCAGTGGTGGAAGATGTTCTCGACGGGCTTGTCAAACGTGCCGCGAGCGCGATGCACGACCCTGCCAATACCAAGCACCATTTCCGGGCCACACTATTTGTCCCGCAATCCGACGATCTCGCCATGCTGTACTCCTCCAGAAACACCACCAAAGATACTGATCATGGACTTGTCTTGAAGAACTACTCCGGAATTGTGGGGTATTGTTATCTCAGGCAGTGTGGAGCCATTTGCAATCGTGATATGATCAAGGAAACGGAGACGAGCTTCGAAACCTATCAACTCGATAAAGAAAGCAAAAGCAAAGTAAGAAATGATCGAACCTGGTTAATGGCTTTCCCAATCCTCGATCCGGAAACTGCCGATCCATGGATGTATGATGGACTTCCACTACCGAGCCTGCGGAATGCGATTGACCACCCAGGTCATATTGATCTACCCTGTCACTTCGGGGCGGTGTTTTTTGGGATTCTTTGCATCGATGCCAGCATTGATTACACGGAAACGATGTTGGATCCTCAACCGTTATTCCACCAGTTCGACCCTCGTGTACAGAATCTTCTGGCTCAAGTTAAATCAACGAGTTGGGAACTGGGCAAGGAATTCTCTTCAAAGTATGGAGTAAACGCTCAGGGAATGGTATAGAATACTTTCAGTTTAGAATAACCGGAATCCAGCCATGCCAAAACCACCATTATCAGTTTATCGGGCTGCTCAAGCTCGTCGCTCTGAGGCGGCGGCCCTTTCAATAGCAGCCGCTCGGGCACAAAAGTCGACAGAGGCGACCGCAACAGAAGCAAAAGCTGCAGCAGAAGCAAAAGCTGTGGCGTTGGCCATGTTCCGCTCCGCCCTGGCCGAAACAGCACGCAAAGCAGGCAAGTCGCCACCGATGGCCGACCAACCACCGGCCGGTGGTGAGTAACACCATTCTCAGAAACACATTGCGTTCACGCCCAGCGGTTCAAGGCTGGGCGTCAGCATTTGCTCACCAACATTGAATCCCAGCAAGCCCTTGATCTACATCGGACGAGGATACTAGACCCAGGAGTGAAACGATGGCAGCGAAAGCGATCTTGATGTTGGTGGGGGATTATGTTGAAGACTACGAAGTCATGGTGCCGTTTCAGATGCTGACCATGGTCGGGCATGTGGTGCATGCCGTCTGTCCGGGGAAGAGTGCTGGTGACAAGGTGCGGACGGCGATCCATGATTTCGAAGGCGACCAGACGTATTCCGAAAAGCCGGGGCACAACTTTGCCCTTACGGCCAGCTTCGCGGATGTCCGTGTCGAGGCTTACGATGCACTCGTGATCCCTGGCGGGCGAGCACCGGAGTATCTGCGGCTCAACCCAAGGGTGCTGGAAATCGTGCGGGGTTTCTTCGAGGCCAAGAAGCCTGTCGCGGCCATCTGCCACGGGCCGCAACTCCTGGCGACTGCCGGGGTGCTCAAAGGCCGGACGTGCAATGCCTACCCGGCCGTGGCACCCGAGGTCACTCTGGCGGGCGGGACGTTCCGGGAGGTGCCAATGGATGGCGTCGTGGTGGATGGCAATCTGGTCACGGCACCGGCGTGGCCGGCGCATCCCGCCTGGATGCGAGCCTTCCTGACGGTACTCGGCTCGACGATTCAGCCTTGATCACTTCTTGTCCACGAGCCGATCGAGGTGAGTGAGTGGCTCCCACCAGAGTGGGCGGACTTTAGGGTGGTCCGCGATGACTCGCTGGGTTTTCCGCATCGGCTCGATGATCTCGTCACGCCACCAGAGGTAGTAGAAGAGCAAAAAGTCCCGGACCATGTCTGAGTCCGCGACGCCTCGACTGACGCAACCGTTGACCATCGCGAAGAAGTCCAGCACGCGAGACGCCTTCTGATACGTCGCATCCAAGCCTGGATCGACGATGCGGTGAAACTCGGGGTTCGACAGGTAATCCAGGAAGTGATTCAACCGCTCCGCTCGGCGGACGGGGGGAAGTTGACGTTGCTCTGTGACGAAGTGTCGCCAGCCGACGTTGCGGGCATCACGCATCTCTTCACTGAAGTATTGGCTGCAAAGGTCGAGCGCGAGTCGTTGCCGGTTCTGATTGCTGGGGATGATGAAGAGCAGAATGACGGGAATGAGGATGGCCACGAGTGGCGAGATCAGTGGCAGGAATAAGTCCTTGATGAGTTCGTAAGTGGACTTGTTCTCAGCGCTCACGATGCCCGCGGTGAGTAGGATGCCCACCGGAATGGCAACACCCAGCACACCGAGAATGACCATCCGGATCGAGAAGTATTTCTCCATCCGGACAGGATAGCAATTCTTGCGTCTTTCAACGATTCCCAGGCCGTTGGGCTGGGTGCATCTTTGGCCCTGAAGGGGCCACTCTGTCAGCCCAGGGCAAAGCCCTGGGGCCTCCATATCTACCCCACGAAGACGCCACCGTTGTAGCCATCCAGGCCGTTGATGAAGATCTCGCCGGATGGTGGATTGCCGGACTCCAAGAATTTGCCGACATACACTCGGACTCGACCCGCGTACTTGGCACCGTCACCGGTGATCAGATCGGCTTTATTGTCAAAGTCCAGGTTGCGGGCCGCGACGCGTACGCCACCTCGGCTCTTGATGTCGCCGGTGAAGAAGTCTGCGAGAGTCGCGTTCGTGTCACCAGTCATCAGAGTCGAACCGCCAAAGATGCGGACCCGTGGCGCTCCACCAGGCCCGGCCCCGGCGATGATCTCCGCTTTGCCATCGCCGTCAGTGTCGGCGACCGTGACGAACGCGCCATTACGCAAACCGGATTCGAAGGCGAAGTAATCTCCGAAGAGTTTCTCAGGGTCGCGGTCTGGCCGGAGGCTGCGACCATCGTAGACCGCGATTCGAGGACCGCCGCCGAATCCTGCGGCGACGACGAGATCGGGGAAGCCGTCGCCGTTGACATCGCCAACGGCCGTGCGGACGCCACCACGGAACTTCGTGTCTTCGATGGCGAAGAAGTCCGCGACGACTTCGAGCGTGCGGCCACTGCGGATTTGCACTCGTGGCCCGCCGCCTTCATCTGGGGAGATCACGATGGCATCGAAGCCCTCGCGCAAGATATCCCCGCTGGAGAGGAACAGCCCACCGGTGAAGGTCGATTCGAAGGGTTGGAAAGTTTCCAACACCGTTCCAGACTCGGCGTCAAATTTCAACACATCCGGGAAACGACCCGGGCCAGGGCCAGTGTAGAGCCGGTTGATACCACCTGGCTCGCGGGCAATCGTGCCACGGACGCCACCCGAGAAGCCAGGCTCATAAGGCTGAATCACGTTGACCACATTCCCCGTCGAATCGTTGACGACGATACGGTTGATGAAGCCGACATCGGTGCCGATGGAGTATCCACTCACCGGACCATTGAGCGGGGTCGCTGGTGGAGGTGGCGGTGGAGGGGGTGGTGGAGCCGGTGGGCCTGGTGGCGGCGGGACCGGCGGTGGTGGCTCGGGTGGTGGGGGAGCTGGCGGTGGTGGTGGTGGCGGTGGTGGTGGCGGTGGGGGTTCCGGTGGCACGTTGACGACGGTGTTCAGCGAACCCTGCACAGCAGCGTTGTTGGAATCGCGGGCTGAGATGGTCTGTGGCCCGACGGTTCGCAAGCTGTAGTCGATGGTCTTCGAGCCGCGATCGCTGGCTGAGAAGGTGACATCGACTTGGCCCACGGCTGGGTCGGTGGTGGTGACCCAAGCGGTGCCAGTGTAATTCGAGGCCAAGTTACCGAAGGCGTCGCTCGCTTGCAGGGTCAGCGGTTGAACATCTCCAGGGAGAACCGAATCTGGGAAGGCCGTGAGGATGAACTGGGCTGGAGCACCGGGGAGCACCAGTGTCTGGCGTGTCTGGGCGGTGACGATGTTCGCCGGGTTGCCGGCATTCAGGGTTTGAATGCCGGCCGTACGGAACTCGACCGTGAAGCTCTTCACGCCCTGATCGGCGGCGGTGAAGAAGTAATCAGCTGGCATCACGCCTTGCGGGTCTGAGGTCGTCAGTCGCACGAGGCCGGTGAAACTGGTGAGCACGGCCCCCGCACCATCGGTCGCCGAGATCGTGATCGTTTGCGGGCTACCGGCATCAACGATGTTCGGCAAACCGGTGATCGTGATGGTGCCGCTCACACCGAGCATGTCAAACTGCCGAATTCCCGTCGGAGTCGAAAGGTAGAGATATCGGCCATCGGGGGACATGGTCATCACGCCTGTGGCGAGGGTCCCGATTCCCGTCAGGGCTTCGCCCAACGCCCGGCTGGAGAGCAGCTTCCAGTTCGTGGTGCTGTATGTCTCCAGTTTGCTGTTCGTAGAGTTCGCAATGTGGAAGAGTGGCTGAGCCGGGTCAAAGTAGATGCCACCGTTGATCCCAGCGAAGTTCTTGGTGACGGCCAAGTTCTTGTCAAAGACTGTGATGCCGTTCGTGTTCGCGGCGAAGAGCGTGCCATTGGAGTTTGCGGCAAACAGATTCGTGAGCGTCGGCCCGGCCGTGATGAACTTCGAGGAGAAGGCTTTCGAAGCCGCGTTGTAAACCGCCAAGTACGGAGGGTAGGGCGGCGGTGGCGGGTTGATCGTGATTTGCAGTGACGAAACAATCGCCGATTTTCCATCTCCTGTCCGGGTGATGTTCGTCTCGACAGCACTGTCGTTTGGCAACCCACCTGGGCTGATGGTGTCCGTGGTGGTGTCGAGAATGAAGGCCGCTTTTAGGGCAAACGGCTCTTGCCCACGCCCACTGATGATTACGGTATCGTTGTTGAGAGCGGCCAAGTCCCAGAGGCCCGAGTTGTGGTCGTCGGTATCGTAGCCGATGTTCGTGACTACGCCGTTGGCCAGGTTCACCTTACGGACGAACCCTTCCGTCGCTCCACGGGCACCATCCGCGACGTAGAGGAATTTGCCATCCTGCGAGATATCGAGGGCATTCAACGACGCCCCAACTTGCCAGGGTGCCAAGAGGCTTTGAGTCGTGACGTCGAATCGTTGGACTTCGCCCGTGGAACTGGAAATGTAAACCATGTTCCGGAAGTTATCGAAGACCATGTCCCGACGTGCCACGTTGAAGACGGGCAGTGCGCCGAAGCTGTTGACAACAATCCCCCCCTGCGATGCCGTGACGCCTTCCGCCGGGTCGCTGATGACGATCGAATGCTTGCCTGGCGTGTTGAGACTGATGTTGAAAGTCTTGGTGCCTTGGTCGGCGGCGGTGAAGGTGTATGTGGCAGGCAGGTCTGCGGCGCGGTCGGGGCTGGAGAGTCGGACGGTCCCGGTGTAACCCGTGATGGTGTTGCCTGCACTGTCGCGTGCCGCGATGGTGAAGCTGCTCTCAGTCCCGATGGTTGTGATCGAGGGGAACGCGGACAAGATATCAAACCGGGCAAGCTTTCCGTCTCCCTGCGGAATGGCGATTTGCCGAATCCCGGATGCCGTGCGGATGAAAATGTACCGGCCATCGGGTGTCGTCACCATGTTGGTTGTGGTGACGGTTTCGCCGATATCCAAGCGGTACTTTTCTTGCCAAGTCTTGGAGTCTAGTGCGATCAGTTGGCCTGAACCTGGCTCAATGGTGAACAGCGTGCGATCATCAGGGGAGAAGACCGCGCCACCATTTCGACCACTGAGGGTTTCCAATCCTTCGAGTTTGGAATCCATGATCGAGAGCGTGTTCGACGACCCACCGACGCTGGTGACCGCCAGGGCACCCTTCGACGCTACCGCAGGAGAACTGAGCGAGATGACACCCGCACCTTTGCTGGCGAGAATGGTCGAGGTCGCCGACCGAAGTTCAACACCACCATTTGTGACCCCAAACGAGGCACTGCGATCGCCGGCTCTGGCCAACGACTGATTTGTCCCAGGGGTCCCCGAGATCGTGTTCGAACCAAGATCAAGGATCAACTCATTGCTCAAGAGCGCCGAGGATTTATCGAGAATGACGAGATCCGTCGCACTTCCGCCGCCGAAAATCGTGGCGCCTTGGCCGGTTGAAAGTGTGATCCGGCGGATGAGATCATTCGAGAAGCCTGGGAACGTATCGACGAGATAGGCAAACTTGCCATCGGTGGTTGTGTCAATACCACCGAACGTGGTGCCAAGTTTTGTGGCAGGGATCAGGGATTGTGTACTGATATCGAACTGAGTGAAACCACCTTTGGCCCCAGCGATGACAAGCCGATTGGAGATCGGGTCGTAGCTGAAGTCGCTCGCCGGTTCCGCCAGTGGGATCAAGTCCGTGATGGTGCCCGCTTTGTTCACGCGGATGTTCTTCTGGCTTGCAATCAGCGAGTTGGAGAGTTCTTGGATGATGATGGAATGCGTCGCGGCTGAATTGAAGGTCACCGCGAACGTCTTCGTGCCCAAGTCCGAGCCAGTGAAGGTGTAGGATGGCGGCAGATTCGAGGTCGAATCGGTCGAGTTGATTTGAATCGTGCCATTGAACCCCGTGAGCACGTCCCCCGCGGCGTTCTTCACCTGCACAGTGAAGTTGCTGGTCGTCCCGGCGGTCACGAAAGTCGGGTAGGGCTGGACAATTGAGATCAGAGCAGGAGTCGGCGAATTGTCTGGCAGGTCAAACTGGCGAATGCCGTCTGGAGTTTGCAGGAACAGGAATTTCCCATCCTTGCTGGCCGTCATCACTCCCGAGTCGAAGGCTTTGTAGGTGGGCACGTCGGTGCCGATGCCAAGGCGGTACTTTTCGATCCAGGTTGTGGTGTCGTAAGCGATCACATCGTTGGTGGTTGCATTGACGCCGTAGAGGACGTCTTTCGTGGGGTCGTAGTAGACACCACCATCGATGTTGTTGATGTTCTCGATGGTTTTGTTCGAAGCGATGTCGACAATCGAAATCCCGGTATTGAACCGGACGGCAAACTGTGTGCCGGTGCGGTTAAACGCTGCGAAGGGTTCGGTGCTGTTCGCAGGAGAGAGTTTGGTGTACTTGGCGCCAGGCACATCGAAACTATGGGCGAGTGTGCTCCCAATCACGGCTCGCTCGATGGCGAGGACGTCCGTGCGATCCGAAGAGCGGAAGATGGCCGTGTCTTGGAAGACAGACGGAAGGTCCGCGCGTTTGGTGGCTTTGTCGGTGGACGGGTCGAGAGTCAAGAAATCGACGTTGCCCGCCGCGGCACCAATCCGGCGAGCCGAGACGAAGCCTTTGCCATCGCTGCCAAAGTTGACATCGAAGATGCCGTTGCTCCCCGCGCCAGCAGCCACAGTCACTTGGGAAGTCGTACTGGTCGCCAATTCGACTTTGAACAGCTTCGAGAGTGAGTTTTCTGCGGCATACAGGAACTTGCCATCAGACGTGATATCCACGCCGTTGAGTTGGCTCGCAGACGGAGACGAGATCTGAGCCAGTGTGGTCTCATTGATCACGTCGTAGCGTCGGACTCCGCCCGTCGCGGTTGTGAAGTACAGGATGTTGGTGTTATCATCGAAGACCATGTCCCGTCGGCCAGTCGAGGACGGGATCAGTTGCACGGGAACGACTCGGTCTTCGAGCGGCTCCAGTAACAACGAACGGCGCGATTGAAGCGAGCGTTTTTGATGAGAGGATTGTGCCATCTGTGCTTGTCCTGGCCGCGTGCGAACGGATGATCCCTGATAACGACGATTGTGCAGGGTAGTTGGTTGGTCCGTCAAGCAAAGCCGGGCGAGTTTCTTTCATGCCAGATCAAAACCCGTCCGATTACGGCAACCGGGGCGCTTGTGTCATGCCTTGACTGTGAAGTTGTCCTGAGGCTCTCGCCTGGTCATCTCAAAGCTCTCCCAAGATTCCCGATCTGGCATGAACCCACACGCACCGACTTGCCGAAGGATACAATGATCCTGGAAATGGTTCTCATGGGAAAGCGCACACATGGCCACGGATTTACGGGTCAAGGAATATGAACTGCAAACCATCACGGATCAGATCGTTGATTCCTACTCGATGTGTGGTCGGTTGCATCATCTCGCCCATGATCCCCTCCCGAGTCGGGATGTCGTCGCGGACATTCTGACGGACCTCATGGAACTCATGTACCCAGGCTTTGGGCGCAAGCAGAACCTGCACATCGGCAATATCGGTTACCACGTCGGCACGCTCGTTGATCGTCTTCATGATCGCCTCACGGAGCAGCTCACACGAGCCATTCGCCATGAGCAATGCCAAGAGCAACCGGACACGGACGTCGAGGCCGAGGCCCAGCACAAAACCGTCGAGTTCCTTCGTCGGCTTCCCGAAGTCCGTCGTACCCTCGAAGCCGACGTCGAGGCCGCCTACCGCGGCGACCCCGCGGCCAAGAGCCACCTCGAAATTGTCTTCAGTTATCCCGGGTTGGAAGCGATCACCGTCTACCGCCTCGCGAACGTCTTGCATCACCTCAAAATCCCGTTCATCCCCCGGATGCTCACGGAACTCGCCCACTCCCGGACCGGGATCGACATCCACCCTGGTGCCACGATCGGCGCCGGCTTCTTCATCGACCACGGCACAGGGGTCGTCATCGGCGAGACCTGCGAGATTGGCCTGAGTGTGAAGCTCTACCAGGGCGTGACCCTGGGCGCCTTGAGCTTCGACCGCGACGATAGCGGCGAACTCGTCCACGGAGCCTACAAACGCCACCCAACGCTGCAAGACAATGTGGTGGTCTACGCCAATGCCACGATCCTGGGTGGCCGCACGATCATCGGCGAAGGTGCCGTCATTGGCTCGAACGTTTGGCTGACGAAGTCGGTTGAGCCATTTGCGGTGGTAGTGCTTGATAACCCGCAGCACAAAGTGAAAGGCCGCACCCGCAATGAGCAAGAATCGCTGATGTACCACATTTGAGTGGTGGGCTGAAATCCGGAAGATATCAAGCCCCGCGCGAACCTCGCGGGCTTTCAGGAATCACTTCTCTTGACAAGCGTGTTCGGACGCTTAGAAATAACAGAGTCCTAGCAGCAATGCCGGAATTACGGCCCTGTCGTCTAGAGGCCTAGGACACAGCCCTTTCAAGGCTGGGACCGGGGTTCGAATCCCCGCAGGGTCAGTAGATTCTCCTGTCGCTCGTCTTCAGGAACCGCCACAGACCTCCGCAAGCTCCTGTTTTCCAGGGTTTGCGGAGGTTTTGGTGTTTGATGAACACTCTGGGTGGCTTCAGACTGCACCGCTTTTGCACGTTGACTGCACCGGATTCTGCAGCGGCCTTCAGGGCTCCACGATGGCTGTATCATGGCTAACCACTCGAAAACGACGCGAGTCCAGTTGCGAAGTGGCAGAAAGAGCCGCGACTGCTAAGGAGCGTCGGGACCAAACCAGTCGCAGACACTCCTTGGGAGTCGTGGCTCTTCAAACCCTAAAATCCATCGATTTGAACCATGCCGAAATAGGCTCTAATCCATGACCAAGGGAAAATCCGACGCCCCGGCCTGGACGGAGATTTTGAGGGGGTTGTTCTTCTCATCGGATTGCATGTATTTCATCGGCACCCGATTGCGTGGAATTTTCATGGACTTACCAGGCTCTTCCTCCACATTGAGATTGTTGTCGATGATAATCACAATGTAGTTGCCTGGGCTGAGGCCAGTCGTGCCATCTTCACGCTTTACCGTGAACTTGCCATCTGCATCTGTGATCGCCGAACCGCCGAGGAGTTTGCCACTGACGGGCTTGGAGAGAGGATGGAATTGAAGGAGAAGATTGTCTGTTTTCATCTTGCGTGACGACGTCACCATGCCACTCACCGGGAGTGGCGAAGGTGGGGAATCGCATCCACTGAGGGAGCACAATCCGACGACGAGAACCAGAACATAACCAGGAGTACGCATAGCTGACCTCACGTGCATGGTCGGGTGTGTGTCATGGAGAGTGCTGTTAGTCCAGATTCAAAACTTCGCCGCCGGCGCGGGTGACGAGTGCTTGGAGGCTCGCAAGCGGCGTGGAATCCCGAACGAAGCGAACGCTGCCATCGGCCATCGCTACGCTGGCGCCACCGGGGTGGTTGCTACCCATCGTGCTGAGGCGTTGTTGCACCCAGGGATTCGCGGAGCTGTTGGCGCCAGTTGCAGAGTCAGGAATGCGCCAGTTGATCGGTTGAGCGGCCCCGACGAGGAAGTCCCCGATCGCGTTGCCTTGGTCGCACCAAGCCCAGCCACTCCAACCGGCGATTGGGAAGTTTGTGTACATGCGGTCGAAGTTGGCGTCCTTGTTTTCTCGCTCGCCGAACATGGCCGTGTTGCTGGTCCCATCGCTAATGCCAGAAATCCGCACGCGGCTATTGATGAAAAACATGCCGTCGTTGCTAATGGTGAAAGCACTTCCAGCGAAGGCCCGGAACGAGTTCTTCCCTGCCACGCCCGCATAGCTGTTCAAGCCATAAACGTTGCCCAAAACGGTGGCTTTGGGGTTCTGAGCCGTGGTGCTGGATGGGCACAGGAAGATTTTCACAACGATCGAAGATGTCGAACCTTCTGGCCCGCGGTTGGCGTTGATGTCTTGAAAGTTCCAGCGGTTTTTGAGGTTGTCTTGTTCGATGTAAGGGAGCAGTTCGATCAAGACGTTCGTGAACCGCCGATCGTTGAGCGGCGGATCTTGAATGACGTTCGTATGGGTGGTGGTTGGTGTTGGGTTCAGCCAAGCAGGCGGGAAGTACTGAGTGCTGCTCTCGTAGTTGTGAGCGGCAATTCCCAATTGTCGCAAGTGGTTCGTGCACTGCGTACGTGCCGCAGCCTCACGAACTTTTTGCACCGCTGGGAGTAGTAACCCGATCAGGATGGCGATGATCGCGATCACTACCAGCAACTCGATCAGAGTGAAGCCCGACCTGGAACCAGAACGCATAAACCACCTCACCATGAGAAAAGAATAACAGCCAAAAATGCAGAATCTATTTCTTCAGGATCTGTAACAGCTTCTCATCGACCATCCGTACCGTTTCCCAATCCTTCTTGTAGGAGATGGGCGTGTATTTCTCCATGGCGTCACCGGCGAAGTGTACACCGACGGAGTTGCCAGTGAATTTGAACGAGAGAAGAGCCGCCTGAATCTTGTCGGCCAGGGCTTTCGGGAGCCGATGGCTGACGCCGTAGCACAGTTTTGGATACATCTGCTTCGTGTCGATCAGGCGGAAGTCGTTTGGATTGACAGTTCCTGCTTTCACTTCACGAGCAAAGAGATCGCTGGCGATGCCCATCGCGTCGCATTGGCCGTTGGCAACATCCTTCAGGCCAGCTTTGTAACCTGCGACAATCTTGATCGTGTAGTCTGAGCGTGGGTTAAGTTGGGCTTTTTCTTCTAGAGTCGTGAACACAGCCTTCGCACCCGAGTTGCTCGAAAGTGCTGGGATCGCGACCATTTTCCCCTTCAGATCGGATAAATTCTGGATGGAGCTTTTCGCGGCAACCACGATCTGCAACTGGTAGCTAAAGTCATTCGACTGGCTTGCGGGAACCACGAGCGGCACGAAGCCCACCGTGTTCACAGCCCGGCGAACTTGGCCTGTCGTGAAAGCGGTCAAGTGAAGGGAGCCGTTCTGCATGGCTTCGAGCTGATCATCGAATGCCGTCACCGAACCGGGAACATAATCAGGCAATGCCACACTGGCTTCGTCGCCTGGTTCGCTCGGTGGGGCGGCTTTCGGAGGCATAGCTTCGAAGTTCGGCAACTTTTTCAGGTATTTCCAAGGTTTGCCCGTGCTTGCCGTCAAGTGCTGGATGAGTGGCGCCCAGGTGACTTCGTCTTTCTCTGGTTTGCCGCTGGGGATTTCCGTGAACGTGAGAACGTCTGGTTCTTTGGCATCTGACACATGGTCTGCGACCAAGTCACCGTTCGCATCCGTGAATTGTTTGTTGAGTTCGAAATCACGTTCCTTCATGGTAAAATAGCCATTGAAGATCGTCGAAGGGTCCACTGGCGTGGGAGTCGGAGTGGTATAATAGAAGTAACCGAAAACACCCCCAGCAATGGCGATCAGCACCAACGCAATAGGGAGAATGGTTTTCAAAGACACTCCGCTCCGTGAGTTTGGTTGCGGAGCGACAGGTGTAGAAGGCTCTGTGGACATGGCTTTTTCTCCGTGTGGTTCAGACATCCTAGCCAATCTGCAGAATGCAGATTGTTAATTTGTGGCGAAGATTTGCCCGTTCGAATGTCCGGAGAAAATGGCATCAAAAGGAGTGCTCATCCGTCAACACAGTGGGGATCAAACCTCAGCTAGGATATCCAACCATTTTTATACAAGAGAAGAATTCACCATGTCCAACCTCGCATTTTACAACACCAATCTGCCATCCCATCTGCGCGTCCTCAAAGATGAAATCGAGACTATTGCACGTGGCTATGGACTGGATTTTTACGAGACGATCTTCGAAGTCGTTGACGCTGATGATCTGAATGAAATCGCTGCTTACGGTGGCTTCCCGACGCGGTATCCGCATTGGTCCTTTGGGATGCAGTACGAGGAATTATCGAAGAGCTACAGCTACGGACTTTCGAAAATCTATGAAATGGTGATCAACAATGACCCGTGTTACGCCTATTTGATGCGTTGCAATCATGTCGTGGATCAAAAACTGGTCATGGCTCACGTCTATGGCCACTGTGATTTTTTCAAAAACAATGCCTACTTCGGTCACACGACCCGCAAGATGATGGACGAGATCGCCAACCATGCCGCCCGAATTCGTCGGTATGCGGAGCGCTTCGGCGAAGACCAAGTCGAGGCGTTTCTGGATCGCTGCATGTCGATTGACGATCTGATCGACATCCACTCGGTTGCGATCCGTCGGCGTGGTGAGCACCGCGAGGTTGATCCGCTTTCTAGCGATGAAGCGGCCCCCGTGGATGAGCCACAACGCTACCAATCCAAGCCTTATATGGATGACTACATCAACCCCCGGAATCCATCGCCCGAGACCGCTGCAAGCGATGCGAAGCCGAACATCGTCCAATTCCCCGAACGCCCCGAGAAGGATGTGCTCCTCTTCCTCATCGAACACGCCCCACTCAAAAACTGGCAACGCGATATCTTGAGCATCATCCGCGATGAAGCCTACTACTTTTATCCGCAAGCGCAAACGAAGATACTCAACGAAGGCTGGGCCAGCTACTGGCATTCAAAAATGATGACGAATAACATCCTAGAGTCCTCCGAGTTGATCGATTACGCCGATCACCATTCGGGCACAATGGCGATGTCGTCGGGGCGATTGAACCCCTATAAACTCGGCATCGAACTGTTACGCGACGTCGAGACTCGTTGGAATACGGGGCGATTCGGTGCGGAGTGGGAGGCCATCGACCACTGGGAGACGCAACAAAACTGGAATCGCAATCTCGGCCTGGGTCGTGATAAGATTTTTGAGGTTCGAAAAATTCACAATGACATCACCTTCATTGATACATTCTTGACGCCTGAGTTTTGTGCAGAACACAAACTCTTTTCCTTCAACTACCAAGACCAATCTCGCAACTATGTCATCGAGTCTCGGGAGTTCCAGAAGATCAAACAACGCCTGCTCACCAGCCTGACGAACTTCGGCAAGCCGTGGATCACGGTCGTGAATGGTAACCACCGCAACCGGGGTGAATTGCTGTTGCGACATGATTTCCAAGGGGTCGAGTTGAACCGCAACGAAGCTAAGGACACTCTCGTCAACTTGGCCTTTCTGTGGGGTCGGCCAGTCCACATTGAGACGGTCGTCGATGATAAACCGGTGCTTCTGAGTTTTGATGGGACGGATCATTCCATTCACGTGATCGGAGCCGACAATGACCCCCGCCGAACAGCTCCAGCAAAGCCTGGGAAATAGCACCAGTGCGGACTTCAGCCTGCCAGTGCCGGGCACGGATTGGCAAGCCCGCGTCCGAGCCGATGCGACGACGCCGATCGCGCACCGCTACCAGAGCCTGGAATGGGAACGTCCAACCAGCGAAGGCTCACGGAGTGTCGGCGACTGGGCCACGGGCTTGCCAGGCAAAGTGACTGGTTTACTCGAGCCGCTCAAGGTCATCGAAGTCGACGACGATCGACAACATGCGATTCTGCGGAGTGAAGCCCCCACCGAACGCGGCTCCAAGCGCGGTTACTACGAACTCGAACTCACCTCGCCCGATCATGCCAAGCTCTCTCGTTACGAAGCCGATAGCACGACCCACACCCGCCAGCCCGTGCCGTTCACTCTGACGCACGAAGTGGCCGGGAAACTCATCAGCGATGTGGCGGAGTGATGATGAATCGACGTGATATGGTTCGAGAGCTGATCCCGTTTTTATATCCAGATCGGGTATTGCTCACACAAGCCGATTATGGCCCGGAGAGTGCCGAGTGGGTCGAGTGTTTGCGGGGTTGTGTCTCGACACTCGCTGCGTTTGCGGCGGGAGAAAGTGTCTCGCGGTTTCGGCTTGATCTCTGTGCAGAGTCCGCAAGATGTTGTGCCACGGCCATGGCCAATGTCGCGCAGATGATGGGTCAGTCCGTCGGACATGAGGCCGCGGAGTTCACGATCGCCGCCATCGCTTTCACAGCGGATTGTGCGAGAGCGAAGACCCCCGAGAAGGCCGCTAACCTAGCAGAGCGTGTGCGACAGCTAGCCGCCGGTTGAGAAAGTCGCTGCGAAGTTTTGGTCGTTGGTGAGGATGGGGTGTTTGTACTGCTCGGGCGATCCACCCGTCTTTTCGAGGCGGTTTTGAATCCATCTCTCCCAGGAACCGGCTGGCAGCAGGTGCAAACGAATCGGCCCCAGTCGCTTGGAATCGCGCTTCGCCTGGTACTCGTCGTTCTCCTTTTGCAAGGCATGGTCGAGAGCCGTGAGGAACCCCAAGGGGTCAGATAGATTCGTTTCTGTCAACAGTGCATAATGCGGTTCGACTTCATTCCAGATGGGGGCGAGCGTACAAGTCCCCAGGTCCACATTGCTGACACGACTCGCCTGGGAAAGCGCCTGCACAACTTGGTATTCGGAGATCTTCTCCCCAGTCATGTTCGAGAAGCGATTTCCCTTACCAACGAATTCGACCATCGGCGTTCGCCCGACGTAGCCACGCACACGTACCAAATCTGAGATGTGATAACGATATAACCCTGCACTCGTGGTGGGGATGATAAAGTAGTTCACATTCTCGACGAGTTCATGAGCTTCGAGCACCGTCGGCTGTGGGTTATCGATCTCGCTTTCGGGGATGAACTCAAAGTAATGGCTGCGGATATCGAGCACACCGGCGGGGGTGTCGTTGGCGAAGGGCAAGGTGAAGCGGCCTTCGCTGGCGACGAGGCCGAGGTCGCGGATCGGGGCATCGCCCCAGTATTCGGGGAGTTGGCGGAGGTAAGGCGTCATGCTGCCGCCGGTCCAGCAGCCGATGAGGATCGTCTCGGGGGGCCAGATGTGTTTCGGCAGAAGGCGGCCTTCGCGCTTGGCGATCTCACGCAGTTCGGTGGCCCGTCGCGGGTTGGCCCGCAGTCGCCGACGCTGAGAAGCGAGCAGCTCGGGCGTATATGGGTACGGCCCCGTGACGGTGCCATCGTGGAGGTCGCGGAGCAGGGTGTCCGCGTGGGTTTCGATCGTGCGGCCCAGAGCCATCAAGGTGCTCGGGTTCGCGGCACAAAAGAGAGCACACGGCCGACCGATGCTGAGCCGCATAGCGAGGTAGTAGCGTGCGGCGGAGTCCTTGAGTTTGCCAGTGCCCGCAGGCACGGTGTACATCCAACGGGCCATCCGGGATTGCACGGATGCTGCAAAACCCGAAGCGTTGCCGCAGGGTATACCAGCGTCAGTGCGATACTCTTCAGGGTCGCCCATCATCTGCACAATGGGGCGAAACGGCATCTTGCGTGGTCGGTGATCTCGGTACGCTCGCACGCCCCACATGGCCCAGGCCCGCTTGTAATCGGCGAGGTAACGGCGAGTGAGGGGAATGTGCTTGCGGGCCGAGGTGGTGCCACTCGTGAGGGCGAACATCAGCAACTCATCATCGGCGATCAGTGCCGAACTCTCGCCTTTCATCAGCCTGGCAATGTAGGGCTGAAGCCGTTCGTACGGGGCCACAGGCACCTGACGGCGATAGTCTTCGACCGTGCGGATGCTCCCGAAGCCATGATCCTGGCCAAAGCCAGTGAGGGCTTGTCGACGCAGGATCTGGAAGAGGAGTTCCTGTTGGATGGCTTGTGGATTGTCGCAGTCTTCGAGGAACTGACGTTGTCGTCTGAGATGGATCATAGAAGCCGCACGCGCGATGCGGATCAGGATTTCGTGGGTCAATGACATTGTTCTGCAACATCCATGATCATGTCAGGCTTGCCCAGAGTTTATCGAATTCGGTCTGAAAAGCGCTGATCAGCTTCGTATCCCCGCAGTCGGTGAGGTTCTCTTCGTTGTCCTGGGCGGCACTGCGGGTCCAGTTGTAGCTGCCATTGAGCAGCCGGTTGCGGTCGATGATGGCGAATTTGTGGTGCATGTGGTACGCCGTGCGATCGACTTTCAACGGGACGTTGGCAGCTTCGAGTTGGGCGATGTCCGAACCGAGGTCGTTGGCCTTATCGTTGTCCGTGATCACACGCACTTTTACGCCGCGTCGATGGGCTTCGAGAATCGCGCGGGTGATGCGGTCATCGGTGATGGTGAAGACACAGATATCCAAAGATTGGCGAGCATTCTGAAGCCGGTGCAGAATCTGGCCCAGGCAATCCGCGCCAGGGCTGAAGTGGGCGGTCGAACCGACCTCGGCAGGCTTCGAACCCGCTTGGAAGACCTTGAGAACCTCCTCGAGCCAGACGAGGACGCGGTGAACTTCATCGTCGCTGATGGCACTGGCCGCAGCTTCAAAGGCCCGACGACGTGCGGCACCCCGATCTGGCTCCGAATCGAGATGCTTCGCCGCCCAGGCCATCAACGTTGTCCGTTCGGACCCCGTCAGTTTCTGATCAGCGAGCATGTCATTCAGTAGCGTATCCAGCTCTTGCAGTTTCATCACAGTCCTTATTCGTCGATCTTAATGGTCACTTTATAGCTACCAGAGCAATCGTTGTTGCCCCACGAGCTAGGTGCGATCGCCAGGTACAGTTTGCCAGCCTGTGTGCTCCGCGCGGTGCCGGTGGAGTAGCTGGTGCCCACAACGAATGGTGTCCCATTTTCGCCGATCTTCCCGATCAACATCCCTGAGCGGAATTGCCGATAGGCCATGCCATTTGGGTTATTCGCGATAGCGGGAGGCAAATTATTGACTGGTGCCGAGGTTCCAGCGGGGCCGGTCATGTAACGACCTGGCTCCATCGGCCACTGATCGATTTGCCCGGTGGCCTGGATCGAGAACTTACCGCCTTTATTGACCACGATCTTCGTATCCGACCAAGCGGACCAATCTGTCTTGGCGTACTTGCTGGCATCCACTGAGATGACGCCTTTGCTACTTGATGCGACCAGGCCGCGAATCTCTCGGACGTCTGCGATTTGTAACATCGAGTCGCCAAAGTGCTTGGACCGAACTTTCATCTCGGTGATGGTGATATTGCCCACGATGGTGAACTCGGCCGTTTCCACGCTATCGCCATCTCGAATGTCAAACGCTTCTTCAGGAAGTGACTTGCTTAGGTTACCGAGAATCGATTCTGCTCGTCCCGCCGTTTCCGGATCGGAGCTGTTGGCGGTCTTCTTCAACAAAGGGATGGCCGCTTCTTTGAAACCCAAAAGAGCCTTCTCTGCGGTTTCACGATCAATGAAAGCGGGGGCACCCAGGTTTTTGCAAGCCTCTTCAATCTTCGCTTTGGCTCCGGCAGGATAGCGGAAGCCCATCCGAATCTTACGAACATCACCAATGGGGATATTCAATGTGCCATATTTTGTGGTCATGGGAATGGAGGTGTCATTGATGAATAACTTCAGATTGCTCTCGTCTCGAAACTGCGCCTCGAAGTTGACCTCGGCAGCCGGTGCAGCAGGGGCTGGAACAGGATCGGCGTGAATCGGCAAGACACTCGTGGCCCAGAGGGACGCAGACAACATGCAGAGCGGAAACATGATCGGCCTCACTGTGAAAAGATCAGCAACTCGATTCTGACCTGGGTGAGTATACCCAAGCGAGGCCACACGGAGTAGCGGCCAAATGGAAGACTTCTCCGCGGTCGGCCATTCTGATGCCCGTCTTGATTCTCCATTCGCCGCATCTTCACAGCCCGCATCGTGGGGATTGTCCGGAAAGCCGACACAGCCGGAGAAACCGTCCGAATTGCTGGCACGACGCCCAGATTTGAACTAGGGTTCCCAAGATTCTCCGGAATCACGCCCTGACTTGATACCCCGGACGGTGGGCTTATGAACTGGCTACGAGAACCTGATACCGAACCGCTGCCGGGTTACGTCCTTGTGGCTCCACTCGGCACGGGTGGTTTTGGCGAAGTGTGGAAATGCGTTGCACCAGGTGGGATCAACAAAGCCATCAAGTTCGTGTTTGGGAACCTCAATTCCCTCGGCGATGATGCCGCGAAAGCGGAGCAAGAGTTTAAGGCGATTGAGCGTGTCAAGGAAGTCCGGCACCCGTTTGTCCTATCGATGGAGCGGATTGACATCGTCGGTGGGGAACTCCTCATCGTCATGGAATTAGCAGATAAGTCTCTCTTTGACCTGCAGCAAGAACAAATGATGCAGGGGCATTACGGAATTCCACGGGATCGTCTCCTGCGTTATCTCTCCGATGCGGCCGAGGGCCTGGACCACCTCATCGAAGTCCACAATTTACAGCATTTGGATGTCAAACCGAAGAACTTGTTCCTGATTGCAAACCGTGTCAAAGTCGCGGACTTCGGGCTGGTGAAACACCTCGAAAGACAAAGTTCCTCGGGTCTCATGGGTGGGATCACGCCGATTTACGCGGCCCCGGAGACGTTTGCGAACAAGATTTCGAAGCACTCCGACCAATACAGCTTGGCCGTGATGTATGTCGAGCTGTTGACGGGCCGACGGCCCTTCAATGGCAAAAACATCCGTCAATTGGCCATGCAGCACATGACGGAAGCCCCCGACCTCACGGGGCTGACCGATGGCGACCGCCTCGCGGTCGCCAAGGCGCTGGCCAAGAACCCGGAAGAACGCTTCCCAAGCTGTTCGGCCTTCATCCAAGCTCTGAACGCGAACACCAAAGAATCCATCACGCCATCCCACATCACCCCGGCCCCTGCAGGTTCGCGGCCTTCGCTCGGCCTTCCTCCGGACTCAACGCCGCTCGCTAGCCGAACGCCTGTGGGTTCGGTGCCAACACTCCAGCGGAAGACGCCGCCGGCCATTTCTCCGGAGTCCTTCCAGCGTCTTGGCGAGATGAAGTCCCCGCTCAACCAGACGATGAGCCTCTCCGTGAGTTTCCGGCCCGAGGAAGGGGTCTTGCGGCCCGCGATCCTCATCGGCGTCGGCAGCTTTGGCCGCAAAGCCTTGCAGCAGATTCGGTGTCGTCTACTCGACCGCGTCGGCGAACCATCGCAAGTGCCTTGCTTCCGCTTCATCTCGATTGATGTGGAACCCGAAAGCTCACGAAAACCGTACTCCGGTGGCGATGCGTCGCTGTTGCCCGAACACACTTTCCACGCTCCGTTGCAACCAGTGACCGCGTACCGTCGTCGGCAACTCGATCAGCTTTTGGAATGGCTGCCACGCGAAAAATTGTACTCGATTCCTCGTTCGTTGAAAGTCGAGGGTTCGCGGGCCTTGGGCCGGTTAGCCTTCGCGGATAACTACTTGCGGTTCGTGGCTCGGTTACGCCAAGAAATCCAAATCTGCACTCACCCCGAGTCGGTGAATCAATCGGCGGATCACACGGGTTTACTCGTGCGGACCAAGACGCCGAGTGTCTACGTCTTCGCTTCAGCAGGGGGTGGTACGTCGGGGATGATCCTCGACGTCGGCCATGCCGTCCGCCGGACGTTGGACAAGTACGGCATCCCGGATGCGATCGTCACTGGGTTCATCTTCGCGGGAGCGACGGAAGACCCATCCAGCCCACCGGAAGAGCTGTCGAATATCTTCGCCACGCTCACGGAACTCAACCACTTCTCGGACCCCGAGGTAAAGTTCTCGGCCCAGTACGCGGGCCTCGAAGGCCAGCCTTTGGATTCGACCGGGATGCCCTTCCACGCCACGTACTTGCTGCCGATGGCGACGCGATCCACGGAAGCCTTCCGGGATTGCATTTCCCACTTGGCGGGTTACGTCACTCACGACCTCACGACCCCCCTCGGCACGGGGCTAGAGAAAATTCGCCGGGCCAAGCCGCCGATGGGCCGCACGCCGTTCCGTGGCTTCGGCACCTTTGGTGTCTGGTATCCACGTGGGTTACTGGTCCGCTCTGCGGCTCGGCAACTCTCGGCGAAGTTCCTGCGGAACTGGACCTCGACGGGTCACACGGCCTTGCCGCCTGACGCCGAGCGAGTGCTGAGCGCGATTCTCGAAGACGATCGGCTGACGCCTGAAGAACTGCAAGCCTACATCGCCACCCAATCGGCCTCTGGTACCGAAGGCAACCCTGCCGAAGCGACCCGCGTTTGGCGAAACAACCTGACGCAGTTCGCTGAGAATGCTGCTCGCCGTAGCGACCCCCAGAGCTGGGCTGAAGCGGCTTGGGATCAATGTCGTGACCTCGTCGGCCTCGACCCGACTGCCGAAGGCGATAGCACGTTCCGCCGCGGAAGACTGAGCAAGGCGTTGGATCTGGGGTTGAAGCGATCGATCGAAGCTTGGCAAAACGAGCTTCTCGAACTGACCCGCCCACTCGAAGAGATGTCCGGTGCTCGGCTCGCCATCTGCGAGCAGGTGTTGACACACATCGTGACGGCCTGCCGCACGGCCGCCCAAGCGATGGAACAGCAATTGAAGGGGAGTGTGGAGCCGCGGCACAAGCTCCGTAATGATGTCTTGTCGGCGCTCGAGAACTGCAAGAACCTCGAAGAAAGCAGCTTCAACCTCTTCGGCAACCGCACGACCCGTGCTCTGCGGAACCTGGCGGAGCGGATCAAAACCTTCACTGACCACCGGCTCAAAGAAGACCTCAACTTTGCCGCGAAGCAGTTTTATCGCCGTCTTCAGGGTGTCTTTGAAGACCGCCTAGGTGACATTACCTTTGCCCGTACCAAGCTGAGCGAAGTCGCGGCCACGATGGAAGCCTACATCGGCTCGCCAGGCACAGATTTCACCCCACCACAAGGCATCGCTGGATTGCCGGAAGCCGAAGATCTCGTGCAAAACACTTTGCACGAATCGAACACCATGCGTGTGGTGCTGCCGTATGGCGAAGACCACCTCGATCGCTCCGCGGCGGAAATGTTGTCCGGAGTTTCCGTCGTCGATCAACAGCGGCTGGAGTTGATCCTGACACGTCTCGTAATCGAGCCACGCGGTGGCATCCTCGGGTCCGCCCGCAACACCGACCTCGAAACCACGCTCGCCTCGCCGATGATCGAGCAAGCGACCGCCTTCCTGACGAACCTGATGCCCAGCGAAGATGTCACCGCCGTCGAACTCTCCGCGGCGAACTCCGTCCCTGGTGAGTTGGCGCGTCGCGTGCAGAGCTACGTCCGTGCGGCGGCTCCGCTGGCGAGTGGTCCGGCGGCTGAAGAGAAGACTTACGTGATGGTCCCCGACACGGAAGCTGGCCAAAAGTACGCGGCCGAAGTGCGAAACACCGTCAAAGGGGCCACGACTGTGCCCGTACGTGGCTCGGATACCGATCTACTCTTCTGCCGCGAACAAGCCTGTCTCCGCAGCGCCGACCTCTTCCGCCTGCTCGAACCCTGCTGGGAAGCCTACACCGAAGCCGCCGAGCAGATCGAAAAGAACCCCCACTCCCGCTTCGACATCCCCGCCTGGCTACCCCTGGTCGAGTGACGACGGCTGCCCGCCGGGCCGTCACCAGCCATCCGGCCGGTGCTCGGCGTAGAAGGGGTGCTCCGCGGTGGTGCGGATCGTCTGCCCCCCAAGCCGCAGCTCCCAGACCAGCCCCTCGCGGACGAACTCCTCCACCCGCCGCGCCGTCACAAGCCTGTCTTTTCGCAGCTCATGGCGACCCCTACTTTTTCTTCTCCACCTTGGTCTTCAGGCTCAGGATGAGTTTGTCCATCCACTCGATCTGCGATCGTGGGCCTGTCAGGATGAGAATCCGTCTTGGTTTTTCTTTCAGTTCCTGCAAGTGGGCTTCAAGCTCCTTCTTAGAGGCTTCCAATTCTGCTTTCTCAGGTTGCGCACTCCGCGCGATGAGATCTACAACCCGCTTCAGTTCTCGACGTGATCTCTCTTCTTCTTCTGTGATCCATGATGTCACCAACCATTTTGAAGCAAAGTGGCTTTTGCCTGCGTTCAGAATGATTTCGGCAAATTCCAATTCATCATTGATGCCGAAATCCACCACGTTGATTTCAATGTCAATTGTGTCTTTGAGGAGTGTAGCCTTTTCTTGAATCCCTTTGAGCTGGTTTCGCACGGCTTCGACTTCTGCCTGGCTAGGCTGGTTACGTGGCTGCGCGACATAGACTCGTTCAGCGTGCATTGAATCAGTAAATCGTAAGTCGAACTCCATTAGTTTAGCCTCAGTTTGCTTGGCATCCGCTTCCGGTTTGCGGCGGAAGATCATGACCTCGGTGACGCGCCAGGTCTCGAGTTCTTTCGGGTCTTCGGTGACGACGTGTTTGCTCTCTGCGGTCAGGCGGTCGGTACTGAGTTTCATCGTGGTGAGGAACTCATACTCAGCAGGGATTTTGCCATCGGCTCGTGTGTTAATCACACGTTCGAAGAGGATGGTATTCAGAAATCGGCTCGGGATGTAATACATGAATGGCGGCTTGGCCTTTTTGTTTGTTTCTCTCAAAAACCGAGCACGCTCGAGCCAGTATTGGCTTGCTTCTACTGCTTTGTCAGGAGCTTTCTCGGATGATACTGGTGGCTTCGGCTCTTCGGCTTGGCCTTGCCACATGCTGGCGGTGGTGCCGAGGCCGGTGACGAGGATCAAGGCCGCGGCTAGGAGTTTCCATTTCATGAGCATCGTTCCTTGGGGCAAAAGTGTCAGGATCGTGGCGGGGATGGTGGCCCCGCTGGTGGTGAGTGTGAGAGTCTGCGTCATGAGTTGCTCTGGCACACGAGCCAGAACACCGCTGCCGAGGGTCAGCCCGGCGACGACGACTGGCACGAGGCCACGGTTCAACAGCCGGCGTTCGAGTTCGTCCTTGGCACGGGTCAAGCGACCGGAGACGGTGCCAGGCTTCCAGCCGAGTTGCGTCGAGGCTTCTTGCAAGCTGGCCCCTTCCAGGACACAGACGACAAACGCCTGCCGCAATGGCTCCGAAAGCTCGGCTAGCTCTTCATGCAGTGCAGCCGTCGTGCGTTCCCAGTCGCATTCCGTGGGCCGGTGGTCCGCTTCTGGGATTGCTGCCCGAGCTTCCCGTTTCGCACGTCGTGCGGACGATACGAGACACTTGTTGACGACGCGATGAGCCGTCTTACAGAGCCACGGGCCAATCGAGCCAACGACGACGAACGTCGGGGCGGCACGGATGAGAGCCAAGAACGTGGCTTGGAACGCATCCTCAGCATCCGCTTCCCGTGAACAGCGGCTCCGGCAAATGCTCCACACCAGCCGCCCATGCCGAGTCACCAACCCGGCGAACGCGACATGATCGGCCTGTGTCGCGTAACGACGCAGCAACTCGGCATCCGGGATTTCCGCCGGCGTCGGCAGAACCTGTTGAAACAGCCGCCAGTTCATCACATCCTCTCCACCTCACACAAACCCATTGCCCGCCGCTGGCACGATTCTACACAAAATCTTGGCGAGACAACTCCGTGGAGATTCCCAGCATGATCCGCAACAGCACAAAGCTCGGGGTGGGTTTGTTCTTCGCTGCCGTGGTTCTCCTGGCCACAGGTGTCCTGCTCTGGAGCCGACTCCAAGTCGATCCATCTGCCGCACGGATCGCTTATGCCCGGGAGTTGCGATCTTTGCCTCCCGATCAACTGGCGACGATCCACGTTGATGATGTCCGCAGTCGGCTCGGTAAGCCGTCGACGAGCAAACTCACAGAGCAACATTACGAATGGTTTTTAGGAAAGGAAAAGTCAGGCGCGTCACTCATGTTCGACTACGATCTTTACCTCACGATTGACTGCGATGAAACGGGCCATTTACAATCCGTGACGATCTCCAACCGGGCGTAGCTTATGGAGTAGATACGAGATCAACGCCAGGATGGAGTACCACTTCAACACCATCGGGGTGAGGAACCAGGCACCTTCGAGGCCGTTGATTTGCTGGGTGAAAGGATAGCGGAGGCTCAAGTAAGCCAGGCTCATCAGGATCGGGATGAACTGAGCTTGGCGGAGTTGGCTGGCCAGGCCAGCGTAGATCGGCAGCCAGAGGAGCGTGAGGTCAAAGACCCAGCCGCCGTAGGGGGCAGAGAGCAGCGAGAAGAGGACGACCCACGGGAGTTGTGTCGACCAGTCCCAGGCTGTGCCTGTGAGACGATAGATGGTGAAGCCCAAGCAGGCGACCGCGGCGAAGAGAAACTGCCAGCGGAAGGTCTCGGGGTCGATGGCGATGCGGAAACGGTAGCTAGCGAGCGGCAGTTGCCAGTTCTGCACGGAGCCTTGGCTGCCGCTGTCGGGGTTGCGAAGTCCTTGCCAGTAATCGCTGAAGATCTGCGGGTTGGGGAGCATGGCTAGCCCGGCGCCGAGGAGCAGCATCATGGCCCCGCCGAGCAACACCTTGCGACCTGGCTTCGTGCCCGCGTCCAAAAGCAAGAGGACAGCGAACGGTAGCAAGAGATGCGGCTTCACTGCCGTGAGTGCGCCGAGCATCCCAGCGAGGATGGGGTAACCCTTGGTGCGGCAGTAGAGAAAGCCCGTCAGCCCGAAGACGAGTAGCATCGTGTTCTGCCCGAAGTCGAGGTTCCAGTGGAACTCGATCGAGCCGAGTAAGAGAAAGAGTGACAACCCGACGATTTGCCAAGTCGGTAACCCAACTCCGTAGACACCTCGCAGAAAGAGCAGCGAGATGAGAGCCAACGAGACCTGCAAAGTCAGCCAAGCCAGGTGAGCGTAACCCGGCTCGAGTAAGCCGAAGGGCGAGTAGAGCGGCAGCGTCCAGGGTGGCGTCCAGAGCATCGTGGCATGGGTGCGACTTTCGCCCTCCATGTACTGTTGCCAGCGAAGTAACTCCGAACCCGAGTAGGGGTTACCACCATGAGCATGAACACGCGCCGCCGACCAATACTCGACGAAGTCCTTGGACGGCAGGAAGAGTTTGTCCCCCTCGGCACGCACAGTCGGCGCGGCCAGGAACAGGAGGAACAATATCAGCAGGGTGCGGATCATGGAGCCTTCAACAGGGGTGAGTCAAAGTTAGAACGCGGATTCGTAGATCGCCAGGATTTCACCCGTTGATTGTGGCATTCGTGGGTTCACGCGCATCAATCGCTTGATGGCAAACGCTTTGTCCGCGAAGCCGGGCAGCATCTCCCGCGTCACACCCAAATCCCGTAAGCGAGTCGGGATGCCGACATCTTCACGCAGCTTCTCGACGGCTTGAATCGCGGCCTTGGCAGTGCGTGTTCCTGCGAGCAACTCGCCGATCTCCGCGAGACTGGATTCACACGCCGGGGCATTAAACCGCATCACATACGGCAACAGTAGCCCATTGCCAGCACCATGCGAAACATGCACGGCCCCGCCAACGGGGTACTCCATCGCATGGACGAGCGCGACACCGGCATTGCTGAACGCCAGCCCGCCAAGTGTCCCCGCGAGGGCCATGCCATCGCGGGCGATGGTGTTGGTCGGCGTGTAGACGGCGTCGCGCAGGTGTTTGGCCACGAGCCGAATGGCCTCAGCCGCACAGAGGTCCGCGAGCGGGTTCTTGCCTTGGTACACGGTCGCGCCACCGGGGCGGGCTTGGAACTCGGCTTGCGGGCAAGCGGTGTAGGCTTCGATGGCATGGGTGAGAGCATCGATGCCCGAGTCCGCGGAGACCTTCGCCGGGCAACGGTCGGTGAAGGCCCCATCGACGATCGCCAACTTGGGCCGCAGGTATTGGCTCAAACAGGAGACTTTGATCTTGCGTGCCACATCCGTGTACACCGCTGCCGCCGAGACCTCGCTGCCCGTGCCGGCCGTCGTCGGCAGGCAGATGAGCGGCAACACTGGCCCCGGCACACGGGAATCGCCGACGTAATCGTCCAAACTCCCGCCGTGGCTCAGGAGCAGCGCGACGAGCTTGGCCGTATCCATGTTGCTCCCGCCACCGAAGCCAAGCACCGCTTCTGGGCCGAAAGCCCGTGCGGCCTCCGTCGCCGCGTAGACCACATCACTCGGCGGCTCCGGCACACAGCCCTCAAAGACCTGCACCTGAACTCCCGCCCTCGAGAGCGACTCCAGCACCGGCCGCAACAACCCCGCCGCGACCAGGACCGCATCCGTGACGATGAAGACCCGCTTCGCCGAAACGCGCTCGGCCAACTTCGCCACCGAGCCGCGCCCAACGATCAACTCCCCCGCGGACAAAAACCCAAACGGCTCCATGAACTACTCCTTGGTAAATTTGAAGACCACCTCATCCCCCCAACCCCCTTCTCCGATGCGGAGAAGGGGGAGAAAACCCCTTGAAAACAGGCTTTTTCTTCTGCTCTTGCTCCCCTCTCCGTTTCGGAGAGGGGCTGGGGGTGAGGTTGATTTCTGCGGCTCTGCGTGAGATGATTCTTGTATGTTTCCTTATCGTGGGGCGATGCCGGCTTGCACGAGGGCGATGAGTGCGATGCCGAGGATGATGCGGTAGATGATAAACACCCACAGGCTGTAGCGCTTCAACAGGTGCATCAGCCAGGCGACCGCGAAGTACCCCACGACTCCGCTGACGACCAAGCCGACGCCGAGGCTCAGTAAGTCGTCGGTCGAGGCGAACAGCGACAGGGGTTCGCCGGGCTGAGGATTTTTGAACTTCTTGTACTCATCGTAAAGCTCTTTCAGCCCGGCACCGGTGATACTCGGCAGCGAGAGCAAGAAGGAGAAGCGGGCTGCCGTGGTGCGTGAAAGCCCGGCGAACAGGCCCCCAGTGATGGTGGTGCCGCTGCGGCTCGCCCCAGGCATCAGGGCCAGTGCTTGCCAGCAGCCGACGAAGAGGGCGTGGAACCAACTCACCTGTTGTTCGTCCGTCTCCGGGCGGCCTTGGTCTTTGCGAATCGAACACCACAACTCGGCACAGATCATCAGCCCGGCAAAGAGAATCGCCACGAAGGCCATCGTCTGCACGTCAAAGAAGTTCGCTTTGAGCCACTTCTTCAGGGTGAACCCCGCGCCGATGACTGGGATTGAACCCAGCACGATCAGCCAAGCCAACCGGGACTCGGGCGAACTCGCAGGCCGTAGGGTGCGGAAGTCTTGCAGCACGGCTTTGAGGATGTTGAGAATGTCCGTGCGGAAGTATGCGAAGACGGCGAAGAGTGTGCCCAGTTGGATGACCGTCGTGAACGCATCCTCGGCATGCTCGTGGCCCAAGAGCTTCCGTGCGACCACGAGGTGGGCCGTGCTGCTGATGGGCAAGAACTCCGTCAGCCCCTGCACGACTCCGAGTAACGTCGCTTCCCAAATCGACATGAAGAATCCTTCTCTGTGAACGAACCTGTAAAATCAGGTTACTGAGAGCGAGGATGATCGTGGAACCACCCAAGAAGAAGAAACGGCCTTATCACCGGAAACGGCGAGAAAAGCGTGTCCGTTCGACAACACCCGGCGAGCATGTCAGTGTTTTGCCTGCGGAAGTGCTGGAGGTTCTGAACCCGCAGCCGGGCCAGATCATCGTCGATGGCACGCTGGGCTTCGCCGGGCACTCGGCGGCGATCCTCGCACGCCTCGGCGAGACGGGCCAGCTCATCGCCTTCGACCTCGACGGCACGAATCTCCCGGCCGCGACCACTCGGCTGGAAGCCGTTTCGCCGAACTTCCGCTTACATCACGCGAACTTTGCCGCCCTCGGCGCTGTGCTGGCGGAAGCGGGGGTGACGGGCATTGATGGCTTACTCGCGGATTTGGGCATGTCCAGTATGCAACTCGACGACCGTGAGCGAGGCTTCTCCATGCTGCGTGACGGGCCGCTGGATATGCGGATGGACCAAAGCCGTGGCAAGACGGCTGCGGAGCTAGTCAACACCATGCCGGTGGAAGACCTGACTCAGGCTTTCCTCGAACTCGGCGACGAACCCCGGGCTGAGCGCATCGCTACGGCCATCGTCGAAGCCCGCGAGACAACACCATTCGAACGCACGGCCCAACTGCGGGACTTCATCGAAAACGCCGCCCCCGTTGATGTGCTCCGTGGCCCCGGTTCACTACCGGCTCGCAAGCAACGGCTGTTGCCTGCCACGCGGGTGTTTCAATCGCTGCGAATCCTGGTGAACCGCGAGTTGGCGAGCCTACAAAGCCTGCTCCGCACCGTGCCGTACCTGCTGAACCCCGGTGGCACAGTCGCCATCATCAGCTTCCACAGTGGCGAAGATCGCCTGGTGAAAGCGGCCTTCAAAGAAGGGCTGACCAGTGGCATCTACGCCAGCATCAGCGAGGAGCCAATCCGCCCGACTGAAGCCGAACGCACCGCGAATCCCCGCGCCCGCAGCGCCAAACTTCGCTGGGCCAAGCGTGCAGAGTAGAAGACTCACCCCGTGCGGGAGGTGATGATGACTTCGAAGGGGATGTTGCCGATCTCGACCATGTTCAGGCCCATCGAGAGCATCCCAGGCGTGATGCCCGAGGGGGCTTCCCAGGGGACGAAGACTTCGAAACTCCAAGGCTTCGCTTGCCCGACCCAGCGGAAGTTCAGAAGCGACCGTGCGACGCCGGAGTTGGCGAGGGCGAGGTGCAAGCCGATCTCACTGCCACGGGAGATCAGCCGGCTACTGAAGTTCGAGCCAAGCAGTTCCGTGTCCGGGGCGAAGGCTCGGGAAATCGTGCGGACGCTGTTGAAGCTCTCCGGTGGATGCGAGTACGCCTGGAAGGTGTACTTCTGCCCGGGGACCAATCGGGATGGCCCGAACAGGCTGAATTGCACGACGTCCGCGCTGTGACGTGATGGGAAGAACCGGCGCAAAATCTTCTGGATGAAGCTCGGTTGGAGTTGCGCAGGCCGCTTCGGGATGACCACCGGGGAGAGCGTCAGGTCTTCGTGGGCCTCACCAGACACCTTGGCCCAGTTCACAGACGTTGGCGGCAACTCGACTTGAGGAGACTTGACCTCGGCAGGCCGCTTCGCAACCGGCTTGGAGTTGTTCACCATCTTGGATTGCAAGACAATCTGCTGAATTGGAAAGTCTGGCATCGATACAGGCTGCAAACCACTCGCTGGCTTCGGTGTCTCGGGCTTCTTCCCAGCAAAGTAATCGACCTCGGTCTCGTCCAAGGGTTTTTGCGAGACACGGGAAGGCTCTGGGAGTGGCGTATCGCCGCCCATGTTGAAGCTGATCGCTTCCAAGCTCTCGCCCATCATGCCTGGAGGGGAAGTCGCTGGATTGGAGTAAGAGCTGCTATTCGAGCGTTGCTCCCAGCCGAGTGCCACCGACTGATCGCTTTGCAATCGGGGAGCGGGAAGATCCCGCATCACGTAGGAATGCGTTGTCGGGAGTGCATCTTTGAGGGCTTGAGCAAGGACATCGAGATCGTATGGCCGGTCGTTCGGGTTCTTTTGCATCAATGCCCCGATGATTTCCGACATCGTCTCGGGCACATTGGCATTCCGCGTACTCGCAGGGACTGGCTCATGCATCTGGTGAGCAATCATCTTGTCCACGACGTTGCCATCTGGGAATGGATAACTCGCCGTGAGGAGATAGTACATGATGCAGCCGAGGCTGTAGGTATCGCCTGCCGGGGTGCGGGTGGTGGGATTCGCAAACGTCTCGGGTGGTGTGCAGTCGATCATGCTCATCGCCACGTTCGCCGTGGAGATGGTGTCCATCAGCGATTCATCATCGGCGATATTTTCACTGAGGATTGCACCGATGCCAAAGTCCAGGATGTGCGCTTTGCGGTCTGGCCCGAGCAGGATGTTCGAAGGCTTGAGCAGCCCGTGAGCGATGCCCGCTTGGTGAGCGACTTTGAGGCCCGAGCAGATTTCCGAGACGAACCGGACCACGTGAGCGGGAGGCAGTGGGCCAGAACGTTTGACGAGTTGCTCGAAGGTCTCGCCTTCCATGTACGGCCAGACGAGGTAATGACATCCACCTGCGGTATCAATATCGACAAACGGCACAATCGCGGGGTGAGCGGCGAGGTTGGCGAAGATCTGGACCTGTTTTTTGGCCTGGATCACGTTCCACAGGCTACGAAGCGGCAATTGCTTGACGGCAAAGCGATCCCGGCTTTCCACGTGAACAGCTCGGTAGACCATCCCCAAGCTCCCCGAACCGACAGGCTCCGCGAGCAAATATGGCCCGAGAATGAGCTTACTGGCTTTACCCGCGAGGGTTTGGTCGGCTTGGTAGGTGGTGAGGAGGCCCGCTTGAGCCAGGAACTCGGCCAGGGCTGCGGCATCGACGCCCAGTCCGGCGCTGCGGAAGTTCCCCAGAATCGACTCCGCATGCTCGATGGTCAATATTCTGGCGTCCACCAACTCCTGAAGGAGCGCGGCGGGGTCGATAATCGAGGTCGTCTTCGGGGCTGTTACGGTTTCGGTCATTGTCTCATCACACGGTCGAGGCGGAGTTCATGGCCCACTTCGCACGCTGAGAAGTCGGATTTTCCGGCATCTGCGCTCTTTGCGTGCTATCCAACCATAGAACACGCTGCGAGTGTTGTGGACCTCGATTACGAATCCCGCGAAATACTTCGGCCTCGGGAGCGAAAGAAACCTTGTCGGCGTGTGTACAATGAGGTAACGAGTGCGAGAGGCACTCAACCATTATCACCCTCGGATGGAGAAACTTATGAGCCGTTCTTCCAACCGCTCCCCGGAGCCGGGTTCGTCTCGCAAAGAAGCGGGGCCTTTGGACCTTCGAACTGCCCACCGTATGCTCCCCCTGGTGCAAAGCATCGTCAGTGAGATTTGCACGAATCACCGTCTGCTCACTCAACTGACACCTGAACAAGAAGCCCTGGACCGCAAACGCCGTGGCCTCGGCTGGTCCGAACGGGATCGCCGTTACAACATCAGCGATGAAATTCGCACGGTGGAGAAAAGCATCGACTCCGCCGTGACGGAGCTTTCTGCTCTGGGCGTCGAGTTGGTGGACCCCGAAAAAGGCGTCGTGGACTTCCCCACACGGATCAACGGTCGCTCGGCAGCTTTCTCCTGGCAAGTCGGTGAAGCGGGCGTTCAGCACTGGCACTACGCCGGCGAAGGCCAGCGTCGCCCCATCCCCGCTGACTGGCAGCCGAACCTACCGTCCTAAGAAGCCCACAGCTCTCCTATCAGACCCCACGGACACGTGGGGTCTTTTCGTTCCACGTTTGCCGTGACTCGACTCTAATGACCAGCACAAAAAAGAAGCCGTGGCAGACCGCCACGGCTTCTTTGGGTTTCAGCGGATCATTAGCCAACGAACACGCCAGAAAGGCTCGATTCGTCGTTGTTGAAGTTCCAGAGTTCGCCTGGGTTCACACGGGTCAGCATTTCCTGGCCAGTGTAGGAGGTCACTCGTGGACCGCCACCGCCAGCACCTGTCGTGATATCGGCCAAGTCGTCGTTATCGAGTTTCTTCATGGTCACACGGATACCACCGCGGTTCTCCGTGTTCCCGGCGAAGAAGTTGGCGATCTGGACCTGAGGCACCAGGTCGAGGCTTGGGAATGGAGCGGCAGCCATCAGTCGTTGGCCACTCACAACACGGACTCGTGGGCCACCGCCTGGACCTGCCCCGAAGGCCAAGTCCCCGACGCCATCGTTGTCCACATCGCCACCCGCGACATAGGCCCCGTTTCGCAGTTCTGGTTCGAATGCGAAGAAGTCTGGGATCAGGCGAGTCGGCCGTTGGTTGCCGGTCAGCACCGAGGCTCCATCGTAGATGGCAATCCGCGGACCGCCACCGATCCCCGCGGAGACGATGAGGTCTGTGGAACCATCGCCGTTGACGTCCGTGAGGGTCGCTCGTGCTCCACCGCGGAAGTTCTTGTCGTCGATGCCGAAGAAGTCCGCGAGGCGGTTGCCCGTTTGGCCGTCGACGATCGTGACCCGTGGGCCGCCACCATCATCTGGCGACATGACGATGTCATCCCAGCCATCGCCGTTGATATCGCCGGTGGAGATGAAGACCCCACCAGTGAAGGAGGTTTCGAACGGCTGGACATTGAAGACTTCGCGGCCTGTCTTGAGGTCAAAGACCTTGACGTCTGGGAAGCGACCAGCACCTGGAGCGACCACCACTCGTGGGCCGTTTGGCGTGCGTTGCAGGGCGGCCCGAGCACCACCCAGGAAGCCTGGATCGTACGGGTTGACGATTTCGTTTCGGATCGTGCCGTCTGGGTTGAGCACCCGCACGATGCTCGGCGTACCCGCGTCGTTGCCGACAGCGGTGAGCGTCGAGAGGTCGAGCGGAGCCGGGACCGGCGGTGGGATCGTTCCCGCAGGAGCCGGTTCGACCACGATGCCGCCTTGGTTCGAAGTCAACGATTCGTTGTTCGGATCGGTGATCGTCAAACCCTGTGTTCCCGCGGTGCGGAAGGTGACCGTTCCCGTACCGACGCCGTTGTTGAGCGAGATCGGGTTAGAGATGATCGCCCGAGCATCCGTTGAGGTTATCGTCACGTTGCCGTTGAAGCTCGTGGCCAGGTTGCCGAATGGGTCTTGAGCCTCGACGGTGAAGTTCGCCGTCGTGCCAGCCACAAGCGGTGATGGGAAGTTCTTGACAACGAAGCGAACGGCGTCCGTCGACACGACCTGGATGTTGTTCTGCGTACCGGTCAGGGCGTTGTTGCCGACGACCGTAGCCGTGACCGACTGTGCTCCGGCTGTCTTCAGGATGAAGCCCGTCGAGAAGGTCTTGCGGCCATTGTCGGTTGGCAAGAAGGTGTAGTTCGTCGGCACTTCGCCTTGCTTGTCGCTGGTGCTGAAGGTCACCGAACCCGTGAAGTTCGAGATCGGGTTGCCGAAGGCATCCGCGGCTGCCACCGTCATGCCGGTCGAGAGACCCGCGAGCACGGGGGAAGGATAGCCACCCACGGTGAGTCGGTTGAGTGCCCCAGCGGTCACTTGGATACCCGTCTGGGTGCCCGTCGCGGTGGGGTTGACGATGTCCGTCACGGTGAGGCTTTGGGTGCCCGCGGTCTTCAGGCTGGCCTGGAAGCTGCGTTGGCCCTTGTCTGCAGTCGTGAAGGTGTAGTTCGTCGGCAGGCCCTTACCAGAGGCGATCTGCAGGTCGCTGCTGGAGAACAGCACAGTCCCAAGGTAGTTCGTGGCGAGGTTGTTGAACTTGTCTTTCGCCAACACGGTGAAGGTGTTCACGCTGCCGGCTTGCACCGGGCTTGGGTGTCCCGAGAGCGAGAAGCTGACTGGGGCATCTGGCAGGACCAGGATACCCGTCTGCGAGCCGACGATCGTACCGACCGCCACGTCCGTGGCTGTGAGGCTTTGCAGCCCCGCTGTCTTCAGTGCCGCGGCATCTTGGAACAACTTGACGCCTTGGTCCGCTGCAGTGAAGGTGTAGTTCGTCGGCAAGCCCTTCCCAATCGCCACTTGGGTATCCGAGGAGCTGAACCGAACCGTGCCGAGGTAACCGTTGGCCACGTTGCCGAATGGGTCCCGAGCTGTGACGGTGTAGCTGCCGAACTTGCCAGCGATGGTCGGGCTTGGGAATCCGGTGATGCTGAACTGCGATGCGGCCGAAGCCGTGACCGTGATCGGCGAATGCTGACCGGTGAAGTTGTTGTTGGCGTCCGTGGCGATGATTGTCTGCACGCCGACGGTCTTGAGTTGAGCACCGTTTGCGAAGACCCGCTTGCCACCATCCGAAGCGAGGAAGGTGTACGGGTTCGGCAAGCCATTCCCAGCTCCGATTTGCAAGTCGGTGCTGGTAAAGTTGACGGTCCCCGTGTAGTTGCTGGATCGGTTGCCGTACTTGTCGGCCGCTTCGATGGTGAAGGAGTTCTTCGTCCCCGCAATCACGGGTGTTGCGTGATCGATGACATTGAACTTCGCCGCAGCCCCAGCGACGACCACGATGCTGTTTTGCCGGCCGTTAATCGACTTGGTCGCGGTGTCCGTGGCCGTGATCGACTGCGTGCCAGCCGTCTTCAACTGGCTTTCGTTGACGAAGGTTTTGACCCCACCGTCGCCAGCTTGGAAGGTGTAGTTTGCCGGCAATCCGTTGCCTGGTGACACAAGAACATCGGTGCTGGTGAAGGTGACGGTGCCGGAGTAGTCCGTGGCGACGTTGCCGAACTTGTCTCGGGCCAGGATGGTGATGTTCGAGAGTGTGCCCGCCACGATTGGCGTGGAGTGCCCGGAGACTTCGAGCGTCTTCGCAACATCCGGTGTGACCAGGATGTTCGATTGCTTGCCGAAGACGAGGCCCGAAAGCTCGTCGGTCACGGTGACGGACTGTAGCCCTGCGGTCTTGAGGGCGACAAGGCCCAGAACCTTGGCTTTGCCGAAGTCCGTGTTGACGAAGGTGTAGCCGTCAGGGAGGCCGTTCGCAGGGGCCACAAGCGGATCGCTGGATGTGAAGAGCACCTTGCCCGTGAAGCCATCAGCGATGTTGCCGAAGGTGTCGCGTGCCGTGATCGAAACATCTCGAAGATCGCCAGCCTTGGTCGGAGAGACGATGTCAAAGACATCGAAAGTCTTGGCCTGGCCGCCACGCACTTCGATCTTCTCGGTGGCCGCACCGAGTATGGTGGCGTTGTCGGTCACCGTCAAGGTGATCGGAGGCAGAGTCGGGTTGAACGTCGCCGTGCGGAAGAAGACCGGGAAGGTCCGAGTGGACTTATCCAGTGGGTTGAACTGGTACATGTTCGGCAAACCATCGCCGATCGAAATCTTGCTGTCCGAGGAAGCGAACGAGATCGTACCTGTGTAGCCAGGGATGATCAGACCGTCTGGCCCGACTGCTGACACGGTCACAGTCACCGGATCACCGGCCCGTGTGCTGTACGGCATATCGAGGAACAAGTTGCCCGGCTGGAGGACCGAATTCACCGTGACGAAATTCCCGGTGTAGGCATCGATCGCTGCACCCGTGACTGGGCTGAAGGTCTTGTCGCCGTTGGTCTTGTCGGCGTTCTGGTTCATGCCGAAGCCAGCGAAGTCGTAAATCTCAGGCCCGACGGTCACCGTGTAGGTGTCTGCGGTGTTCAGTGGCGTGAACGTGATCTCGAAGAGGTTGCGGAGATCGAAGCCGTTCGGGCCAGGGTTGAACACCGTCGTTATCCCGGTGACAGGGATGATGTTGCCACCGGAATCTCGGAGGATGATATCCGAAAGGTTCAGAGTCGCCGGGTCCACAGCGGCATCGAAGCGGAGTCGCAATGTGTTCGAGGCGCTGGCTGCCAGGCCAGCGACCCGTGGGCCGGACTGGAAGAGCACGTTGAACTGCGCGACACTCGCCGGGTCTTCGAGGCGGATCGCCCACATGCCCCGGCCGTAAGTGCTGGCCGTGAGCATGTTGAAACCACCCGAGCTTTGCTGTGGATAACCCGTGAGTGGGTCGATGTTCCCTAGCGAAAGATCGAGGTCCGTGATTTCGGCATTCGGCAACCAGCCGCCTCGTGGCACCTGACGAGGTTGGCCTGTCGCAGGGTCCGTCAGTGGCAGGCCCGTTGTGGGGTCCATCAGGGTCGATTGACCGGGGAAGGATTCCCACGTGACACCGTTATTGAGCGAACGATAGACGCCACCGACCGCACCGACATACAGAATCGGGAAGGTGTTCTTCGTCGGGAAGGCTGGATCGGTTGGGATGGCGTAACGCCAGTCCGCGACGATGCTCGTGAGGCTGCGGTTGTTGAATGGCAGCCCGGAGTTCGGGAGCGGGTTGGTGGTCTCGTTGTTGGCGTTGCCGAAGATAGGATCCCGCAGTGTGAAGATATCCCCGGATGCTGAGTTGTTACCAACCCCAGAGATCTCGGTCCATTGGCCAATCTTGGCATCCGCCAAGAAGAACACACCTGCATCCGTGACGGCGTAGGCCGAGCGCGAGCCGCGTTGCGGGTTCGGCATGATCTGCATCACGCGGCCATTGCCTGCAATGCCAGTCGAGATGTTGTTCCACTTGCTACCGCCATCGAAGCTGACGAACATATTCCCGCTGACGGTCCCCGCATAGATGAAGTTGTTGAGCTGACCTGGCACCGCTGGATCGGGTGCTCCGAAGGCCACGGCGCGGGCGTAGGTGCTGTCCAGTTGAGTCGGTTCGCCGATTGGGAACCAGTTCTTCCCTTGGTTCGTCGTGCGGAAGATTCGCCCAACCTGGGAACTGACCACGATCCCGTTCGGGTCGACGGGGTTCACCTTGAAGTAACCCACATCGGCAATTTGTGGCCATTGGCCTTTGTCAGCACCAGGGTCATCACCAGCTTGGAGGAGACCGTTGGTCCGTGACACGCCTGGGCTGCCACCTGGGCCAGGAGGAGCGATCACACGGAAGAAGTCCGTCGCGGCGCCAGAACCACCCTGGCAGCATGGCCAGCGGTATTGGTACGCCGTCCCCGAGCCGGTCTCATCGACCCCGACCCCAGCACCGTCACCACGAGGGCCGACCCAGTTCAGATTGCCCTTCGAGAGCGCGTCTGGGCCAGAGACTGGGAAGCCGTTGTCCTGGGCCATCCCGTAGAAGAAAGCTTGCGAAATATCCACGGCCAACTGGCTCGGCTGAGCCGCACCCGAATACATCTGCAACAGTTGCAAGTTGCCGTTTCGTGTGTTGTTGACACTATTCGCGAAGCCGAGATTCGTGACCATGTTCCCGAGGCCATCGTCAACCCCAGTGAAGACTTGATGGTCCCCGGAGCCAATCAGACGGGTCTTGCCCGTGAGTTGGTCACGGAACGCGATGATGCGGTGCAAGTCCGCCGTGTTGAGGATGTCCGTGAAACCCGACCATTTGGCATTTTCGCCCGTGTTCGTGAAGGCTCCGGCATTATTGACCTTCACCGTGGAGTTTGTGTCGAACGGGAAGTTCGGGTTTCGTGAAAGGTTCGTCGTGTTGACTGCGAAGCCTTTGATCGATGGAATTGGCCCAAGCGGATCACGGAATGTCACGCCGCCGACGGTGTCCGTGGTGACCCCGTTATTGGCGACGATCTTGGCTGAACTATGGTCAAAGACGTTGAAGGACTGAACGTCGTTGATCGCGGACACATCGATCCGGATCAGGCCACCACCTGGCATCGGCACACCGTTGCCGTTACCCAACCCGGCCACGTACACGACTTCAGGATCGGTCGCATCGACCGTGATGCCGATGTTGTAGTTCCCTTGGCCATTCGGCAGGCCCGGAGGGGCGAAGAGTTCCTGATCGGCGCGTGTTTCGTTGTTTGTCGGGAAGCCGTTACCTTGGCTTGGGACGAAGACCGGGAAGCGGACCTGAGTCCAGTTTCGCCCGAAGTCTTTGGTCAGGTAAACACCGTCGGTCTTACCAGCAGCCGTTGAGACCACGGCGTACAACCACCCGGCGTAGAACGTGTCTTGGAGAACGTCACCGGTGGCGGCAGGTCCCGAGATTGAGATCCGTCCCTTGGCACCGTTCGGGCTTTGGGGTGCCGCGTTCACGGCCACTTCGACGTCCGGAGTCGTCGAGAAGTCCCGGATGAGCTGGTTCCCTTGGGTGCCCTGTGTCAGCGTCATCGCCACGCCAATAGTGGCCTGCGGAGACGTGAAGACCCCCTCACCGCGGAACGCAGCGTAGAGGAATTCGAGAGCACCACTGGAGACTGAACTGGTCGAGCGGCTCCCTTGTGCGAGGTGCACGTCGGTCGCATTCCCAGCACGCATGAGCGTCCAGGTTCGGCCTGTATCGGTACTGCGGTACACCCCGCCGTTGGTACCACTGACTGCCATGTAGACGATGACATCGCCAGTCGGTGTCGCGGTGGGGTCCACAACGATCTTGAAGCCTGTCGAGCGGAAGAAGCGACGATCACGCAAGTTCGAATCGATCGGCAGGATGCTGCCGTTCGCGGCGACGTTATTGAGGCTGTCCAAGACCACCCAGGTACGCCCACCATCCATGGAACGCAAAACACCGACCCCAGGACTTCCGGTATCGCCTTCGCCAGTCAAAGCGAAGATGATCGACTGGTTCGGATCACCGTTGCGTGGGAAGACGGCAATCGAGCCAGTGTTGAGAGCGAAAGTCGGGCCGAAGTCCGTCAGCGGAATCCAGTTTGGCCCGGCTGCTGCTTCGGTGAGGAAGTTTGTGGACTTCCAGATACCGCCCGAAGCGCCGCCTGCGTAGACAGTGTTGCCGGTCGGGTCCGAAGGATCGACAGCGAGACCGGTGATACGGCTCACGTTGGCTTGCGAGTTCGTTGGAGCTGGGCCGACGGGGGTCCAGACTTGCTTGGTGAGTGGGTTGGTCGCGTCTTGGTTGAAGATCCGGAACGGAGCCGAGAAGCGGTCATCGATCGTTTCCCCGAGACCAGTCCCTGGGACCACGAACGGCAAGCTCAGGCTGAACGTCCCGATGCTGCCGGAGAGCGACCCCGTATTGATGATTCGCAATCGCCATGGGATGGCGTTCCCGGAGCCATCGAGTACTCGGCTCGGGCCACCACGCAACGCCGACAGTGGGAATTGCGGCGTGTAAGGACCACTGCTGAACGGTGCCAAGCCGGACTGGATCGTTGTCGAGCCGCCGTCGTCGAAGAGGGTGTTGCTGAAGTTGGCTTGGATTGTCCCGCTATCTCCGACATTCGTGAAGAGGCGGATGGTCGTGCCGTCTGGAGCGACCAGTTCGCCTTCCAAATCTGGGACGAAGGCGTGGGTCACGTTGATCTTGAGTTGGATCCGTTTGGACAACGTCTGCTCAACGGTGAACAGGTCGTTGATGATCAAGTTCCTCTCCACGGTCTGGCCGGGAAGAATCGCGACGGTTGGCCCGGTGGCCGTGTAGGTGTTGACGAGCACCTGGCCGGTCGTCGGGCTACCACCGCCACGCAAGATCGCAAGACCGGCGTTACGGTTGTTGTCGAGGAGGTTGCCGTTCGTATCCGCGATGTTCGCGCCGAACTCGATGTTGTAGGCTCCGCTCAAGACTTGCGTCGGGAAGCTCACCCGGAAGCTCTTCGCGGAGAGTGGAGCGACGCTCACGGGGTAAGGCTTGCCTGGGAATTGTGTATCCCATTCGAACTTATCAAAGATCACGCCCGTCGGACCGGAGATGCGGACGATGTCTCGCCCATCGGCTTCGAAGGTCGCGGGGTTCATGTCACGGTCGAAATTGATATCGAGCGCGTTGATCGAGGTGTTGAGAACAAGGTTATCCGCGGTGACGGGCTGATCAGGCACCGTCGAGTCCACAAAGCGAGGCCCCGTGATGATCAGCGGGCTGGTGAGCGAGTCGTAAGGGAAAGTGAACGGTGTCGTGTTGCCCCGACGAGCATCCGGACGAGGAGCGGCGAACACGTCCAGTGTCGAGCTACCCGTGATGCCGTCGTTGTTTTGGTCCATCTTGTTGCCGAACGTCGTCACGATGTTGCGTCGGGTGGTCGTGAATGTGAGCGAGAAGTTCGTTAACGTCGCGGGACCACCAACGAGAGGTGCTCCTGGTGTGCCCGACGCGCGATCCACAATCTCGATGGTCCAGACCCCATCGATCGGTGTGCCACGCAAGGCAAAGAAGGATGGGTCCTCCGGAGCCATCAGACCGGTGTAAGGACCATTCGCTGTGAGTGGGAGACCACCATCGGTCGGAGCGCGGAACTCGCCGCTGATGCTGTTGGCTAAAGCTCCTCGCAACAAACCATCGAAAAGAACAGTGCGAATGCCGTTTGGTGCGATGAGTGTGATCGTCAAGTCGGAGAGGCGAGGCTTGTTAAGGTTGAGGGCCACTCGCGGCAAACCGACCAACAATCCATCCGCGACGTAAGGAACAGTCGCGGTAAACAGGGTCGTTTGCGGAGTCAAGACCGGCGCGGGCGTCGGGACGAAGGTCGCTTGGGTGACGGGGCCATTGAGTCCAGCGATCGGGCCACGAATCGTAGGGTCATCAATAATCGGGTTCGCCGTGACTGGCAAGGAAACACGAACCAGGTCCGTCACATCTTGCCCGACGGTGTAGCTGTAAGTACCAAGCGCTGTCTGCGGGATCAGCATCGGAATGCGGAAGAGCGTCGCACCCCGTCCACCGACGCCACCGGCGTTTTCGGGGATCGGATCGCCGTAATCGGTACCTGGCACGAGAGTGCGTGGTGCAGTTAAGATCGAGTTCGTCGGCAAGCGGTGCTGGATGACCACATCCGCGGCGGTCAGCGTGGTGATATCTACGGGCCGGTCAAAAGTGATGAAGATTTCGTTCAGGCTGTTGGTGACCACAGGCCCCATGTCGCCATTGATGATACGTGGTCCTGCCGCACCGGTGATGACGGTCCGGAACAAAGACGAGCCAGTCGTGTTCGAGTTACCAGTCCAGTAGGCAGCGAATTTCCCAGGACCAATCGGAACCAGCGATTGCCGCGACCCGAGGCCCACGCCGCCGATTTTGGCGATGTTGGAGGGGATCGGCTCGATCGTCACGGTGCTCAAGCCAAGGTTCTTCCCTGTCGCGGCCCAGTCGATGGCGTTGATGGCTTTGCGAGAGGCGTTGAGGTAAATCTGTGGGCTTTCCGTGAATCCGCCGTCTGGACTTTGTTTGAAAGTCTTGCCGCCATCCGTGCTCTGAGCGAAGTAAGTCGCAGCCCGGACGTTCGAGGCATCGTATCGGGCATCGTACCACATCACACCGATGTTGCCGGTCGCAGGTTCGACAGCGATGGTGGGATGGAATTGGGCTCGGTTTCCTTCGGAGAAATTGTCGAACGGAGTGTCGTCGTTCACACGAACCGGGTCAAACCAGTTGAACTTGTTCGTTGCAGGGTCGATTTGGCCTGCCATCGTGAACACATCGAAACCGTTGGCCGCGTTCGTGAACGCCACGTGCATCATGCCAGACGGACGTTCGAAGATCGCGGAGCCATCATTGAATGGCTGAAGGCTGTTATCGAACGCCACGCTGACCGCGCTACCAAGGCCATAGATTCCGGGGGAAATCGGGGCCGTGGTGGGGTTCGTGAAGGGGTCGATGCCAGCAGCCGGAACAGCCGGTGTCAAGAGCGGCGTACCTATCTTTTGGTCCGCAGACATCCCAGGACGCAAGGAATCATCGTTGGAGGCGGTCACGTTAATCGAGAAATAGTCGATGAACTGCTGGGCGATGTCTTTCGCCTCGGTGATACGGTCGTTGCGGTTATCCGTGACGTCCAATCTCCAAGTTCCGACCAAGTCGTTGACCGTTTTACCCACGAACACACTCAAAGCGCCAGCCCCGGTGTACGGACCGGACGGGAGTTTGAGGTCGATCCAAGATTCCGCTTTGTAAGTGCCGATGTACGGGAATTTGTTGAGAGGGTCACCAATCCGACGTGCGGCGTAGTCGTCGAAGGTAGTACCAAACGTCAAGTTATTGGCACGACCGATGCCCAAGTATGGTGGGTTGGCAGCAGGAGATGCTGGTGCGGGAGGAGGCGAAATCCCACGAGGCTCATTGTAGAATGGGTACTGCGGCGGCGGGGAGATCGCGTTCCCCTCGTTGTTGTTTCGGTTGTTGAAAAGGGTAATTGTGGTGACATTATCCGGACCAACCAATTTGGCCGAAACCTGTTCGAGCCGAGGGTGAGCGATCGCTATTGTGGTAGTGAGGTTGACGATCCGGTCGGTCTTCGTCAGCCCAGCGAGTTGCGCAGCATTGATGTTGATGAGAGCCGAAGTTGTGACTGGAGCATCTATGCCTGCACCAAGTCCATTAAGTTTTGCTTCATCGATCGAGATATTGGAGGTATTGGTAAAAGAAACGACCGAACCTGCGGTGTTGGCAGCGATGCCGTTATCGGGGTGTGTGACGTCAAGGTAAACTGGCGAGGTCGCGTTAGCGGCCTTGCTCGCTTCGATCCAGCCAATGACCACTCGGCCAGGAGCGCTCGATGTGGCAGAGCTGAATGACACGAACGGTTGGGCTCCGCCTTGTCCCCCATTCACCACATCGGAGTAGTATCCGGTGGATGGCCCGAGCATGATCTTGCTGTTGGTGAAGCTCAACCCTGTCCCGTTCACAGGGATGGGGCTGCTGAAGTTGGAGCCTGCGTCTGTAGTGACGGAGGTCCAGATGGCGGTCGGGTTGAAGCGGTTGAAGAAGCTGCGGTCGTTGGCGGTTGGTGCCGTGCCGAAGGTGCTCCAGGCAGCGTAGACAGCCTTGGGTCGGCCGGTCAAAGGATTGACCATCGTATTAACGACGCTGAAAGGGCCTTCGCTGTAAAGACCAATGGAGTTGTCGAGAGCGATTGTCGGAGTTGAGGCTGGTTCTTGACCGTTACTCCAGCGATAGAGCACTTGTTGGGTCGCGGAGCCGCCGTTGGCGAATTCTGGAGAAGCTGTGCCGATGTCCGGCAACAACGCCCGCACGCCAGGGCTGGTTGGCCCGAAGACGTAGCTCTGAACGACGACCACACCCGCCGAGCGGTCAGCGGTGTGTTGCAGGTAAATGACATAAAGTGTGCCATCCCGGCCAAAAGTAACCGCTGGCTGGGAAGAGTGTGCAAATCGAGTGTTGGCATTCGGCGCCGAGTGATCAACCAACTTCGGGTTGAAGTTGGCCATCGGGATCCAAGTCGCGCCAGCATTCGTCGTGAAACTCGCGACGATATCTTGCACGCCATCATTTCGGAGCGATTGGGCGACCGTCACCTGACGGGTCGGATCCAACGGGTCCGAGGCGACGGAAGTGGCGCTGAAGTCAGTAGTTGGATTCTGAATGACAACCGTCGGTGCGCTCGCGGTGGGGGCGATCAGTGCGGCCGGGGCGAGGCGGTCTTCCAGGTTCAGGAGGCGGGGTTGGATGGTGATCCAGGAGGCCTTTGGCGTGATACGCTGGCGGCGCATCCGGAAAGCCCAACGGGTCAGTAAATCGCGAATGGGTTGCTTCGACATAGGGATCACACCCAAGAAACAATGCCTGGAAGATAAAAAGCCACATCCTGAGAAGATGGGGAGACGGTATATGACGGCGCGCCGCTCGGAAAAGTTTCCGGCAGGCCACATATTCGTTACAGAATCCGAGACCTTTGCAGGCTCAGATCACTGTCCAAGGTCCGGTTGTCCGGTGAGAGCGATTGTTACGGCTCCACCAAAACAGACCCGGGAACCTTCTCAGGGCTATAGCTAAACCTATCACGGGGCAGGAAATCCGCACAAGCGCCGGGGCTTAAAATGACTGGGCTAACCAGTGAAACTCCGTAGCGCAGAGCGGTTACGCCTGGTTTGACGTTGCCACCGACGCTAACGATCCGGTAATTTGGCAGTCGCTCGGAATGTCCTTCGCATCGGGATGCACATGCAAATCTCCGCTTGTTTGGTCTCTCGGAACCATGCTCACTGCCTCGGGGCGGCCCTGGATTCGTTGAAGGGAATCGCTGACGAAGTCATCCTCGCAGACACTGGCTCCACGGATGAAACCGTCTCGATTGCGGAAAACCACGGGGCGAAAATCGTCTTGGTCCCGTGGGACAATGACTTCGCGGCCGTTGGGAACGCAGCCTTCGCGGCGGCGAGCCAACCCTGGATCCTCTGGATGAACCCCGATGAAGTCCTGGCTCTGCCCGGCCCCCTGGCCAAGGCCATTCAAGATGAGCAACGCCTGGCCTACACACTCCGCGTCCAGCAACAGCTCAATCCGGATCACCCAGCCTACGGCACCGCCAGTTACCAGTGGCGGCTCTTCCAGAAACACGATCGCCTCCGATTGCGGGGCCGCTTGCATCCTCATTTTGAACCAGCACTCCCCGATTTGGCTCCTGAGATTGGCAAAGACGTCGGCAACCTGGACACCATCTTGGTGCGTCATGCCTACCACTCACAGGTCACCCCCGACAAAATCCGCTGGACCAACCGCCTCATCGAAGCCGAACTTCAGGACCGCCCAGACCAACTCCTCCTCGAAATCGAGTGGGCGAGCAACCTGTTACTCCTCGGTGAGGAAGCCGGGCATGAGAAAATGGGCGTGGCGGCAACGAAATTGTCAGCCGCTCTGCAAGCGGGCGGCAGCCCTTCACCGGGAACTGGGCCACTGATTGAGTATCTGTTGACGGTGCCAACCCACAAGATCCGCGGGCCGATCAACCGAGAGACCGCGTCGAAACTGGCCCTGAGCCACTACCTCCGCACACCGCCGATCGTCTGGGCACTGGCTGGGGAGCGGTATCAAGCCAAAGATTTTGCCACGGCCAGTTCGCTTTTAAACCATCTGCTCGAAATGGGGCAAAGTGGCGAATACGATCACGCTTTGAACTTCGACCCCGGCATCCTGGGAGCGGACGCCAAAATGAACCTCGGCCAGTGTCTGCTCCAGCTCAACCGTGCTGCTGAAGCCAGAGATTGTTTCGCCCCACTGACACACCACGTCACCCACGGTCCCCGTGCGACCGAATTGCTGGCGATTGCTGAGCAGCTGAGTTAACTCAGTCGTGGTTCGCTCTGCGAACCGACGCCCAAGTTTTGTCAATAACTGTCCCGTGCCGTGCCACGGGTCGATCGTGGCATGGGCTTCTAGCCCATGCTGAAGGTCTTGGCGAGCGGCACAGCGTAAGCGTGCCGTGGGTGACTGCCATTCACGGCGTGCTCACGCCACGCCGCTCGCCATGCTGAGAATCCGCACGGCCAAGATGGCCGTGCCACGGGTCGATCGTGCGATCTGTGAGAGAATCTGCCTGACGCCTCAGTCGTGGTCGTAGCCTGATTCGTCGAGGGCGGCTTCGAGGCCGCGGACGGTGTCGCGGACGTTTTCGATCGAGGGGTTCATGTCAATGGCTTGCTGGAACGCCCGCAGAGCCGAGCGGGGCTTGTTGAGCCGGAGGTACGACTGCCCCATGCCTGCGGCGGCGGCGAAGTGGTAGGCGTTGAGTCGTAGGGCGGATTGACAGTCCTGGACGGACTTGTGGAAGTCTCCCCGGCGATAGTGGATGATCCCACGTTGGTTGAAGGCTTCGGCGAAGTGGGCCGCGTCTTCGATCAGTTCGTTCAGCGCATTTAGGGTTTGCTGAATATCGGGCAGTTGAAGTGCCACTTGCAGGCGGTGGTTCTCTTCCGGCGAGCCAGCTCGGAACCAGATCTCCCAGAGCGAATCGGTCGAGAACTTCCGCACGAGAGTGTCTTCGTCGCGGAGGGCATTCGAGAGCATCGGGTTCGATTGCATCGTGCCGAGTAGCCCGAGCGCGAGACCCGCGGCCCGGCGCAGTTGCGTGACCGGCGAGCAGAGTAGGCGTTGTAGCGTGCCTTCGTTGTAGCGCGTCTTGACGGCGTCGCGGAAGCTCCGCATGCCTTCGAGCATCCCCGCTTGGAGAAGATCCGGATCATCCCCATGTTGGGGTTGGGGGAGTTTGTTATAGGCTTCAACGAGCAGCGCCGTACTCACGATCACAATCCTCACCCACAAGGGGGTCCAAAGTCGAAAGCATTCTAGTTTACGCAAGTCGGGTCGGCGAAAATCATCGAGAATTCTCAATCTTTCGCCTGGTCGTCGACGCGGTTTATAGCGTCTCGCCCGGGAGCTTTCGCCTCCGCACGAGTCTTCAGTTCTTGTCGCAATGCCTCAAGGGCCGCGTCCAGTTGAGGGTCTCGGTTGCGAAGCTCACCGGGCGCAAGTTCCCGCACCACATCTGGCTTCACACCCACCTTCTCCATGTTCTCACCCGAAGTGCGGAAGATGCCGGTACGGGGGACTTGGAAGGACGAGCCATCGACGAGCCGCACGGTCGTCGTGCCGATCACTTGCCCGCCAGTCGCCTGTCCGACGATCTTTCCGAGCTTCATTTCTCGGTAAGCCGAAGCCAAAATTTCTGCATCCGAATAGCTCCGGTTGTTGATGAGCAAGACACTCGGCTTGGTAAATTTGCGGTCGTACTGCCGGAACACATTTCCCTGAGTGCCCATCCTGGTGCGGTACACCGAGTGCGGTGGACCCGTGAGGTAGCCGAGGATTTGGTCGTGGGTGTAGCCACCGCCATTGTTGCGGATGTCGATGACGAGGCCCTCTTTCTCCAGGTTCTCCGAGTAGAGGCTGCGCATGAACGCCTCGACGCCGTCTTCATCCATGCTCGGGATGTGCAGGTAGCCCAGTTTCCCTTCGCTGGCCTTCTCGACGGCTTTGGCATTGTCCTGGACCCAGGCGTCGTACTTGAGTTGCGCCGATTTCTCCCGGCTCACCGGAACGACTTCGAAGCGGCGTGTCTTGCCGGGGAGTTTCTCACCGGCATCGCCGACGGTTGGGGCGGACTGCACCTGCAGGACCACGGTCTCGCCGATTTTCCCATTCAACAGCTGGCTCAGATTCGACGTCGCGGTTAGTTCGGTGCCATCGATGCTCGTGATGACGGCGTTGGTCCAGTTGAACGTCCCGGGGCGATCGAGTGGGCCAAAGGGGGTAATCCGAGCGATGCGGACCCCGGCACGGGGCTGGCTCTCGGCATAGCTGAAGCCCAAGTCCCCGGTCAGTTCCTCGGCGGTGGGTAGACGACCGCTGATGCCAACGTGCGACGAGTTCAGTTCACCGAGCATCAGGTAAATCAGCGCGTAGAGGTCTTCTTTCCGGCGGACTTCGTCGACGGCTTTCGTGTACTTCTCGGAGGTCTTCCACCAATCGATGCCATGGTGGGTTTTGTCGTAAAACTGGTTGCCGATCAACCGGCGAGCTTGGCTCAGCATCTGGGCGAATTCTTGGCTGTCGTCGATCTGCATCTTGGCCGTGAAGCCGATGCGCTGCGGTTCTGTGGACGCGGGTGGTGGCAAGCCAGGGATCGCCACCCGCACGCCACGTAACTCGCCTTCACGGGTGAGATACATCAGCAGCCCTGCGGATTTTTTCGCCCAAGCGAAAGCACGTGGAGCCGTGTTTCCAGTGGTGATGCGGTTGACCATGTTGCCATCGCTGGAGGCAAACCAGAGGTCTTCGAAACCGTTACTCTGCGAACGAAAGACGATCCCCGAGCCGTTCGGCGCGATCAGCACGGAGTCGGCGGGCAGGTTCGCCGGCCGGGAGACGCGGAGATGAACGCCTGGGAAATCGACTTCCGAAGGCGAGATGGCCAAGGCCGCGAGGCCAGCATTCTTCTCGCTCGTTGGGAACTGCAAGCTCATGACATGTGGGGTCACCCCACCGCGTCGGCCGGACAAGAACGCCAGTTTGCCGCCGGTCTGGGACCACGAGACTTCGTTGTGAAAGGTCGCGTAGCGAGTGATGTTCACCGGAGCGGGTTTGTCGACCGTCGTGATGTAAAGCTCCGAAGCAAACGAGCCATCGACTCGGGCGAAGACGAGTTTCTTACCATCTGGGGACCAGTCGTAGTCGACGACGTTGGGCGTTTCGAGGACGCACTTTTCCCCGGTGCCATCGGGGTTGATGGTGAAGAGTTGGCCGTCGCGCAGGAAGGCGATTTTGTCGCCACGCGGGCTGAACATCGCCGCGGACTCATCGGCTTGGGTCTTGGTGATCGCCCGGGTTTTGAACTTAGTCGCCTTCGTCAACTCCGCTTGGTCAGGGTCATCGGATTCGAGCACATGAAGATCATCGACCCCTGTGCGATCCGAGAGGAACACCAGCTTCTTGCCATCGGGAGACCAATGCACCGAGCCATCCAGCGCCGGGTGATCCGTGAGGCGGATGCATTTGCCGCCCATCGGGAGTTTGGTGAGGAAGAGCTCACCGTGGATCGTGAGGACGACCGCTGAATCGTCCGGGGCGATGGCCAGTGACGTCGCATCGCGGGTGAAGGTCACATTCCGGACGGAGTTCTGCTTCTCATCGGCGGGGGCCTCGATCAGGAGTTTCTTGGTCTCGCCACTGGCCGTGTCCAGCACCCAGAGATCAAGGCCACATTCGTAAACGATCTTCTCGCCATTCTTGCTGATCCGCGCCCGGCGAACGCTGTCGGTGGCGTGCTTGGTGATGACCTTCAGCCCAGCATCCTTGATGCCACGCCGGACGATGTTCGCACAACCTGGCTTCGAGCCTTCTTCAGTCACGTAGTAAATCGCTTTGCCATCTGCGGCCCACATGGGCGAGCCATCGTTGCCAGAGAAGTTGCTGAAGCGTGTCGCTGGCTTCGTGGGGCCATCGGAGATGTAGATTTCATCAGTGCTCGTCCCGCGGTAGCCACGCCGATACCAGTTCCCTGGCCCGGAGACGAACGCCATCTTGCCGCCAAGCGGGGATAGGTAAGCTTCTTTGGCATCCGCAAGAGGCAACCTCGTCTCGCCACCACTTTGAGCGGAGACAATCCAGCATTCGGGCTGAAACGGGTACTCGGTCGAGCGGGTCGTTGAGAAGATCACGCCTGAGCCATCGGGCGTCCAACCGGTGACGGTTTCATGGCCACTATCAAAGGTCAACCGACGGGGTTTACCCCCCATCACGCTCACGACGAAGACATCGTAACTGCCATGCCGATTGGAGGAGAATGCGATGTCGGTGCCATTCGGGCTGAAGACAGGAAAGTAGTCGTGGGCTTCGTGTAATGTGACCGGACGAGCGACGCCGCCCGTCGAAGGTGCGACCCAGACATCGCCGGCGTAGGTGAATGCAACTGTCTGGCCATCGGGGGAGATGTCCGGAGTCCGTGCGAAACGAATTGGCTCTGCCGCAGCCAGCGGTAAAGTCGTCGCAATCAGCACAAGCCCTAAGGTGTAGAATCGCAGCATCCGGAAGATCCTTTCAGCTTCGCTAAACTACCAAAGCCATGGGACAACAACCTATCCCCTCTGAAGAGAAAGTCGGTGGGTTTCTGAACCTCGACACCTTGCGCGCGGCTTAACCCGTGCGCGTCGGACAACCGCAGCGCGGCGCAAGATCACCCCGAGCCACCCAATACGCACGTCCGTCACGAAGGGTATCCGCGATACAAAGTGCGGAATGGGACATTGAAAAATGGTCAGACCACTGCAGTGGTCCGCAGAATCATTTCTAGTGTAAGAGCCGCTACGGTTTTCTTGGCAGCAGTACAACACAATAATCAGACAATCTGACGACATTAGGAAGTCGCTCATGGATTCGGTCGACCACTTTTGGACTGAACACACCATCGGACCGAAGGCGGTTCGCCAAATCCTGCATCGGCGGTGAGCCGTAGAGGGTGGCCGTGTCCAGAAGCACGACACCTGACAACTCATCTGCAGCTTGCAACAGGGCGGGTTCATCGAATGGGCGCACGTAATGTGGGATGTGCCAGGTATCACGGGAGTACCGGGGCACGTCGTAGGCCCAATCGAATCCCGCAGCCGTCGGATAAACTAAAATTTTGCCGTTGCCATTCGATCGCACGAGATCCACTCCGCGAACAGCGGCGGCGACCATGTCTTGTTCGTCTCGGTTGAGGAACACTACGTCTCCTGTTGGCAAAGCGACTCGAGATAAATCCAACTCGGTCCCACCCCGCAGGGGCGCTCGAAGGGTAGTTATTGCAAGTGGGACTGAAGCGGCGAGCACAACTGCTCGCCATCGCCACCGAAGTTTAGCTGCCAAAAGCGGGATCGCCCAAACGAGACACCAAACATACTGCATGTATATGTGAACGTGGCCAAAGTAGCCCAAGTTACCGAATAGAAAAAAACAGCCGGGGATGAGGATTCCTGGTTCATTGTGCCTTCCTGCGTCATGACTGTCCTCACGATGACTATAGAGGATCAACCAAGCATTGATCGAGGTCCCCAAAGCACCGACTATGAAAGGTAGCAGTTGCAACACGAAGTGTCGAATCCCAAGCCACTGTGGGTATCTCGAGGCGGCGGGAAGTGTGTCGTAGAGTGCTTTTGTGTATGCAGGCCAGAATACATCCCACGCGACTGCCGCAGGCAGCACAGCGAACGCTATAGCACAGCGAGACGCCTCACAAGCCAAGACCGCAGAAAAAGTCCAGATACCACACCGAACCCATTGTGCCCATACCGTCCTGTCGGATCGGGAGATCAGTAAGATAAGCAGGTCGAGGAATAGAACCGCCCCACCAGCAAACACGCCTCCACCAAATTTGAGATACTGCCACGATCCAATAAGCAAACCAAGGCTGACCGCCTGCTTCCATGTTCTTTTCACTGGAGTTGTCCAGAGGAGTGTGAGTCCGATCATTAAACACTTCTCAGGTGTGGTGTAAGGTGCGTGGACACCCGACCCTACTATGCTTCCTGGAGCGATAGTTGTGGGCATTAGTACGAGAAGAATCCCGCCAACCGCCACCCACGATGGACAAAACCTTAAGAATGAGAAGTAAGTCAACCCGACAAACAGCAGGCTGAAAGCGGCATGGAATCCCAAGTATGTCTCAATGTGATTGCCGAAGAGAAAAGCTACCCCTGAGTAGGCATACATCGCAGCCGATCCGTACGGAAAAGCCACATCCCGGTATAGCACTTTGCCGCCTAGGATTTCATCAGCAGCAAGCATGGCTACCCCATGATCCCCAAACAGGTAAACCACACGATTACTCTTTTGCTGATTTATCCCCATTGAAAGTATGAAGCACAGGGTCAAAGCGAGTATAAATAATAATGGAAACGCGCGACGCATGATGGATTATCCTGTAAGGATGGTTGGTTCAACCTGTGAGAATCTGCAGATGTTCTTACTCATCTCCAGTCTATTTCGATGATTTATCACTGCAAGCCAACTTTTCAACTGGTCGACCTCGCTATCGTCCACGCTTCCATCCGAGAAGCACTCCCTGAGTGCCTGTCGGTAATGCCTCGAAGGCGGCCTGTGTCGGAATCCTGGAGTCTTGGATGAGGCGTTTTTTCCGGGCTTGTGCGAACAGGTCTGGAGATAGTGGTGGCCGGTCGGAGTCATCGGCCATCAGCCTCGCAGTGCGTTTGCCTTCGGGTACGGGCTGTGGTCCGGGGTCGATGATTTTGGAATCGCCTTCACCCATCAGCGAAAGTGGGAATGGAGCTTTCATTTGATACACCTCCGCGTGCGTCTCGTTTATTCTACGCCACATCCGTCCGCGAAAATCGCACGACAACCGCCGCGGAGTGAAATCTCGCCGCCGTGGTTGTTCCCAGGGGCGGTTCTGCCCATGATAGTGTCCAGGGATTTCATCACGACGACAGGGGAACGCCATGGGATTACGGGACTGGATGAGCGGGCAGTTCATCGACATCATCGAGTACACGGAGCCATCACAGAACGAAATCTTGGCGTTTCGCTTCAACCGGCACAACAACGAAATCAAGAACGGCGCCAAGCTCATCGTCCGTGAGGGGCAGGCGGCGGTGTTCGTCAAGGAAGGCCAACTCGCCGATGTGAAAACACCGGGGATGTACACCCTCGACACGAACAACATGCCGATTCTCTCGACCATCCTTGGCTGGAAGTATGGCTTCGAATCGCCGTTCAAATGCGAAGTCTACTTCGTCGCCACCCGGCAATGGACCGACCAAAAATGGGGCACGCAGAACCCCGTCATGCTCCGCGATCCGGAATTCGGGCCGCTGCGAGTGCGAGCTTTCGGGACTTATGCCTTCAAGATCACCGACCCAGGCACGTTCTTGAAAGAGATTGTGGCCACGGATCCGTCCTTTGAGGCCTTCGAGATTGCGGCCCAGTTTCGCAACGTGATCGTCTCCCGGCTGGTGGATACGATCGGGGCGATCAAGATGCCGGTGCTCGACATGGTCGGCAACTACGAGCGGATGAGCAAACTCGCCCTCGAACGCATCTCACCCGAACTCGGGAAGATGGGCGTCTCGCTGACGCAGTTCTTTGTGGAGAACATCAGCCTGCCGCCGGAAGTGGAAGCGGCACTCGACAAGCGCTCGCAGATGGGGATACTCGGGAACCTCGACCAATACACGAAGTTCCAGACAGCCGAGGCCATCCGCGATGCGGCCCAGAACCCTGGCGGGATTGCCGGGCTAGGGGTCGGCGTTGGGGCGGGGATGGGATTGGGCAATGCCATGGCTGGGGCGATGGCCGGGGCTGCATCAGCACCTGCGACCGTGGCTCCTGCGAGTGCGCCGCCGCCACTGCCGCAACAGGCGATGTTTCACATCGCCATCGCCGGAGTCGCCGCCGGTCCATTCGACATCCCGACGATTCAGACCAAAATCCAGGATGGGTCAGTGACCCGTGCTTCGCTGGCCTGGAAGACGGGCATGCCAAGCTGGGTGGCCGCGGACACGATCCCCGAACTCGCCAGCCTCTTTGCCGCTGTCCCACCGCCATTGCCGAAGCCCTAGTCGATGGACCTCAGCAAAGTGTTGGCTTTCTGATTGCATCCTATTTGACGAAAACCTAAGCTGAGAACAGGGTTAGGTTTCCTCCACAGGATCGACATCATGAGTATTGTGCGGATCGGCTTGGCTGAAAATGAGAAGTTCGCGGACGGCTACGAGGCCATCTTTGGCAAAAAGAAAGCCACTGCCAAGGAAGCCCCCAAAGCGGCCGCGAAGGCTCCTGTCAAGAAGCCGACGGCAAAAAAAGCACCTTCCAAGAAAAAATAACGAGACTTTCACGGTCATCTTGGGTTAAGTTTTCGTGAGGGTCTGTTTCTCCTACCGGTTCTCCGCATTTCCGAGGGGCCAACAATGTTCCGATTCCTGGGTGGCAGTGGTCGCTTTTGTGATGGTGTTTCCCGTCGGAACTTCTTGCAGATCGGTGCGTTCGGCGCCGGTCTGACCCTCGCGGACTCGCTCCGGTTGCAAGCCGCCTCCGCCAAAACTGGCAAAAAGACCCGCCAAAAATCGGCCATCTTCGTCTACCTCGGCGGCGGTCCCAGTCACCTCGACATGTGGGACTTGAAACCAGACGCTCCCGCCGAAATTCGTGGCGAGTTCAAGCCGATCTCCACCAATGTGTCTGGGATTCAGATCTCCGAACACATGCCGATGCAGGCCAAGATCTTCGACAAACTCGCTGTCGTGCGTTCCTTGACTTCGACCGATGAGCACTCGGATTCCCTCGTCATGACCGGTTACCCTGAGCGGGTCAACCGTATCGCCGAGCACCCGAGCTTTGGCTCCGTCATCTCCAAACTCCGTGGCGACGCCAACCCCCAAGTCCCCGCTTACGTCTCGCTCCGTGGAATGAGCCGCGGCACTGAACCTGGCTTCCTCGGGGTGGCGCACCGCCCTTTTACTCCTGGTGGTCAGGGCAATGCCAACCTGAAACTCGCCAACGGCGTCAACGAAGATCGCCTCGACACCCGCCGGGGCTTGCTCGAAGCCTTTGACGACACCCGCCGCGACCTCGACACCACCGGCACGATGAAGGGGATGGACAGCTACACGGAACGAGCCATCGACCTCGTCACCAGTGGAGTCACCCGCACTGCTCTCGATCTCAAGAAAGAAACTCCCGCCACCCTCGAACGCTACAAAGGTGTTGAGCAGTTCCTGACCGCCCGTCGTTTGGTTGAAGCGGGTGTTGGCTTCGTGACTCTGAGCTACGGTGGCTGGGACACCCACGGCCAGAACTTCGTCCAACTCAAGAAGCAACTACCGATACTCGATCGCGGTATTGCCAACCTTGTCACTGACCTCTCGGAACGGGGTCTCCTTGATGACACGGTTCTCGTCGTCTGGGGTGAGTTTGGCCGGACGCCGAAGATCAACATGACCGCGGGTCGGGATCACTGGTCCCCCGCGATGTCCGCGCTCGTCGCGGGTGGCGGCATGAAGATGGGCCAAGCCATCGGGGCCACGACCGCCAACGGCGAACGCCCGAAAGACCGCCCCTACACTCCTGCGCAACTGCTTTCGACCCTGTACCGCACCATCGGCATCGATCCTTCGATGACCTTCCCCAACGGCTCAGGCCGGCCGATGTACATCCTCGACGACCGCGACCCCGTCACCGAACTGGTCTGAAATGGATCGATGTGAAATCGGTTCAAAAAACAAAGCCCGCGAAGATCGCGGGCTTTGTTCGTTTACTTCTTGGCAGGCTCGGCAGCAGGGCTGACCTCGGCAAGCAACTTGGTGATCAGACGGTTCTCATGCTTCTTACGGCGTTTCTCACGCTTCTTCTTGGCGACGCCAGCGGGGTTACCCATGTTCGATTCTCCGTTAAACTTTACCCAGATTCACTGTCGAACTGGGGAACATTCCGAATTCAGGTAATGTAGCAGATTCACGTAAAAAATCGAGGCGACTTCATCGATTCGAGCGCAAGAATTAGCCGATGGTACGTCTGTAACCGAAATGTCAAGCGGAAAATGCTAGCCGCCACAATATGAGAAGCCAGGGATTCGGCTTCTTTAGGATAGATTGCACAGGAGGTGCAACATGGTTCGCCAGATAGCCCGAGTTCGCCCCCGCTCTCGTCGCTTCACGCTTCGCCTGGATTGGCTCGAAGCACGCGAAGTCCCCTCGATCGCCCTCGCTGAAGAGGTCGTCGATGCTCCCGAGAAATCGGATGACATCCCCGGCATCCTCGAACAACTCGAAGAGATGCCCGTCGATGTCAACATGAATATCGAAGACCGCATCCGCACCACGAGTGTGGTCCCGGGTTCGCCACGGATCGTGACGCAACCCCGGGATCGCTTTGTGATTGCGTCCCGTTCGGATCGCGAAGCCATCATCAACGTCTACGATAGCCAGACCAATGCCTTGATCGGCACGATCACCCCCTTCGGTCGGGGTGTTTCGGTCAGCCCACGGGTGGCGGTCGGCGATGTGAATGGTGATGGAGTCTCGGATATCATCGTCGGTGCGGGCGAAGGCTCAGCCCCGATTGTCAAAGTCTTTGATGGCCAACGTCTGGTCGAAATCGAGTCCTTCCTGGCCTACGCCGAAACCTTTACCGGCGGCATGTACGTCGCCGCAGGTGACATCGATGGCGACGGTCTCGCAGACATCGTCACCGGTGCTGGAGAGAACGGCGGCCCGCACATCAACGTCTTCAGTGGCAAAGACCTCTTCCCCACGGGTGAAGTGCGACTCACGGTCGAGCCATACGCCCGGCAGAGCTTCTTTGCCTACGAATCGGACTTCCGCGGTGGCGTCAGTGTCGCGGTCGGCGACACCAACGGCGACGGTTTCGCGGACATCATCACCGGAGCAGGCCCCGGCGGCGGCCCCCGTGTGCGGGTCATCAGTGGCAAAGATGAAACGACCCTCGCCAACTACTTCGCCTACAGCGAGAGCATCCGTTCGGGCATCATGGTCAGCGTCGGCAATCTCAACGAGAGTGCCCGTAGCGAGATCGTCACGGTGCTGATGAATGGCACCAGCCCGGATGTCAAAGTCTTCCAAGACGACCGCTTGCTGACCACCTACCAGCCTTTCGGCTCCGAAGAATCTGGCAACGGCGTCGCCGTCCAAGACCTCAACCAAGACGGCTTCGGCGACATCATCGTCACGAGTGCCCCCGGTCGTCGGCAAAGAGTCATCGTCCTCGATGGCCTCAATGGCCACCGCCTCCGCGACTTCCCTGCCCTGATGCCCGAATTCCAATACGGCCTCTTCGTGGCGTAAGACTCCGTCTTAGGCGTTCGGCACGAGTTGGTTTACCCATCGAGCTTCGTCACTGTGCCGTTTTGATCCCTTCTCCCCTTGCGGGAGAAGGTGTCCGATCCAGGCTCGATAGAGCCGGATTGGACGGATGAGGGGGGAACGCGCTGAACCCAGAAAAGGCGCTTTTCCCTCAGCCTGCGGTGACCCCTCATCCGTCTTTGGAAACTCGTGTGACGAGTTTCCAAATCCACCTTCTCCCGCAAGGCCCGCAAGGGGCGAAGGGATCAAAAGGCACATGCGAGAAAAGTGTTGGGTCAATCATGACCTGCCTAACGCCTTATCTCGTGGATTGGCCTGGGAGCTTGCAAGTCAGGTGGTGCTGGAGTAGGCTTTCTTCTCCTGCCATCGTGCATCTCCAAGAGGGCGTTTCGCGTGAAGACTTGGTTCCTTCTCACAGGCTTCTTTCTCACTTCCACGTCGCTCTGGGCCGAGAACTGGCCGCAATGGCGTGGGCCGAACAATGATGGCGTCAGCACCGAAAAGAATCTCCCTGCCGAGTGGGGTGCGGAGAAGAACATCGTCCTGAAGATCCCGATGCCTGGGCCAGGGGCCTCGACACCGTGCATTTGGGGCGATCGCATATTCCTCACGGCCCAAGTCGAGAAAGCCTTGGTATTGTTCTGCGTCACGAAATCGGGCGAGAAGAAATGGGAACGCACGCTCGGTATCGGTGAAGGCAAATACCGAGACGACGAAGGCAATATGGCATCCGCGTCGTGTAGCACGGATGGCAAGCGCGTCTATGCCTTCGCGGGCACCGGGAAACTCGGGGCCTACGACTTTGATGGCAACCCCGTTTGGGAGCACGACCTGCCGCAGAAGTATGGCCAGTTCAAGATTCAGTTCGGCGGGCACTGGACTCCGGTTCTTTACAAAGACCGCCTCTACGTCACCTTGATGCATCGCGGGATGCAAGCCGTCGTCGCTTTCAAGACCGACTCCGGCGAAGTGGCCTGGAAGGTCGACCGCAAGAGCGATGGCACCGGCGAATCCCCGGATGTCTACTCATCGCCCTTCATCTGGCAAAATGGCGACAAGGCCATGCTCATTGTCCACGGCAACGATTACTGCACCGGCCATAAGCTCGAAGACGGCGAAGAAGTGTGGCGGGTCAACGAACTGAATCCCAAAGCGAACTACAACCGCGCTTGGCGCTCGGTGTCGTCGCCGTTGGTGACACCGAACTTAATTGTGGTGCCGTCCTGCAAACAGCACCCCACGGCCGCGATCAACCCGTTGACAGCCAAGGGTTTGATCAGCCCAGGTTCGGAATCCGAGATCTGGCGTTTCCCCTCGACCCCGGATGTCTCGTCGCCGCTTTTGGTCGGCAACATCGTCTACCTGATGGGTTCAACCGGGCAGTTGGATGTGGTGAATGCGAAAACGGGGAAAGCATTCTACCGCGAGCGTGTCACCAATGAACGACATCGGGCCAATCCACTCCTCGCGGATGGCAAGGTATACTTGCTCGGCCGTGAAGGGAATTGCCCTGTGCTGAAAGCGGACAGCGAATCCTACGAGCCGATCGCCAAGAACAAACTCCCAGACACCTTCACCGCCTCCCCCGCGACCTCTGATGGCCAGCTCTACCTCCGCGGCTGGAAACATCTCTGGGTCATCGGCAAGAAGTAGTCGTTGCGTTATTGAAGAGTTGGCTTAACCGCCAAGACGCCAAGTCGCCAAGAATACAAAGATCTGTTTTGCTTTCCTTGGCGTCTCCGCGTCTTGGCGGTTCATCTTTCATAAGCGTTGAATAAACCGCCACGTCGCCAAGAATACAAAGACGTGTTTTGCTTGAAGATGTGCTTTCCTTGGTGTCTCCGCGTCTTGGCGGTTCATCCCTCTTATTTAGGGGGCTTTCGGGAGTGGCACAAGCTCCGGGGTGTCAGTCGATGCTTCAATCGCGCGGATCGCGTCGCGGACACACTTGGCCTTCATTCGCATCAACTCTTCGGGGAAGTCTGGCTCGTCTTTCTCGAAGTAGTTGGCGAGCTTCGTCAGCTCAGGAATGACGGCCTTCGCGTGGCTGCCGTAGGTGAGCAGGATTTTCATCAGCTCGGGTGTTCGGCTTTCGCTGTCCCAAGGGTTTTGCTCGCGAGTGTACCTCACACAGGCACTCAGGCCTTCGCGGATTCCGTGCTTGGCCAGGAGTCGAAGACCCTCCACACGGACGGAGTCGGCGAACATCTCGCCACTCGGGGCCGGTTCCATGCTCGCGCGGTAGATCGCGGGCATCAGCGGCTGAAGGTCCTTGGCCGAGAGGTTCTTGTAAACGGAAGTCATACTGCCTCGGGCCCGGCCGTCCTGGTTCTTCAGCCCCGCACGCACCGCCTTGTAGAGAGCCTCGCGGTCCACACCTTCGAGCGAGTGGCTGAGCAGCCCGCCGTCATCGCGGTCAAAAAGAGCGAATGTCAGGAAGCGTTGTTGCATCCCACGCGGGTCGTTGACCTTGTCCACTTCAGCCAGCATCTCGAACAACTTCGGGACAGCGGGCTTGGCCGCTGGCCCCAACTTGGCGAGAGCATTCGCCGCTTGGATGCGAAGCCAAAGGTCACTGTCCGTCAGGCATTTTCTCAACGGTTCCACCGCTGGTGCCCCGCGTGTTCCCAGTTCTCGGAGTGCTTGGCAGGCTCCGTAGCGTGTTTCAAGTTTCTGTGATTCCAGCAGCTTCTGAAGCATGGTGATGGGGATGTCTTGACGGCGACTGATCGCCATCGCAGTACGCTCCCGGATGATCGGTGACCAACTGCCAAGACGCTCGACGAACTGCTCGACACTGAGTTTGTCGTAAGCACTGTTACGGTCTTTGTTGTCCCAACCGCGACCGTCTGCGATTAAGGCCTCGGACTGCTTGGCGTCCAGTGAGGTGACCAGGCTTTTCTTGGACCCCGTCAGGCGAATCTTCTTCCGGGGCATCGCGTAGGCCAAGAGATAACTGCCCGTGGCGTCCCAGCCTTCGTAGCTGTCTTGCTCATTTTCCGGCGGGCCTTGGTGAGGGTAGCGGCCATCCCAGGATCGCGCGAGGTCGAAGTACCAACGGCCGAACTCCTTCATCCAAGCCCCGCTGGCGTGCTCACCCGAAAGGGCGATACCAGGCATGGCCCAGAGGATGTTGAAGTAGTTGCCGGTATGGCCACAGTCTCGCTCAGAGCCGTGCGATGCCACACTCATCTTGGAGAAGAACTCAGCGCCGTTCGCTTCGCCGAGGAAGTTGAAGAGAACGGCCCCCATGCCACACTTGCCGTTGTCTTCGTGGGTTTCGAGGTAAGGGCTATGGTCGCCGTAGGGGATGGCCCCTTTACCAATGTAGAAGCGCAACAACTTGGCACTGCGTTCGATGGCGGTCGCCACCTCGGGTTCTTGGACTCCTGCTTCACGAGCCAGAACAAGCCCAATCGTGAGTACCAGCCCAGGCGAGTTCATCATCCCATAGCCCGCAAGCCGGCCATCAGGGATGGCGAAGCGGTGGCCCCAGGAGCCGACGGCACTTTGCCCCTTCGCTGCCTCAAGAGCAAGCCGCTTGATGCCGGGCATCACCGAGGTGTCACCTGTGGCGAGAACGTACTCCGACAGGAAGAGCAAACAGTAGCCGTAGTACCAGGTCTGCATGCTATCGTTTGAGAAAGCCGCGAGCCGTTCAGCTTCGGCTTTGACCAGCGGCAGATAGTCCGGGTTTCCACTGGCGAGCAATGCCAGGGCATTGAGCGAACGGGGGATGGGATCTTGCTCGAAGTAACTTGGTTTGGCCATTCGCGTGGCCAGGGCTTGGCAGCCTTGATCGAGCAGGACGGCCGATTTCTCACAGCCGTAGGGGCTGGTCTCGGCGTAACTACCGAGCACCGGCAACCGGAGTACGATTTCTTCGGTCTTACCTTTTCGCCAGCGAGTGAGGGTGAGTTTGCCATCACCGGCTTTTGATTCCGCAACGGTGATGGCTTTGCCGAGTTCGGTGCGTGGGTCGTAGGCAAACAGCTTGCCGCCAACGCCGAGGATCACATCGCCGACTTGGAAGAACTGACTTGCGGGAGACCCTTTCGCCACTTTCGTGACGAGGATTTGCCGGGCGTCGGTCGTCACCAGTTGGTCGCAGTAAATCCAGCCTCGCAGCCCCGTGGGGCCAAGATTCCAATCATGACTCGCACCCGGAGGGATCTTCGCACCCTTCGTGAAATCCGGGATGGGGGTTTTCGTCTCGGCCATCACCGGATTCCCAAGGATCCCGGCGATGATCAGGAGGCCGATTCGAAGCGAAGTAAAATGAAGTGACATCGTGTGCGATCCCTGAGTACGTTCCTTGGCCTATTTAAACAATAGCCGAAGTGTACTGTCCGGGGCTTACGGGCAATCGAAATCCAGGACTTGAGGGCGACCCGTCACGGTGGCTTTCAAGCCGCTGGAATCTTTGCTTTCGTACTTCTTCGGCACCATGACGTGGGTTGACGGAGGGGTTGCTGCCTTGGAAACGGCTTTCCCTTTTTCCGGCGGGGCGGCGGAAATGGGCCCCATCTTGTGCATCTTCGGGAGGTACGAGGTCTCCACTGTGACGCTGTACTCGCCGACAGGCAGGGTCGTGATGCGGTACGTTCCTTCATAGCCGATATCGACTGACACGGGTGTTCCGTTCGCAGGATGGAACTTGATGTTTCCCCCTTTGAGCTTCACACCGGAGCCAGTGGTGATGGTCCCCGAGACTTCGCCGCGTGGCTCTTCTTCCGAGGCACAGCCGACAATCAATAAGCCCATCAAGCCGATGCAAAACGCCGTGAAGCGCATGGGTGATATCCTTTGGAGTCGAGGAGAGGTTCGAGAGAGGCCATGAGTCGTTTTTGGCTGGAAAATGCAACCTCACCCCCAGCCCCTCTCCGAAGCGGCTTGGGTATGGTCACATCTCCGATTTCCAAAGGCAACCTCATCCCCCCACCCCCCTTCTCCGAAGCGGAGAAGGGGGAGGAAAACCCTTGAAATTATCTGTTTTCGCAATTTCTGGCTCCCCTCTCCGTTTCGGAGAGGGGTTGGGGGTGAGGTTGTATTTCAAAGCCGAAAACAACTTGTGACCATACCCAAGCCGAAGCGGAGAGGGGTGCCAGATTCTTTAAGAAATTGCATCTTTTGTGGAGTTTTGCTCACCTTCTCCATTTTGGAGAAGGGGGTTGGGGGGATGAGGTTGCATTTTGTAACCATCCCCAGTTACCAATCGGCGCCCAGGACCACGCCGTCGTTCGGCAGGCTTGCGGCGAGGAAGGTCGCGTCGGCCATGTTGCTATTCAGGCTGCGGATGGAGCCGTCACCGAGGAGTGCGAACATGCCACCGGCTGTGAGAGCATGAGGCTTGTACGGGTCGCAGTTGGCAGGCGAGTTCGAGCCTTGGAAGCGGCCATAACGGCGCGTGTCAAAGAGGTGGAAGTTCGGCCAATCGTAGGGTCCGGCCACCCAGAGTGTTGTTTGTCGACCATTCCAGTTGCTGGCAAAGGGAGGCGACGCGATGGGGCAACTGATGCGTTTCTCGGCGACGAAGATCGTGTTCGAAGAGCCGTCCGGAATCGTAGAGACCTTCATCGGGCTGGTGTAATTCAAAATCCGGTAGCGGTCGAGGATGTTCGCCGAGGTGCTGCCGAAGACTTCGATGTTGACGGCATAACTCGTCACTGGGAAGCGTTGATTGACACCGGGGTTCCAGTGGACTTGCCAGGTGATCATGCCGTTTTCGGTGTTACTGATCGAGGCATCTGCGGGGGCGATGAACGTCTTCACGGGGATTTTGTTCGGTGAGCTGTACCAGCCACCGATGGTGGCGATGGAGCGATCCAGGTTATCTTGCTCCATGAATGGCATGATGTAGCGGAAAATTTCCCGCTCCTCACCCGTGGACATGTAAGGCCCGGTGTACCGCTGCGAGGCCGGTTGACTGCCATCGAGAGCGGGGTTGGACCACCACGAAGTCCAGACAATGGGGAGTGTGCCGTAGGTGTCGCCGCAGGCGTGCATGGCGAGGCCGATTTGCTTCATGTTGTTCTGGGACTGAGCGCGGGCGGCCGCTTCGCGAACCTTTTGCACGGCGGGCAACAACAGCCCAATCAAGATCGCGATGATCGCAATCACCACCAACAACTCGATGAGTGTGAACCCACGACGGGTTCCGGGAGAGGAACGCATGACAGACTCCTAAGAGATAAATGTGAGGGCACTCATAATAGTGCCTCGAAAATCAGTCCATGTCCAGAGTGTTCTGGCGGACAAGTAAGATTTCTGAGACTTCTCAGGAAGGGCTAGGTAGCAATCCGGAGTGTGGAGTATAATTGGCAAAGTTCACATCACAGGTCATGTTGGGGGTCAGATCATGGCACAGGCCGTTGTGGATCCCGTCGAGTTGCGACGATTTGCCACAAACTTGAAACGCTTCTGCACCGAACTCCAAGCCTCGCTGGGTGGCCTCCATAGCCAGTACCTGGCGCTGGGCGATACTTGGCGCGACCAAGAGTACGAGCGGTTTCGCCAGGAGTTCGAGCAGGCGCTCGGCTCTCATGAGCGGCTCACCGAGGTCTCGGCAGAATTCATCCCGTTCCTCATGCGTAAGGCTGAACGCATCGAAGAATACCTTTCGCAACGCTAGAGGTGGATCATGGGACCGGGTGCTGATGTCCGCGCGATTGACAGCTTGCGAGAGTGGCAGTCCGCGTTGCAGATTTATACCCACGAGGCCGGGGAAGCGCTCGGCGGCATCAACATGGAAATCCGCAGGGCCTTCGATTGGATCGACGAACAGCGCGCGCTCTGGGAACGAGCCGTGCGGACGTGTGAAGAGGAAGTCGTCCAGGCCAAGGCCGAGTTATCGGCTCGCAAGTTCCCCAACTGGGACGGCAAAATCCCGGACACGACCGTGCAAGAACGCAACCTGCGCCGTGCTCAAGCTCGGCTCGAACATGCCCATGAGCGTGTGGCGAACTGCCGGACTTGGGCCGCTCGGTTGCCGAAGCTCGTCGAGGAGACTTACTCATCTCGGGGGCATCGGCTGCAAAACTTCCTCGAATCCGAAGTCGCTCGAAGTCTTGCTACCATCGCGGTGCGGATTCAAGCGTTAGACCAGTACGCCGGGCTGCAAACGGACTACCGTGGCTCAGCGGAAGCGCCGTCGGCAGGAGAATCATCATGAAGTTCGGCGCGAGTCGGTCGCATCTTTATGATGCCCAGAAAACCGCCCGAGCACGCTGGGACGTCGTCTGCGAAGATTGGCAAGACGAAACCCAACGGCACTTTGAAGAACGCATTTGGCAACCGCTCGACCAGATGACCACCGACGCTCTGCGTGGCATCGATCAACTGGCCGTCCTCTTCACCCAAATTCGGCAAGATTGCGAATTCCAATAACAAGGCAAAACCATGTCCGTGGAAACCCTCTTCCAGAAACAACGCTCGGCCTTGGCGAAGCTCATTGCCGTGGTCAAGACCCGCGCGACCGGCGAGACGATCATCGCTGAAACCTTTGCGAAAACCACCGACGAAGCCGAGAAGGAAATCGTGAAGGCCCGGAAGCAAATCGCGGCCAGCCGTAAGCGTGCGACCGATGACTTGGTCTCCGATTACGAAGCCAAGACGACGTCACTCCACGACACGCACTCGGCGAGCGAAGCCCAAGCCGAGGAAACCCGGCGTAAGCTCCGCAAAAAAACCGTCGACCAATACTCCACCAAGCTGCAATCACTCCGCTCGGAGTATGAAGACAAGCAGTGGGCCGTGGAGAGCATCCGCGAAGCGGGTGAGAAGGAAGCCCACGAACACCACGACCGCTCCAAACGCGATGCCGCCACCGCGAACCGGACCCTCGAAGGCCATCAGAACCAAGTCGCCACGATTCTCGCCCAAGTCGGCATCCCCTGGGAAGAGGTGCAATTTCAAGCCACCCGGCTCCCTTCGCCGACGGTCACGGACCCCGTCGGCAAAATGGATCGCTGCCTGGAAGATTGCGAAGCGGCCCACAACAAACTTTCGCAATCCTGGTGGAAAAAGATCCTGCGACCCGGGCCGACCGCTGGGATGTTTTTAATCTGCGGGTTGCTCGGCGGCGCGGTCACGTTTTCGCTGGTGAAGTTCCCGCTCAGCCTGGCCCTGGCTCTTGGTTGGGCACTCTTTGGTGGGCTGTTTTTGCGGGTGTTGTTGGGCATCTTCGCGAAGCGAAAACTGCGCGATCAGGGCCGAAGCTTCGGTGTCTTCCATGCCGAGGCGATGCGTGCTCACCGCACTTTGGAAACCCACATCGAGACGATGTTCAAAGCGGAGATGCAGGCCGTGGCCACGAAACATGCCACGAACCGTGCCCAAACCGCGGAAGCCTATGAGCCACGTATCAACACGATGGAAAAGCAACTCGCGGCGACACTCGCCCAAGTCGAGACGAATTACACAAACCGCATGGAAGAGATTTACCAACTCCGTTCGGATGAGCTGACCGCCGCGAAAGCCGACCACGAAACGGCCCTCACTCACTTGAACACCGACCACGACCAACAACTCGCCGATGCCGAGAAACGCTTCACCGACAAGACCAGCACGGCCACCACCCACCGCGATACGACTTGGGATAAACTTCGGCAGAACTGGTTCTCGGGCGTCACGCATGTGGACACGGTCTGTGGGGAACTCAAGACCTTCGGCAGCGAGCACTTCCCCTGCTGGGAGACGATCGCCAGGCCCGAGACGAAGTTCGTCGCCACGGTGCCGATGGGCATCCAGTACGGTACGCACACCGTCGACATGATGACGCTGCCGAACGCCGAACCGACCGACTCTCGGCTTGCCATCGCCACGCCGATCCAGGCCGAAGTGCCGGCGTACTTGCCGTTCCCAGATGCGGCGAGTGTCTTGATCAAAGCCAAAGACGACGCCCGGCCCAAGTCCGTGGCGATGCTGCAGAACACCATGCTCCGCTACCTCACGGGCCTGCCTCCGGGCAAAGTGCGGTTCACGATCATCGACCCCGTCGGGTTGGGCGAGAACTTTGCCGCGTTCATGAACCTCGCGGACTTTGACGAAAACCTCGTCACCGGTCGCATCTGGACCGAGCCGTTACACATCGAAAAGCGCCTCGCCGATCTCACCGAGCACATGGAAAATGTGATCCAAAAGTACCTGCGAAACCAGTACAAGAGCATTGAGGATTACAACCGCGCCGCCGGTGAAGTGGCCGAGCCGTACCGCGTCCTCGTGATTGCAAACTTCCCCACGAACTTCACCACCGAAGCGGCCCGCCGACTCGTCAGCATCATGTCCAGTGGGCCAGCCTGCGGCGTTTGCACGTTGGTCAGCGTCGATACCCGTGCGACGCCACCACGGGACTTCCGCCTCGCGGACTTGGAGCAAGTGGCGTATGTGCTGAACCACGACGGCGAGAAGTTCGCCCCCACCGAGCCGAACCTGGCCACCTTCCCACTGGCCGTGGAAGCCCCACCGGCGCCGGATGTCTTGGCGAGCATCGTCAAGCGTGTCGGCAAAGCCGGCAAAGATGCGGCCCGTGTCGAGGTGCCGTTCGAGTTCATCATGCCGCAACGCAAAGACATCTGGCGTGGCGATTCGTCCAAAGGCTTCGAGATTCCGATTGGCCGCGCCGGGGCCACTCGCCAGCAGATCATGACGCTCGGCAAAGGCACCAGCCAACACGCCCTGATCGCCGGGAAAACCGGCTCGGGGAAATCGACGTTGCTCCATGCGTTGATCGTCAACTTGGGCCTCATCTACAGCCCCGATGAAGCCGAGCTGTACCTGATCGACTTCAAGAAAGGGGTCGAGTTCAAAGCCTACGCCGAGCACCGATTGCCCCATGCCAAAGTCGTCGCCATCGAAAGCGAACGCGAGTTTGGCTTGAGTGTGTTACAGCGGCTCGATGGCATATTGCGGGAACGCGGGGACCGTTACCGCGATGCCAGTGCCAACGACCTCGCAGGGTATCGCGAGTGGCTCAAGAAGAACAAGCCAGGCGAAGTCTGCCCGCGGATTCTGTTCGTCGTCGACGAGTTCCAGGAGTTCTTCGTCGAGGACGACAAACTCGCCCAAGAGGCAGCCCTCTTGCTCGATCGCTTGGTGCGCCAAGGTCGGGCCTTCGGCGTCCATGTGCTGCTTGGCTCGCAGACCCTGGGTGGCGCCTACAGCCTCGCACGCAGCACCATCGACCAGATGGCAGTCCGCATCGCACTGCAATGCTCCGAAGCCGACGCCCAATTGATTCTGAGCAAAGACAACACCGCGGCACGGTTGTTGAACCGCCCCGGCGAAGCCATTTACAACGACGCCAACGGCCTTCTCGAAGGCAACGATCCGTTCCAAGTCGTCTGGCTCGATGAAGAGCGTCGGCAGGAGTTACTCGGCGAACTCCGCCAACTCGGCGAGAGCCGCCAAACCCCGCCACCGCTGGTCTTCGAAGGAAGCTCGACCGCCGATCTCTTCCGCAACCCCGCACTCCTCCGAACACTCGAAAAGCCAACACGCACGCTCACCGCCCCGCCGTATGCGTACCTCGGCGACCCGATCGCCATCAAAGACCCGACCACGGCCATCTTCCGCCCCCAGTCCGCCGCGAACCTGCTCTTACTGGGCCAGCACGAAGAAGCCGCCCTCGGCATCATGGCCTCGACTCTCGTCAGCATCCTCGCCAAACTCCGGCCCGCCACTGCCAACTTCGCCCTCATCGACGGCACCCCGGACGACTCCGAATACGCCGACTACCTCCGCCACGCTCTGGGGGCTGTGAACTTCCCGAATGCCATCATCGAACGCGCCGACCTCGCCACGACCCTCGCCGACTTCGGCCAGGACCTCGAACGCCGCCGCGCTGGGGAAACGGACCGCACACCACGCTTCTTGTTCGTCCACGGTTTGCACCGCCTCCGTGAACTCCGCAAACCCGAGGACGATTATGGCTTCGGCAAGAAGCCCGGCGCCCCGGTGAACCCCGGCGAAATCTTCGCCAACCTGCTCCGCGAAGGCCCGCCGCAAGGCATCCACGTCATCACCTGGTGCGACACGCTCACGAACTTCAACCGCGCCATCGACCGCAGCGGGCTGAAGGAATTCACGCTCCGAGTCCTCTTCCAAATGTCCCCGACGGACTCCAGCCAACTTATCGACACCCCCGCCGCCTCCCGCCTGGGCCGACACCGCGCCCTCTTCATCGAAGAAGGCAACGAACGCCCCGAGAAGTTCCGCCCCTACGGCCTCCCCGCCATCGGCAAGCTGAAAGAGATCGCCGAGCAACTGAGGGAGCGAGAAGCCCAGCTGAGGTGATAGGAGGAATTTTCGAAAGCTGAAGGGCAGCTAGAAGAACAACCTGACCATCGAAATCACAGCCGCAAAGATCTTCGTGCTTTGTACCTGTTTTCATTTGGCGAGCAATTCTGGAATTCCTAGAACTAACCTAGGTTAACTTTTTCTCACGCCTAATCGAAAATACTCGATTCATACTGGCATGTGTCATGACACCGAGTCAGTTTTATTCGAGTACTGGCAGAAGACAGAAATGGAGAATGTTATGAACCCCCAAAAGAGGTGTTTTTTCGTTAGTCCAATTGGCGCTGACGGTAGTGAAGAACGTAAGAACTCTGACCGTCTAATCAGGTACGTTATCGAGCCGGTTTGCACTCCATTAGGTTTATTGACGGAAAGAGCTGATCATATCTCAACGCCTGGACGGATCACAAATCAGGTGGCGCAAGCCCTATTGAACTCCGATTTGGTAATCGCTGACCTAACCGGTTTGAATCCCAACGTGATGTACGAACTAGGCGTACGGCACGGGCTACGATTGCCTGTGGTCCAGATGGCAGTCGATGGCACGAAGTTACCTTTCGATGTTCTCGATATTAGAACTATTTTCTACACCCTAGAGCTTGACTCTGTTGATCGGGCGAAAGAGTCGCTTCACAAAACAGTACAAGAAGCAATGGAAGGCAAAGGACAGCCATACATCGACAATCGAGGACCTACCAGCATCCAAACTCTTCCTGGGGCCCCTACTTCTGATCGTCAATCAGAGTTGCTCGGCGCTCTGCTCGACCGATCAGAAGAAATCCTAAGAACTCTACAAACCAACCACGAGGACGCAAAAGGGTATGCGTTTGAGCTTTATCAAGCAATCAAGGGAGTTGAAGAGGTGAAGAACGCTCAAGTAGGAGCCCAATTGTTCACAGAAATGCTTACTCAAGGCATCCAAAACCCCAAAGGTATGAGGGACTTTGTAAAAGTCATGAAGTCAATGCAGCCAAAAGCGGGTGGAAATAGTCAACAGGCTCCGCTGGCGGATGGTCAAGATGCCGAAACTGGAGTGTGAGTTTCCGAAGAAAGCGTAGGGTGGCTCGTCTTTCTCTGCAGTCCGTCAGAAGAACTTCGAGCTCCCGTCATAAAATCACCACGAAGCAGCCTTTGAGTTCGGCGATGATCTGCCTCTGTTTGTGTACAGGGAAGAAGTACGTTCATCGGCCATCGTCGCCATAGATCGAATCTCGGCTGTCATCGACGATAGTCGACCGGTGGGGCAAAGTTTGCACCCATGTTTTTAGATCCTGGACCCACTCTGTAGCCGACGGAGTGGGTTGTGGATGTCCGTTACCAGTGCCAACAAGCTGTTCGAGGACCGGTACGGCGATGGCCTCGACAGTCGTGCCGCTAGCCGCTGCTTGACTGGCGAGCCGTTGGTAGGTGTCGTCTGGAATGGTGATCGTGGCCATAGCAAACTCCTCTTGTACTCCGTGCCATAGTAGCAGGAATCTTCTTTCCCATCACCCAATCACCACGATGAAGGCTTCAGTTCGGCGAAGGTCAGGCGGCGGTCGGTAACCCAGGAAGACGAGTTCCGCGGTCATGGGCTCCTGCTTGATGCTATGGTGCTCGGATCGAGAACGGTGATTCCAGAGTAGCGAGTAAAGTCTTTGGTGTTGAAGGTGAGGATGTGCGTGATGCCATGGCTTTTCATTGCGGCAACGAGCCGTGCGTCATGGGCGATTTTGCCTTTGCAATCGTGATTGATCACGAGTTGACGCCACACCGATAGCAATTCGGCTTGATCTGCGAGCAAAGGAAACGCCTGTTCGACTTGGCTCAGCATCGAATCGCATTCAGCGGCAGTCATTCCAAAGCCGTTGTTCGCCAACGGTCGGGTGGCTACGACCCAAAGTTCATAATGGTTTTGGGGTACGGTGTGCAGAATCCACCCACCTCCTTGCAACTGATCGACCGCAGTGACAACTGTCATGTGTGCCGGATCGAGTGGGTTGAAGTAACGGAGCAGAACGTTCGTATCTAGGACGGCGTTCATTCACCGCATCCTTCGTAAATACTTTCACGCGAATCATCGACACGGAAGCCAGCCGGATAGAGTGCGGCACGAGCTTGTACCATTTTGGTCAGCTCTTCAAATGCGAGTCGCTGTTGCGGTAAAGTCTCCGTGGCCGACGGAGTAGGTTGTGGATGTCCGTTACCAGTGCCAACAAGCTGTTCGAGGACCGGTACGGCGATGGCTTCCACAGTCGTGCCGCTAGCCGCTGCTTGACGGGCGAGGCGTTGATAGGTGTCGTCTGGAATGGTGATCGTGGCCATAGCAAACTCCTCTTGTACTCCGTGCCATACTAGCAGGAATCTTCTTTCCCATCACCCAATCACCAGGCTTTGAGTTCCGGCGAAGGGTGGTCGGTAGTTCGGCACCTTGCACGGATCCCCGACTTGGGGATTCACAGCCACTCTGTTCAGCGTGACTCGCCGAGCCGGTTGGCTCGCGCGGGGAAGACGTGTCGGATCGCCTCTTTCGCCAAATCGTTCGTTGGCATGTTATCGACGCTCCACCCGAACATCGTACCAATCCCCACGACCGTGGCCTCTTCGTCTGGCAGGTAAAAGGCGAAGGTTTGATAACCAGGCACATCTCCATCGTGGCCGATCATGCCTGCGGTGCGTTCGAGGTGGAAGCTGTACTCGGAGCCATCGTCATCGATCTTTTTCCAGTCCAAGAGTTCCTTCTTTCCTTTCTCTTTCAGTAGTGCTCCGGTTGCGAGTGGCTTCATGGCTTTTCCGAGATCGTGAAGCGTCGAGATGATATTGGCCGAGGCGCCCCACCAACTTGGCGAGGTGTCGGTCACGTCGTGGAGAATCTCCCCGTGATGCCAGAACGCGCCGTTCTTGTCGCCGAGGGCATACCCAGTCACGAACGGCTTCGGCAGTGTGTTGTCGGTGGGGATGCTGGTTTCGGTCAACCCGAGCGGTTTGAACACCCTGGTCGCTACTTCGTCCTGCCAGGGTTTGCCGGTCGCCTTGGCGATCACCTGGGAGAGGAGGATCGTGTTGACGTTCGAGTAGCGGTACTTCTTGCCAGGTTTGAAGTAGGGCTTATTGGCGAAGGAGAAGGCCATGATCGAGGTTTCTTTCCACTCTTTGCGGGGATCGTCTGCGAACGCCGCCATGACGGTCTCGGAGTCGGTGGGGTTGTAAAGCCCGCTGCGGTGATTGGCCAAATGGCGCAGAGTGAGCTTGTCCCCATTCGGGACGCCCTGCACATATTTGTCGATGGTATCATCCGCGGACACTCGGCCTTCATCGATCAGAGTCAGTAGAGCCGTCGCAACAAAGACCTTGCTGACACTACCGATGCGGAAGTGATGGCGAGGTGTGATCAGCGTCTTGGCGTCCACGTTGGCAAAACCGACGGCCACTTCAATCGGCGGCTGTTTGTCTCGGTAAATGGCCACCATCGCCCCAGGCAGCTTGAGTGCTGCTGCTTTCTCCGCGAGGGTCTTTTCCAACGGCTTGAGATCCGTCTTGGGATCAAACGCAGCCGACACCGAGAGAAACAGAGCGACTACAAGAGTAAACAGAACGGCGCGGGTCATACGCGAACCTCGGGGATGTGGGCGTATGCATGTTAGCCTAACGGCGCGATCAGCTTCCTGCGAAAGGCCGCTCCAAATCGACTACCCCAGCCCTTCGGCGGTGAGCCAATCGATGGCGGTTTGCATGGCGGCCGAGGTGATGGAGACGTCGGCGGTATTGTGTTGGCTGCTCGTCATCGCCGCGAAGCCCCACCAGTCGATGCCTTGCAGGAACATCGCTTGGCGTAGGCCATGCACTTGCTTCATGTTCTTGGGGCCATCAAGCACCGCGACGGCGTTGTCAAAGGGGATGAGGCCATCGTGATCGGTCATTTCCGGGGCGGGGCGTGGGCCGGTGTAGCTCGGCACGACGCGGACCATGCTGAAGTCCCCGTAGGCGATCCACTTGGCACCACTGGCGTTGAAGCGGGCGTTGATCTGGTTGCGGAGCATCCGGGCCGATTCGTTCGCGGCCTCGCAGACCCCACCGGCTTGGATGCGCTTGAGCGTGGTGATGCCCGCGGTGGCGGAGAGTGGGTTGGCGTTGTAGGTGCCGGGGTGTTTCATCTTCGGCTTCCCGGCACGCGGCTCGATGTAGGCGAGGATGTCCTGCTGCCCCGCGACACAGCCACCGGGTAAGCCACCAGCCAGAATCTTGGCCAAAGCCGTGAGGTCCGGGGTGACGCCGTAATAGGCTTGTGCCCCGCCTGGCGAGATGCGAAACCCGGTGATGACTTCATCAAACACGAGCACGACGCCGAGCCGAGTGCAAAGCTCGCGCAAGCCCTTCAAGAACTCCCCACGAATCGGCACCGCTCCCCAGTGCCCACCGGTCGGCTCGAGGATCACGGCCCCAATGTCCGGGTTCTGCTTCAACGTCGATTCGACCAGGTTCAAGTCGTTGGGTTGAATCGCCACACAGACGCGGCTGACATCCTCGGGCACCCCGGCCACACCCGGCGCATCGTACGGCGGATCACTGGAGACGGTCGCGTAATCATGCCAGCCGTGGAAGTGCCCCTGGAACTTGAGGAACTTCGGCTTGCCGGTGTAGAGCCGAGCAAGGCGTAAGCACATGAGTGTTGCCTCGGTGCCGCTGCCGGTGAACCGGACCCGCTCCGCACTGGGGATCAGGGCCTTCACCAAGTCCGCCCACTCGAGTTCGAGATCATGGCAAGCACCGGGGTGCGTGCCTTTGGCCATCTGGGCCTGCACGGCCGCGACCACATCCGCCGGCGAGTGGCCGAGGATGTGCGAGCCGTGGCCGACGAAGTAGTCGATCAGTTCATGGCCATCGACGTCCCACTTCTTCGACCCCAGGCAATGCGTCACGTAAACCGGGAATGGGTCCATCATCCGGGTATCGTGCGTCACCCCCGTTGGGAACAGCGTCTTCGCCCGCGCGAACCGCTCCGCCGAGCCAGGAAATGCCGCAACGTACCGCTCTTGAATCGTGGATGCCATGAGGAAACTCGCCAGAAAGGATGCGAGGAAAAGACTATGACCGCGACGCTACGAAGACAGCCAAGAATTCCAGTGGCTCGAACGGTAGTGCGTATACTGTGAGGACACGCGAGTCGGTCGAGAGCGGATCTTGGCCCCCAGTTCCGACTCTGAGATCCCAGCACTCGCCCACCTGCGATTCTGCGACCCCGATGTGTACTGGATTCACACCGAGTTGTCGCCGATGCGAGAGTACTTCGTGCGCGAATCCAGTAACACTGGCCCTGTTTGATCCTTTGACAACGCAGGTCACCCGGATGAGTACCGATTACCGCTGGCGAAGTTGGCTCGTGACCATCGCGGTATGCGTCGGTGGTGCAGGTTTTGGGTTCCTCGCCTCGATGGTTGCGGATGTTGTCGTGCCCTCGGTGCAGACCGACGTCTCCGAGAACAGCCAGCAAGGTGAAAGCGCAACGTTGACCGTGCTTCTGGCAAACCACTACGTCTTCACTCGCTCAGGGCCGGATTCCACCGCGCTCCGCGAGGAGGCGCTGTGGTGGTCCTGGCTGCCGGCCTTAGCAGGGATGACCATCGGCGCTGCGGCGAGCCTGTTCATTCGGAGGTGCTATCGCGGCGAACCAGAATGAGGTGGGTCAGTGTGTGAATACACGCCCCATCAGAGAGAGAGAGGAGTTACTGACACTCCTCGATCCCGTTCCGTAGAATTCCACTGTGAACGATTTGTCTTCGCACCCAGGCCATCATGATTCTGCTCATCGATAATTATGATTCTTTCACCTACAACCTCGTGCAGCGGTTTGGCGAGATTGAGCCGCGGTTGCCGATGGAGGTGCATCGCAATGATCGCATCTCGCTCGATGGCATCGCGGCCATGAAGCCGACGCATATCATCATCTCCCCGGGACCATGTACGCCGAAAGAGGCGGGGATCTCGAATGATGTCCTGAAGCGATTCGCCCCCTCGACGCCGATCTTTGGGGTGTGTCTCGGGCATCAATGTATCGGGCATTCATTTGGTGGCGAAGTGATCCGCAATAGTCGCATTATGCACGGCAAAGTGTCGCCGATTCACCACGATGGCAAAGGGCTATTCGAAGGGCTTTCGAACCCATTCGATGCGACTCGTTACCATTCGCTCGTCATCAAGCGCGAGACCTGGACGAACCCCGATTTCGAGATCAGCGCCTGGACCGCCGAAGGCGAGATCATGGGCGTCCGCCACAAGACTTGGCCCCTGCACGGCGTGCAATTCCACCCCGAATCCTTCCTCACCGTCGAAGGCCCCAAGATCCTCGCCAACTTCCTGCGCCTCGCAGCGTGGTGATTCACAAACCACCCGACCTTCGCCGGAACTCAAAGCCTGAAGAGCTGACCAAGATGGTCCAAGCTCGTGGCGCACTCTATCCGGTGGGGTTTCGCGTCGATGATTCGCGCGAAAGTATTTACGAAGGATGCGGTGAATGAACGCCGTCGTGGACACGAACGTTTTACTTCGCTACTTCAACCCACTCGATTCAGCACATCACTCGCTACTCTGGAATCATCGTTCTCGATCCGGGCACCTTAACATCAAGTGCAAGGTGGCTGCCTTCGCATACAATGGCACTTCTGTGTAGGAACCCACGATGCCGCCACCCGAACGATTACTGCCGATCCTCCAACGAGCAAAGGAAGCCCAGCGGAGCACCCCAGGCCGGATTGGTTTTATCGTGCATTTGCAGGACTGCACCGAGGTGCTCGTCGCGGGGGATTTGCATGGCCATATCCCGAACTTCCAGGCCATCCACAAAGCCGCAGCACTGACCGAACACCCCACCCGACATCTGGTGTTGCAGGAAGTCATTCACTCGGAGTTCAAGTATGCGAACGGTGGGGATAAGTCCCATCAGTTGCTCGACCTGTATGCCGCGCTCAAGAGCCAATTCCCGACGCGGGTTCACATGCTCCCAGGCAATCACGAACTGGCCCAGTGGAAGAACCGCACCATCGGCAAAGGAGACGTGACGCAGAATGACGCCTTTCGCCTGGGGGTGACCACGGCCTACGGAGCCAAGGGCCACGAAGTCTACGCCGCGTACATGGAGCTGATCTCCGGGATGCCTTTGGCACTCCGCACGCCCAACGACGTCTTCATTTCACATAGCTTGCCGACGCCAAGACAGATGCCAACCTTTGACGTCCGCAAGCTCGAAGCCGAGACGTTACCCGAGACCGACTACGAACCAGGCGGCCTCGCTTACGGCATCGTCTGGGGCCGGGACACCAGCCACCTCAACATCGACGACTACCTCCGCAAAGCCGACGCCGACTTCCTCATCAGTGGTCACATCCCGACGGAAGCTGGCTTTGCGGTGCCGAACCACAAGCAGATCATCGTCGATTGTGCCGCCTCCCCCGCCGCGTACATCCTCTTCCCCACCGACCGCCGCCTGACCTTCGCCGAACTCAAAGCCTGCATCGTGGTGATTGGGTGATTCCTGATTTACCCCACGTTCAGGTTGTCTTCGGTTTTGCCTTGGAGCAGTTGCTTGGCGGCGGCGTTCATCAGGGCTTCAGCGAGCGGGGTGGTGGCGGCGTTGAAGGCGTCGGCGGTCTGTTGCAAAGCCTCGACATCTTGGCCTGCCATGGCGAGTCGGAGCTTGGCGGCGACGGTGTCGATGGTGCTCAGTTGCTCCGAAGTGAGTTGATCGCTGGCTTGGGCGAGGGCTTTCGTCGTGTGGCGCAGGTCGGCGTCGGCTTTGTTTTTTAGCTCGATGAAACGTCGATTGTTGAAATCCTCGTGGGCGAACTCGACGCTCTCCAGCACGAGCCGTTCGACCTCATCCTGGCTGAGCCCGTGGGCGGCCTTCACCTCGACGCTCGCCTTTTGCCCGCTGCGCTCTTCGATGGCCGAGACGGTCAGCATCCCATCGGCGTTGACCAAGAAGGTCACGTCGAGTTGAGGGAACTGGGCTGGCATCGGCGGGATGCCGCCGAGCTTGAACTCGCCCAACAATCGGCAGTCTTTGGTGAGTTCCCGTTCGCCTTGGTAGATGTTGAGTTTCACGGCCGTTTGGCCTTCGACGAAGGTCGTGTAACGTGTCGTCGCCCGGCAAGGCACGGTCGTGTTGCGGTGAATGACTTTGTCGACGACCCCACCCAGCGTCTCGATGCCCAGTGACAACGGTACGACATCGAGAAGCAACATCGAACGGTTGCCGCTCGCGAGGATGTCCGCTTGCACGGCCGCGCCGAGGGCGACGACTTCATCGGGGTTCAGGTCGGTATGTGGCGTGCGGCCAAAGAACTCGGCCACCCGCCGACGCACGAGCGGCACCCGGCTCGACCCCCCAACCAAGACGACTTCCTGAACATCGCTCGGCTTCAGCCCAGCATCTTTGAGCGCGGCTTTGCACTTGGCCAGCGAGCGTTCCACAAGCGGCGTGATCGCGGCCTCGAACTCGGCTCGGCTCAGCGGGATCGTGGCGTGGTTGGCGATGGTGATGGTGGTCGATTCCGAAGTCGTCAGGGCGATCTTGGCCCGCTCGGCGGCTTCGCGGAGTGATTGTAATGTCAATGGATCACGAGCCGTGATATCTAAGCCCACCTTGTCGGCGTAATGTTGCATCAAGACGCGGTCAAAGTCGTCGCCGCCGAGGTAGGTGTCGCCGTTGGTGGCGAGCACTTTGAAGACGCCATCTTGGAGCGACAGAATCGAGCAATCGAACGTCCCGCCGCCGAGATCGTAGACGGCCACGGTGCCCGCATTCTTGCGGTCCAGGCCATAAGCAAGGGCCGCAGCGGTCGGCTCGTTGACGATCCGCAGCACATCCAGCCCAGCAATCCGCCCGGCGTCACGGGTCGCTTGGCGCTGAGCATCATCGAAGTAAGCGGGCACAGTGATGACGGCTTTCGTCGGGTTCCCCGCTCGGCTCCGAACCTCTTTGAGGATCAAGGCCGAGAGTTCTTCAGGTGTGTGTTCTCGCCCCGCAATCCGCACCCGAAGCACCTTGCGACCGTCGGCTTGTTCGCGCTCGACGATCTGGTGCGGGATCAGTTTCAACTCGGCTTCCAGATCTTTGAGCGTCCGGCCCATGAGCCGTTTGACGCTGAAGATCGTATGCTCAGGGTCCGAGAGTGCCCGTGCTCGCGCAGGGCTACCGACCAACACCGTGCCATCGTCGTGGAAGCTCAAGCAACTCGGCACGAGGGCGATGCCGTCCTTGTCCCGCACGACTTTGGGACGACCCCGCTCCATGTACGCAGCCAAGCTGAATGTCGTCCCCAGGTCAATCCCCACCACACTCGGCAAACTCATGCGTCACTCTCACGAATCAGGCTTCTCATCGGTTATAATAGGCGACATGTTTCGAAACTGCGCAGAACGAACCGCCCGATACCCTTAACCATCCTCCTGGCATAGAATGATGCTGAGTCAAGAGTGGGTCGTGACATGGCAAAACAGAAGCCAACAAAGTTCGAAACGACGAAACCGAAGGATCCGCCTCGAGGCGAGGAAAGCTCGGGGCCGTCAACAGATCTTGAACCCTCGCGTAGTAACATTCCACAGATGATCGACGTTAGGGTGATTGAACAGCCTGGTTTCAGCATTCCGGTGGTAAAGGTTGGGATTCTGGACCATCCGAACTTCAAAGATCCAATTCTCGACTTGCCCATGATTACACCTCCGCCCGCCATCACCTCCCCGTTGATGGACTCGGATTTGATATCTCCCCAAGTTCAACATTGGCGTTATCCACATCATGTCTCACTGGATTTAGAACTGATCCGGCATTTCGAGAAACTTGGGTTTCCAGAAGCCGAACTCTCGCAGATTTTCGCTGTGGGTATCCCGAAGTCTTCTGACCTGGGTGGCATCCTGGGTGTTCGCACTCAACAAAACGACTTGGCTCGAAACCTCGATCAACTCTTCCAACAGTGTGTTGAAACACTCGACGAACCCTCTCGGGCCATCTCCTGGATTTGTCGTCCGTCGCAAGCCTTCGCTGGGCGTAAACCTTGGCAGGTACTCTCGGAGCTTGGCGGTCTCGAAAAGCTAATCACTTACCTGCTCCAAGCCGAGCATGGGGTCTATTCGTGACCACGGTTTGGCGAATCACTCGAAAGAAACACGCGGCTACGGCTTTTGATGGGGTCGGGGCCAGTCTCCGAGGTGGGAGATGGAACCCACCCGGCATCAGAGTGACTTACACCTCTGAGACAGCCTCGTTAGCTGTTTTGGAAATGTTGGTTCATATCAAAGATTGGTCCGAGTTAATCGATTCCCAATACTCGTTGATTTCTGCGACTCTGGACGATTCTCTGGTTGAGACTTTCCCCATCTCTGCGTTGCCTGTTGGGTGGAGAGAAGCTGCGGGTGCAGCACAGTTGAAAGAACTCGGAGCCGAATGGCTGACCTCGTATCGCTCGGCTGTACTGAAAGTTCCCAGTGCTGTTATCCCGCATGAATTCAACTACCTCATCAATCCAGGCCATGCCGCCTTCTCAACGATTCTGATCGCTTCTCCGCAAGACTTTGAGTTCGATTCTCGGTTCCAAAAGTAGACGTGATTGAGTGCTGTAAACAGTATCACCACGGAGCACACAGAGATCACAGAGGAAGAACATAAAAATGTTTTCTCCGTGTTCTCCGTGTTCTCCGTGGTGAATTGATTTCTCGGATTGAATTCCTTACGCCAGCTTCTTGGTCTGGTACTTGGTCTCAGGGACGTCGGGTTTGTCGCTATCGAACCACTCGGGTTTGAACTCGATGCGTTCGTGGTGCTCCATGGCGAGGTTCGCGGTGAGAGCCAGGATGGCGTCGGCCATGGCGACTTCGCCGTGGCAACGGGGGAGATCCTGGACGTACTTGCCTTTGTCGTCCTTGGCGTAGCCCTTCGATTTGTCCCACTTGCGGATGCAGTAGGCGAAGTGCTCCATCTCTTCGCGGTAACCACGGCTCACAGGGGCCGCCGCTGGGCCACCTTCGGCTTTGACGGCCGAGGCACTCGGGCCGCCCCAGGTGCTGCTGGCTTCCATCGCTGGCTTACCGCCGCCGGCGCTGGTCACGGCCACAGCGGTCTTCTTCGGATCGTTTTCTGGGGCGGGTTTGCCGGGTTGGGCTTCCTTGTAGAGGAAGACGTCTGACTCTGTCTCGACGACCATCGTCCCCCGGCTACCCATCAGGCACTCGCCGTATTTCTCGAAGCCGTTGGTGCTGATCGAGGAATACGTGACGATGACAATGTCGTTTTTGTCGGTCCCTTTGTTAGCGCCCATCGGGTGGTTCTTGCCGGGGAACTCGAAGGTGACAAAGACGTGGTCGTCGGCGTCCCGTTCGTTCTTGCCGGGGCCGTAGAAGGCTTTTGTGCCTGCGCCCATGACGGCAATTGGCTTCACTTTGCCGAGGAAGATCGAGCAGGCATCCAGTTGGTGCGAGCCGAGTTCGGCCATCAAGCCGCCGCCGGTGCGGTTGAAGATCCGCCAGCGAATCAGTTCGCCGATGTCCTTGTAGCCGAACTTCTCGACGAGACCGCTGGGCACGAGAGCGTCGTAGTCTTCTTGCAGAATCGGCGGATACCAGCCATCGCGGATGACGGGCTGCTTCACTTCGCTCGCCTTGGCCCAGTTCGCCTCGGGGACGGCGGGCCAGGAGTTGTTGCGGTGCCAGAGGGCGCGGATGTGCTTGATGTCGCCGATGATGCCGGAGTTCACGACTTCGAGAGCGTGAGCATAAAGCATCGAGTAATGGCGTTGGTGGCCAATGGAGAGGATGACGTTGTTATCCTTCGCAGCCTTGATCATCGCCTTGCATTCAGCGATATCATGAGCCATCAACTTTTCGCAGAGCACATGCTTGCCACGCTTCATACACTCAATCGCCACAGGTGCATGAAGATGCAATGGCAACGCGATGACGACGGCTTCGATGTCTTTCTCTTTGTCGAGCATCTCTTTGTAGTCTTCGTAGAAATGCTTCTCACCGATCTCCTTCGTCTTCTCTTTACCGTAGTGGTAGATGAAACCCTTACGAAGCGGGACTTTGGGATCACCGTTCAGAATGCGATTCTTGTTGAAGGGGCGGATGTCGCAGCCCGCGATGAATTGCAGGTATTGTGGGTTGTGTTCCCCCATCAACACCCCGCCTTCGTCACCACAGCCGATGAGGGCCGCTTTGACGGGCTTGCCACCCAGAGACTGGTAGCCGAAGTAGACGCCCGCCGAGAGAGGCAAAGCCGCCGCGGCCCCCGCGGCGACGCCCATAAACGTCCGGCGATTGACTTCATCACTCGCGGCCTGGAAGTTCTTCCGGCCTAAATCTTTTTGTTCTTCTGTAAGATCGAGAGCCATAACACACCTTTGGAGAATTTCGGATTTCGGATTGCGAATTTCGGATTGAAAAAAATGGGCGGGTTTCGTTTTCGTCTCTGCAGGCAATCCGCAATCCGAAATCCGAAATCCGCAATTCATTTACTCGGCGATCGTCTTCTTGCCGAGGACATATCGGCTGAAGAGGCCATCGATGCCGAGCCAGGCGCCCGTCGGGGTGGCGGCGATCACACAGAGGGCGATGGCTTCGATGACGTTCTTGTTCACGAACACCGGGTTCCCTTCGGTGCCGGGCGGGTGGGCGAGCCAGGGGAATGGTGGGTGGGTCAGGTAAGTCATCGTCAGGAAGACGACGCAGACCACGGCCGCGATGCGGGTACCCAAGCCGACGATCAAGCACGCCCCGGCGATGGCCAGGGTCCACATCGTGAGCTTGTCCATGTCCGCGATGGCGCTCGGACTCGCTTCGGGTTCTTTCGGCAACTCGACGCCGGCGGCTTTGGTGATCGCGGTGCCGGCGTCTGTCAGCATCGTGTCCGCGTCTTTGGTGAGGTCGTTGCGGACGGCAGCGACGTCGGCTTTGGCGGCGGTGAGTTTGGCGAAGAGAGTCGAGCGGCCGAGGTCGACGTCCCGGTTCGCTTTCAGGCTCTCGAGGTCTTTGATGCGGTTGGCGTAATCGGTGAGCCGAGCGGGGACGTTCTGGGCAATATCGCCACTGACGAACTTCTTCTTCATGTCCTTGGAGTCCACGCCGACAGCCCAACGTGCGTAGGCGATCCGACTGGCTTTCAGTGCAGTTGTCGCGGCTTCTTTCTTCTTGTCATCGGTGGACGAGATGATGGCCGCTTCGATCGCATTAAACTTCGCGGCAGCGCCTGTCGGGATGGCAGCGAGTAGTGGCTTCTCGATTTGGGCAGGCAATTCGCCATTCGTCTTGGGGAAGCCCGCGAGGAATGCCCCACCGGGGCCGTTGAGTGGTAAGTTCAGGATGCTCTTGGGGTCGTTATCGGAGGTGTAAATTCGGGTGTACGTGGCGATCGGGCCAGTCTTGCCCATTTCGGCGCCGATCCACGCCCGGCCATCGTCGCCCAGGAGTTCGCCGACCGTCTTGGGAGCACCCACGGGCCGCACGAGATCGTTGAGTTTCTGCTCGGGGTCGGGGAGGTATTTCTGCCGCATCATGTCGCCCAGTGGCCCCTCGGCTTCCTGGAAGTACGGCGCGGAACTAAACGGCTTCGAATCGCCGGTGGTGCCCACCATGTGGGACTGGATCTTGTTCATCCCCTCAAAGAGGAAGTGCCAGCCGATGGCGAGCCGTAGGGCCAGCAAGAAGAAGACTCGCGGCTTCCATTTCTGCTGAGCCGTGGCAATGATGAGCGCGAGCAGACTGCCCGCCAGCCCAGCATAGATCAGTTGAATCGGGAGAGGTAAGTTCATTTCAAACGTCCGTTGTCCGAAGGAAAAATCGTCGGGTTCTCGCTGGAATCCGGCAGGATCACCGCTGCTAACTCAGGCCGAGAAGGTAGGTATTGTCTCGCGGCTTCCACTCCCCGGACGAAAAACGCCGTCGAGAGAGCATCGGCAGTCGCAGCCGTCGGGGCCACGATACTCGCGCTGCGTGTGCCTTGTGCTGGGGTTCCCGTCCGTGGGTCGAGCACATGGCCGTATCGTCGGTTGTTGTACACGAAAAACTGGAATGTGGCCGCGGACGTGCCCATTCCTTGGTTTTTCAAGTACACCGTGCTCAACGTCTTGCGTCGGTTCCCCGGATGCTGAATCGCCACCTGCCAGCCTCGGGGGTTCTCGGGAGGAGCACCCAGTGCATAAATACTACTTCCTCCGCCGTGCAGAAGCGCCGAGTTGATACCCCATTTTTCTCGAAGCACTCGAGCGGCCCGATCCAAGGCGTAGCCTTTACCGATGCTGCCCAAGTTGATGCTCAGTGTGCGGAGGTATTTGACAGACCGCTTTTCTGAGTCCAATGCAACGTGCCGGAAGCCCGAGTTCTCCCGAGCCACGCGAAGTTCCGCCGGGTTGGGGATCCGGCCCTCGCGCTTCGAGAAGCCCCAAACGTGGGTCAAGTTCCCAATCCCCACATCAAACCCACCCGCTGTTTCTTGGGTCAGGTCGGCACAGTGGCTGAGCAGTTGAAACAGCGATTCTTCGACTGGCACAAACCCCTGAACCGCGCTGCGGTTCAGTTGCGAGACCTCACTCGACTCTCGGTAAATGGTGAGTTGGCTTTCGAGGTCATCAATGACGTCCAGCGCCTCCGCCGCAGCCGGGTAGGCGTCTGGCGTCCCGAAAGGCAGAGCGATCTCAAAGGTCGTCGCCATGGCCCGACGCGAAAAACGCACCAACAAAGCCTCGCCAAAATAGGCGAGGGAATCGTCCGCCAATGCCAAGCCTGGCCGGGTCGAGGTGAGAAAAGCCCGTCGTTTCATGCGGGCATTTTACACGAACTTGGCTTCGCCTTGTGGCAAGAAACACAAAGACGTAGCAGGCGTTGGTCCAGATTTCGAAAAAATAATGAAAAATTCCTTGCAATTTCTCATTGGTGAGAGGTATTCTCACTTTCCTCTCCAATTCGCCCCATTTATGTGCTGATTTTCAGCCTTCTTTGTCTCGCGCAGAGGACTCGTCATGAACCGTTACAACACGGGTTCGGTCGATCGGAGTCGGGGTTTTACCCTGATCGAGCTGTTGGTGGTGATTGCGATCATCGCAATCCTGATTGGGCTGCTGTTGCCAGCCGTGCAAAAAGTCCGGGAGGCAGCCGCCCGGATGCAGTGCCAGAACAACCTGAAACAAATGGGTCTGGCGACACACAACATCCACGATTCGCTGGGTGTGTTGCCGCCAGCCGCGAACCCACAAGGGAACGGGCCGACGAACCCGTCGCAGACGTTCAACGGAGGTTGGGGCAACCCCTTCTTCCACGTCCTCGCTTACATCGAGCAGGGCAACCTCTACAATCGGTCGGTCGTCACGACCCCATTCACGCACTTCAGTGCTACCTACAACTACACAACCGGTGTCAACGCCACGGCCACGACCCAAGTCAAGACTTACCGATGTCCTTCGGACCCCAGCGCAGGGGATGGCACGATCACGAACCCCTCCGTGGGCATCATCCAGCCTTTCGCCGTCAGCACGTATGCGTTCAACTTCCAAGTGTTCGCAGTCGGTGGCAGCAGCACGACTCAGTTCCATCAGAACACCGACTATCCCGATGGCTTCCGTGGTAAGGCCAAAGTCTCAGCCACCTTCTCGGACGGCACGAGCAACACGATTCTCTTCGCTGAGAAGTATGCTCGCTGCTTGACCAGCAGCAGCCCGCCGATCAACGGGCCAGGCACCGAACGTGGTTGCCTCTGGGCGTGGTGGAATACCGGCTTCGTCTACTACCCGCGCTTCGCGTGGTCCACCTGGTGGGGTACGGGGGCTGGTCCGGCGTCTCGCTTCCAAGTCAAGCCCTTCCCCTTCACGGGAACAAACAGCCAATGCGATGGTGCTCGCGCCTCGACCCCGCATGACGTCATGAACGTTTGCCTCAGCGATGGCAGCGTCCGCAGCTTCAGCAACGGCATGTCCGGCGCCGTCTGGTGGGCCATGTGTACGCCCATGGGTGGCGAAGTCGTTGACATTCCTTAAGGCGTCGGGCGGCAGCTAGGTTACCCAAGAATCATGATTGTTTTCGAGACTTCTCACGGAACACGACATGTCACCTGTTGAAATTCTTCTGTAGCTGGCCTCTGTGAGGCCGGTTTCGCTTCCTGGGAGAGATGACGCCAACTTTCCCGTCAAGTCGCACCGGCCTCACAGAGGCCAGCTACAGAAAACCCAGTCTTCCGTGAGGAAAACGCATCCAGGAACAGTCGTGTTCAGTGAGTAGTATCTTGTTTTCGGGTCTTTTCTCCCTTCTCCCCTTGTGGGAGAAGGTGTCCGATCCAGGCTCGATAGAGCCGGATCGGACGGATGAGGGGGACACGCTTCACCCAGAAAAGGGCATCTTCCAAGGTCGAGCGGTGACCCCTCATCCGTCTTTGGAAACCCCTTGACGGGCTTTCCAAATCCACCTTCTCCCGCAAGGGGCGAAGGGATCAAAAGACACAGAAACTATCAGTGAATGGGGAAAACAACACATGCCGGACGCCTAAGACCGATCTCGATTTTTCTTTCGCCCCGCCGACTTCTGGGCGGGGCTTTCTTTTCCGAGGATCACAATGACACTTCAACTCGGGCGTATGGCCCGGATATCCGCAGTTTGTTTCGCTGGCTTGGTGATGCTCTGGATCACCGGCTGCGGTCAGGCGACTGGCACCGTGAGTGGAACGGTCACCGTCGGTGGGGCACCCCTCGCCGCAGGAACCATCACCTTCGTGGGGGATGTCGGCGAGCCGAAGAGCGCAGGGATTGTTGATGGCAAGTACGAGACGGCCGCGATGCCTGTCGGCACTTACAAGATCATGATTCTTGTGCGCGATGTCCCAACAAGTGAAGCGAATGCCGCGGCCGCGAAGACTGGCGTCGTCGGCAGTGGCCTTGGTGCTGGAGACACCCGACCAACTAGCACCCCAAAGACGAAGAAGCTAGAACTCGATCCCAAGTACGCCGACCCTGAGAAATCCGGCTTAACCTTCCCAGTCATCGCCGGGCCGAACAAGTACGATCCGAAACTGTAGGTTTAAAAGACAACCTCACTCCAAGCCCCTTCTCCGAAGCGGCATTGGTATGGTCACAAGGAGAGTTCTCACTGAACGCAGCATGTCATCATGATCATCCTGTTTGATAACACACAATTCTTTGGGACAGGATGGACACGATTTGCAGGATGGAAAACTGGGATTCTTTTTGAGGCTTCAGAATGAACGCGACTGTTCTTGGCTGAGTTTTCCTGATGGAAACTCGGTTTTTTGTAGCTGGCCTCTATGAGGCCGGTGCGACTGGATGAGAAGGTGCAGTCACCTTTCTCAGGGAGCGAAACCGGCCTCACAGAGGCCAGCTACAGAAGATTTCTCAAAAAATGCATGTCGGGTTCAGTGAGAACTCTCTTCTTTTTTGATCCTGTAAATCCTGATCATCCTGTCTCACAGATTTCTCTCGGACAGGATGATCAGGATTTACAGGATGGAAGACTGTGTTTTTTGTAGCTGGCTTCTGTGAGATCTCACAGAAGCCAGCTACAAAAGATCCTCATAATCTGGGTAATTTCTTGCTCCCCTCTGCGTTTCAGAGAGAGGTTGGATTTTTAAGTTGTGCTGTGAGGAGCATGAGCACCATCGTGGCCAAGGCTTGTGGGCCGAGGATGGTGAAGGCATGATCGTTCGGGAAGGTGCCGCGCAAGATGGTGGCCATCAGCAAAACCACGGCCAAACCTGCCAACAGCCGGGACCAGGTCGGGCCGACGAACAGTAGAAGTGGTGCTGCCGCGGCCAGTAGGTTGTAAGACACGGTTTCGGTTGCGGGGCCGAAGGCGGTCATCCAGCCGGTGGCCAAGATCAAGAGCCGTAGCATCAAACTCGCCAGCGATTCGCCTGCACTTCGTCGCCAGATCAACACCCCAGCACACAGCACCGCGACACCCAGTGACACGAGTGTGGCGGTGTCGCGCTCGGGGGGTGTGTCGAGGATCATGCGGGCCAGGGTGGTCCAGTCTCGGGGCACGCGGGGCGGCAGTGCATGCGTGCGGTCGTCTCGCCCGAGTTCGGAGAAGTAGGTTTTGTAATACTCCTGAACACACTCACCGGACTGAAACAAAAACGGCAGCCCCGCGCCGAGCGCCAGAAGCACCAGCCCACGCCCCGCCACGCCCAGCCCGTGTCGCCAGGGCAAGATCAGGATCGCCAACATTGGCACCGCGATGGGGTAGACCTTCACCCAGACACCGAGGCTCAACCAGACCGCCGCGAGCGTGATCCGCCCCTGCCCGAGGGCCGCGAGGCCCAGGAGTGCCGTGGCCGCGAGCAGGATGTTCAACTGGCCGTTGTTGACCGAGGGCAGCGCCAGAAGCGCCGCGAGGCAATACCACCAGCCTGCTTGCGAGCGCGTCCAGTGGGGCAAGTACGACTGGCGGAAGCGATGCATTCCGAAGAGCATTAAGCCCGCACTGAGAACACGAATCAGGATGCCGACGAGCTTCGCCGGGAGAAGCGAAAGCCCCGCGAAGCCGACGGCGATGATCGGCGGGTTGCGGAAGGCGTCTTCGTAATAGTCCATCTTGTAGATGGCTTCCCCGGCGAGCCAGCGCTCCCCAGCGGTCAGGTAAATGGGGACGACCGTCTGGCTCGTCTGGCTGGTCACCGCGACTCGCACGACCACAATGACCAGCAACAGACACCAGAGCGTCCAGGCCAGGCGGATGGCGAACGGGATCTGGAAGAACTGCCGAACACGCTCAGTAATTGGGTTCGTTGAGGGCTTCATTTTGGTGGCCTGTGGCGATGCCGCGTTTGGTGCCGCTGATGAAGTCAATGATGATGCGGATGGATTGGTACGTCGGGAAGAGGGCTTCCATCTCCGCGACCGCAGCGGGGATCGTCAGGCCGGAGCGATTGAGCAAGCGGTAAGCCGTGCGGGCCGCGTTGATCTCTTCGCGTGGGAATCCGGCTCGGCGCATGCCGACGACGTTGACGCTGTGCAGTTCGTTGATGCGGCCTTGGCAAATCCAGAACGGCACCAAGTCCTGGCTCATGCAGGTCGTGCCGCCGATCATCCCCAACATACCGATGCGGCAGAACTGGTGGACCGCCGTGTTCCCGGAGAGAAACGCCCGATCCGAGACCGTGCAATGGCCGCCGAGCAAGCTGCCGTTGGCCATGATGATGTTGCTGCCGAGAACACAGTCGTGGGCGATGTGCGCGTTGACCATGAAGAGGTTGTCGCTGCCGATCAGGGTGCGATGCTCACCGGTCGGCATGCCACGGTGAACCGTGACGCCTTCGCGGAAGATGTTGCGGTCGCCGATGATGGTTTTGGTCGGTTCGCCCTTGTAGCCGAGGTGTTGCGGCGTGTCGCCGATGATGCAACCAGTGTGGAAAACGTTCTTCTCGCCGAGGAGCATGTTGCCCATCAGGTGAACCCGTGGGCCGATGACCGTTCCCGCGCCGATCTTCAGATTCCCTTCGAGAATGGCAAACGGCCCGATGACGACATCCGGGCCAATCTCCAGGTCACCCGACAGAATCGCCGTGGGGTGAATTTGTACGCTTGCATCAACCGCCATCGCAAATCCTTCCGCAGTCTTCGAAGAACAGTGGGCATTATAGAAACGCTGGAAGCCTTCGTGTCACGGGGGCAGGCTCACCGCATTCGGTTCGCCTATACTACGGAGATGGACCCTTTTTCCTGGAGAATGCGATGCGTGGAACACTGTTCGCCGTGGTGATGATGTTGACCCTCGGCGCCAACCTCCGAGCTGACGACGCCAAACAAAAGCCGATGGAACTCGCCGGCATGAAGACGATGATTCCCGATTCGTGGAAAGAAGAGAAGCCCTCGAACGCCATGCGTGTCACCCAATTCAAACTGCCCAAAGCCGAGATGGACAAAGACGACGCCGAACTCGCCGTCTTCTCCTTCCCCGGCGGTAGCGGTACGGTGAAGCAAAACCTCGATCGCCAATTGGCCAAGTTCGTCGAGGAAGGCCGCAAGGACAAAGACGAGAAGATCAAGATCGGCGAAATCGAAGGCACCTACCAAGACGTCAGCGGCACATTCAAGAAGAAAGCCTTCCCGATGGCCACGGACTTCACTGCCGTCAAAGACATGCGTCAGCTCTACGTCGTCTTCGAAGCCAAAGACGGCAAGCAATACTACATGACCCTCCTCGGCTCGAAAGCCACGATCGAAAAACACGAGAAAGCCTTCAAAGAGATGCTGAAGAACTTTAAGTAATGATCTCGGGATCGGGTGTCGGGTGTCGGGTGTCGGGTGTCGCGGGTTCCCAGGGTTCGCTTCGCTTCACCCTGGGCTAGCGGCAAACGCCGCTCCGCGGCTGAAAGCCATCCCCGATTCTTAGCCACGGAGTGGCGTCTGCTCCTAGCCCAGGGTGGAGCGAAGCGCAACCCTGGGA
>JBOFPH010000058.1:0-1507 GCA_051659845.1 Fimbriiglobus sp. | reverse complement strand
CATGCAAAGTACCAAAAAGCGCAGTGAAATTAGAATCTTGCCCTAGAGGCCCTGAAAACCAAGTACATGGCGGAGAGTCCCACCCTCTCCGCCAAGTTGTATTCTGTCCGACCCGGATACATAGGTGACAATCCGTACCTAGGACATGGGTGACAACCTCGTGCCGAACGGGTTGTCGATGGTTTGCAATGTCCTCTGTTCCAGGTCGATGTATCCCAGATCATAGTGCATGAAGCTGACGAGCCAAATACCGTCTTCGACTTCTTTCAGTCCTAGCTTTTGTCCGGCCATCACGGTCGAGATGTTGATCTTCTTGCGGTGGATGCAGAGCCGGCCGCAGTTGGTGACGATGGCGTCACGATCGTGGAAGGGATAATCGATCTCGGGCAGGCCTTGATAGGGTCTTGGCGAGACGGCATAGACCTCGGCCGGCAGCTTCATCGCCAACCCTTCATGCGGCCTCTCGGTATTGAATTCATTGACGAAAGTGTCGAAGCGCACCTGCTGCTGCAGGATGTTTTTGCCCGGCGGCCGGGTGGCCTCCTTCTTCAGCGTCAGGTGCATGCGCTCGTGACGACCGTTTTCCTCGGGATGGCCGGGGCGGATGCGTTCGAGACCGATGCCGAGCCTCAGCCACCAGACCGACAGTTTCGACAGATTGTAGAGACCGTTGGGGCTGGCAAACGGCAGGCCATTGTCGGAGCGGATGGCGAGCGGAAGCCCACGCTCGGCAAAGACCCGCCGGAAGGCATCGAAGACGCCCTGTTCACGCGTCGATTCGAAGGCCTCGCAGCACAGAAGATAGCGCGAGGCCTGGTCGGTGATCGTCAGGGGGTAACAGTAGCGGCCGTCGCCCAGCTTGAACTCGCCCTTGAAGTCGGCGCACCAGAGATCGTTGGGGCCGGGAGCTGCCGTGAGCCTCGTACCCACGGCCTTGTTTGCCTGGTTCCTCTTGCGGGCCTGGCTCACAAGGCCGTGTCGATCGAGCACCGCATGCACAGTGCTTTTGGCCGGAACACGTATGTCCCCGGCCAGGCGTCGAACCAGGAGTTCGCGGATCTTGCGCGCACCCCAGTGCGGCTTTTCCTTCTTGAGCCGCACGATCATCGCCGCGACCGGCGCGGGCAGCTGGTTGGCGTAGCGCACCGGCCGCCGGGACCGATCCGTCAGCGCCTCGAGGCCTTCGTCCTTATAGCGGTTGAAGATCTTGTAACCGGTCTTGCGCGAGATGCCGAACGAACGGCAAACCTCGCTCATCCCTTCGCCCTCCAGAAGCCGGGCGACAAATCGAAGTCGTTCATCCATCACCGAAGTCTCTCCCCACGGCATCGACACCTCCCGATCAAAAATCGAAAAGTGTAACCCATGTCTCCGGTACGTTCTGTCACCTATCTCTCAAGCCGGACAAAACACCAGATTACAAGCCTATCGCTACCGCGAGTACAGCATCTTCGCCGGCGATGTGACTTCGTCGCCCTGCGGACACCGAAGAAAGCTCCTTCTTCCA
>JBOFPH010000057.1:0-13467 GCA_051659845.1 Fimbriiglobus sp. | reverse complement strand
GAAAGACCTGCCCTTGTTACACCTACTGTCGAAGTTGGATGAAGAACTCAAGCCCTCTCTCGAAAAGCCACAACCCAAGCCCCCAAAAACCCTTAGGTGAGCAGGGAATTTGGTAACTACTGTCGCGGTCGCGGCTCTTCTTCTGATACCCGATTTTGAACCAGGCCGAAAAGCACATCTTTCGCAACTTATTGGGCGTTGTGTCATTCGGTCTTTGTGGGGTTACGTACCACTGTTCCGAATGATAGTTAATCTGCATAAGGTCAGCCGCTCGACTACTGCCCCAGCGGGCGGATGATGATGAGGAGTGGTTGTTGGCTCGCGGTGCGGTCTTTGTGGAGTTGGGCGAAGTTCTTGACCATGGCACTCGGGCTGTAGCCACCGCGGAGGCCTTGGGGCAGGAAGGTGAAGAGCAGAGCGGCTTGGTTTTGTTTGCCGAGTGAGGTGGTCAGTTGCGCGACGGTGCCGGTGGCGGGTTTTGTGGGTTTGGTCAGGTTCATCTCGACGCCGAGGAGCACGGAGAGATCCTTCGAATCGGTTTCGGTGAGGGTCGAGAGGTGGGCGGTGGCGAGTGGCTTGTCGCCGTCTTGGTTGACGGTGCCGAGGGTTTTCAGCAGTTGGGCCAGTTCTTGGCTATTCAGAGAATCGGTGTAAACCGCGAAGGCCAACGTGGGGTTCTTTTTCAAGCGGTCGACGGTGATGGGGTCTTGGATCACCGAGATGTTAGCTTTCTTGAAGGCGGCCAAGAGTGTCTCGGTGCCACGGCCTGTATCGCGGGTGAAGAGGTCGAGGCGAGCGGGGGAAGATTTCAGTTCGGCCAGGAACTTCGCCGGGGCGTCGCTTTTGGCCAGTTCCGAGGCAGGAAGAAGCACAGGAAGACGCGAATCGAGGGCAGTGATGTTGGCGGTCGGGGTGAAATCACCCGAGCCAAGAACGGACGTCGAATTGACGGATCGTGGCGATGGCGCCAATTCTGCGGATTGTGCGATGGCTACCACTTCTCGTGGTGCAGGAATCACTTCGCGTTCCACTTCCGCCGGACGAGCCACGGAGACGAGGTCTTGGTTGGGTTGAGTCGTGGGGGTAATCTTCGGCAGTTGAATTTGCCGGGCGTATTCCGTCACTTCCGGAGTGGGTCGAGTGGCCACCCAGAACGAACCAGCCATCACGGCGAGCAAAGTCGAGGCCGCAATCGCATAAGGCACCCAACCTGGCCGGGTGCGTTGTGGTTCGAGAGATTTCGGGCGAATCTTTTTCTTGCGAATTCCTGCAAGAATCTTCGCTTCGACGGACGCGGGAGCCTGTTTCGGCTTCAGTGCAGCCAGAGATTCTGCCATCGTTCGCAGGGATTGATACCGGCGCACCGCATCGGCGGATTCCGCGAGCAGTTCACGGAACGCAACCTCTTCGCTGGGGGAAAGTTCCCCATCGACGGCGAGCGAAATCAGCTCGAGTTGCGAATCCGTAAGCATGGTACCAACCTAAATAAAAGCTACTTCTCCCCTTTCGACGTTTCGACAGGCGATTGGTTCCCAAAATTTGCCTCCAAGAGATCTTTCAGCTCCGAGCGTGCCCGGTGGATGCGGCTCCGCACCGTACCGATCGCAATTCCCATGACCTCGGCAATCTCTTCGTACTTCATGCCATCAATGTCTTTGAGCACGAGTACCGTGCGATGTTCGGGGGAGAGCCGATTGAGCGCGGCCATGAGTGCGGTTTCGTCTTCGCTGCGTTCCATGGCCGCACCGGGGCGGGTCTCATCGGAGGGATCGACGGGGTCGATGGTGGGGTCCGAGCCGCGGCGAGCTTCGAGGCTGACGGCGTTTTTGCGTTTCCGGCGGATGGTCACAGCCGTGTTGAAGGCGATCCGGTAAAGCCAGGTGAAGAACTCGGCATCCCCTTTGAAGCTCGCTAGGGACTGATACGCATTGATGAACGCATCTTGAACCGCATCTGCGGCGTCTTCGGCGTTATCTGTAATGCGAAGGACGGAGTTGAACAAGCGGTCCTGATACTTCAACACCAAAAACGTAAAGGCTTCCGGATCTCCGGCGAGGCAAAGGTCAATGTGGTGGCGATCATCGGCGTTCACAAGACCCGGAACCTAATGGAGTGCGACGAATGGGGAGAATCCCATGCAGTGTAGCCGACAAACCCAACCCTGGCGATGAAACGACAGTTTTCTGATTTCGGCGCACAGAATCAATTTCATGTTCTAAGTGATAACTATCGGATACACTCCGTCTACTGACACTCCTCACGTTTCGACTCTTTTGGGTGGCCTATGCAAACTAGCCGATTGTTGCTCCTGATGGGTTTCCTCGCCTCGCCGCTCGTGGTGTTGGCTCAAGAGACAGATTCCAAACCGACGTGGGCCTATGCTCACGATTTGCGTGCCAGGAAGGGCGGCAGTGCGGACTTTGACAAAAACACACCGAAAATCGGCATCGAGTTCTTTGCCGATAAGACCTACGGTGCCACGATCGGCATGACGCAATCCGGCTCCATCACCGTCACCGCGGCGACACCTGGCACCGAGAAGAAAGCACCTTGGCTTTTTGCCCACGATCTCCGAGCACGTAAGAGCGAAGAGGACAAGTTCTCCGCGAGCACGACCAAGTACGGCGTCGAGGCCTTCAAAGACCTCGCGACCGGCAAGATTTTGTATCTCTCCGAAAAAGCCACGACCGCCTTCGCGGACATGCCAGCGAATGTCGCCACCGACAAAGACCCCGTTTGGCACCATGCCCTCACGCTCAAGGTCCGTGGGCCGAACGAAAAAGAGTTCACCAAGGACAGCAAGAAATTCGGCCTCGAAGTCTTCAAAGATGGCAACACCGGTGGCTTGATTTACCTCTCCGAAACCGGCCACATCGCCACGGGCGCTGCCCCCGCGACCGCACCAGCCCCTGACAAAGTCAAAGCCCCCAAGGCACTCTACGGCCTGACGCTGCGATGCCGCAAAGCGGACGAACCGGACTTCGGCGACAAGACCACCTCCTTCGGCATCGAAGTCTTCCGCGACGACAACTCGGGCACCTTGCTCTACGTCTGCGAAACTGGTTCCATCGCCACGGCACCGAACGTCCCGACCAAAACGGGCCAAGGTGTCGCGTGGAAAACGGGCATGACCTTGAAGGTCCGCCCAGGTGGTGAAAAAGACTTCGCCAAGGCCAACGTCTACGGCGTCGAAGTGTTCGAAGATAGCAACTCAGGCCATCTGATCTACATCGCGAGCACCGGCAACATCGCCGTGCTGGCGAAGAAGTAAGTCCCGTAACGAGACAATTCTCCCCCCAAAAAACCCCAGCCTGTTGGCTGGGGTTTTTTCGTGCGAAAGTGGGTGACAATGCGATGTCGCTTGTGGATTTTTGGTTCCGATCGTAACGCGCTGCTTCACCTTCGAGGGTCTTGCCTAACAGCCTTTGCGCTTGTGAGGATTGCATCATGGACGATACTCTAAGAGGATAGCTGAAGACGAGGACTCTCGATGCCGACACCGCGTGTACTGATTCTGTTCAACGAACCGACTCTTCCCGTCGACCACCCAGACTCGGATTCTGAGCACGATATTCTCTACACCGCCGATGGCATCGCACGCATCCTGCAACAAGCCGGCATCCTGGTCGAGCGACTGGGAATCCAAGCCGACCCGACAGTTCTGTGGAAAGGTTTGCAAGCGTCCAAACCCGATGCTGTCTTCAACCTCTACGAAGGCCTCGCCAAATGGGGCGACACGGAAGCCTTCGTCTCGGGGCTACTCGAACTCTCGAAAGTCTCGTTCACCGGCTCGCCGACGCAACCCCTGCTACTCTGCCGCTCGAAGCCGTTGACGAAACAATTGCTGAAAGGCGCGGGGCTGCCGACCGCGGACTTCATGACCTTCGATTCTGGCCCGGTGCCGATCTGCCCGTTGCCTTGGCCGGTGATCGTGAAGCCTGGCGAGGAAGATGCCAGCGTAGGCATCGAGCAAGCGAGCGTCTGCCGGACGCAGGAAGAACTCGAAGCCCGGGTTGCGTACCTTCGGCAAAACTACGGCCCGTCGATTTTGGTTGAGCGATTCATTCGCGGTCGGGAGTTCAACGTCGCGGTCATCGAGCGAAACGGTATCCCGGAAACGCTTCCGTTCTCGGAGATTTTTTTCGTCCCGCCGACAGACAAACCGGACCTGTGGCCGATCGTCTCTTTCAGTGCCAAGTGGCACCCCGGCACCGTCGACTTCACGGCGACACCGGTGGTGAACCCCGCGGTGGTGGACCCAGAACTGCACGAGCGAGTCCGGACGCTCGCGCTACAAGCCTTCCATCTTCTCGGTTGTCGGGATTACGCCCGCGTCGATTTCCGCGTCGATGAAACGGGCCAGCCCTACATCCTCGAAGTGAACCCGAATCCCTGCATCAGCCCGCTCGCAGGTCTCGCGGCCGGGCTGGAATCGGCCAAGATTCCTTACGCTGACTTCATCATTGGCCTCGTGAAACAGGCTCTGTCCAGAAGCCCACGGCCTGAGTTGATCGCTGACATCGGCACGATCCAACCGGAGCCGAGCGTTGTCCCTCACGTCTCGAAGACACGCTCCAACGGCGAACTGCGGCCTGGCAAACGAGCGGATATCCTCGCCATCACACGGTTCGTGTCGAACGTGGATTGGGCGACGAAGATCGCCTCGATCTTGGAAGTGAAAGAGAGCCACGCACGACGGTGCTACGTGTTGGAAGATGAGTTGAGCGAAGTCGTGGCCGTGGCGATCGTGGAGGTTACTGATTCGCAACATGGCGTCGCGGTTTGGGAGTATGTGTCCGTCAGTGCGGAACATCGCCAACGTGGTCATGCCCGCCAACTGCTCACCAAACTCGAAGCGTCGCTCGCCCAGGAAGGCGTCCGGCTTCTGCTGGCTCACACCTCCAGCAGCCCGGCGGAAGCGAGCGTCCGCCAGTTTCTGCAACGCCTGGATTGGCGGACCATCGGCGAGTGGACCGAGTATTACCGCGATGGCTACTCGCGCCTGACCTACGGCAAACCGATTGCCGCCTCGACGATGCCCACCACGACCCCCGTCACCGCGATGACGTGATCACACCCACTCGCTGAGCTTGGTCTCCAACTCCGCGACGAACTGGCTACGCGGCATCACCCGAGTGCAGCCCGCAGCTCGTGCGGCTTTCAGGGTGTTGACGTCAACATGCGAGCCGTAACCTGTCACTGGGATCCCCGGCAGACTGGCCACCAACTCGGCGATGTTCAACCCTGGAAAATGCAAATCGACGATCACCCCTGTCGGCGACATCTCCACTCGCAACTCCTCAAAGCGAGCCAACGTCCGGGCCGTGGTGATCGTTAGCCCGTGGGCCTTGGCCGTCCCCGTGATCTTGCTGGTGAAGATTAAGTCGTCCGATAGTAACAGGCCTGAGCGGGTCATTTTCTGGTTCCAATTGAACTGTACGAAAGCAGTATTCACCACGGAGTTCACAGAGATGAAAGAGAACCTGTGACATCATCTTGTCAGCGATCCATTCTCATTCCTCTCCGTGGTCTCCGTGTGCTCCGTGGTGAATCCTGTCTATCAACGTATTTGAGTTATTTCTTGTCCTTTTTCATCTCGCTTTGCAGAAGTTTGAGTGCTTCCGCGAGGCCGTCGTCGGGCTTCTTGTCTTTGAAGGCCGTGATTAAGCCGGTGCCGATCTTCGCAGCGAATTTCTCCGGGTAGCGTTGCTTCGCGGCCTCGGAGAACTCGACATGAATCACCCGCGGCTCCAGGCAGACGATGATCAACACACCCTCACTTTGCAGCACTCGCTCGCGTTCGTCGGCCCAGGTGCGGAACATCTCTTGCCGTTCCGCAGGGGTCGCTTTCTTGGCCTTCTCGATCCACGCGGCCGGGGCCTTCGGGTAGGTCTCGACGACGACTTCGACGCCTGCTTTCTTCAACTCGGTCAGTTGGGGTTTCAAGGCGTCGAGTTTCGCAGCATCAAAGACCTTGGCCGCATCCACAGGCCAAATCGGCATCGCGGGTTTGTCGCCGACGATCGATTTCACTTCGCGGACTTTCAGCAGTGCCCGGACTTCGCGCAACTCGATGAAGTAACTCACCAGTTGGGCGTTTGTTGCGCCGCCTTGCGTGACGCCGACGAGTTCGCCTTTGTCGTTTAACAGCGGGCCACCCGAATCGCCAGGGTTCGTCGGGGAATCCGATTCGATGACGTGGGCTTCGAAGGTGATCTTCTTCGTTTCGCTGAGCGCGGCTTGCCATTTCTTCTTGTAAACCTGCCGCACGGTGCCTTTGACATAGCCCCAAAGTGCCCCAGACTTGCCGGCGTTGCCGATGCTGTGGATCGTCTCCCCCGGTTCGGGGCTAGCGAGGGCCAGCGGGATCGCCTTGACCCCATCAGGGACTTTGTCGATTTGCACAATGGCCAAGTCAGTGGCTTTGCTGACGGCAATCACTCTGCCTGGGATTCCCAGCCGCTTGGCGCGGTCGTTGTAATATTGTTTTTCGGGGACCGGTTTGCCGGTCTCGTATTCGGGGAAGAAGATCGTCGCCTTGGGGTTATCCTCGACGACGTGGTAATTCGTCAGCACCAACCGGCGTTCGAGATCAATGAGCGAACCGCTCCCAGTGGCGAGACCTTTGGTTCGGGTCGAGTGAATCCACACCGTCGAGCCGACGGCTTCTTTGTAGACCTTGGCCCCAGCTGGCGGTTCCTGGGCCACAAGCTGGCCACCCATCAACAACATCACGACCAACGACACGATGCGAACCACAATAAGCCTCCTCGAAGGGCATCCCAATTGTAGACAGCTTCGTAAACTTGAAGCGTCCTGATCTTTGGCTACTTTCTGGGAAGTTCGTTATGTCCATTCTCTCCGAGTCTTCGTTGTTCGTCGGTTGGGATTTTAGCACGGGGTCTGTGAAAGCCCTTGCCGTGGATCTCCACGGGAACATCGTCGCCGATGTGCGCTTGCCGACGGACATCTGGAGCGACGAACAGGGTGTCCGCGAGTTGAACCTCATGATGCTGGAAGGGCAGGCGCGGGCGATCACCCGAGCGCTCGTCGGCGAGTTGAAGAAACTGGGCCGTCTGCAAGACTGGGTCGCCGGAGGCATCTCCGCGACCCACCACACCTCGGGCCGCATTGATGCGCATGGCAACCAAGTCCGCCGGGCGATCTGCTGGAACGACCAGACACTCGCCAACTTCCACGCCGATGGGCTTCGTCGGCTTGGTGGGCCTGAGCGCGTGCAGGAATTGATCGGTGCTCCGTGGGCCGTGCGTTACTCCCTTTCGCATCTTGTGAAAGATGAAGTGACGCTGAAAGGCAAAGACTGGCGGCGGACGAAATACATCCAGGCTCACGGCTCGCTCGCAGCAGGTTACCTGACCGGGCGCTTCGATTGCATCAGCATCTCCGCGGCGGCCTCGACGGGTTTGATGGACTTCCGCACCGCGACCTGGCAACCCAAGATGCTCGAAGCCTTGGCTTTCACCGAGAACCAAAGCCTCGCTGAGGCCACGATGCCCACGATCATCCCGATGGATCAGCCGATTGGCCCGATTAGCGAAACCGTGGCCGTGGATGTCGGTTTGCCGACCGGCTTTCGGCCGTTGGTTTACCCGACGCTCGACGACCAAGCCGCTGGGCTGGTCGGTGGTGGTGCGGTCCACGCGGGGCACGTCGCCATCATCCTCGGTAACTCAGCGGTGGTGAATTCGTCCTCCGCGATGCTGCCAAGCTCGGGGTCGCTCGATGCCATGCGGCTCAACTGGGGGCCGTATCTCTGGATGCGCTGCTACTCGAACGGGGCCCAGTTCATTGACCGCGTCGTTGGTGAAAACCCGGACTGGGACGCTCTCGAAGCCTCGGCCACCGCGACACCACTGGGCTGTGACGGCGTGTCGGTGTCGCCGTTCGTGCTCTCCGAGCCATCGCTGGGCATCACCGAGCCGAAGTTTGGCTGGTCTCCCGCGGAGCCGCAATCGCCCGGCGTGCGCTTCCGTGCTGCGCTCGAAAGCCTGGCGTACCTGATCGCCTTGGGTGTGAAGGAGCACGAGGCCGCGGGCCAGAAGATCGAGCGGATCACCATCTCCGGTGGCACCTCTCGAAGCCTGCTGATGTGCGAAATTCTGGCGAGTGTGCTCAATCGCCCGTTGCAACGGCTCGTCTCCGATGAAGGCCCCGCTCTCGGCGGTGCGATCGCTGCGATGGCTGGCTACACGAGCCAGCACGATCCGAAAACCTCGCACGCCGACCATGTCGAAGCGGCGGTGCAGAAGCTCGTGAAGTTCCGGGGAGCTGTCAACCCACGGCCAGAATGGGTCGCGGGTTATGCCGAAGAATTGGCGAAGTTTGCGACGCGAATCAGTTCTTAACCGTGACTTTACCGCTCGACTTGGCGACTTTGGCCGCCAGGGAGAGCATGACGGTGTATTCGGTGTTGGCGGGGATCTTCACGGTGAAGGTCTCGGCCTTCGTGCCCTTTTTGAAGGCAGCCGCTTTCGTCTCCCGATCCGCGACACTGAGGTCGCGTGGTTCAGCCGCTTGGCTCTTCAGATAGACGCCAACATTGATCTCGTCCGAGGCTTCGACTTTGATGGTGATGGTCTGTTCTTTGGATTGGGCCTCGAACAGCAAGAGCTTGTCCGGGTCGCTACCGTCAGGAAGTGAGAATGTCTTTTCAATGTTCAGCTTCGCGGCACTACAGCCGCAGAAGCTCAGTACCAGGAGGGCCATCACCAGTGTTCGTACCATGACAAGCCCTCGAGATTTGTGTGTGATTTAACCTTGGATCGATTCCACTTTGACGCGGATGTGCGGCTGGGTGTGGCCACGGAGCCGTTTGGAGGCTTTGCGGCGACGGAACTTCTGGGTCATGGTCTTGACGCGGGGGAAGCCCACGACGGTGGCGATGACTTTGGCCCCTTCAACGTGTGGCAGGCCGATTTTCGGGGTGCCATCTTTTTCGATGAGGAGAACCTTGGTCAGTTCGAGTGTATCGCCTTCTTTGATGTCTCCTCGGAAGTCGAGGATCACAAACTTGCCTTCTTCCACGCGATATTGCCGGGAACCATCTTCGATAATTGCGTACATGAGTCGCCTCAGAAACACCATCTGTCAAAACCATCACTATAAGCCCCATCCGAGTTCCGCCAAGTGCTTTTTGACGGAAAGCGCGCTCTCCATGTTCTCTTTCCCCTACTCAGGAGCCGATCCAGTCGGTTTCACTCCACTTCTCGTCATGGTCATGTGCCCCATCACATCATGCTGAAGGGGTCGATATCCACCTGAAACTCGACGCCGTGGGGCGGCTTGGCCACGGCGAGCACTTCGCGCAAGACCTGGTGCAGCGTGCCACTCGACTCGGCCTGGAGTTGGAAGTGGAAGCGGTAGTAGTCGTTGAGCTTAAACACCGGGCACTCGGCAGGGCCTAAGACGCGCACGGGTGGTACGGGCACTTGGCCAGGCAGCAGGTTCGGCTGCTCTTGGCGAGCGAGCCGCATGACCGCTTCGCGGAAGATGCCAGCCAGTTGATCCGCGAATTTCGACGCATTCGGCTCTTTCTCGCTGCGGATGATGAGCCGGGCGAGCTTGTGGTACGGCGGATATTGGTGAGTTTTGCGGTGCGCCAGTTCGAGCCGGGCGAACTCCAAGTAATCGTGCTTGGCGGCGAGTGCGATACACGGATGATCCGGCGTGAAGGTTTGCACCATGACGGTACCGCCCTTCTCTCCCCGGCCCGATCGGCCCGCGACTTGGGCCAGGATTTGGAAGGTGCGTTCCGCCGCGCGGAAGTCCGGCAGGTGTAAGCCAATGTCTGCGTTGATGACGCCCACGAGAGTCACGTTCGGGAAGTCGAGACCTTTGGCGATCATCTGCGTGCCAAGCAGGATGTGAATCAAGCCATCGCGGAACGCATCGAGCACTCGGGCATGGCTACCGGGTTTGGACATCGTGTCCGAGTCCATCCGTTGGATGACTTTATCCGGGAATCGCTCTTCGAGTTCCTGTTGCAGTTTCTCGGTGCCAAGTCCTTGGTAGCGCATCGCTGGGGCTTCGCACTTGGGGCACTTGGCCATCGGTGCCGTTTCCCAACCGCAGTGATGACAGACCAAAGCCGCTTGTTTGCGGTGAAACGTCAGTGCGATATCGCAGTGGTTGCACTGGGCCACGTGGCCACAACCGGGGCAATGCACGTGCGTGGAGAATCCCCGGCGATTCAGAAGCAACATCACCTGCCCGCCCGCTTTCAACGCATCGCGCATGGACTTTTCGAGCGTCGGGCCGACGGCAAAGAACTTGCCCGTGGGCCGGGGTTCGTGTCGAAGGTCGACGAGTTTCACCGGCGGCATCGGCCGATCTTCGACGCGATTCGGTAACCGTAGCACGGTGTACTGCTTCTCTTCCGAAAGCCGCAGGCTTTCGAGCGAGGGCGTCGCGGAACCGAGGATGATCGGCACATCGGCGAGGGCCGCTCGCATCACGGCCACATCACGGGCATGGTAACGAGGTGTGGAATCCTGTTTGAAGCTGTTCTCGTGCTCTTCGTCGATGATGATCAGCCCAAGTTTCCGCGTCGGGGCAAAGACGGCACTCCGTGCCCCGACGACGACTTGCGTCTGCCCGGCAGCAATCCGACGCCAGTAACCGGCTCGCTCGGCGTTCGTGAGGTGTGAATGCAACACGGCCAAGCTCGACGCCCGGCCCTGGAAACGCTCGATGGTCTGTGGCGTCAGGCTGATCTCGGGCACCAGCACGATCGCTTCTTGCCCCCGCCGCACGACCTCTTCGATGGCTTTCAAATAGACTTCGGTTTTGCCACTGCCAGTGACGCCATGCAACAGAAACACTTCGTGTTTCTGGCGATCCAAGGCCCCGGCAATCGCTTGCCAGGCCGCGGCTTGGTCGGCGTTCAGTGGGTGCGGTTTCGCGGCTGGTCGTTCGCTCTCTGGGTGGGTGTGATCGGCGTATTTATCGATGCGTTCTGTGAACTTCCGCACGAGTTGTTTGGAAATCAGCCCGGCAATCCCGGCACTCGAGCCCAGCTCTTTGACGAAACTCGGTTGATCGACGATGCCTTTTTTGCGGAGTAGATCGAGAATCTGTTTTTGCTTCGGTGTGACGAGTGGCAACGGGTTTGGCAGCTCGGCCTTGGGCACCGCTTCGAGAAACACCGTCGCCTTGGTCCCCGCATTGTCCCGCACCCCCGCCGGGACAACGGCATGAAGCACCTGGCCCCAACCGGCGAGGTAGTAGTCCGCCATCCAGCGAGTCAGTTTCAAAAGATGAGCATCGAGTAACGCGGTTTCGTCGAGCACTTTGGTCAGCGTCTTCACGGCTCGCACGGGTTGATCGTGCGATAGCCCCACGCAGAATCCTTCCGTCGATTGATCCCCCCGGCCAAACGGCGCCATCACCCGCTTGCCAACGGCGATGCTCTCCACGAGTTCTGGCGGAATGGCGTAACTGTAGGCGTGGTCCAGCGGACGATCGAAAACGATGTCGGCAAAGAGTGGTTCCAGCGAATCCGAGGTTTCTTCCATATCCCCCACCATACCGCCTCACCCGAACGCCACGCAATGTCCGTAGTTGCGTTTCGCGTCAGGCCCAGGATTGCGTTTCGCCCAGGGTTCGCTTCGCTTCACCCTGGGCTAGTAGCAAACGCCACTCCGTGGCTGAAAACCAAAAACTCTTGCCCCTGCCCCAGGGTTGCGCTTCGCTCCACCCTGGGCTAGCAGCAACCGCCACTCCGTGGCTGAAAACCAAAAAACTCTTAGCCGCGGAGCGGCGTCTGCCTCTAGCCCAGGGTGAAGCGAAGCGAACCCTGGGCAGCGCTCCACCCTGGGTTTCGCTCCACCCTGGGAATTCTCATCATCGACCATCGCACCACGTCGGCTGGACCCAATCGGTCTTGTCAGGTGCGGGTGTACGGTACAGGGCAAAATAATACTGGTCAAATTTTCTTTGATTCTGTGGACACGTATTTTCGGAATAGTATACCTTGGTGGTGTTGACGTGCTTGTACGCTACCGGAGAACACACGTGCCACTGCGTTACCTCTTCATCGACATGAACTCCTACTTCGCCTCCTGCGAGCAACAAGACTTCCCCGAACTGCGCGGCAAGCCGATCGCGGTCATCCCCGTCGAGGCCGACACGACCTGCTGCCTCGCGGCCAGTTACGAGGCCAAGGCTCTCGGGATCAAAACCGGCACCCCCGTTTGGCGAGCCAAGCAGATTTGCCCGAACATCACGCTCCGCCAAGTACGCTCCAAACGATACATGGAAATCCATGAATTGATCGTCAAAGCTGTGGAGCGATGTTTGCCTGTCGATCAGGTGTTATCGGTCGATGAGATGAACTGCAAACTTCTGGGCGATGAAGCAAAAATTGAGAAAGTGACGGCCATTGGCCAGGATATCAAGAGTGCTATTTACAAACATGTCGGGGATTATATGCGTTGCTCGATCGGGGTGGCCCCGAACCGGTTGCTGGCGAAAATGGCTGGGGATATGAAAAAGCCGAACGGATTCACAATTTTACGCAGCGAAGAGATCCCCGAGCGGATGTATTCGCTGAAACTCACCGACTTCCCTGGCATCGGTCCACGGATGGAGAAGCGATTGAATCTGCACAATGTGTTTCAGGTGCAAAGTCTCTATCAGATGACGATTAAGCAGCTTTCGCAGGTCTGGGGAAGTCAGATTCATGGCGAAAAGTGGTATTACACCATACGCGGGGAAGATGTGCATGAAAAACCGACGCATCGCCGGACCATTGGTCAATCACATATCTTGCCCCCCGATTTCCGCTCGGACGACGGCGCTCGGGTGGTGCTCGTGCGGCTGATTCACAAGGCCTGTGCCCGGCTGCGGGAGGTCCGGTACTGGGCGAAACATCTTTCGATCAGTGTCTCGTACCGCGACGACTCCTGGAAATCGGACACGGCCTTGGCGGCTTGCCAGGATACGCTCAGCGTCTTGGAGGCATTCGCGGCGATATGGGAGAAGCGACCACGCGGCCTGGAGCCGTTTGCGGTGAGCATGGTGTTAACCAAATTGCAGAGCCAAGAATCGACGACGCCGTCGCTCTTTCCCGAAGACCACGACCGCACCCAACTCGGCTTGGCCATGGACCGCATCAACAAGACCTTCGGCAAGCAGAGCATCTACTTCGGCGGCCTTTGCGGAGGCGAAGACACGGCCCCGCTGCGAATCCCCTTCGGCAACACCCAACTCAACCCCGACTGGGACTCTTTCACTGGGTGAAACAGAAAGAAAAGAGCCACGACCGCAAGGGAGTGTCTGAAACTTGGAAGCCTCAGACGCTCCCTCGACAGTAGTTACCAAGTTGCAACGGGGACTGAGATATGTTCCAACTCTAGGGTTGGCAATCCTTTGGGTTGGAACAAGGAAGTCCCCTATGCGTCAGCCGCAAGACACGGTTTCGTCTGCTGTGATCCATCAATACGCTCG
>JBOFPH010000056.1:0-47662 GCA_051659845.1 Fimbriiglobus sp. | reverse complement strand
CAGGCAAGCTGATCTCTTCGGTGGCAATCGACGAGCGTGCTTGGAAGAACGCTTTGGCGCGCGACGCATCCAGCGCCGCGGCCGCGTAACCCGCAGCCGACGGCAGCAGCCCATTGATGCGACCGGCCGCATCATCGACGGGGAAGACACCGAACTCGTTGCGGAAAATGGTGCTGTCGTCGAGTTGCGTCAGTTGCACGGCCACGGGTTCACCACCGCTGCCGGGCACACGAATCGCCGCGTAGTCGCTCGCGGGTGCGGTGAACGAGACTTTGACTTCGCCGCTACGCGCCTCGAGCACACGCACGGAAGCATCGCCCACCACCAGATCCGCCCGGCCATCACCATCGAGGTCCCCCGACGCCACGCTGACGCCACCACGCATCTCGGGCGCGAAGGCCATATGGCCCGCGATCGGCTGGCCCGACTTCGTGAAAGCTCGCACATGCGGCCCACCACCCGCCCCCGGTGACGTCACGATGTCACTGAGGCCATCGCCATCAACATCCCCCGCCGACACAGAAACCCCGCCTCGGAACGAGGAATCGTAGGCGTAGAAGCTCTGCAGTGCGGCCCCGGTCTGGCCATCGAACACCCGCACATGCGGCCCACCACCGACGCCCGCACCGGTGATCAACTCGGGAATGCCATCGCCCGTCAGGTCCGCAGTGGTGACCGTCACGCCACCGGTAAAGTCTGGCGAATAGGCATAAAAGCCGAGAATCTCCGAGCCGGTCATGCCGTTCAAGACACGCACATGCGGCCCGCCACCCTGCCCCGCCGCGACGACCAAATCCGCGACACCGTCTTTGTCAAAATCCCCCGACGCTACACTCACACCACCCGTGAACGACGGCGCAAACGCGAAGAAACTCTTCCGTTCGATCCCCTCCGTCGAGACCATGCGAACATGCGGCCCACCCCCTGGCCCCGCTCCCACGAGCACCTGCCCCGTCCCAGTGGCATCCGGCAACGTCACCGCGACACTCGCACCACCCTTGAAGGTCTCGCCAAATGGCAAGAACGATTGCAGCACGTTGCCCGTGTCCGTCGAGCGCACCGTCACCCGAGCCGTCGACCCTGGTGTGGACCCGGTGACAATGTCCGCAAGTCGATCGCCATCAAAGTGCCCCGCCGCAACCGGTAGCCCCCCAAGCCACGCCGGCGCCAACCGCTCTTCCAACGGCACGACTTGAAACTTCGCCGAAACCGGCCGCCGAATTGTCAGTCGAGCACGACGAAACAGTCGACGAATCCACCAGAATCGGGACATAACAAATCCTTCCGCCAAAATGCGGCAAAACAGGATGTCAAAGTGAACTACTCAAAAGGCTGTAGACTGGATTCGGCCTGATCTTGCGCCGCAAAAATGTGAATGTGACATCAGCCAGCTTGAAAAACCGGAAGTCTGGAGAATAGAATCGACCACCAACAGAGCGACTTATACCAGAGCGTTCAATCCCCCGGCTCAACGAAACTGGGGGGAGTGAGCATCACCCGTCGGTAGTTCTCGGCCGCCACGATCCGCCAGATCGCCACCACAATCAGCCCAAACACGAGGCTTAAAACTGTCACAATCAACGATGGGATCAAGTAGTGTTTGGTGGTCTCTGTGATGACCATCGACATCATCGGTGGTCCACCCATCTGAGCGGCAATCAAGATCGTACAAGTCAGGTAGATGACCATCAGTGACAGCACTATCGACAAAGGTAAAGCTATGAAAAAGCCACGCACCGGGTTCTTTGTGCGATAGTGCACAACGAAGAACAGCAAACAAGGCAAGAACAAGTTCACGGCCAACATTGATATGACGCCAAGTATCATAATTCACCCTTACAACCGCTATTTAGTTTTTGGCCAAGAGGTCTTCCCAGCTCGTTGCTTCCTGGAGACGGGCTGTGATGCGCTGGAGCCGGTCGTAGTCCATGATACCACCAGAAGATGTCGGCGAGGTTCATTATGAAGACGCGAGCCGCACAACAGTCAGCATCTGGGAGAGTGACCAAGGGTCGGTGGTTGAAGAGAATTCGCTGTGCAACGACTCTGGCTGATCGACTTTGTGCACTCTGCACCCTCGGCTTCGCGAGTGACCGCGTAGCCCTATGCTTCATTCCGTTGCGGATAGGATAAACTCGCCTGATGTCGTTTCAGGTGGGTCGTTCCGCAACCGGAGGCATGCATGGCAGACCAGACGTTTTCCCTGCTGAGTGAACATGAGTGGGCGTGGATCGCCCAGCAACTCGACGGGGTGCGCTTATTCGTCGCGGCCATGTCCCCGGCTGATGCTGACGCCCCGGTGACGTTGGACGCACTCGACCGAGCCTGGGCGGCGTGGCTGCCTCAGGCGGACGACGAGCAAGCCAACGCAGCCATCAACGCCGTCGGCACCCAGTTTGGCCAGTTCCTCGTTGACCAAGCTGGGTTCGAGTGGACCATCGCGACGGACGCCCACGGCACAGATCTCGCTATCCTCGCGCTTCCTGGCCGGGGGAACGTGCTCGTGTACCCGGCGAACTTCGTGGCGAAGCGGTGGGAACGGCGGGAGGCAAACTTCCTGGCGGCGTCATTCGACGCCATCCAAGAGCAAGTGGTGGCAGTCGGGCAGCCATCGGCGTCTCGCCCATGGTGGCGGTTCTGGTAGAGACACACCCGAGGCTGAACTAGACATCGTATACTTCACTCAATGCGATCCGTCGGTACTTTTCACAATCTGTTGAAAGGAGACAGTCATGGTTTCTCGTGGTTTTGGTTCGTGGTTCGGTCCGGCGCTCGGAATCATCGGTGTGATGGCGGGCCTATCGGCGAGCAACGCCGTTCATGGTGGGGCCTACGCAGGCTTACTTGTCGGCTCGCTCTGTGCCGTCTGGGGCATTGCGTTCTGCCGTCTTTCACCACGTGCCGCCTAACAATTCACTCTAGCCCGTCACTGCTGAACTGGGTGGTTCGACGAGGAGGGTCTGGAATGGCGATTCTGAGAGTTCGCGCCAAGGGCACCGGTCGGGTCGTCCGGTACTCTGCCCTCAAGCGTGGGGAGTTGGTTGAGACAACGCGGCTCGGCAGCCTGTTCTTCTCAACGACGTTGCCGGACGTGATGACGGACGTGCTCGCCGCGGCCGAGGAGATGGATCCCAACCGACGGGTCACGGCCGTTGTTCCGAACGGCCCGGCGACTGCGTCACTCGACCTGGCGATCACAGGGCTTGGGTTCGAATTGTTGTGCTCCCGCCGGCTGGTCCGCGGACTCTTCCCGCTGAACCCGCTCGCGGCGGAGTTTGGCTCTAACTACGACGTCTCGGTCAGCATCAAGGCAGCCCCTGAGGTCGAGGCACGGCTGGTGGAGCGGCTTCAGGTCAAGTACGTGTGCAGTCCGGACGCCGCCCCGGGCACTTGATTGGCGGTTCGCTCACACGGTGATCGAAAGGTTCCCGAAGAGTTTCTTCACGTGCTTGGCGATCATATCGATTTCCAAGTTCACTTCGTCACCGACGTTTTTGCTACCGAGCGTCGTGGCAGCGAGGGTGTGCGGGATCAGCATCACCGAGACTTCGCCTGGCTCGACGGTCACGAGTGTCAGGCTCACGCCATCAATGGCGATACTCCCTTTGACGACAAGGAGTTCGTCGAACTCTGGGGGAATCGAGAAGTGGAAGTTTCGCCATTCGCCGTTGGGGACGATCTGTTTGACCCGCCCGACCCCATCGATGTGGCCACTGACAAAGTGCCCGCCCAACGGATCGCCGACTTTGAGAGCACGTTCGAGGTTCACAGGGGAGTCTACGGCCAAACGACCGAGATTCGTGCGGGCCAGGGTTTCTGGGCCGCAATCGAACTGCAACTGATTGGCGTCAAACGCCACGAGCGTCAGGCAGCAGCCGTTGACGGCGATACTTTCACCCAAGACCCCAACGGTGCCATAGCCTGGGGCAAGAAGGGTGAGTCGGGAGCCGCCATGACCATCAGGTGTGATGGACGCGACTTTGGCCAAAGTTTGGATGAGTCCGGTAAACATGTCAGCATTATATCTGGAACACAGCAGGCAAAGGTGAATCAGCTCACCCTGAAGCCGAAAAGTTTGAAGATGGGGCCTGAAACACCTGGGTTCGGTCGCTTGACAGGGGGAGTGAGGCCGTTAAGATGACGGTTTTGATGTGCGGCCTTTGTTTGTAGAGTGAACAGTCATGGCAGTTCCTAAACGGCGGACCTCGAAGGCGAAACAAGGGCATCGCCGTTCTCACCATAACCTTGGTGCAGGCAAGAGCGTCCAGTACTGCGTTCGTTGCAACGACCCTGTGATGTCGCACCGCATCTGCGCGAAGTGTGGCTTCTACCGTGGCCGCGATGCGGTGGTGATCGAAGACAAGAACGCTGAGTAAGCGGAGACCGTCATGCGTATTGTCCTGGATGCGATGGGTGGGGATTTTGGCCCGGAACCCAACGTCCGAGGTGCATTGCGCGCCCTCGAAATCTCCCCGGACCTGAATCTTGTCCTGGCCGGGGATGAAAATCAGATCAATCCACTTCTGCAACAGCTTGGCAACCCGCACCCCGTCGAACGTCTCAAAGTCTATCACGCTCCCGATGTCATCGGGATGAACGAAAAACCTGTCGAAGCTCACCGCCGCAAACCCAATAACTCGATCGCTGTCTGCTGGGGCTACATCCAGATGGGCCGGGCGGATGGCGTTGTCAGCGCGGGTAATACAGGTGCGGTCGTTGGTGGCGGTTTGCTGAGCCGGCGGTTCCTGAAAGGCGTGCATCGCCCGGGGATCGCGGCGTTGATGCCGACGGCCAAAGGGCGGACGGTCATCGTCGATGTCGGGGCCAACGTCTTCCCGAAACCTTCGCATCTCCTGCAATATGGCGTCATGGGGGCGGTTTACGCCAAGACGACGCTCGGCATCGAAAACCCGACCATTGGCCTCATGAACGTCGGCGAAGAAGAAGGCAAAGGCCACGATCTCGTCAACAAGACCTACGAACTCTTCCGCAACTCGACCCTCGCTGGGCAGTTCATCGGCAACGTCGAAGGCCGGGACATCCACCGCGGGGCGTGTGATGTAATCGTCACTGATGGCTTCGTTGGCAACGTCATCCTCAAACAGGCCGAGGGGGCGTTTGAGTTGATGGTTGAGCTGATCAAGAAGAACCTCATCGGCTCGCTCAACAGCGAAAAGGCGATCGCCGCCGCGGCTCTCGAAAAGATGGTCGGCGAACTGCACCATTCCAACGCTGGCGGGGCACCGCTCCTGGGCATCGATGGCATCTGCATCATTTGCCACGGCTCGTCGAACGAGACCTCGATCACGAATGCTCTGGGTGTCGCCGCCCAAGCCTGCCGAGACCAACTCAACCAGAAGATCAGCGCTGCTATCGCCGCACTTCCGCCTGAAGAGTAGACCTATGCCGAAAATCGCGTTCTATTTCCCCGGCCAAGGCGCCCAAGCCGTAGGCATCGCCTCGGCTCTCGTGGCCACGCTCCCGGCCGCCAAAGCCCTCTTCGACCAAGCCGAAGCGATCCTGGGCTACAACCTTCTGGATCTGTGCATCAACGGCCCCGTGGAAAAGCTCAACGCCACAGACATCAGCCAACCTGCGATCTACACCGCATCCCTCGCGGCACTCGAATCGCTGAAAGCGACCGAGCCAGCGATTGTCGAGAGCGTTGAAGCCGCCGCGGGCCTCAGTCTGGGTGAGTACACGGCCCTGACATTCGCTGGGGCGATGAGCTTCGAAGAGGGCCTGCGTGTCGTCTCCGCTCGCGGGCAAGCGATGCAAGCCGCCGCCGAAGCGACGCCTTCGGGGATGGTCAGCATCATCGGCTTGGAAGCGGCTGAAGTCGAGTCATTGGTCGCCGAAGCGCGAGCATCGAGCGGCAAACTGCTGGAAGTCGCCAACCTCCTTTGCCCTGGCAACACCGTCGTCTCCGGCGACAATGCCGCCATCGACGCCCTGGTTTCTCTCGCCGAGAGCCGGAACCTGCGAGCCATTAAACTGGCCGTCGCTGGGGCCTTCCACACGAACCTGATGAAGCCTGCCGACGAGAAACTCGCCCAAGTGCTCGCAGGCGTCTCGTTGAAGTCCCCACGCATCCCCGTCTGGTCGAACGTCGATGCCCAACCGCACACCGACCCCCAGGAAATCCGCGACTTGCTCGTCAAGCAAGTCCTCGCCCCCGTGCAGTGGGAAGCGACCATGCGTGGCATGCAAGCCGTCGGGTTCGACAAGTTCTACGAGATCGGCCCAGGCCGCGTCCTCGCTGGCCTGATGAAGCGCGTCAACCGCAAAGCTGACCTCACCAATATCACCGTGTGAAGCATGGGCAAGAAGCGTAAGCCACCAGCCACGAAACCCAGTAACTCCGTGCTGCCGATTGGCTACTCGGACTTCCTCGTGGATTTGAAAGACCGCGTTCGCTCGGCTCAACTGAAAGCCGCTGTCACTGTCAACTCAGCCATGATTCAACTCTACTGGGATATCGGCCGCGCGATCGTCGAACGCCAAAAACAAGATGGGTGGGGGAAGCGAGTTGTTGATCAACTTGCGCTCGATCTGCAGGGGGAATTCCCTGGCGTTGCTGGGTTCTCACCGCAAAACATCTGGAGATGCGTCAGTTCTATACCGAGTACTCAATTCTCTCACAGGCTGTGAGAGAATCTCAAGTCCCTGAGATCTTGTTGGAAATCCCTTGGGGACACAACACCGAGATCATTTTCAAAGTCAAAGACCCGAAGGCGCGGCTTTGGTATGCTCAGGCCAGCAAAGAAAATGGCTGGTCACGGGCGGTGTTGGTGCAACAAATCGAGAGTGATCTGTACGGTCGAAAAGGCAAGGCGATCTCAAACTTCGAGAAAGCACTGCCAGCCTCAACATCCGATCTGGCCCGAGAGACTCTGAAAGACCCGTTCACGTTCGAGTTCCTGACACTCGCAGAAGACCATGCCGAAGCAGAGCTTGAAAAAGGACTCATTCAGCACATCCAGAAGTTTCTCCTGGAACTCGGCGTCGGCTTCTCTTTTGTCGGCAGCCAATATCATCTCGCGGTGGATGACGAGGACTTCTATCTCGACCTGCTTTTCTACCACTTCCGCCTTCGTTGTTTCATCGTCTTTGACCTCAAAGCCAAACGCTTCACACCAGAGGCTGTTGGCAAGATGAACTTCTACTGCTCTGTGGTGGATGACTTGCTTCGGCACCAGTCCGACAACAAAACCATCGGGATCATTCTGTGCCAATCGAAGAATAACCTTGTGGCCGAGTATTCGCTCCGAGACATCGAAAAGCCGTTAGCGATCTCGACGTATGTCACAAAACTGATCGAGTCAATCCCCGCTCAGATGCAAAAGAAACTCGAACTTACCAAGACAACGAAGACAACCAAGAAGGGCTAGCCTACATCACCAGGTGCCGGCCGGACTTGGCAGCGTTGCACTTGGCACAGTAACCGCTCACCACGAGCGTGTGGCCGTCCATGCGGAAGTGGTGCTCGGCGGCAACGCGCTTGATCGCTGCGATGATGGCCTCGTCTTGGAATTCGATCATTTCCCGGCATTCGGTACAGGCCAAGTGCTCGTGTTGCGGGTAGCCGTAATCGTGGTCGTAGACCGTGCGAGTGCCGATTTCGATCTTGCGGAGTAGCCCGGCGTCCATGAGCTTCGTCAAAGTCCGGTAGACCGTCGCTCGGCTAATCTGGGATTTGGTTTGCCGGAGATCTTCGAGCAATTCCTCGGTGTCAAAGTGCTTGTGCTTGGCAAAAATATGGACGACCAAATCCCGTTGTTGGTCCGTGAATCGCTGTGGCGTAGGCCGACTTAACAGATATTCGCGGAACTTCTCTTCCGGAGATTGCGAGACAACCAGAGGTTCGAGTGACACGGGCAACCTCCTGAGTGGTGATGGGGATATTGTAGCCCTGCGGAACTCATCTTGCCAAGCTCTCCCTAACGTGTATTTTGATGCTTCCCTGCCGGGGTAGCTCAGCGGTTAGAGCGGTCGCTTCATAAGCGATAGGTCGCCGGTTCAAGTCCGGCCCTCGGTACTCTAGAAAAGTCAAACGCGGGCGTCGAGCACCACCGCAATCCCCAGCTCGCCCGTCACATCCTCCGCGTGGATCATCGCGGCCAATTGCCGCATGTGGACTTGCTGTCGAGACGCATCGTCCAACCTCGCCATCTCCGAAGCCCTCCTAGCGCCGAACGACCCAGCTCAACAGCCCCACCACGGCTAATCTTCTCTGGCACTGATCTCCGACAAACCACCGGCACCGTGGAAGTAGAATGTCATCGAGAGGCCCGCATTCGGCCTCATCCAACTGGGATTCGGCATACGCACGAGGTACCAAAGGAACGACTCGCCGCCCTTGTCGTACACGGCCATGTACGGGAGGCCGCGGGCGTCGAGCCACGCCTCGACCTGTTCGCGGGATGACCCGATCGGAAGTGCGGATTGAGCCTCGGATCGGAGGCTACCCACACGGAAGCCGTTGTGCGGCCGGTACGCAAGTTCGCACGAGCCGACACAGCAGGCGATCAGAAGCCCCGCCAACGTCCACAACACGGCTCGCGGAACACTCGCACGAAGGACGCGATTCAAAGCAAAACCTCCATCGTATTGGAGCGTCGAGCCGAACGACCCAAGCTCAGCGGCCCGCGTGAAGCGACTTCACGCAAAAAGGCTAACTGAGGGCGAGTCCACTTCAGCGAATTGTTCGGCCTCTACACTGCATGCCCACTGCCCCAGCCGCGACTCACCACCGACAGCCTGCCAAGGAAAATATGCGCCCACCGCCAAACCCACCGACCCATCCACCCACCCGAGACTCAAGTTCCTGGAACGGCGTGCTTTTCGACCAGACGTGTGCTCGCGCCTAAACGACCGAATTCGTCATGGAGTGCGGTGAGTCGAGGGGGCGGGAAGAAGAGCCCCTCACCCTCGGCGAGGAGTGCCTCACCACCGTCGATAAGGCGGCGTGCCTCGGCTGACGAAAGTTGGAGTACCCGACTCGCGAGCCGAATCACTTCGAGCCGGTGTGGCCCGACGGAAACCAGCCGCAACTCGAACTCCTGAACGAGCGTCATCCCGCAAGCCCTCCTCCGCCGAACGACCCAGCTCAGTGGCCCCGCCACGGGGCGCCCCGCCGTTTGCTACAGCGCCTGGTTCTTTGGCCGTGCTGGAGACCAGCCCTCGCGGTCAGGAACTTTGGTAGTTCGTTGGTCATCTTAACCTTGACGCTGGTGTTTGGCGATAGTGCCCAGCCATGTTTGTGGTGTGGTGAACTTCGGCTCGGCCCGTTGGTTCGATTGAGCGAAGCACCTGTGACAACTTGATGTCACAGGGTCTGTCGAGAAGCTGCCCCAAGTGATCGCGACGCCGTCGCTCCGAACTCCGACCGCCGACCGCTGTGACATGGACATGTCACTCGCTGAGCCGAAGGTCTAGGCTGTGCGGCGAGGAAGCGTCATGGAATGACAAGTAGTGCAGATCAGGGAGAATTGTCGTCCAAAAACGTTCCTGGAACGGCGTGCCTTTGCTGTCTCACGGCTCCACCGCCTGACCAGCCTGTAACGCCTCGTCGGCCAGCTCAGCCGCGCGCTCCAGGCTGTCGGTGTATGAGCAGATGCCGCGGATAGCGGACCAGAACTCACCCCGCCACTCGTCGCCGGCGTCGTAGGCTTGGATCAGCCGCTCCACCTCGACCCGATACGCACCGGACGACGTGCGGGACACCCGCGCACGATGCCGGCCGGTATCCGCGTTCAGCGTGAGGACGACCTCACCCACCCGAAGCCCTCTGCCGCCGAACGCCCAAGCTCAGTGGCCCGCGTGAAGCGACTTCACGCAAAAAGGCGTAACTGAGGGCGGGTCCACTGCAGCGAATTTTTCGGCCTCTTCACTGTGAACCCAAGCCGCGACTCACCGCCGACAGCTTGCCAGAGAATACGCGCCAACCTGCGCCAAAACTACCGACGCACCCACCCACCCGATATTCAAGTTCCCAGGGCCGGCGTCTTTAACCTTGAGATCAAAAATGCTTGTGCGGTCGGTGTTAGCTACGATTGCTTTCTACACCTCGGATGCGGCCAATTCTGCGGCGGCGTCCTGGAGCCATTGCACGAGAAGTGGGACCCGCTCAGGAGAAACGGCAACGGTGTCCCACGACCCGTGGGTACTGCCTGAGTCGCTCGACTCAATCACCACCACTCCATCCTTCGTGCGGACTCGCAGGTGCTTCTGAGCTGGTAGACGTCGTTCCATGGTAGATCTCCTTTTTACAACCCAATACTGGAAATGCGTGTTCCGCGACTAACAAAAGTCTCAGCCGCATCGCCTGGTTCGGCAGTTCCTGCGGCCAGCCCGCAAACAGTGGACGTTGCTGTACGCTTCTGCTGCTGCCGAACTCGTGATTAGACAGAATGCGATTCGGCTTTTTGGGAATGAGACAGAATGCGATTCGGTCTCATTCGTTGGTACGATTCTGCCATCACAGCAGAGCCTCGTTTGATGTTGGAATCCTAATCGGCGGACGATGGGGGTGTCCAGTGAATTCTTCGGAAGCCTCGTCAGAAAATAGACCCCGGTTGCTGAACGTCGTTCGAGATGTATCTCGTATCCAATGTGACTTTGCGTTATCTGGACAAAATTATTGATCTCTCTTGACTTCGAATTATGGCTCTACGTACAGTGTGGCTAAGATTAAACCTCTTGGATCAACACTATGGACGCAAAATCACTCCGCCTCGCGGCTTTCTTTCGTGCTCAAGGAAACTCCTGGGAGCACATTTCCAAAAAACTGAATGTCCCCGTCGAGACGCTCGAAATCCTCCCCGCCATCGAGACGGCCGAGTGGGAAAAACACATGCAGGAGTTCACAGCTCAGATCCTGCGCGATGCGATGCTCGAAGCCATGGTCTCATTGCGAGTGCAGGTGAAGAGCGCCAATGAAAAAGTCCGACAGACGGCCGCACTCGCACTGACGAAGTATCAGATGGAAGAGAAAAAACTCGCTCTCAAGCGCGAGGCTCTTCTGGCCCAAGAAGCGAAAGCCAAGTCCAAAGCCAAGTCCCTCGTCCTCGATGAACCCCCACCACCTGCAAAGCCTGAGCCAGCGCCGATCCCCGTCGAAGAGACGATCACCCTCGATATCGAAGCTGAGTTCAATGCCTTCCTCGCCGCCAACCCCTTTCCCGCGCAACCTCCCGTGAATTCAGGCTCCAAGAAGCTCACGAGCTTTCTGGGAGGGCAGTGATCGGAGTTCCGGAAACGCTGCCAAACGGTGTGCCGTCTGCCTAGATCCCCCAGATGGCCCCAGAGACTTTGGGGAGTTTTTCGACGAAATGTTCTCGATTGACGGTAAACACCAAGGCGGGTAAAGGAGGGCTGGTCTGGGTGACGGTGAGGTTTGGAATGGCATTTTGGCGGCAGTATGTGAGCTTGGTCGTGGTGCTGCTCGGGCTAACCGGGGGAGGCTGTGCGCCAAGAGCGGGGTTTCATCCACAGAATGTCGTCCAGGTTAGCCCGGAGACAGTGGTCGTGGAGCCGACTTCGGGCTTTGCGACCTTGCCTCGCGCTCCCGGGGAACGTGTCTCACGCCACGCTTTGCCGGCCACGACAGAACCGACGACGACAGCAACTCCGACGAAAGACCCAGCACCCAGCGAACCGGCCTCGAAGCCAGCCCCGCCCCAAGCTCCACCGACCGGGTTACTCACCTCCCAGACTCGCTCACCGAGCGAAGTGATGGGCAGCTTGACCGCAAACACCGATTCGCCTCTCGTGAGTGCTTTGCGGGCCTACATGGAAGGCAAGCACGATGTCGGCGACGAGTATCTTAAGACCCTCGCTCCCGCTAACCGGGCGGCTCTCAAAGAACTGATCCCAGCGATCGCCGGTTTGGCGCCACGCAGCACGCCTACCACGACGGTCGAGATGAGTCGCATCGTCCATCAGCTTGAAACGGGGACGCAACTTCTTGTGCCACGAGCCGAGTTGACCATCACGAAAACCGTGCCTTGTCGTCGCATCCGCGGCTATGGCCGATTCGAACCCCTGCCTGAGTCGTACCAATTTTCACCTGGTTCCCTGGCTGAGATCTACGTCGAACTCAAAAACGTCACGGCCATTCCGAAGCCTGGAGGCGTTTACCTCACCGAGCTAGAAACGAGTTTGCGCATCCGCAAGCCCAATGGTGACATTCTCGAATTGATGAATGAGCAAACAGTGAAAGTCCCCGAGATCGTGACTTGGAACCGCACTGTCACCCAGACTCCGCTTCGTGATCACCACATTCCGTTCAGCTTTGAAGTGCCAAAAGAGCCTGGCATCTACTCTGCGATCTTCAGCATCACCGACCACAAAACGGGCCGCAGCATCAGCAGGGGCCTCGCCTTTGTCGTCGCGGGGAAGTGACTCTGAACACCTCTTGTGACTGTGAGCAAAAATCTCAACCTCGGGCGAAGTTGAGCATGGCAAAATCGTTTAGATTCACCTCTCCTACCAAAAATGCGTACTAGTCTGAAATACTCCCAATGGTGACCGACGGTTGGTCGCAACGGAGTGATTTGGGCATCTGACCATGAATTCTGCTCAATTGATGTTTTTCGCGCCGGTTGGGGTTGGTGTTCTCGTCGCCCTCACGACGCTATTCCTCGTTCTCCGGAAGCGGAGACCGCAAGAGGCGTTCGCGCCGAGTAAGTCGTCGCGTGGCAGCGAATGGGACGAGCACGACCAGTCCTTCGCGGATCGCCGGAACTCGGTGCGCCGTGAAGGTCAGCCGGTCAAGATCCTGGTGACCTCGCCGACCTTGCGCTCCGGTCAGGATGAAGGATATGTCCTTGATCGCTCGACGGGCGGCTTACGGATCGCCATGAAAGTGCGCATTCCTGAAGGGACCACGGTTCAAGTCCGAGCGGCGAACGCTCCCGAGACGGTGCCCTGGGTGAACATCGTCGTTCGCAGTGCCAAGCCTGCCGGGCAACACCACGAGCATGGCTGCGAGTTTGAGAAGACCCCGCCTTGGAACATCCTACTTCTGTTCGGTTGAGACCCGTGTTAAACGCTACCGCTGCGTGGGGGCGGAAGGTCCGTTGGCGAAGCGGGGATCGGTGGTGGTGGCGGGGGGATACGGGTGCCGGAAGGGGGCAGAGGTTCGCCGAGGCTGGGGATGCCGGTTTGGAGGGCGCGGCGAGTTTCGGGTGGCAGTTCGAGGCTCGAGGGTGGCGTTGAGGTCACGGGGCCTGAGAGCGGACCGTGTGGTTCGATGGTGAAACGCCGTTCGGGAATCGACGGTGGAGGTGGGAAAGGATCGGAGTCAATCGGCACATTCGGTGGAGCGATTCGGCTGCCTGGGGTGGGTTCGGAGAAGCCGAACGGCTCACGAGAGTTGCGGTTATTGTTGTTGGCCGCACAACTATCCGCACTCGATCGACGGAACAGCCCACGGTTGCAACCGCTGCTCACCAGGCTGACACCGATTAAAATCGCGCAAATTCCGAACCGTGACATAAACCTGCTCCGCGAGTGTCCTAGCGGATTGTAAAACATGCAAATTTATCGCGCGGCCAGAATCTCGGTTTTCTCGGTGTGCTTGCTACGATTTCGCGCGAAGCTGTAGCGATTCTCCAGATTGAAGAGAATCAGTCGCTCTGCATCGCTTTTCGAAAGCGAAGTTTGACTGAAGTCCAGGCACTCAGCGGGGCGATGGCCAGGACCACAAAGATCAGCCAGCAGAGCATCGGTACCCAGTCCCCGAACTGGGCGTAGTAGGTGTCGCGGGTGTCGATCGGCACTTCTCCTCGCACGATCGCTTGCATGGTTTTCCCGGCTGCCCAGCCTTGGTCGCTCGGCAGTGTCGCCATGCCACCGTCGGGATCGATGATGGCGCTGATGCCTGTGTTGACCGCCCGGACCACACTTCGCCGGGCTTCGATGGCCCGGAAGCGGCAGATCGCCAGATGTTGTTCGTGCTCTTCGGTACCGAAAAACCAAGCGTCGTTCGAGATGTTCACCAGAAAATCGACATCGAGGCCACGCCCGGAGGCGGGGTTGTACTGCCGGGCCAGGTACGGGTCCGAGTCCTCGTAGCAGATCAACATGCCGAAGGTGTACGGCTTGCCTTTGGACTCAATCGGGAACCTTGTCCAAGTGGTGCCAGGCGTGCAACTGTAGTCATGTTTGTAGGGTGTAAAATTTCGCAAGAAATTGGAGCTTAATGGCACATACTCACCAAATGGTACCAAGTGCATCTTGTCGTAACTCGCAACAAAGTTTTTGTTGCTATCAAAAAGAATCGCTGAGTTAAACCGGCGAGACGTTTCGAAATCCGTGAATTCTGAACGGTTGAGTCCGAGGAGGATGGACGTCTTGGGGAACGGCACCAGACCAAGATCACGGAACTCCGATCGGTATTCTTCCACGCGGGCTTTCACGACCGGGGTGGCTTCGGGTGTGCTGGATCGCCAGTCCGCAGGGAAGCAGGTCTCAGGCCAGATGACCAAGTCCGGGGGAGGAGTGCCACCATCGGGCTGACCAGCTCGCATCGCCAGCGGGAAATAGTGCCGTTGTAGTGGAGTGCCAGGTTGGCCATCATCATCTTTGAACATCTTCTCGTCTTGCGGCAGGTTGCCTTGAATCGCGGCAATCCGTGGCCCGACGCCAAACGGGGCATGGCTCAGTTGGATCGTGCCGTAGCAGACCATCAGGATGGGCAGGATACTCGTCCACGCTGTGTCGTATGCCTCCCAGACGAACATGCGTTTCTTCGGCAATTGCTCCCAGCCAAAGAGCGCCCGCAGCCAGTTCGAGCGCATCATCCAGCCATACATGGCTCCATTCACCGAGGCGATGGCAAACGATATGAGATGCACTCCACCAATATCTGCCGATTGAATGAATGGTAATAGACGGTGCGTCGCATAACCGAGGGAATACCAATGGAAGCCGATGAGTTGATACAGACTGACTTGTTTCAAGAATGGAAAACCCGTCGGGAAATGGGCACGGAAGTACTCCAAGCCGACCCAGACGACCGGAAGTGTCAGTGAGTAGGGTAGATTCCAGCGATCCAGTGCCCGCAACCCTGCGAGAGCGAGCGCCCAATAACAAGCGCAGTAAAGTGTTCCCGCCGGCCAGGTGAACATCATCATCATGGGGTGCGCGACACGGACCCAGTTGATGGCTAGCCCGAAGAAGACACAACCGCCCACATACGCGGCGAGGTATCGTCGTCGTCGAGAGACCCCTTCGGCACGTACCAGCGTCAGAAACGGTGCTAGCGCGATAAATGCGACTGGCCCCAAGTCCAGGGGGAAGAAGGCCACCCACAACAGCAGCCCAGACAGGATCGCGGGCAAAAACACTCTCGGCGGCTTCATGCAGACTCCATCCGCAGGCTCAAGAACTCCGGAGCATTTTTACCGAGAGTGCCGACAAAATCAATGTCATCAAGTTCAGTGTGAACGAAATTTCTCTAATTCTTAAGCCAGACCTGGAGGCGCTTTCGCGGTCTTAATCCACCGTCGCGGCACGGAGAAGTCGGTCCCGGATGGCGGCCCATTCGGGGGTGTTGGGTGGCAGAAGAGCGATGATGCGGTCATGCTCGGCACTGTCTGCGATGTGCAGTTCAGCGTAAAGACGCGCCGAAACTTCAGCAGGTGTGCCGGTGAATCGCAGCTGATAGACCTTCAGCCCAGCGACTTGGTAAAGGTGAATCATTGAAGACCATTCGCTCTCCGTCTCCGCGACTTCGAGGGCCGTTCGTGGGGCGTAATGTTTGGCGAGCATGCCCGGTGCGGCGAGTGGCGTTTGACCGGACTCCCAGGACTGGACGACTTCAATTGGCCCCAGCACTGCGACCAAATCCGCGAGTGGAATCAACCCTGGCCGAAGTAGTCGTGGCGTCTCGGTCGAGAGGTCAATCACGGTCGATTCGAGACCACCAGTGCATGGCCCGGAATCGAGGACGAGATCGACATGTTCCCCCAGGCCGCGGATGACGTGGTCAGCCGTCGTGGGGCTGAGTTCACCCGAGGGGTTCGCACTCGGTGCAGCAATGGGCACGCCGGCCGCGGCGATGATGGCGCGAGTTTCGACGGGGCCAGGGCAACGGACCGCGACGTTCGGACCACCCGCGGTCACGGCATCCGGGAGGCCCGGATGTTTGGGCACGACAATGGAGAGCGGGCCAGGCCAGAACTTGGCCGCGAGTAGTCGGGCTGCTTCGGGCCAGACGGAGACGACACGGTGGACCTGCGATTCCTCCGCGACGTGGACGATCAACGGGTTCGTCGCCGGTCGGCCTTTTGCTCGGAAGATGCGCTCCACCGCTTCCGTGTTGAGGGCATTCGCGCCGAGGCCGTAGACCGTCTCCGTGGGGAAGGCCACCAAACGCCCAGCCAGGATCGCTTCAGCGGCGAGCTGTAACGCTTCTTCGGTGACGATGTGAAAGTCGATTCGGCGGGTCATTTGTCAGCATCCTGCGTAACAGCGGGGCGGGCTTTCGGAACAGGACGCAAAACCTTTGGCCCACGGTTCGTAATGGTCCGAAAGGCTCCATTACAAAAAGCGATGATACCGAAGCAGAATAAAGTCCACATCATCGGCCCGATGAAAACGAAGATCAACCCCGTTTCCTCGAGTGGATATCCGTGGAAAGGCCCAAGTTCTCGCTTACCAAAGCCTGGCAATTGAGACCAAAACATCATGAACGGAGCACTCAGCCCCGCGAAGAATAAGACAGCTCCTTCAGCGAAATCTCGACCGAAAAGCGAGTTTGGGCTATTTACCACGGCAGCCATCGGCACAACGCAACAAATGATCAAGAAAATCCAGAAGCCACCGCCAAAAAACACGGACATGAGAATCGATTTCACGGTCGCATTCAATGTGTTTTTCGAATAGATGGAATTGAAGATTCCAATCGAAGCAAATGTCGCTTGATAGATACCAAAGATCACAGCCGAATAAATCACCGCCAGCGGCTCGGTGGCACCGTAGAGTAGTGCCACAGCCCAGACGATGAAGATGAGATAGTACAGCCGGCGGGGACCCAGGATCGTGCCGAACCATTTGCCGCGGAGCATTTCCCAAGCGGAAAGTGGTGCCGAGATCAGGCTAATCCAGGTGTCTTTGTCCCGCTCTCCGGAGACCGCCCCGGAACCACGAACGGCGACTGACAGCATCGCAAAGGTCGAGAGAATCGCCGTTGTGATCCGACACCAGGCGGACACCGCTGCCCGCAGAAACTCCAAACGACTGGCATTACTTCGGCCGTCGGGGTAGGCATCAAAGATCCAGTTCAGGACCGGGATTTTGTCGAGGAAAGCATAGAGAGTCAGGATCACCGGGGCCGCGAAGACGAGGATCAGCAGCAGCACGATACCAATCATTGCCGCACAACCCCGCCGCCCGGAGTTCTCGACGTAGACTTCTTTCCAGAACATCGGGTCGTCGCCAATCGCGGGCCGCCCAGCCCAGTGTGGCTCGGCTTCGCTGGTGGCGTTGGCCTGGCTTCGGGTGATGCCGAAGCGTGGTGAGCCTTGCGGAGCGGCGGCTCCACCGTAGGCTTGGTTCAAGGCAATCGGGCGCAACCGAGCAAAGCAATAGAGCAAGATCAAGCTGCCGAGAATCGACCAAAACAGGCCAAATCGTAGCAGAATCGCGTTCAACACATCGGCCCCAAAGGTGGCCAAGTCAATCGACTCAATGACTTTCGCGACCTGGTAAAACGGGTTCCCCGCCGCGAGGTAATCCCCGAAGTAGTGCCCGACTTCGATCATCGGCTTGATGTCCACGGTGTGCCCCGACAGCACGACATCCCAGGTCGGGTTACCGGCTGCTCCGAGAGACAAGCCCCAGAACAGCCCACCGATGGCTCCACTGACCACGAAGTAAAGGATCATCGCCAGGTAGGCCATCGCGATGGCCGAACGCGGTCGCTTGCGGGTGACCGAGAAGTAAACAGAGATCAGTGACATAGCAATCACGAGCATCCCGGCGCCGATGGCCGAGGCGATCAGCATCTGCGGATCAATCCCGCCGAACGTCTGCAACATGCCCAGAATCGGCACACCAACCAGCACATAGAAAAAGAGCGACGCCACCCGTGCCGCCACCTTGCCGAAGACGATCTCATGCGAACGCAGGTCCGTGGCCAATAAGAATTCGAGGGTCTTGCGTTCCTTCTCGACCGCAATGCTCCCTGCCACATAAGCCGGCGTCAGCACCAAAAGGACGCAGTATTGGATGACGTTGAAGCTCACAAAGATCGTGTTAGCAATTCTTGAAAGCGCTGCAGGGTCGATGTATTGCGATTTCGGTGGGAAAATCGCTGGCAAAAATGTCGACAGTGTCAACGGCATAAGTTCTATCATGATCGGGATGAGTACAAGGGCCAGGTAAATCATCCGGAAAACGAAAGTGGATTTCTTGCGACCCAGGCGGGTCATCTCATAGCTGAATACCGGGCCAAACAAGAAACGAACTTGGTTGCGGAAGGTGAGTGCGGGCACGAGAAGCCAGCCCGAGACCGCGAGGGTCAGCCCGCCTGTGGTCCAGCTGTATTTGTTCGCTGCCAGCCCGATGGCCCCGACACCCGCAAACCAGAGGGCCGCCACCAGAACCGGCCAAGACCGTGCCACTCGCCCAAACATCGACATACCCCGAGTGTGAGTGCATAGTCTAAACAACGCACCCCACCAAGTGAAGCACAAAGGCCACTAAGATTTCGAGCAGGTTCAATTCGGGCGATCAGCGTTTGGCGGCTGGAGTGGGGGTGAAAGGTTTGTCACTTCGTAACTTCTCGATCAGTGGCTTGTAGTCTTCTTCTTTGCCATCTTCGAGTTCCTTCGCCAGCAAGAGGCGAAGTGCTTTGGTGTAGCGTGGGCCATAAGGAGCGGCGTACTCGAGAATCTCGCCGATCCAACTAGAGACTTCTTCCGTGGCAGCTGTTCTCACCAGAACATCCGCAAAACGGTCAAGCCCCCAGAGAATCTGGTTACACCCGGCAGATTAACCAAGAATTCTCTTGCCATTCCTGATGGCATTTTTAAGATTGCGATGGGTTTCTACACCGACTAAGATACGAGCCTCAGCTAATCACCGAATCGTTTAGACAGTTTATCACCCATTCCGTCGAGGGCGAACCGCTACTCTCCACGGAAGCCCAATAGAGCGGTGAAGGATGCTACAATGCCCCCAGGACGTCCAGATTACCACTCTCACCAAACTCATGGGGAGACGAACACCTTCAGTTCATCCTTTGGAAAAGTTTTTGGAGCGGGACTTGCGTCTAATCTTTTGTGGTTGATGGGCTGTGGTGGTGTATCCTTGGTAGGGCTGATTTGTGTATGTTCTGGATTAGTGCCTGTGTTGTTGGCGCCTAAGCCGGTGCTGGAAACCAGTCAAAATCCGCAGCCAGAACGACGCTCTGAAGCAACTTTGCCGACTGGAGTAAAGCCACAAGGTAACGAAGGTCAGTCGGCCAATGAAAAATCCTCGCCTAAACCACCCCCAGACTTCCGTGAGCCAGTCAACGCAAGCAACGTCACTTATAAGTTAACCGAATGGGGTTGGCAGGGAAAACAGGTCCAATTCACCATAACAGCCACAAACCACAAAGCGGACAGAGACATTACAGAAGGCGTTACAATCTATAGCAAACTTATTGATGAATCGGGGGACACCTACAATACAGAGACAGGAAGCTATAGGCTGCTACTTCCATATGAAGTGCCAGTTAAATTTAAGATTGTGTTTGATGGTGTTACACCTAACATTCGTAAAGCGACACTGCTACAGATTCAGATTAATTCAGATGCTCTTAAGTTCAGCAATATTCCTCTCATCCCAGATGCTAACCAACTCCCAAAGCCGATAAATAAGCCCAGCTCTGCGGTTCCCTCAGACAAAGGCAAGCTAACCCTCCGCTCCAACATGGCGCTGGGAGTTGGAGTCGCAGCATTCGTTGAAGTAGATGGCAAAAAAATAGTAGATTGGCCCTCTGGTGAATCAGAGGTAACCGTTGATTTGCTGCCGGGGAAGTACAAAGTCGTTTACCGTTCGAAGTATAAAGGGAAATACTACAAGTTCGAGCTTGGGGATGCCACAGTTACCGCCGGAGAGGAGAGGTTGATCTCTATCCCCAACGAGCAACCGAAAGCCGACCCGCAAGGGAAATGGTGACTTTGAGTTGCTAGGTGGGACCATGATCAATCATTACGGATCATCGACATCTATCATTTTTTGATCGATCAAGTGCTCTGTTTTCATCCCCTCAGCTCAGCACGGGGGTGATGACGTGGCCGTGGACGTCGGTGAGGCGCATGTCGCGGCCGCCGAAGCGGAAGGTGAGCTTCGTGTGGTCGATGCCGAGGAGGTGCAGGATGGTGGCGTGGAGGTCGTGGATTTCGAGTTTCCCGGCGACGGTCTTGTAGCCGAATTCGTCGGTCTCGCCGTGAGCGACGCCCCCTTTCACGCCGGCGCCAGCCATCCACAGGCTGAAGCCGTAGGGGTTATGATCACGCCCGTCGGAGCCTTGAGCGAACGGTGTCCGGCCGAACTCACCGGCCCAGACGACGAGCGTCGAGTCCCAGAGGCCGCGGCGTTTGAGGTCGGTGAGCAGCCCGGCGATGGGCTGGTCGACGGCCCGTGAGTTCTTCTCGTGGCCGTCCTTTAAATTCGAGTGTTGGTCCCAGCGGTCATGGCCGACGTTCGGAACCGTCAGTTCGAGAAAGCGTGCCCCGCGTTCAACGAGCCGACGAGCGACGAGGCATTGGGTGCCGAAGGTGACCGTCTGCGGAAACTTCGATTCGAGGCCATAGAGCCGTTTTGTCTCTTGGCTTTCTTGGGCAAGATTCGTGAGTTCGGGGATGGCCGTCTGCATCCGGAAGGCGGTTTCGTAATTGGCGATCGCGGCTTCGATCTCGCGGTCTGCCCGGCTTGGGTTGAGCGCATCGAGGTCACGCATCATATCCAACTTGGCCCGTTGCGATTCTGTGGTTTTCTCGATCTTGTTGATATTGGCGACGACAGGGTTTGACGCGCGAAAAACGGAGCCTTGGAAGGCCGCCGGCAGGAAGCCGCTATTGAAGTTATCGAGGCCACCGGGAGGAATCAGCCCGCCGTTCAAGACGATGAACGTCGGCAAATCTTTGTTGCCGGAGCCAAGCCCATACCCGCACCACGCCCCCCAACTCGGCCGACCTTGGATGCCGCTGCCAGTGTGGAGAAAGTAGTTGGCACTCGTGTGTTCTGGGAATTTCGAAGTCATCGAGCGAATCACGGCGAGGCTATCGATGTGCTTGGCCACCTCCGGGAACAGCTCACTCGCCCACAGCCCGGATTGGCCATGCTGCTTGAATTTCCAAGGGGATTTCAGCACCTTGCCGACGTTGTCAAATTGCGTCGGCTCGACTTTGAAGATCTTGCGGGGGTCCTGGCCGTGATATTTTTCGAGTGTGGGTTTGTAGTCAAAGGTATCAACCTGACTTGGCCCGCCATCCATGTACAGAAAAATGACCGATTTCGCCTTGGCCACTGGCCCTGCGGCACGACCTGATTGCTGAGCCAGCATCGCCGAGAGGGCCACCATGCCAAAGCCATTGCCGGCTTGCGAGAGAAAATCACGTCGAGACATGTTCATGTCGAAGCGCTCGGGGGAGGGCAGGCGTAACCGAAAGTACACGATCCGATTTTACGCCAAGCGGAAATGGATTTCAACACGGGTGAGCGTCAGGGCGTTACTTGGGTGCATCCAAATTCTCTGGTGGCACGGCCATCTTGGCCGTGCGGATGGAAAGTGGCAGTCGCTTGACGCATGGGCTGGAAGCCCATGCCACGTTTAGTTCCTGATGATTTCGAGAGAAAATGGCCCCAGAGGAATTAGATACACCCCGTTACTTCGCCAGGCTGCGTTCGATGCGGGCGAGGAGGTCGCGGGTCTTCCATTCGCGGCCTGCGAGGGTGAGCTTGTGGTCGTTTTGAATCCACTCGCGGACCTTCTTCTCCGCGGCGACAGGGGTGCTGTGCGTCTTCACGCCGAAGTGAGCGGCGATCTCGCCGTAGGTGGCGGAAGTGTGCTTGCGGGCCAGGAAGATGGCGAGCATCCGGGGGTGGCTAACGTTCCAGGTTCGTCCTTTGGATTGCAAGGTGCCCGAAGGAATTTGCACGATCTCGCAGACCGCCGCATCGACGTCTTTCACGGTGACGACTCGCACCGAGTGCCGGAGTAAATCGCCGAGGGCTTCACGAGCGAGGTTCACCGACACGGGCTTGTTGATGACGCGGGCAAAGTGCCGGACACTGTTGATGGCACCCTCGAGTTCGCGGACGTTGCCATGCAGATTGTCCGCGAGGAAACGCAAGACCTCTTCGGACATACTCGGCTGTTGCCCCGTGGACTTCTTGCGGAGGATATCCAGCCGGGTTGCATCATCGGGTGGCAAGATGCCCCAGACGGCTCCGCCGAGCAAGCGGTCGGTCAACTCGGGGAGAAGCTCTTCGGCATGGCGTGGGTGGCAATCCATCGTCACCACGATCTGCTTGCCTTCAGCTTGCAGCACATCGAAGGTGTGCAGGAACTCTTCTTGCGTGAGGCGTTTGGTGGCGAGGAAGTGAAGGTCGTCGAGGAGCAGGACACCACACTCGCGGAACTGTCGGCGGAACTGGCCTTGTTTGTTGAAGCGGGCGGCTTGCACGAAGCGTGTCGTGAAGTCTTCGGCGGTCACGAAGGTCGGTGTGAAGTCCCCACCGAGCTTGCGAAGGCCTGCGTAAATGCCTTCGAGAATGTGCGTTTTGCCAGTGCCCGTCGGGCCATAGACGACGAGCGGATTGGCCCCTTGGCCAGGCTCTTCGACGACACTCAGCGCGGAGGCATGAGCCACCCGGTTACACGCCCCGACGACGAAATCGGAGAGTAAACGAAACCGCCGGCCAGGCTTCTTCTTCGAGGTGGAAGTGGCTTCGGGCTTCTTCGATTCGGGCTTGGCAGGCAAGGGTCTCGGTTCGTCGAAGAGGTTCAGTTGGGCCTTGGCGTTGGGTGCTGCAGGGACGCTCGGCGTGGAGAGCAGACCATTCTCGACGACGTACTTCAACACCAGTTCGGTTTGCAACACTTCGTTTGCGGCTTCGCGGATGGCTTGGCCGAACGTGTGCGAGATCCAGTCCTGAGCTTGGTCGTTGGGGACCACGATCATCAGTTCGCGGCCCATGGGAACGAACGTCACCATAGGGAACCACATGAAGTAACGCTGGTGCCCGATTCGGGCGACCAAAGCGGTCTCCATGCGTTGGGCGAAGCCGCCCTTCGTATTTGGTCCCACCGGCTCGACGGACACTCGGAATGCTCCGTTCCAGACAATCATCCCTGCCAACTTCAGCCGGGAAGATCACTATGCGATTTCAGATTTCTGCGCCTAGGTACTGACCTACTTCGATATCGGTTCTGTGGGAACCAGAAGACCTGCAATCGTTAGGCGCGTCTGGGGTGTCTAGACAGGCGCCCTCGCGCTAATCGGCAAGACCGCCAATCTCGCGCCAAACGGACAATCGGCTTAAAAATTTCCTTCGACTTAGGGAAAATGTGCTTCCCATGAAGAAGAGTCGTGAAACCACAGCCAAACTTGCTTCAATTCATACAACCGGAACCCAAACCTGCCATACAGCCCTCGAGCAGGGCTGTTACGTTCGTCAAAACTCAGACAGCTTTCCACCGCACCTAGACCGGTGGCCAGTGCTAGACCAGCCTGCAAAATCGCTGCACCCCAACCATGTCCCCGGGCTTCCGGCACGACCCCGAGGTACGTGACTTCCATCTTGTCATTCGGCTCTGGCGTGAGAAGTAACACTCCGAGCGTGGCTCCGTGAGCCTGGGCCAGGAGCGAAATCGGCGCCGGCGACAGGGGGGTGTCAGCGGTGGTGAAGCGGTTCAGTTCGGGGATGTCCTGCGTACCCTGATGGGTCCGGAGCATGAGCGATTGTAGCTCCGCTTCCGGGTGGTCTTTCCACGGCGTCAGCCGCAGCGCTTCATGTCCGGTCCGGGGGTGGTAAGGCAACGGTCGACTGTGAAACTCAAGCCGGGTGATGCGTCGAAAGCCAACGGCGGACAGTGCCTCAGCTTGGCTCACGGCCGTCAGCGGGATCACGGCATGGACGTACGGCACACGTGTTTCGCTCCACTCCAGCGCGAGTGCCGCGAGGTCCGGGCTGCCATCTAGAAGCAAGGCAAGGCCGCCATCGGGGAGAGGGTGCGTGCGGGTCATGGGGCCTTCGCCTGGCGAGCTTTGATGATCGCATCGACGATGAAGATCGCCACCGCGACCCAGACGCAACCCATCGCAAACCACATCGGCCACTTGGGAGATTCCCCATTCCAGAAGAGGGCCACCAGGAATTGCATCGTTGGCGAAAGAAACTGAATGAAAGTCACGGCCAACAGCGGCAAACGGCGAATGCTGAGCGTAAACGTGAGTAACGGCACCACGGTGATGACACCGGAGAAGATCAACAACCCATCCAGGTTCGTGTTCCCAGAAGCAAAGGACAGCCCTTGATCCATGGCTCGGAATGCCAGAAAGCCGATGCTAAAGGGCAAGAGCCAGAGCGTCTCGATCGCAAGCCCGGTGAAGCTCTCCACGGCCACGGTCTTGCGGACGAGGCCGTAGAAGCCAAAGGACACGGGCAACGCCAAGCTCAACCAACCACTACCGAGCACGACCATCGGCACACTGACACCCACAGCGATCAGCCCGAGCGCAGGATAATGCGCAGGCCGAAGCTTCTCGCCGAGAAACACGGTGGCGAGAAACGCATTCACGAGCGGCATCATGTAGTAACCGAGGCTCGCATCCGTGACACGGTCCGTCACCGTCGCCAGGATGTAGAGCAGCCAGTTGATCGAGAGCAGAATGGCACTGAGGAACAACGTCAGCGTCAGTTTGCGATTCCGCAACACGCGGCGAATGTCGGCCGTGCCGCCGAAAGAGAGCAGGATGCCCGTCATCAACACAATCGACCAGACAATGCGATGCGAGAGGATCTCGAACGCCCAGACGTCTTTAATCTGCCGGAAGTACAGTGGCACCAAGCCCCACCAGGTGTAAGCGACCATGCCGTACAGTAAACCACTCCGAAACCTCGAAGAATCCACGCTCCGCCTCCATTGCAATGGATGCAGTATAGCGGGGATTCCGGTTTCGGGTTTTGCACGATGGTGCTGTGTAGAATATCCCCCGATTCTTCGAGGATGATGCCATGAGAATGTGGGTGATAGGTCTGGTGTTCGTTGGTGGGCTGTCGGTCTTTGCGGACGGGCCTGGAGACAACGCAATCGAAAAGGTGCGGCCGATTCCACCTGTGGGCCAAACGGTCCCCGCGGAGTTGCGCGAGACTTTGCAAAAGAGTCTCGAAGAATTGAACAAAGAAATCGAAGCGTTACGGGAGTTCCACAAAGCCCGACCATATTACCTCGAACTCTTGCCTGATATCGAGATTTATGCCAAAGCCGTGCGTTATGGCTTGCAACATAACGAAATGTACATTTCGGACAAACCCAAGCGTGATGATGCCAAGGTTTCCCTCGACCTTCTGAAACGCGGCCTGGAGCGTGCCAAGGAACTCCGGGAGATGAAACCGACCTGGCTCACCGCCACGGGCCTCGTCGTGCGCGGGTACAAGTCCAAGATCGATGGCAGTGTTCAGCCTTATGGCCTCGTGGTTCCCGAGAGTTTCAGCCCCAAATCCGGGTTGAATTACCGTGTCGATTTCTGGTGGCATGGCCGGGGTGAATTGCTCAACGAGATTGACTTCATCCGCCAACGGCAAACCACCGTCGGCGAGTTTGCCCCGAGAAATGCCTTCGTGGTGCATCCGTATGGGCGATATTGCAATGCGAATAAGTTCGCGGGGGAAATCGATACACTCGAAATCTTAGATCACATGAAGAAAAACTACCCGATCGACGAAAACCGTCTCGTCGCTCGGGGCTTCAGCATGGGGGGTGCCGCGTGCTGGCAGTTCGCGGCCCACTACCCAACGCTCTGGGCCGCAGCCGCTCCGGGAGCAGGGTTCTGCGAAACGCCCGAGTTCCTGAACGTCTTCCAAAATGAAAAGCTCGAACCCAAGTGGTACGAGCGCAAACTCTGGCACCTGTACAACGCCAGCGACGTGCCGGGGAACTTTGTCAACATCCCCACGGTCGCGTACTCCGGCGAACTCGACAAACAGAAACAAGCCGCAGACGTGATGGCCCGCCAAATGAAGACCCAAGGGCTAGATCTCACGCACGTCATCGGGGCGAAAGCCGGGCACAACTACACGAATGATGCGAAACGCATCATCAACGAGAAGATTGACGCCATCGTCGCACGAGGCAAAGTGAGCGTGCCAGCGACGATTGGCTTCGAAACTTACAGTTTGCGTTACAACAAGTGCGCCTGGGTAGAAATTTTGGGTCTCGAAAAACACTGGGAACGTGCCTACGTGCTCGCACAACTTTCCCCCAACGGCGAGATCAGTATTGATACCAAAAACATAACCGCACTTCGCTTGAACTTCGGCCCAGGCGAGTGGACCGTGCCTCGGTTTAACATCAATATCAACCCTCCGACGCTACTCGAAAGTATCCCCAAAGACAAATTGCCGAAGCTCAACACGGATCGCAGCTTCACCATGACCCTCGGCCAAGTCCCTGAAGGCTTAGCCAAGGTGCCTGGGTTGCAGGGGCCAATCGATGATGCCTTCATGGATCGCTTCATCATGGTGAAACCGACGAGCGAGCCGATGAACGCCAAACTCGGCGCCTGGACCCAAGCCGAGATGACCCGTGCCATCGACCAATGGCGCAAGCAATTCCGTGGCGACGCGATGGTGAAAAGTGACAAAGAGATCACCGACGAAGACATCGCCAACAGCAACCTGGTCTTGTGGGGCGATCCCAAGTCGAACGCCATCTTGGCGAAGATCGCGGACAAGTTGCCATTGAAAGAATTCAGCGACACGAAGACCACGATCCTGATCTACCCGAACCCGCTCAACCCCAAGAAGTACGTCGTGCTGAACTCCGGCTTCACCTTCCGCGAATACGATCAACTCAACAACGCCCGCCAAGTCCCGAAGCTCCCGGACTACGCCGTGATCGACATCACGACGCCACCCAACGCCCGCTCCCCCGGCAAAGTGACGCGAGCTGGCTTCTTCGACGAACGCTGGCAACTCACCGCCACCGATGGCCGACCACAAGAGTGAGCCGTGCCGATTTGTCTGAGAAAGTCTTCGATTGTTTTCGGCTGTTGACTGATACCTTATAATGTCGATCAAGATAGCAAGGTTCAGGGGTATCAGCGTGGCGGACGAGACACCATGGTCGGCGGAGGCACTCGCTTCCGCCAGTGCAGAGCTAGGCAATGCAAGCCCTCAAGAGATCTTGCGTTGGGCGGTTGAGCAGTTTCACCCTCGGCTCCTGATGGCAACTGCCTTCGGAGCTGAAGGCTGTTGCATCATGCACATGCTGGCTGAGATTGAACCGGCCGTCACACTCATCAACCTCGACACCGGTTACCAGTTCCCAGAGACCCTACAACTTCGTGAGCAAATCCGCGAACGATACAGTCTGGACGTTGTACTCATCCAACCGACGACGACCGTCGCCGAGTACGAAGCCGAACATGGTGGCCCGCTCTACCCGCATCGCCCGGACCAGTGCTGCCACGATCGCAAAGTGCTGCCACTGCAACGAGCGATGCAGCACTACAACCCCCTGGCTTGGATCAGCGCGATCCGCAAAGACCAGACCGCCAACCGGGCCACGAACGCGAGCATCGTGCAATGGGACGCCAAGTTTCAGGTCGTCAAAGTGAACCCGCTCTTGAACTGGACGAAGAAAGAGGTCTGGAAGTTTATCACTGACCACAACGTTCCGTACAACCCGCTCCATGACCAGAACTACCCGAGCATCGGCTGCTGGCCCTGCACCCGTGCCATCCAAGCGGGCGAAGACGACCGCGCCGGCCGATGGGCGGGCAACGTCAAAAAAGAGTGCGGCCTGCATGTCGTCGAGGTCAAGGACGGCGCCGGAATCTAAGCCTACCCCCGCGAACCTCAGGCTGGTATGATAACTCTCAACACAGGGGCCTTAGCTCAACGGTCAGAGCAGAGGACTCATAATCCTTTGGTTCAGGGTTCGAATCCCTGAGGCCCCACTCCTGGAAACCCTCAGTGTCTGTGAGTTGTTATTCGGAGCTGGGACATAAATCGCTCGTCAAATCTCGGTTTGAACTGCATCAAGTTCTGAGGTTTTATGATTCCGTTACCACAACCTGAGCCGCGGTTGGTGCTTGACGACACGCGGTGTACGCGGTGTGGAGCCTGTGTCGGGGTCTGCCCGACGATGTGCTTGGCGTTTCATGGGCCAGCAGTGTGGATGCCACGGCCTGGGGATTGTGTGCGGTGCCAGGCGTGTGTCGTGGTCTGCGAACCCGGGGCCATCTCCTGGGTTCGCAGAAGCTGATGTGGCTTACTTCTCTTGAACGACGATGTTCAACGGGTCGGCCCAGAATTTCGCTTCCGGGTTGTAGTAAGGGTAGATGCGGCTCGCGGGGCCTTTGTACTCGCCTGCGTACTCGGCGATCAAATCGATGGCGAGGGAAAGCGTTTCCTTCGCGGCCATGCCTCGGCGGTAGAGAATCAACTCGCGGCCACGGATTTCGAAATAGCTGACGAGCGGCTCTTGGCCCGCTTGGCGGGGTTCGGTCAGTGTTCGGAGTTGCTTCATGTCGTCTGGCACTTTCAGCCCAGCAGGTAAGCCGAGGATCGTGGTCACCATGCCTTGTTGTTGGTCCGTGGTGTTGCTGATCGTCGCTTGTAGGCGAACGGGGTCACCTTCGTTGACGATCTCTTTGCTGAGCTTCGTGGTCAGGGTGAGCGGGGCATTGTCGTCGTTCGTGGGCTTCTCGGTGCGGGCTGTCCATCGGAGCGTGATGGGGTAGCTCTCGTTGGCGACGACGCTGACGTTGAGTGTGTTGTCCCCTTCGTTGAACCACTCCTCACCGATGGGGATGACGACCGGTGTTTGAGCGGTGTTTGAGAAATCCGTGGTGCCTGACTGATAGCTGTTCGGCATGCGGTAAATGAGCGTGCAAGACTCTTTCGCCTTCGGGTTGGCCTCGGCGTATTTCAAGATCGCTTTCAAAGCCATGATGGTCGATTGCGTGGCGCCAAAGGTGCCGGACGGGCTGCGGACGGACATGATCCAAGCGATCGCTTTCTGAGTCGAGAGATCGTAGTCAGCGGCTGGGTTGTTCTTCATCCAGGCCAGGGTGGTGAAAGCCGTGGTTTCGATGTCCAGCGACACCCCTTCGGAGAGGGTGATGCTGGTCTTGCCGTTCTTCACTTTACCCGTTTCGAGTTGCCAGGTCTGGAGTTTCTTGAGAAGTGGTTTCGCCTCTTCGCGGGCATTGGTGTTGAGCAAGGCGTTGGCCACGAGGGCGACGAAGTAGGCGTCTTGGGCTTCGGGAGCGGTCAGGCTTGTGGCCAGCTTCGTAAGGGCTTTGAGTTCTTGGGTGAGGTCGGTTTTGCTGGTGCTCGTCGCCTCGCTTTCGCTGATGGCCCAGGTGATGTAGGCGTTCGTGGTGCTCGCGGGGCTGCGGCCGAAGCTGTCGAGTCGGCGGTCCGTGCGTGTGAAGCCACCTTGGCCGTCGCGGAGGGAGAGCAGGTACTTCTTGGTGCGAACGAGCAGAGCGGCATCGACCGGGTAGACCCGGCTCATGTCCGTGAACTGCACGAGGCCAAAGGCCGTGAGGGCTTCGTGTTGCTTATCTTTTTCGCCGAACCACTCGAAGCCGATGCGCTCCTTCTCGCCCGTCTTCGGGCATTCGAATGAGGTCAGTCGTTGGTAACCACTGGCGAGAAACTCTTTGGCCCGGCTCTCGGCAGTCGGGTTCTGGTTGCGTGTCTTAATGAGGTAATCGAGGATCAAGACGTTGGGGTAATTGGTCGTCGAGGTCTGTTCAAAGCAGCCCGTTGGCTCCCGTAACAGCCCGGCCAGGCTGGCTTGAAGATCAGCGACGGGGTTGGGGTAGACGACCAGTTCGGCTTTCAAGGTGCCAAAGATGGTGTCCGGCAGTTTGAATTTGAATGTCCCCGAGTTCCGGACCTCTTGGGTGACACTCCCCGAAACGGGGAAGCCTTCCGGGATCACGCTGAGTTTCTGGGAGTGACCGTCTTGAAGCGCGGCATTGCCGCGAACATCGATCCGAACGGTGTGCTCACCGGCTGGCAAGCCGTCGATCGGCAGGGATTTGCGAACGTTACCGTTCGCCAGCAGTTCGAACTGGTGTTGAGCGGGGCTGATGTGTTGACCGGAGAGTGTGACGTTGAGCGGTTCGTTGTGGGTGCTGGTGATCGTCGCCTGGGCGATGGCTTTGTCGTTATCCGTGACTTCCATCGGCATCTTGACGCGAAGACTCAATGGCTTCGTGACGGTGAAGCTCGTCGTGGTCGAACCCAAGCGGCCATCGAGCGTGTGCCCCGCGACCAGGACTTGGTAGACGCCAATCTGCTCCGAAAGGTCAAAGGCGAATTTCACTTCGCCCGTCTCGGGGACGACGATGGCAGGCTTCCAGACCAAGGTTTCCGTGAGGTCTTTACTACTCCCCGTGCCGTCACCCTTCGGCTCCGTGTAGACGTGGGCATACTCGCGCACCACGAGCATCGACTGCATCGGCAACTGAGCACTCACACGATTGTAGCTCGCCATCCGCGAGGGACTGGTACTATTGGCTGCGGCTTGGTTCTGGAAGCGGATCGCCGGGCTGCCGACTCGCACCTGCCCACGCAACTCCTCCAACGTCTGGCCTTTGACCTCCATCACTGGACCAAGCGGCAAGGCTGGCATGCCTTGGCGAGCCTGCATGCCGCTGACCTTGGGAAGTCCGATACGGGGAGGTTTCCATCCCGGGCCTGAAGGCCCTGAAGGCCCGATAGGAGCAGCCGATTTGGTGAGATATCTACCATTCTCTCGATCATGAGCATGGGCCATCCAGCTGGTCTCGTTCGGGCGGCTCAAGAGGGCCAAGAGCAAGGTCAGCAGGGTCAGGAAGGCAAAACCGAGGCCACCGATCGTCAGCCAGCGACGGGAGAAGTAGTCCCCGCGAAGCAGGTAGCGGCAGATGAAACAGAAGACCGTCACGGCACTCAAAGCCAGGAGAGTCCAAGGCAAGCGGGACGAGCGTGTCTCACTCGACTGGGCAAACGGCAGGTATTCGCCACCGTCGTTCTGCAAGGTCGCACTCGCACGCCCGGATTGGTTACGCCACTCGACGAGTTCCGGGTTGAAGGGCCGGAGATATTCGCGATCATTCAGCCGCAGTTCGCTGCGGTCGAGCTTCTCGACAGCGGCTTCGTACTTGGGCCAGAACTCTTCCCGCACTCGCAAGCTGACATCAGTGCCACGCAGGATCGGGCGATTGCTTGCTCCCATAGCGGTCAAGAGAGCCACGGCATCGTCGCTCGGTTGGCTGCGGCGGAAAAGCTCGGGAGCTTGCTCCGCGAAGCGTCGCCAGCCTTGTGTACCCAAGACGAGGTCGAGCGTCGTTGGGGCGAGTGGGTGATCGGTGAGGAGGAAGTCGGCGTTCTCGAGAGTCTCAGGTTTTTGCAACTCGCCACTGAGGAGGAAGTGCGTCGGCAGTTGGCGCAGCGTGCGGTCGTCGACCATCGTGATCGTCGAGCGATTGACGACCGCGGCCATCAATACCGCGGGCTTCGGCTTGCCGGTTTCGTCCTTCGAGTTCACGGTGACCTCGACCTTTTCCCCAGGGAAGAGGTTGTTGGTCTTGGGTGTTGAGGCGCTGAGCAGAAGGCGTTCGTTCGGGGTGCGGAAGACGAGCCGTTCAACGATTGGTTTCCAGACCGGCAGCACGTCGTCCCCCGTGACTTCGAAGACGGTCACACGCACGACCCCGCCAACCTGCGAGGCTTTCGGGTCGAGTGTGATGGTCTGTGACTTGCCTGGTACGAGTTCGGCCTGCGTGGTGGCCACGGTTTCGCCACGGATGTAGGCCCCGACGACGACTTTCTTCTTGGCCCCGACGGCTTGCAACTCCACCACGATCGGCTGACCTGGCTTCGAGACGCCTTGGGGAATCGTCATCACGACCCCCGTGTCCCGGGTATTCGGGAGGACGTAGCCACGAGTAGTGGCGTCGATCGTGGGCATCTCCAAACCCGCCGGTTGTGTAGCGGTGGCGTGGTAGTTCTTGCCCTTCTCGGGAGTGAAGGTGAAGACGCCAAGCCCTTGGTTGACACCCGGATTGTCTTTGTCGGTGAGTGTCTTCAAAGCCGTCTTGCCATCGGAGAGCAGCCCGACAAAGTCCGCGGGTTTGCCGTTCGGTTTGGTGACGCGGAAGTAAACGCGGTTCGGCACCCCGCCGACCAGCTCCCCCCCTTCGGGGAAGAACTCCACGCGGAGTTCTTTGGTCGTCAGCGGCACAGGCCGAAGGATCGTCTCCACGATTCCCTTCGTGCTCACTTTGATCGAGAGACTCGCACTTTGAGTGCTCATCTTCGGCAAGTCAAATTCGATGGACGCGGTGCCGTCGGCATTGGTCTTGGCGTCGAACTTTTGCAGCGGAAGCGTCTTGTTGTCATTCTGATTCACCACGGCGATCGCTTCGATGGTGAGGGACGCACCCGCGGCAGGTTTGTCCTTGGAGGTGACACGCAACTTGGCCCGCACCGTTTCGCCAGGGCCGTAGCTCGACGCACCGAAGTCGAGGGTCTTTTCGAGCACATCGGGCGTGTAGGTGTTGATGATCAACGTCCGTTCCGCGAGACTCGGGGCAGCAGAGTCGAGTGAATAGGCTTGAGCATCGACGACGCGGAGCTTGTACTCCCCACCGACCAGCCCCACGGGAAGCTGGAACATCCCGGACGCGATGCCACGCAGCGGCTCGCTATCTGGCCCGAGGACAGGGGCCACACCATCGGTGGTCAATCGGGTCATCCCCGAGAGATCCTGCACCATTTGTCCGTTCGGTGCGATCAGCAAATAGCGGAAGTGCAAGTCCTGGGTGGGTGGGCGGAAGGTGACGCGGTTGAGAGTCAACGAGCGGAAGAAAAGGGTTTCACCAGGCCGGTAGATCGGCCGGTCGGTGTTGAGGAGTGTCGTGTAGAGCGGCTGAGACAGGCGGATCTTCTCGGAGACACTCGCCGTGGCTTCCCCTGGCTTGGCCGCGGAGACGTGGAGATTCAACTCCGCACCCGCTGGCACCCGTGCCCAGACAGACGCAGGGACTTTGAAGCTCGCATCACGGGTTTTCGGGAACTTCTGTTCGATCAGGGTTTTGCCATCGCTCGTCTGCAGGCTCGCCGAGATATCGACCGGCTGGCTGATGGTGCTCTTTGGCGACGGTGAGCGAATGGTGTACTCATTGGTCGCACCGACGATCGCGTGACTTGGCCCATCGACCTCCAGCACAAACGGCCGGGCACGCTGAGCTTCCATCGCCTTGCTTTCCGCGGTGATCCACTCTTGAGCAACCGTGTCGTGATTCTTCTTGGCTTGTTCGAGTGCGTTCTGGAAGACCTCACGCTCGCTGTCGATTTTCTTCTGCACGCGAGCCAGTTCCACTTCGGACTGCATCAAATCTTCGTGCGCCTGGACAACATCCCGGTGGTAAACAGCCTTGGCGATCGAATCAGGGACACCTCGACCCAAGAGAGCCGTGGTCGTCAGCAAGAGCGATGCGGCAATGGCCCAGCGGAGAACCGTTGCCCGAACGGGGTTCGGTGTCGCGAGCTTGGGCGTGGTGACGTCGCGGTAAGGATCGAAGGTGATGTTCGGGAACTCGCTCTTCGCAGCCAGGCGGATCATCCCCGTCTCACGAGCCTGGGCAGCGGTGCATGTAGGGCAGGCTTCGAGGTGCTCGCGCACGGCCTGGGCTTCGGGAGGATCCAGAAGGTCGTGGGCCAGGTCGAGTGCCAAAGGCAGACATTGTTCGCAGGTCATGTTCACAGTGTTGTCTCCGAATTCGGCTCGTTGGCCGCCTCGGGGTTGAGCGCTCGGCGAAGCTTTTGCAGCGCGGTACGCATTTGTGTCTTGATGGTGCCCACGGGTGTGGAGCGCATCTCCGCAATCTCTTCGTAAGTCAGTTCGCCATTCTGCCGGAGCAAAAAGACTTCTTGTTCATCGGGCCTCAATTGGGCAATCGCTTGCCGCAACCGCGCCAAGGACTCTTGATCTTCAAGGGCTAACCCAGGAGAAAGGTCGCGGGTCGAGATCATCATTTCCTCCGCCGCCATGGATTTCACCTTACGGTTCCAGGCACTTCGCTGAGTATCGCGGGCGGTGTTCATCGCCACACGAAAGACCCAGGCTCTCAGGTTTTGCACTTCCCCAATGGTGGCGCGATGTTTCCAGCACTTGAGGAAGGCTTCCTGGGCGGCATCGCGTGCGTCCTCGGAGTTACCCAGAACGTACACGAGTGTCGACATCAACTCGTCGCGGATTTCGTGAAACAACACCACCAACGGGTGGGAGTCGTCTGGGGGTGCTTCTTTCGGTGTCCCGCGCTTCGTCATGTCATCCCTTCACCAGAACCGACGGAGCATCCCGTGCCACGGATTGCGCAAACCTGATCCCCGACCGGACTAAAACTCGATCACGTCCCATTTGGTCGGTACCGAAAAGACTTTTCCATCCCCAATCCGGCCTGTGCGGGCGGTCTTGGCGATGCGAAGAGCCAATTCCTCATAACGATCGTCTTCGACAAACACGGTAATTTCGACCTTCGGCAGATACGCCGCACTGAAATCCCCGCCTCGATATTTATCCAAATATCCCTTCTGTCGGCCATAGCCTTTGGCCTCCCGGACCAAACACTGTGACACCCCCATCTCGGCGATGGCTTTCAACACCGCTTCCGCCCGGAAGGGTTTGACGACAATCACCAGTTGTTTCATGAGGAACTGCTACCACCCGCAACCGACCGCCCCGTGCCTCCAAAGCCCCCGCTCGAGACCCCCGAGCGATTCGGCGACCCCGTCGGCTGGCCACTGTAGTAGCCGCTGCCACCCGAGTAACCGGAGCGATAGCCACCGCCGCCAAAGAACAGCGGAATCCAGAAGGGTCGATAGCCACTGGAAGTACGAGTATGCGAGTTGTGGGTCGTGTTACTGGCGTAAGTTCGGCCCGATGCCGCGGTGGTGGGGTTGCCTTGCTCATCCGTGACTTCGCCAAACGAGGCGCCGTCCACCTCTGGCTCCGGCTCGTCCTTCGGCGCTGGCAACAGGCAGCACGTGCAGCAACAAACCGCCGCCACGCCCAACAGGACAAACTGCATCGGCCGACTCTTCCGAGGCCGCGAATGGTCTCCGCCAGTCATACACTCTCCGTCAAAAGCACCGTGAGCCGACATTTTACCCCACCCACGCAGACGAGAGTACGAAAAAGCCGCCGAAGTCGGGGAGTTGGGAACCATGACCGTACTCCGAGCCACTCGTTTACATCGCAGACTGTCAGATTGTGCTTGACGGCCTGAAAAATTGGTATAATCTTCACAATCCCTAAGGACGCTGGGAGCAGTCACCTGATGGCAAAACCCTCTTCGCCCACCACCAAGATCCCCAAGGTTCCACCATTTCTGTCTGGTCGAAGAGGATGTTTGGTCCGCCACACGTTCGACGTTTTATCTCATTACGCTTGGGATATGTACAAGGAACGCGAACCTCAGCAACTCAAGAGCATTCTGAATAACTTGTCGAATCTCATAGCAGATCTGCACTTTGTGATGCAGATCCTGAATGCGAATTCCCATGCGATTAACCAGAAAGCCCAAGACTGGCTTCAGACCCTTTGTCGAGAATTGCTCGAAGAACTGACTAACAGTATTGTAAGCCTCAATTCTGAGGCTTCGGAAGCTCAATGCACGAAAACCCGAAACACGATCCTGGGTTACGTCGTCGAGTTGCTGGAGGACAAATTCATTGAGGGGGCACTTGGCGATCTTTTAAGTCAGGAAAGTCTTGTTGATACCGTGCCCTATTCAGCCTTAGAAGAGCCCAAAGAGAACACCATTCCAGCAGAATTCGTATCAAGGAAGAAGGAGGATTATGGTGACTAATCGCGCAATCACGCCCTGTATGGAACGGATCGCACCTGTGGTGGCTGAGTACGAACGCGCGCTCGAAGCAGCTCGGCAGGGTGGCGCGGACCGAAATGCTCTAGAGGCCGATATATGTTTGGCATCCCGTTCAATCTATGGCAGGTTCAAAACGTGGGTGCAGTTCTACAGCGTGATTGACTCCGACGCAGAAAAAGTGCTCGACGAATTGTTCCAGCAATCTTTGGATGTGCTGAATCCGAACGGCAATTTTTACGACATCGTTTCGGATCGCTACGAGCGATTCAAGAGTAAATGTGAACTGGTCCGAGAAGGGCACATGACTTCACACTTTGCCAGATAGGGTCAATGATTCATGGCCATTTCCTGGGAACAATTGCGAAAAGCGGTCCTAGAAGTCTGGCAGGTCGCAACACCCCAGGATTGGTTGAATTGGGAGACGGCATATCACTCAGACCCAGTTCGACTTCTCGCCGATCTCCAATCTAAGCCTCGAATCGAGACGACACAACACACAGTTCCTTTCATCACCGATTCCATGAAAGAGTGCCTGGAAAACGGCACTCCTCAGAATGCGGTCGTCAGCGTCGGGTTCGTATCTTGGTTGTTGCTCGACAAACTTGGTCAAGGGGGTATGGGGGAGGTCTGGCTGGTTTGCGAAATGGTCCCTACCCCTGATGCCTTGTACGCTTTGAAACGAGTTCGCCCGGATTTGATAGGGAAGAAGCACGACAACACCTTGAGGCTGGCTCAGCGTGAAATTCAAGTCCTTCGACAAGTCCGCAAAGTCCGTGAGTTGGTTGAGTTGATCCACACCGAGGATGCCACCGGAACGCTGATTTTGAAATTGGTTTCGGGTCAAAACCTCGCAGAAAAAACAAAGTCTTGGGTACGCTGGCCACTCTACTCGGTTTTGCGAGTGGGCGTTGATATTTGCAAGGCCCTTCTGCCATTACACGAGCAAGAGTTTATTCACCGTGACGTGAAACCGGCCAACATCATCGACTCCGAAAATGGCCATGCAGTCCTGATTGATCTTGGCCTTGCTGAAAAACCCGACATCGCGAGCCGGGAACCAGGGGGCACATTTTACTTCATCGCTCCCGAGGTGTATCGAGGTGAAACGGTTGATGGTCGAGCGGACATCTACAGTCTCGCGGCCACGATGTACTACTTGCTCACAGGGCAGACGCCGCATTTTCAACAATGTCTTGACTTAAAAAAAATGACGGGCCGACGGACGATACTCGACATCGAGCGGTTCCAGTTTGAACGAACCGCCGTTGATTGTGATATCCGCGATATCCGAACCGACTTACCGGTGGTATTCCAACGGTTGCTTTCTGAGTGTCTCAGCCCCGAACCGGACATACGCCCCACGAACGTTACATCACTGATGGACCGTTTGAAAGGAATTCGGAACCAATTAGACAAGGCGGTTGTACTGGAACAGGCACTTCGAAAATTCGCTTCCGAAAATCTGAGTGTTTACCGTGACGTTCACCAAGAAGAAGGTCAATACAAAGCCCTGCCTTGGGCTCAAGCGAACGCAATTTTACGTGACTTCCGAGACCTCCTTCCGAATACGTCTCCGCTCTCTATATTGCTGCATCGTGTCGATGACTGGGCAGGATTCTCTTCAATTCATGCCATCGTGCCTGGTACCGTCAAAATGGTGATGCGGTTCCAAGCGACGTTGAACCAACTGGAAAATGCTTTGAAACGGCATCCGAAATCCACCGATGCTGATGAAATCGCTCTCATCGATGATCTCAACACGAGAACCCTCGAAACCATCCGCGAGCTGACGGTCCATGCCTACCGTGAAGCTCACGAGTGGCGAACCGTCTTACTCGCTTTGGGGGCTTTGTGAGTCCGTTGACAAACGCATCACGGCGGCGGGAAGACCAAGGCCGCCTGATCGGCGACCAGGGGCGACGGATCGGCTTGGTATTCTTCGAGGCGTTTGATGCGCGCTTTCGTCCAGCCAGAGAGTGCCGTCGAGCGTTCGAGCACCTTCAGAGCCAGCCAGCGGACCGTCGGTTCCTCGGACTTCGCCCAGATCGCTTCGAGGTTGTTGAGGTCCACGTGACTCCTGGAGACATCCCCAAGCAAGGTCATCACAGTGGTGATGCTCTGCATCTGCCATTTCGGGGTTTCCGAGAGTTTGAGAACCCATTCGGCGAAGCCTTTGGCGTCGTGAACGATCGTCGCCAGGGGGATTTGCAACGTCACGAACTTGGGTTCGCTCTCCAGTTCCGCGAGCACCGCCAAGCGAACCGCGGTGAGCCGTTCGCTGTAGTGACCGTTGGCGACGAACAGACGCACGACCTCGACCAGTTCACGAGGCTGATCGAACAGATTCCGGAAGCCCGCCGCGAACTCCGCCGCATCCTCTTTGGTCGCAGCGGCCAATGCGGCACGCAGTGCGGTAGCTTGCTCATCGGCGATCGGCGATTGCAGCTTCGCCAAAAGAGCCTGGAGAACACGCCGATCCGGGTCTGGGATCGGTGAGACCATGAGCCGTCCGAGGACCGCCATGCGGACCGTCGTTTCAGGATGTTCGAGAAGCGTCAGGAAGAGATTCGCTACCCGTTCCCGAGCGACTTTCGAAGCTCGGTCGGTCGGGATGCTCGCCAAGCCGATGACGACACCGACCTCCGGCGACTGAGCCGAGGCTTCGAGAATCGCCCAAGTTTCGTCGCGTTCGAGGTGGTCCCATAGCCCACGCAACATCGCCGCTCGGACGTCCCGGTGCAACTTCCGCTCGTGCAGTTCCGCGAACCAATTCAGGACCCCTTCGCCACCCAGTTCCCCGGCGAGGCGCACCACTTCCTTCGCCACCGTGATCTTGCGTAACGGGACGGTTTGCAAGAAGGTCAACACCTTAGCGGGTGTGTCTTCCCGGAGCAGCGCTCGCAGAGCATAGATCGCCCAGCGAGCACGAGCATCCTCGAGTGCCGCGAGTAACTCGGGCAAGCCCGCCGCGGTATCCAGCCGACCGAGGGCACGGACGGCGGTCTCCTTCACTGCAGGTCGCGTGTCTCGGGCGAACTCGATGAGGCTCTCGGGGCCGATCGCCGGGATCGCGGCCAGTCGACGCAAAAGACTCAGAATGTCCTGGGTCAGTTGACCGTCGTTTTTCTTCTTGGGCTTCTTGGAGACGGCGACCAAGGTCTTGGCGAACTTCACCTGTTGGGCATCCGTCCAGCGAAAGAAGCCAGACTCGAACGGCAAAATGTGGTAAACGCGGCCTGTGCTGAACCGCCCTTTGTAGGTGCGATCCCCAAGAAACGGTGTCAGCAGATCCTGCCGGCGTGCATGGACGTAGCTGTACACACTGGAGTGCAGGATCCAGCTTTCGTCCTTGGCCAACGTCGCCGTGACGATTCGATCCCGCTCGCGGGGCAGGTGCTTGAGTAGCAACGTCATGGCACTCGAAGCGGTGTATTGGGCGCTCGCCTTGAAGAGAATCTCTTCCAGGATCGCGGCAAGCGCTGGCCAGGCTTTGAGGTGCCGCCCGACGGAGTTGGCAATCCAAAGAATGCGGTCCTGATTTTCCCGCTTGAGCCAGGTTTTCAGAATCGGTGTCAGCTTGGGTGCGATGTGTTTCACCGCTTCCAAGGAGAGTGTGCAGCTATTCCACCCGGTTTCGCCACGTTCACGGGTGATGAGCAGGAGTTGTTCGACCGCCCACTCGGGGTGGAATGGCAGCAAGACCACCGCCAAGCGGCCCAGGCTGCTGACGCTGGCATACGAAAGATCGGCGGCATCCAAGGCCTGGCGAATGAGGACCGCCAGCCCCTCCAGATGCTCCGCTTGCCAACGACTTGGCGGCAGAAGACCCAGCTCTGTGAGGAAGGCAAGACGCACAGGGTCTTGCTCGAACTCACGGGCCTTCAACAACTCGATTAACCCACCGAGCTGAGAACCGTCGTACCGGGTCGAGCGACAATAGGCCTCCAGCGATGCCGCTCGATACTCGGCTTCGGGGTGCCCCAGCCAGTTCTCGGTCCCCTTTTGCACGCCTTCCCAAGTCAGCAACCCCGCATACGGCAGCCGTTGCAATGGCTGTGCGGCCAGGTTCGGGAGAGCTAGCATCCGCTCCGCTTCACGCACTCGGAGTTTCGCGGGTAAACAGGCGATGATGTCTTGCGAGACTTGGCCCTTCGCCGTCGTCCAACTTGGCCCCAGTTCCCGGTAGACCTTCTCGCGGTCCGCAGTGGGGAGTTTTGGCAGCCAGTCGCTGGGGTTCGGTAAGTACGCGGAGTGCTTGCGGCAAATTGCAACAATCCGCTTCACACCCAGCTTCTCAACGACAAACGAGAAGTTCACGTGAGCCGTCTCGCGATCCTTCAACAGTAAATCCGCGACCTCGACCGGCAGACGACGTGCCAGATCGTAGATGTCAATCTTGGCCAAACCGACATGTGGCTGCAACGCTAACACAAGTTCCAGTGCCAACTCCGGTGAGCGTTTGCAGAGGAGATCAATCACGAGGTTCGCGGCATAGAACAACTGGCCATCCGGCTTCTTCGCGGCCTTCAATCGCTTCTGCAGTTCGAGGCTTGCTCGCTGAGGATGCAGCACCGCCAGGCGCTTCCAAAACGTCCGTCCACCTAACTCCGCGGCTTGTGTGAAGTGCCGATCCAGAACTGCGTGGCTGCCTAATGGGATCAACGGCCAGACGCTCGCTTCTCCGGATGTCACGAGCGATTCGAGATAGCGATCGACGACCGGCCCACGTGACTTCCGCAAGCGAAACAACACCTTCGATGCTCGACGGCGAGGCAACGTCTGCAACACCTCCAGCAGGGCATCATCATTCCCGACATAGCCAAGGGTGTGAAACGCTAGTCCGGCGATCGTCCGGGAGGCATCGGCGGTGAGCCTCACGAGAGTGGCGGTATCGCGGTGTCCGTGACTCGCATACACGGCCATCAGCCGCAGCATGAAACCACCGGCTTCCCAGGACCGCAGTTCTTTCGCCAGTATGGGATCCGAAACGGACTGTCGCCCCCATTCCACGGCCGTGCGAACCCGCCCATGATGGGACATCGCTTCCAACTGCTCACCCAACGACTTCTTCGCCATGACATCCACCTTTCGTTCTCCCTGATTCGATGCCAGCATGCGGATATTGGCCAGATCCAGATGAATCCGTTCCATCGTTCCATCTCGGTCGTGCGGGTTCGCCTCGTCAGGGTGAGGTGGGAGTGGTAGCATGGTGGAAGTTGTTTTGATGATGTGAGGAGTGGTGCTGTGGACGTGAGTTTGGCCGTGGTGGGGGCGACGGGAGCGGTTGGCGAGTTGATTCGCCAAGTGATTACGGAACAAGGCTTCCGGCCGTCGAAAATCAAGTTCCTCGCCTCGGAGAAATCGGCCGGTAAACAGGTTCACTTCCAAGGCCAGGACCACACCATCGAAGCTTTGAAACCTCAGGCGTTTGAAGGAGTGCAGATTGTGCTCTCCTCGACGCCTTCGAGTGTCAGCAAGGAATACTCGCCGATCGCGGCCAAGGCCGGGGCCATCGTCATCGACAACTCGTCCGCTTGGCGGATGGACCCCGATTGCCCACTGGTCGTGCCCGAGGTCAATGGTGAGGCCCTGCACCACATCAAGAAGGGCATCGTCGCCAACCCGAACTGTGTGGCCATTCCGCTCTGTGTTGCCATTCAACCGCTGCGGGCATTGGCTGCGGTGAAGCGGATCGTGGTCTCCACGTACCAGTCGTCGTCCGGCAAGGGGGCCAAAGGCCTCGCGGACTTTGAAGCCCAACTGACGCCTTTTGCTGCCGGGCAACCGGTGCCCAAGCCCACGGCCCACAAGGCCCAACTGGCCGGCAATGTGATTACCCTCGACTGGACGCTGGACGACAACGGCTACACCGAAGAGGAGAACAAAGTCGTTCACGAGACGAAAAAGATCCTCGGCGATGCGTCGATTGGCGTCAGTGCCACCTGTGTGCGGGTGCCGGTGAAGGTGGCGCACTCGGAGTCGGTGAATATCGAGTTCGCCAGCCCCGTGAGCCTGGACGCCGTGAAGGCGGCCTTGGCAAAGGCACCGGGTGTCAAGCTCTTGGATGAGCGATCCGGCGAGTTCCCGCAACCGATCGTCGCCGCGGGGACCGACCTGACCTACGTCGGCCGGGTGCGCCAGGACCCCTCCAACCCCAACGCCATCAACCTCTGGCTCGTGGCCGACAACCTCCGCAAAGGGGCTGCGACGAATGCCGTGCAATGTGCTGTGGAACTGGTGAAACGTGGCCTCGTCCGCGCGAAGTAACGCCCTGCGGAACCTGCGTTTCGTGCTGCGTTACGATGGCACGGAGTTCCAAGGCTGGCAGACGCAACCCGGCTACCGCACCGTCCAGGAGACCTTCGAAGCCGCCGTGCGCGGGGTCACCTGCGATGCGGTCGTGCGGGCGAACACCTCGGGCCGCACCGACGCCGGGGTCCATGCCCTCGCCCAGGTCGTGAACCTGTATTCCCGAACGTACCTCGATTGCCGCACGCTGGTGAAAGCCGTCAATGCTCGGCTGCCTGAGGATGTCTCGGTGTTGTCGATCGATGATGTGCCACAGTCGTTTTGTGCTAGCAAAGACGCGACTTCGAAACGGTACAGATACGTCATCAACGATGGCCTGCTCCGTGATCCCTTCTTACGCCGGTATGCTCTGCATAGCTGGAAGATCCTCGACGTCCCCGCGATGGATGCGGGGGCCAAGTTCCTGCTCGGCCGACACGACTTCCGCAGCTTCGAGACCGAGTATCCCAACCGGCTCTCCAGCATCCGCACGATGTTCCACGCTGCGGTCGAGCGGGTCGAGCCAGGTCGGCTTCACATCGAAGTGGAAGCCGACGGCTTCCTCTACAACATGGTCCGAGGCATCGCGGGAACGCTGATCAAAATCGGTCGCCGCGAATGGCCCCCGGAGTCAGTCGCCCGCATTCTCGCCGCCCTCGACCGCCGCGAAGCCGGGATGAATGTCCCCCCCGAAGGGCTGTTCTTGGTGCAGGTCCACTATGGACTTTGAAGAGCAGGAAACGTCATCGATAACTATGGCTTCTGGATTGCGGTGATTTCACCGGTGACGGTGCGTTGGGTGGGGACGACGGTCTGCACGGACTTGGCAATGCCGCCTGGGATGCCTTCGACGATCCAAGTCTCAGTCATCGTCTCGCCCGCTTCGACGCGGCCTTTCGAGCGGTAGAGTTTTGCGGGATACTTCACGCCGAGCACCGTGATGGTATCGTCTTTCTCGCTGACGGTTCCTTCGGGTTTGCCGAGGTCTGCAGCGGTGCGTTTCTTGGGGACGATGGCATTCCGTTGGATCACCATTTCCAGAGCACCTGAAGGAACGATCGTGCCATCCGGAGCCTTGATTTCACTCGTCACCTCGACGACCAATGAGGCTGCTTCCACTTTTTTGAGCAGGTAAGCGGTTTGGATCGTGCTCTTCTCTTTGTTCGGGTTCACGGTCGTTTCTTGGAAGATGACCCGAGTCCCTGGCTTGTGCTTCGCCCAGAAGTCGTATTTCGGATTCAGCACCTGATGCGTTTCTTCATCCGGAACAGCAGGCTTCGGTGCGGCGCTCGCCCCCGTGCCATTCGTGTTGGTCTGTGGCGAAGGCACACTCGATGCGGGCTGTTGAGAACATCCCAGAGCCAGAAGGATCAGAGCGAGGAAGGAGGCTTTAATGCAGCGATTCATGGGTGTGCTTTCTATCGAGATGAGAAAATGGTGTGGTTCAAAGTTGGGAGACTTCGACAAATCACTCCCTTGCGGTCGTGCCTCTTCAAACTCTCCAATGAATCCATTTGAACCAGCCGAAAAAAATCAACCCACGGGATATCCGTGGGTTGAGAGGTTTTGAAATTTAGCGACCCTTCTTGACAGGCTTTTGACGCTCTTCATCGTCGACAACTTTGTTCGCGGCCTCGTTTTTGCGGATGGCCTCGTCCGATGGTTTGTCCGCCACTTTGCTCTCACCACCACCGCAGCCAAGTGCTGCAAGGAATGCGAGCAAAAGTCCCATTTTCAGTGTCAATTTCATCACATCTCCCAGGTTAGAAATCGCCGATAGGCATGCCGTCATCGATGGCAGCGAGGTACATCATGGTCGTTGGCGTGATGCTGAACTTGATGAAGCGAACAGCACCGTCACCGAAGACCGCGTTGAAGCCGCCCGAGTGGCGGGAACCGAAGTTCCGGCGCCAGATGCTCGAACCACTGCAGCCCGTGGTGCCTGGTGGGAAGCAAGGTGGGGTGTTGACAGTATCGTTGTCTGCGCTTGGCATGAAGTGCCAGCGGACGTTGTCTTCGTCCCAACCGCTGTTGTGCCAGTTTTCGTTGTCGCCACCTTCGAAGCCTTCACGCCCTTGAGCGATGGCTTTTTCGCCGACCATGATGCTGTTCGAGGCACCGTCGGTGACGTCAGCGACACGACGCTTCGCACCACGGACGGGGTTCACGAGGTAGCCCTTGCGGGTGGCGAAGTTGCCGAGGTTTGGTGTGGCACGTTCGTCGCCTTCAGGTGTGAAGCCAACCGGTGCTGGAGGCACGCCGAGGTACATGGAGTTCGTTGGGGCGCCGCCACCGAAGTATTCGAGGCGCGAGCCTTGGTAAATCCCCGCGCAACCCGCGTAGTCGAGGCGACCGGAGTTGTTCGAACCGAAGAGCCCAGGAGCACGACGGCTTGGGCAGTAGTAAGTCTTGACGATGGACTGAGCGATTTGCGTGGTCACAGCACCAGGAACAGTCCCAGGGGTGATGTTTTGATCCACGAGGCGGAAGATGTTGTCTTGTTCAATCTGTGGCAGAATGCGGAAAAACTGGTTGTAGCCCTTTGGCGACGCCGAGTTACAGCAAGGAGTGTTGCCGTAGGTCGGGGGGAATTCATCATAAACGGAAGGGCTGGCTTGAAGTGAAGGGTCGCTATCGTAAGGGCCTTCAGGGTAGTATCCAAAAGCACTTTCGTAGTTGGCGTAAGCCAAGCCGATTTGCTTCAAGTTGTTTTGGCACTGGGCGCGGGCTGCCGCTTCGCGGACCTTCTGAACAGCTGGCAATAGCAGGCCGATCAGAATGGCAATGATCGCAATCACAACCAACAGTTCGATGAGGGTAAAACCCTTTCGACGTAGCATGAGAGTCTCCTAATATGGTTTAAGACAAGCCCTATTTCTAGCAGTGGAAAATGTAATATTCGTGAAGTGACCGTGTGTTTCCGAGGAGTGTTTCCAGTGTTTGGCTTCTGATTTCATATGAGCCATTCACGCACAATGATCTGTAGAATCCACTCTGTATTAGACAAATCTGGAGATGTTATGCCTCGTGTCTTTGTGGGAATAGGAAGTAACCTCGGCGAGCGACAGATGTTACTGCATCAGGCGATCTCGCGCTTGCGAGCCGAACCGGGCTTGCGGGTGGTGGCGGTGAGTGAGTGGTACGAGACTCAGCCTGTCGGTGGGCCAGCGGGGCAGGGCGCATACTTGAATGGTGTCGTGGAACTCGACACTCGCCGCGATCCGGCAGAATTGCTGGCATTCTTGCATCGAATCGAAGCTCAGTTTGGCCGAGTCCGCGAAGTGAAGGATGGCCCACGGACGCTCGATCTTGATTTGCTCTTCTATGGTGACCAAGTCATCCAGACACCTGGTTTGGTCGTGCCGCATCCGCGGCTCCACGAGCGGGCGTTTGTGCTGGCTCCACTCGTGGAAGTCGATCCACTCTTCTTGCACCCCATGCTGAAAAAGTCCATTCAAGAGCTTTTCGACGAGCTTCCGGACTTCCAAGGAGTCCGGCTTTACCTGCCACAAACACAGAGCACCTCAGAACTCGTGGGTCTCAAGGCACTCGTCACCGGTTCGACCGCAGGCATCGGAGCCGAGATTGCCAACAAGTTCGAAGCGAGTGGAGCCATGGTCCTGCGGCATGGCCGACGCGAACGCACCGAGCCGAACTACATCGCGGGCGATCTCAACGACCGCGCGTTTGTCGACGCTCTTCCTGGTTTGGCCTGGCAAGGCGGCCCGGTGGATGTCGTCGTGTTGAATGCGGGCGCGGATACTCTCACGGGGGATGCGGCCAAGTGGGGCTTTGAAAGGAAACTCGAAGAGCTACTTCGTGTCGATCTCACGACGACCATGCTGCTTGGTCGCGCCTTTGGCGAGCGTATGAAAGCTCGTGGCTCGGGGAGCATCATCACCATCGGTTGGGACCAAGCCGAGACGGGAATGGAAGGCGATAGCGGTCAACTCTTCGGCGCCGTCAAAGCGGCGATCATGGCCTTCACGCGCAGCCTGGCGGTGAGCTTGGCCCCCGAGGTGCGCGTGAACTGCATCGCCCCGGGTTGGATCCGCACAGCGTGGGGCGAGACCGCCAGCGACGTCTGGCAAGAGCGCGTTCGCCGAGAGACCCCGACGCAAACCTGGGGACTGCCTGCCGATATCGCTCATGCCGCCAAATGGCTCGCCGACCCACGGAGCCATTACATCACCGGCCAAACGCTCCGCGTGAATGGTGGTGCCATTCGAGGGTGAGCACACCAGTGAGGTATTTGAGACCGCTCACAACACCGGGAACATGGTCGGGCACTATCGCCAAACACCTGCTTCGTTGTTAAGATGACGAAGATGTGATCAAGGTGCCTGGGCGACAATCATACTGGGAGGTAGAGCATGATCATCTGGGGGTCTCGGGGTCGCGAGATTGAGCAGGAGTCGGGGGAATTCCATTGTCCTCAGTGCAACTCCGAGGAGAGCTACCGGCTATTCCGGGTCGCGACCTATTTCACCCTGTACTTCATCCCTCTGTTCGAGACCGAGCATCACGGCGACTACGTTCAGTGTCGGGGTTGCAAAGGTCAGTTCAAGCCGACCGTGCTGGACTACAAGCCACCCTCGGAGGCCGAGCAGATGCTGTACTCGATCCGGGCGGACTTGGAGAGTGGCACGCCGGTGCAGATGGCCCGCACCAAACTCCTGAACGCGGGCGTCAAAGCCGAACTCGCCGAGAAACTGGTGACGATGGCTGCGGGCGACGAGCGTGTCCACTGTGAGGCGTGCAAGTTATCCTTCGTTGAGGGTGTCGCTCGTTGCTCGGCCTGCGGTGGTGTTCTGTAGGTGCTGTCTTGTGTCCGCAACTCACCGGGTGCCGCGCTGGTGCTGAGTGGGATCGTTCGGAGGGTGGTAGTTTTCGGAGTCAATGTACCCACAGTCCTCCAGTTCGTACCGCAGTCGTCTACACCTCTACACCGACAATGTCATAGGCATGGTCTATGAACGAGACTGGGTTGATGCCCTTATACTTTGACCGCGAGCGAACTCGGCTTCGCGTATCCCGCCTCGAAACGACACCAGCGCGTATGCGGAACGGAGTTGCATTCTGGGCAGACGATGTTCCAACGTCGTTCGAGGCTTCGGGCGAGTGGCGATTGCCTTGGGGACAGACTATGGCGTATGTCGAAGCACTGGAGGCGGATGATCGTCGACTTCCTCACCCGGTTGCGGTGCCGAGTAATGGCGGTTCGATTGGCCAGGCCGTTTGGCCGACCTTAG